>CAYROO010000005.1:0-153596 GCA_964425915.1 uncultured Polycyclovorans sp.
GGGAACAGGGCTGTTCTAAGCGCGCCTCCTGGCGCGCCAAGAACCCGGCGTCGGGTGCTTTCCCGAGTTGGTGTTCGCGGGCGACCGAGAGGTCGCCTTGCGCCGGGAGGCGGTCAGTAGGCGTAGGAGGGTTCGCCGCGGACGCCGTCGGCCAGGACTGTCATGATGGTGTCGATAATGCGGTCTTCAGCCTGGTCGTCCTGCCAGTGGTTCTGTGCGAGACCGACGAAATGCCCGATGCCGATCAGCATCCACGTCAGGACCTGAGGATCGACTTCGCGCAGCTCACCAAGGTCGACGGCCCGGCCCAGTCGCAGGTGATAATCCCGCATCAAGGCTTCAAAGTAGGCGCGAAACGCGGTGGCATCGATCAGCTGGCATTCCTGCAGGATCCGATATAGACCGGGATGCCGCCGTGCGTAATTGAGAAACCGTCTTAGCGCCGCCTTCTCTCCAGCGAGCACGCCGCTTTCACGGTGGCGCGCTTCGGCCATCTCGTGTTGCAGCTTGCGACTGATCTGACCGACGAGCATCTGGAAGATTTCTTCCTTGCTTTGAAAGTACAGATAGAAGGTGCCCTGTCCCACTGTTGCCCGTTGGGTGATCGAACTTACTGAGGTGGCATGAAAGCCCCGTTCTCCGAACTCAGCCTCGGCGGCCGCCAGCAGTCGGCGTCGTGTTGCGATGCCGCGCGCAGTCGTGGGCATTCGGGGCGAGGTCGCAACGGGCGTGGAGGTGGCGAGTGACATGGGCAGAGTCCGTTCAGTTTTCACCCTTGCAGTGTGAGGCTACTGGCAGCGCAGCGACATCGGCCATTATTTCATCAGGTTGTCAGCGAAGTTCGACGCTGGCCGCCGGGCAGGACAGGGTCGTCTAAACTGCTGCGCTCGATTAAGGAGGCCGCTGATGACCCTGCTGTTGTGGTTGCTGGCGTTGCTGCTGGTGCTGATCGGGCTGGCTGGCGCCGTGCTGCCGGCGCTTCCGGGTGTTCCGCTGGTCTTCATCGGCCTCTGGCTGGCCGCATGGATCGATGACTACACGCGGATCGGCCCCTGGGTGCTCGCGGTGCTCGGTGCGCTGACCCTGCTATCGATCATTGTGGATTTTGCCGCAAGCGCGCTGGGCGCCAAGCGGGTGGGGGCCAGCCCAAGGGCGGTCTGGGGCGCGATGGTGGGTTCCATCGTGGGGATCTTCTTCGGCCTTCCTGGCCTGCTGATCGGGCCGTTTGCGGGCGCGGTCATTGGCGAGCTGTCAGCTCGGGGCGGAATCGCTCAGGCCACCGAAGTGGGAATGGCGACCTGGATTGGGCTGCTGGTGGGGACCCTCGCGAAGCTCGCCCTGTCGTTGACGATGCTCGGCTTGTTTGCTCTCGCCTACTGGATTGATTGATTTACCCCGGGATGCGTAGCTTCTGTCCTGGGCGGATCAGGTGTCGGTCATCCAGCGCGTTATGTCGGCTTAGGGCGGTGACCGATACGCCGTAGCGGCGTGCGATGCCGGAAAGCGTCTGTCCGGACTGCACGGTATGCACCTTGAGGTTCACCTTACGTAGGCCGGCCGGCGCCTGGCCATCAGCCGGTGGGATCTTGAGTTTCTGACCGACCCGAATGCGGCTGACGTTGGCGATCCGATTGGTTCTCGCGATGGCCTGGACCGTGACGCCGTAGCGTTTGGCGATGGGCCCCAGGGCCTCGCCAGACCGCACGGTGTGGTATCGGAAGTACGTCTTCTGACGATCCGCGCGCTGATGACTGGGCAATGACACATAGCGTTGGCGAAAGGTGGCCGCTTGCCCCGCTGGAACCCGCAACGTATGCCCCTTGGGCACCCACAGTTGCCCTCGTTGCACGGCATCACTGTATCCGGGGTTCAGCCGTCGCAGGCCGGCCTCGTCAGTGCCGACCAGCTTGGCGAGCGTCGAAAACGGAACGAAGTGCTCCACGCTAACCTCGTCGAAATCGAGCGGTGTCTGCACCGCCAGCTGTGGGAAGAAGCGGCTGCGGTCCGCTTCGATATCGGCCACGGCCAGGAACTCCGCATAGAAGTTGCGCGAGGCAAATCCAAAACGGGGATGCTGATAGCGATCGATCAGGTCCATCAGGTCGTGGCCGTTGACCGCTGCAAGCCCACGCGCCACGCCGTTTCGCCCGTGGTTGTAGGCGGTCAGGGCGAGCGGCCAGCTGCCCAGCATGGCGTAATCGTCACGCAGGTGACGTGCGGCGCCATCAGTCGACGTCCATGGGTCGCGGCGATCATCGATGACTTCGTCGAGACGCATGTAAATCCGTGCGGAGCTGGGCATGAACTGCCACAGTCCAGCAGCGCCGACCTTGGAGTAGGCCTCAACGTTGAAGCTCGACTCCAGCAATGGCAACCGGGTCAGCTTCAGCGGCAGGGCATACCGCTCGAAGGTGGTTTCCATGTGCGGCAGGTACTGGCCGGCGATCTCCAGCGCCTTGCCGGTGCGCTCCTTGATCCCGCGCTGTGCCCGCAGGCTCTCGGCCGCCCGCAGAAATCGCTGATCCCCCGTGATGCCTTGGAAACGGGCAAATAGCGCACGGTCCGCGGCGGACAGCGCGGCGGGTTGCTTGCGATGATGGTGAACCCGCATCAGTGCAACCTTCATCTGCCGTTTGGCGGCTTCCTCCCGATCGCGCCGCATGGCGTTGCTGATGTCTTCTGGGAAGTGCAAGACCTCCAACACAACCTGCGGATAGTCGGCCGGATGAATGACGCTGTCCTGCGTCGAGTAGCGGCCGAAAATATCGGTCCAGAACGCCACTACCGGCTCCAACGCGGGGTACCGCGGGAAGGCGGATTCGGCGTGTGCAGCAGGGGCAAGGGCGGCCGCCAGCATGAGCGCGGCAGTGCAAAGGCGGGGAGTCCAGCGCGACGCGATCATCGACATCCTTCCGTGGGGCGGCAGATCATGCGCGATACTACGAAGCGTCAGGCACCGGCGCAATGGACAAGCGCGTAAGCTACGGGGCGCCTCCGACCCCGTAAGGCCCTCGCCGCATGCCCAGTCGTGTACATCCGCTGTTTCCCCCGATCGAGCCCTACGCCAGCCATCGCTTGGCGGTATCGCCGCTGCACAACCTCTATGTCGAGGAGTCCGGCAACCCAGGCGGGCAGCCAGTGGTGTTCGTCCATGGCGGGCCCGGCGGTGGCTGCGAGCCCTGGTATCGACAGTTTTTCGATCCTCAGCAGTATCGGATCATCCTGTTCGATCAGCGCGGCTGCGGTCGTTCCACGCCGCACGCGGAATTGCGCGAGAACACCACTTGGGATCTGGTCGCTGACATGGAGCGGATCCGCCAGCATCTCGGGATTCATCGCTGGGTACTGTTCGGCGGCTCTTGGGGGTCCACGCTTTCGCTGACCTACGCACAGACCCACCCCGACCGGGTCCGGGGACTGATCCTGCGTGGCATCTTCCTGTTGCGGCGTGCGGAGATTGAGTGGTTTTACCAATCCGGGGCCAGTTGGTTCTTCCCGGAAGCTTGGGCCCCCTACGAGGCCGAGATCCCGGTTGCGGAGCGGGGGGACATGGTGGCGGCCTACTACCGGCGCCTGACAGATCCGGATCCGGCCGTGCGGCTTTCGGCCGCGCGTGCCTGGAGCACCTGGGAGGGCTCTACAAGCAAGCTGGTGCCATCAGCCACTGCCACCCGGCGCTTTGCCGAAGACCGCTTTGCTGAAGCTTTTGCGCGCATTGAATGTCACTACTTCCAGCACCGGGGATTCTTTGATCGGGACGACCAGCTGCTGGCCAATGTGGCCCGCATTCGCGGCTTGCCGGCGGTGATCGTGCAAGGGCGCTATGACGTGGTCTGTCCGCTGCGTTCGGCCTGGGAGCTTCATCAAGCCTGGCCGGAGGCGCACTGGGTGGTGGTGCCGGACGCCGGGCACGCCGCCAGCGAACCCGGCACCCTGTCGGCCCTGCTGGAGGCCACCGCGCGATTTGCGCGGCTGCCCTGATCGACCCGGGGTCAGCCCTGCTGCCTCAGACGCTTCAGGTCGGCCGCGTGTCGCAGCCGCATCTCGCGCCGCAGTTCCGCTTCCTCAAAGCGACGCCGGGCCTCATCGTCGTCCGGGACCAGTGCTGCCACCGGGCGCGGGCGGCCCCGCGCATCAGTGGCAACAAAGGTCAGAAAGGCCGACAGGATGCTGCGTCGGTGATCTCCGCAACCATCCACCGCCTCCACCGTGCAGCCGACCTCCATCGAGGTGCCCCAGGCGCGGTTCACCACGGCGTTGAAAATCAGTACGTCGCCTCGGCGGGCCGGGGCGATGAAATGCACCGCATCCATGCCGACGGTGACGCACACGCCCCCCGCGTGGCGGTCAGCCACCACGGCGCAGTAGCGGTCCATCAAGGCCAGGATCTGCCCGCCAAACACCGTGCCGTTGGCGTTCAGGTCGTTGGGGAACACCATATAGACCTGTTCGCGGACCGCCGAGTCCGCAGGTGACTTGGCGGCAATGGCGTCAGCGGACATTGGCGAGACTGTTCTCATCGAAATCGCGATCAGTCAGGCCGACGTCGAACGCGTAGTCCTGGAATCGCAAGGTGGTCGACTTGCCGGTGATGTGATTCACCATGTCGAGCTGCTGCGGCCGCCAGTGACGACCCTTGTACTGATCATAGGTGCCGGCACTTAGCGTCTTCAGCAAGGCGCCCTTGCGGTCAAAGAACTCCACCTTTCTCAGCAGCAGGTGCTGCTGGTCCAGCCAGACCACCTGACGCGAATAACCTGAGTTGTCGTCCTTGGGAATGCGTTCCAGTACGTGCATCTCGACCCCGTCGACCGTCTCGTCGCGGAGCCATTTGAAGTGGTACTTGGCAATGTCCTGCCCGCCCAGGTCCTCGTAGGCGAACTCACTGCCCATGAAGGCGCCACTCTGGCCGGAGCTGGCGATGCGCTTTACCCGGCGCAGGGCAGGCAGGTAGAGCCAGCGATCGTCGTCGCCTTCGGTATGCGCATGCATCAGCAGGGCGGTGCCGGCCACATCGCGCGGTTCGTCGAACACCACCAGCGACTTGTCGCCGTCATCGTCGACTTCCAAGCTGCGGCTGCGCAGGCTGCGGACAGCCTCATCGCCATTGCGGTTTCGCAGGATCATGGTCATGGTCGACTCGGTGCTGCCGTAGCCGTCGTCGCGCTGTTCGGCCTCGGTGGCGATGGCCAGCCCTTTTTCCTCCGGGGTCTGGGCATGGCTGACGGTCGCACAGACCAGTGCGACCGTCGCGATCAGGTATCGGTGATTCATCATGAACTCCGTTGTGGTTTGAGGGACTGCAGGTAATCGATCAGGCCGCGCATGGCGGCATGCTGGAACGTTCTGCCACCGACGCTGCCGGCCAGTCCGCCGCTGCCTTCGATGGCACTGAGGATGAAAGCTGCCGCATCTTCGGCGTCGACATCGCGGCGGACCGTACCATTGGCCTGCCCCTGGCGCAGGCCATGGACAATACCGCGGTACCAGTCCTCGATCAGTGCCTGCAGGCGTGACAACAGCGCAGCGGGTTCATCCTGAAGCTCGTGCATCAGGCTCGTCAGTGGGCAGCCGCTCGCCGAGACGTCGTCACAGCGTTCAGCCGTCAGTTGGCGACACAGTGTGATGGCGGCATCCACCACATCGGCGGCGCCCAGGACTGGCCGCCACATGGCTTCTACCCAGGGGCGCAGGCGCTCGTCGATCACCGCGTGGCCGAGCTCGGCCTTGCTTGCGAAATGGTGGTAGAGCGCGCCCTTGGTCAGCCCGAGCCGGTCCAACAGGCTGTCGAGCCGCATCGCGCGATACCCGAGTTGATGGAGCTCATCGAAGGCCGCGTCCAGCAGACGCGCCCGCGTCTGGTCGGCCGATCGGCGAGGTCCGGTCATGACGACGTGCCTTTCAACATACCGGTGAGTATGTGCGTTCGCCGCGGTCTGTCAATCCCGCATAATCCGATCCAGTCCTCTATCGGGTTCGATCATGCCGCCTACCGATTCGCAGGCCTCCGCTGAGCTGTTGCGTGAAATTCGCTCGCGTGTGCCAGTGGACGCTGCCAGCCTGCTGGCGCAGGCGCCGCCAGAACAGATCGAATCGGTCCTGAAGGCACTGCCGCCTGATTTTGCTGCGCGGGTCGCCGCCCACCTGCCCGGCGCTGCTGACGATATGCCAGGCTTGGACGGCGATGCCCTGGTGGCATCGTTGATGGTGCCGGCAGTGGGCATGCTGCCTCCGGATACCACCGTCGCGGGTGCGGTGGATTGGCTGTCCCGCTGTCCGGATGTGGCGGGCATCACCTATCTCTATGTGGTCGACGCCGAGCAGCGGTTGCTGGGGATGGTGGTCATGCGCGATCTGCTGCTGGCCCGGCCCGGGCAGTCGCTGGCGGACGTGATGTTGCACGACCCGTTCCACTTCCGGCCGGAGACCGACCTCGGGGAAGCGATCCGCGCCGCGGTCAGTCGGCATTTTCCTGTGTATCCCGTGTGCGACGCGGACCGGCGTCTGGTGGGTTTGGTGCGGGGCTGGCAGTTGTTCGAGCGGCAGGTCATCGAAATCTCGGCGCAAAGCGGCACCATGGTGGGTCTCGACAAGGAAGAGCGTCTGACCACGCCCTTCTGGCAATCCTTCCGCCGCCGCCATCCCTGGTTACAGGTCAACCTGCTCACCGCCTTCATGGCGGCCTTCGTGGTGGGCGTATTCGAGGACACCATCACCCGGATGGTGGCGCTGGCGGCCTTCCTGCCGGTACTGGCCGGTCAGAGCGGGAACAATGGTTGTCAGACCCTGGCGATCACACTTCGTGGCGTCACGTTGGGCGATCTGCGCACCGTTCCCGTGCAATCCTTGCTGCGCAAGGAAGTGACCATGGGGGCGCTCAACGGGCTGCTGACCGGCGCCGTGGCTGCCCTGGCCATGTGGTGGTTTGCGGCCGATACTCCGGATCAGCGCGGCATGCTGGCGCTGGTGATCCTGCTGGCCATGACCGGCGCCTGTGCCCTGTCGGGGTTGTTCGGCGTGCTGGTGCCGCTGACCCTCCGGCGCTTCGGTGCCGACCCAGCGACCGCATCGAGCATCTTCCTGACCACCGGCACGGACATCGCCGGTATGGGCTTGATGCTGTTTCTCGCCACGCTGCTGGTGACGGGATAGGCGCGCGCCAATGTCCGAGCTGAAGGATCCCCGCGTCCTGTTCTCTGCCGAGCGTACCCTCATGGCATGGACCCGCACGGCCGTCGCACTGATGGCGTTCGGCTTTGTGGTGGAGCGCTTCGGCTTATTCGAGACCTGGTTGCGGGACCCGGCAGCGGGCCTCGCGGCACCGGGCGTGACACGGCTCGTCGGGCTGGTCTTCGTGTTACTCGGCGTCGCCGTTGGTCTGATATCGGTTCTGCAGTACCGGATCGTGCTGCGTGAGCTGCAGCCCCCGGAAATTCCCCGCGGCTACTGGGTATCGATGGCGGTAACGGTCAATCTGGTGGTGGCGCTTGCCGGGCTGCTGCTGGCGGCCCACGTGGCGGGTTGGGTTTGAGCCTGGTTGATGGCCTGCTGATTCTCAGCGGGTTTCTTACGGCAGCCCTGTCCGGTGTTGCCGGTATGGGTGGCGGCACCATCCTGATCGCGCTGTTTTTCGCCTTGGGTCTAGCGCCGGTTGAGGCCGTACCGTTGTTTGCCGCGGTGCAACTGGTGTCCAACAGTGCCCGCACCGTGGCTTATGCCCAGTACGTGCAGTGGCGCGCCACAGGCTGGTTTCTGCTGACGGCGGTGCCGTTGACGGTGTTGGTCGCCCCTTGGGTGGTGGCGGTCAACGCGGCGGTGGTGGAGGTGATCCTGGCGATCCTGATCCTCGCCTCCCTACGCCCCGGACGGGCCGCACCACCGCGACATCCCCGAGTTGCCTACGGGGTTGCCGGCGCACTCAATGGCAGCCTGGGGTTGTTTGTCGGCGCCACCGGCCTGTTGGTGGGGCGGCTGTTCCTGCGTCCGGACTGGCGCAAGGAAACCACCATCGGCACACTCGCGCTCACTCAGGTGCTGGGCCACGGGCTGCGGGTGGTTGCCTTTGGTGTGGCGGGGTTCAGTATTCTCGCGCGCCCCGCTTTGCTGGCGGGTCTGTGCCTGGCGGTCATCGCCGGTACGCTGGCCGGCCGCTACTGGAATGGGCGCCTTGACGAGGCCCGGTTTCAGCGGCTCAGTCGTGTTGTCCTGTTGCTGTTGTCCCTCTACCTCCTTGTGTCCGGAGTCCATGCGCTATGGCGCCCGTCCTCGATGCTCCCGCTGTCCAGCAGCTGATCCGTAATGGCCTGCCGCAAGCGGCGGCGGTGGAGGTGCTGTCGGTGTCCCCGGGCGGAGCGCGCATCCGGTTTCCCTACGATGCCTGCTATCTCAGACCCGGTGGCGTGATCTCCGGGCCCACCTTGATGGCGGCGGCCGATACCGCCATGTATGCCTGCGTGCTGGCACATGTCGGTCCCGATCTGATGGCGGTCACCACCGACATGACACTGCATTTCCTCAGCCGTACCGTGGCCGGCGACATCACCGCCGAGGCGACCATCGTCAAGTTGGGCCGGCGGCTGGTGGTGATGGCGGTCGCCGTCCGTGACTGTCACGGCAACGAGACCGTGCACGTGACCGGCAGCTACATGCGATCGAGCCAGCCACCCAGCCCGGTGACCAGCGACGGGAACAGCGCCAGCAGGATCAGCAGTCCCAGCTGAATCAGGATGAACGGCACCACGCCCCGATAGATCGCGGTGGTCGGCACCTCGGGCGGTGTCACACCGCGCAGGTAGAACAGGGCAAAGCCGAACGGCGGCGTCAGAAAGCTGGTCTGCAGGTTGAGCGCCATCATCACCCCCAGCCATACCGGGTCAACGCCGAGCATCAGCAAGGCCGGGGCGACGATTGGGACCACGACGAAGGTGATCTCGATGAAATCGATGATGAAGCCCAGCAGGAACATCAACACCATGACGGCGAGCACGGCACCGAAGGCGCCACCCGGAAGCTGGTGCAGCAGGTCGTGGACCAGGACATCGCCGCCGTAAGCGTTGAACACCATCGAAAACGCCGATGCGCCAATCAGGATCATGAACACCATGGTGGTGATGCCTGCCGTGCGCTCGCCGCTGTCGCGCAGCAGCGCGCGATCAAAGGCCCCGCGCAGCAGGCTGAGCAGCAAGGCACCAATGCCGCCCACGGCCGCGGCTTCGGTGGGCGTTGCGACCCCCCCGATGATCGAGCCGAGCACGGCCACGATCAGCAGCAGCGGCGCCGACAGGCCCATCACCAACCGTCGCGGCGACAGTGGTGGCAGGTCGGTGGCCGCCGGTGCCCGATGCGGCTGGCGCCAGGCCACGAAGGCGACGTACAGGAGGTAGGCCAGCACCAGCAGCAGCCCGGGGACCAGGCTGCCGACGAACAGGTCGCCCACCGAGACGGTGTCGGTGGAAAACAGCCCCTGCGCCAGCTGTGCTTGCTGGTATGCCGAGGACAGGACGTCGCCCAGCAGCACCAGAATGATGGAAGGCGGAATGATCTGCCCGAGGGTGCCGCTGGCAGCCAGGGTGCCAGTCGCCAGCGCCGGGTCGTAGCCACGTTTGAGCAGGGTCGGCAGGCTCAGCAACCCCAAGGTCACCACAGTGGCACCCACGATGCCGGTGCTGGCCGCCATCAGCATGCCGACCAGTACCACCGCCACCAGCAGGCCGCCGCGCATGCGCCCGACCAGCGATGCCATCGACTCCAGCAGGTCTTCGGCGATGCGCGCCCGCTCCATGACCACGCCCATGAACACGAACAGGGGGACCGCCATCAGCGTTTCATTGGTCATCACCCCAAAGATCCGGCTGGGGAGGTCCATCAATTCCGGCAGGCCGAAGGCCTCAAGGCCCAGCCCCAGTAGCCCGAACAACAGGGCGGTGCCCCCCAACACAAATGCGACGGGATAGCCCAGCAATAGCAGGGCACAGACCACCAGAAACATCACCACCGCCATCAGGCTCATGGTCGACACTCGCGAAGGCGGCGCAGCGCGTGCCGAATCTCGACCAGGCCTTGCAGCAGCAACTGGGCGCCCAGCGTCAGGATCAGCGTCTTCAGGGCCCACACCAGCGGCAGCCCGCCAGGATCCATGGATGTTTCGCGGATGGCCCATGCGCGTGCCACGTAGTCCCAGGCGATCACCAGCAGGAACAGTGCGAATGGCATCAGCAGCGCGACTGTGCCGAACAGGTCGGCCCAGGCCTGCTGCCGCTGTGTCATGCGCCCGTACAGCACGTCAACCCGGACATGTTCGCCGCGACGCAGGCCGGCGGCGGCGGCGATCAGGAACAGGGTGGCATGCAGGTACAGGGCACTCTCCTGCAGGGCCGCGTTGCCGATGCCGGCGAGGTAGCGCAGGGCGACCACGGCAAACACCACCAGGGTGAGCACCAGAGCCAGCCGTCCCGCCAGGCGGAACAGCGCATCGTTCAGCCATTCGATGCCGTCGAGCACGCGATTCACAGAGCCGGTGGCGCCTGCTCGCGATGGTGAACCAGGATCAGCCGGTAGGCTTCAGGGTCCTTGACATGCACGACATCGCCTTCGCGTGGATACAGCCAGTCGAAAAGACGGGACAGATAAAACCGGAAGGCGGCCGCACGCAGGGTCAGCTGCCAGGCTGCACGCTCGGCGGACGTCGGTTCGCGGCGGCTACGATAGGCATCAGTCAGCGCCTGCCAGCGAGCGGCATTGACGCTGCCATCTGGCTCGAAGCACCAATCGTTGACGGTCACAGCCAGGTCATAGAGCAGCGCGTCGTTGCAGGCGTAATAGAAGTCGATGACACCTGTGAGCCGCTCCTCAACGAACAGCGCGTTGTCGCGGAACAGGTCGGCGTGAATGACCCCTTGCGGCAAGGCGGTGAGATCGAGCCCGGCCTGCGCTTGCAGCTCGTCTTCGATCAGCGCGCTGGCGCCATCATTGGCCTTGGGCAGCACCGCCATCGCGGTGTCGCGCCGCCACTGCGGACCGCGGCTGTTGTCACAGTGACCGTCATAGGACTGCCCGATCACGTGCAGGTCACCGAGCGCCCGACCGACTGCGCGGCATTGTGCAATGGTCGGGAACAATACCCCCTGACCCTCAAGGCGCCGAACCAGTGCCGCTGGTTTGTCGTTGAGGGTGGTCAGCGTGCTGCCCTCGCGTGTCCGCATCGGCATGGCGCCGGGGAAGCCATGCGTGGCCAGATGCTCCATCAAGCCCAGAAAGAACGGCAGATCGTCGTAGTTGAGGCGCTCGAACAGCGTGAGAACCCAGCGGCCGTCTGTGGTGTCGACGAAATAGTTGGTGTTCTCGACGCCCTCGCCGATACCCTGGAAGTTCAGTAGCCGTCCCACCGGATATCGCGTCAGAAAGCGCTTGAGCTCGCTGTGGGTGACCTTGGTGAAAACGGACATGGGGAGGCGGTAACGACCGGAAAGAGCGCAAGCCTATTGGCTGCCGAGACCGAAGTCCAACCTGGCGCCTCGGGGTCAGCGACGCCAGAATGAGGGCGTTAACAGCACCAGTACCGAAAAGATCTCCAGCCGGCCCAACAGCATAGTGACAATGAGTACCCATTTGCCCACCGGAGAGACGGTGTTCATGGCGGCATTGACCTCGCCCAGGCCCGGGCCCATGTTGTTGATGGATGCCGCCACTGCCGAGAAGGCGGTGAGCGGCTCCAGGCCGGTGGCGATCATGACGCAGGTGAGCACCAGCGTGCTGGCGATATAGATCGAAAAGAACCCACCCACCGCGTGCACCACCGGCTCGGGGACTCGGCGTCCGTCCACCTTGATGGGCGACAGACTGCGGGGGTGTGCGAGCAGTCGCAGTTCACGCGCTGCCTGTTTGGCAAACAGCAGCACGCGGATCACTTTGACGCCACCCGAGGTTGAGCCGGCGCAGCCCACCACGAAGCCGGCCAGGATGAGGGTGATCGGCAGATAGTGGGGCCAATGGGTCGGGTTGGCGGTGGCGAAGCCAGTGGTCGTGCCGTACGAAATGACGTGGAAAAGCCCCGAGCGAATAGCGGTCAGGGGATGGTCGTAAAGGCCCGACCACGCCAGCGGCAGGCAGACCACCAAAGCGAAGCCCAGCACGATGGCGAGACAGGTGCGGACTTCGGCATCGGCCAGATAGCGCCGTGGGTCTCGGGTACGCCACACCAAGAAGTGAACGGAGAAATTGACCGTCGCCAGCAACATGAAGAGCATCACCACCCACTCCAGAAGGCCACTTTGGTAATGACCAATACTGGCGTCATGGGTGGAGAAACCGCCGGTGGCAATGGTCGACATGGCGTGGCAGAGTGCGTCGAAGCTGGACATGCCGCAGAGGCGGTAGGCGAGGGCACAAAGCAGCGTCAGCGCAACTTAGACCGCCCATAGCAGGCGAGCGGTTTCGGCGATGCGTGGGGTCAGTTTCTCGTTCTTGATGGGGCCCGGTGTCTCCGCACGATAGAGCTGCATCCCGCCAACCCCCAGCATCGGCAGTACGGCCACCGCCAGCACGATGATGCCCATGCCCCCTAACCAATGCAGTTGCACTCGGTAGTAGTTGAGGGACGGTGGGAGTCGGTCAAGCCCGCTGGCGATGACGGTTGCGCCGGTGGTGGGCAATCCCGAGGTCGATTCGAACAAGGCATCGGTGTAGCTGTCCCAGCCCACATCGGTGACGTACAGGGGCACCGCCCCAAAGATCGACATGACTGCCCACAGTAGGACGGTGATCAGGAAGCCGTCGCGGACCTTCAGATCGCGACGCGTCCGCCGCGCGGTGCACCACAGCAACAGGCCGGTGGTCAGGGTGATCCACAGTGCTTCGAGGTAGGCGTAGGCCACCCCGTCTGCCAACACCAGGCTGACGGCGAGCGGTATCAAGTGGCTCAGTGAAAAGCCCATCAGCAGGATGCCGATGATGCGCTGAACCGGCGCATAGCGGTGGTCCATCTCAGCGTCGCCAGAAATAGGGCGTCATCAACACCAGCAATGGGAACAATTCCAGCCGTCCCAGCAGCATGGCGTAGGTGCCAATCCACAATGCCACGTCATTCATGCCGGCGAAATTCGAGGACACTTCGCCCAGTCCGGGGCCCAGATTGTTGATGCAGGCGGCCACGGCTGCGAAGGCGGTCACCAGGTCCAGGCCGGTGGCGAGCATGGCGATCAGCAGCAGCACGAAAAAGCCCATGTAAATCGAAGTGAAGCCCCACACCGCCTGCACCACCTCACGAGAGACCACCTTGTTGCCCAGCTTGACCGGAATCTCCGCGCTGGGATGGATCAGGCGCACCACCTCGCGGATGCCTTGTTTGAACACCAGCATCACGCGCACCACCTTCATGCCGCCTGCGGTCGAATGGGCACAGCCGCCGATGAAACTGGCCAGCAGCAACATTGCTGGCAGGAATGACGGCCAGTGCGTGATGTCGGCGGTGGTGTAGCCGGTGGTGGTGCCGTAGGACACCACTTGGAACAGGCCGGTGATGAGGCTCTCGCCGAAATCCATGTGCTGGCTGCCGAACAGCAGCGCTGACGCCACCACCGACAGACCCGCCAGCGTCAGGATGAAAGCGCGAAACTCGGGGTCCAGGCGGTACACCGAAAACGAACGTGCACGCCAGGCCGCGAAGTGCAGCGAGAAATTGGCAGCCGCCAGGATCATGAAGATCACCGCGATGCCTTCGATCAGGGTGCTGTTGAAGTGCCCCATGCTGGCGTCGTAGGTGGAGAATCCACCGATGGCGACCGTTGAAAAGCTGTGCCCGATTGCGTCGAACCAGCTCATCCCGGCCCATTGATAGGCCACTGCGCACGATACGGTGAGACCGAAGTAGATGATCCACAGCGCCCGTGCCGTCTCCACGATCCGCGGCGTCAGCTTGTTGTCCTTGACCGGCCCTGGCGTCTCGGCCTTGTAGAGCTGCATGCCCCCGATCCCCAGCATCGGCAGGATCGCCACCGCCAGCACCACGATGCCCATGCCGCCCAGCCACTGCAGCTGCTGGCGGTAGTAGCGAATGCCCTCCGGCAAGTGCTCGATACCCACCAGAACGGTCGCGCCGGTGGTGGTCAGGCCGGAAATCGACTCGAACACCGCCTGCGCAATGGTGACCTCGGGACGGGGCGCGATGTAGAAAGGGATCGCGCCGTACACCCCCAGCACCACCCAGAACAGCACCACCACCAGGAATCCGTCGCGGATCTTCAGCTCCGAGCGCCCGTTGCGCACCGGCCACCACAGCAAGGCCCCAGAGCTGAGGGTCACCAGCATTGCGGTGAGAAACGCATGCTCCACCGCGTTGTCGTAGAAGTGGCTGACGGCCACCGGTGGCAGCATGGTCACCGAGAAAATCATCAACAGCACGCCGATCACGCGCTGCACCGCCGCGAAGCGATGGATGCGATGGCGCTTGGCGTCGACCAGGGGCACGGTCAGAAGAAGGTCAGGCCGACCTGAAACAGCTTTTCGACGTCTTTCACATGCCGCCGGTTGACCAGGAACAGGATCACATGGTCCTCCGCTTCGATCACCGTGTGATGGTGGGCAATGATGACTTCGTCGCCGCGGACGATGGCGCCAATGGTAGTGCCGGGCGGCAGCTTGATGTCCGCCAGCGCCTTGCCGACCACCCGCGAGTTGGACGGATCGCCGTGGGCCACGGCTTCAATGGCTTCCGCCGCGCCGCGCCGCAGGCTGTGCACTTTCACCACGTCGCCGCGGCGCACCCGCGCCAGCAGCGCACTGACCGTGGATTGCTGCGGGCTGATCGCGATGTCGATATCACTGCCCTCCACCAGTTCCACGTAGGAGGGGCGGTTGATCAGGCACAAGGACTTGCGTGCGCCGAGCCGCTTGGCCAGCATCGCGGACAGGATGTTGGCCTCGTCATCGTTGGTGATGGCGCAGAAGACATCGCAGTCCTCGATGTTCTCTTCCCGCAGCAGACCCTCGTCGGCGGCATCGCCATGCAGCACGATGGATTTCGACAACTCCTCCGACAGGTAGCGTGCCCGTTCCTTGTACTTCTCGAGCAGCTTGACCTGAATGCGGTCTTCGAGCACACGGGCCAGGCGCAGCCCGATCCGTCCGCCGCCGGCCAGCATCACCCGCTTCACCGGCTTGTCGCTACGACGCAGCTCGGCAATGATCTTGGGAATGTGGGCGCGGGCCGCGACGAAAAATACTTCGTCCTCGGCCTCGATGATGGTGTCGCCCTCGGGAATGATGGGCTTGCCGCGGCGATAGATGGCTGCCACCCGCGCGTCGATGCCGGGCAGGTGCTCCGGCAGTTCGCGCAACTGCCGCGACACCAGTGGCCCGCCGTAGTAGGCCTTGACACCCACCAGCCGCACCCGGCCATCCGCAAAATCCACCACCTGCAGTGAGCCCGGATACTCGATCAGCCGCTGGATGTAGTCGGTGACCAGCTGCTCCGGCGAGATGTGCATGTCGATCGCCAGGGCATCGCTTTCAAACAGGCGGTCCTCGCGCAGATACTCCGCGGCACGTACCCGCGCGATCTTGGTCGGCGTATGGAACAGCGTGTAGGCCACCTTGCAGGCCAGCATGTTGGTTTCGTCACTCTCGGTGACGGCGATGATCATGTCCGCATCATCGGCGCCGGCGCGGCGCAGCACGTTCGGGTAGGAGGCATGCCCCTGCACCGTGCGGATATCGAGCCGCTCTTGCAGATCTTCCAGCAGGGCGGGGTCGGTGTCGATGACGGTCACATCGTTCTGCTCGCTGGCGAGATTGTCCGCCAACGTGGCCCCGACCTGACCGGCACCCAGGATGATGATTTTCATGGGGGGCGCACGTTACGCCCGCCCTGGACACCCCGCAAGCGTAGCGAGACCCTGGGCCGGCGACAGTTGTGATGAAAGATTAATAAAAAATCTAAAAGACAACAATAATAAACTGTGATGGGCTGCCGAGAGGTCATCCTGGCCCCGAGTCATCTGTCTGGGCGAGGCCGAGCGGCTCGCCGGCATGGTACCCACCGTCTCATTAATCCAGCGTAGGTGAGGGCGGTCATCATCATGAGCATGCGCGAGACGCGTCACACGTTCTGCCGTATTTGCGAGGCCTCCTGCGGGCTTGAGGCCGATGTCGAGGCCGGCAAGATCGTCGATATCCGCCCGCTGCGCGACCATATCGGCACCGACGGTTTTGCCTGCATGAAAGGGCTACATCAGCACCACATGTACGATTCGCCAGACCGCCTGCAGTTTCCGCTGAAGCGGGTGGGTGAGCGCTTCGAGCGCATCAGCTGGGAGCAGGCCTACGCTGAGATCGGCGCCAAGGTGAAATCGCTGCGCGGCGTCAGTCCCAATTCGATTTCCATGTACGTCGGCACTGCGGCCGGCTTCAGCATTCTGCACCCGATCTTTGCCCAGGGGTTCATGGACGGCGTCGGCTCGCAGAATATCTACGCATCGGCAACGCAGGACTGCGCCAATCGCTTTGCCTCCGCCACCGAGATGTATGGCTTCCCCTTGTGCCAGCCCTTCGTTGATCTCGATCACGTCAAGTATCTGTTGATTGTGGGGACCAACCCGGTGGTGTCGAAGTGGACCTTCCTGCAGGTGGCGCACCCGGTGAAGCGCCTGAAGGAAGTGCGCAAGCGGGGTGGGCGCATCACCGTGATCGATCCGCGGTTGACCGAGACCGCCAAGGTGGCCGATGCCCATCACTTCATTCGCCCCAATACCGACGTGTTCTTCTTCCTGTCGTTTCTGGAGGCGCTGTTCCGCCTGGGCGGGGTGGACCGCGCGCATGCCGAGCGCTATTTCCGGGGCACCTCCGAGATCGCGGCCCTGGTGGCGGACTGGCCGGCAGCGCGCACGGCGGCGCTCACCGGCATCGCCCCGGACGTGCTGGACGCGATGGTCCGCGCCTTCATTGACGCCGGCGCCTCTGCCATCGTCACCGGGACCGGACTTGGCATGGGTCGACACGGCACGCTCGCGCACTGGCTGGCCGAGGCCATCAACGCGCTCAGCGGCAATCTCGACCGCCGGGGCGGTACGGTGGTCGGGCAGGGGCTTTTCGACTTTGCTGGATATGCCCGCAAGAACGGGCTGTTCGATCGGGTCAAGCAGTCGCGTATCGGCGGCTTCCTTCAGCTCAATGGTGGCTTCCCGGGCGCGATCCTCGCCGATGAGATCCTGACGCCGGGCGATGAGCAGATCCGCGCCTTGTTTGTGACCGGGGGCAATCCGCTGATCACCATGCCCAACTCAGCGCGCCTCCGTGATGCCTTGTCAACGCTCGACCTGCTGGTGGTCACGGATATCTATCTCAATGAGACCGCCAGCCTGGCGCACTACGTGCTGCCGGCCACTTCGCCGCTGGAGCGTCCAGATCTGCCCTTCGTGTTTCCGCTGTTCCTCGGCATGCAGTCCCGGCCGTATCTGGCGGCCACCGATGCCGTGGTGCCGCCCGCCGGCGAGCAGCGCGACGAGGCGACCATCTACACCCAGCTGGCACAGGCCTGCGGCGTCCATCTGTTCGCCGCGCGCCCTCTGCAGTGGCTCATGCAGGCGATGCTGTGGGCGAACCGCTGGCGTCGGCGTGGGCAACAGCCGTCACTACCGCTGGTGTTCATCCTTGATCTGATCCTCCGTCTCAGCAAGAGCGGTCGTTTCCGTGACCTGTTGAAACAGCCGAAAGGCATGCCTTGGCGAGGCGGTGCGCAGCCGGCGAGTTTCTTGGGTCAGCGCGTCAGCACTGACGATGGCAAGGTGCACCTGGCGCCGCAGCGGTTGATGAACGAAGCGGCGCGGCTGGACACCCTGTTCGCTGAGGAGCAGGCGCAATACGCAGGTGGCGGACTCAGGTTGATCACCAAGCGGGTTCACAGCACCCACAATTCCTGGACGCAGAACATTGAAGCCCTTACCCATGGCCGCATGGGGCAGACCAACTATCTCTACATCCATCCCGACGATGCCGCTGCTCGGGGGCTGGTCGATGACATGGCGGCCGACGTCCGGTCGCAGACGGGTACGATCCGGCTGCCGGTGAAAAAGCTCGACACGCTGTTGCCGGGAACCGTGGCAGTTCAACACGGCTGGGGGCACCAGCACGCGCGCGGACTCGGCGTGGCCAGCCGCTTGCGCGGCGCCAACGTCAATCTGCTGGCAGCAGACGGTCCCAGCGCCGTCGAGCCGGTATCCGGCATGGCGCACCTCACGGGCATACCGGTGGAGGTGTCGCCGGCTGCCGGCCCCATCGATGCGGCCAGCTGGTCCGGCATTGGCGCCGACGAGGCGCCGCGGGTTGCGGTGCAGGAGGTCTAGCCGCGACAGGCGTCGAGCGCGATGTCGCCGACTTCGGGTGGCGCCAGCCGCATCGTGCGCAGGCGACCCTGCAGCGCCAGCAGGCAGGCGGGATAGTTGGTGATGATGCCGTCCACGCCGATATCGATGAGCCGCTGGATGTCGGTCTCGCGATCCGCCGTCCACGGCACCACCTGCTTGCCAGCCGCGTGCGCGGCGCCGACAAAGTTGGCGGTGAGGTCGGTCGAGCCAAAGTTTGGCGCCACGAACTCATGGCCCAGTAGCGTTGCATAGCTGAGGTTGGCGTAGGCGGCGGCCGGCGTCAGAAACAGCGTGCGGATCCCGCGGTCGAGTCGTTTGACGCTGTCGATCGCCGTTGGGTTGAAGGATTGCACGATGATGCGATCGGAGATCCCGCTGGCCTGGATCAACGGCACCAGCGCCGCCGCTGCCTGGCTGCCCAAGGGGTCGCGGGGATTGATCTTGATTTCGATGGTGACGGTCGGTGCATAGGCGCCCTGATACGTCGCCGCCAGTGCGAACAAGGCCTCGGCAGTGGGCACCGACACCCCCTGTCCGCGCAGCGGGTGTTGACGATCTTCCGCAGGCGAGGTGGTGGACTGCCCGGGGCTCCACCAGTAGGCTGCATCGCAGTCCTGCAGCGCGGCGAGGGTGATGTCGGCGACCGCACCAGTACAGTCGGTGGTGCGATCCAGCGTGTCGTCGTGCATCAGCACCGGGACTCCGTCGGCGGTCAGCAGCATGTCGGCTTCCCAGTCGTCCGCACCCAGCCGCGCAGCGTTGTCGAAGGCCATCAAGGTGTTTTCTGGGGCATAGGCGGCGCCGCCCCGGTGTGCTGACACGAACGGCACATCGGTGAACGACGGCGGCGGAGCGTCGGCGCCGGCCAGGGGCGCCGATCCGCCGCAGGCACTGAGCAGGCTCAGGGTGGACAGGGCGACCAGGGTGCGGAGATGCATGGCGGCTTGGTTTCCTTGGTAGGGTGACGTCATTGGCCCCGGATCCACACGGGCGCGAGGTAAGCCGCTGAGGTGCCGTCATCGCGGTCGGCGCGCACGAAGTACCAACGGGTGTCCGACGCCACCACCGGCAGCGCGAAGCGAGCCCGGCCCTCAGCGTCAGCAGGGGCGGAACTGATCGTCTCGCCACCTGGGCCGTACAGCCGGTACTGGCCCACGAAAGGCGCACCATCGGCTTCTTCGATCTGCACATCGAGCGCAATAGGGGCTGCCGTCACAGGGCAGTCCAGCTGGGCCCCCATGGGGGCCTGGTGGTCAACGATCAGCGACGCGTGGAGCCGCTCGCCGGGACTCAGGGCGTAAGTGCGCCGGGCCATCCAGGCCTCGCGGAATCCGGCTTCATCAAGGCGGGTGGCGAGCGTAACGGTCTTCGGTCGGCTGTCGGCACCGAAGGACACTCCGTGCTCATCCTCGGCGCCGACCGGCGCCAGACGCCAGCCGGCGTCCAGCGCGCGGGCATAGTCTGCGAGGTAGCGATCGCCGCCGTTGCTGTCGTTGTAGACCTCCATGCCAAACATTCTTGGTACCGCCTCGGGGACCAAGGCGTAGTCGTTCCAATTGCAGCCGGGATCGGTATCGGTCAGGCACTTGTCCGAGGGGTGGTTGAAATGCCCCAACCCATCATTGCCGCCGCCGAACGGTACGGGCGCCAGCAGGCTGCCCCCCAACCCTGGGGTGTCCGGTGCCCGTGTGAACCACTGCCAGAACGTCTCCATCGTCACCAGGTACCCGAGGTCGGTCTTGGCGTTGCTGAAATTGCGGCTGAAGTAGACGTTGATATGGCCGAACCGGTCCGAGGTCCACTCGAAGCCGCGGATGGCCAGAAAATCGGCCTGGCTCGCCGCCGCTGCCTGTTCCGCGATGCGTCGCCACTTCACCCATTCATCGGCGGTGGGTGTCAGGCAGGTGAGCAGTCCATCGGGGGTGGAAAAGCAGTCGTCACCGACGGATAGAAACACCAGTGGGTCCAGGGTGTCGCTGTGCTCGCTGCCTCCGGCAAAGGCGTATCCGGCATCGCGAATCTGCCGGTAGTAGTCCGCCGGTACCGTATGAATATCGCCGTCGGAATAGCTGCTGTGCGCATGCAGGGTGCCCGTGTAATGGCGCAAGGCCGACAGCGGCGGACCCGCATAGGGCGCGCAGCGGGGCGTCGCCGAGGTCGGTGGCGTGGGCGTCATCACGACATCCAGGGGCGCACTGCCACCGCAGGCGGCGAGCAGGGTGGTTGGCAGCGCGGTACGCAGAACGCGAAACAGGGCCTTCATCAGAACTCTCCAGCAAACGCCAGCGTAGTGCGGGCGGGTGACGGCCGAGTGACGGACCCAGCCAGGTGGGATCGCCCCCTAGCGGGGTGCGGCGAGCCGCTCCAGGCCGCCCCAGAGCAAATCCATGCAGTACTGAACCACCGCCGCCCGCGGCGTCTGCGGCTGCGTGCGCCACCATTTCGCCACCTGTTCCGCGGCGCCGGAGACACCATGCGCCAGCGCACTCAGTTGCGGCGTGGGCACAGTTGGCAGCTCGTTGCCGAGAATCTCGGCAATCCGATCGACTGTGTGGAAGCGCAGGGCGCGGGCTTCGTGTTCGGCCGAGCCGGCGACCGCGGCGCCGCCACCGAACAGGACGTCCCAGGCACCGGCCTGATCGTCGACGAAGCCGAAGTAGGCATCCAAGCCCGCCTCGACGCGGCCGCGAGCATCGCTTGCCGTCGTAACGGCGGCGAGGATGCGTTGCTCCAGCTGTTGGCGCGCCGCTGACAGGCAGGCGAGATAGATGCCGTCCTTGGAGCCGAAGCAGTTGTAGACGATCGGACGCGTGACACCAGCCGCCGCGGCGATGTCCTCGATGGTGGTGCCCTGGTAGCCCTTACGCGCGAACGAGGCCTGTGCCACCGCGATCAACTGGGCCCGCCGGGCTTCTTTCGGCAGGCGGGCAGCCGCGCCGTGCTTGGCGGTGCGGCGGGGCGGCACCTTGCGTGACTGCCTCGGGCTGGGGGACATATCAGGTCTGGTAATTAAGTTTCACAAGCGTAAGATAACTGGTGCGCACCGTCATCCGAGACGGGCGCAGCGGTCCGGCGAGGCGCCCAAGCCGGTCGGACCCATACAAGGCTGGCGGCACGGACCGCGAGTCATCGAAGTTTGGAGGAGAGAAGTTGATGCGGAACTGGAATCGCGCGGTCGCGCCGCTGGTGCTGTGGCCCCTTGCCTTGCTGTCTGCCTGTGGCGGCAGCGATCCCCTCGCGGTAACCGCCGGTAGCGGTGGCGGCGGCAACGCCGGCGTCGCACCGGTGATCGAGGTGCTGTCCAATCGTGCCGACATGATCAGTGGCGGCGATGCCCTGGTCGCTGTGCGCTCGGCCGATGGCGAGGCCCTACCGGGCCTCAGCGTCGATCTCAATGGCAGCGATGTCACCGCCCGATTCGTGGCGGTATCCGATGACCGCAAGATCGCCCGCATCGAGGGCCTGCAGCGCGGTGACAACACGCTGATCGCGCGTGTCGGCGCGGCGCAGGCGGAGAGCCGCATCCATAACTACCCGAACGAGGGGCCCATCTTCTCGCGCCCCGAAATCAAGCGGATCCGGTGTCAGGACGGGGCCGTCGATCTGTTTTGCAACCAGCCGGCCGAGTACACCCTGTTGTATCGCCCCGTCTCGCCAATCATCGACGTCACCCAGGGCATCCTCGAAGGGCTGCTCGATGAGCCGCCAGTGGTCCGCCTGGGCACCGAACTGTTGCCCTACGACCCCGAGAATCCGCCGAACGATGTGGCGATGACCACCACGCAGGATGGGCAGACGGTGCCCTTCATCGTCCGCCAGGAGTTGGGCTACCAGGACCGCGATCAGTACAAGATTCTGACCCTGTTCAACCCCGAGCAGCCTTGGGAGCCCTGGGCGCCGCAGCCGCAGTGGAACGGCAAGCTGCTGATCACCCACGGCGGCAACTGTGGCGCCAAGTACACACCGGGCAGCGCGCCGCTTGATGACTACTCGGGCACCTTCGGTGACATCCCGCTGATCGAGCCCAGCTACATCTACGCCTTGGGCAAGGGCTACGCAGTGCTGTCGACCGCCCTCGCCAACACCGGGCACAACTGCGACGTCGCGCTCAATGCCGAGTCGATCATGATGGCCAAGGAGCGCTTCGTGGAGCAGTACGGCCCGTTGCGCTACACCATTGGGACCGGGTGTTCGGGCGGTTCCATCGCGCAGGCCACCATCGCCAACGCCTATCCGGGGCTGTACCAGGGGCTTTTGACCATGTGCGCCTATCCGGACTCGCTGTCCGCTGGGCTGCAGTTTGCTGACCTTCACCTGATGCGCAAGTATTTCGAGGATCCCACGCGATGGGGGCCCGGCATCATCTGGAACCCCCTGCTGTGGGGACCGGTGGAAGGGCATCTCACCCATCTCAATGCCGTGGTCGCAGACACCGGCTTGTTCCAGGACGCCACCCGTGTCACCGGGAGTTGCGCCGGCGACGACAGCTACGATCCCGCCACCAACCCCACCGGACAGCGCTGCGGCATTATCGAGTGGTCTTCGCAGATCTTCGGGCCCCGCAGCCCCGAGGTGTGGTCGGATGTCGAGAAGCAGGTCGGCTTCGGGTTCACCGGCATCCCGCTCGGCAACACCGGGGTGCAGTACGGCCTCAATGCCCTGCGCGCCGGCCTGATCACGCCGGCCATGTTCGTCGATCTCAACGTCAAGATCGGTGGCCTTGATGTCGATATTCAGCCGCAGGAAGGCCGCACCCGCGCTGATCACCCGGCGGTGGCCAATGCCTATCGCAGCGGCATGATCAACATGGCCAATAATCTCGACACCGTGGCCATCATCAATTTTGTCGGCCCGGATCCGGGCATTGCACATGATTCCGTCCACGCCTGGTGGGTGCGCTGGCGCATCGAACGTGAGCACGGTAGTGCGCGCAATCATGTGATGTGGGCCGGGCCCATCCCACTACTGGGCGACCTCAAGTATGTCTATCAGGGTCTGGATGCGATGGATCGCTGGCTCGCCAATGTCGAGGCCGACACCTCCGATACGCCGCTAGCTGACAAGATCAGCCAAGCCCGGCCCGGTGACGTCCAGGATTCCTGTGCCCTCATCGATGGCCGGCGACTGCTGGGCCAGGAGTGCATCGATCTGTTACAGCCCCTATACGCCTATGGCACACCGCGCACCGTCGCCGGCGATACCGACACCGCAGACAACTTCGACTGCGTGCTGCGGCCGCTCAACCGCAATGACGACTATGGCCTGCTGCCCTTCACCGATAGCCAGTGGGGCCAGCTCGAAACCCTGTTTGAAGAAGGCGTCTGCGACTACCGTGCCCCCGGTCTTGGCAAGCAGAAGACGGTATCGTGGCTGACCTATGTGGATGCCAACGGTCGCGGCATCGTCGGCGGCGAACCGCTGCCGCCGCCGCCCGCGCACTCCGCAGTCGGCACGCAGGCGCCTGCGTTCGTTTATCCGGTGCGGGACCGATAGCAGTCGACCTGCGGCGCAGCGGTCGGTCCGTCGCCCCGACCGAACCCTGCAGCAGGCTCAACTGCGATCGGTGATGCCAATGATCTTGCCGTCTTGGAAGCGGAGATCGCTCCAGCCGCTGAGGGTGATGGCTTCTCCGGCCTTCATGCCGTTCGGAAGATCCTGTGCCAGGACCGCGGAGTAGTGGATCTCAACCGTGATCTCCGGCGCGTCGGCCACCTGCGTATCAAGGTACCGGACGATTCGCTGTGTGCGCTCTGAGAACAGGGCGGCCGCCTGTTCCGCCTGGGCGCGGAAGGCTGCGATGCCAAAGGTTTGGTGCGTGATCTCGGCGCCCGACTGGTTGATGAATGTCACCTCGGGGTGCAGCTCGCGCAACATCGCGTCGATATCGAAGGCGTTATAGGCGGCCAAGTAGCGTTCCAGTGCCGCGCGGTGGGACAAGTGCGTCATGAGAAACTCTCGGGTGGTCGGCAAGGTTTGGGGGCGGCCGTACAAGTGGTCGGGACTCTGGGGCCCAGGCGCCTCATGCGGCTGACGGTTTCAGGAATGCCAGCAACGCGGGCGCCAGCTCTGAAGCTGCCTCCAGCTGTGGCAAGTGCCCCAGCCCAGGAAAGGAACGAAATTCTGCGCCCGGCATTCGCTTCGCGAGGGCCTTGCCCCGCGCGAGGGAAATCCATGGATCCTTCTCACCCCACATGATCATCGTCGGACAGCGAAGTTGTGCGTACATCGGCTCGATCTCTGCGGTATATCGCTCGTCGGTCTGGGCGAACTGCCGTGTGCAACAAGGTCGTCGAGCGCAAGCTCAGTTGCCAGCGCGCCCTGTATGTAGGCTCGAACAACGGCCTCACGAATGTGGGCGGGCAGGCCGGTAAAGGCATCGATGTGCCGGCCGACATGGTCGAAGAATGCCGCTCCCCACGGCCGCAGCGCCACAACATTCATCAGAACATAGCGTGCATAGTCGCAGCCATCCAGAAGATGCGCGCGCAGGCTGACAGCCCCTCCGAAATCATGCGCAATCACGCGGGGGCGGGACAGGCCCAGGGGGTCCACCATGAAGGCAAAAATCTCCCCCTGAACATCGAGGGATGTGGGGGCGCTCGGCTGCATCTCCGACCTGCCGTAACCGGGCATGTCATACCAATGCACGCGATATTCGGTGGCAAGGATGGGGATCAGCCGATGCCAGCTATAGGACGACCACGGCCATCCGTGCGCGAGAATCAACAGAGGGCCGTCGCCAGCGCTACCGTGGGCGACGCCCCCCGCGGGCGTCATGACCGCTTGTTCGCGGTTCCATTTCATGGGCTTTTTCCTCACGGACGAGGGGGTGTGTCATCCCCGGTCTGGCTGCATGGGCGCACCGTGTAGTGGAACGAGACGGCGTATCGCTGGCAGTCGGGCGCGTTGATGGCGCCAATCAGGCCGGCGACCAAGGCTGCCCACCAAAGAAGCAATAGGCACCACGCCCAGATGGCCCAGCGGGTCGTGCTCACGGTGCCTGCACCCCTTGCGTCCAGGCCGCGAGCGCTGTTGCCACCCGAGCCGCCGTGACGCCCGGCCTGGTCCGCAGCACGAGGCTGCCAACCTGAATGGCGCTCACCGAGTGAATGCCTGACCGGCTTCCTGCCAGGAAGCATTCGCCCAGCGCGAAGCGGTGACCGGCGCGGAGCAGGTCAGCCAGCGACACATCGATCGCCCGTGCGGGTTTTCGCAGTGCTCCGAGGATGGCGGTCACCCGCGCGCGGGTGGCGGCGTTCTGGGGTGCGCCGCCCGACCGCGGTGTCGCGAAGCTGCCGCCCAGCTCCAGGAAAAGATCGGCGCCCATCGTGGAGGTCATCAGACCGTTGGCGCGGTGATCGAGCCACAACACCTCGTCGCAGTGGTGCTGACGCGCCCTGATGAGCGCCATCCACGCTGGACAACAGTTGACCGGGAACGCCGCGGTGCCGACCCTGTGCTCGGCAGGGCGCGCCGACGCCAGTGCCACCCACAGGCGTTTCTCCGGACGCCGGACCTCGCCGTGCGCGACAAGGCCCGGTTGTGAGGCGCCATCGGTCGGGCGAGGTGGGTGGTATGCCACGGCGCCGCATCAGGCCGGGGCAGGCAGCAGGTGCTGGGCTGCTGCACGAGCGGCCCTGATCGGGTCGAGACTGCGCTCGATATGGGCGTCGACCAGTGCGCCGTCCCAAAGGGCCAGGAGTTGACGCGCAAGGACTGACGGAGCCGATGCGCCGCACCGGCTGGCCAGCACTTCGAATCGATCTCTCACCGCGGTTTTATGTTGACGCACAAGGGTGAGCAGGCGCTCATCATCGGCCCCGATATGAGCGGCCAGGTTAATGAACGCGCAGCCGCGGAAACGCTCCTTGGCGGCCAGTGTTGCGGCCAGGTCAAACAGCGACAGGATGGCAGCGCCGGGATCCGCAGCAGATTCGATGGCCGCATCCATCGCCGCCCGGCGGGATTCGGACAGCCTTGCGTAGACCGCACACGCCAGATCCTCTTTCGAGCGAAAGTGGTTGTACAGCGACATGCGCGCCACCTCGGCATCTCGAATGATCTCGTTGATGCCGACGCGGGCGAGGCCACGGTCCTGGAACAGACGGCTTGCGGTTGTCATCAATCGTTCGGCAGCGGAGTCTTGCATGGGGGCGAAAATAGATAGACCGATCTGTCTAGATGGTGGATGAATAGGGGGCGACCGTCAATGCCTGGGTCGCAGCGGAGGGCGGGCGGTGTAGGCCAGGAGCCGCGATTGATCTGGATCAATGCGGTGCCCGTTCGGTGGCCACAGACTTGTCCGCAAGGATGCTTGGCGAGGGCATTGTGAATACACGAGGGCTGGCGCGTTGCGCGGCAATGGCGATCTTGGCCGTGACGGCCCCGCAGGTGTACGCCGACGACGATTGCGATGCGCCCATCGCACGTTGGCAACCGCTCAGCGCCGTGCAGGCGCTGGCACAACGCAACCACTGGCAGACACACCGCCTCAAGATTGATGACGGCTGCTACGAGATCAAAGGGGTGGACGGCGAAGGCAACCGCTTCAAGGCAAAGCTGGACCCGGCGACGCTTGAAATCGTGAGCATGAAGCGTGCGAAAGAACGACATCGCGAGCATCCGGGCGAGCCAGCGGGGTCTGCCCCCCGAGACTGAAATCACCCGCCATCTGGAGAACAGCCATGCAGCGCCTCTGGTCAATTGCCCTACTCGCCGCGGTGCTTTTTGCGCCGGCAGCCGCATCTGCCCGCTCGGTCGAGCTTGCGGTTCAGCTCAAGCGCTACGGTGGCGACGGCGCCTATGTCGCCGTCTACCTCACCGACGCCCAGGGCGTGCATCAGCGCACGCTTTGGGTTGCAGGGCCCAAGGCCAAATACCGGAAGCATCTGCGCGATTGGTACCGCGCAGGAGGAAGCCGGGAGCCTCTCGATGGCATCAGCGGCGCCAGCGTGGGTGCCGGAACCACGCTGCGCGTAACCGTCGAAGTGGCCGACACACTGATCGATGCAGGGTTCGACATACATGTCGACACCGCCGTCGAAGACATGAAAGAGAATCCGTCCGAGGTGGTGGCGCCGCTCACCTCCGCAGGATCGGGCAAGCCCTTTGCGGGGCGCGGATACGTCAAGACCTTCACCTACACGCTGTAACGGCCTGGGTTTGACCATGCTGCGCAGGCTGCACGCGATACCAGGGCTGGTGGCGGGCGTGCTGCTCGTTGTGGTCGCGCTTTCTGGGGCCATGCTGTCGGTTTTTCCCCCACTCGAACGCGCGGGTGTAGCCGCCAGCGACCTGAGTGTCGCCACCCTCGCCAGCCGCGTCAGCGCGCGCCTCCCTGCGGTGGAGACGATCATGCGCCGTCCCTCGGGGCTGATCGTCGCCTACCATCTCGATGGCGACGAGCCGCGCGCATCGGTGGTCGATCCGGCCACCGGCGAAGCGCTCGCGCCGTGGCAGCCGTCCGCCGCGCAGCGCTGGCTGCGACATCTTCATCGCTCACTCCTGTTATCCGGCGATGGCGGGCGCGTCGCAGTGGGCATCGCAGCGGTCTTGCTGGTGTTGATCGTGCTGTCTGGTCTGCCATTGCTGGCGCGACGGATGGGCGGATGGCGGCGGTTGTTGGGCCCGGTACGCGGTGACACCGCCCAGCGCCTGCACAACCAGATCGCGCGTGCGGTGCTGGTCGGGCTCCTGCTGTCGGCCGCGACCGGCACTGTGATGTCGCTCACCACCTTCGGCCTGCTCCCGGAAGCGGACGGCGCCGAGGCCTACTTCGAGGTTTCGCCCCGTGGTGCGCCATCGCTGCCCCTGCAACAGATGGCCGCATTGCGCGGGGTCAAGGTATCGCAGCTGCGGCAGCTCAAGTTTGCGCAAGCGGGCGACCCGGCCGATGTCATCGAGCTGGACACGGTCGAGGGAATCGGTATGGTCGATCCGGCTACCGGCGTCTGGCTCATGTGGCAACCGATGGAGCGCTGGCAGCAGCTGCCTGCAATGGTGCAGATGCTGCATACCGGAGAGGGCCTGTGGTGGCTCGGTCTGCTGCTCGGGGTCACCTCGCTGTCGGTGCCGCAGCTGGCCGTAACCGGTGTCGTTCTGTGGTGGCAGCGGCGCCGGCGTCAGCCGCGCATCCCCGATAATGCGGTCTGGCGCCAGGCCGACACGCTGCTGCTGGTAGGCAGCGAGGGCAACACCACCTGGGGCTTCGCGATCGCACTGCACACAGCGCTGGTCAACGCCGGGCGTCGCGTGCACACGATGCCGATGAACGACATCGCCACGCTGCCACCCGAGATACGGCAGGTGCTGGTGTTGACAGCGACCTACGGCGACGGCGCGGCGCCGGAAAGCGCGAACCGATTTCTTCATCGCCTGGCCCATCTACCGACGCCGCCCGGTCTCGCCTTTGCCGTCCTCGGATTCGGCGATCGCCAGTTCACCCAGTTCTGTGGGTACGCCGGGCAGGTACACGCGGCGCTGGTGGCGCATGGGCTTCGGGCGCTGGGTGCATTGGGGACCGTCGATCGGCAGTCCGAGCCGGAGTTCCGGCAATGGTGCGAATGGCTCGGTCGCGCACTCGACCTCAAGCTGGATGTACGCTACCAGCCACGGTTACCAGACACCACCAAGCTCGCGCTGGTTTCACGAACCGACTATGGCGCCGACCGACATAGGCGTACCGCAATACTGCGCCTGGTGGCGTCACCGCCAACGAAGCCTCGGCTGCGGGGGTGGCTGTGGCGGCTGTGCCAGGGCGCGCGGCTGCCGCACTTCGAGACCGGTGATCTACTAGGCGTGGTGACCCCGGATGCGGCACCTCGCTATTACTCGCTGGTGAGTGCGTCCAGTGATGGCATCGTGGAAATATGCGTGCGTCGGCAACCGGGCGGTCGATGCTCAACCTGGCTCACCGATCTGCAGCCTGGAGACACGATCGATGCCTTCGTCAAATCCCATGAAAGCTTCAGGCTCAGCCGCGGTGTCGCCCCTGTGATCCTGATCGGCGCCGGCACCGGGATCGGTCCGCTGGTCGGCTTCATCCGGCACAACGCGAGCAGGCGTCCGATGCACCTGTATTTCGGTGCGCGCAGTGAGGACGACGGTTTTTTGTATGCCGACGAGCTCAAGCAGCGCATCCATGAAGGTCGGCTACGCACCTTGACCACCGCGTTCTCGCGCGCTACGCCGCGCGCCTATGTGCAGGACCGGCTGCTCGCCGAGGCCCCAGGTTTGCGCGAGCTTGTGGCGCAGGGGGCCGACATCAGGGTTTGTGGCGGACGCATGATGGCGGAGGGCGTAGCAAACGCCTGGGACACGATTCTCGCCGCCGCAGCGCTGTCCGTCGCACAACTCAGATTGCAAGGACGCTATGTCGAAGACGTCTACGCCTAAGCGCCCCAGGATCGGCATGCCAACGCCCAACATTCCGATCATCCGCCGCCCCGAGACACGCGTGCGGCGGTGGTGGGCCCACCAGGACTCGAACCTGGAACCAAAAGATTATGAGTCGGCTGCTAATGTACTAACGTGTTGATTGGTAACGAAATGTTATGTCAGGCTGCGTCAGCTGGAATCATCATTTTTCAATAGGTTGCGTTCGGCAACATCAGCCTTCGGCACCCTCTGTTTGTACCGCAGATGTACCGTTCTGAACCAGCGTTCCACGCCTTCAATGCTCGCGCCCAATAGGCGTTGTCCCAGCGACTCCTCGGCGATCGTGCCGTTCTCGCTCCAGCCTCTAACCGCTCGGCCTGTCGCGATCCCAACACCGACAACAATTGACCAAGCCACCAGGGTGTAGGCATCTTCGCCAGCCACCGCTAACCAGAGAACAATCAGGCCAAGTATGCAGGCGGTGCCTACTCTGACCCGATTCCAAGGCTCCTCGGGGTCTGGTGATCTCAGAATCCCCATGGCCATTGCACGTAACGCTGGTAGGAGCTTCCCGTCGCGTATGGTTTGCAGGCGAGTTGTCGTCATGTCCCGTTCAAGCTGCCGCCAAGCGAAGCAAAGTGGTGGCCTCAGCGCGAGCGCGACCCTCGTCGGCATCAAGCTCGACAGCGCGCATCACAAGCTCACCTAGGACCTCTGCACGCTTCTTTGAGGTGAGCCGCAGCTTCAGTGCAGCCGATGCGTCATCTAGCGCTATGGATGCAGTGGCGATCACAGACCGATAGTCCGGCACTTTCTTGGGGCCAACACCGGTGAGCAGCCAAGCTGGGGAAAAGCCGTCAGCGGTGAGGGCCAAGATCACTCCCACCGAGGCATCCCGGTCTCCGGATTCGTAGTTGCGGTAGGTCTGATAGTGCAACCCGAGTCGCGATGCGAATTCGGGCTGAGTCAATCCGAGCAACTCACGCACCTGCTTCAGGCGGCTTCCGATACTTCTTGCATCTGGAGATGATACAGACATATATTTACGTACACGTTCGTATAAGGATGTATGCATCCATGTCTGATCCTACCATGCAAGTCCCTGTGCTGATGACGCTTGATCAGGTGGCTGAGCTGCTTCATCGAAACCCCGCGGCCTTGAGGACAGCGATGTCCAGTGGATCCGACGGCTTCGCCCGCCGACTTCGTGAAACGAAGTTCAAGATCGGCAAGAGAGTCTACTGGCGGGCTCAAACCATAAGCGGGTTGATCGATGAGGCAGCCGACGCAGCCCAACTAGGGCCATGACCGATGTCTGTGTTCGCATCGGCCTGGGCGTGGGAGCGAAAGCTGCCGACGGCCACCCAGAAACTTATCTTGCTGGCTTGTGCAGATGCCGCGGACGACAACGGTGTGTTCTGGTTGCGCCAGAAAAGAATCGCCACAAAGTGTGGGACCTGCGCCAAGACGGTCCAGCGCACACTCCGTGATTTTGAAAGGTCAGGGCTCTTGACCAAGTCCGAGCGTTTTCGCGAGGACGGCGGTCGGTCGAGCAACAAGTACACACTCCTGCTGCCGACGCCGTCGACCCTCAGGACAAACAGTCCCGAGGAGGCTGGGGACAGCAAGTCCCTAGGGGGCAAAAGTCCTGGGGGCACGGACACCCAAGTGTCCAAGGGGGCCTGGACATCTGGATGTCCTGGGGGGCAGGACATAGCTATGTCCCAACAGGAACCACCACCCAACCCCAACCCTGATCCACAAAAAAGAACCACCACTATGAGGGCTGTGGATAAGCAGCTGTCGGCAATTGAGCAGCGATCGTTGTTAAGCGTGACGGCCGGTCTCGCACCTGGTGAGCGCGAAGCGCTCTTCTCGCAGCTGAGCAAAAAGCTGTCAGCGGGAGAGGTAAGGGCGCCGGTGGCCTGGGTGACGGCCGCCGTATCAAGAATCAACGGTAGGGGAGGTGTGTAGTGGCCAAAAGCACGAGTCGACTCAACAAAATCACCATCCATCTGCGGGTCGATGAGCTATACGCCGTGAATCGCTATGCACAGCAGCTCGACATCTCCCGCGGTAAGGCTACAAGGATCCTTTTCACGCGCGGGCTCACTTCATTGACAGAAGGTGCCCCTGTGTTGGAGGCGCTGGACCAGCTGGGCCGCGATATCGAGTCTCGAGAATGGGAGCAAATCGGGTTGATGGTGGAGGCGGTGATTGCCCTGCGCTACCTGGCCGACGCGAGCAAACCTGGGATGGCCCTGAAACTCCGGGAGTTCACGAAGGAGGCGGTTGCTAACATCAAGGAGAAGGTCAAACGGAACAATACGATCTTCTGAGTAAAGGGACTTTCGCATGCGAAAGTCGCAGTGCGAGGCAGGCTGCCCTAAGCAAGGGGCGCTAAACGCTCCGCCATGACGTCGACACCGTTGCTGCGCCAGCGTCCCGCGTCAGCCACCAACCCGGTCATCAAGAGCTGATGCGCGGCCAGCAAGTCGGCCTGCCCATTCGGCTGCCACTGCGGCATCTGCTCGTGGGCCTTCAGCGCATTGCTCGCCTCCTGAATCTCGCGGGCCGGCGCCATCACCAGCTTGCCCTCCAGAATCGCCATGATCTGAGCTGCGCTCAGCGTGTTGCCCTCGATGGCCAACGAGCACTGGATGGTGCGGATGCGGTTGATGCGGCATAGCCACAAATCCAGCTCGATGCTCAAGGGCACCGAGTGCCCCGTCCCACCCATTCACCGATCTGCGTCACGAGGTTCACTATGGCGGGGGTGAGGGTGCAGGGTGGCTGTTAAGGCTTCATCACCCGGATGCACCGTCCGCAGCGAACTGCTCTACCGGAGCAAAGGGTCTGACAAGGAAAGCCTTAAATAAATATGCCAATGTTTTCGTTGGATTTTTCGGCATGGATGTGCTTCCGACCACGTTGACCGTTAAATAAGGCTTAGGCCCAGAACGGCAGGTAGCGTGCAAACTTGCGTGACTTGCCCATCGACTCATCCGACTTGATCAGCTGGGCATCAATGGTTGCCGCGATGATCTGGGAGGCGAGCGCCGCTTTGTCTTCTCCGAGTCGAAAGCGCTCCCTCAACGACTGGTTGGTCATCTTCTCTGACATGACCCATTTCAGAGCGCAGTGCTGATAGCAGGCGCGTACCCGGTCATTGCGGTCCATTTCTTCGAAGGGCTTCAGACCGTAAAGCGTGACAACCGTACGACGATGGGCTGCATGGAAGTCGGGCGCTGGTAGTTGGTAGAACTCGGCGGCTTGGATCACCCGATCGATGCCGCTGCTCTTCTCCTCGCAGATGCCGAAGCGACGCATCAGGTCGGCCAGGCGCTCGTTACGCGATTGGTAGCCGTCGATGAACCGTTCCACTGGGACGATCGGTTCGCCGGGATTGGAGAATTCCAGGCGATTGGCATAGATCTCGATCATCACCGAAGCACCCCCGATGCGGAAATCCTGATGGATAAGGGTGTTGGCAGTTAGCTCACGAACCACTACCTCGGGCACTAGCTTGACCGCTTTGCGCAGGGCATCTTCGATCACCTCATTCTGTGGCAACTGATTCATCACGAACTGCACCAAGCCCTGAAAGCCTACGGCGTACCCCTTGTTGCCGGTCTGATCCAGGCGAGTCTCCAGCTTGTTGGTCCCCGAGTAGACCACCACGCGCGGCGCCTTGCGTGCTAGGTCTGGAAAGTCCTCTAGTCGGCGTGCCAGCAGCAGCGCGCCCAACCGGCGCACGGCGAGGGTGCTGCCCAGATCGTCAATTAACCGCTCGCGCAGCAGGCGGTCGATGACGCCGCTTTGGTCGGTGGGATACGGCAGCTTCAGCAGCTCGAAGAAAGTCTGCACGTCAAGCAGTTCCACCACCTGCTGTGCATCTACGCCGGTCGTGGAGTGTTCCTCCAGCCAGTCCGGTTCGCCCTCGGCGAAGATGCGCCGCAACTGATCCTCGCCCATCGGCACCAACGCCTCGCCAGCACGCATCAGATACTTGCCGTCGAGGTGATACGCCGTGCCGCGCGGACGCGAGGGAATGTGGAATATGACCACACGGCCATCCGGGTGCGTGACAGCTTCGATATCGACGCGGAAGCCGATGGCATGGAACAAATCCTGTGCGGTTTTGATCGTGTCGGGGAAAGCTTGGCTACTCACGACCGGTCGTGGCGGCTTGTCAGCGATTCCGAGCAACAAGGTGCCGCCGCCCTCGTTGGCTAGCGCAACGCAATACTGCTGCAGTCTCGTGAAGTCGAATTGGCTCTTGGCCTCCTTAAACTCCAGCCGCTGGTGCTCGGAGGGCGCCTGACGCCAGAGGTCGATCTGCTCGGATGTCGTCATGTCGCACGCTCTATAAACTTGTCTGCATCGGCAATACGCAGCTCGCCGAAGATCAGTCGGGGCAGCAGGGTGTCGCGGAGTTTGTCGAGGGTGGCGTTGACCTTGAGGTGCGACCAGCGGCCCTCCCTGGGCACCCAGAAGATGTTGTCGGCCAGGTATTCGTCCTTGTCCTCGGCGGCCTGCGGGTCTTCGCCCAGCAGCGCGGCGTGGCGGGCCTCGAAGCCGAGGCTGGCGCTTTGTTTATTGCTTGCTGTGTTGCTCTGGGCCATGTGTGACAGCCGCTCCCCTGATTGTTTGCAGATCGACCTGGTTGATGACGCTGTGCCTCGGACTTTCGCATGCGAAAGTCCGCAGCCCCTATGGCTTGTCTTGATGATGCGCGATGAGGGCGGCTACCGCCTCATCGACGCTGATGCGGCCTTCGATGAGGGCGATGTCGAGTTCGCGGGTGAGGGCGGAGGCGGGCGGTAGCCCTTCAAGATCACAGTGGCGGTCGGCCTGTTGCAGGGCTTCTTGCAGCGTCATGGGCGTCTCCGTGTGGCGGTTGGTTTGAGCAGCAGTTCGGCCTGCAGGCCTGCACGTGCGGCAAGCTTCACCATGTTATCGAGCGAGATGCTGGCGCTGTCCCCGCGCAGCAGCAGGTTAAGGCGGGGCTGCTGGATGCCGAGCTGCTTGGCAATCTGTTGTTGGGTGCCCGGCATTGACGACAAGTGCTCGCGCAATGCGCGCAGTGCATACGCGCGTGTTCGTTTCAGCGCCGCCTGGTCGGGCGGGTACATGGCCTCGAAGGCATCTTCAAATGGGCCGCTGATCGCTTCGTTGGCGTTTACGTTCAAGGCGCAAGCTCGGTTACGGACGCTGCAAAATATAATGGAGAAATTATAAGCCATTGGTGCCGTTGTCACCGCTTGTAATCGGCGCCGCTCTGTAGACGATGCGCGCGAGATCGCGGTGGGGTTTGGCGAGACAACTGTGCATGGCTCGTCGGCATTGCACGTTGGGTGTGGCGCTGAGCGGAAGCGTGCGCGCGACCCTTCAAGCAAGGACGGGTGCGCAAAGGAGCAGTTGGAATGCCTCGCTATGGCGACTCAGTCGGCCGAGTGAAGGGGCGATTGAAACGCGATGAACCCCGGCGCATCTGTCTACAAATCGTCTACGGACTTTGACCCGAACCTTCCGCCGAGGCGGAAGGGACGAAAACAACACACCTGATGCACTGCCTGCGTCCAGAAAAACTAACAAAAACAATAAGATAACCTTGCGCAGTTGGTGGGGGTTGAGTACACCCTCGTTAAATCAATGACTTACGAGGGCCAGAATCGGCCTAAATCAGGGCTTCTGGCGGTCTCGACGGTGCGGCGAAAAGCGACCGTTACGGGGCTGGTCTGGCGGGATTATCGGTACACGGCTCATTCCCAATTCGGTACGAGCACGAGCGCGCGATGGGGGCGCTTTTGCCGTGAAAATAAATGCCGAAACCGACGGGCAAGCCCGGTTGTGTTCGGTGCTTCTTGGCATGGATGCAGCCCGCCGCGGGGCTCGGGATGTACCGCTGAAGCCACGCCCAAGGTTGAGATAAAGGACTCAATAACCGCTACGCATTTCGCCGAGGAATGTTGCTCCTTTGGTGGCGAAACCAACCGTTTAGGTGGCTGGTGTCAGCCCCCTTTTCATGGCCCATGTCTGTCCTCATCCGCACAGATGTCGGCCCAATCACGGCCTCGATCAACGGCGGCGGCGGTTCACCAATTGAACGGTCGGCGGCGTGTCGGGTTGTATCGAATTGAGGCTGCTGTAGCCGTATATGTTCTGGATGGTTGCGGTGCAGATCAGGTTGCTCTGCTGCGACTCGTCCGCCTCGCATCGGTCGAGGCTGTAGGTCAGCGCAACAGCGATTCGGCGCTGCCCTCCTGTCTGGCTTAGCTGCTCCAGCATGTTCACCGCCTGATCCGGCGTGGCGGGGACAACCCAGCCTTCTTTCGAGTACTGGACCTGCGCGGTTACGGAGCCGTAATCGCTGGAGATAACTGCCAGTCCACGCGTGCGCCTTCCCTCCGAAATGCCGGTACGAACGTCGCTGTTCGTGTATCGAACGCTGGCGAGAATGTCGAACGGTTCGCGATAGAGCGGGAAGCCCTGCAACTGCGGATCATAGGCATGCACGGGGAACTCTCCCCGGACCAGGAACTGCTTCGCTCGCACGCCGGGCGCGAGCGTCTGTATTTCGGTGATCGCCTCCTGATGTAGCGCCTCAACGCCCACGCCGACTTCCTTGGCGGCCATGTATCGGTCGAACGTTTTGGTTTGTGAACGCAGATAGCTGTCGAGCGTCTCGGCACGTTTCGATGACAGGTTACTGATCCCGAATGCGACCAACAGATCGCTGAACTGAGGGCTGGCGTAATCGGCCCAAGGCGCCCGGAAAGACGGTGGTTCCGGGGCCTGTGGTGGTGCGCTGGCACACCCCCCGATTAGCAACGCCGACGCGACGGGTATGAGCTTGCGGGTGATCATGCCGTGGTCACCTCATCTGAAGTGGCGATGGCGGTTTGTGGGGCGATCAAGCGAAGCAGGCGTTGGCCGCCATCCTCGAAATCGTCGGGGCCAATGCCACCCGCCTGTGCGATCCATGCAAAGAGCCGCAGCACATGCTCGAGCAGTTCCTGTGGAAGACCGAAGAGCGCGGTAGTGGCCGTGATGCGCCGGGCACCGTCCTTGATGCAGCTCGCGAGGATGCCCCTGAGCTGGTCGGCGCACTCATCGTCGGCCTCGATGTGATCCAGCAACGCCAGCAATGCGGCATGCACCGCACGGCCAGGCGGCAGTTTCGCTTCGAACAGCCTAGGAGGTGAGCCCCATACCGGTCCAAGCGTGTGAAAGGCGCGCTCGTCGTCCAGGAGCAGCTCGGCCATGTGGTCGAAGCCGGATTTTCGGTCTGTCATTGCAAGGCCTCCTTCGAAGAATGTTATTTCTACAGTGTAGATTTATACGCGGCAATGACAAGACTTGGCGAGATGCAACGCAAGCATCCGTCGATCGAGTTCATTGGCCAGACCGTCCGTCAGCGGCGTCTGGCGATGGGGCTGTCTCAGGAGGACATGGCGGACCGTGTGGGCGTCCACCGGACCTACTACAGCTCACTGGAGCGAGGGGCCTACAACTTCACTGTCACGGTGCTCTTCAGGCTCGCCGTGGGGCTGGAATGCGAGGCAGGCGACCTTCTGCCGCCTCGAACGATGCTGACAAATTTGCCGCCGGTTGCGCCGCGAAGGGGGCGGCCGAGGGTAAATTAGCCCGTCCCGACAGATGGAAAAGGTAGTTGACCGAAGGCGCTGTAATGGCCGGTGGTTATGCCGTAATAGGCGGCGCTTCGAGTTTTGCAGACTTTCGCATGCGAAAGTCATGACAGGGCATCTTTCGCTGTCCGAATGCTGCCGGTTGTAAGCATCTAATCAGCCACCTAGCGAGCCTATGACGTTTACTGAAGGGCGGCAATTCGTAGCTATGCGTAAGCATCACCGGTAAGGAGTAAGCAGCAAATCTCAGGCTGAGACCCCTTCACAGCTTGAGGGTCAACAACGTATCGCGTGGGTTCAGTGTGAGGAATGGCTACCCCGAACGAGGCTGTCTCCAGGTTCGATGGACGCATCTCGAAGCAGGCGAGCCCGGCACCTAACGTAACCAATTTGCTGCCGAACGGAGTGACTACAAGCCTGCAGCCGCCGAGGATCTCCATGCTTTCCTGATACCGACGCATCGCTCCAAGCAACTGGCGATAGGCCTCGAACGGTTGCGACTCATGGACGTACATGATGTTGCTGGTCGGTGTTCGCCGAGAGTCGAACAGGGCCTCCTTGTATTCGACGAGCAGGCGGTCGGCGCGTCGCGGATTCCGGGACGGATGGGGCAGCACCGGACAGATTTCGGCCTCGCCAGGTATTTCAGTCGACCGCATTATTTGCAGCTGGTTGACCCGGTGTTCCCCGAGGATCGGGAACCATACGACTGGCCAGTCCTGGAAGCTCTCAAGCTGCATAGCGCCGGAAAACCCGGGGACCATGACGATCTCGCTGCTGGGATCCTCGGCCATGATCTGACCGTCCAGGCCCGCATCCTCGGCGACGAGCACCTGAAAGTTGACCCCCGCGGCAGCCAGTGCGTTGTCCGCGTCCTTGTCCGGGACAAGCTTGTTCAGAAGGCTGGTCATCAGTGCCAGGTAGACCACCCTTGGCAGTGAGCTCGCGTCGAGGATGATGTCTGTCTGCGTTGACACCTTCTCAAGGACCGCGTGGGTGCCGATCCGTAGCGCGATGGTCGCGCTCAGGTCTTCGTCGCCGTCGCCTGCGCCGAAAGTGACCCGCTCGACAGCACCAATGGCTGAAAAAAGTTCGGCAAGGCCGTGATCGTTCTGCTCTGTGAGCTGTTTCAGCGCATCGTCCAGTTGGTAGTTGGGGAAATCGATCAGCACTAGCTTCGCTTCCTCGATGCTCCCGCCGGAGCTTCGGATGCTATTGATGCACTCACGCATGACCGTCTGTGCGCGGACGTCGAAGCCACTGCCCGCAATGTAGAGAAGGCGAATCGGGCGATCCTCGAAGAGACGCTCCCACAGTTCGTTGGCATCGGAGCCGCGCCGGAACACATATTGTTCCCACAATGTCCGCATCGCTAGATCTCCATTGCCAGGCTTTTCTTCGGCTTCCAACCGCGCAGCATCCATTCAATCAGTTCGGAACATGTCACGTCCTGCCAACCGCCCATCTGCAGAGGCAAGCCGAAGCGCGTGCACAACGTCCGGTTGAGGTACAGGATCGATCCGGCGTCGCGCGCGGTAGACGCGCTGCTGGTGCGGAGAACTAGCAAGTTCTCTGCAATGCATTCCGACAAAACGCGCTTGAGCAAATCGCCGTGTTCACCTAGTGGCCTTTTCCGGCCTTGGAGCTTTTCCAGTTCCGAATGCGACAGCCGTACCCCGGTCACCCCGGGAGCGTAGGGAGCGTTCGGGAGAAAGGTGCGGGAGCGGCAGTACCCGCCGATCGACGTGATGAGTTTCTGAGCCCGTGTGCCTTCGGTATGCTGCTTCGGGACGAATTTCAGCCGACGCACCGCCGCATCGCGCAGGATCTTCTCCTGCTCTTCTGGCGATAGTTCATGGTGACGGGTCCGAAGTACCTGCTTGGCGACGATACCTTCGTATAGCGCGGCAGCCATCGCCAGGAGTTCCTCGACGTTATACGTCGCCATGACGCAAAGTCGTTCCAACCCATAGTAGAAGGGCATGCCGAGTTCCTCGTGCAGCAGGATCTCGGCGGCAGCACGAAGCGAGGAGTTGTCCTTGTCGTCTATCGCTTCCGCCGGGAGGACCATGTCGAAGCTAAGCTGCCTCTTGGAAACGTCGCGTGCTACCAGAATCCTTGTGACGAAGAGTTCCAGCAGCGTATCCAAGGTCGACTCTTCGGATTTCTTCTCTGCCCGTGCGGACCATTCGCTGTAGCGGGCATTGTTTTCGTGTGGTTGGAGTGTCGCGCGAAGGACCTCGATCGCCGGCTGGACGTAGACGTTGACTTCCTCCGGTTCCAATTGCTCCCTCAGACGCTGGGCGAAGTTCCCAGCGACAGCATCCTGCTGCCGCATTCGCCGCTCTAGCACGTTCTGGGCGAAGGGGAGAAATTGGTGGATGCCCTTGCTACTGCCCCAAAGTTCCTCGAGTGCGTACACGTGAAGGTCACGGCCGGATTTCGCGCCTTGGGAGAGCAGCTCGTCTCCCAGCACGAGCGTTCGCATGGCGAGCCAAACAGGGATCCCGGGCCGCTGGACCGTTATCTCGTCGATGAGTATGTCGCGTTGCTTGCGCCGCAGGCGGTGAAGGTCGTCGATCATCAACAGCCGCTTCACGGCGACCGGAGAGCCGTTGCGCATGAATCGGACGGACTGCAGCCAGAGTACCGACTCGATGCGTTGGCTGCTTGGGACCGACTGGTTTGACTGCCCGGCGAACGAATCCATCTGCGCGTAGATCCGCTTTTCCTGAGATTCGGCCCACTCCGCCAGTGCACGTGCGGAACTCAGCTTGGGAATGCCTTGCAGGTCCTGCGCTTCGTCCGAGTACTCTAGGTCGATGGAATCCAGCGCGTCATCGGAGGCGTGGCCCAGGAAGGCGCTCAAGCTGCGGATCGTGCGCAACACAACACGGCAATCGAGCAGTGCTCGGAAAGGCCCTTCCTCGACGGGCGAAGCATTCGGCAGCAGGTCGGCGTAGCCGGACGCGCACGAGATCAATACGCCAAGCAGTTGCGGACCATCTTGGTCATGCAGAACCCCTTTCTCGACAAACTGGGGAAAGGACTCCTTCAGTTCGTTGTTGCCCTTGGAGCGCCAGAAGCTCCGTAGCACGCTCGGTGTGAACGCCCGGAGTATCGTCGTCTTGCCGCCTCCTGGTGCGCTTCGGAAGATGTGCACGCCGCCTTTCAAGACTTCGTCGGACAGCTTCTCCAAAATCTTCGGCGAGAAGACAAGGGCAAACTCCTGGTCCGAAGTAGTTCTCTCGGATCGTCGTTCCAGGAAGGGATTGACGTTGTAGGCCATCAGAAGTCTTTGTGCCTCACGACTCGTGGGAATAGTCCGGCGTACTCGTACTGTTCCGGTCCCCAGAGCAGGTAAATGGCGTTGTTGGGAGTGTTGTGGGACAGCACGACGGGCAGGGCGCAGCCGGCGAAGCCGAGCCGTCCGTCTGTTCCGCCAACTTTCATGTGCTCGTCGTTGACTGCGGCATCGAAGTACTTCTCCTTGTCCAGCAATGCCCTAATTGATGCCGATGGATTGACGGTCAACGCCAGATCTCGTTCCAGCGGACACAGCACCCGCAGTTGCAACGGCTTGTAGCCATGCTCCGAAGTGAATCTCTCGCTCCAGTATTCGATATGGTCGATCGCTTGGCGCGTCGCGACATACAGCACGAGGAAGACTTCATAATGCGACGGGTCGATCAGCTTGAGTTTGTGCAACTGGTTATAGACCTTTTGCAGCTTCCCGCCGTATGTCTTCTCCTCGCTGTCGTAGCGAATGTAGGTATTTCCGCTCCCGGAGAAGTCGTCGAGCAGCCATATCAGGTTGAAGTGGGGTGCGGTTGCTTCATGGCCGGCCTTCCCGAGACTCTTCTTGAGGTCGCCGAGCATTGCCCCCGACTTCTGTTCACCCAGTTCGTAGGCCTGCCAGATCTGCTCGTTGTTGATCTCGTGGTTGCTCGCACGTCGCAGTTCGTTGGTTCGCGCGCCGTCGCTCAAACCAAGGTAAAGCGACTTTAGGCGAAGCTCCTTGAATCTGGGGTGCCGGGAAAGCTCTCCGACCTTGTGCGTCGGCAACCCGTACTCCTCGGCAACCATGCGAAGGCGTTCTCGCACGATCAGGTCCGGGTACGCCATTTCCACGAGATGCGAGATCTCCCGGTCGGAGAAGAACACAAGCTCGTTTTCCACCAGTTCCAAGGCGGCCGCCCGGTCTTCGAGATCGAGCCGGTTTAGCCATAACGCCAAGCTCTCGATGAACCTCCGGCCAGGCCCGAAACGCTGGTAGTCGTCGTACTTGTAGTACGCCAGCAGTTGGAGGTCGGGGACATGGTCTTGCACCATCTGCGGCTGCTGCCACCCCATCACCCTCGCCAGCAGACCGGCTGCGTTGAGATCCTGCATGGTTATCCTTCGTCCGAAGGTTCGTCTTTCAGGGTGACCGCGAACTTCCCCGGTTCAACAATCCGGAAACGGTCCAGGTACCAGAGCGTGGCATCCACGTCGCGCTTGTGTCCGGGCGCCAGCTTCCATCCACGATCCAGGCGTCTTGAGGGCATGTCGACACTGAGCGAGAAGCGATGCTCAAGCAGCGAGACGTCGTTCCCCGGCCAGGCGCCCTGGTCCCCCATCGTCACGATCTGGTGCGGGTCGACCTTGCTGTGCTGGATGATATGCGCGATGAGCCCGGACTTGCCGACTCGGGGCGCGAGGACATCTACCGAGTGCTTGCTGCGGAACAGCGAGCTCGTCGTCAAGCCTGCCTGCCGGAGTGCGTCGGCCACGACAAACCACATCTGGTCGGTCGGCAAACCATCTCGGAACCGGATGCTGACCTGATATGGGTGGGTCGTTTTGATGCGTTCGATGGGAACTCCAAGTGATTTCAGCCTTCTGGCGATTCGTGTGACGTGGCTCAGGAATTCGACCGTCGTGTTCGGAATTTCGGGCGCAGCGATCGCCGACCCGATCCAGCCGCCGTTGTAGAGGCCAAGGAACAGGCGGCGGAGGATTTCTTCTGACAGGACCTTGGTCAGTTCCTGCTGGATGGAATCGCCCCGACCGGAGGCAATGCCGACAAGCACGCCCGCCTCGACGAGGCGCTGGATGTGCTCGATAACCGGCGGAGCCGGAGGCTCGGTTCGGCGCTGGGAGGCGGTGAGCGTGCCGTCATAGTCGAACACCACTGCGCGGAACGCCTGTTTGGTGATGTCGTTGACGAACGCGTTCCGTGCGCGCGACATGTCGCTGCGCTTGCGGGGAGATGGCCAGCGAGCCCCGAGCACATCGTTCTTGGACTGCTCGTCGGCGGGCACCCGGGGTTCCGGAACCGGAATGAACTCGGGAAGAGTCAGGTAGTAGATGTCCCGTCCGAACTGGGGGACGTCCGGTTGCCCCGGGTCCTTGCCCATCATTCTTGCTATGGCATCGACCAGGTGCATCTGACCGACAAGCCCGGCGATCAGGTCGCGGGGCAGTGCACCTGGCAGCGGCATCGAAAAGGTGGGCACATCACTCGGGAACAGCCCGCGCATCTTGTCCCAAAGCGCACTCATAGACGGTTCGATGAGCGCCAGGACGACGGTGTCGTGGGGTCGCTCGGCCAGCCATAGGTGCCGGCCATGGGAGAACGACCGCAGGTCGGCAAGCTGGCAGTGCAGCAACGCGCCCTCCGACAGCTTGGATTCGAGGTCGGCGGCAATGGGGCGCAGCAACGGCGAGTAGGTGACGATGACGGCTCCGCGCTGCGTTGCGGCTTCGACGAAGGCGGCAGCGGATGCGAGCCAATGCGCGACGGACCTGCCGTCGATCAGCAGATCGGCCATCGCCGCGGGGAGCGCATCTGCGGTCCCGTCCAGTTCTCCGTACGCGCGCGCGACCAGAACGGCGTCGAGCAGCAGGCTGTTGGTTGCCAGGTAGCCGTCCTTGTCGCGCAGCTCGAAGACGTGAGTGCTGACATCGGACAGCTTGGATGCAGCCGCCATGAGAGGACTGTCGCTGCGGTTGGTCAGTATATGGATGGGGCGTGCGCTGTGGTGCCTGGCCCGGTCGAGTGCCTCGGTGATGTCCGGGTTTTTGCCTTCTGCAGAGACCAGAAAGACGGGGCTCGAAGAGGCCAGCGTCGGGTTGCAGATGATCTCCAGCGGCGTCGATGGGCGGGATACCCGACCCGTGTACGCCTCATGCAGGTTGCAGAGCAGGGACGCGACCGTGAATGATCCACCCGAGCCGACGCCAATGACGCTCGACTCGCTGGCGCCCGCGATGGCCCCTTTCAACCGTGCAACGTCCTCGCGCATCGCTCCCGCATACGTTTCTGGCAGCTTGTCGAGTTCGGATTGATAGCGGTTTGTCGGCATCGCAACTCTGGAGTGCAGGACTGATTAGGCGGCTGCGCGAATCGCTTCGCGGATGGCCGGCCTGTTCACTTGCTTGGTTTTCTTGGTGCTGGCCTTCGGGGTGGGGGCCTCCTGTGCCCTGATCTCATCGCGAACTTCCATCAGCAGCACTCCCAGCATGTTCTGTCCCTTGCCGTTCACTTCGCCCCATGTCCGGTTGACGGCATTGTCGGTACGTCCGGCTTCCACCAGGCGTGCGTTGCCGGTCGAGAGAAGCAAATTCTTGAGGTCCTCGTGCTGGGTGAACTTGGCACGCAATACGTTGCGCATCCTGTCGAACTTGGTTCGCGACCACTCGGGGACGATGTCCCAGGTATAGAGGCCGTGCGCCGCCATCGCAACCAGCGACGGCGTCGGCGCGCTGAGGATCCACTCGCGCACTTCCTCCTTTCTCGCCTTGCCGGCCTGATAGGCATGTTCGGCGGTTGGATATACGTGACCTTCGAACTCCATCGGGCGTCGGAAGAGGTTGCTGAAGGCGCCATAGGGCTTTTCGTTTGACCTGTAAAACTGAATATCGCGATGTATGGATGGCTTAGCTGATGCCTGAGTCGGAGCTTTCTTCGTCATTGGCTGATGTCCTCGCTAGAAACGGGAATGGGGATTTCGTTTTTTTTGCAGTGGTCGCGAATCAAGATTTCGATGAAACCAGTCAGGCTCCTGTGATCGCGCCTCGCCGCAACTTCGGCAGCTGCCTTCAGTTGCGGAGGCACCCGTAACTGCATGATGGCTGTCTTGGTTTTGGGGCGGCCCTTTGGCATGGTCCAAATGTACTGCATTTATCATTACAAAAACAGTGTAAAATATTGATGGTTATCATGTGCATAGAGTGCATCTTCTGCGAGTTAGAGATGGGGGGTCATTGCGCTCATGAGCGGCTTTCCCGTCGACATACGTCGTACCCGAATTTGAGCCTGCCTCTGGTGGATACACATGGCAGCGACGGTATTTGACGGAAGGAACCCGTCGCTTTCGTGGGTTGGCCTCGCCGTAGGTGATCTGCCTGAAACAGTTAGTCTGAAAGCCTGCGAAGCACCATGCTCCGCGCCAATGTCATTAGTGTTTTTCACGCGTAGCCGGGACTCAATGTCAGCCTTCGCTCCCTCGCGGCGTCGATGTCCTTTACGAGATTCGCGCCGAACAGGTTGATGTAAACCATCGCCATCTTTAGGTCCTTGTGCCCCAGGACCTCGGCAATTTTGCGTGCATCCATGCCGCCTTCCGCGAGCCGTGAGCCGGCCTCATGCCGCAGGTCGTGGAAGCGATAGTTGCGGATTCCCGCTCGGGCTCTGGCTTCCTGCCAGACCTTGTTGAACTCGTACCGGCGACGGATGCCGTCTTTTCCAGGTTCGCCAAAGAAGATGAGATCCGAGTCGATGGGGCGGATCGGATTCGCGAGCGCCTCACGCAGAATCTCGACTGCCTTCTTGCTCAGGGGTACATCACGCGGCTGCTTGTTCTTCGTCGTTTGGAGGCGAACGATGCGACGTGGCAGGTCGATCTGGTGGCGGCGAAGATTCTGAATCTCTGAGGCGCGCATGCCCGTTTCCAGTGCGAGCGATGCGATCCAGTAGAGCATCGGATTGGAGTGCTTTCGAAGTTCCCGGAAGAGGGCTTTCTCTTCCTCTGGCGGCAGTCGGCGCCACCGATGCTCGCCAACCTTTGGCTTGCGAACGTAGCGAACCGGGTTCTGGATGAAGCCGATGCCCCACTCGCGGATCGCGACCTCGTAGAGGTGCCCGAGCAGCGCGAGTTCGAGCCTCACCGTGTTCCCTGCCCGGGGTCCCGCTTTGGGATTCTTGCCGACCGAAATCTCTCCGGACTTGCGCGCATCCCGGTACTGAGCGACGAGGTGAGGGGAGAGCGCGGCCATCGAGTACTGCCCGAGATGACGTTTCAGTATCCCGGCGCGGCGCGTCTCGCTGACCTGGGTTGAGGCTGCCTTCTCGGGGGTTACTTCACGGAGGTAACGGTCCAAGGCGTCAGAGACCAGCAAACGCTCCGATGGAGCGCGGTCGACATAGGTGCCGGCCATCATTTCGTGCTCGACCTTGATGGCCCACTTCTCAGCTTCCTTCTTCGTGCGCTGGGTCTTGATGGCTGTTGGCCAGCCTCGGCGACGCACGATGGCCTTCCATGTGCCGGACGGTGTTTGGATGATGGTCGCCATCGCTGCCCTCGCTCACTCAGGCGGCGCAGTGTTCCGAAAATGTACCGCGCCGGGAATCTGTTGGTGCGATGGTGGGCCCACCAGGACTTGAACCTGGAACCAAAGCATTATGAGTGCTCTGCTCTAACCAATTGAGCTATAGGCCCTTTTTTTGAATCGCACCGCATCGAACATGTTCGAGGGCGATGGTTGCACTAGAGTGCGTCCGGGTCAACCACCCACGGATTATGAGTCTTCTGCTCTAACCGATTGAGCTATAGGCCCCGCGGCCAGCGAGTGTACGCAATCGGCGCCATTGGCGGAATCGACAGCCAGTGGCGCCGACGCAGCCAGTACCGGGATTCGGCACAGTTGATAACCTTGTCACCAATTAATGACAAGGTGAACTGACGCGATGAAGAGTTTCCGCAACAAAGTGGCCGCCATTACCGGTGCCGGATCGGGTATCGGGCGTTCGCTGGCACTGCAGCTGGCGCGCGATGGTGCTGCGCTGGCATTGTCGGACGTCAACGCCGAGGGGCTGGCGGAAACGGTGGCCCTGTGCCGAGAGGAAGGGGTGACGGTGACGGACGCGGTGGTCGATGTCGCGCAGCGCCAGCAAGTCTACGACTGGGCGGCCGCCACCGTGGCGGCGCACGGCAAGGTGAACCTCCTGTTCAACAATGCCGGGGTAGCGCTGGGCGCGCCGATCGCCTCCATGGCGGAAGATGACCTGAAGTGGATCATGGACATCAACTTCTGGGGCGTGGTGTACGGCACCCAGGCCTTCCTGCCGCATCTGAAGGCTTCGGGCGAGGGCCATGTCGTCAACATTTCCAGCGTGTTCGGGATCGCAGCGATTCCCTCGCAGTCGGCCTACAACGCCTCCAAGTTCGCGGTCCGGGGGTTCACCGAGGCCTTGCGGCAGGAGTTGGAGATCGAGGGCGCTCCGGTGTCGGCGACCACGGTCCACCCGGGTGGGATCAAGACCAACATCGCCCGCTCGGCGCGGTTCTCGTCGCAGATGAAGGACTTCCTGGGGGTCGATGAGGCCGCCGGCAAGCGGGGGTTCGAGCGCCTGTTCATCACCACCGCCGACAAGGCGGCAGCCGTCATCCTGTCAGGGGTGAAGGCCAATCGTCGGCGTGTCCTGATTGGGCCGGACGCGCGCGCCATCGACTTGATGGTGAGGCTGATGCCCGAGCGCTATCAGCAGGTGGTGAGCTTCGCCAGCAGGCAGCAGAAGCGGCTGTCCCGCTGAGCGGTGGGCGCGTCGCCGGGCTCAGTCGTCTGACGGGGTCTCGCGGCGCGCCAGCTCGTCCAGTACGTGGGCGAGGCGATCGCCCAGATGGCGGGTTGCTGCCATCTCCATGGCGCGTGCCACTTCGGCATGCACCGCCATCTCCACCAGGGGGCGCAGCCGCCAGATCAATTCACCGAGTTGTGGCGCCTCGTCGCGCGGGGGCAGCCCAGTGCCGAAGCGGTCGAATATGTGATGCTCAACCAGCCGCACCATGTCCTCGGCGGCCTGTTCCACATTGGCGCGCAGGGCCGCTACCACATCCAGCATTTCATCCAGCGGAATGCCGGACTTCACCAACTCGGCACCCGCCTGCACCATGCGCGGGCTGGGCGCGACAAAGCGTGCGCCTTCGGCTTTCAGGATGCCGAGCTCATGCGCCTTCACCAGCCAACGCGGATCAAAGCGGCCGCCGAAAAGTTTGACCAGCTCGGTCAGGCTGAAGTGTTTCGGCGTTTCGTCGGTCCAGGGGCTGGAGACCGCGGACTCCAGGCCGAGCAGGGCACCGATGTCCTGGCCACCGGCCCAGGCATCCAAAAGCTCGCCGATACTGGACAGGGTGTAACCCCGATTGAGCATCTGGCCAATGATGCGTAGCCGTGACAGGTGCTCCTCGCCATACACACCGGTGCGGCCCCGACGCTCCGGCGGCGGAATCAGGCCCCGATCCTGATAGGCGCGAACATTTCGAACGGTGGTGTTCGCCGCACGGGCCAGTTCATCAATGGTGAATTCGGCGGCGGCCCGTGGTGCTCGCGCCGATGCGCGCGCTGCGGTGGGGCGGCGCGCTTGGGCGGAGGGACGACTGCGGCGAATAGGTGACATGATCTGATCATATCGTGCCCGCACCGACTGTGACATTGGCGTTCAGCGGCTATCCTCCCGTTTTCGACTTTGTGGAGCCCGCCGTGCGCCGTGTCGACTGGTGGTTCGATTTCATATCGCCGTTCTCGTATTTCGCGTTTCATCGCCTGCCGACGCTGCCGGCCGATGTCACCGTCGTCTACCGGCCCGTGTTGTTTGCCGGCCTGTTACAGCATTGGGGACAGAAAGGGCCGGCCGAGATTGCCCCCAAGCGCCGCTGGACCTACCGATGGTGCGTCTGGTGGGCGCAGCAGCACGGCGTGCCGTTTGTGCCGCCGGCGGTACACCCGTTCAATCCCCTGCCCTATCTGCGGCTCAGCATCGCGGCTGGCGGCGGTCGCGAGGCCATCGGGCAGATCTTCGATGCGCTCTGGACCACCGGCGCTGACCCGCGCGACCCCGCCCATGTGGCACAGCTGCAGGCCTCGCTGGGTATCGCCCCTGCGGCGCTGCAGGACGACACCGTGAAAGCCGCCTTGCGCCACAACACCGAGGCCGCGGCGTCCGCCGACGTGTTCGGTGTGCCGACCCTGAGGATCGAAGGCGAGTCATTCTGGGGGGTGGATGCCATGCCGTTCGCAGCTGCCGTATTGGCCGATCCCGGCCTTCTGCAGACGCCATTGATGCGTCGGGTCGATGCGCTCCCCGTGGGGGTGATGCGGGGATCGGCGACGCCTGAGCCGCGCTGATGTCGACGTTCGGCAGTGTGATCCTGGGCAGTGTGCTGGTGCTGTCCGCCCTGGCGGCCCTGAGTTGGGCCGGGGCGCGCTGGGTGGAGCGGCGCGTGCCACCGGTGGGCCATTTCATCGAGGTGCAGGGCGTGCGGCTGCATTACGTCGAGGCTGGCACTGGGCCGACCATCGTTCTACTGCACGGCGCCAGCTCCAATTTACGGGACCTGGCGAGCAGTCTGATGGCGCCCCTGGCGCAGCGTTTCCGTGTCATCGCCTTTGACCGCCCCGGGTATGGCTACAGCAGCCGCCCCGAGGGTGACTGGCCCAATCCTGCGCGGCTGGCCGATCTGGTCTTGACCGCAGCGGAGCAGCTTGGCGCCGAGCGGCCGCTGCTTCTCGGCCACTCCTGGGCCGGATCGGTGGTGATGGCCGGGCTTGTCACACAGGGAGCGCGACTGCGGGGTGGCGTCTTGCTCGGAGGCGTAGCCGGTCATTGGGCGGGGCCGGTCGGCTGGACGTACGACGTCGGCGGCCTGCCACTGATCGGCGGCTTGTTCGCCCACACCCTGGTGTTCCCGGCGGGCATGGCGCTGATGCCGGGCATGGTGGCGCCGGTACTGGCACCGGACCCGGTCCCCGCCACCTACATTGACGACATCGGCGCACGTTTGGCGCTGCGACCACGGAGCTTCCGCTACAACGTCGCCGACATGAACCGGCTCAACGAGTATCTGCAGGAACTCAGCCCTCGCTACGACCGAATCGATCGACCGTTGCTACTGATTCACGGCGAGGCCGACGAGCTGGTGCCGTTCTGGAACCATGGGCGGCGCCTGCTGCCGGTGGTGCCTGACGTGCAGGTGCGGATGATTCCCGATGCTGGCCACGCGCCCCACCACACGCACACCAAGGCCGTCGTCGAGGCGATCCAGGGCTTCGCGGACGCCCGTCCGTGACGGGCGATATCCTCGCGGTGTGACGCACACCGCCACAGGTAAAACGGAGGGCGAGAGGATGATCGGGATTCCGCTGGGTTTGGTGACGGCCAATGCGGTCGAGTGGTGGATGCACAAGAACGTGCTGCACGCGCGCGGCCGAAACCGCAAAAGCTTCTGGGCGTTTCATTTCCACGAGCACCACAAGGTGGTGCTGCAGCACGACTTTCGTGATCCCAACTATCAGCGCTTTCCTCTCGGACTGCATGCGCAGGGCAAGGAGGCCTGGGCGCTGATTGGCGCCAGCGCCGCGGTGGCACCCTTGTTCCCGGTGGCGCCGTTCTGGGTGGGCACCCTGTGGTACTGCGCCGCCAACTATTACCGAAAGCATCGGCGTGCGCATGAGGATCCGGTGTGGGCGCTCGCCCATCTGCCCTGGCACTACGACCATCACATGGGCATGAACCCCAATGCCAACTGGTGTGTGACCCGACCCTGGTTCGATTACCTCATGGGGACGCGCGAGTTCCGGCCTAGCGGCGAGCGCGAATCGAATGTGCTCGGTCTGCCGCGACTGCCGAACTGGCTGGCGCGCCGATTGCCGGCCGTCGCGGCACGCGGCCGCACCAGCGCCCGACGCCGCGACGCGGTCGTGGCCTGATCGTTACAGCGTCTGTTCGGGGGGCACTGCGGTGTCGGGCGCGAACGCGTCTGGTGGCAGCACACCATCGGTCATCCAGCAGGGCCCGCACCGAGGGATCTGATAGCGACCGAGGATGAACAGGTAGTGATGCTCCGTGCCATCGGCGGCGACCAGTCGAACCGGAACCAGCGCGTCAGGACCACGCTGGACGGTGGGTGACAGTTCGGCCCGTTGGTGGCGCAACATTTCCGGGAAGGTGCTGCGCACCATGGCGATGAACCGTTCGACTGGCCCGGTTTGGGCGCGGTTACCCGGAGATGCGAAGGCAAACACGACGGCAAGATCGGCATCCTCGCCGGCTTGCAGCGCCTGTAACTGGGTGCTCACCACGTCGTGGGGCGATAGGTTCTGCTGGGGCAGTCGGTACTGCGCTGCGCCGGGTGCCGACAGCGTCAGCATCAGGCTTGCAAGCCACAGGCGGAAGGCCGGCATGTCACTGCCCCGAACAGGTGGGGTATCACGGTAGCCTGCTGACCGCTGGGTTGCCAGTTGTCGCAGTCCGGGGTGCCGGCGTCGTCCTAGAACGCGCCGAGTGCGATGCCGGTGGCCAGCGCCAGCGCGCTCTCGCGGACCGCCATCAGGCTGGCGGGGTCGGGATCGCCCACGACGATGCGTGGTGGCGCCACCGCCCGCCAGCGATAGCCGGCGACGATGCGCTCGACCGCGCGTACGGTGCCGCTGCCGTCGTTGCCCGCGCATACCCAGAGCGCATAGGGCAGGCCGACTGTCCTGCCTTCCAGTGGATAGTAGGTGCGGTCGAAGAAATCCTTGAGCTTGCCGGCCATGTAGCCGAAGTGTTCCGGTGTGATGATCAGCAGGCCGCTGGCATCAAGCAGGGTCGTTGCGTCGGCCTGGTCGGCGCGGCAGACGGTACAGCGCACGGCAGGCTCCTGGGCAGCGCCGGCCACGGCAGTATCGACCAGCTGGCGAACCCGCCCGGTCTCGGTCTGGCTGGCATAAAGAATCAGCAGGCGGGACATTCCCGTTGCACCGGGCTCAGCCGAATACCACCACGCTCTGGCGACTGAGCGCAGCGGCGCGTCCGGCGGGGTTGTAGACCACCCCGGTCTGGTGGAGGTAGCCCTCACCGCCAGCCGTCACCTCGGTGTCCTGGCGCCACCAGGCATCGGGGGCAAAGTCGAGGTCATGATCGAGAATTTCCAGCGTCCAGGTCAGTGAGCTGGCCATGGCCAGTTTCTTCAGCGTCGAAAGCCCCGGAGAGGGCACGACATCGGCGGTGGCGATGAGGTGGGCAAGGGTGGTGGGTGCCGGGTCGCGGTGGGCAATCCAGATGCGCGTCAATGGCGCATCGCCGCCCATAAAGGGAAACGCGCCCTCCGCCCAGCGCATGCGGAACTGACGGGTGAACACCGGGGTGATCCCTTCCAGATAGGGGAAGCGGTTGGAAGCTTCGGGGGCGGGCGCCGCTGGGCGCTCCTGCCCCAGCGAGAAAGCGGAGGTCCGTGCCTTGCCGAACACGGCCACCACCAGACAGGCGGTATTGCCCTCGGCATCCAGCAGGCGTGCTTCTCCGTGCACGGCGGAGCCGCCGCGGCGGAGGATGCCGGTGTCGATCATCAGCGATCCCGGGGGCACCGGCGCCACGAAGGTGACCTGCATCACCCGCAGCACGAAGCCGTCCGGCACCTGCGGCAGCAACGCCTGATAGGCGATGGCCGCCTGGATGCCGCCAAACAGGGTGCGGCCCTGGCACCACTCTTCGCCCACCGTCAGGGTCTGTCGACCCGGCTCATCGGCTGCGGTGAGGGTGGCCAGCAGTGCGGCGAAATCCATATCGAAGGTCCATGGTGAAAGGCGGAAGCGAAGTGCTCGCGGTCGCTATTGTCCGAAGCCCTCGGCACGATTGCGTGTCAGCGCCTCGTCGAGCGCGGCCTCGAAGTCGAAGGACCCCGTCGATTCGCAGCTTTGGCTGACGGCGGGTGTGACCGGCGTCGGTGTCGGCCGCGGGTTGCCGTAAGGCTTGAGGCCTTCCTGGCCGCCGCGCGGCGTGTAGTTGCAGACCCAGACCTCGGCACTGTCGCAGCGGGCGACCCCGCAGCCGAGGTGGACGGTGGTCTCCCAGATCAGCTGAAGATACTGGCCGCACTGGGTGCCGCTGCTCATCCGGCACTGGTGTCGATCGTGGTCATAGTGGCGCCCTTCCTCCGCCCAGCGGCGCACCACATCGGCGGGTGTCCGCAGCAGGCCGGTATAGGGCGAGGCCGCGTAGGCGCGAAGGATGTTCTCACCGTACTGCTCGCGACGTGTGGGGTCCGGGTTGTAGCGCGCCGGGCACCCTTGCGTAGACAGTTGGTCGGCCCAACCCTGTGCCTGTCGGGCCGCCACGTCAGACCAGGCCAATGGCGGCAGCCCCAGCGGCGCCCGTACCGCATTGTGGGCGGCGACGAAACCCGAAAAGGCAGGGGGCTCACTGTCCGCGCGGGCAGCGGTCACCACGAGCATCAGCAGCAGGGCGGCGAATGTTGGCACGTTCATGCCACCAGCATAACGGGATCAGCCTCGCTGGAAGTAGGCGTCCGTGAGAACCTCATGCAGCTCGGCCAGTCCCAGCTGAATCTCGTCCATCAGCTCATGGATGCCGGTCTGCAGCAGCTGCTCGATATTGGCATCCATGACCAGGGCGCGCAGCCGCTCGATCTGGCGCTCCACCGCGCGGTTGTAGGGCAGGTAGGGCTGGGTGGCGCGCAGCATTTGCAGGCAGAACATGACACTGCGGGGGAAGTCGCGACTCTGCAGCAGGAAGCGCAACACGTTGGTGCCGTTGACACGGGTGCGCATCTGCCGGCGGAACATCTGGTAGGCCGCCAGCGAGCGCAGTACCCCCATCCACTGAATGCTCTGAAACGGAGCAAGCTCGGGGGTAATCGGCTTGATGATATTGGTGGATCGCACATCAATGATGCGCGTGGTCATGTCGGCCTGTTCCAGATTGGTGCCCAGGCGCAGGAACTGGAAGCCGACGTCGCGGTTCATGTTGCTGGCGAGCATGCCGTACATCAGCAGGGCGCCGTCGGTGACCCGGGTCAGCAGTTCCTGGCGCTTGCCGCGCGGCAGTTGACGCTCGCCGCGCTCCAGCAGGTAGTAGTAGAGATCGTTGAAGCGCTCCCACAGGTCGCGCGGCACGCTTTCGCGAATGGTGCGGAGAATCTCTCGGGCCGCGTGCAATGAGTTGAGGATGGATCCGGAGTGCTCCCGGTCAACCAGCAGGAAGCGCACCACATTGGCTTCGCTGGCGTCCGGATAACGGGCATGAAAGGCCGTGTCGGCACCGAGAATTTCCACCAGCGGCAGCCAGCCGAACTCGACGTTGCGCGGCAGGTCCAGCAACAGGAACTGGTGGACACTCACCACCCGTGCGGTGTTCTCGGCTCGCTGCAGGTAGCGGCCAAACCAGTAGAGGTTGTCGGCAGCGCGGGAAAGCATCAGGTGGCCTCCCCGTCGAGATCGACGATCCAGGTGTCCTTGGCGCCCCCACCCTGGCTGGAATTGACCACCAGCGACCCCTTGACCATGGCCACCCGGGTCAGCCCGCCGGTGGTGACATAGGTGTCGTCCCCACGCGACAGGATGAACGGACGCAGGTCCAGGTGCCGCGGTTCCACGCTGCCGTCGTCGAGCAGGATCGGCGCGGTCGACAACGATAGCGTCGGCTGCGCCATGTAGTTGCGCGGGTTGGCTTCGATCAGCTGGCGGAACCGCTCGCGTTCCTTGCGGGTGGCGCGGGGGCCGATCAACATGCCGTAGCCGCCCGACTCATTGGCCGGCTTCACCACCAGTTCGTCGAGATGCGCCAGCACGTAGGCCCGGTCGTCGCGGTTCATGCACAGGTAGCTGGGGACATTGGGCAGGATCGCGTCTTCGCCGAGGTAATAGCGGATCATCTTCGGGACAAAGGCGTAGACCACCTTGTCGTCGGCGACGCCGGCGCCGGGCGCGTTGGCCAGCGCCACCGTGCCCTTGAGCCAGGCGCGCATCAAGCCAGGCACTCCCAGCACCGAGTCGGGCCGGAAGCATTCGGGGTCGATGAACAGGTCGTCGATGCGGCGGTAGATCACGTCCACGCGCTGGCGACCGTAGACGGTGCGCATGTACACACAGTCGTCCTCGGCATCGACCATCAGATCCGGGCCCTCCACCAGCTCGATGCCCATCTGTTGCGCCAGCCACGAGTGCTCGAAGTAGGCGCTGTTGTAGATGCCCGGTGTCAGCAGGACCACGGTTGGGGCGTCCTGCTGGCGCGGACTCATGGCGTTGAGGGTGTCCAGCAGTTGGGTGGGGTAGTCGTCCACCGGCAGGATGTTGGTGTGTTCGAACAGCTCCGGGAACACCCGCTTGGTGACCATGCGGTTTTCCACCATGTAGCTGACGCCGGAGGGCACCCGCAGGTTGTCTTCCAGGACATAGATGACACCGTCGCCGCCGCGCACCAGGTCGGAACCACAGATGTGGGCCCAGACCCCGTTGGGCGGGCGCATGCCCTTGCACTGATGGCGGAAGTTCACCGATTCCGCCAGCAGCTCGGCGGGAAACACGCCGTCACGGACGATCTGTTGCTCGGTGTAGATGTCCTGGATGAAGTGGTTGAGGGCCTTCACCCGCTGCTTCAGGCCGGCCTCGGTGCGGGTCCACTCCTGACGCTCGATGATGCGGGGGATGATGTCGAACGGCCACGCACGGTCGACGTTCTGTCCTTCCGAGTACACGGTGAAACTGATGCCCATGACCTTGATCGCCAACTCAGCCGCCAGGCGCCGCTCGGCCAGCTCGGCATCCGACAGGTCATCCAGATAATCGGCGAGAATGCGGGCGGCAGGCCGCGGCTTGCCGGGGGCCTCGAACAACTCGTCGTGAAATGCCTTGCAGGCGTATCGGTGCCAATCAAGCGCCATGGATGCCCAAGTGTCGGTAGCGGATCGTAGTGACAGCGTTGCACGTTCGATGCCAGATGGCGAACGTTGTGATAAAGTCTTGCAAAATAGAACTCATTATGAATAATCAACACCCGTGAACGCGCTTGAACTGAAGGGCCGCATGCTGTCGACCACCCGGGTTCGGGTGCTGACCGCCGATCTTGCCGCCATCGCTGCGCAGCTGGCGAGCATGGCGCGGCAGATGCCGCAGGCCGTCCAGGGCATGCCGGTGATTCTGGAAGTCGCCGACGGCGTAGCGCTTGCGATGAGCGATCTGCTGGAGACCGTCCGGGCAGTGGGTATGCAGCCGCTGGGGGTTTCCGGCGAAACATGGGCAGACGCCGCCCGCCAGGCCGGTTTGGCGGTGCTGCCGGCGGATGCCGGTGGCCGCGCGCCACGTGCCGAGAAGGCTGCCATGCCGGCGCCGGAACCGACGCCGGCGCCCGTCGCAGCGCCGGCTGCGCCCCGCGCAACCCGTCTGGTGACCGAGCCAGTGCGGGGCGGGCAGCAGCTCTACGCGCCGGATGGCGACCTGATCGTCACGCACTTGGTGGCCGCAGGTGCGGAGGCCATCGCCGACGGCTGCGTGCATATTTACGGCCGGCTTGCCGGCCGCGCCGTCGCAGGTGCCCGTGGGGACACCACGGCGCGCATCTTCTGTCGTCGTTTTGAGCCGGAGCTGGTGGCGATCGCGGGTGTGTATGCGGTTGCCGAGCAACTGCAGGGCGAGTTTCACGGCAAGCCCGCGCAGGTCTTCCTCGAGGACGGCAAACTACGTGTAGCGCGACTCGACTGAGCGAGTCGCAGGGTTCAATTCAATCAGGGGTTCCCGTGACCAAGATCGTTGTCGTGACGTCCGGCAAGGGCGGGGTGGGCAAAACCACCACCAGTGCCTCATTTGCCACCGGCCTGGCCCAGCGTGGCAAGAAGACCGTGGTGATCGACTTTGACGTCGGTTTACGCAACCTTGACCTCATCATGGGCTGCGAGCGCCGGGTGGTGTTCGATTTCGTCAATGTCATCCAGGGCGAAGCCACCCTGCGGCAAGCCATGATTCGCGACAAGCAGCACGAGAATCTGTACATCCTGGCCGCCAGCCAGACGCGCGACAAGGATGCACTGAGCCAGGAAGGTGTGGAGAAAGTGCTCAACGATCTGCGATCGGAAGGCTTCGACTACATCGTCTGTGACTCGCCCGCCGGCATCGAGCGCGGCGCCCATCTCGCCATGTACTTCGCGGACGAGGCACTGGTGGTGACCAACCCCGAAGTGTCATCGGTACGTGACTCCGACCGGGTGCTGGGCCTGCTGGCCAGCAAGACCCGCCGCGTCGAGCGTGGTGATGGACGGGTCAAGGAACACTTGGTGCTGACCCGCTACAACCCTGCACGCGTCGCCAAGGGTGAAATGCTGTCGGTGGAGGACGTCAAGGAGATTCTGGCGATCCCCTTGCTGGGCGTGGTGCCCGAGTCGCAAGCCGTGCTCACCTCGTCGAATGCCGGTACGCCGGTGATTGCCCAGACCGATAGTGATGCCGGACAGGCCTACGACGATGTCGTGGCGCGCTTCCTGGGTGAATCGCGTCCGATGCGCTTTCTCACCGCCGAGAAGAAGGGCTTCCTCGGCAAGCTGTTCGGAGCCTGATCATGGATTGGCTCAAACTGTTCCGCGGCGAACCCAAGAACACCGCCAACCTCGCCAAGGAGCGGCTCAAGGTGGTGGTCGCTCACCAGCGCGATGGCCGCAGCAACGGACCGGCCTACCTGCCGCGCCTTCGGCAGGAAATCCTCGACGTGGTGCGCAAGTACGTCCAGGTGCCCGACGCGGCCGTGCAGGTGAACGTCCAGAATGAGGACGGTCTGGAAGTGCTGGAAATGAACATCACGCTGCCCGAGGCGCAAACCTGATCGCGGCGGGCCCTCGGTCCGACGCATCCACTGTTACGCTGTAACATCGGGCGCACGATGTCCGACGCCCTGCTCAACCTGAAAGATGTGACGGTCACCTATCCCGGTCGGCCATCGCTGCAGTTTGCGGCGCGGCAGCTTGGGGTCGCTGAGCAGGTGGCGTTGGTTGGACCGTCCGGCAGCGGCAAGAGCACCTTGCTGCAGTTGCTGGCCGGCCTGCAGCGACCGACCACGGGTTCGGTCGTCCTGCTGGGTGAGCCGTTGCAGGCGCTTGGCGAGGCAGCGCGTGATCGTCTGCGCGGTGAGGCGATCGGCATGGTGTTTCAACGGCTGCACCTGTTGCCGGCCCTCAACGTGCTCGACAATCTCCGCCTGGCCCGCCACTGCGCGCGCCTGCCGCCAGACGATGCGCATCTGCGGCGCCTGCTGGCGGCGCTGGACCTATCCGCCCTGGCGGCGGCCCGCCCGGGCGCGCTGTCGGGCGGGCAGCAGCAGCGCGTGGCCATCGCCCGCGCCTGGGCCAACCGGCCGAGATTGGTGCTGGCGGATGAGCCGACTGCCAGCCTTGACGACGCCAACGCAGCGCGGGTTCTGGACCTGTTGCGGCATCAGGCGGCCGACACCGGGGCGGCCTTGATCGTCGCCACCCACGACCCGCGGGTGCGGGCACGCTTTGATCAAGTGTGGGACCTCGCCGCATGAGCAGTCTGCGGCTGATAGTGGCGGCCATTGCCCATCGTCCGCTGCCGCACCTGTTGCATGGCCTGCTGATGGCGCTCGCCAGCGGTTTGATCGTGATGCTGGTGCTGGTAGCGGCACAGTTGCAGATGCGCGCTGCCCGAGATGCCGCCGCGGTCGACCTGGTCATTGGCGCCCCGGGCTCGCCGCTACAGCTGGTTTTGGCAGCGGTCTACCACCTGGAGCCGCCCAGCGGCAACATTCCGCTGGCCGCCGTCAGCCGTTGGGCGGCGCATCCGCTGGTGGCGGAGGCGATCCCGATTGCCCTGGGGGACAGCGTTGGCGGATTTCGCATCGTCGGCACCACCAGCGGATTTCTCTCGCTCTACCAGGCGCGGCTGGCGCAAGGTGCAGCCTGGGCGGCGCCGATGGAGGCCGTGGTGGGTGCGGAGGTGGCAGCGGCGGGTGTGCGCCTCGGGTCGCAGTTCGTCGGCACCCACGGCCTGACCGAGGGCGGCCAGGGCCATGCGCATCGGCCCTATCGGGTCGTCGGTGTGCTGGCGCCGACCGGCACCGTGCTGGACCGTCTGGTCCTGACCGCATTGGACAGTGTCTGGGCGCTGCATGCAGTGGATGGGGGTGCGGCTGACACTGCCGACCACGACCACGACCACGACCACGACCACGACCACGACCACGACCACGATCATGATCAGGCCATCTCCTCCGGCGGCACCGCGCCGCCTGAAGTGACGGCCGCACTGCTGCGCTTCCGCACGCCGCTCGCGGCGGCCACACTGCCGCGCGAGATCGCCGCGGCCGGCGGCCTTACCGCCGCACGTCCGGCACAGGAACTGATGCGGCTGCGCGTGCTGGCGGAGGTGCCGCTGCGGGCCCTGCAGGGACTGGCAGGGGCCCTGATGCTGTTGGCAGGGCTGGCCATGCTGGCGGCGCTCAACAGCGCACTGGAATCGCGGCAATACGATCTCGCGTTGATGCGGGCACTGGGCGCCACCCGCTGGCGTCTGGTGCGCCTGCTCTGGTGGGAAGCCGTGGTGTTGGCGCTAGTGGGTGTGCTGGCAGGCCTGCTGCTGGGGCATCTCGGGGCGGAGCTGCTGGGGCGGAGCCTGCCTGGCCGGCCGGTGACCGGGGCCATGTGGGTGCCCGCGGAAGCGCTGCTGCCCCTGCTGGCACTGGCGCTGGCAACGGTGGCGGTGATCATGCCGGGTTGGCGCGCGTTCCGGGTGCCGGTGGCGGCTACCCTGTCTCACATTTGAAAGAGGTCATGTGCCGATGTCTGCGCGTTTCAGATGCCTGCTGATCCTGCCGTTGCTGATCGCCATCACCGCCTGCGACCGCAAGCCGGCGGCCGACACCGCCATCGTGACCTCCGCAGAAGCGGTGCCGGCTTCTGCCCTGATGGCGCCCGCGGATCTGTCTTCGGCTGCCCGCCAGGGTCAGCTTCCGGTGCTGGAGATCCTCAGCGAGGGGGGGCAGATGCGCGAAGGCGTGCTGATGGTGGATGCCTACGAACGGGATCGTCTCTACCTGGGGGTCGCACTGGAGACCGAAGCCGGACAGCCCATCGCCGGGGAAGCGCTGGGCGTCACAGCCACCGGCGATGCCCAGGTGTTGCTGCGCCAGGCACGCACTGACGGCGATGGCTACAGCGAGTTCGAATTGCTGGTCGGCCAGGCCGGGCAGCAGACGGTCACGGTGACCGCCGCTGGCGTCTCGCAGTCCTTCACGCTCAACGTGCTGCCGAATGACTTTGATCAGTGGTTGGGCGACTTGCCCCAGGCCGGGCTGACCCGTTGGGGCACCCTCATGGAAACCAGCGTGGTGCCGGGCGACCAGGGGCTGGAAGCGCGGTTTCCCCCGGCGGTGCGGGCGCTGGCCGGGCAGCGCATCCGCGTCGCCGGCTTCATGCTGCCGCTGGACCCGACGCCGGGACAAACCCACTTCCTGTTGTCTGCAAGCCCGCCCAACTGTTTCTTTCATGTGCCGGGTGGGCCGTCGACCGTCATCGAGGTGTTTGCCGACAAGCCGGTGCCGGGCAGCTTCGACCCGCTGGTGGTCGAAGGTCGGCTGGAACTGATCGAAGTCAGCGAGCAGGGCATCCTGTTTCGACTGCAGGCAGCGGCCCCCGGCTAGCGCCGGTGCGGTCGGGCATTGGGGAACTCACCGGGCGAGTCGGTTTCGTACAGGGGAGGCCGCAGCCTCATTCGGTATCAACGAAGGAGAATGCCCCCATGAATCACCACATGCCCCAGCGCGCGGCGGTGCTGACCCTGGCGCTGGCGCTGGGCACCCCGGCGGTCACCTGGGCGCAGCAGGCGCCCAAGACCCTGACGCCCGGAGCCGCCATGACCGACGCGCTGGCGGTGACGCCGCGCGAGGCACGTCAGTTTGCGGAGGCCATCACCGCACTAGCGGACACCCAAGCCGAGACCGACCAGAAGCTCGACGGCGTGGATGACCCGGCGGAAGAAGCCCGTATCCGTGAGGAAGCCGACCGCGAAATGCGTTGGGCGATCGAAGAAACCGGCCTGACGGTGCCGCGCTATCAACAGATTCTGGTGGCCTATCGGCAGGATCCAGCGGTGCAGCGCCAGGTGATGAAGCACTATCGCGACCCGTAGGGCGAAACCCCGCCCCGGCTGATCAGGGCCGCGGTCGCTCCGCCGCAGGATCCAGCGCAAAGCTGCGCAGCGACGCGTCGCCATAGCGGGCTTCCATCGGCGCTTCCGCCTGTTCCAGCAGGTCCAGCACCACGCCCGATACAGGATCATGCCGCGTTGGCATGGGTTCGGTCCCAGCGCGGATCAGTCGCCACAAGCGGGCCAGCGACAGGCTGGCCGGGTCCAGTCCCGGCAGCAGCTGGTTGCCGCGTTCGCCACTGAACGCCAGCAGTCCGTGGTGGTGAAGGATGCGCACCATGCGCTGGACATGCTCAGGCGGCGCCCGCAGTTGCTCCGCGAGGTCGTCCGGGGTGGGTGCGCGGCTGCCTTCGGCAAAAGCCCGGGTCACCTGGGTCATGACGGCAAGACCGATGAACTCCGCTGCGCGGCTGGCCAGCAGGGGCGGCGCCTTGCTGGGCACCAGGTGGGCGGGGTTCTGCACATAGAACGCCAGCTGGCAGCCGGTCAGCAGCACCAGCCAACCCACATAGAGCCAGATCAGCAGGAACAGAAAGATCGCAAAGCCCGAATAGATGGCGTTGTAGTTGCTGGCACCCGCCACGAACTGCGCAAAGGCGAGACTGGCGAACTGCCACAGCAGGCCGGCCGACACGCCGCCGACGAAGGCCGGGAACAGTCGCACCCGGGTGTTCGGCATGAAGCTGTAGGCGAAGGTAAAGGCGCCGATGATCAGCGCAAAGGGCAGCAGTCGGGTGACGCCCTCGATGACAAAGCCGAACGGCTCAATGGCGGCGACCCCGGTAACGATGTCGCTCGACAGCAAGGAGGCGGTCACGCCGAGCGCCGAGAACACCAGCACCGGGCCCACGGTCAGTACCGCCAGATATTCCCCGATGCGTTGCGACAGCGCCCGTGGCTGCTCGACGCGCCAGATCACGTTGAAGCTGGTTTCAACCTTCTGGATCATCGACAGCGCGGCGTAGAACAGTAGCGCAACGCCCAACGAGCCGAGCACACCCACCTGGATGTTCTCGACAAAGCCGATCACATTTTCGGTGATCTGTTCGGCCTGCGGTCCCAGCGGTGCCAAAGCCTCCAGCAGCACCGGCTCCAGCGAGTTGTGGACGCCCAAAGCCTTCAGCACCGAAAAGCCCAGCGCCAGCATCGGCACCAGTGACAGCAGGGTGGTGTAGACCAGGCTCATGGCGCGCATGCTGAGCTGACCCTCGGCCAAATCGCGCAGCAGCACAAAGGCATAACGGGCGGGGCGCAGCAGGTATCGAGGCAGCTTGGTCGCCTGCTCGGGGTCGAACAGCAGGCGTCGTACGCGGTCCAGCAGATCAGGCATGGTCGGACCTTGTCGGGCTTCCGGCTTCATAATGAAGGCTGATCTTGAAGTTCGGCCCCCCGCGGGTCAAACCCCATGCCCCAGACGTCAGCACCCTCACAGGACGTGCGGCTGCACCACGCCCTCAAGCAGTACTTTGGTTTCGATGCCTTCCGCCCCGGGCAGCAGGGCGTGGTGCGCGATGCGCTCGACGGGCGCGACGTCTTGGCGATCATGCCCACCGGCGGCGGCAAGTCGCTGTGCTTCCAGTTGCCGGCCTTGCTCAACCCCGGGCTGACCCTGGTGGTGTCGCCACTGATCGCCCTGATGCAGGACCAGGTGCGCCAGTTGCGCGCCAATGGCATCGCGGCCGACCTGCTCAACTCGGCGCAGGATGCGGCGGCCGGCGCCGATGTTCAGCGTCAGTTGGCCCAGGGGGCGCTGAAGCTGCTCTATGTGGCGCCGGAGCGCTTGTTGATGGAGGGCTTCATCGACCGCCTGGCTGCGCAGTCCTCGTTGTCGATGATCGTGGTCGACGAAGCCCACTGCGTCTCCGAATGGGGGCATGACTTCCGCCCCGAATACCGGCAACTGCACCGCGTGCGCGAGCGGCTTCCAGAGGTGCCGGTGCTGGCCTTTACTGCCACCGCCACGCCGCGGGTGCGTGAGGACATCCTGGCCCAGTTGCGCCTGCGCGAGGCGGCCGTGCATCTGGCCAGCTTCAACCGGCCCAACCTGTTCTACGCCGTCGAAGAGAAAACCCGCGAGGCCTACGCGCGCGTCCGAGACCAGGCACGCCGCGGCGGCAGCGGTATCGTCTATTGCAGTTCGCGCCGACGGGTCGACGAGCTGGCGGCAAAACTCGCGGAGGACGGCATCGATGCCCTCCCATATCACGCCGGTTTGGGCGCCGAGGCGCGGCGCGACCATCAGGACCGGTTCATCGGTGATGCCGCCCAGGTGATGGTCGCCACGGTCGCCTTCGGCATGGGCATCAACAAGCCCGACGTGCGGTGGGTGATCCACTACGACCTACCGAAGACGCTGGAAGCCTACTACCAGGAAGCGGGCCGCGCCGGTCGCGATGGTGAGCCGGGTGAATGCACCCTGCTGTTCAGTCCCGGCGATATTCACAGCGCCGAACAGATGATTCGCAACAAGGTGCATCCGGCCACCGGCGAGCCGTTGGAGGAGGAGCAACGTGTGGCACGCCAGCAGCTGCGGGAGGTGATTGATTACGCCGAATCCGCGGTCTGCCGGCGCGCCGTCCAGCTTCGCTACTTTGGCGAAACCTTCGAGCCGCCCTGCGGGCAATGCGACAACTGTGTGTCGCCCCGTCCGGTGACCGACTGCACCGTGGCCGCCCAGCAGCTGCTGTCCGCAGTGGCGCGCCTGGCGCAGCGCGGCGAGCGCTTCGGCAGCACCTATGTCATCGACATCCTGCGCGGCGCCCGCACTGAAAAGCTGCTGGCCAATGGACACGACCAGCTGAGTGTCTACGGCCTCGGCAAGGCCCAGCCCGTAGCATGGTGGCGCCAGATCGTACGTGCCCTGCTGCACCATGGGTTGCTGGCCGAAAGCACCGATGGCTTCCCGGTCTTGCGGCTCATGGCAGAGGCCCGTGCCGTGATGCGCGGCGAGCGGGCAGTCGAGATTGCGCTGCGCCCGGTGAAGCCGCCCAAGGCGCCCCGGGTGTCGCATAGCGCGGTGCTGGCGGAAGGCCCGGATGCGGTCCTGTTCGACAGCCTGCGGCAGCTGCGGCTGCAACTGGCGCGCGATCAGGGGGTACCGCCCTACGTGGTCTTCAATGACGCCAGCTTGCATGCGATGGCGGTGGCGCGGCCGACCACCCTGACAGCCTTTGCGACCATGCCGGGCGTGGGTCAGCGCAAGCTCGAAGCCTACGGCGAGGCCTTCACCGCCGCGATCCGCGCATTCGGCCAAACCTGACCGCCCGTTCAGTTAAAGTGGTTGACAATGTTGCACCGCACCATTAGTGTTCGTTCATCGATTGCTGCAGTGCACAACGCGGCGGCGGTCGACAGGAAACTGCTTCCAACCTTTCTTGTTTTGAACTGCCAGGAGTTTTGTCAAATGAACGTTGAATCCATCGTCAGCGATGTGAAGGGTCGTGTGGAACCGATCGTGGCCAAGGGCCAGGACGTGGTGTTCTATAGCTTTGAAGTGCTGAAGTCGGCCAACACCATCGTGGTCGACGGTGTTACTGCTGTGTACCGCCTCAACCTCGCCGCCGGCAAGGATCTGGTTGGTTTCGCCCAGTCCAGCTTCGAGAAGGCCAAGGCGGACGGCATCAAGGCGGTCGCCGCCAATCCGGTGGCCTACCTGCCGGAAGGCAAGGACGCCCTGTTCGGCGCCCTCAGCCAGACCCGCGAAACGGTCATCAAGACTGGCGACGAGCTGGTGAAGACCTTCAAGAGCGGTCTGAACACCATCACCGCCAAGCTCAACGGCGAAACCGTCGAAGCCAAGGTGAAGGCCACCGCCACCAAGGCCAAGGCCACCGTCAAGAAGACCACCACCAAGGCCAAGGCCACTGCCCGCAAGGCGGCTGCTAAGGTCTGAGCCGGCTGCCAGCGACCCGTTTGCGGTCGCTGAAAGCGAAAAGGGCGCAACGCTTCGGCGGTGCGCCCTTTTTTGTTGATCGCCGCTTGGGCCGACAGCGACCCAATCAGGTGCTGTCGGCCTTCTTGCGCCGACGGGAGCGAGGTGTATTGGTCGCGTTGGCCCGCTTGCCGCGAGCCGCCGCAGGTGCCGGGTCGGCATCCGGTGTATCCGCAATCACCACCTTGCTGATGATCTTTTTCCAGGCCGGTGTTTTGCGCAGCGTATCGAGGTTCTGACGGACGAACTCGCTGGCATCGAACTCGCTGGCGGCGCCGACCTTGCCGCGCAGAAACTCGATGATGTCGTCCTGCAGGCCGCCGATGTCCGGCAGGCCGAGAAAGCGCCGCAGTTCCTCCGGCGTCACATGCACTTCAACCTTGATCTCCACCGTGGGTGCTCCGCTGCTCTGATGGCCCGGTTATACCACTCCGGCCGGGTTCAGCGGGTCAGCAGCCGCTCGGCTTCCCGGTACTTCTCGGCGGTGTGGGCGGCGACCTCGTCCGGGAGCCAGGGGCCTGGGGCGGTCTTGTCCCAGTCCAGCGTCTCCAGGTAGTCCCGCACGAACTGCTTGTCGAAGCTCGGCGGGCTAATGCCGGGCGCCCAGGTTTCGGCGGGCCAGAAGCGGCTTGAATCCGGCGTCAGCACTTCATCGATCAGGTGCAGTCGGCCCTCGTCATCCAGGCCGAACTCGAACTTGGTGTCGGCAATGATGATGCCGCGCTTGCGGGCGTATTCGGCGGCCTCCCGATACAGCGTCAAAGTGGTGTCCCGCAGCTGCTCGGCGAGCGGCTGGCCGAGCCGCGCCACCACATCCTCGAAGCGGATGTTCTCGTCGTGCTGTCCCACCTCGGCCTTGTCCGCCGGGGTGAAGATGGGCTCCGGCAGTCGGTCGGCCAGGCGCAGGCCGGCGGGCAGGGTGATACCGCACACCTGTCCGCTGGCCTGATAGTCCTTCCATCCGGAGCCGATCAAATAGCCGCGCGCCACACACTCAACCGGCAGCGCCTTGAGCTTTTTCACCACCGCGGCGCGCCCTGCCACCTGGCTGCGTTCTTCCGGGGTCAGCCAGTCGCGCAGGTCAATCTCGGGGGCGGCGTGGTTGGGCAGGCGGTCGGCGAATCGGTCCATCCAGAACTGCGTGACCCGGGTCAGCACGCCACCCTTACCGGGGATGGGGCGGGGCAACACCACATCGAAGGCGGACAGCCGGTCGGTGGTGACGATCAGCATGTGCTGGTCGCCAATGGCGAAGATGTCACGCACCTTGCCGCGGTGGAGGCGCGGCAGGCTGCTGATCTGGGCTTCGAACAGAGGGGCTTCGGGGGTGACGTCGGTGAGCGAAACGCTCATGGCACATCTCAACGGTGACAACGAAGCGGCGCATTGTGGGCATGGCCCTGGCGGGCGTCAAAGCCAGGGCTCTGGCATCATGCCGCCCCATCTGAATTTCGTGCCCCGAGACCTGTCATGGCCCGTCAAGCGCCCGTCATTGCGCCCAGCATTCTGTCCGCCGACCTCGCCCGCCTGGGCGACGACGTACAGGCCGTTCTCGACGCCGGCGCCGACTGGGTGCACTTCGACGTGATGGACAACCATTACGTCCCGAACCTCACCTTCGGGCCGGACATCTGCAAGGCGCTCCGCAAGTACGGGATCCACGCGCCCATCGACGTCCACCTGATGGTAGAGCCGGTGGACGCCCTGGCCCAGGCCTTCGCCGAGGCCGGTGCCAGCATGATCACCTTCCATCCGGAGGCCACCCGCCACATCGACCGCAGCCTGCAGGCCATCCGTGCCGCCGGCTGCCAGAGTGGCCTGGTGTTCAATCCGGCGACGCCGCTGGACCTGCTGCGTCATGTGATGGACAAGGTGGATATGGTGCTGCTGATGAGCGTCAACCCCGGTTTCGGCGGTCAGAGTTTCATCCCCGGCACCCTCGACAAACTGCGCGAAGCTCGCGCCCTGATCGATGCCAGCGGCCGTGACATCCGGCTGGAGATCGACGGCGGCGTCAAGGTCGACAATATCGCCGAGATCACCGCGGCCGGCGCCGACACTTTCGTCGCCGGTTCCGCCATCTTCGGCAAGCCCGACTACGCCGGCATCATCGCCGCCATGCGGGCGCAGATTGCTACTGCCGGCTGACTTTTTTGCCCCGAAACGGCATCATCCTGGCATGACCACGGAAAACCTCATCCTTGAGCATCTGCGCCACATCCGCACCGGGATGGACGGTGTGCGTGAGGACGTGCGCGAGTTGCGGGCGCGGGTTGCCCATCTCGAAGAGCAGGGCGCGCATCTGCTGGCACAGTACGCCACGCTGTCGTCGCGAATGGATCGGGTTCAGGAGTCTGTCGGTCGTATCGAGCAGCGCCTCGATCTCGTGAACTAGTGTCGTCCCGTCGCATCACCCTCACCCGCGAACTGCCCGGCGATCTTGAAACGCCGGTGAGCGCCTACCTGAAGCTGGGCAACCAGCCGTACAGCTACCTGCTGGAGTCCATGCAGGGTGGCGAGCGCTGGGGGCGGTATTCCTTTATCGGGCTGCCGTGTCGCGAGGTCATCCGCGTCCATGGTCAGACCGTCACCGTGCAGGTGGACGGCACCGAGACCGAGCGTTTCGACACCCCGGACCCCATCGCCTGGGTGCGCACCCGCATCGGCGATACCACCGTGGTGCCGGCCGCCGGGCTGCCGCGCTTCGCCGGCGGCTGGGTAGGCTATTTCGGCTATGACTGTGTGCGTTACTTCGAGCCGCGGCTGGCCGGCGTGCAAAAGCCGGACCCCATCGGCACGCCCGACATCCTGCTGATGAAGGCCGATGAGCTGGTGGTGTTCGACAACCAGCGCGGCACCCTGACCCTGGTGGCGCATGCCCGCGAGGGGGACGAGGCCGATCGCCTGCGCGCCGCCGACCGCCTCGATGCCATGGAAGCGGCGCTGGCGCAGCCGGTGACGGTGGCGCCGGTGACGCCGCAGCCCGCGCCCGAATTCGTGTCGGGTATGAGCGCCGACCAGTACCGCGCCGCTGTCCGCAAGGTGCAGGACTACATCGCCGCAGGCGACTGCATGCAGGTGGTGCCGGCGCAGCGCATGAGTGCGCCCTTCACCGCGCCGCCGGTGTCGCTGTATCGCGCCATCCGCCGGCTCAACCCCTCGCCCTACCTGTTCTGCATGCACCTGGATGACCACCACGTGGTGGGCTCCAGCCCGGAGATTCTGGTGCGGGTGGAGGACGGCGAGGCCACCGTGCGGCCGATCGCCGGCACCCGCAAACGCGGCGCCACCGAGGCCGAGGATGCGCGTCTGGCCGCAGAGCTTTTGGCCGACCCCAAAGAGCTGGCCGAACACCTGATGTTGATTGACCTGGGCCGCAACGATATCGGCCGCGTGGCACAGACCGGCAAGGTGCGTCTCACCGAAAAAATGGTGATCGAGCGCTACAGCCATGTCATGCACATTGTCAGCAACGTCGAGGGCAGCCTGAAACCCGGCATGACCGCGCTGGACGCGCTGGCCGCCACCTTCCCCACCGGTACGCTGTCCGGGGCGCCCAAGGTGCGGGCCATGGAAATCATCGACGAGCTGGAGCCGGTGAAGCGCGGCATCTATGGCGGCGCCGTTGGCTACATCGGCTGGGACGGCCATATGGACATGGCCATTGCCATCCGCACCGCCGTCATCAAGGACGGCCAGGTGCATGTGCAGGCTGGCGCCGGCGTGGTGGCCGACTCCGACCCCGAAACCGAATGGCAGGAAACCCTGAGCAAGGCGCGCGCCATGACCACCGCCGCTGCCCAGGCCATGGCAGGACACTGGACATGATCGAGACGCTGCAACAGGGCCTGGCCACGCTCAACGCGATCGGCCTGGAAAAAGTGTTTCTGCTGCTGATGGCCCCGGTGTTCGCTGTCTTCATGGCCTGGGAAGCCTGGCACCTGCATCGGCGCCGCGCGCAGACCTACAGCGTCGAACAGGTGGGCACCAATGTGCTGCTCGCCACCAGTCACGCCGTTGCCGACGGCATCGCCTGGCTGCTGGTGATCGGGCTGTTCTATGCCCTGTACCAGGTCCGCGTGTTCGACATTCCCTTCACCTGGTGGAGCCTGTTGCTGCTGCTGGTGCTGCAGGATTTTTTCTACTACTGGTTTCACCGCGCCAGCCACCGTATCCGCTGGATGTGGGCCAGCCACGTCACGCATCACTCGTCGGAGACGATGAACCTTGCTACCGCGCTGCGGCAGAGCATCACCTATCCGATCTCCGGGATGTGGGTGTTCTGGCTGCCGCTGGCCTGGATCGGGTTCAAACCGGAAACGGTGATTCTCGCAGTGGCGATCAGCCTCGGCTACCAGTTCTTCGTGCACACCGAGAGCGTGAAGAAGATGCCGCGCTGGTTCGAGGCGGTGTTCAACACGCCCTCGCACCACCGTGTTCACCATGCCCGCAACCCGCAGTACATCGACCGCAACTACGCCGGCGTCCTGATCATCTGGGACAAGCTATTCGGCAGCTTCGTGCCGGAAGAGGCGCCCTGCGAATATGGCATCGTGCGCCAGATCCATACCCGCAACCCCTTCGTGATGATGTTCCACGAATGGCGCGACATGTTCCGCGACGTCGCCCGCCCCGGACCCCTATGGCTGCGCCTGAAGCACCTTTGGGCGCCGCCCGAATGGGAACGCGAGCAGCCTTGAGAGGTCTCAGTGGCAGCGTCGCCTTTTCACTCGGCCCTCACCACGCACCACTCAGCACTGTTTTCATGGCCCTGACCCCCTCCACCATGCTGCCGCTGGGTACTGTCGCCCCCGACTTCGCATTGCCGGAGCCGCTGACCGGCGAGACGCGGCGTTTGCAGGATCTCACCGGGCCGGTTGGCACCGTCGTGATGTTCATCTGCAACCACTGCCCGTACGTGAAACACGTGAATCCCGAGTTGGTGCGGCTGGCCCAGGATTACGGCCGACAGGGCCTGGGCTTTGTGGCGATCTCCGCTAACGATGCGGATCACTATCCGGACGATGCACCCGCGCGCATGGCGGAGGTCGCCCGCCAGCTGGCGTATCCCTTTCCTTATCTTTACGACGAGACGCAGGATGTCGCGCGCGCCTACCAGGCCGCCTGCACGCCGGACTTCTTCCTGTTCGACGCCGACCGCCGCTGTGTGTACCGCGGTCGGCTCGATGCCGCCACACCCGGCAATGGCTTGCCCCTGGACGGCGCGGATCTGCGCGCCGCGCTGGATGCCCTGCTGGCGGGCGCCGCGCCCCCACTTGAGCAGCATCCCAGCGTGGGCTGCAACATCAAGTGGAAGGCAGCGCGCTGATGATCAGGCCTTGATCTTCCCAGCGATCACCGCTTTCAGCAGATCCAGTCGGTCGTTGCCCCAGAACATGGCGCCTTGGTAGAAGAAGCTGGGGGCGCCGAACACGCCGCGTTCGACAGCGGCTTCGGTGTTCTGGCGCAGCTCGTCCTTGACCGGGTCGGTACCGGAGGCGGCAATCAGGGTATCGCCGTCCAGGCCGGCGCCGTCGAGGGCGGCCTTGATCACCTCAGGCTGGGAGATGTCATGGCCCTGGCCCCAGTACGCGCCCATCACCGCCAGCGCCGCCTCGGCGCCCTTACCCTGCTGGCCGGCGGCCACAGACACGCGGCTGGCCAGCATGCTGTTCACGGGAAACACCTTGGGCATGGTCAGCGGCACCTGGTAGAGCTGGGACCAGCGCGCCAGGTCCTTGAACATGTACTGCGCCTTGGCAGGGATGGAGGCGGGCAAGCTCATGCCCCGTGCTTGGAACACCTTGCCCAGCAGAAAAGGCTTCCACACCACGGTGGCGCCGGTGTCGCGCTCGAAGGCGGCCATCTGCGTTGCGGCGAGGTAGGTGTAGGGGCTGCCGGGCTCCCAGAACAGTTCAACAGTGGCCATCGCGTGGAATCTCCATTGATACAGGGGTTTTTCGAAGTCTGGCACAGCCCGTGCGTGGCCGCAGGGGGCCCTTTCGTCGTCCCATTGGCCGACGGCAGGGCAGGCATTCCGTACAATTGGGTTTCCTTCTTCCGGGTTGCCCCCCGCTCTCAGGTTTTTCGGCAATGACCTACTGTGTGGCCATCCGTGTGCGTTCGGGCTTGGTGTTCGCCGCCGACACGCGTACCAGTGCCGGCGTTGACGACGTTCGCACCTACAACAAGCTGCACCACTTCGAGGCGCCGGGGCAGCGCTGCTTCGTATTGCTGTCTGCGGGCAACCTGGCCACCACCCAGGCGGTCATCAATGCGATGACGCGGGACTGGAACAACCCGGACCCCAACGTTGTCAGCCTGCGTACGGTTCGGCACATGTTCGATGCCGCCGAATATGTGGGGCGGCTGTCGGTGCAGGCCCAGCGCGATTTCGCGGCCAATGCGGCTCAGGTCGATTTCCGCACCACCCTGGTGCTGGGCGGCCAGATCATGGGCGAGGACCCGGCGCTGTACCTGGTCTATCCGGAAGGCAACTGCATCTCCACCAGCCCCGACACGCCCTATTTGCAGATCGGCGAGAGCAAGTACGGCAAGCCCATCCTCGACCGCATCATCCGCAACGACACCACCCTCGAGGATGCCGCCCGCTGCGCCCTGGTGTCGCTGGATTCCACCATGAAGTCCAACCTCACCGTCGGGCCGCCGTTGGATCTGGCGATCCTGCCACGCGATGCCATGGCGGTGTCGCATAAGTTGCGGCTGGATCTCGATACCCCCTTCTACGCCACCTTGAAGAAGGCCTGGGGCGAACAGTTGGAGCGGGTGTTCCGTGACGCCCTGCCACGATTCGAGTGGGAGCCCTTGCCCCAGACGACGCAGGTACAGCAGCCCTTGCAGCAGCAGCAGCGCCTGGCGCCGCCGCCGGCCATCACCTTGCCGCCCGGATAGCGCATGGCCTGGGCCGAGGCCTTGTGGCGCGGCAATCGGGCCCCGGTAACCGTACTGGGAGCGGCCACCCTGGCCATCTTCCTCGGTCTGCTTTTCGCCTTGCAGCAAGCCACCAATGCGCCTTGGCTGGGCTTGCAGCTGGCCCCGATGCCGGACGGCTCTGGGGTGCAGGTGCGGATGGTGGCGCCACTGGGGCCGGCGGCCGGGCAGCTGGCGGTAGGACAAGGCGTGGACCGTTTGGCGGCGGACGGCGGGGCCCTAGACCTTGCTGCAGGCGATCTGGTCGAGGACCCAGACTTCGTCAACGACTATGACGACTTCAACCGCTTCGTCGAGCGACAAGAGGCACTGTCAGCACTGGTGGCGTCGGGGTCCGTTGCGATCCATGGATCGGGTGGCGAGGTGGCGGTATTGGCGCCGCACCCTCGGCGACCGATCGGCAGCCTGCCGTTCGGCTTCTGGTTCCAGCTGGCGTTTGCCGCCGTGTGCCTGGGGGTGTCGGCCGGTGTCTATGCCTACAACCGCAGCATGGCCGCCTTGCTTTATCTGGTGTCGGGCGTTGGGCTGTTCATTGTCGGGGTTACCGCCAGCATCTACAGCACGCGGGAACTGGCGCTGCCGGGGCCGCTGATCCATCGGCTGTCGCTGGCCAACCATTTTGGCGGGCTGCTGTTCGGCGCCGCCTACCTGTCCCTGATGTGGCGCTACCCGGTACGGCTGGCCCGCTTTCCCTTTGAGCTGGGCGTGTTCGCGGTGATGCTGGCGATCTTCGTGTTGCATGCCCGCCAGGCTCTGCTCAGCGGCATAGACGCCGGCTTTCGCTACCCCTTGATGATCTGTCTGGCGACCGCGGCGGTACTGTCGGCGGTGCAGTGGCGGCGCACCGCCGGGCGGCCGGTGGAGCGCGCCGCACTGCGCTGGTTCTTCCTGGTGTGGTTCACCGGCGCGCTGCTGTTCCAGGCGCTGCTGTTTGTGCCACTGATCAATGCCCAGCCGCCGGTCATTCCGCAGACCTACCTGTTCGCCGGCCTGCTACCCGCCTTCCTGGTGATTCCCCTCGGCATCACCCGTTATCGCCTGTTTGACCTCGACCGCTGGTGGCTGGCGGCTTGGTCGTGGTTCCTTGGCGGCATCGCCATCCTGTTGCTGGACCTGCTGCTGGTGGCGGTGCTGCAGCTCAATCGGGTGACGGCCGCGGCTGCCAGCGTGGCGGTGATCGGCTGGCTCTATTTCCCGGTGCGGGAGTGGGTGTGGACCCGGGTGACCCGCGGTGATGTGCAGTCCCGCCACAGTCGTTTGCAGCGGGCCTTGGAGCTGCTCACCGAAGCCGGCGCTGAGCGCGACTTCGAGCGGCGCTGGCAACAGGCCCTGCGCACGGTGTTTCAGCCGCTGGAGATGGTGCCGGCCAGCCCGGCGTCAGCCACCCTTAAGGTGGTCGATGATGGCCTCACCCTCTTGCTGCCAGCGGTCGCCGGTGCGCCCGCACTGAGGCTGACCGGGGTCGATGAGGGGCGGCGTCTGTTCAGCCGCGAACATCTCGCCGCCGCGCGCAATCTGTGCCAGGTTGGCACGCGCGTCGGTGTGGCACTGGAGCGCCTGGGCAGCCTCAATCAGATGCTGGAACAGCGGGTTGCTGAAAAGACCGAGCAGCTGCGGGTCGCCTATGAACAGGAGCGCTTGGCCGAGCGCAGGGCTGCGCAATCAGAAGAGCGCGAGCGGATCTTCCGGGATCTTCACGATGATCTCGGCGCCAAGCTGTTGACACTCGCCTGCAGCGCTGGCGATGGGCCCGTGGCGGATCTGGCGCGGTCGGCGCTGGAGGACCTTCGCGACACCGTTGCGGTACGCGACGACAAGGACCTCAGCGCAGCGGCGGTGGTGGCGGACTGGCGCAATGAATGTCGCGAACGACTGGAAACCGCCGACGTCGACCTCGACTGGGATGTCCAGGGGCTGGCGTCGGCCCCCGCCTTCTCCGCCGATGTCCGAACCGCGCTGGGCCGCGTATTGCGCGAGGCGCTGAGCAATGCGATTCGCCACGCCCGTCCCCAGCACATCGCGGTAGATCTGCGGTTCGAGGGCGACGTGCTGTCGCTGCGGATGCGGCATGGCGGGGACATCGGCGATCCGCAGCGCTGGCGCGCCGGCCGTGGGGTGCTCAGCATGCGGTCCCGGCTGCAGCGACTTGGCGGCGAGCTGTACTGGCGGCGCGATGGCGACCGGCTGGAAACCGGCTGGCGCTGCGCGCTACACCCCGGCGCGGCGATCCCGCTCAGTTCAGAAAGTCGACCGTGATGTCGGAGCGGTCGAGGCTGCGCTCGACCCGCCGCAGTGCCGTGAGCCCTTCGGCACCCAGTGGGGTGTCGAGGTCGGCAAAGCAGAACAGACCCAAGGTGTAATCCCCCGCGGGCAAGTCGGTGATGCGGTACCGGTAGATGTTGCGGTCTTGGTCAAATCGAACCGCGCCCAGCGCCACCGGATTGAGCGCGGCATCCTCGATGAAATCGCCCAGGGTGGTCAGGCTTTGAGCGCCAAAGGCGTAGACCGCGGCCCCTTCGGCGGGCGCCGCCTGGTTGCGGCAATTGCTGCCCTGTACCAGTGCGGCGGCGACGTCGCCCTGGATATCTGCCAGCGCCTCGGGCAGGCCTGCCCGCGCCAACGGCCGGAAGCGCGCATTCGGCTGTAGCGTGGCGCGCTGGTCGGTGAGCGAGAACTGTGGCTCCAGCACCACCTGCAGCGTGGCGGTCTCGTCTTCCGCGATCTGCAGGTCGATGCTGGCGAAGCGACCGTCGGCAGGGACCAAGTCCAACTCCGTGTCGTCGACATCGGTGACAGCCGTGCCGCCACTGGCGGCAAACAGCAGGGCAGCGCCGGTGAATCGTCCGGCACTGAGGGTGAGGTCGTCGATCAATCGCCGCGTCTCGCCGGGCGCCAGGGTGATCAAGTCCTGAGACCGCAGGGCGTCGCTTCGCAGCGTCACCGTGGTGCCGTCGCTGCGTTGCAGCACCACCCCGGTGATTTGCGGCGACAAGGCGGTCAAGGTGAGCGCATCACCGCGACTGACCTCGACGTTGAGCTGCGCCTCACAGGCCGCCAGCAGGAGCGCAGCCGATAGCCACAGCCCGCGAGCCCGACCTCGCATCAGTTGGCAGGCCGCATTGCCAGTGGGGCGAGATTGTCACGGACGGCGCGGGCACTGAAGGCACGGGTGTCGCCTTCGGGCTTGTCGCCCTTGAACATGGTGACGAAGGCCTGCGCCTGATACTTGGTGATGGGGTTGGACGTTCCCAGTCCGACACTGCCGAAGCTGCCCGGCCAGCCGCCGTAGTAGCCAAAGGCGCCACCAAACGACACGCTCTGGGTGTAGCGGGTGTCAGCCTCGGTATCCAGGCCGTCCATTACAAAGTAATCGTAGCCGCTCTCCAGGGTGATCTCGGCGGCACGCAGCAACAGGTAATTCTCGACGGTTTGCCGTTCGGTCGACGAATTCCCCTGGAAGGTGACCCGCACCCGGTTGTTTTCGATGCGCTGGTCGGAGTAACCCTGACCATCCATCAACGGTTGATAGGGTGTGGCGGTTGCGCAGCCGGCCAGAATGCCGACGGCGAGCAGGGGCAGCAGTTTCAGATCTCGCATGGTTGAATTCCGTGGGCAAGTGCGTGTTAGACGACTACGCACGGTAAACGGTTCCGGATGCGGATGGAAAGCGTCGCTGGGCCGATCTGCACAAAAAAGGCACGGGCCGCTGCCGGCCCGTGCCTCATTGCCGCGTGCTTTGCTTAGGCTGCGATCACGCCGCCGTCATCGCGGGTGATGACGATGGTGGCAGAGCGCGGGCGGGGCGCATTGCCAACGTCCTTGGCGTTGCCCGACAGCGCCGGCCAGGCGCTCTGCAGCTCAGCCAGTGAGCCGTCTTCGCCGGGGTGCTGGATGTTGACGAACAGGGTGCGGCCGTCCGGCGTCTCGGTGATGCCGGTGATTTCGCAGCCATTGGGCCCGACCAGGAAGCGCTTCACGGTTTCGCCCGATGCGGACTTGCCGAGGAACGTCGCCTGGGCGCCAACCAGGGTGGCGCTGCCATCGCCGACGGCGCCCGGCAGCGCAGCCAGCATCTGGTTGTTGCTGCGACCTGCGCCCGGGAACACGCCATCGTCGGTCTGGATCCACAGAATGCCGCGGCGATCGAACCACAGGCCGTCCGGGCTGGAGAAGTCGTTATCGTCGCTCAGACCCGAGGCGTTGACCGTGACCGGGTCTGCGTTGGCGGCAGCGGCCAGGAGGTAGATGTCCCAATCGAAGCTGGTGGCCGTGACGCTGCCACCAAACTCGCGCCAGCGGATGATGTGCCCGTTGGGGTTGGTCCCGCGCGGGTTGGCCTCATCGGTCCCGTCTGCGTTGCGGCGCGTGTTGTTGGTCAGGGTCATGTACACCTCACCGTTGACCGGGTTCACCGCGCCCCACTCCGGACGGTCCATTTTGGTGGCGCCCACCGAATCGGCGGCGAGACGCGTGGCGACGCAGATGTCGCCCTGGCTGGTGAACGGGAAGGTGGCGTTGCCCGCGGTCAGGCCGTTCTTGCCAAAACCCAGCTCCACCCACTCACCGGTGCCGTCATCGTTGAATTTGGCGACATACAGCTTGCCGGCGTCGAGGTACTTGTCGCCGGCCGCCATACCGCCATTGGCATCCGACGGATCCCACAGGGCGTCCGACACGAACTTGTAGATGTACTCGAAGCGGGAGTCGCAGCCCATGTAGTAAGCAATCGGCTCGCCGGCGCGCACTGGGCCCACCCAGGCGCCTTCGTGGGCAAAGCGGCCCAGCGCGGTGCGCTTGCGCGGCGTGCTGGCGGGCTGGGTCGGGTCGATTTCCACCACGTAGCCGAAGGTGTTGGCTTCGTTGCGGTAGTCGGCGCTGGCGGAAGCGCCCTTCACCGTGATGTCGAAGCGGGTGTAGACGTCACCCGCGACGCTGTCCCAGCGGCGGTAGGAGAAGCCGGCGCTGTTGGGACCCATCCCATAGCGGGCCAGCTGGGCGTTGTCGCTGGCGCTGCGCTGCGCGGCGTCATCCCCGCGGCGGAAGTAGGAGAACCAGTTCTCCTCGCAGGTCAGGTAGGTGCCCCAGGGGGTGTAGCCGTTGGCGCAGTTGTTGAGCGTGCCGCGGGTACGGGTGCCGCCCTGCGAGTAGGGCGTGGTGAGCATGGCGTTGCCGCGCGCCGGGCCGGTGATGTCCATCGGCGTGAAGGCGGTGATGCGGCGGTTGAAGCTGGAGCCCTTGACGTAGTCCCAGCCCCCGTTGTCGACCACTTCGATGACCGACACGCCGTGTGCGTTCATTTCGCGGTCCACTTCGGCCTGCGGGCGCGGGCCATCGGTGGCGCCCGAATTGGTCGGGCCATTGGCGTGGATGTAGGTGTCCAGCACCTGCTCGTGGTTCATCACCAGCAGACCGCGGTCAGCGCGGTTGGGGCTCACCTGGCCATCGTTGCCGAGGCCGAAGTAGTACATGCCATCGTGCTGGTCGCCGGCACGCAGCTCATGGTCGGTCTGGCTGCCATTGTTGGCAAAGGCGGCGGCCGCGGCGGTGATGGGGTCGCCGAAGGCGTACAGCACCTTGGCCGAGTAGCCCGCCGGCAAGGTCACGCGGTCGTCCAGATTTTTCGGAACGGCGGCAAAGCCCAGCGTCTCCGGCGTCATCAGCGGGCCGTTGTTGTTATCGCTGCAACCGACCAGGGCGAAGCCGCTCAAGGTGGTGGCGGCGGCGACCGTGACGCCGCCCTGCAGGAAGCTGCGGCGCGCCATGCGGGCTTCTAGCACCGAAGCGAAGGTCGGGTTGTTGGAGGGATTGCTGTCTTCGACGGGGTGATGACTCATCGGGTAACTCCTGGCGGAAAGGCTTGGAAAGAACCCGCAGGAGGCTAGTGAGCCCAGATGTCGAAAAGTTGACCTATTGTTGACAGTTATGTGTGCGTTCTGCGACAGCGCCGCTGGACCTCGCCGGCGTGCCGCGCACTGACCCGGATCAGGGCAGCGGATCGACGATGCTGTCGTCCGCCTCGGCGGGGGCGCCGATGATCAGGGCTTCGGGCTCTCCGGTGAAGCGCGGCTGGGTGTTGAGCACGAACAGATCCAGCACCGCCTTGAAGCGCGCAAACACTTCGCGCACCGGGTGCCGGTTGCCGAAGGCGGTGGTTTGCCCAATCCGCGCCACATAGGCGCTGGCGCCAGTCTGTCCCAGTTTGCGGGCGAGGAACAGGGCGCGATAGCCGTGGTACTTCTGAGTGATCAGGGTGTAGCGGTCGAGGCCCCAGACGCTTTGCGCGCGCACCACCGAATCCAGCGTGCGGAAGCCCGCGAAATCCATGGTGATGGCGTTGCCTGGCACCCCCAGTTCGATCAGCGCACGGCGCATCTGCCGCGGCTCGTTGTAGCTGCGATCGGGGTTGGCACCGGAGACAATCAGATGCTTGACCTTGCCGGCGCGGTACAACTCGGCCGCGGCCCGCATGCGACCCTCGAATTCCTGATTGGGGCCGCCGTCACGGGCATAGTTGCTGGTGCCCAGCACCACGCCGACCTCATTGGCGGGCAGCAGCGCCAGGTCGGTGTAGAGGTAGGCGTCGGTGCTGTTGATGACCCAGCGGTTGGCGAGCAGGCCCAGCAGCAGAAAGCTGACCGTGCCGATGATCAGCCAGCGACGCAGGCGCCGTTTGACCGAGGGCCTCACGCGGGGGCCCCGGCATTCCATGTGGTCGGTCGCGGGTTCAGTCGCATCGGCGCTCCCAGCAGCGCGGTCGGTTTCTTCCCGTGATTGTAGGCATTCAATGGGTCAGCCGTTTCATGGCGGCTTCCAGCCCATTCAGCGTCATTGGAAACATGCGGTCGGCGCCGATCAGCTCCTGGGTGAGCTGGCAGGACTGCGAATGCTGCCAGTAGTCCTCGCGGTCCGGGTTGAGCCACACCAGCCGCGGGAACTGTCGGTGCAGGCGCTGCATCCACACCGCGCCGGCCTCCTCGTTCCAATGCTCGATGCTGCCGCCGGGTGAGGCGATCTCGTAGGGGCTCATGGCGGCATCGCCAACGAAGATCACCCGGTAGTCCGGGGTGAACTTGTGCAGGATGTCGTAGAGGGGAATGCGCTCGCTGTTGCGGCGTGCGTTGTCCTTCCACACGCTCTCGTAGATGAAGTTGTGGAAGTAGTAGTACTCCAGATGCTTGAACTCGGTCTTGGCCGCCGAGAACAGCTCCTCGCAGACGCGCACATGCGGGTCCATCGACCCCCCCACATCCAGAAACAACAGCACCTTTGCGGCATTGCGGCGCTCCGGCACCATCTTGATATCAAGCCAGCCGGCATTACGTGCGGTGGAGCCGATGGTGTCGTCAATGTCGAGGACATCCGGGGCGCCCTCGCGGGCAAAGCGGCGCAGCCGCCGCAGGGCCACCTTGATGTTGCGCGTGCCCAGCTCCAAAGTGTCGTCGAGATTGCGGAACTCCCGCTTCTCCCACACCTTCACCGCCGATTTGTTGCCGCCGGTGCCGCCGATGCGGATGCCCTCGGGGTTGAAGCCGCCGTTGCCGAACGGCGAGGTGCCGTTGGTGCCAACCCACTTGTTGCCGCCCTCGTGGCGCTTCTGCTGCTCTTCCAGGCGTTGCTTGAGCGTCTCCATCAGCTTGTCGAGGCCGCCGAGCGCCTGGATTTTGGCCTTTTCCTCGTCGCTGAAGTGGCGGTCCATCTGCTGCTTCAGCCAATCCTCCGGGATGGACTCGAACAGCTCGCCGGTGACCGCCTCGATGCCCTTGAAGTAGGCGGCGAAGGCGCGGTCGAAGCGGTCGTACTGCGACTCGTCCTTGACCAGCGCGGCGCGTGACAGGTGGTAGAAGTCGTCCAGCGAGAAGATGGCGACGTTCTTCGACAGCGCCTCCAGCAGCATCAGGAACTCGGACAGCGCCGCCTTGACGCCGGCTTCGCGGACGGTGAAGAAGAAGGTGAACAGCATGGCGGCACGGTGCTCCCGGTAAATCTACGGGTAGTTTACGCTCCGGGCTCCCGCCCCGAGGAGTGTTCATGCACGCCGACCAGCGCGCTGCCGCCGAGCGCTTTCTGTCCCGCCGCGACCCGGTGCTGCGCCGCTTGATCCGCGAGGTCGGCCCCTGCGGTCTGCGGCCGCGCCGCAAACCGGCCTTTCAGGTGCTGGCCACCGCCATCGTCAGTCAGCAGTTGTCGGTCAAGGCGGCGGATACCATTCAACGGCGCGTCGAGGCCCATCTGGGCGGGCCGTTCACGCCCGCCGCGCTTGCCGCCGCGGACCCGCTGGCCCTGCGCGCCTGCGGCCTTTCGCAGGCCAAGGTGCGCTGGCTGATGGCGCTGGGGACCGAGGCCGTCGAAGGTCGGTTGAATTTTCGCCGCATCGGGCGACTGGATGACGAGTCCGCGGTCGCCGCGCTCGATGCGCTGCCCGGCATCGGGCGCTGGACCGCCGAGATGTTCCTGATGTTCGCCCTGGGCCGGCCGGACATCTTCTCGCTGGGCGATGTCGGCCTGCGCAACGGCCTCAACCGGCTGTACAACGGCGGTGTGCCGCTGAGCGACGCCGACACCCTCGCCATCACCGATACCTGGGCGCCGTGGCGGTCGGTGGCGAGCTGGTATCTGTGGCGCGTGGGCGACGTGGTGCCGGCCTGACCCCGTCATCAAAGCTTCACGCCACCGTCACAAAGCGACCACGCGGTAGCGCCATCCTGCGCCGGTGAAAAAGCGCAATCCGGAGGGCATCCGATGAGCACGCCCCGCAAGACCCGCGGCCCCAAGGCCGACAAGCCCCGCTACCGCACGGTGTGGATCTCCGATGTGCACCTCGGCACCATCGGGTGCAAGGCCCACCATCTGGTCGACTTTCTCAAGCAGACCGACTGCGAGACGCTGTACCTGGTCGGCGATATCGTCGACGGCTGGAAGCTGCGCAACACCTTTTACTGGCCGCAGGAGCACACCAATGTGGTGCGCAAGATCCTGACCAAATCCAAGCGCGGTACCAAGGTGTACTACGTCACCGGCAACCACGACGAGTTCCTGCGCAAGTTCGTCGATTATCAGCTGACGCTGGGCAACATCCAGGTGGTTAACGAGCACGTGCACACCACCGCCGATGGCCGCCGCCTGCTGGTGACGCACGGGGATGCCTTCGATGTCATCACCCGCTATCACAAGTGGATCGCCATGGCCGGCGATGTCGCTTACGAAGGCGCCATGCGCTTCAACTACTGGTTCAACCGCGCCCGCAACCAGCTGGGCATGCGCTACTGGTCGCTGTCGGCGTTTGCCAAGCAGCGGGTCAAGGCCGCGGTCAACGTGGTCTCCACCTTCGAGGACTCGGTGGCGCGCGAGTGCCAGCGGCGCGGGCTCGATGGCGTGGTCTGTGGTCACATCCACCATGCCGAGATCACCGAGCGGCACGGCATCACCTACCACAACTGTGGTGACTGGGTGGAAAGCTGCACCGCCCTGGCCGAGGACTTCAACGGCCGAATCGAGATCATCCGCTGGGTCGAGCTCGACCACCTGCACCATCGCGACGACAACAAGGTCACGCCGATCCGTACTGCGACGGCCTGAGCGGCCTCGCCGATTTCTCGGGCATGATCGGGGGCCGCCTGTCCCGGGAGCGCCCGGTTGTCGGATGTCCTCAGTCCTGAACCCGTATCGGTAACCGCCGTCATACTCGCCGGCGGCCGAGGGCAGCGCATGGGGGGACGCGATAAAGGGCTGCTGCCCCTGTTCGACCAGCCGCTGGCCGCCCATGTGCGCGATGCGGTGGTGGGGCAGGTGGCGACCGTGCTGATCAACGCCAACCGGCATCTGGACCGCTACGCCGCCCTGGGTTGTGTGCTGTGTCCGGACCTGCGCGCCGCGCAACCGGGGCCACTGGCCGGGATCGAGGCGGGGCTGCGGGCGACCTGCACGCCGTGGATGCTCAGCGTGCCCTGCGATGCCGTCCGGCTGCCGACCGATCTGGTAGCGCGGTTGCGGGCGGCGGCACAGTTGCACCGCACACCGGCCGCCTACGCCGCGCTGTCCGGCCGCGGGCACTATCCGCTTTGTCTGTGGCGGGTCAGCCTGCGCTCGGCCGTGGCGGCCGCGCTGGATCACGAGCAACGCGCGGTCGGCGCCCTGTTGCGATCGGTAGGGGCCGTCGCGGTGCCCTTCGACGACACCAAACCGCCCCCGGTATTCAGTCTGAACGACGCCGCCGACTGGCAGGCGCAGGGCTGGACAGCGCCTTGATCTCTGCGCCCAGTTGCGCCGTAAGCTCTTTCGAAAGACGCGCCAGATGCCGCTGGTGGCGCGCCTCCAGCTTGCGGAACAGTTGGATCAGCGCGCGTCCTTCGGTGCTGAGGCCGGCGCCACCCCCACCGGTGCCGCCGGTTCGACGATCCACCAGCCGCAGGCCGCTGCGGCGACTCATCAGATCGACAGCATCCCAGGCGGCGCGGTAACTCATGCCCATGGCCAGGGCGGCCTGGCGGATCGACCCGGTGTCGTCGATGCGTTCCAGCAGCTCGATGCGGCCGGGGCCGCAAAGGCTGGTATCTGCCGCGGTGAGCCACAGACTGGAGCCGAGGCCGAGTGTGGTCTTTGCCATGAAAGCCCTGTGCGTGGTGGCGGGAGCGGTGTATACCGATTGGAATAACGGTATCCTGCTCACTACCCTGTCGCAAGGACCTTCGTGACGCCCGCCGTCCTTCCGCTGCCGACTGCCCAACCCGGCCTGATCGACCGACATGGTCGCAGCAAGCACAAGCTGCGCCTGTCGCTCACCGATCGTTGCAACTTTCGTTGCAGCTACTGCATGCCCGACAAGCCCACGTGGCTGCCGCGGGCCAGCCTGTTGCAAGGTCACGAGTTGCTGCGCCTGGCGCGCCTGGCGGTGGCACAGGGCATCACCGATATCCGACTCACCGGTGGCGAGCCGCTGCTGCGAGCTGACCTGCTGGACTGCGTCAAGGCCTTGCAGGCCTTGCGTGAGATCGGCCTTCAGCGGCTGTCGATGACCACCAATGCCTTCGGGCTCGCCACCCAGGCCCAGGCCTTGAAGGCGGCCGGGCTCGATGACCTCAACATCAGTCTCGATGCCGTGGAGCCGTCGCGGTTCCAGGCCCTCACCCGGCAGCCGCTGGCGCCGGTCATGGCCGGCATTGAAGCGGCCGTGGCGGCCGGGTTTCCGGTGAAGCTCAACGCCGTGGTCCTGCGTGGCCGCAACGAGGATCAGATCCTGCCCCTGACCGCCTGGGCCATTGCGCGCGGCTTGCCGCTGCGTTTCATCGAGTACATGCCACTGGACGCCCCCGGACGCTGGCAGCGCGACGATGTGGTCAGCGAGGCTGAGATTCTGGCGCGGCTGCGCACGATGTATCGCGTCGAAGCACGCCCACGTGGTCGTGAGCCGGCCACCGTTTACGACATCGACGGCGCGCCCAGGGTGGGCGTGATCGCCACCGTCAGCAACCCCTTTTGCCAAACCTGCGACCGCATCCGCCTGACCGCCACCGGTGAGCTCTACACCTGCCTGTTCGCCGCCACCGGCACGCCGCTGGGCGCGCATATGCGCGCAGGCGATGACGACGCCACGCTGACGCAGCTGATGCGCGACGCCATCTGGCACAAACAGGCCGGCTACGCCGCCACCCCCGGCCCCGTCGAACGCCCCGTCCTCATGTATGGGATGGGGGGGTGAGCCCCGCCGCTTTGCGAGCACTGCTCGCAGGCGGGGCGAACGACCCGGCATGGATGCCGGGGCCGGTGTGAATTAGCACACTGAGTAGGCGCCAGGATGGCGACACTGAGTTGAGGGCTCGGCACAACAGCTGTTTCGCGAGCACTGCATTTTTTTTGAGAGCATCACCCATGAACATCCAATTCGAATGCTTCGGCGTCCTGCAGCGACTTTGCAGCGATCAGCCCATCACGCTCAGCGTCCCTTCGGGCAGCACCCTGGAGGACGCCCTGGATCTGCTCGCGGAGCGCTTCCCCGAGGCCAGCGACGCGCTGGAGCGGGTGGCCTGCGCGGTCGGTGACCAGATCCTGCCGCGGCGCTCGCTGCTGGAAGGCGACACCACGGTGGCACTGCTGCCGCCGGTGGCCGGAGGCTGACCCTGATGAACACGACCGCTGTATCAACCCGGTCCGAACGCTATCTGTTCGACACGCCCCTGTCGCTCGACGCGCTGCTGGCCGACGGCGTTCACCCGGAAAGCGGTGGCCTCGCCATTTTTGGCGGCACCGTACGCAATCATCACGAAGGGCGTTCGGTCTTGCGGTTGCGCTACACCGCCTACGCGCCGCTGGCGGCGCGTCTGATGGCCGAGATCGAGGCGGAAACGATGGCCCGCTTCGGCCTGACGTACTGCCGGGTGGTGCACCGCGTCGGAATGCTCGAGATTGGCGACGCCGCGATCTATTGCGTCACCCGTGCGCCGCACCGGGCCGAGGCCTTCGCCGGCTGTCGCCATGCCGTTGATGCGGTGAAGCACCGTGTGCCGATCTGGAAGGAGGAGTTTTACGCCGACGGCAGCAGCCGCTTCGTCGAAGGCTGCTGTATCGATCCCGATCATGCGGACGCACCGCAGGCGCATGACCACGCGGGCCATCATCACCACAGACATGCGGGGCGGGCATCGGCATGAAGGACGTCAGCAACAAGCCCGATACCCGGCGCAGTGCGCGCGCCTCCTGTGTGTTGCACGCACCGGCGGACTGCATCGAACGTCTGCGCCAGGGCAATACCGACAAGGGCGATGCCCTCAAGACCGGTCGGGTGGCCGGTATCCTCGCGGCCAAGCGGACCGACGAGCTGATTCCGTTGTGCCATCCGCTGCCGATCCACCGCGCCGACATCGACTACGAACTTGCGGATACGCAGGTGAAGGTGATCGCCACCGTCGAGACCATCGGGCCCACCGGGGTGGAGATGGAGGCGCTGGCAGCGGCCAGTCTTGCGGCGCTCACGCTCTACGACATGCTCAAGCCGCACTGCCGACCCGAGGAACTGCGGATCACCGATACCCACCTGGAAGAGAAGCGTGGCGGCAAGTCGCAGTTCGGCCGACGCCTGCGGGTGACCGCCGCGGCCAGCGTCATCGTGCTCTCGGATACGGTAGCGGCCGGGCGCAAACCGGACACCGCAGGCCGGGCCGTGGAGGCCGCCCTCAGCGGGGCCGGATTCCAGCCCGTGGCCTACCAGGTCATCCCCGATGAGCCCGAGCAACTACGCGCCGCCCTCGAGGCCGCCCTGGATGCGGGCACCGCCCTGATCATCACCGTCGGCGGCACCGGCGTGAGTCCGCGCGACCGCACGGTGGAAACGGTGACGCCTTACCTGCTGCAGCCGCTGCCGGGGCTGATGGAAGCGGCGCGCGCCTTCGGCCAGCGGCGCACGCCCTATGCCGCACTGTCACGCGGCGTGGCCGGGTACGCGCGCAACAACTGCCTCATCCTGACCTGCCCGGGTTCCCGCGGCGGCGCCAGTGAAACCCTGGCCGCGGTGCTGCCAGCGCTGGTGCATCTGGTCGAGGTGTGCCGGCCCGGCAAGCCACATCCTGGCGGCTATACCTGAGGGCCACCATGGGGCGACGTCATGCCGTGTTGTGCATGCTCCTGTGGTGCTGTGCCCTGCCGCTGCGCGCGGGGGAGCTGACGGTCGCGGCTGCCGCCAGCCTGCAGCCGGTGATGGCAGACCTCACCACGGCCTTCGCGCAGGCGGCGCCCGACGTGGCGGTCCGCACCGTGTTTGCCTCGTCCGGCAAGCTGTACGCGCAGATTCGCCAACAGGCGCCATTCGATCTGTTCCTGTCCGCCGATGTCGAGCACCCGCGCGCGCTGGCGGAAGCGGGCTTTGCCGCCGCGCCGCCCGAGATTTATGGGCGCGGCCGGCTGGTGCTGTGGAGCGCCCGCGAGCCGGCCGAGCGCCTGACGCTCGCCGATCTCAGTGATCCCCGCTTCGCGCGCATTGCCATCGCCAATCCGCGCCATGCGCCCTATGGGATGCGGGCACGCGAAGCGCTGGTGGCGGCGGGGCTGTGGGAGGTGCTGTCGCCGCGATTGGTTTACGGCGAAAACATTGCGCAGACCGCGCAATTCGTGGCGTCCGGAAACGCCCGAGTCGGCCTGCTGGCACTGTCGCAGGCGCTGCAGCCGGCGCTGGCAACACGGGGCGACTACGCGCTGATTGACGCCGCGCTGCACGCGCCGCTGGACCAGGCCTTCATCGTTACCCGCCGCGCCGCCGACAACCCCGATGCCGCGGCATTTGCGCGCTTCCTGCGCAGCGCTGAGGCGCGCGCGGTGCTGGGGCGACACGGCTTTGTTGCGCCATGATGCTGAGCGCCGATGACTGGGCGGCGCTGGGCCTGACCCTGCGGTTGGCGGCGCTGGTGACGGTGCTGCTGCTGTTGGTCGGGACGCCGCTGGCCTGGTGGCTGGCCCGCAGCACCTCGTCCTGGCGGCGACCCGTGGCAGCGGTGGTGGCGCTGCCGCTGGTGCTGCCGCCGACCGTGCTGGGTTTTTACCTGCTGCTGGCGATGGGGCCCAGCGGGCCGGTCGGCCGGCTCACTGAATCCTTGGGGCTGGGCCTGCTCCCGTTCACCTTTGCCGGGCTGGTGGTGGCCTCCATGCTGTATTCGCTGCCCTTTGTGGTGCAGCCCCTGCAGGCGGCCTTCCAATCACTGGGAGACCGCCCGCTGGAGGTGGCCGCCACCCTGCGTGCGGGGCCATTTGATCGCTTCGTATCGGTGGCACTCCCGATGGCGCGACCCGGCTTCATCACCGCCGCGGTGCTCGGCTTCACCCACACGGTCGGCGAGTTCGGCGTGGTGCTGATGATCGGGGGCAGCCTGCCGGGCAGCACCCGGGTGGTGTCGGTGCAGCTCTACGACCATGTCGAAGCGCTCGACTACGGTGCCGCGCATGGCCTCGCTGCGGTGCTGCTGGTGTTTGCCTTTGTCACCCTGTTCTGGCTGTACGCGCGCAATCCGCGGCTGCGGAGCTTCGGGTGAGTGGCGCCGGCCTGAGGCTGGCCATCGACCGCCTTCGCGGCGACTTCCGGCTATCGGTCGACCTGGTGATGCCGGGGCAGGGCGTGACGGCCCTGTTCGGCCCCTCCGGTGCCGGCAAGACCTCCTGCCTGCGGGTGCTGGCGGGACTCGACCGGGTGCCCGGTGCACGCGTCTCCCTGCACGACACGGTGTGGCAGGACGACACGCGCGGCGTATTCGTACCACCCTGGCGCCGGCCGCTGGGTTATGTCTTTCAGGAAGCCAGCCTGTTCGCGCATCGCAGCGTGCAAGGCAATCTGGATTTCGGGTATCGGCGCGCCGGGCGACCCGCCGAAGTGGATGTCGAAGGGCTGATCGATCTGCTCGACCTGCGTCCCCTGCTGGACCGTCGGCCGGCCCATCTGTCGGGCGGCGAGCGGCAGCGGGTGGCCATCGCCCGCGCCCTGATGACGGGGCCGCGTCTGCTGTTGCTGGACGAGCCGCTCTCCGGGCTGGATGCCGCCCGCAAGGCCGAGATCCTGCCCTACCTGGAAGCCCTGCATCGACGGCTGTCGGTGCCGGCCGTGTATGTCAGCCATGCCGTCGACGAAGTGATGCGGCTGGCCGATCATCTGGTGGTGCTGGCGCAGGGCCAGGTGCAGGCCCAGGGGCCGCTGGACACTGTCCTCACGCAGGTGGACCTGCCCGGCCAGCTGGGGCCCGAGCCCGGTGTCGTGTTCGAGGCCGAGGTGGTGGGCCACGATGACGCCGATCACCTCAGCGAACTGCGCTTCGGTGACGACGGCCGCCTGTGGGTGCCGCGGCGGCAAGTGCCGGTGGGACAGCGGCTGCGTGCGCGCATCCCGGCGCGGGATGTCAGTCTGGCACTGTCGCGACCCGCGCATAGCAGCATGCTCAACCTGTTGCCGGCCACGCTGGTGGAAGGGCTGCCCAGTGATCGCCTGCGGGGCCAGCGCCGGGTGCGGCTGCGCTGTGCCGGCATCGACCTGCTGGCGCTGATTACCGAACGCTCATGGCGCACGCTGGGGCTGGCGCCCGGACAGGCGGTGTGGGCCCAAATCAAGGCGGTGGCCCTGCTCGACTAGGGTGGGCCGTCGCGCTGAAAGGAGATGTCATTGATCACCATCGACCAGGCCTTGGCCCATTACGCCGAGCGACTGCGGCCGCTGCCGACCGAAACCTGTGGCGTCAGCGACGCGCTGGGGCGGGTGCTGGCGGCCGCGCCGACCGCTGCCACCGATCTGCCACCGTTCGACCAGAGTGCCGTGGACGGCTATGCCCTGCGCCATGCCGACGTTGCCGCCGCCACCGCCGATGTGCCGGTCGGCTTGCCGCTGCGGGGGGAGGTCGCGGCGGGGGCCGCGGCACCGCCGGCACTGCAGCCGGGCACCGCGCTGCGCATCTTCACTGGCGGTCCGCTGCCGGCGGGGGCCGACACCATCGCGCGGCAGGAAATTGTCGACCGTAACGGCGACCACATCGCGCTGGCGGCGCCGCTGCCGGTGGGTGCCGACCTGCGCCGTCGTGGCGAGGAACTGACCCACGGCGCCACCCTGGCCGCGCCCGGCACACGGGTAACGCCCGGCGTGGTGGCGGCCTTGTCGATGGCCGGGGTGGCGACGGTCGCCGTGCACCGGCGGCCGCGCATCGCCCTGCTGGTCAGCGGTGACGAAGTGGCGCGGCCGGGCGTTGCCCTGCAGCCCGGACAGATCCACGATGCCAACGGTCCACTGCTTCAGGCCTGGTGTCGCGCGCGCGATGGCGTGGCGCCCGACGTCACCTTCATCGATGACACCCTGGCGGCGGTGGAGGCCGCGCTGGCGCAGGCGCTGGACCGCGCCGACCTGGTGCTGACCACCGGCGGGGTATCGGTGGGCGACCGCGACTTCATCCGCGAGGCGGCCGCCCGCCTCGGCGTGGAAGAGGTGTTCTGGCGGGTGCGGCAGAAGCCGGGCATGCCGCTCTACTTCGGGGTGCGTGGGGCAAGCGCCATCCTCGGGCTGCCGGGCAACCCCGGCGCGGTGATGGTCGGTCTGCATCTGCATGCCGAGCGGGCGCTGTCCTGTCTGGAGGGCAGTGGCGCAGGGCGACCGCACTGGCGCATGGGCCGCCTGGCCGCAGCCGTGCGCGGTGATCGTGCCCGCGAGCTGCTGATGCGCATGCGGGTCTCCCATGACGATCAGGGGGTGGCGCAGCTCAGCCCGCTGGGCCGGCAGGCCTCGCACATGCTCAGCAACCTCACCGAAGCCAATGCGCTGGTGCGCATCGACGGCGAGACCCTGGCCGCTGGCAGCGTGGCGCCCTGGCTGCCGCTCAGCGGGGATCCGGCGCCGGGCTAGACGGTGGCTGCGGACGCGGCCCTTCCATGGTCAAAGAGGCGCCTTGCCGGCGGACGCTGAGCCGCAGCCGGTCACCCTCCCCGCGCATCAGCGCACGGAACAGCGCGCGTGGGTCAGCGACGGCGGTGTCGTTCACCGCGGTGATGACGTCGCCCGGCTGCAGCGGAAAGCGGCTGTCCTCCGCCACCCGCAGCACCAGCACGCCCTGTTCGGTGCCGAAGTAGGGCGCCAGTCCGGGGTTGAGCTCGGCCAGTTGCCATGCTGGCAGCCGGTGGCGGTCGTGGGGGCGCGCCGGCGCCGCCGTCGTGGTGACCACCAGATCCAGCATCTGCCCGTCCCGCGATACTTGCAGCGGCAGGCGTTCACCGATGTCGAGGTCGCGCAGGCTTTTTGCAAGGGCCCGTCCATCGGCGTCGGCCGACACTGGCTGGCCATTCACGGCGAGCAGCAGGTCGTCCACCTGTACCCCGGCCTTGGCGGCGCCGCTGTGTTCGGCGACGGCACGAATGCGCAGTCCGCGCCGGCCCGCCGGGTCAGTCGCTGGCGGGCCAAGGCGCAGCCCCAGGTGACCTCGCAGGGGGTCGCCGAGGCCGAAGGGGCCGGGCGGTGGCAGTCCATGTGTTTCCAGCAGCGCCGCGTAGGTGCGGGCAGCGCTGTGCAGGGCTTCGCGCGCCGCAGCCAGTTCCGCCTGTGCGGCGGCATCGAGAGGCGGGGGCGCAGCCTGCGCCGTGCCCATCCAGAGGCCGACGCTGCTCAGTAACAGGAGAAGATCGCGTTTCATAGCCAGTCCTCGTCATCGGGGGCCGATAGCAGCGCCTGTGCCGTCACGGTCACGGTGGCGGCGTCGAGATCGTCCTGCAGGCGCTCCGCAGGCGGCGTGGCGTGCAGCGCCAGCGCCGCCGCGGCCAGCGCCCAGGGCGCCGTATCGACCGGGGTGGCGGTATCACCGGCCCCGGTGAGGCTTGGCATGCGCAGGCTCAGTCCGACCGCCAGCACCCCCAATGTTGCTGCAGCCGCCAGTGGGATCAGCGCCGGTCGCCGCGGCCTCGGCCGCAGCCGCAGCTGCGCCTGCACCCGCTGCCAGCCGTTGGCAGGTGGATCGAAGTCCGGCAGGGCCCGCAGGGCCTCGGTCAGGGGTTCAGATGGCAGATTCATGGGGGGCTCCTGGCAGCGTCTCGGTGCTGCCGAACTGTTGCCGTAGACGGGCATGCGCCCGTGACAACTGCGACTTCGAAAAACTCACGGTGCGCCCGCACAGCGCGGCGATCTCGGCGTGGGTGTAGCCCTCGACGTGGTACAGCCACAGCACCGCACGCGGCACATCCGGCAAGGTCGCCAGCACCCGTTCCAGATCGATGCTGTGCAAGTCCTCGCGCCCAATGCGGGCCTCGACCACCTCAGTCGTGGGCACGAACAGATCCTGCCATCGGCGCTGCGCGCGCAGATACATCAGCGCCTGGGTCGCCACCACCCGCCGCAGCCAGTGTCCGAACGGCGCCTCGCCACGGAACTGATGCAAGTTGCGGAAGGCGGTGACAAAGGCATCCTGCAGCACGTCGGCAGCACCGTCCGGGTCGTTCACCATGCGCCGCGCCAAGGTGAAGGCCGGCCGTTCGAAGCGGCGGTACAGGGCCGCCTGCGCGCGGGCATCGCCACGACAGGCGGCGGCCAGCTCGGTGTCCGGAACCTCGATGTCGAAGGCGCTCATGCTCATCAGGATGCGGGTGGGCCCGCAAGGGTCGCAACCGCGACCTCAATGCCCCGCGCAGCCTCAGGCTAGCGTCTTCAGAAACGCCCGAATGGCATCGCTGGTGGCGGTCGGGTTCTGTTGCATGAAGCAATGATCGCCGGCCACCCGTTCGATCCGCACCTGCGGTGCCAGCGCCCGGATTCGGCGGATCGTCTGGGGGAAGAATGGATAGCTGTCGGCACCGACCAGCACCAAGGTCGGAATCTTCAGGCGCCGGATCGCGGCCCAGGGATAGAACGGCTGTTCGAAAATGGCCGCCTCAATGGCGGGCGGGCAGCACAGCGCGCGCCCGGACGGTGTGTCGCGGGTGGCGTGGTCGAGAAAGTGATCAAGGGCCTCCTCGGTCCAACCGGCATAGACCCCGCGGCCGGCCAGACGCTGGCGGGCCTCGGTACGGTCGGCCCACAGCGCGCGCCGTCGCCGCGCGCCGTTGGACATCGGATTGCGACCGAGGGCACTGGCCAGCTTCACGCCCAACCACAGGCGCCGCGGCAGCAGGATCGGGTCGAGCAGCACCAGCGCGCGGAAGCGCTCGGGCTGGCGGTCGGCCAGTCTCAGGGTCAGGGCGCCGCCGTAGCTGTGCCCCATGCCGATGATCCCTTGTGCCGGCAGGCCCTGCTCATCCATCACCGTCGGCACCCGCGCCAACATCGCGCGGCTGCCGCGGAAGCGGGGCGGGGCGTCGCTGTCGCCCTGGCCTTCGATGTCGTGGAGGAACAGCCGATGGTCCTCGGCCAGCGGGCGCAGCATCGGCCAGTAGACGCCGCCACAGAAGCCGTTACCGGACAGCCAGTGGATCCAGTCCCGGCCGGCACCGCCGTGGCGTCCGCGCAGGGTGGGGCCGTCGCCGGCGGTGGACGTCCAGCGAGGCAGATCGGTGTAATCGGTCATGGGTTCAAGCGCGTGAACGGATGCGGCAGGGTCCGGCGGTTTACCATGCCGGCACATTCGATCCAAGTCCGACCGCATGTCCCAACAGGCCGATCTCCTCGCGCGCCTCAAGCTCGATGCCCAGGATCGTGTCGCCGGGCCGTCCGGCCCGCGGCCACCCTGGCGTCTGGCGCTGCTGTTGATCGTCGGCGTGCTGCTGGGCGCGCTGGCCCTGTGGGCCTGGTGGCAGAAGCCCGATGCGCCAGCGGTACGCACGGCGGTGGCCCGCAGCGCGGCCGAGGTGCCCGCCAGCAGTACCTCGGTGCTGGATGCCTCCGGCTACGTGGTGGCGCGCCGTCAGGCCACGGTGTCCTCCAAGGTCACCGGTAAGGTGACCGAGGTGCTGATCGAGGAAGGCCAGCAGGTGGCCGAGAACGAGGTGATGGCGCGCATTGACGATCGCAATGTGCGCGCTCAGCTGGCGCTGGCCCAGGCCCAGGCCGACGCCGCGCGGGCGCAGCTGGCCGAGGTGCGGGTGCAGCTCGCCGATGCCGAGCGCAGCCTGCGCCGCAATCGCGAATTGGCGGCCAAGGGGCTGGTGAGCCAGGCCGTACTCGATGGCAGCGAGGCGGCCCGCGATGGCCTGGCGGCGCGTCTCGCCAGTGCTCGCGAGCAGGTGGTGGTGGCCGAGCGCAGCGTGGCAGTGCAACAGCAGCAACTGGAAGACACCGTGGTGCGGTCGCCGTTTGCGGGCGTGGTGACAGTGAAGAATGCACAGCCCGGCGAGATGATCTCGCCGCTGTCCGCCGGCGGCGACGGCACCCGTACCGGCATCGGCACCGTGGTCGATATGGACTCGCTGGAAATCGAGGTCGACGTCAACGAGAACTTCATCAACCGGGTGCAGGCGGCACAGCCGGTGACGGTGCGGCTCAATGCCTACCCCGAGGCGCCCCTGTCGGGCAACGTCATCGCGGTGATTCCCACCGCAGACCGCAGCAAGGCCACGGTGAAAGTCCGAATCGGCTTGCGCGAAGTCGATGCCCGGGTACTGCCGGAGATGGGTGTGCGGGTGGCGTTCCTGCCCGAATCGGCGCCGGCGTCGGAGCCGGCGCAGACCCCTTCAGGGGTGCGTGTGCCGGCGGATGCGGTGGCGGGCGACACCGTCTGGGTGTTGCGTGACGGACGGGTGGAGCAGCGTGCCGTATCGGCAGTTGTCGATGATGGTGACGAGCGCATCGTGGGCGCCGGCCTGCGTGCCGGTGAAACCGTGGTGCGGTCGCCGCCTGCGGATCTGGTGGACGGACAGGTGGTCCGTCGCCAGCCCTGATGCGCCCTCAGGCGCTGCGGCCCATCACCCGATTTCGCAGGCCTCGGATCCGATCGAGCAGTCCGCCAGCAGGCGAACTCACCGGGGGTGGCGAGACCGGTTCGCTGACCTGGTAGCGCTGGTGCAGCACCGGCGCCGCCGCCAGCCGCTGGTGCTGGCGCAGCGCCGAATTGACGGTGATCTTGCACTGGCTCTCGCTCAGCGGCTTGGTGATGAAGCGATAGATCTGCCCCTGGTTGATCAGGTCGATGGCGGCACCGGCATCGGCCCGCTCGGTGAGGATCACCGACACCAGTTCGGGGTGGTGCTGCTTGAGCGTGCCGATCAGCGCCACCACCGGGTGGTCCTGCACCCGGGTATCCGACACCACCACGCCAATGTCCTGACTTTCCATCTCGCGCACGGCGGATTCCATGCTGTTGGCACCGACCACGCGCACCCCGCCGCCGAGCATGCGTTGCAGTTGGGGCGCCACCGCCGGATCGTCATCCAGCACCAGCACGGCGGGCCCGGTGGCGTCGACGGCATTGGCCGGCGCCACGGTGTGGCTGTCGCGTTCGGCGGCAGCCGTGGCGCGCGCGGCATCCACCGCCTTGGCCAGGGTGCCGCCGAGGTCGTCGTTGATCCACGGCTTGTTGACGAAGCGGAAGATCTCGCCCTCGTTGATGGAGCCGATGATGGCATTGAGATCGGAGTAGCCGGTCAGCAGGATGCGCATCGCGCCCGGCTGCAGTTCGCGCGCACGTCGCAGTAACTCGATGCCGACCATCCCGGGCATGCGCTGGTCACTGACGATGACGTCGACCGTCTGTTGCTGCAGCACCCCAAGCGCGGCCACGCCGCTGTCGGCAGTGAGGACCTGATACGTGTTGCGGAACAGCATCCGCATGCTGGTCAGCACGCGTGGCTCGTCGTCGACGAACAGGATGACGGGCTTGGTGGCAGCGTTCATGCAGCGGCCTCGGCAGGCACGGATTCAGGGGCGGCGTCACGCGGTTGGCGCCGCGGCAGATGGATGGCGAACTCGGTGCCCTTGCCGGGCTTGGAACGCACCTCAATCCGACCGTGGTGATCCGCGACGATGCGGTAGACGATGGACAGTCCCAGTCCGGTGCCCTGGCCCACCGGTTTGGTGGTGAAGAAGGGCTCGAAGATGCGTTCGCGCACCTCGTCGGTCATGCCGCTCCCGGTATCGAGAATGCGGATCGACACGCCGTCGGCGGTGGCCTGCGTGTGCAGATAGATGCGGCCCTCGTCCTCAATCGCCTGGGCAGCGTTGGTGATCAGATTGAGGAACACTTGATTGAGCTGGGAGGGTGAGCACTCGATCTCCGGCAGTTGGCCGAACTGACGCACGATCTCGACCTTATGCTTGAGGTGGTTCTGCCCAATCTTGATGGCGGATTCCAGCCCCTGGTGGACATCGAAAAGATCGGCGCGCGAGCGGTCAACGCGGGAGAAGTCCTTGAGGCTGGTGACCAGCTCGGCCATCTGCTTGAGGCCGTGTTCGGCATCGTTGAGTAGGTTGTCGAGATCGGCGGTGAGGGCATCGGCATCCAGCGATTCGCGCAAGGCCTGGGCTTCGGCGAGGCGTGTCGCCACCTCCTCATCGCTGGCGCCCTCGCTGCCCAGGCAATCCAGTGCCGCCGCCTGGGTGTCCACCAGTTGCCGCAGATCCCCCAGCGCCGCGCGCACAATTTCATTGTTGCTGCGGACATAGCCGAGCGGGGTGTTGATCTCATGGGCGACGCCGGCGACCATCTGGCCCAGCGAGGCCATCTTTTCCGACTGCACCAGCTGGGTCTGGCTGGCCTGCAGATCCTGCAGCGCAGTGCGCAGGTCGGCGGTGCGTTCACGGACCTGGTCTTCGAGGTGTTCGTTGGCGGCATCCAGTGCACGATAGCTGCGGCTCAGGCGCACCCCGAGCCAGGCCAGTACCAGCAGCAGCACGGCGGCATAGGCCACCAGCCAGGTGCGGTATTGGTTGGCCACCGCCACCTGCTGGTTGTTCCAGGCGGTGTAGGTTTCTTCCAATGCCTGCAGACGCTCTGCGGTGGGGCGGGCCAGGAACCCGCTGACCCGGTCGACCAGTTCGTCCTTGTCGGCCATCACCTCGCGGGTCCGCGCGCGCAGCGGGCGCAGGGCGGTCTGGAACGCCTCCGGCTGAGTGGCTGCCAGGGCTTCCAACTCGGCCAGCTGGCCGAGAATATTGGGGCCGTTGGTGGGCGTCTGCACCACACCGTAGGTGGTGACCTCGGAGCGCAGCGAGCCGAGCAGGCGCGACAAGGTGTCACGCTCCGCCTCCGGCGTCACCGCCAGAAGATCATCGGCCGCGGGCGCCACCGCCACCATGCCGGCCACCAGCCGCTGGTTGACCAGAATGTTGCGCGCCTCGAAGTCAAAGGCGAGTTCGAACTTGGATTCGATGGTGTCGAGAAAGCGATCCAGCGCCTCATCGACCGGCGGGCTGAGGCCGCGCAGGCGATCCTCGCCCTGCTCCAGCGCATCCAGCGCGTCGCCGAGTTGGGCGGTGGTGGCGGCGCGCACGTCGTTGACGTTGGCCATCGAGCTGACGCCGACCTGGGTGACCGCGCGGTTCAGGCGCACGTCGAGGGCATCGACCGAGCGCAGCAATCGCAGTCGGTCCTGGTGACGCGCATTGTCGGCGGTGAGCGTACCGCGCACCAGAAAAGCGAGCACGCCGATGGCGGCCACCGCCAGCAGCGCGATCAGGAGCTGCCTGACCCCCATATGGATTCTCCTCATTTATCGCTGCGGGGGTCGTCTGCCACCCGTTTGGCGTTACGGTAGGGAGCGCCGACCCACCCCACGTCATCTGTTTGGAGTAGGCGCCATCCCCCGACCTGACGTGAACTCTCCCGCAAATCTGGAGGGAAAACCATGAATGACGACGCGCTCGTGCAGCGTCTGGCCCGGCTGGAAGCCGCCGAGGCGATCCGCAACCTGAAATCCCGCTACCTGGCCGCCTGCGACCGCAAGGACCCCGTCACCATGCGCGCCTGCTTTGCCGATGGCACGGTGGACATCGACTATGGCGCGGTGGGGCGCTTCGACAGTGCCGACGCGCTGGTGGCGCTGTACGCACAGATCGCCTGCCACGATCACATGGTGGAACTGCACCATGGCAGTAATCCGCAGATCACGGTGACCGGGGACGACAGCGCCGAGGCGACGTGGAGCCTGCAGTACGGGCTGATCAACACCCGCGACAAGCATCTCACCCAGCTGGCCGGCTACTACGAGGACGGCTACCGCCGCATCGACGGGCAGTGGAAGATCGTGCGGACCCGTTTCGTCGCCACCTCCACCCTGGCGCTGGAGCTGGATGCCAGCCAGCTCAAGGTGCTGTTTGCCGGCCGAACACCCCCCGCCGCCTAGGCTGCCGTCGTGTGTAGTTGAGCTCGCAGCCATTGTAGCGCCGGGTCCTCGTCGCGGATCCGGTGCCAGGTGCAGAACAGCTCGGCCGGCGGTAGCGGCACCGGTGCCTCGAAGAGGGCCAGCGCGTGCAGGCGGCGCGCCGATTCGGCGTGCCGGCGCGGCAGCGTCAGCAGCAGGTCGGAGTGGGCGACGATGGCGCAGGCCGCGTCCAGCAACTGGCAGCGCAGCGCAATCTCGCGATGGATGCGGTGCTGCTGCAGGTACAGGTCTTCCAGCGTCATGCCGCTGCGCCGTGACGACACCGTGATGTGACGTGCCGCCAGATAATCGCGGCGGCTGAGGCGCTCTCGGTCGGCCCGGGCGACCACGCAGAACCGGTCATCGCCGATCTGCTGCTGTCGCAGTTCGGGATCATTCAGGCGCACCACATCGATGGCCAGGTCCAGCCGTTGCGCGGCGAGGTCAGCGGTGAGGTTGGCGCGGTCGATCCGCACACTGTCGAGGCGCGCCGTCGGCGCCACCGCCTGCAGTCGCTGGCTCAGCGGGGGCAGCAGGTCGGCTTCCAGCTCGTCCGGCATGGCCAGCCGCAGTTGCCGCAGGTCCTGTGCCGGATCGAAGGGATGGGCGCGATTCAGCGCGCCTTCCAGGCGCCCCAGGGCATCCCGTACCTCCGGCGCGAGGCGTCGCGCCAGCGCGGTGGGCGTCACCCCTCGGCCATGCCGTTCGAACAGGGGATCATCCAGTTGTTGACGCAGACGCCCCAGCGCATGGCTCACCGCCGAGGGTGACAGGTGAAGGTGGGCGGCGGCACGCGCCAGGTTGCGATGCTGGGCAATGGCGTCGAGTACACGCAGCAGGTTCAGGTCGAGCCGGGCCGCCAGGTTGGGATGATGCACATCATTCATGATTGCGACTGCATAAATTTCACTTTATGCAGTGTAAGCAAGGGCAGTAGCATCCGCACTTCGCCCTTAGCCCCGGAATGCCGCCATGGACTTCGAACCCTCTGCCCGCTCCAAGGATTACCAGAAGCGCGTGCGCGCCTTCATCGATCAGCACATTGCCCCCATCGAGCACGACTATTGGGAGCAGGTGCTGGCGCGGCGCAATGGCGGTGACTGGACCCAGTGGGCCATCCCGCCGCAGATGGAGGCGCTGAAGGCGCGGGCCAAGGCCGAGGGGCTGTGGAACCTGTTCCTGCCCGATCCCGAACTCGGTGCCGGCCTGTCGGTGCTGGAGTACGCACCCGTCTGCGCCGAGATGGGTCGCAGCCTGATCGCGCCCGAGGTGTTCAATTGCAGCGCACCGGACACCGGCAACATGGAGGTGCTGTGGAAGTACGGCAGCGCCGAGCAGAAGGCGCAGTGGCTGACGCCGCTGCTGGCCGGCGAGATCCGCAGCGTGTTCTTCATGACCGAACCGGAGGTGGCCAGCAGCGACGCCACCAACATGGCCGCCACCGCCGTGCTCGATGGTGACGAGGTGGTCATCAATGGCAAGAAGTGGTGGAGCAGTGGCGTCGGCGACCCACGCTGCAAGATCGGCATCTTCATGGGCCTCTCGCTGCCCGATGCCAGCCGCCACGCGCAGCACTCCATGGTGCTGGTGCCGATGGACACACCGGGGGTGGAGATCAAGCGCATGCTGCCGGTGTTCGGCGAGTACGACGAGCCGCATGGTCATGGCGAAGTCCACTTCAACAACGTCCGCGTACCCAAGGCCAACCTCATTGCCGGGCTGGGCCGCGGCTTCGAGATTGCGCAGGGGCGCCTGGGTCCCGGTCGCATTCACCATTGCATGCGCTGCCTCGGCGCTGCCGAATCGGTGCTGGAGCTGATGATCCGTCGCGGTATGTCGCGTACCGCCTTCGGCAAGCCGCTGCTCAACCTGGGCGGCAATCGCGAGCGGGTCGCCGATGCCCGCATCGCCATCGATCAGGCGCGCCTGCTGACCCTGTTCGCGGCCTGGAAGATCGACAAGGTCGGCGCCATTCCGGCGATGACCGAGATCAGCGCCATCAAGGTGGTGGCGCCCAATGTGTTGCAGCAGGTCTGTGACTGGGCGATCCAGGTGCATGGCGGGATGGGCGTGTCGCGCGACGTGCCGCTCACGGCCTTCTTTGCGCAAGCGCGTTCACTGCGTCTGGCCGACGGCCCGGACGAAGTACACAAGGGCGTGATCGCCCGCATCGAGCTGGCCAAGGCCGGTCTCGGCAAGTGACGCTGGCGAGCCGCCTCGATCACTGGCTATATGCGCGGGCCGGCGGTCGCCCCGCGGCCGCCACCCTGCCGGGGCTGCGCTGGGTCGACACCCCCTCGGGACGTGTGCGGGTGCAGGACAGCGGCGGGACGGGACCCGCGGTCCTGCTGGTGCCGGATGGCCCCTGTGTCATCGAGCACTACGCGGCGCTGGTGGCACGCCTGGCGCCGCGGGCGCGGGTGGTGGTGGCCGACCTCCCGGGTTTCGGCTTCAGTCGGCCGGGACCCCGTCACGACCATCAGTTGCGCACCGGCGCCGAAGTGCTGCTGGCGGTGCTGTCGGCGCTCGGCATTGAACGCGCGGTGCTGGCGCTGTCCTGCGTCAATGGCTACTACGGCATCGCCGCCGCCCATCTGGCGCCGCAGCAGGTGGCCCATCTGCTGTTGTCGCAGACCCCAGGGCTGCCGGCCATGCGGGCCTGGACCGAGCGCATCGTGCCGGCGCCAATCCGCGTGCCGGTGCTGGGCCAGCTGATCAATTTCGCGCAGCGCCGCAAGGTGGCCGCAGGCTGGTATCGCATAGCCCTGGCCCGCCGTGAGGATCGGCCGCATTTTCAGCAGGTCGCGGACCGCGCACTGGCCAACGGCGGCTGCTACTGCTTTGCTGGCGTGGTGCAGGGCATGCAGGCTGCCATGGACGACGACCCCCTGCTGAGGCCGACTGCGGTACCGGCAACCCTGCTGTGGGGCACGGCGGATCGCAGCCATCGCCCGACTGACCCCGAAAGCCTTCGGGCCCATCTCCCAGCGGTCACCGTGCAGCGCTTCGAACAGGTGGGGCACTTTCCCGACCTCGAGGCCTCCGAGGCCTATGCTGCGGTACTGTTGAAGCTGCTTTTTCCCGACGAGGCACCATGACTGGAACATCGGTATTGGATCGCGGCGGCGCGGTCCGCGAAGGCGAAACCCTCGACATCGCTACAGTGACGAACTGGCTACAGGCACAGGGCGTGGCGCTGGAGGGTCAGCCGGAGGTCACGCAATTCTCCGGCGGCGCGTCCAACTGGACCTACCGGCTGAAATACACCAACCGGGATCTCATCCTGCGTCGTCCGCCGGCCGGCACCAAGGCCAAGGGCGCCCACGACATGGGGCGCGAATTCACCGTGCAGTCGGCGCTCAAGCCGCTGTTCCCCTACGTGCCGAACATGGTGGCGTTCTGCCAGGACGAGGGCGTGATCGGTAGCGACTTCTATGTGATGGACCGCATCGAGGGGATCATCCCGCGCAAGAACCTGCCGCGCGGCATGAGCCTGACCCCGGCCCAGGCGCGGCAGCTCTGCGAGAACCTGCTGGACCGGCTGATCGACCTGCACCAGGTGGACGTGCGCGGCACCGCGCTGGAGAAGCTGGGCAAGGGCAGCGGCTATGCGCGCCGCCAGATCGAGGGCTGGAATGCCCGCTGGCAGAAGGTGCCGACCTGGAACGTCCTCAAGTTCAATGACGTCCAGCGCTGGCTGGAAGCCAACATCCCGGACGATGTCGCCAATTCCGTGATCCACAACGACTGGCGCCTGGACAACGTGGTGCTGTCGCCGCAGGACCCCACCCAGGTGATCGGTGTCCTCGACTGGGAAATGGCCACGCTCGGTGATCCGCTGATGGAACTGGGCGGCATCGTTGCCTACTGGAACGAGGCCGGCGATGACCGCATCGCCCAGTTCATGCGGCGCCAGCCGACCCATCTGCCGGGCATGATGACCCGCCGCGAGGTGGTGGATTACTACCTCGGCAAGACCGGTCTCAAATGTGACAACTGGGCCTTCTATGAGGCCTACGGCCTGTTCCGGCTGGCGGTGATCATCCAGCAGATCTACTACCGCTATCACCACGGGCAGACCCGCAATCCGGCCTTCAAGCATTTCTGGGTGATGGCGAATTACCTGGGCTTGCGGGCGCGGCGCGTGATCAAGCGGGCGTCCTAGTCTTGGGCGCCATCTATCTCATCCGTCATGGCCAGGCCAGCTTCGGCAAGGCCGACTACGACGCGCTCTCCGACATCGGCCACGAGCAGGGGCGGGTGATGGGCGCAGCCCTGAAAGAGCGGCTGTCGCCGGACGCGGTGTTCATGGGCCCCTTGCGGCGCCACCGTGAAACCGCCGAGAACGCGCTGGAGGCCATGGCCTGCGACCTCAAGCCGGTGGTGCTGCCTGCCTTTGACGAGTACGACCACGAGGAAATTCTGGTCCGCTACCGGCCGCTGTACGCCAACAAGCTGCTGATGAAGGCCGACCTCGCCAAGACGCTGAACCCGCGCAAGGCCTTCCAGGCCGCCCTGACCGAGGCCATGCGGCGCTGGATCGATGGCGCTTACGATGATGAATACCGCGAAAGCTGGCCGGCCTTCTGCGCCCGCTGCAACGCGGGTGTCACCGAAGTGGTGGAACAACTGGGGCCTTCCAAGACCGCCCTGGTGTTCACCTCCGGCGGCGCCATCTCCGTCATCATCCAGCGCCTGTTGGGCCTCGACGCCGAAGCCGCGCTGAAGCTGCAGTGGACCATGGCCAACGGTGGCATCACCAAGCTGCTGTACTCTGCCGACGGCCGCCGCATCCATCTTTCCAGCTTCAACGAGCACGCCTTTTTTGAAGGCGCGAACGATCACCTCATCACCTATCGGTAACTGCCCATGATCCGCAAGAACATCCTCATCACCGGTGCCAGCTCCGGCCTTGGCGAGGGCATGGCCCGCCTGTTTGCCGCCCAGGGGCGCAACCTCGCCCTGTGCGCACGGCGCGTCGATCAGCTGGAAGCCCTGAAGACCGAGCTGACCGCCGCCCACCCTGGCATCCGCATCGAAGTGCGGTCACTGGACGTCAACGACCACGACGCCGTGTTCTCGGTGTTTCGTGAGTTCGACGAGGTCATCGGCGGGCTCGACCGCATCATCGTCAACGCCGGCATGGGCAAGGGTGCCTCGCTCGGCACCGGGCACTTCCATGCCAATCGCGAGACCGCCATGACCAACTTCGTGTCGGCGCTGGCGCAGTGTGAAGCGGCGCTGGAACTTTTCCGCGCCCGCAACGCGGGGCATCTGGTGACGGTGTCGTCAGTGAGTGCGGTGCGCGGCTTCCCGCGCGCGCTCAACACCTATGCCGCCACCAAGGCGGGCTTGGCCAACCTCAGCGAAGGCGCCCGCATCGAGCTGCAGGGCACGCCGATCAAGATCACCACGCTGTTCCCGGGGTTCATCGACAGCGACATCAACCGTGGCATCAAGAACCGACCCTTCGTGGTGGATACCGAGACCGGCTGTCGCGCCCTGGTCGCTGCCATCGAGCGCGAGCCGGACGAGGCCTATGTCCCGCGCTGGCCGTGGACGGCGATGGCCGCCCTGATGCGGCGCATGCCGTTGTCGGCGCTGAACAAGCTGGGCTGATAGAAAACAAATGCAAATCTAAACGAGAACGTTTACCATCTGCGCTCTGGTGGGGGCGAGATGGTCGCCGGGCGTGGCATGCGAAGGCATGCCACCCGCTCGTCCCCTTGATCCGATCGCGGGCCCGCGCCGCGAACACGAGAGCAGGGGGTTTTCATGCAGGTCATCACGAAGGGGCTGGGCGCCCTGGCATTGGGCATGGTGGGATTGGCAGCCGCACAGACGGTGCCGGCACCCGCCACGCTGCCGGATCAGGAGGTCGAGGGCTCACGCGAGTACCCGCGCTATCAGGCCACACGCGCAGGCACCGCCTTGCGCTCCGACGTGCCGCTGCTGGAAACCCCCGCCAGCGTCACCGTGCTCACCCGCGAGCTGATCGAAGACCAGAACGCACTGCTGGTCACCGACCTCTACCGCAATATCGCCAGCGTCAGCGAGTTCAGCTACAGCGGGGTCTCGTTCCGTGGCTTCCGCCAGGAAGACGTCCGCTATAACGGCGTCATCGGCGACCCCTATGCCGGCTTCGACGTGCCCACGCTGTGGACCATCCAGCAGGTGGAGGCGCTCAAGGGCCCGGCCACCGTCATGTACGGGCCGGCCAATCCGGGCGGGCTGATCAACTACGTCACCAAGGCGCCGTCGGCAGTGGCCTCGGAGCGCCTCAGCTTTACGGTGGGCCAGTTCGGGCAACGCCTGGGAACGGTGGAAGTGACCGGCCCCATGGCCGGCCGCGAGGACACCCGCTACCGCCTCGGCACCTTCTACGAGGACAGCGAAGGCTTCCGCAACGGCACCCAGTTCGACCGCCTGCACGTGACCGGTGCGGTGTCGCACGACCTGTCGGCCGACACCCGGCTGACATTGGAACTCGAATCGATCAATTTCGATCTGGCCGGGCATCGTCTGCGTGGCGTGCCGGTAGACGAGCGTGGCCGCTTCCGGGTGGACACCGCATTCAATGTGGCCGAGCCCAGCGACCGTCAGCAGTTGAAGTCCGACGTTGCCCAACTGCGGCTCGATCAGCGGATCGGTGCCGTGCAGCTGGACGCGACCCTGCGCTTCGTCGATGTCGAAGCCCTGCAGAATTACCACGAACCCTTCCGCTACCTGAACTACACGGAAGGCGACCCGCTGACCAACGAGGTGCGCATGATCACCCGGCAGTATCGGGATCAGGACCGCACCGAGCGCAGCCTTGCATCCGTGATCAATGCCCAATGGCAGAGCCGCATCGGTGGGCTGGAGCAGGCCTGGGTGGCCGGAGTCGATTTCGCCCAGTTGGAGGGTGGTTTGGTCAACGGCATCGTCAATCCAGCGACCTGCCCGGATGACTTTGATCCGGTCACCGACAGCCCCACCCGTTGCACCGGCGGACCCCTGCCTATCGACCTCTTCAAGCCGCAGTACGGCCTGACCTCGCCGGCCGACTACGGCGACTTCGCCGCCGACGCCAGGGTGAGCGGCTCGGAGCAGGATCGGCTGGGCCTGTATCTGCAGCAGCAGTTGAAGCTGACGCCGGACCTGCAGTTGCTGTTGGGCCTGCGCTACGACCAGTTCGAGGACACGGTGCTGCCCAGCGGCGTCACCTTCGACGACAGTGCGCTGAGCCTGCGCGGTGGGCTGAACTATCTGGTGCGACCCAACATCAGCCTCTACGGCGTCGCGGCGCAGGGCTTTGTGCCGCAGTCGGTGGGCGACCAGGCGCCGGACAATGGTGGGCCCTTCGATCCAATCGACAGCACCCTCTATGAGCTGGGCAGCAAGTCGGAATGGCTGCAGGGCCGCCTGCTGGTGACCGCCTCGCTGTTCCAGATCACCCAGACCAACATCCTGCAGTCGGCAGATGACCCGGACAACCCGGATCTGCAGCGCGCGGTCGGCGAGGTGGAGTCGCAGGGCTTCGAGCTGGAAGTGCAGGGCCGCCCAACGCCGCGACTCAACCTGCTGATGGCCTATGCCTACAACGACGTCAAAATTTCCAAGGACCGTGACCCCACCCAGGTGGGCCAGGATTTCCCCAACACGCCGGATCATCAGTTGGGCGTGTTCGCCCGCTACGAACTGCGTGAGGGCACGGCCGTGGGCGTTGGGGTGGACTACATCGACGAGCGCACCGGTTTTGATCCGCGCGACGCCTCGCCGGCCTATACCGTCGCCGACGTCAGCTACTACCGCACGATTGGCGCGCTTGATCTGGCGCTGGGCATCAAGAACGTCTTTGATCGCGAATACGCGGTGAGTTCGTTCACCAGCCGCGGCGTGCTGGCCGCATTCCCCGGCGAGCCGCGCAACTGGTATGCCACGGTGACCTACCACTTCAACGGACAGCGCTGAGGCGCGATGGCCATCCGCAGCCGGCGTTGGCACCAGCACCTGTTCCGCATCCACAGTTGGTGCGGGCTGGTGCTGGGCCTGCTGCTGTTCGTGATCTGCCTGTCCGGCACCCTGGCGGTGTTCTCGCATGAGATTGACTGGCTGACCGACCCCGACCTGCGGGTCGCCCGATACGAAGGCGTACCCGCCTGGGACGCGATGGCCGAAGCCGCCGAAGCCCGCCATCCGGCCGCGGTACTGCAGCGGCTGCAGGCCCCCCGCGGGCCACGCTCGGCGGCGGTGGGCACCTTGCGCTGGCCGGATGGCCGACTGGGTTTTGTCTACTTCGATCCGCGCGATGGCCGCATCACCGGAGACGGGCATTGGCTGACGGCACAGCGTTTCTTTCGCGATTTCCACCGGCGCTTCTTCACCGGCTGGGGGTTGTACCTGGTGTCCGCCTTCGGCCTGGTGCTGCTGGTGTCGGCGCTGACGCCGCTGTGGTTCTACCGCCACTGGTGGCGCAAGTTCTTCAGCTTCAGCGGCACGGGAGACCGCCGCAGGCTATGGTCCGAGCTGCACAAGCTCGGCGGCTTGTGGAGTCTGTGGTTTGCCCTGGTCATCGGCATCACCGGCACCTGGTATCTGGTGGAGCAGTTGATCTATGACCTGCAGCCGGCGGCGTTGTCGTCACCGATGCCGCAGCTCGATGACGACCGGCTGGCGGCGCTTCCCGAAGACGCCCGCCTGGTATCGCTCTCAGCGCAGGTGGCACGGGCGCAAGCGGCCATCCCCGGTCTGGAGGTAGCCAGCGTGGCGCCCAGCCTGCGCCGTCAGCAGCCGGTCTATATCGATGGCCAGCAGGGCTCGCTGTTGGTACGCGACCGCGCCGCCCAGGTGTGGCTGGACCCGTATGACGGCACCGTGATCCACCTTCAAAGGCCGCAAACCCAGACCGCCTTCGAGCGCTGGGTGGACACCGCCGACCCACTGCACTTCGGGGATTTCGCCGGGCTCTGGAGCCAGTGGCCCTGGTTCATCGCCGGACTGGTGCTGTCCGGCCTGGTGCTCAGCGGTGTCTACCTGCAATGGCAGCGGTTACAGGCGCGCGCCGCGATGGCGCGGCGCCGCGGTCGGCCGGCACCGAAGCAAGCCTGGGGCAGTCTGGAATGGATCGGCGTGGCCACAGTACTGGTGTTGCTGGGGCTGACCCTGCAGGCGCTCGGCGACTATCACGACACCGCGCCGCTCGCCTGGCAGCCCTTGGCGAGCAACGAGGCCATGGCGGTGCCGGTGTTTGTCCGCTCTGCCGGCGAAACGCAACAGGTGTTCCTGCGTACCCACGCCGAGGGTCAGGTCGCCAGTACGACGTTCCACGAGCTCCCCGCGGACGCCGTCCTGACGACGGTCCCCGGAGGTCAGTTGCTACAGCTTTCCGCCGCGACAGCCAATCACGATGGCAGCATCCGCGTGGGCAGTCCGGAAGGGCCACTGCGCCTGCCACCGGTGCCGACAGCGCCCATTAAGGAACCCCCGTCACCCTGGGTCACCGAAGCCACACTTGGAGTCCTTGCGCTGTTCGGTGGGCTGCTGCTGGCGGTGGCCGGCCTATGGTTGCGCCATGTGCGCTATGGGTTGCCATAGGCATAAACGTATCGGCATCCGTCATCTGTCGCCTCAGGGCGATGAAACGGCCGCAACTTGATGCGCCACTGGGACTCGGGCATAACGCAGACGGATCCCCGCGGTCGGGAACTTCAGGATGAGGGACTTCACGCCAGTACAGGACGTTTGTCGCCAGCAGGCAGCGCTCGGCGCGCGTGGCATTGCGGATATTTCCCAAGGGCGAGTCCTGTACCTTCGTGCGGAGCACCTACGTGTGCCGAATACCATTTGAGGCCCGGAGATGCAGCGTTGTTGAGCGAGCAAGATGACGTGCGCAAGCGAATACACAGCGGCCGGACAGAGGCCTAGTAAGTCATTGACAGAAATAGGAAAGAGATGACCCCTGCCTCGACTATTCTCCGACGTTCTGACGCGCGTAGCATTATTCAATCGCGCTGCGTGCTGTCCAATCACTGTTGGGCACCTGAACTGAGGCATGGCTAAATGACATCGGCGACGATCAAACTCTTCCTGATCTACGGCGACCCAAAGCGGCTGCGAACTGCTGAGTTATCAAACTGGAGCGGCAAGGCTGTCAGCGCGCCTCGCACGGAGCTTGACGAAATGCTGTGTCGGGAAGAGATGTGGCAGTCTGGCGTATACATTCTCACCGGCTATGACCCGGCGTCAGGCTCACCTCTCGCCTACATTGGTGAGGCAGAAGTTCTCAAAGATCGCTTGAAAGCTCATAAGTCGAAGGAGTTTTGGGTTCAGGCTACGGCCTTTATCAGCAAAGACGAGAACCTCACCAAGTCGCATATCCGTTACTTGGAAGGTCGGCTTATAGAAGAGGCGAAGGCCGTTGGGCGTTACGGACTTGATAACGGCCAGGCTAGTGGCTCAAAGCTCCCCGAGTCAGATCGCGAGGATATGGAGATTTTCTTGGTCAAGGTCCGGCAGCTTCTTCCCGTCTTAGGGTCCGAGTTGCTAACTCCAGTAATCTCTCACACGCCAGAGGCTGAGGAATCGCGCGAACAGTTGGTTTGCGCCATCAAAGGTATAGAAGCGCGTGGGGAACAAACATCCAACGGCTTCGTCATCTTCAGAGGATCGCGGGCTGTACTTGCAGATCGTCCGTCTGCAGCTGCCCAGCACCCGTTCGTAGTAACGCTGCGGAAGAAGCTGGTGGCTGACGGCACGCTCATCGAAGAGTCCGGCAGCTACCTGTTCACAAAAGACATCGAGTTCACGAGTCCAAGTTCAGCTGCCGCGGTAGTTCACGGTGGCGGCGCAAATGGCCTCACCGCTTGGAAGAACCTGCAGGGCGTCACACTGAAAGAGATGGAGGCGTAAGTGCCCAACAAGGCCTTGCACTCCGACGTCCTCGCCTTCGGCTCGGCCGCGGGTGAAGGCAGACGTTGGGCGCGCGGCATGCCTCTCGTCTATCGCGGTGTTAACGCAAAGCATCATAAGCGACTGAAAGGAGTGCTTAAGCCCAAAGAGTCTGTGCCATTCATCAAAGGGGCGAAGTGGGATGAGGCGGAATGGGATAACGCCTATTGGGATAAAAACTACAAAAATGCAGTAGTGACTCATCAATTACATCAAGCTGGACTCCCTACGTCCGGCATATCAACCACGCCCAGTATTTTCCGGGCTATATTCTATGCTACCCACGCCGGAAGGTACTCCGACGGCTATATCTACTCGATCGATCTGGCCAAGTGCTGCGAGCACTCTGTTAGCATCTACTACGTGACCGAACTTGTCTCCCATCCCAGTATTCCGGAGGACGACGAGGTTATACTTGTCGCGCAAGACTTTGGGGCTCTACCAGTGGAAGTCATCGTGGACGTTAGATACTTCAAAAATGGTCTTGAAGTGGTATGAATACTTCCCCACCTAACATGACGTTGAAACTGTCCAAGGAACTTGTCACGCGGCTTGCGTGCGCAACCCGCGCGCCAGAGGCGCTTGGCAGCCTAACTTGGCGTTAAATGGTTATGAAACCCTTGGAATCTTTCGGATTTTGGAGTCATGCTGAGCAATATCTGTTAGCGGCCGAAAGAGTTAAACGCCCGGCGGTTCCGCAAGGAGGAAAAGTGAAAGTTGAGTTGATCTTTCCAGCTTACTATTTGTTAGGTCATTCAATTGAGCTTTCGCTGAAATCGTTTTTGTCGGCTAAAGGGTATTCTCATTCAGAGCTGCGCAAGAAAAAATACGGCCATGACTTAGATAGCTTACTAAGTGAATGTACTAGGAGAAAGTTAGGGGGAGAAGTCAGACTTTCCAAAAAGGAGGTAAATGGAATATCGCTTTTGAACAAAACGTACTGTGACAAGAAATTTGAGTATTTGGAATACGGTAATTTTAGGCTGCCGGAGTATAGCTTTGCCTTTGGCATCGCTCGCAAGCTCTTAGACAACTTAAACACACATGCCTCAAATTCGCCATTGAAAAAAGCTAGGCAGGGCGACGCCAAAAAGCGGCGCGCCTGCTAGCGGCATTAGAAAGCGATGAAGGTTCGACAGTCGCTCATCACTGCTATAGCGCTAGTTGTATTGGCGGCGATCACCTGGCTCGCGCTCACCACCGCAGCTTCGTGGCTCCGGTCCCTCGACGCCTCGGTCGCTGCAGCGCTCACAACGGCGATCCTTGGGTTGCTAGGCCTTTGGTACGCGCAGTGGCATTCAAAGAGTCGAGACATTGCTGAGAATCATCGCGAGAGCAAGATTGAGGTGTATACGATCTTCTTTGATATCGTCGAGAAATTCCAAAACGGAAAGATCAAAGACGAGGAACTCGGAGAGGGTGAGCTTCCCGATTGGTTGCGCGAAGACTTCAGAAAGTTGAACCGAGGCCTAATTCTCTGGGCATCCCCTGGAGTTATTTCAGCTTGGCTAAAGTTTCGAGCAATCTCAGACTCAGGCAAGGGCAACATCTTGCTAGCGATGGATGAAATGTATAAAGCCATACGAAAGGACCTGGGCAACAGTAACTTCGGACTGAGAATCGGAGACCTAATCAGAATAGGGCTGAAAAATCCAGATGACCTCAAGCACTGAGATCGAGTTGCCTTCTAACAATCCGTTCCAGTCGACGTCCTCGCTTTGCGAGGCCGCGACTGAAGGCGGGCGTTGGGCGGCATGAATGCCCTGCCAGAGAACAACTAAGGGATATATCCGACTGGTTGCTTGTCGGCGCTGCGCCAGTATCTGGCCGGCATTACCACGCTGGGTTCGGCACTGGCGTCGTCGATGGGCGAATCGGTCAAGCCGCTATGATCGCGTCCCCGACCTTTCCCACCGCGGACCTCCACTAATGGATCCCTCCTTCTGGCTGAACCGCTGGGACCAACAGCAAATCGGCTTTCATCTGTCCGAGGTGAATCCGCAGTTGGTCGCGCACTGGCCCACGCTGGGGGTTCCGGCTGGCAGCGCGGTGTTGGTGCCGCTGTGCGGCAAGTCGCTGGACCTGCGGTGGCTGCGGCAGCAGCAGTTGCGGGTGGTCGGGGTGGAGTTGGCGGCGTCGGCGGTGGAGGCCTTCTTTGCCGAACAGGGGTTGGAGCCGCAGCGGCAGGTTCATGGTGCGTTTGCCCACTACTTGGCGGATGGCATCGAGATTTGGCAGGGCGATTTCTTTGCGCTGGAGCGGGCGCAGCTGGCGGGCTGTACCGCCTTCTACGACCGCGCGGCGTTGATCGCCTTACCGCCTGCCATGCGCGTTCGGTATGTCGCGCACCTGAATGCGCTGTTGCCGCCCGATGCCTGCGGCCTGCTGGTGACCCTGGACTATGACCCGCGGGAGATGGACGGGCCGCCGTTCGCGGTGCCGCCCTCGGAAGTGGAACAACACTTCGGCGACCGTTGGTCCATCACCCCCGGCCCTGTGCGCAACGCGCTGGATGCGGACGGCCGTTACCGCGAGCGCACCATGCGCTTTCTCCACGAGCAGAGCTTTTGCCTGCAGCGGCGGGGCTGAGTCGACACGGCGTCAGTCGTCGCGCATCTCCAGATTGCGGCTGAGCAGCAGCGCCACCAGGGTGCCGGCGGCGCCGGACAGCAGGTACAAGCCAACATAGCCCACGCCCAGGTGGGTGGCGATGGACAGCGCCACCATCGGCGCGAAGGCGGCACCCAGCAGCCAGGCGAAGTCCGAGGTCAGCACGGCACCGGTGTATCGATAGCGGCTGCGGAAACTGGCGTTGATCGCGCCCGCCGCCTGGGCATGGGTGAAGCCCAGCAGGGCAAAGCCGAACACGATGAAAAGGTAGGCGCCCACCTTGGTGCCCTGCAGGAACATCGGCAGCATCCCCACCAGGCTGAACACCGCGATCAGGCCGGCGCCGATGGCGAGGGTGGCGCGACGCCCGATGCGGTCCGCCACCACGCCGGAGGTGAGCATGGTGAGCACACCGAGGCTGGCGCCGCAGACCTGCACCAGCAGGTACTCGCTGATGTCATCTTCGGTGAACAACTGCGCCCAGGACAGCGGGAACACGGTCACCAGATGAAACAGGGCAAAGCTGCCCAGCGGCGCGAAGGCGCCCAGCAGGATGTTGCGCCACTGGTGGCGCACCATCTCGCCCAGCGGTGATGGCACCAGCTCCCGCGACTTCAGCAGTTGCGCGAATTCCGGCGTCACCACCAGTCGCAGGCGGGCGAACAGCGCCACCACGTTGATGGCGAAGGCCACATAGAAGGGATAGCGCCAGGCCCAGGACAGAAAATCTTCTTCCGACAGATTGAGCGTGAGAAAGGCGAACAGCGCCGCCGCCAGTAGGAAGCCCAGCGGCGCGCCGAGCTGCGGAATCATCGCGTACCAGCCGCGCTTGTCAGCCGGTGCGTTCAGCGCCAGCAGCGAGGGCAGGCCATCCCAGCTACCGGCCAGTGCCAGGCCCTGGGCGATGCGGAAGATGGCCAGCAGCCAGATGGCGACCGCGCCGATCTTCTCGTAGCCGGGCAGAAAGGCGATGCCGGCGGTGGCGGTGCCCAGCATGAACAGGGCGATTGTGAGCTTGCTGCCGCGGCCATAGCGCTTGTGGATGACGCGGAACAACAGTGAGCCGAAGGGGCGCGCCACAAAGGCCAGCGAGAAGATGGCGAAGGAATACATCATCGCCGTGAACGGTTCGGCGAACGGGAAAAACACGTGGGGGAACACCAGCGCCGCGGCAATGCCGAACACGAAGAAGTCGAAAAACTCGGACAGCCGGCCAATGATCACGCCAATGGCAATCTCGCCGGGCGCGACAGCGCCGTTTGACGAGCGTTCGGAGGGGGGATTCAAGGTCGACATCCTGCACGCGTTCCGGTTGCAAATGGGCTGGGGCAGCGAATTTCCACTTTGCAAAGATGGCATGGGCGGCGCGAGGGCGACATAGGACAAAACGTCCAATCGCGCCACCGGGGCAGGGTGCCTAGAGTAACGATCAGGTTCACACCCCGTGCTGCGTCATGCTTTCGAGAACGCTGCGGCTTGCGTCGCTGATGGTCCTGCCGGCCCTGCTGATGGGCTGCGAAGCGGTTGTCCTCAACCCCTCCGGTGATGTTGCTGCCCAGCAACGCGACCTCATTGTCGTGTCTACCGTGCTGATGCTGATCGTGGTGGTGCCGGTGATGGTGATGACCGTGTGGTTCGCCTGGCGTTACCGCCAGTCCAACCGCGACGCCACCTATGCGCCGGACTGGGAGCACTCCACCCAGTTGGAGCTGGTGATCTGGACCGCGCCGCTGCTGATCATCATCGCGCTGGGCGCCATCACTTGGATCGGCACCCACCTGCTGGACCCTTATCGCCCACTGCAGCGCATCGATGCCGAACGCGCGCTGCCCGCCGACGTGCAGCCGCTGCGCGTGCAGGTGGTGGCAATGGACTGGAAGTGGTTGTTTTTCTACCCCGACTACGGCATTGCCAGCGTCAACGAGATGGCGGCGCCGGTGGACGTGCCCATCGAATTCGAGATCACCGCCTCCACGGTGATGAACTCCTTCTTCGTGCCGGCGCTGGCGGGGCAGATCTATGCCATGCCGGGGATGAAGACGCAGCTGCACGCCATCATCAACAAGCCGGGCGACTACGAGGGCTTTTCCGCCAACTACAGCGGCCACGGTTTCTCCCACATGCGGTTCCGCTTTGCCGGGCTCGACGGCGATGACTTCGATGCCTGGGTGGACCAGGTGCGCGCCAGCGATCTGGCCCTGAGCCGCGACGAGTACCTGCGCCTGGAACAGCCCAGCGAGCGCGAGCCGGTGCGTTACTACGGCAGCGCGGCGCCGGACCTGTTCGATGCCGCCGTCAACCTCTGTGTCGAGCCCGGCAAGATGTGCATGCACGACATGATGGCCATCGACGCCCGTGGCGGGCTCGGCCTGGCCGGCATCTACAACGTGGCGCGGCTGCGCTACGACCGCGACCGCAGTCACCAGACCGCCAACCCGTCGCTGATCGCGGCCGACCCCTACGTGCTGGCCATGTGTGTGACCGAGCCGATGCCACCGATCTCCCCGGCCGGCCCTTACCGCTACGGCACCGCCCATCTCGCGCCCTGATGAACTGACGCCATGAGCCCGATGACGCCCTTTACCGACGAACGTTCCCCGCTGATGCAGACCCTGTTCGGGCGCCTCAGCTGGGACGCAATCCCCTTCTACGATCCCATCATCCTCGGCACCTTCATCGTCACTGCGCTGTTGGGGCTGGGGCTGGTCACCTACCTCACCCGCCAGCGCGCCTGGGGGCCGCTGTGGAACGATTGGTTCTGCAGCATCGACCACAAGAAGATCGGCATCATGTACATCGTGCTGGGCCTGGTGATGCTGCTGCGCGGCTTTGCCGACGCCATCATGATGCGCGCCCAGCAGGCCATCGCCTTTGGCGACTCGGTGGGTTATCTGCCGCCGCACCACTACGACCAGATCTTCACCGCTCACGGTGTGATCATGATCTTCTTCGTGGCGATGCCCTTCGTCACCGGCCTGATGAACTACGTGGTGCCGTTGCAAATCGGCGCCCGCGACGTGGCCTTTCCCTTCCTCAACAATTTCAGTTTCTGGATGACTGCCGCCGGCGCCGCGCTGGTGATGGCCTCGCTGTTCGTCGGCGAGTTCGCCATGACCGGCTGGCTGGCCTATCCGCCGCTGTCCGGCCCGGCCTACAGCCCCGGGGTGGGGGTGGATTACTACATCTGGGCATTGCAGATCGCCGGGGTGGGGACGCTGTTATCGGGCGTGAACCTGCTGGTCACCATCATCAAGATGCGCGCACCCGGCATGACCTTGATGAAGATGCCGGTGTTCACCTGGACTGCGCTGTGCACCAACGTGCTGATCGTGGCGGCGTTCCCGGTGCTCACCGCAGTGCTGGGGCTGCTGTCGCTGGACCGCTACGTCGGCACCAACTTCTTCACCAACGACTTTGGCGGCAACGCCATGATGTACGTGAACCTGATCTGGATCTGGGGCCACCCCGAGGTCTACATCCTGATCCTGCCGCTGTTCGGCGTGTTCTCGGAAATCGTCTCCACCTTCAGCGGCAAGCGGCTGTTCGGTTACAGCTCGATGGTGTACGCCACGGTGTGCATCACCATCCTGTCGTACATCGTGTGGCTGCACCACTTCTTCACCATGGGGTCGGGCGCCAGCGTCAACGCCTTCTTCGGCATCACCACCATGATCATCTCCATCCCCACCGGGGCGAAGATGTTCAACTGGCTGTTCACCATGTACCGCGGCCGCATCCGCTTTGACCTGCCGATGCTGTGGACCATGGGCTTCATGCTCACCTTTGTGACCGGCGGCATGACCGGGGTGCTGCTGGCGGTGCCGCCGGCCGACTTCGTGCTGCACAACAGCCTGTTCCTGGTGGCGCACTTCCATCACGTCATCATCGGCGGCGTGGTATTTGGCACCTTCGCCGGCATCAACTTCTGGTTCCCCAAGGTGGCGGGTTTCAAGCTGGATGCGTTCTGGGGCAAGGTGTCGTTCTGGTGCTGGCTGGTGGGCTTCTACCTGGCCTTCATGCCGCTCTATGTGCTGGGCCTGATGGGCGTGACGCGGCGGCTCAGCCAGTTCGATGATCCCAGCCTGCAGATCTGGTTCCAGATTGCCGCACTGGGTGCCTTCGTCATTGCCCTGGGCATCCTTGCCTTCATCGTGCAGTTGTTCGTGTCGATCCGCCGTCGCGAATCGCTGCGCGACGACAGCGGCGATCCCTGGGATGGCCGCACCCTGGAATGGTCCACCGCCTCACCGCCGCCGGCCTACAACTTTGCCTTCACCCCGCGGGTGCACGACCTCGATGCCTGGTGGGACATGAAGCGCGCCGGCTTCCAGCGCCCGACGGCAGGCTTCGAGCCCGTGCACATGCCGAAGAATACCGCCGCCGGCATCGTGCTGGCCGGCCTCAGCGCGGTCTGCGGCTTTGGCCTGATCTGGCACATCTGGTGGCTGGCGGCCGCGGCCTTCGTGGCGGTGGTGGCCGGGGCCATCCTGCACAGCTTCAATGAGGACCGGGACTTCTACATTCCCGCCGACGAGGTCAGCCGGGTGGAGGACGCCCGCACCCGGCAACTCGCGGCGCTGCCGGGAGCCACGCCATGAGCACGCCTTCCCACACCCTCAGCGGGGCCCTCAGCGACCGCTTCCTGGTGCGCGAGCCGCACCACCCGGAAAACGGCACGCTGCTGGGGTTCTGGCTGTACCTGATGAGCGACTGCCTCATCTTCGCCGTGCTGTTTGCCATGTACGGTGTGGTCGGCGGCAACTACGCCGCCGGGCCCGGGCCGGCCGACCTGTTCGACCTCAAGCTGATCGCAGTGGCCACCGCCATGCTGCTGCTGTCGTCCATCACCTACGGCTTCGCCATGCTGGAAATGGCGCGCGACCGGGTGGGGCCCACCCTGCTGTGGCTGGGCATCACCGGGCTGTTCGGCCTGGCGTTTCTGGGCATCGAGCTCTACGAGTTCTCACACCTGATCCACCTCGGTGCCGGCCCGCAGCGCAGCGCCTTCCTGTCGGCCTTCTTTGCCCTGGTGGGCACCCACGGGCTGCACGTCGCCTTCGGCATTGTCTGGTTAGTGACCTTGATGGTGCAGGTGCGGCAGCGCGGCCTCACCGCCAGCAACCGCCGCCGCCTGGCCTGCCTCAGCCTGTTCTGGCATTTCCTCGACGTCATCTGGATTGGCGTCTTCACCTTTGTCTATCTGATGGGAATGCTGCGATGAGCACGTCCGACATGCTGACCCAGCCGTCACACCTCGACGCCCATGGCGAAGACACCCGCCACGTGCATGGCCATGACGATGGCCTCGGCGCGGCGCACGGCACGTTCAAAGGCTACCTCACTGGCTTTCTGCTGTCGGTGGTGCTCACCGCCATACCGTTCTGGCTGGTGATGGGCGAGGTGCTGCCCAGCAAGACGCTGACGGTGGTGCTGGTGCTGGCCTTTGGCGGCGTGCAGGTGCTGGTGCACATGGTGTACTTCCTGCACCTCAACACCCGCTCTGAAGGTGGCTGGAACATGCTGGCGCTGATCTTCACCCTGATTCTGGTGGTGATCACCTTTGCCGGTTCGCTGTGGGTGATGTACCACCTCAACGACAACATGATGCCGCTGACCGTGCACGAGGCACGCAACCTGCCCTGATGCGCCGCCCCGCACTGCGCACGAGCCTGTTTGCCGCCCTGTTGCTGGGGCTGCTGGTGGTGTTGGTGCAGCTCGGGCAGTGGCAGTTGGAACGCCGGGTGTGGAAGCAGGCGCTGATCGCCCAGGTGACGGCCAACGCCAGCGCAGCGCCGGTGGCGCCGCCGCCGCCCGCCGAGTGGGCGACGCTCGACGACGGTCTGGCGTATCGCCGGGTGCAGCTCAGCGGGCAGTTCGATCACGCGCGGGAAACCTGCGTGCAGGCCGTCACCGTGCACGGCCCCGGCTACTGGGTGCTGACGCCGCTGCAGCAGGCCGAGGGCCACTGGGTGCTGGTCAACCGCGGCTTTGTTCCGCGGGAGGATTGTGATCCCGCCAACCGCGCCGCCGGCCAGACGCCGGGCGAGGTCACCGTTGTGGGCCTGCTGCGGCTGAGCGAGCCCAGGGGCGGTTTTCTGCGCGACAACGATCCACAGGGCGATCGCTGGTACGCCCGCGACGTCGCCGCCATTGGCGCCGCCCGCGGCCTCCCGGCCGACCGCCTGGCGCCCTACTTTGTCGATGCCGAGCACAGCGTGGCGGGCGGTCCCATCGGCGGGCTGACGGTGCTGAGCTTCCGTGATCATCATCTGATCTATGCGCTGACCTGGTTTGGCCTGGCGGCACTGGCGGCGCTGGGGCTGGTGATGCTGGTCCACCCGAAAGGGCGACGTCGGGCGGCTGACAGCGGCATTCGCTAGGATCGACGCATGACCTCGATCTATGCGCTGGCGCGGCGTGTGGGCGGCCCCGCCGCCGAGGGCGAGACCACCGCCCAGCAGAACATGCTGCAACTGATCCAGCTGCGCTGGATTGCCGTGCTGGGGCAGATCACCACCATCGCCTTTGTCCACGGCGTGCTGAAGATTCCACTGCCGCTGGTGGACATGGCACTGGTGATCGGCGGGCTGGTGGCACTCAACCTGTTCAGCCTGTTCCGGCCGCGGCTGGGGCGGCCGATTCGCAATGGCGACCTCATGGCCGGCCTGCTGATCGACGTGGCGGCGCTGACCGCCCTGTTGTTCCTCAGCGGCGGCGCCACCAACCCCTTCGTGTTTCTGTATCTGCTGCAGGTGACCCTGGGCGCGGTGCTGCTGGAGGCCTGGTCCACCTGGACCCTGGTGGGCGTCACCAGCATCTGCTTCGCCCTGCTCACCCAGTTCTACGTGCCACTGGCGCTGCCCGACCCGCAGCCGGATGACCTGTTCCAACTGCACATCATCGGCATGCTGATCTGCTTTGTGCTGGACGTGGCGCTGCTGGTGATCTTCATGAACCGCATCAATGCCAACCTGCGGCGCCGCGACGCGCGGCTGGCCGACCTGCGCCAGCGCGCCGCCGAGGAAGACCACATCGTGCGCATGGGCCTGCTGGCCTCAGGTGCCGCCCATGAGCTGGGCACACCACTGGCCACGCTGTCGGTGATCCTCGGCGACTGGCGGCGTATGCCGGAGTTTCGCGAGCGCCCCGAGCTGGTCGAAGAGATTGCCGACATGGAAGCCGAGGTGAAGCGCTGCAAGAGCATCGTCACCGGCATCCTCATGTCCGCCGGCGAAGCCCGTGGCGAGTCCGTCGAGCTGACCACCGTGCGGCACTTTCTGGACCAGTTGGTGGCCGAGTGGCGCAGTTCGCGGGCGGTCAAGGGTTTCGAGTACACCCTGGAGGCCTGCCCGGGCGAGGCCTCCGGCCTGGCCGCGCCCATCGTCAGCGACTCCGCCTTGAAGCAGGTGATCTGCAACGTGCTCGACAACGCTCTGGAGGCCTCACCGGGTTGGGTGGCGTTGTCTGCGCGCTGCGACGAGGGCGCGCTGTCGCTCACCGTGCGCGACCGCGGCCCCGGCTTCCCGCCGGAAATGCTCGGTCAGATCGGCAAGCCCTACCAGTCCAGCAAGGGCCGCCCCGGCGGCGGGCTGGGCCTGTTCCTGGTGCTCAATGTGCTGCGCAAGCTGGGCGGCAGCGTGTCTGCCCAGAACGACCCCATGGGCGGCGCCGTGGTAACGCTGTGGCTGCCGCTGGCATCGCTGGCCCTGGCCGAGGAGGACGCGGATGACCACCCCGCCCACTGACACCGAGCGCCGCCTGCTGATCGTGGAAGACGACGCCGCCTTCGCGCGCACCCTCAAGCGCTCCTTCGAGCGGCGCGGCTATCAGGTGTGGCTGGCCCAAGGCCCGGACGAAGTCGCAGCCCTGTTGGACCACCGCCCGCACTACGCCGTGGTGGACCTCAAGCTGGGCACCGCCTCTGGCCTCACCGTGGTGCAACAACTGCACACCCACGACCCCGACATGATGATCGTGGTGCTCACCGGCTTCGCCAGCATCGCCACCGCCGTCGAGGCCATCAAGCTGGGCGCCTGCAACTACCTGGTGAAACCGTCCAACACCGACGACATCGAAGCCGCCTTCCACCACGAACCCGGCACCACCGATCTGCCCCAGGCTGGCGCCCGCCCCACCTCCATCAAAACCCTGGAGATGGAACGCATCCACGCCATGCTGGCCGAGACCGACTTCAACATCTCCGAAGCGGCCCGACGCTTGGGGATGCACCGCAGAACCCTCGCGAGGAAGTTGGCGAAGCGGTGGGTGCCGTGAGGGGTGCTTAGGGCTCGAATAATGGAGCGCCAAGTGCGTGGCCCGGATGTAAGGAATCTGTGAACAATAGGCGACCGACCACGATTCATTGGAATTGTGATGGAGAACAATAACCCGTCCGGAATCGCTCTCCGACGTTAGGCCTCACCCCCATGTCAGAAGCCCTCCTCATCATCGCCTTGACAGCCGCCGCCGGTCTCTGCACGCCCCTTGGCGGATTGATCGCGAGCTTCGAGCGTATCCGTCCCAAATGGCTGGAAACCGAGTTGCGGCATTTCGTCATTGCCTTCGGCGGCGGGCTCCTGTTGGGGGCGGTGTTTCAGATCCTGTTGCCGGAGGGAACGGGTATGGTGGGGAGCCCCACCGTGGCTGTGCTGGTTTTTCTGCTGGGTGGCGTGCTGTTCTTTGCGCTCGAGCGCAGCTTGGGACTTCGGCGGCACGAGGCGCCGCAGCTAACCGGTATGCTGGTTGATTTCGTTCCGGAAACGATTGCGCTGGGCGGGTTGGTGGCGACGCGGCCCGATGTGGCCTTGGTGTTGGCGCTGGTCATCGGACTGCAGAACGTCCCAGAGGGCTTCAATGCCTACCGAGAGCTGGTGGCGTCGCGTGCGCGTGCGCCACGTCAGGTGCTGCTGTTCCTGACCTGCCTTGTTCCCATCGGTCCCATCGCAGGGCTTTCGGCGCATTACGGCCTCGCGGGGCAGCCCCATATTCTCGGGGTGATCATGCTGCTGGCTGCTGGGGGGATCGTATATCTGATGTTTCAGGAGATTGCGCCGCAATCCAGGCTACGTCGGCATTGGGCGCCCCCACTTGGCGCCGTGCTCGGCGTAGCGGTCACGCTGCTGACCGAGCACTGGATTGGCGGTGCCTGATGGCGCACTCGCGCAACGCCTGCTTCGCGGCGTGATACAGGACATTAGCGGACAGACCACGATGTCCCGGAGCCACCGTGGCTAACTCAGGTTCGTCCGGTTGCGCCGTCTTCGATCACGCAGCCTTGACTCGCCGCCGCATGCGACCGCCTCAAAACCGATACCCCGCCAGCAGCGTGATATTCACCGGGTCAAATCGCAGCCGCGTCCGACTCCGCCCCAGCTCGGTGCCGTCCGACGCCAGCATCCGTACCTCGGCGTCGGTTTCCAATGCGATGAAGTCGATGCCTGCCGACAGGCTCCAGGTTTCGTTGAGGTGCCATCGCACCCCAGCGCCGATGGCGGGCGCGAGGGTGGATTCGACCTTGGAGGTGATGCGCGTGGGGCCGGGGATGCCGGCGGAAAGGGCGAGGGGTACCCCGAATCGCCGATTGGTTTCGGCTTCCAGGGTGTCGTTGAGCTCGACTTCGCTGAAGAAGGCATAGCTGAGGCCGGCACCGAGGTAGGGGCGCCACGCGGCGTCTGCAGCGCCGAAGTGGTAGGCCAGCATGAACACCGGCACCCACTGGCGGGCGCTGCCGATGGGGTTGAATTGGGGCTCGCTGAGGTCGATGCGCAGCAGGTTCCCCAGCGGGCCGGTGGCCTGCGCGATACCGCTGCCGTCGATCGAACCTTTCGGGGGATAGCCCACCACCAGGCGCATAGACCAGGCGTCGGTCAGAAAGTACTGGCCCACCAGTGCGAAGGTATTGAGGGTGTCCGCGTCGATGCGCACCCCTTCGCTGCGGAACTCGGACTGCACGCCCAGCAGGGGGAACAGCGGATTCGGTCGCAGGCTGTTGCGCGGAGCGCCGTTGCTTTCCTGCGGAAGGCTGTGCAGCCAACCGGCTTCGATGAGGATGTCGCCGGCGCGTTGCGCCGAGGCCGGCATGGCCAGCAGGGCGGCGAGCAGTGCGGGAAGCAGTAGGAAGGGCAAGATGGCGTCTCGGGTCAACAGCCTTGCAGGCTACACGGCGGCGTCACTGAGCGTTGCGCTGGCGGGTGTGTGGCGGGTCGCAAGGCCGTGACGATCCGCCACGTCCTGACGATCCCTTTGGGTGAGGTCGGCGTCTTGCCAGGCGTGGTATCAACGAGGTCCCTTGGCACCCGCCCGGCATGGCGGACAGGACATCACATGGCCCGCGTTGAAATTCCGCAGCTGGAAGACTATGTCTTTGAAGTTGAGCTTCCGATCATGCTGGCGCATATCAATCGGGGCGATCATCTTGGGAACGAGCATCTCATCGCGTTTCTCAACGATGCCCGGGTTCAGTACATGGCAGCCTGCGGAGTACCGGAGTACACCGACGCTGGCCCGGCGATGATCAACGCCGATCTGGCGGTGGTGTACAAGTCCGAAGCGCGCTATGGCGATCGCCTGCGCATCGCCATGTCGGCCGCTGATTTCAACAAGTACGGCTGCGATGTGCTGTACCGCGTCACCGCGGCAGCAGACGGGCGTCTGGTGGCGCTGGCCAAGACGGCCCACCTGCATTACGACACGCGGCACAAGAAGCTGCTGCCGTGTCCCGAGGGCTTCCGGGAAAAGTTACTCCGCCAAGCGGCCCGGCATTGATCCCCTTCCCAGCGGGCGCCAGCCCTGGTCGGGTTGTGGCGCTTGCCATAAAGCACCTGTTAACCGGTGCTATTATCGGACCATGATTCGTAGCGCTGGAGGCTGCATGGCGGTCAAGTTTTCAGAAGATGTCGTGCCCCTCTCGGACCTGAAAATCAATCCCGGCAAGGTCGTCAAGCACGTGGCCAAAGTGCATCGACCGACGCTCCTCACCAGCCGCGGTCGCGGCGTGGCGGTGGTGCAGTCGGTCGATGACTTTGAGGCAGCGGAAGAAGAGCGGGTCTTCATGCGTGCGGTTGTCGCCGGGCTGAACGATCTTGAAGCAGGCCATGAGTTCTCGCTGAAGGACGCGAAGGCGCGGCTGGGGCTGTAACCGTGGCGCCCAAGGTCGCCGTCACATTTTCAGCCTCCGCCATACGGGATCTTGAAGACATTCGGGCGTGGTACGAGCGGGAGTTGGCCTCGCAGGCCGGACAGCGGCTGCTGGCTGAAATCGTGCAACGGGTCGAGGCATTACGTGACAACCCCGATATCGGCAGAGTCGTTCCGGAGTTCGGTCAGCCGTACCTGCGAGAGCTGATTCATCCGCCGTTTCGCATCGTGTACAAGCGCGAGGCGAAAAAGCTGCGCATCGTCAGGGTTTGGCGAAGCGAGCGCTTGCTGCAGTTGCCCGGCCGCGTGGGCACCCCTTAGCGCGACTGCAGCGCCGCCCGGATCAGGCCGTAGATGGCCGGGTGGTTGAGCAGGCGCAGGTGGTGGCAGCGGTACAGCAGCGCCACATCGGCGTCGGCCAATTCGGTGGCGGTGGCACTGGGGACCTGCACCAGGCCGTCGCCGATCAGCTGGCCCATCCATTCCTGTCCCGGATGCGCGAGGGTGCTGCCGATGAAGTGGTAGCGCACGCGCGGGATGCGCGGCGGCAGGGGCAGCGGGCCGCTGGCGGCGCGCGGGCGCCAGTCCTGGTCGCGGACATGGCCGCGGTCGAGATCGCGGATGCCCACCGAGCGGACGTCGAGCACCTCGGCGATGGGGCGGGTGAGCGGCAGTTGCCGCAAGAGGCGGCTGCCCTGGCTGACCCAGCGCGCCAGCGGGGCGCCACGGTGCGGTGAGCCCAGGCAGATCACCTGCGACAGTGCATCGGTCCACGGGGCCTGATCAGCTTCGCCCGCCAGCGCGGCGGCGCGGGCCACCAGGCCGCCCATGCTGTGGCCGACCAGCACAATGTCGCGCACCTTCACCGGCCAGCGCTGGCACAGGCGGGTGAGCAGGCGGGACAAGCGGGCGCCGTTCCGCGAGATATGCAGGCCGGTGTTGTAGCGCAGGTACAGCGCTGTGCAGTCCAGTTCGGTTTCCAGCCGCAGGCCGTATGGATGGCTTTCTGGCTCGGCGGCGTCGGCATGGAAATCCCAGGCGGACTCATTGCAGGCCAGGCCGTGCAGGAAGATCACGATGCGCCCGTGGCACTGCACGTGCTGGTTGGCGAGCGCGGCCGGGTCCATCGGCAGGCGCTGGCCGTCGCGGTAAAAGCCCATGCGCGGCGCCAGTGGGTTGCGGCGCGCGGCAAGGTCGTCGCCCACCAGGCCGGCCAGCGCACTCACCGCAAGATCCCGTTGCGGGTGTGGCGGCAGCGGGCGTGCGGGGGTTTGCCGCTCCCATTCGCGCACCGCCATGCCGGCCAAAGCGAAGCTGGCCTGGGAGACGGCGCGCACGCTGGCGTACACGCCGTCAGCAATGCCGTCATGCACGGCCCGCACGGTTTCGCTGCCGGCATTGAGGCCGGGCACCGGGGCCATGGCGCCGAACGGTAACCGGGCAATGGCCTGGTGCAATTCCTGGATGCGGGTGGTGAGCTGGTCGACGCTGCGGGCGGCAAGGCTCAGCGCGCCACGGGTCTGGGCGAGCGGGGTATCCCGGGGCGAAAGTGCGGTCATGGGCGGGTCCGGCGTCAGATTGGTTAAGTGTACATATGTTCACTGACTTGTCCAGTGCCCCAGGCCCGACGGCGGATGGGCAACGGTCCGGCATCCCGTCAGGGCGCTAGAATGTCGGCCCGATCCCGACTTCCCGCCGCCGGCCGTCGAATCCCGGCGCTGCGACGGCTTGCCAAACACGATGACCGCGATCACCTGCCCGAACCCCGCCGAGGTGGCATTTGCATGCTGCTGATGATCGATAACTACGACTCCTTCACCTACAACCTGGTCCAGTACTTCGGGGAGCTGGGGGTGGAGGTGGTGGTGCATCGCAACGACCAGATCAGCGTGGATGAGGTGGAGCGGCTAGCGCCGCGCCATATCGTGCTGTCGCCCGGCCCCTGCACGCCCAACGAGGCGGGCATCTGCCTGGAGTTGATCGACCGGTTGCAGGGGCGCTTTCCCATTCTCGGGGTCTGCCTTGGCCATCAGGCCATCGGCCAGGCCTTTGGCGGGCGGGTGATTCGCGCGCGCCAGGTGATGCACGGCAAGACCAGCCCGGTGTTTCATCAGGGCGGCGGCGTGTTCCGCAATCTGCCCAGCCCCTACACGGCGACCCGCTATCACTCACTGATCGTCGACCGCGAGGGCCTGCCGGACTGCTTCGAGGTGACGGCCTGGACCCAGCACGACGACGGCAGCGTCGACGAGATCATGGGGCTGCGCCATCGCACGCTGCCGATTGAAGGCGTGCAATTCCATCCCGAGTCCATCCTCACCGAGCACGGCCACCAACTGCTGCAGAACTTTCTGGAGACGACCTGATGTCCATCACCCCCCAGGCTGCGCTGCAGCGGGTCATCGAACATCGCGAGATCTTTCACGACGAAATGGTGGCGCTGATGCGCGCCATCATGCAGGGCGAGGTGTCGCCGGTGATGACCGCCGCGCTGCTGACCGGGCTGCGGGTGAAGAAGGAAACCGTGGGCGAGATTGCCGCCGCCGCCCAGGTGATGCGCGAGTTTTCACGCAAGGTGACGGTATCGGAGGCGGGCGGTCCGCTGCTGGATATCGTCGGCACCGGGGGCGATGGCAGTCATAGCTTCAACATCTCCACCTGCTCGATGTTTGTGGTGGCGGCCTGCGGCGTGCGGGTGGCCAAGCACGGTAATCGCGGCGTGTCCTCCAAGTCCGGCAGTGCTGACGTGCTGGAGCAGCTCGGTGTCGCCATTGACCTGCCGCCCGAGCAGGTCGGCCCGTGCATCGAACAGGTGGGCATCGGCTTCATGTTTGCCCCCAACCACCACCCCGCGATGAAGGCAGTGGCGCCGGTGCGGCGCGAGATGGGGGTGAAGACCCTGTTCAACATTCTCGGGCCGCTGACCAACCCGGCCGGTGCGCCCAACATCCTGATGGGGGTGTTCCACCAGGATCTGGTGGGCATTCAGATCCGGGTGCTACAGGCGCTGGGCGCTACCCGCGCGCTGGTGGTCTATGGCCGTGACGGCCTCGACGAGATCACCCTCGGGGCCAGCACCCGGGTCGGTGAGCTGCGCGATGGCGCGGTCCATGAGTACGACCTGCATCCCGAGGATTTCGGCCTGCCGATGGCCGCCACCCGCCAGTTGGCGGTGGCCGATGCGGCCGAGTCCTGCGCGCGCATCCGTGACGTGCTGGCGGACCGTCCGGGTCCGGCCCGTGACATCGTGCTGTTCAATGCGGGGGCCTCGCTCTATGCCGCCGGCGCGGTGCCCGACGTGGCCAGTGGCATTGCCCGGGCGCGGGAAGCGCTGTCGAGCGGGGCCGCACAGGCCAAGCTGGATGCGCTGGTGATCACCTCACGCCAGTTGGCCGGAGCCTGAGATGGCCGACATTCTCGAGCGCATCGTCGAGGTCAAGCGGGACGAGATCACCGCGCTGCGGCGGCGCTACAGCCTGCGCGACCTGATGGAACGGGCGGCGGCGGCCGATACCCCGCGCGGTTTCATCGCCGCCCTCGACCGCAAAGCGGAGACCGGCGCTTCGGTGATTGCCGAGATCAAGAAGGCCAGCCCCAGCAAGGGCGTCATTCGCGCCGATTTCGATCCGCCAGCGATCGCACGCGCCTATGCCGATGGTGGCGCGGCCTGCCTGTCGGTGCTCACCGACGCGCGTTTCTTCCAGGGCCACAACGACTATTTGGTGGCCGCACGCGCCGCCTGCACGTTACCGGTGATCCGCAAGGATTTCCTGGTGGACGAGTCGCAGGTGGTGGAGGCACGGGCCATCGGCGCCGACTGCGTGCTGCTGATTGCCGCCTGCCTGTCTGCCGACCAGCTCAACAGCCTGCACGCCTGTGCCCGCGAGCAGCGTCTGGATGTGCTGGTGGAAGTGCATGACGGCGCCGAACTGGCGCTGGTGCAGCGGGCCGGTCTGCGCGAAGGCTGGGTGCTGGGGGTCAACAACCGCAATCTGCGGACCTTCGAGGTCCGTCTGGATACGACGCTGGATCTGCTCGATAAGGTGCCGGACGGCGTGGCCGTGATCACCGAGTCCGGCATTGCCGAGCCGGCCGACGTGGCGCGGATGATGGACGCGGGCGTGCGACGGTTTCTGGTGGGGGAATCGCTGATGCGGCAGCCGGATCCCGGTGCTGCGCTCAAGGCGCTGATCGCGGTCTGACGCGGCCGCTCAGCCGCCGTTGCCGGGGTGGCTACCCAACACCAGGATGCTGCGCCCCTGGCTTTGCACGATGCCGTCCTCTTCCAGCCGCTTCAGCACACGGCCGGCCATCTCGCGTGAGCAGCCGACGATGCGCGCCAGCTCCTGACGGCTGATCTTCACCACCACGCCGCGCGCATGCGGCTTGGCATCCGGGCTGCTGGAGAGGTCGAGTAGCACCCGCGCCAGGCGTCCGGCAACGTCGAGAAAGGTGAGGTCGCCAACGCGGCGGCTGGTGTCGCGCAGGCGCGCCGCCAGTTGGCCGGCAATCTCGAACATGATCTCCGGCTGGGTATGGGCGAAATTGCGGAAGCCCTCCAGGCCCATCTCGGCCACCAGGGTGGGGGTGCGGGTGCGCACGATGGCCGAACGTACCGCCTGTTGCGGAAACAGGCACATCTCGCCGAAGAACTCGCCCGGGTTGAGATAGGCCAGCACGATCTCGCGACCCTCATCGTCCTCCAACAGGATGCTGACCGAGCCTTCGAGGATCAGATACAGCGACCGGGGTGCATCGCCGGCATGCATCAAGGTCTGCTTGGGCGGCATGCTGCGCTTGTGGGCCAGGCCGATGAAATGCTGGATCGCGGGACGTTGCAACATCTCGGCGAAGGCATCAGACATGGAAGCGACTCTGGAGCTTTGGTGACAGTTGCCGGAAACTAGCACACCCCAACGCCGACCACTCAGGAGCCTTTCGGTGAAAGCACGCGTCAAATGGGCCGAAAAAGCGGCCTTCATCGCCGAATCCGGCAGCGGTCACGCTATTGTCATCGACGGACCCGAGCATATCGGCGGACGCAACCTGGGGCCGCGGCCGATGGAGCTGATGCTGATGTCGGTCGGCGCCTGCTCGTCGGTGGACGTGGTCTATATCCTGCAACGGGCGCGCCAGCCGGTCAGCGACTGCTATGTGGAGGTGGAAGGCACGCGGGCCGAGACCGAGCCCAAAGTGTTCACCGCCATCCATCTGCACTTCGTGGTGACCGGCGTCGGGCTCAATGAGACGCAGGTGAAGCGGGCGGTGTCGTTGTCAGCCGAGAAGTACTGTTCGGCGTCGATCATGCTGGGGCAGGGCGGTGTCGCCATGACCCACAGCTATGAAGTGCGGGTGCCGGGGGGCGACGCCGCCACCTGAGCCCCTATAATGCCGCGCCAAACGCCCGGGCGGGGGGCCGCCCGATCGTCCGCCTACCATTCGAGGGTTCCCTGCATTGGCCAAGATCAAGCCCAAACCGACCAGCAACGCGCGGCTCAAGTTGCTGGGGTTCAATAACCTGACCAAGTCGTTGTCGTTCAACATCTACGACATCTGTTACGCGCGCACCCGAGAAGAACAACAGGCCTACATCGAGTACATCGATGAGCAGTACAACGCCGAGCGTCTGACCAATATCCTCACCGAGGTGGCGCAGATCATTGGTGCCAACATCCTCAACGTGGCCACTGAGGATTACGACCCGCAGGGCGCATCGGTGACGATGCTGATTTCGGAAGGTCACCATGATGGCCTGCCGACGCCGGGCAAGAAGAAGGACTCGGTGGTGGCGCATCTGGACAAGAGCCATATCACCGTCCACACCTATCCGGAGACCCACCCGGATAATGGCATCAGCACCTTCCGTGCCGATATCGACGTCTCCACCTGCGGCAAGATCTCTCCGCTGAAGGCGCTGAACTACCTCATCAAGAGTTTCGAGAGCGACATCGTGGTGATGGATTACCGCGTGCGCGGCTTCACCCGCAATGTGCGCGGCATGAAGCACTTCATCGATCACAACATCGACTCCATCCAGAACTTCATCTCGGCGGACATCAAGCGCCGCTATCAGATGGTCGACGTGAACGTGTATCAGGAGTACATCTTCCACACCAAGATGTGCCTGAAGGAACTGGACCTCGACACCTATCTGTTCGGCGAAACGGCGGGCGATCTCCCGGTGCGGGAAGCCAAGCAGATCCGCTCGCGGGTGGATCACGAGATCCAGGAAATCTTCTACGGGCGCAATATCTCGCGCTGATGCCGGTTGGCCACCGCCTGCATCACAGGCGGTAGGCCGCGCCCTTCATTAACGCAGCGATGCGGGTCATCGCCAGCCGCACAGGCTGAGGCAGCGGCACCCCACCGGCGGCTGTGGCCTCGGCACCGTGGCGGGCTTCTTCCTCACGCATCTGGGTGACCACCGCACGGCTGCGGCGGTCATCCTGCGGCAAGCGCTGCAGGTGGTCGTCCAGATGCCCGGCCACCTGGCGCTCGGTTTCGGCGACAAAGCCGAGGCTCCAGCGATCGCCCGCCAACCCGGCCACCGCGCCCATGGCGAAGGAGCCGGCATACCACAGCGGTGACAGCAGGCTGGGGCGGTCCCCCAGTTCGCGCAGCCGCGCCTCACACCAGACCATGTGGTCCCGCTCTTCCTCAGCGGCGGCCCGCAGGTGTGCGGCGATCTCATCCTGCCGCGCGGTGGCGGCCTGACCGTGGTACAGGCCTTGGGCAGCCACCTCGCCGGCGTGATTGACGCGCATCAGCCCGGCCGCATGCCGTCGCTCACGCGCAGCGAGCACGCCTTCCTCAACCCCCTCGGCGGGCGAGGGCCGGGACAAGGCGGGCGGTGCCAGCAGCTTCAGGCCCTGGGCCAGCGGCAGCAGCCAACGGTCGGTGGTGGAGTAGCGTCGGGGAGTGGACATGCTCGGCATTATAGAATCCGCGCATGGCGCTCAAACCCGAACAACTTTCCGCGCAACTGGGCAAGGGCCTGCCGGCGCTGGCGGTGCTGGCTGGCGAAGAGCCAATGCTGATCCAAGAGTGTGCCGATACCCTGCGCGCGGCGGCCCGCGCCACCGGCTATGACGAGCGCACCGTGTTCGATGCCGAGAAGGGCTTCAACTGGCAGCAGGTGATGGATGCCGGTGCCAGCCTGTCGCTGTTCGCCAGCAAGCGGTTGATCGAGGTGCGGGTGCAGGGCAGTCTCGGCGATGAAGGGGCCAAGGCGCTGCAGGCGCTGGCAGCGTCGCCGCCGCAGGATGTGTGCCTGATCGTCACCCTGGGCGCGCTCGATGCCCGGCAGCGCAAGTCCGCCTGGTTCACCGCCTGCGAACGTCAGGCGCTGGTGGTCTATGCCTGGCCGGTGAGCGCGGCGGAGTGGCCGCAGTGGGTGGTTGCGCGGGTGCGGCGTGCCGGGCTCACGCTCAGTGATGATGCCGCCAAGCTGCTGGCGGAGCGTACCGAGGGCAACCTGCTGGCCTGTGCCCAGGACATCGAGAAGCTGCGGTTGTTGTATGGCGACCGCCCCGTCGATGTCGCTGAGATGGCAGAGGCGGTAGCGGACAACGCCCGTTTCGGTGCTTTTGATCTGGGTAACCGGGTGCTGTCGGGGGATGCCGTCGGGGCCGTGCGCAGTCTGGGCCGCCTGCGCGAAGAAGGCGTGGCGATCCAGGAGGTGCTGGCCGCCCTGCTATGGACCTTGCGCAGCCTGGCGCGCGCCGCGCCCCTGTATGCCCAGACACGTGATTTCGCCACCGCCTGTGATCAGGCCGGGATCCGGCGCTTCCAGCAGGCGGCCTATCGTCCGGCCCTACAGCGGGTGCGCAGCGCCGAGCCGCTCGGCTGGCTGCGCCAGGCGCTGCGTATCGATGCCCGCTCCAAGTCCACCGGCGGGGAGCCGGCCGCCTGGGAAGACTTGCTAACATTGGTGCTGGCGGCCAGTGGTGCCGCGCCAACCGGAAAAAGCAGAAGGACATGAGTGCTGCCAAGAGCCCCAAGGGCCAGATCGCCGACGCGGCATTGCTGCGGCTGATGCAGACAATGGGCGAGGCTGCGCGTCAGGCGGCGCGCACCCTGGCACGCGCCGAAACCGGCGAAAAGAATGCTGCGCTGTTCGCCTTGGCGCAGATACTGGTGGATGCCACCCGCGACATCCTCCGCGCCAATGCCGAGGACCTCAAGGCCGGCCGTGATGCCGGGCTCGACAGCGCCATGCTGGACCGCCTGGCGCTCACCGAAGACCGCGTTGTGGCGATGGCCGAAGGCGTGCGCCAGATCGCCATGCTGCCCGACCCGGTCGGTGAAATCTCCGACATGAAGATGCGCCCTTCGGGCATTCAGGTCGGCCGCATGCGGGCGCCGATGGGGGTGGTGGGCATCATTTACGAATCGCGTCCCAACGTCACCGCCGACGCCGCAAGCCTGTGCCTGAAGGCCGGCAACGCCTGCATCCTGCGCGGCGGCTCGGAGGCGATGCACTCCAACCAGGCCATTGCACGCTGCGTCGAGCGCGCGCTGGTCGAGGCCGGCCTGCCGCGCGAGTGCGTGCAGGTGCTGGACACCCCCGACCGCCGGATGGTGGGCCTGATGTGTGCCAGCCCCGAGTACGTCGACGTCATCATCCCCCGTGGCGGCAAAGGGCTGGTCGCGGCGGTATCGGAAGCGGCGCGGGTGCCGGTGATCAAACACCTGGACGGCATCTGTCACGTCTTCATCGAGGCCCAGGCCGATCTCGAAAAAGCGGTGGCGGTGGCGGTCAACGCCAAAACGCAGCGCTACGGCACCTGTAACACCATGGAAACCCTGCTGGTGGATGCGCCGATTGCCGAGCGCGTGCTGCCGCGGCTGGCCGACATCTATATCGAGGCCGGGGTGGAGATGCGCGGTTGCGAGCGCACCCGCGCGGTGCTCAAGGATGTGCGTCCGGCCACCGAGGCCGACTGGCAGACCGAATATCTGGCCCCGATCCTGTCGATCCGGGTGGTCGATGGTCTCGACGAGGCCATCACCCATATTGCCCGCTATGGCTCGGCCCACACCGATGCCATCGTCACCGAGAACCTCACCCAGGCACGTCGCTTTCTGCGCGAGGTGGACTCCAGCTCGGTGATGGTCAACGCGTCGACCCGCTTTGCCGATGGCTACGAGTACGGGCTGGGCGCCGAGATCGGCATCAGCACCGACAAGTTCCACGCCCGCGGGCCGGTGGGGCTGGAAGGGCTCACCACCCTGAAGTGGGTGGTCATGGGCGATGGCCATGTCCGCTAGCGCGCTGCCCGCCGTCGAGTGCCGGGCGTCTTGAAGGCCATCGGCATCTTCGGCGGGGCGTTCGCGCCGTTTCACAACGGGCACCTGCGGCTGGCGCTGGAAGCACTGGAGCGCCTTGCGCTGGATCAGGTGCGCCTGGTGCCCACCGCACAGCCCGTACACCGCCCCAAGGCCCGCGTATCGGCGTTGCGGCGCTTGGCTTGGGTGCAGCTGGCGATTGCCGCCGAGCCTGCGCTGGTTGCCGACGATTGCGAAATTCAGCGCGACGGGCCGTCCTACACGGTCGACACCCTGGGTTTGCTGGCCAACCAGTTCCCGCGTGCCGAACGTGTGCTGTTGATGGGCGCCGACGCCTTTGCCCACTTCCATACCTGGCACCGCTGGTCCGACATCCTCACCCTGGCCAGCCTGGCGGTGGTGGTGCGTCCCGGCGCGGTGCTGGCACCGCCGGCCGAAGCCGCTGCGGCGCTGACCGGGCGCTACCAGGTGCTGGAGATTCCGCTCCTGGATATTTCCTCCACGCGCATCCGCCGTCGCCTGCGCCAGGGGCGTTCGGTGCGCGGTCTGCTTCCGGATGCCATTCTCGACAGCCTCACACCCGCCGATATCGCGGCGCTCACCGAAGATGAAAACCCCAGCACTCACTAAGCTTGCCGTCGCTGCGCTCGAAGACCTCAAGGGCCAGGACATTCAGGTCATCGACGTGAAGTCGCTGACGCCGATGACGGACGTCATGATCATCTGCTCCGGGACCTCCAGCCGGCACGTGAAGGCCCTGGCGCAGAACGTCATGGACGAGGCACGCGAAAACGACCACCGGCCCCTGGGGGTTGAGGGCTTGGACCAGGGGGAGTGGGCACTGGTCGATCTCAATGGCGTGCTGGTGCATGTCATGCAGACCCAGACCCGGGCGTTCTACCAGCTGGAAAAGCTGTGGGCAGTGACGCCGCCACCGACCGCCGACGACGTCCCGGCCAAGCCCAAGGCCAAGGCCAAGGCTGCCGCCCAGGCCAAGCCGGCGCCCAAGACGTCGGCGAAGCCGGCCCGCAAGTCGGCGGCAGGCACCACCGCCAAAGCCAAACCGCGCGCCAGTACCCGCAGCACGCCCAAGGCTGGCGCCGCCAGTACGCGCAAGCCGGCCGCCGCAAGCACGCGGAAACCCAGCAGCCGCGACTGAGGTCGCATGCGGATCCACCTGGTCACCGTCGGGCAGCGCATGCCGGCCTGGGTGGAAACCGCCTATCAGGACTACGCCGGACGACTGCCGCACGAGCTGCGGCTGGTGCTGGTGGAAATCGCCCCACCGCCGCGCGGCAAATCAGCCGACATCGCTCGCCTCAAGCGACAGGAGGGCGACAAGATCCTGCGCGCGCTGCCCCGGGATGCCGAGATCATCGCCCTCGATGAACGGGGCCAGATGCACGACACTGCCGGCTGGTCGGCGGCGCTGGCACGCTGGCTGCCCTCGGGTCGGGATACCGCCATCATCATTGGCGGGGCCGATGGTCTGGATGCAGCCGTGCTGGAACGTGCCCATCACAGCTGGTCGCTGTCACGTCTGACCCTGCCGCATCCGCTGGTGCGGGTGATGGTGGCCGAGCAGCTCTACCGGGCCTGGTCGCTACAGGTCAACCACCCGTACCACCGGGCCTGAGGCGCCGCCCCCGGCGCTGCCGGTACACTGTGGATATGACCATTCCCTTTTACCTCGCCTCGCAGTCGCCGCGGCGCTGTGAGCTGCTGACCCAGGCGGGCTTCCGCTTCGAGCGGTTGGCCGTCAGCGTTGACGAGACCCCGGCGACCGGCGAAGCGGGCTTGGACTATGTACGGCGGGTGGTGGCGGACAAACTGCGGGCCGCCCTGGCGCAGCGGCCATCGCCGTCGCCAGTGCTGGTGGCCGATACCGAGGTCTTGCTCGATGGCCGTGCGCTGGGGAAGCCGGTGGATGCCACCGATGCGGCGACCGCGCTGGCGGCCTTGTCAGGGCGCACGCACCAGGTGGTAAGCCGGGTGGCCGTCGCCGACGGCACGCGGACCGCGTCTACCGAGAGCGTGACGGAGATCGATTTTGCCCGCTTGTCCGCCGCGCAGATCCGCCGCTACTGCGACAGCGGCGAGCCCCTCGGCAAGGCGGGCAGCTATGCCATCCAGGGCGCGGCGTCCGGATTCGTAGTGGCCATGCGCGGCAGCCTCACCGGTGTGATCGGTCTGCCGGTGGTCGAGACTGCGGCGCTGCTGGCCCGTTTTGGTGTGCAGCCGGAGCTGCTGTGAGCACCGAGATTCTGGTCAACATCGGGCCACAGGAAACCCGGGTGGCGCTGGTGGAGGGGGGTGCGGCGCAGGAGATTCACGTGCAGCGCGCCTCGCGACATGGCTTGACCGGCAATGTCTATAAGGGGCGGGTGCAACGTGTGCTGCCGGGCATGCAGGCGGCCTTCGTCGATGTGGGGCTGGAGCGCACCGCCTTTCTTCACGTAGCCGACATGGTGCCCGGCCCCACGCATGCCCACGGGGGCGAGGCGATGACGCCGCAGATCACCCAGCTGCTGCACGAGGGGCAGGCGGTGTTGGTGCAGATCCTCAAGGATCCACTGGGGACCAAGGGCGCGCGACTCACCACCCTGCTGTCGATCCCCTCGCGCTACCTTGTGCTGTTGCCGTTCGAGCCCAATGTCGGCGTGTCGGCGCGCATTGAAGACGAGGTGGAGCGCGAGCGGCTCAAGGGCATCCTGTCAGATATCCAGAAGCGGCTGGCTCCGCGCTTCGGCGTGATCGCCCGCACGGCTGCCGAGAATGCGGACGCCACTGCGCTGGAAAACGATCTCGCCTTCCTGATGCGGCTGTGGGACTCGATCAGCGAGCAGGCGCGTGATGCCAGTGCCGGCACCTTGGTGCACGGTGACCTGCCGCTGTCGATGCGCATCCTGCGCGACCTGCTGGGCACCGACGTCGAGCGTATTCGCATCGACAATGCCGACGAGTTCGAGCGGGTTCGCCAGTTCGCCCGCGTGTTCGTGCCGACCATGGCGGAGCGGATCGATCTCTACGCGGGTGCTGCGCCGATCTTCGATCTCTACGGAGTTGAGGACGACATCACGCGCGCGCTGTCGCGCAAGGTGGATCTCAAGTCGGGCGGGCATCTGATCATCGATCAGACCGAGGCGATGACCACCATTGACGTCAACACCGGCGCCTACCTCGGCCACCGGAATCTCGACGAGACGGTACTCAAGACCAACCTCGAAGCGACCCAGGCCATTGCGCGACAACTGCGGCTGCGCAACCTCGGCGGCATCATCATTCTCGACTTCATCGACATGCGGTCGGAGGATCATCGTGCGCAGGTGATGCGCAGCCTTGAGAAAGCCCTGATGGCGGACTACGCGCGCACCCAGGTGTACCCCTTCTCGCCGCTGGGGCTGGTGGAGATGACGCGCAAGCGGTCGCGCGAGAGCCTCGGCCACATTCTCTGCGAGCCCTGCCCGCAGTGTGCCGGGCGCGGGCATCTGAAGACGGTGGAGACGGTGTGCCACGAAGTGGTGCGCGAGGTACAGCGTTCGGCACGGCAGTTCGAGGCCAAGGGCTTCCTGGTGCTGGCGGCGCCTGCTGTCACCCAGCGACTGATCGACGAGCCGGTGCTGGGCCTGGCCGATCTTGAGGCGCAGCTGCATCGTCCCATCCGCCTGCAGGCTGAAGCGGCCTACACCCAGGAGGCATTCGATGTCATCCCGCTGTGAGGCGCAGGTGGCATGGAGCGGATAAGACGCCGCTGGTGGACCACCGTAATCTCAGCGGTGGCCGGGCTGCTGGTGTTCACGGCGGTCGCCAGCGGCCTGTTCCAGATTGCTGTGCTGATGATGCCGGGGTACCGCGAACAGCTGGCCGACTGGGTGAGTGATGTTGCCGGGCGGCCGGTGGATATCGGCGGCGTACATCTGCTGTGGCGCGGGCTGTCGCCGCAGATCGAACTCAGCGACATCGTGCTGCGCGACGGTAATCTCGAGGATGACAGTGACGGCGCCCTGCGCGCCGAGCGCCTGCGCCTGGGGTTTTCCGTGCGGCGGCTGGCGCGTGGAGACTGGATGCCGGATCGGGTGATGCTGTCCGGCTTGCAGCTACGGGTCGAGGTGGACGCGGCGCATCGGATTCGCGTCGCCGGCTTCGAAACCCGTCGACCGGATGCCGAGCCGCGCAACTGGCGCGCAGCACTGTCCCGGTTTTCCACCGTCGTGCTCAGCGATGCGCAGATCCGCGTGCGCTATGCGCCCTGGGGCGAGGCGCCGCTGGATCTCGCCATTGAGGAAGGTACGCTGGCGCAGACCCGGGACGGCTTCGACCTCGATACACAGGGCGCTTTGCCCGCCCGGCTTGGCGGCGCCTTCGAGGCGCAGGCCGAAATCCGGGGCGACAGCGATCGCATCGAGCAATGGTCCGGACGCTGGCAGTTGCAGGCGGACGATCTGGTGCCGGCGGGGTGGACGCTGCCAGGCATGGCACAGCCCCTGGCGGTGCAGGCCGACGCGCTGCAGGCGATGGCGCAGGGGCAATTCCGCGATGGTCGTATCGAGCAGGTCGTACTGGCAGCGGAGGCCCAACGGCTGTCCGCCGACGGTGGCTTGCAGGCTGATCAGCCGCGGCTGCGGATGAGCTGGCAGCCAGCCGGCACCGGGGGGGTGATCAGCGTCAGCGAATTCGGCGTCGCCGATGCGCCGGTGGCGGCGCTGCGGCTGCGCTGGTCGGAGCAGAGCCTGGAGCTCGATGGGCCTAGCCTGGACCTGTCGACCCTGGCGCCGTGGCTGACCCTGGCACCGACCGACCAGGTTCGGGCGATGGCCGCGCTGCGCGGACAACTGCAGAACCTGCACCTGCGGGCCAGCCGACCGGTTACCGAGGCCGGCGCCTGGCAGTACACCCTGGAGGGCGATTTGCGCGAGGGCGGCTGGCAGCCGTCCCCCGAGGCGTCGGCTGTGGCGGTCAGTGGCCTGGCCGGCCGGGTGGTGGCCACGGACCGGGGCGGGCGGTTCTCACCCGCTGGCGGTGAATGGTCACTGCGATTCGCCACCGCCGATCCGGCGCCGATGGTGTTCCGCCAGTTTCGTGGAGACCTGCTGTGGACCCGCCAGCCGGATCAGCCCTGGCTGCTGCGCCTGCCGGCCTTCGATTGGCGCGTCGACGGCGCCCAGGGGCAGGGGCGCGGCAGTCTGACGCTGAACCCAGACCGAGGCCCGGAGCTGGACCTGCAGATGGCCTTCGCGGTCTCGGATCTCACTGCGCTCAAGCCGCTGATGCCCGCGCGCTGGTCGGAGGATCTGCGCAGTTGGCTGGGTCGCGCCATCGTCGCCGGAGAGGTGCCGTCGGCGGAACTCAGCATCAAGGGGCCTATCCGCGATTTTCCGTTCGGCGCGCGCCCCTCGGGTGAGTGGCGCCTGGCGCTGCCACTGCGCAATGCCACGGTGGCGTTCTCGCGGCGATGGCCGGCGCTGACTGCGTTCTCGGCCGATCTGGTGTTCACCGCCAATCGCCTGGAACTGGTGGCGCAGTCGGGATGGCTGGCAGACCTACCGATTCGCACGCTGCGTGCCGAAATCCCGGCGCTGCACCTCGGTCCCATCCAGATCGACGGCGCCGTCCGGGCGCCGTTGTCCAGTATGTTCGATGTGGTGGCGCAGTCGCCATTACAGCAGCGCCTGCGTCCGCTGGTGGCGGCAGGTCCGGTGCAGGGGGATGCTGATCTCGACCTGCGGCTGGCGATACCGCTGCGCGACATGAACGCGCTGGAGGTGGATGGTCAGCTGCGCTTCGACGGGTTGCGATGGGCGCTGACCCAGCTGCCAGCGCCGCTGGAGGACCTCAGCGGGACCGTCCATTTCACCAACCGCCAGATCGCTGCAGAGGGCCTTCGGGCGCGGCTGTTGCGCAACGACTTGCGGGCGGACATCCGCCCTGCGGAGACTCATCCGGGCGATCTTGAGGTACAGGCCACAGTGGATGTCGACAGTCCGCTGGCGGCCGCCTTCGCGCCGGCCCTGGCGCGGCTACACATGGAGGGCGCCAGCGATTGGACACTGCGCCAGGCGCTGGGCGTCGCCGACGCCGAGTTGCGGATCGAGAGTCGGCTTGAGGGCACTGCGGTACGTCTGCCGGCGCCGTTCGGCAAACCCGCCAGTGAGGCGCTGCCGCTCACCATCCGGCTGCTGGGGGATGCCGATGGCCGCCGCCGGATGTGGCTGGATGTGGGCGGGCGCCTGGCCAGTGCGCAGATCCGCCTGCCATCGAAGGCAGCGCCGGACGACTGGGCTGCGGAGCTGCGCTTTGGTGCAGAAGCGCCGCCGCCGGAGGCCGTCGTTCAGGGCCTGGCGGTGTCGGGCGCGCTGGAGCAGGCCGATGTCGGCGAGTGGCGCCGGTTGTTCCCGGCTGGGGCGGGCGACCGACAGATCCTTCGGCAGCTGGACCTGCAGGTGGGCCGCCTGCGGTTGGGCGGCTTCAGCCTTGCCGACCAGGGACTGTCGCTGCGCCATGCAGACGATGGCATGCATCTGGACCTGCGCGGGGCTGCCGAGGGCACCCTGCACTGGAACCCACTCGCCGAAACGGTGGCGGCACAGTTTGAACGCCTGACCCTGGGTTTCGAGGGCTTCCAGATGGCGCCGGCCCGACCGGAGACGTCAGCGGCCCCCACGTTGCGGCCCGATACCTGGCCGGCTTTGAACGCCCGCGCCGAGACGCTCAGCCTCAACGGCCTGCCCTTGGGGCAGGCGCAGCTGCAGACGCAAAGGCTGGCGGATGGCGTGGCGCTTGAGCGCTTCGAGTTGTCCGGGGGCTCGCTTGAGGGCCGGCTGCAAGGCGAATGGCGGCGCAGTGACACGCGCGGGCGGGCGGCGCTCAGCTTCGATCTGGAAAGCACGGCGGTGGAGCCCACCCTGCAGGCATTCGGTTTCGCGCCAAGCCTGGAAGCCGCGCACACCCGGCTTGATGGCTCGCTGCAATGGCCCGACACCGCCTTCGCCCTGGACTGGACCCGTGGCGAGGGACCGGTTCGGCTGCGCGTGCGTGACGGCACCCTGCGCACCATCGAGCCGGGTGCCGGCCGGGTGCTGGGTCTGATGAGCTTCTACGCGCTGCCGCGGCGTCTGACCCTGGACTTCCGCGATGTGGTTGACGATGGGCTGCGCTTTGATACGGTGGCAGCGGATTTTGCGCTGGCTGCAGGTGTTGCCAGCACCGACAACCTCACCATCCGGGCGCCCTCGCTGAGAATGGAAATCGACGGCGAGATCGACCTCGCCCAGCGACGGCTGAATCAGCGCGTGCGGGTGTTCCCCGGCGTGTCCGGCGGCGTCACCCTGGGGGCTGCGCTGCTCGGCGGGCCCGCAGCGGGCGCCATCATCCTGCTGGCGCAGGAGTTGCTGGAAAAGCCGCTCGACCAGGTCACCCAGTTTGGGTACCGGGTGCAGGGCAGCTGGGACAATCCCGATGTCAGCCCGCTGGATGCTCGTGAAGCCGCGCCGGAGGCGCCCCCGACAACACCGTGAAAGTCGCCGCCATACAGCTCAACGCCGGTCTCGATGTGGAGGCCAACCTGCTCGAAGCCGGGCACTGGATTGTGCAGGCGGTGGCCGCCGGTGCGCGCCTGGTGACGCTGCCGGAGAACCTGCCACTGATGGGCCTGCGGGAGCGCGACAAGCTGGCCATCGCCGAGGTGCCGGGCGCCGGACCGATCCAGGATTGGTTGTCGCGACAGGCGGCCTTCCACGGTATCTATCTGTTGGGGGGCACCATCCCGCTGCGTGGCGATGACCCCGAACGGGTGATGGCCAGCAGCCTGCTGTTTGGCCCCGATGGCGGCCTGCTGGCGCGGTACGACAAGATTCACCTGTTCGACGTCGCGGTCAGCGGCGGCGCCAATCCGGAGGACTATCGCGAGTCGCGCAGCATCGCGCCGGGCCCCTGTCATCCGGTGGTGGCGGACGTCGATGGCTGGCGGCTCGGGCTGAGCGTCTGCTACGACCTGCGGTTCCCCGAGCTCTATCGCGCCCTGGTGACCGCAGGCGCCGATGTGCTGTGCGTGCCGTCCGCCTTCACGGCCCGTACCGGCGCCGCGCATTGGTCGACACTGCTGGCGGCTCGCGCCATCGAGAACCTCTGCTACGTCGTGGCGTCCAACCAGTGCGGCGTCCACCCGAATGGGCGCGCCACCTGGGGGCACAGCTGCGTGATCAGTCCCTGGGGCGATGTGCTGGCGTTGCAGGCCGATGTCCCGGGTTTGGCGATGGCCACCCTGGAACGCGGCAAAATGGACGCGCTGCGCCGCAACTTCCCTTGCCTGGAACACCGAAGACTTTGATGACCGACGCCCTCAGCCTTGCCCGCGAACAGTTTCTGGCCCCGGCCGGCCTTGACGACGCCCAGTTGCTACGCGTGATGGGACGCCTGATGGCGCCAGGGATCGAGGCGGCGGACCTATATTTTCAGCATCGTCTGACCCGCAGCTGGGCGCTCGAGGACGGTATCGTCAAGAGCGGCAGTCACGACGTCGAGCGCGGCGTTGGGGTGCGGGCGGTCAGCGGTGATCGTCAGGGGCTGGCCTATTCCGATGACATTGCGCTGGCGCCGATGCTCGACGCAGCGCAGGCTGCGACCGCCATTGCGCGCGACGGCGACCGCCGGACTTCGCCACAAGCGGTCAGTGGCCACGCCGCGCGGGCGCTGTATCCGGCGAACGATCCGCTCACCGAGGTCGAGACGACGACCCAGATCGATGTCCTGGCGCGGGCCGATCGTGCTGCGCGCGCGGCCGACACCCGGGTGTTCCAGGTCAGCGCGCGCCTCGCGGCGCAGCATGAAACGGTGATGGTGTTGGATGCCGACGGCCGGCTCAGCGCCGATCTGCGCCCGCTGGTGCGGCTCGATGTCAGTGTCATGGTCGAACACAACGGTCGCCGCGAGCAGGCCCATGCCGGCGGCGGCGGGCGCGGTCATTTCAGCGAGGTGTTGGCCGGCGACCTGCCGGAACGCTTGGCGCGTGAGGCGGTGCGACAGGCGGCGGTGCTGCTGGAGGCGGGGCCGGCGCCGGCGGGCACCCTGCCGGTGGTGCTGGGCCCGGGTTGGCCCGGCGTGCTGCTACACGAAGCCGTGGGCCACGGGCTGGAAGGCGACTTCAACCGCAAGGGCAGCTCCGTGTTCTCCGGACGCATCGGCCAGAAGGTGGCACCGGACGATTGCACCATTGTCGATGACGGCACCCTGCCGGGCCGTCGCGGCTCGCTCAGTGTGGACGACGAAGGCACGCCAACGCACTGCACGCCGCTGATCGAGAACGGCGTGTTGGTGGGGTACATGCAGGACCGGCTCAATGCCCGCCTGATGGGGGTGGCGCCGACCGGCAATGGCCGCCGCGAGTCCTACGCCCATCTGCCGATGCCGCGCATGACCAATACCTACATGCGGGCCGGGTCTCGCGATCCTGAGGAAATCCTGCGCTCGGTCAGCCGGGGCCTGTATGCGGTCAACTTCGGCGGCGGGCAGGTGGACATCACCTCCGGCAATTTCGTGTTCTCGGCGTCCGAGGCCTACCTGATCGAGAACGGCCGCATGACCCGTCCGGTGAAAGGCGCCACCCTGATCGGCAATGGCCCGGATACGCTGCCGCGCATGTCGATGATCGGCAATGACCTGCAGCTCGATGGCGGCGTTGGCATCTGCGGCAAGGACGGGCAGTCGGTGCCGGTCGGCGTGGGTCAGCCCACCCTCAAGGTGGATGGGCTGACCGTGGGGGGTACCGAGGCCTGAGGCTCAGTCGCAGCGGGCGACGATGGCGCGCGCCACCGCCACCGCAGCATCCCGGCGGTCGCTTTCCGCGTTGGCCACCTGCGCATCGATGCTGAAGGTGGTGTTGCCGACCAGGACTTCCAGCAGTTTGAAGCGGCCGAGGCCGCCCCAGGCGGCCGCATCGCCCAGTCCCTCGATGCTTTCCCACTGAATCTTGCTGGCCATCGAGCCGGCGGCACTGCGCACGGCTTCGGCGGCGCCATCACTGAGTTGCTTGTCCTTCAGCGCCTCATCGGCCCGTTCACGGGCCATCGCGTTCATCTGCGCCTGCTGCTCGGCGTCCGGCGTGCGATGGCTGAACCGGAAGGTCTGAACCGGGTCATCGACCTCCAGGGGCCGGATGTTGGACAGGGTCACCTGGTCGTCGGTCTCGACCTCCATGCTCATGGCCCCAATCTGAACGGACTGCTGGCGCCCACCGCTCCAGCTATAGCGACATTCCATCTGGCGGCCCAGCGCGGCCTGCTCCTGATTCACGGTGTCCGGCAACCCCGGTAGCGCCGCCCGCAGGGTGGCTTCGTCCAGCAGTTGGCAGGGCGCCTCAGCGGCATCGGCGATGCAGTTCGCAGCCGCGCTGGCGGTACCGGCGCTGCCGCCGCCGCAGGCGGCGAGCGCGGGCATGAGCACCGCCACGGCATTCAGACGTAGGTGTTGATGAAATTTTAGGGTCGACATGATGAGCGCTCCGGGTGCGGCCTTCAGCGGCCGGTGACGAGAATTTCGGCGCGGGCGCCGGGGGCATTGGTCTGGCCGATGAGGCTGACTGCGCCCACCGCGTCGGTCTGCTCGACCCGCGCGAAAGCGTCCGGGCTATCGACTTGCATGACGGTGACGACGCCGCCCAGTACGTTGATCTGCTGGATCTCGGCCTGCATGCGGGCACCGCTCTCCTGCACCACCGTCACCACGCCGTCGATGACGCCATCCTGGGTGACCTGGATGTCCCCTTCTGCGGTGGCCGACTGGGTCAACGCGGCCTGCGCGGCGACGCCACCGGACTGGATCAGTGTGATCTTGCTGGCCTGGGTGTCATTGATCTGGGCGATGTCGGCAACATGGTCGCTGCCGCCGCGCTGTTCGACTTCGAGGCTGACGACACCGGAATCCTGTTGGCGGGTGTCGGCACGGCTGCCCGTGCTGTCGACCTGGGTCACCAGGGTGGTGGCGTCGGCATTCTCGGTTTGTTCGACATAGATGAACTGGCCAATACCGAGCTGTTGCACGGTTGCCAGGGCGGTGCCGCCCAGCTGTGGGTTGGCGGCATCGTTGTACTCCTGGCCAATGAAGGCGTTGTTGTCCTCGCCGCGCTGTTCCAGTGTGGCGTCGGCCGACAGCGCCGTCTGGACAATGACCCCCAGGCGGTTGCGTCCCTCCTGGGTGAGGGTGGCGGTGCTGGTGGCGCCGGGCACAACCCCCTCCTGGGAGATGGCCGCCAGCTGGCTGCGCAGGCCGCTGTCGTTTCCGCCCAGCTCGCTGCCAACGATCAGATTGAGTGCGTCGGTGCTGAGACTGCCCTCCAGCAGCGCCCCGGCGTTGACCTGGTCGATGGTGGCGCGCTGCTTGCCATCACTCTGGGTCAGGTAGGCCAGCCCGGTGCCGGTGCCGCTCTGACGAATGCTGGCGACATGATCAGGCTGATCGCCCCTGCCGGTGCCGATCTGGTTGAGAAACGCCCGGAAGTCGCCAGCCGCATCGGGCTGCTGCTCGATCAGCGCGCTGACGTCAGCCGCGTCTTCCTGGATGATCACGGCCGCGCCGGGGTCCATCGGCATTTCGGTGATGGACGCGGCATGTGCCGTGAGGGGGAGCAGGCCGATCAGCAGGCCGAAAGGGGAACGTCGCGATGTCATGATGAGACTCCTGGGTTCGGGTTAGGGCTGCCGGATCTGCAGGGTGGCGCCGCCGTACTGGATGACCTCGGGGAGTTGCCGCCCCTGGCCGCGCTGCTCGAGGTGAAGGCGGTTGCCTTCGCCCCATTGGGTGATGTGGGCCAGGTGGCCCTCGCCGTCCTGCAGGACGGAGATCTGGTTGTCCTGACCCTCCTGCTGCAGGGTGGCCTGGTGGGCGCTGCCGTCCTGCTGAAGGCGCAGCTGATTCTCGATGGCACCGGTTTGATGCTGGCGGAGGTCACCGGCGTGCTGGAGGCCGGTCTGTTCGACGTACAGGGCTTGCGCCGTGGCGCCGGACTGCTGCACCACAAGATGGTGGTATTCGCCGGACTGCTCGATCACGGCGGCCTGGGCGTTGCCGTTCTGCATCAGCGCAACATCGTGGCCTTGGCCGAGCAGGCTGAGTTCGGCGCGGTGTTGTGCGCCCAGTTGCTGCAGCCGAACTTCCAGCGGTGCCTCACCCTGTTGCTGGACCTGGAGCAGGGCGGTGTTGCTGGCGCCCTGGCGCTGGTCGACTGCGATGGTCGCGAGGCCCTGCAGCTGGACGCTGGCCTCAGCGGCCGGCGCGTCCACCTGGCGGATCTGAACGTTGGCCTGGGCCAGGGCCAGGGTCGGCAGGCACAGCGCCACGGCCAGTGTCGATCTCATCCGTCGACCCCCATGATGGCGACGCGCGATTCGAACTGCTCGCGGGCGAAGGTGCCGCTGACCGTGTCGGCGAATCCCCAAAGGCCCTTGTCGGCACCCTCGATGATCAGCTGGTAGACGGCCATTTCGATCGCCTGACGCAAGGCCAGGAGGCCCGGCTCATTGGTGGCGATGCCGGCCTCCAGTTCCAGCAGGGTGCGGTCATCGAGGAAGCGAAATGCGCCGGCTTCGTTGAGGACGGCGTAGACGCCCTTCTGCACCATGACCGAATGCAGCACCTCGCCGCTGATCGATGACACCGCCGACAGGCTCACGGTGATGAGGTCGTGTCGAATCTGCGTGCTGCCGCCGACGCCCCAGATGCGCAGGCCAGCGCCCGCGCTCCGCACATTGCTGTCGTAGGCGACGACGCCACCGCTGAACAGGACACCGGCATAGCGAATGGGCCCCGGCGGTGCCAGCGGTTCGCCATCGGGGCCGGTATAGCTAGCGCGGACCTCGCGAATGACGCTGCGCTCCCGCAACACATCGTCGAGCTGACTGCGGTCCATGACCCGGAACCACGAACCGTTGCCGGTTTCCAGCAGGGTTCTCAGCAGCACATTGAGGCCGCCCTGTGACACCGCGCGGGAATAGGTGGTCAGGCTGTCGGAGGGTTTGAACTGTCCGGTCAGATCGGGGTAACGGAACACCGCGACATCGACCGGCTGCGACGGTGGTGGCAGGGTCCGCAGCCAATCGGTCACCGGGGTGGCGACGGCGGGTTGGGCCGTGCGCGCCAGGGTGTGGGGGGTCGCGCCCCCGACGGCGCAGCCCGCGAGCCCCAGGCAGAAGAGGGCGGCGGCAAATGGGAGTCTGCGTTTCAAGGCGCGCCCTCCACTTGTAGCAGCGGCACCTGAATCTCGGTGCGCTCGCCGGTGGCATTGTTGGCGATCACCAGGGAGACAAACTCCAGCCCACGATTGAACTCGATCACCTGGTCACCGAACACGATGGTGCCCGACTCGGCGGCGTCATCGCCAAAGATTGCGTTGTTGACCTCAGTGGCCAGCGAGGACAGCAGCCGGCTCTGCAGTTGACGGACGAATTGGTCGGCGGGCGAACTGCCGCTGAACCCGAGGCCGCTGCTGCGATTGCTTCTCGGGCGCTGGGCCTCGGCGGTGGCCCGCAAATGATCACTGTTGAAGGGATTGCCGCCAAAGCTGGGATTGGTCGGGCGATACACCAGGTCACTGGCCTGGGCGGCTGAGCCGAGCGCCGCCGCCAGAATCAGCAGCGCCCATGCGGGTCGCGGGGACGTTCGGGGTTTCATAAATTGCGCGGGCCGGTTAGGGTTCAGGGCATCGGTAAGTGGCGGCACTGTGCGTGCGTCGGCCCTGACCGGGCATGCACCACCTGGGGTAAGGGCAGTCTCAAATGAGCACTGGTTCGCACTTGGTGTCGCCGTTGGGTGACGCCGACGCGCTGATCTCCGCGATCTATGGCGCTCTGGATGCCCAGGATCGCTATCAGCGCCTGCTCGACCTGCTGGATCGTGTGACGGCTGAGCAGTGGCGTGGTTTGGGCGACTTGCTGGCCGGCCATCTGGAGCGCGCGTCGGCGTTGGCCGTTCGTCTGGGCCAGGCGCAGCCCGGGGCGGACCCGGAAACCGATCTGCTGAACCGTCAACCCTGTGCGGCCCTGCTGCTGAACGCGCGCGGACATGTGGTGGCGATGAATACAGCGGCCGCAACGCTGTTGCCGCCGGGCATCGACGGACTGGAAGCCCTGGTGTCGCCGGGGCCCGCCGCAACCCGCGCGCGTGACTGGTTGCGGGAGGAGGCGCCGGGGCTGCCGATGTGCGTCCTCGGTCCGTTGGCGCGCGTGGCTGCCGCGCCTGTCGGTGTCCTCCAGCGGTTGCCCGATACCCCGCAACGCATCCTGCTGCGCCTGGTGGATCTGCACTGGGGCGCCGGGCTGCGCGCCGGGATCGCCGCCGCCTTCCAGCTCACGCCTGCCGAGGTCGCGCTGGTCGAGGGCCTGGTACAGGGGCTGACGACGTCGGAATATGCGGAACAACGTCAGCGCTCGGTCCATACCGTGCGCACCCAGTTGAAGAGCATCCTCGCCAAGACCGGCGCGGGATCGCAGAACACGCTGATCAAGCTGGTGGTGAGTCTCGCCCTGCTGGGCGATGTGATGCCCTTGCCATCCGCGCCGAGCGTCGCGTCCTCGCCGTCGGACGATGCCTGGCTGGAGGGTGTGGCTGCTGATCTGCACTACAGGGCGATCGGGCCGCCGCAGGGGCCGGCGGTGCTGTTCCTCCATACGGCCTTGCTGGGGCCGGTGGTGCCAACCGCGCTGGTGGACCGTGCGCGCGCCGAGGGCTGGCGGCTGATCGTGCCGTCGCGCCCCGGGTACGGCGGCAGTCCGCTGGCGCGAACGACGCCACTGATGGACACCGTACAGCGACTGGATGCGCTGTTGGATCTGCTGGCGGTGCCTTCGGTACGGGTGATCGGCAATGTGGTGGGCGCGCTGTACGCCCATGCGCTGGCGCGGGCGTACCCGCAGCGCGTGCGGGAGGTGGTGGTGCTGGCCGGCTGCGTGCCGCTGATGTCGCCCGAACTGCAGGCGCAACTGCCCCCGATGCGCCGGCTTTGGGCCCGCCTGGCGGCCCAGTCACCGCAACTGCTCAAGCCGCTGGCCCGCCTCGGCGCAGCTGTGGCCCTGCGCGACGGCCCGATCGCCGCGCTGGCGACAGCATACCGGCAGCCGGGTGCGGATCGTGCGGCGCTGTCCGATCCGCGCCTGGCGCCGGTGTTGGCGGAGGGGGTGGGCCTGGCGGCCGAGGCGGGTCCTGACCAGTTCGTGCGCGAGGTGATCCTGCAGTGCAGTGACTGGTCCGCCGAGCTGGACCATGCAGCGCCACTGCATGTCATGCATGGCAGCGCAGACCCCATCATCCATCCATCATGGGTCGAGGCCTGCTACCGCGGGCGTGCGAACACCCGCGTCACCTGGATCGATGGCGCGCAGCAGCTGCTGGCCTACACCCACGCCGATGACTGGGTGCGCGCCCTGTAGCGACTCAGCGCCCCAGGCTGTCGCGCCAGGCGAGGTAATCCTCCGCGACCTGCGCCGGGGCCTCCAGCATGGGCAGGTGGCCGATGCCGGGCAGGATGCGGACCTCCCCATTGGGCAGCAGGCGGTCGTAGACGGCGGCACCGGAAACATCCAGCACGCGGTCGGCATCGCCCCAGACGATCAGGGCGGGTACCGGGTTGCCGTCCAGTTGCGGTTCCATCCAGAACGCTTCGGTATTGAGCCCTTCGAAGATGCGCTTGTGCAGGGCGTGATTGGCAGCAGCGCGCTCGCCCAGGACGGCCTTGATTGGGCCGGGAATGAAGGGCGGCTGGGCGAACACCATGTCCATGATGGTGGCGAAGTCGTCGGGCGTTTCTGCCACCAGTTTCAGTTCGCCGGTTTCGCGGTAGATCCGTCGCAGCTCGCTTTCCTCGGCGGTGGCGGTGCCGGCGGCGGCCAGCAGCCACAGACTGTCGGCGCGCTGCGGATAGAGCACGGAGAAGGCGGCGATGATCCAGCCGCCCATGCTGGAGCCACCGAGGTGGGCCGAGCGCAGGTCGAGCGCGTCGAGGATCTGCCCCAAACGCTCGGTCTGCTCGCGGATGCCGTAGCGGGCGTCGGTGGGCTTGCTGGACTCGCCAAAGCCGGGCAGGTCGATGGCATACACCCGGTAGTGCGGCGTGAGATAGCGGGCGACGCGGGTGAAGTTGTCCTTGTCAGCGCCGAAGCCGTGCACCAGCACCAGCGGCGCGCCTTCGCCACCGACCAGATACGCCACCTCGAAACCGGGGATGTCGAGCGTGCGGGCTTCCAGGCCGGCGCGGCCGCGTTCCAGCGCGCCCAGTCGTTGATAGGCATCACCCGGCGCCAGTTGCATCCAGGCAATGAGGCCGATCACGCCGGCCACCAGCAGGCCGACCAGACCCAGCAGTACACGCTTCATCGTTTCTTTTCCTCCGGCAGTTTGCGGATCATGCCTTCTTGCGCGACGCTGGCCAGCAGCTGGCCGTCCCGCGCGAAGATCTGGCCGCGGGTCATGCCGCGATTGCCCTGGCTTGAAGGCGAGTCCATCACATAGAGCAGCCAGTCGTCGACGCGGCCGTCGCGATGGAACCAGACAGCATGGTCGAGGCTGGCGGCGACGATGTCCGGCGAGTACCAACTGCGGCCATGCGGGCGCAGCGCAGTCCCGACCAGGTTGAAGTCGCTGGCGTAGGCGAGCAGACAGCGATGCAGGTTGGCGTCGTCGGGAACCGGATCGGTGACCCGGAACCAGATCGCCTGCCGCGGGGCCTGCGCATCGGGCCTCAGCGGGTTCCAGGCGTACACCGGCTTAAAGTCCACCGCGATGGGGCGGCTCAGGGCCTGCACCACCTGGGGATGCACCTCGGGGACGCTGGCAAACCACTCGTCGCGCAGCTCGGTGACCGAACGCAGTTGCTCCGGGGGCGGCACCTCCGGCATCGGCGTGGTGTGTTCGAGACCCTCCTCCGGCACCTGGAAGGAGGCGATCATCGACAGGATGGGGCGGCCGTGTTGGATCGCCTGGATGCGCCGGGCCGAGAAGCTGCGGCCGTCGCGGATACGTTCGACCTCGTAGACGATCGGCGCTTCCATGTCGCCCGGCAGCAGGAAGTAGGCATGCAGGGAGTGCGGGACGCGGTCCTCGACGGTGCGGGTGGCAGCGACCAGCGCCTGGCCCACCACCTGTCCGCCAAACACGCTGCGGCCGCCGAGGTCGCGTGACACGCCCCGGAACAGGTTCACCTCCAGCGTTTCCAGATCCAGTTGTTCCAGCAGGTCTTTGAGACAGGGGTTCATCGCGGCGGCCCGTGCGGGAGGCGCATTTGCTCTAATGCGCGCTATGGAAGGTTCAATGCGGGTGCCGATTATCAACGCCGACGATAGACAGAGCCAGCCTGTTGTCGCCGGGCTGGCCTGTCGGCGCGGCTGTGGCGCCTGCTGTATCGCGCCCTCGATTTCCTCGCCGATGCCGGGTCTGCCGGCGGGCAAACCCGCCGGCATGCCCTGTCCCCATCTGACGGCGGCCTTGGACTGTGCCCTGTTCGATGATCCCCGGCGGCCGGAGGTTTGCCGTCGTCTGATGCCGGAGCCCGCCATGTGCGGCACCGATCGGGACGCCGCGCTGGGCTACCTCACCACCCTGGAACAGCTGACTGCGGGAGTTGCACCATGATCACCACCGTCAATCCCACCACCGGTGAACGCATCGAACACTACCCGCCGCTGACGGCGGAGGCCCTGGATCAGCGCCTGGCGGCCGCGGTTGCGGCGCAACGGCGGTGGGCGCAGCAGCCGATGGCGACCCGCGCGACCGCCTTGTTGGCGCTGGCGGCACAGCTGGAGGCGGCGGCGCCAGCGCTGGCGCGGCAGATGGCGCTGGAGATGGGCAAACCCCTGGCACAGGGTGAAGCCGAGGCCCGCAAGTCGGCCTGGGTGTGTCGCTTCTACGCCGAGCAGGCGCCGGGCTGGCTGACGGATACCTCGGTGGCGGTGGATGCCGGCAGCGCCGATGTGGTGTATGCCCCGTTGGGGGTGATCCTCGGGATCATGCCGTGGAACTACCCGCTCTGGCAGGTGCTGCGGTTTGCCGCGCCGACCCTGATGGCCGGCAATACGGTGGTGCTCAAGCATGCGCCCAACGTGACCGGTACCGCGCTGATGCTGGCCGGGCTGTTCGACGCCGCGGGGCTCGGCGATGGCGTCTACACCCCGCTGGTGGTGGACCTCGATGCCACGGCCGAGGTGATCGCCGATACCCGGGTTCAGGCGGTGTCGCTTACCGGCAGTGTTCGTGCCGGTCGGTCGGTGGCCGCCGCCGCGGGGCAGGCGCTGAAGAAGTGTGTGCTGGAGTTGGGCGGCAGCGACGCCTACGTGGTGCTCGACGATGCCGACGTCGCGGCTGCCGCCAAGGCCTGTGTCACCGCCCGGATGGTCAATGCCGGTCAGAGCTGCATTGCCGCCAAGCGCTGGATCGTGACCGCTGGCATACGTCCGGCCTTTGAAGCCGAAGTCACCGCGCTGCTGGCGAAAGAAGTGGTCGGCGATCCGTTGGATGCGGGCACCACACAAGGCCCGATGGCCCGTCGCGATCTACGTGATGAGCTGCATCGGCAGGTGCTGGCCTGTCGCGACGCCGGGGCGCGGATCGTCATGGGTGGCGACTGCCCGGAAGGCCCCGGCAGTTTCTACCCGATCACCCTGTTGACCGACGTCGCCCCGGGCATGCCGGCCTGGGACCAGGAGCTGTTCGGACCGGTGGCGGCGCTGATCGAGGTGGCGGATGCCGAGGCGGCGCTGCAGGTGGCCAACGGCACCGCCTTTGGCCTCGGGGGCGCCGTGTTCACCGCCGATCTCGATCGCGGCGAGGCCTTTGCTCGCGCCATGCGCAGTGGGGCCGTCGGGATCAACCGCGCGGTGGTGTCGGATCCCCGCTTGCCCTTTGGCGGCATCGGCCTGAGCGGTTACGGGCGGGAGCTGGCCCGCGACGGTCTGATGGAGTTCGTCAACGTGCGCGCGGTGATGCGCGCCTGAAGCGCGTCGCTACAGGCGTCCCTTGAAGCTGTCCAGTTGCTGTGCGGCGATGCGCTGGTCTCCCCGCCAATGCCGTACCTGCCACTGCACCCGCAGGCCGACATCGGGACGGGTGTCGCTGGTGAGGGTGACCTCCAGCGCGTCGCCAGCGGCCAGGGTCAGGGGTTGCAGCAACGGCAGGTAGATCTGCTGCCAGTGTGTGGGCGGGGCATCCGGCGCGGTGCTGATCGCGATACCCGGCCACAGCTCGCACACCCACCACAACGCCAGACCATGCACCGTGCTGGAGAGCTCGGTGAAGCGCGCCGCGCCGCTACGGCGGCTGGCGGGCGCCGGGGCGGTGGGGCGGAAGTCCAGCGTCTCCCAGCATTGTCCAGCAGCGCCCAACTGCGCGGTATCAATGCTGCGGACATACAGGTTGTTGAGGCAGACCTCGCGCGCCCGCGCCAGGTCAAGGTCAAAGCCGACGTCGGACCAGATATCGATTTCCGCCTGCAGCGCCGGGTCTGACACCGGCGCGACGTACTGGCGCAGCCCCTGCGGCAGCACCTGGCCGCCCGGCTTGAGATACCGCCGTGCATCCACCAGCGTTTCCAGCAGACCCTCTTCCAGGGCGTAATTGCCCAGGGTTTCCGACACCACCAGATCGACCGCAGGCGGGTTGTCCACCTCGCCGGAATGGCCCTCCACGAAGTGCAGGCCGTCAATGCCATTGGCGCGTGCCAGTTGGCGCGCCAGGCCCAGGGCATCGCTGTACTCATAGAGCCAGCAGGCCCGGGCCCCGAGGCGCCGCGCCAGAAACGACAGGAACCCGGTGCCGGCACCGAGGTCGGCCACGGTGGTCTGTCCGGGCGTGATCGCCGCCCGCAGGGCCTGGTAGAAAGCCTGGTTGCGACCATGGTCGCCCAGCAGCTTCCGGTGCAGTTCGATTTCGCTCATGCGGCGATTGTCCGCGATTCGCGGGACAATGGCGCGATGGAATGCATCGTCTCCACCCTGTTTGCTGGCGCCGTTCGCGCCATGCCCGGTGATGGCCGCCCCACCGGCATCTTCAAGCAGCCGCTCGCCGGCCCGGTATGGATTGGCGAGCACGGCCTGGAGGGCGATGCGCAGGCGGATCGTCGAGTCCACGGTGGCCCCGACAAGGCGGTGCATCACTTCCCCGCAGCGCATTACACGCGCCTGCGCGAACGGTTCCCGGAGGGCAGCGACTGGTCGCCAGGAGGGCTGGGCGAGAATCTGTGCCCGGATGGCCTTGACGAGGCCCAGGTGTGCATCGGAGATGTCTACGCGCTCGGTGAGGTGCAGTTGCAGATCGCGCAGCCGCGGAGCCCTTGCTGGAAAATCGATGCGCGCCAGGGCGTCGAGGGCGCCGCCCAGTTCATCGAAGCCGAGGGCATGGCGGGCTGGTACTACCGGGTGTTGCAGCCGGGATGGGTTGTGCCCGGCGCGGTTCTGAGATTGCTTAGACGCAATGCTGACGCGGTGACCCTGCACCGGTTCTGGCAGTTGCGGCACTGTCACCGCCCCGCCGTCGACGAACTGATGCGGTTGGTGGAAACGCCAGGGCTGGCGGCCGACTGGCAACGCCGCTGGCGCCAGCGCCTGGATTGGTTGCGTCAGCACGCATGAGCACCCGTATCGACCTGCCCGCGCTGCCCGTCCTGGAAGCACTACCCGAATTGCGCGCGGCACTAGCGGACCGTGGCCAGGCGGTGCTGACCGCGCCGCCCGGATCGGGCAAGACCACGGTGGTGCCACTGGCGTTGCTGGATGCGCCCTGGTTGCGCGGTCAGCGCATTCTCATGCTGGAACCGCGACGGGTGGCGGCGCGTGCGGCCGCGGCGCGGATGGCGGCGATCTGTGGCGAGCGGGTCGGCGACACCGTCGGCTACCAGATCCGCTTCGACCGCAAGGTGGGGCCGGCGACGCGGATCGAAGTGGTCACCGAGGGTTTGCTGACGCGGCGCTTGCAGGCCGACCCGGACCTGCCGGGGGTGGGTCTGGTGATCTTCGACGAGTTTCACGAGCGCAGCCTTGAAGCCGATCTCGCGCTGGCCCTGACCCTGGATGCGTGTGCAACGCTCAACCCCGAACTACGCATTCTGGTGATGTCGGCCACGCTGGCCGCCGAGCGGGTGTCCGGCCTGCTCGGCGGCGCACCCATCATCCGCAGTGATGGGCGTTTGTTCCCGGTCGACGTCTGCTATCGACCGAGCAACGCGCCGGTTGCGGAGGCGGTGGCCGCTGCCGTGGTGACGGCGACCGCGGAGGCGGAGGGCGATGTGCTGGCCTTCCTGCCGGGCGCCCGCGAGATTCTCGATGCGCAGTCCATGCTGCGGTCGCAACGGCCGTCGCTGGCGGTTTTTCCGCTCTACGGCGCGCTACCGGCGACCGAGCAGGATGCCGCGTTGCGGCCGCTGATCGATGGTCGTCGCAAGGTCATCCTGGCCACCAATCTGGCGCAGACCAGCCTGACGGTGGAGGGCGTGACGCAGGTGGTCGACTGCGGCCTGGTGCGGGTCGCCCGCTTTGATCTGGGCAATGGCGCGGACCGGCTGGGCACCGAGCGGATCTCACAAGCCTCGGCCGACCAGCGTGCCGGACGCGCCGGGCGCCTGGGCCCCGGGCGCGCAATCCGACTCTGGAGCGCCGAGCGTCAGGGCCTGTTGGCGCCCCATGACACCCCGGAGATACAGGCCGTGGACCTGACCCGCTTTGCATTGGAGCTGGCCGGCTGGGGAACGACACCCAGCGAGGCGGCGCTGCTGGACCCGCCGCCTGCCCCCGCCTGGGACTATGCGCAAGGGGCGCTGAAGGCCTTCGGGGCCTTGGCGGCGGACGGCCGCATCACCCCTTATGGGCGGCAATTGCTGACGGTTCCGGCGGCGCCGCGCCAGGCCCATCTGCTGCGCCAGGCCGAGGCGGCGGGTCTGGCGCCGCAGGCGGTGTGGTTGATCGCCGCGCTGGACGAACGGCTGCCCTCAGCGGATCTCGCCGACGCCGTGGCGTACTGGGTGGCGGGCCGGGGCGATCCGGCGGCGCGGGCGCGGGTACGCGAGACGGCACAGCAACTCGCGCGCCGGCTGGGGATCACGCCGGCCCGGAACACGGATCGACGCGACCTCTCGCGACTGGTGGCCTGGGCCTATCCAGAGCGGGTGGCGCTGCGCCGGCCGCGCGGCGAGGGGGTGTATCAGTGCGCCGATGGTCGCGAGCTTCGGGTGGCGCCACAGGACCCGTTGGCCCAGGCGCCCCTGTTGGCAGTGGCGCATTGGGATCCGGGCCCACCCAGGCGGCTGCGGGCCGGACTTGCCTTGGCCGAGGCTGATCTCAGAGCCGATCACGCCGCGGCCATCGTTCAACAGGACATCGGGGCCTGGGACGAGCGGGAGGCGGCGGTCATTGGTGAGCGGCAGGAACGCTTTGGCGCCTTGGTGCTCAGCCGCAAGCCGCGACCCGCTGACGATGCCACCCGCGTCGCCGGAGTGCTGCATGGCCTGCGGCGCCTGGGGCTGGACGTGCTGCCCTGGGATGAAGGCTGTGCCCAGTGGCGCGAACGCGTGGCCTGTCTGGGCCAGTGGCAGCCAAGCGCAGGCTGGCCTGCGGTGGACGACGAGACCCTGCTGGCCACCCTCGAAAGCTGGTTGGCGCCCTGGCTCGCCGGCATCAGTCGGCGCGACCATTTCAGCCGTATTCCCTTGCGGTCAGCGCTCGATGCGCTGCTGAGTCCTGCGCACCAGCAGGCCTTGCCGAAACTGGCGCCAACGCACCTGACCGTCCCCAGCGGGCATCGACATGCGCTGCGGTATGCCGCAGCTGATGCGCCGGTCCTGGAGGTGAAGCTGCAGGAGATGTTCGGCTGTCGCGACACCCCGAAGGTCTGCGACGGGCGTATCCCAGTTCGCCTGCATCTGCTGTCGCCGGCGCGACGGCCGGTGGCGGTGACCGCCGACCTCGCGGGCTTCTGGCAAGGGGGGTATGCCGATGTGCGCAAGGACCTGCGCGGCCGATACCCGCGCCACCCCTGGCCCGAGGACCCGTTGCAGGCGCCGCCCACTGCCCGCGCGAAACCGCGCGGAAGTGGTTGACGAAGCGCAGCCTCGTCAGCACAATACGCGGCTCCTTCGCCTCCCGGGGCGCGGACTGCTGGAGGGATACTCAAGCGGCCAACGAGGGCAGACTGTAAATCTGCTGACTTATGTCTACGTAGGTTCGAATCCTACTCCCTCCACCACTCCCCCCGGTTCGTTGAGGATGCAGCAAAGCGGTTGGATGTGAGGGGGTTGGTCAGAGTGCGATGGCTTAATGGATAGCGCGGGAGTAGTTCAATGGTAGAACTTCAGCCTTCCAAGCTGATAGCGCGGGTTCGATTCCCGTCTCCCGCTCCAGTTCCTGCGGTAAAGCGGTAAGTAGCAAGCCCACATAGCTCCAGTGGTAGAGCGCACCCTTGGTAAGGGTGAGGTCATCAGTTCGAATCTGATTGTGGGCACCA
>CAYROO010000006.1:0-49970 GCA_964425915.1 uncultured Polycyclovorans sp.
AGGATTCGAACCTACGACCTTCGGGTTATGAGCCCGACGAGCTGCCAGACTGCTCCACCCCGCACCAGACAGGCGATAAGTATACAACGTCGCACTTACCGCCTCAACCACTTTCACCGACCAACCTATCAATTCCGGCACCGTTGACTTGGTGCCCACGGGGAGACTCGAACTCCCAAGGCTCTCGCCGCTACCACCTCAAGGTAGTGTGTCTACCAATTCCACCACATGGGCGTCGATCGGGGGCGCGAATCATACCGTCTGGGCGCACGGGCTGCCAGCCCCCCGGAACAAAAAAAGGCTGAGCTACTCGGGGATCACGGGCGACGAAGGCGTCGCCGTCGGCGCCGCCGTCTCGGCAGCCTCTTCGACCGATGTATCCGGCACCGCCGCGCCGCCCCCGGCCTCCGGCACGACAGGCACCGCGACGCGGTCAACCACGGAGCTGCTCGGCCGGTCGGCATGTACCAGATAGGCCAATGCCAGGCTCACCAGAAAGAATCCAGTGGCCAGCCAGGCCGTGGTGCGCGACAGAAAGTTGGCGGACCCACGCGCGCCAAAAACGGTGCCAGAGGCGCCACTACCAAATGCGGCGCCGGCGTCGGCGCCCTTCCCGTGCTGAATCAGGATCAGGCCGACGAGCACGACCGAGACAATAACCTGGATGATGACGAGTGCGGTGTACATGAACAGTTAACCGTTGCGAGCGTGTGCGGCGGCGCAGATCGCCATGAACGCACCCGCCTTGAGGGAGGCGCCGCCGATCAAACCACCATCGACGTCGGATTGGGAGAACAAGGTGGCGGCATTGTCTGCGTTGACACTGCCGCCGTACAGCAAAGCGATCGAGCCGGCGATTTTAGCATCGCCCTGGGCCAGCCGATCACGCACGAAGGCGTGCGCCGCCTGCGCCTGCTCCGGCGAAGCGGTCCGGCCGGTACCAATGGCCCACACCGGCTCGTAGGCAACAACGGCATTGCGAAAGGCGCCGATGCCCGCACGTGCCACCACCGCGTCCAGCTGACGCGCCAGCACTGCCTCGGTTTGCCCCGCCTCGCGGTCGGCGAGCGTTTCACCGATACACAACACCGGAACCAGACCACAGGCCTGGGCGGTGACGAACTTTTCCGCCACCCGCTCGTCGGTGTCGCCATACAGACTGCGCCGCTCGGAGTGCCCGACCAATACATAGCGACAACCAAACTCGCGCAGCATGTTGCCGTGGATCTCCCCGGTGAAGGCACCGGCGGACGGCTGCTCACAGAGATCCTGGGCGCCGAGGCGCAGCGGGGAACCGGCGATTTGCTGAGCGACGCCGTCAAGGTAGACCGCCGGTGGACACACCGCCACCTCGACGCCGCCGTATTTCTTGATCTCCAACAGCACCTCGCGCAACAGTGCGGCGTTGTCGTCGCGGCTGCCGTTCATCTTCCAGTTGCCCATCACCAGGGGAGTCCGTGCCATGTTGAGCCTTCCTCTCGTTTCGTTGAATTAGGGTGTGTTCGCAATGCTGCGAACCACATCGGCCAGCTGTTCGGCCACCTTCCGACACGTAGCCGCATCATGCGCCTCCACCATCACGCGCAACAGCGGTTCGGTCCCCGAGGGCCGCAGCAGTACACGGCCTTCGCCGGCGAGCAGCCGGTTCGCTTCAGCCTCGGCTGCACGCAAGTCGGGATGTTGCATCAGCTCACGCGCCGCGCCGGTGACAGCCACATTGACCAGCACCTGGGGGCAACGGGTCATGCCCGCCACCAGGGCATCAAGCGGCCTTTCCTCGCGCATCATGATCGACAGAACCTGTAAGGCCGTGACGCAGCCGTCTCCGGTGGTGGCCCGGTCAAGGCACAGCGTATGCCCCGAGGTCTCGCCACCCAGCACTCCGCCGGTCGCCTGCAGGCGTTCGAGGATATAGCGGTCACCGACCGCAGTGCGCTCGAATGGCACCCCCATGGCGGTCAATGCCTGCTCCAGCCCCAGGTTGGACATCAAGGTGCCCACCACCGGCCCCCGCAGCTGTCCGGTGGCATGCCGGCCATGGGCGATGGCATAAAGAATCTGGTCTCCGTCGACGACCTCACCGCGAGCGTCCACCAGCAGGCAGCGATCAGCATCACCATCAAAGGCCACACCGACGTCGGCCCCGCTCCGACGCACGGCATCCTGCAGCGCACCCAGGTGAGTCGAACCACAGTCGCGGTTGATATTGAAGCCATCCGGCTCGCCGCCGATCACGTCCAGTACGGTGGCCCCCAATTCATCGAAAACCGCAGGCGCCACCCGGTAGGCCGCCCCGTTGGCGCAATCCACCACCATGCGCAGGCCATCCAAGCCCCCGTCACCGAAGGTGGCCTTGCAAAACTCGATGTAGCGGCCCGGCGCATCGTCAATCCGCCGCGCCAACCCCAAAGCTTCCGGTGCCACCAGAGTCATTGGCGCTTCCAGCGTCGCCTCGATCTCCGCTTCCAGCGCATCACTCAGCTTGCCGCCCTGAGGGCCGAAGAACTTCACACCATTGTCGTAATGCGGATTGTGAGAGGCGGAAATCACGATGCCCGCCTCAGCGCGCAGCACCCGCGTCAGATACGCCACCGCCGGGGTCGGGATCGGCCCCAGCAGCATCACCTCAACGCCAGCACTCGACAGTCCCGCCTCCAGCGCGGACTCGAACAGGTAGCCCGACCGCCGCGTGTCCTTGCCAATCAGCACGCGCGCCCCAGGCTGGCGCCCCAGCACCTGACCCACAGCCCAGCCAAGCCGGACAGCGAAGTCCGGGGTCATCGGCGCCACGCCGACACGCCCGCGAATACCATCGGTTCCGAAGTACTGCCGCGTCATCCAACGCTCCAGGAGGCCGGCTCAGCCGGCAGGTGTTTCCCCCGCAAGCCGCAGGGCCTCGGCCACACGCACGGCATCGACCGTTGCGCGCACGTCGTGGGCGCGCACTATAGCGGCACCGAGAAAAACGGCAACCGCGGCCGCCGACAGGCTGGCGGATAGCCGCTGATTCACCGGCAGACCCAACAGATCACCAAACATCGACTTGCGCGAGACGCCAATCAGTACCGGCAGCCCCAGGGCCCGCAGCCGGGGGATGGCGGTCAGAAGCGCCAAATTGTGGGGCAGCCGCTTACCGAAGCCGATGCCGGGATCGATACACAAGCGCGCTCGGTCGATGCCGCCGGCAACGCAGGCGTCGACCCGGGCCGAAAGGAACTGCACGACCGATTCCACCACGTCGTCATACTGGGGGTTGTGCTGCATCGACGCCGGCACCCCCTGCATATGCATCAAACAGACCCGCGCACCGCTGTCTCGCGCCACCGCGATCGCATCCGGGCCACGCAAGGCGTTGACATCATTGATCCAGGAGGCGCCCGCGGCCGTGGCCGCACGCATGACTTCGGCATTGCGAGAGTCGATTGAAACCCGGATGTCGAGGCGGGCGCGGATGCCTTCCACCACAGGCACCACCCGATCCAGTTCTTCGGCAAGCGACACACCTGGCGCGCCCGGACGGGTGGACTCACCCCCAACATCGAGGATATCGGCCCCCTCGGCCGCCAGCTGTTCGGCGTGCCGCAACGCGCTATCGAGCGCGCGGTAACACCCGCCATCCGAAAAGGAATCGGGGGTGACGTTGATCACCCCCATGACCCATGGTCGCGTCGGCGGCCATGCCGCCGATCCGGACCGCTGCGGTCCCACCCCGACCGGTGTCAGAGCTGGTTGGCCGGCTTTGAGGACGGCGTCGGCGCCGGCTTGACCTCATCAGCCGCTGGTTGCGCCGGTGTCGTTGGCGGCGTCGGATCATTGTCCTGCCAGCTGCTGGGCACGCCGGGGTCCTTGCCATCCATGATCCGGGCAATCTGATCACTGTCGATGGTCTCGAACTTCATCAGGGCTTCGGCCATGGCGTGCAGCTTGTCGAGGTTATCTTCCAGGATTTTCCGCGACCGGCTGTAGTTGCGGTTAACGACCTCGCGGATCTCCTGATCGATGACATGTGCGGTCTCATCAGAGATGTTCTTGGTCTGGGTCACGCTGCGGCCCAGGAACACTTCGCCGTTGTCCTCAGAGTAGGCCAAGGGCCCGAGCTTTTCCGACAAACCCCATTTGGTGACCATGTTGCGGGCAATGTCCGTCGCACGCTCGATATCGTTGGACGCCCCGGTGGTGACCTTGTCGGCCCCAAAGATGATCTCTTCGGCGATGCGGCCACCAAACAGGGAGCAGATCTGAGAATTGAGTCGCTGCTTGCTGTAGCTGTAGCGATCTTCCTCGGGCAAGAACATGGTGACACCCAGCGCGCGGCCGCGCGGAATGATGGACACCTTGTACACCGGATCATGTTCCGGCACCGACAGGCCAACGATGGCGTGGCCGGCCTCGTGGTACGCCGTCAAACGCTTCTCGTCATCGCCCATCACCATCGAGCGCCGTTCGGCCCCCATCATGATCTTGTCCTTGGCGCGCTCGAAGTCGTCGTGATCAACCAGACGCTTGTTGCCACGCGCGGCGAACAGGGCCGCCTCGTTGACCAGGTTGGCCAGATCTGCACCTGAGAAGCCCGGCGTGGCACGGGCAATGATCCCCGGCTTCACCGAATCGGCCAGCGGCACCGCCCGCATATGCACCTTGAGAATCTGCTCGCGGCCACGCACGTCCGGCAACGGCACCACGACCTGACGGTCGAAGCGGCCCGGACGCAACAGCGCCGGGTCGAGCACGTCAGGCCGGTTGGTGGCGGCGATGACGATGACGCCCTCACTGCCCTCAAAGCCGTCCATTTCCACCAGCAGCTGATTCAGGGTCTGCTCACGCTCGTCATGCCCGCCGCCGAGGCCGGCACCACGATGCCGTCCCACCGCGTCGATCTCATCGATAAAGATGATGCAGGGGGCGTGCTTCTTGGCCTGCTCGAACATGTCACGGACACGTGAGGCCCCCACGCCGACAAACATTTCGACGAAGTCAGAGCCCGATATGGCAAAAAATGGCACCCCCGCCTCACCGGCGATGGCCTTGGCCAACAGGGTTTTGCCGGTCCCCGGGGAACCCACCATCAGCACGCCACGCGGGATCTTGCCACCCAGCTTCTGAAACTTACCGGGATCCTTGAGGAAATCGACCAACTCGGACACTTCCTGCTTGGCCTCTTCCACCCCCGCCACGTCGGCAAAGGTGATCTTGACTTGGTCGGCACTGAGCATGCGAGCCTTGCTCTTACCGAACGACATCGCACCGCGGCCACCGCCGCCGCCCTGCATCTGCCGCATGAAGTAAATCCACACCCCGATCAGCAACAGGATGGGGAAGGCATTGAACAGCAACTGGAGCAAGATGGGCGTCTGCTGCGGCAACTCGCCGTCGAACTTGACGTTGTTGTCGATCAGAGTCCCAATCATGGAGCGGTTGTCGGTCTCAGGGCTGACCGTGGAGAAGCGCGAGCCGCTCTTGAGCTGGCCCCGGATCACCTGATCCTGAATGTCCACCTCGGCAACATTGCCCTGCTTGACCTGATTGAGGAACTCCGAATACGCCAGCTGCGGCGTTGCCCCCCGGCTGCCGCCGGAGAAGCTCTGGAATACGCTCATCAGGACCACCAAAATGACGACCCAGAGCAACAGATTTTTGGCCAAATCGTTCAATGCACTCTTCCCAATAACGGGGCACGTTTTGACACGTTACACCCGTCTAAAATTCCGCGCTAGCACGTACACTTCCCGGGATCGTGGACGGCTGGCTTTTGGCTTACGAACGGCGACCTGGGCGAAATGCCGGCGCACCGTCCGTACGTAGTCATCGGACCCTTCACCCTGGAACAGCTTGACCAGAAAGGTTCCGCCCGGCTTAAGGTGGGCGACCGCGAAATCCAGCGCCAGCTCACACAGATAAATGCTGGACGCCTGATCCGCCACCTCTACGCCTGACAAGTTTGGGGCCATATCGGACATTACAAGGTCCACTGCCTGACCGCTGATCCCCTCGGTCAAGGCCGTGAGCACCGCTTCCTCACGGAAGTCCCCACACAGGAAGTCGACCTCCGGCAGTGCATCCATCGGCAGAATGTCGAGTGCGAACACCCGCCCGTGACGTCCCAGCAGGGGACGTGCGAACTGGCTCCAGCCCCCGGGGGCGGCACCGAGGTCCACCACGATCTGCCCTGGCTGGAACAGCCGGTCGCGCTGGTGAATTTCCTGCAGCTTGAACACCGCACGGGAGCGGTAACCCAGCTTGCGCGCCTCCTGAACGTACCGGTCCGACTCATGCTCATTGAGCCAGCGGGCCGAACTGCCACTTCGTTTCCGGCTCATGGCGGCAGGTCCACCCGGCCCTATTCGTAGCGAATGCCGATGATTTCCAGCTCACGCACGCCATTGGGAACCTGCACTGACACCACGTCGCCCTCGGTCTTACCGATCAGCGCACGCGCAATCGGCGAGTTGAACGAAATCATGCCCGCCTTGATGTCCGCTTCGTCTTCACCGACGATCTGGTAGGTCATCTCTTCGCCACTGTCGGCGTCCGCCACCGACACGGTGGCGCCAAACACCACCTTGCCCTGGGCGTTGACCTGTGTGACATCGATCACCTGCGCCGATGCCAGCTTGGATTCGATCTCGGTGATGCGTCCCTCGTTGAATCCGTGCTGCTCGCGCGCGGCGTGGTACTCCGCGTTCTCCCGCAAATCGCCGTGCGAGCGGGCCTCATCGATGTCGGCAATGATCTTGGGGCGCAGCTCGCTCTTGCGATGCCGCAGCTCCTCGCGCAGCTTGTCAGCGCCGCGCGCCGTCATGGGGGTCTTGTTCATGTCCGGGCTCCCTTGGCTCCAGGCAAAAAAACGCTCCGCAGCCTGCAAGAGGCCGCGAAGCGCTTCTGAATTGAGCTACGACTCTAGCACGCCCTGCGCGGGGTGCGCAGCGCCAGCAACCGCCTCAATGCAATCGCTGATGCAGTGTCTGCAAACGATTGACGTCCAGCTTGTCGAGATGCGCCATCGCCACGGCAGCGGCCAAGGCACCGGCAATGGTGGTGAAGTAGCACACTTTATTTTGGATGGCCGCGGCACGGATTGACCGCGACTCCTCGATCGACTGCTTACCTTCCGTGGTATTGGCAATGAACTGGATTTCGCCGTTCTTGATCATGTCCACGCAGTGCGGGCGACCTTCCTTGACCTTGTTGATCCGCTCGCAGGGAATACCCGCCGCCTGGATGGCAGCCGCCGTCCCGTGGGTCGCGACCACACGCATACCCCGAGATGCCAGCAGTCGGGCCAGTTCTACCGCCTTCGGCTTGTCAGGCTCGCGCACCGAGATAAACGCGGTACCGCTTGCGGGTACCACCATGCCCCCGGCCAGCAGCGCCTTGTTGAAGGCCTCACCGAAGTGATTGCCAACCCCCATCACCTCGCCGGTGGAGCGCATTTCCGGCCCCAGCAGTGGATCGACGCCGGGGAACTTGCTGAACGGGAACACCGACTCTTTGACCGAGTAGTAGTCCGGCACAATCTCTGAGGTCACACCTTGCGATGCCAGGCTGCGGCCCGCCATGCAGCGAGCGGCCACCTTGGCCAACGGCCGGCCCGTCGCCTTGGACACGAATGGGCTGGTGCGCGAGGCGCGCGGATTCACTTCGAGCAGATAGACCCGATCATCCTGGACGGCAAACTGGGCGTTCATCAGCCCCACCACTTTGAGTGCCCGGGCCAGCTTGACGATTTGCTCGCGGATCACGTCCTGCACCGCACGCGACAGCGAGTAGGCCGGCAGTGAGCAGGCAGAGTCCCCGGAATGCACACCGGCTTCCTCGATGTGCTCCATGATGCCGCCGATGACCACCTGCTCGCCGTCGGACAGCGCGTCGACATCCACTTCGATCGCATTGTTGAGGAAGTGATCGAGCAACACCGGCGAGTCGTTGGAGACGCGGACGGCTTCGGTCATATAGCGCTGCAGCCCTTCGTCGTCATGGACGATTTCCATAGCGCGACCGCCCAACACGTAGCTGGGGCGGACCACCAGCGGATAGCCGACTTCGGCGGCAATCGCCAACGCCTGCGTCAAGGACGTGGCCGTGCCATTGGGGGGCTGCAGCAGGTCCAGCTGTTGCACCAGCTTCTGGAACCGCTCGCGATCCTCGGCGAGGTCGATGGCATCCGGCGAGGTGCCGATGATCGGCGCGCCAGCCGCTTCCAGTTGCCGCGCCAGCTTCAGCGGCGTCTGCCCACCGAACTGCACGATCACGCCCTTGGGCTGCTCGATATCGATGATTGCCATGACGTCTTCGAACGTCAGCGGCTCGAAGTACAGCCGATCGGAGGTGTCGTAATCGGTGGACACCGTCTCCGGGTTGCAGTTCACCATGATGGTCTCGTAACCATCTTCGCGCAGTGCCAAAGCGGCGTGCACGCAGCAGTAGTCGAACTCGATACCCTGCCCGATCCGGTTGGGTCCGCCCCCCAGGATCATAATCTTGTCGCGATCCGTCGGTGCCGCTTCACAGACCTGATCATAAGACGAGTACAGATACGCGGTGGACGTCGGAAACTCCGCGGCACAGGTGTCGACTCGCTTGAACACGGGCCGCACATCCAGCGCCAGGCGCCGCGCCCGCACATCCGCTTCGCGCACCCCCCATAGGGTGGCCAGGCGACGATCCGAAAAGCCCATCCGCTTCAGGCGGCGCAGGCGTGGGGCATCAAGGTCAGCTGGCGTGGTCCCCTTCAGGGTCTCTTCAGTCCGGATGATTTCCTCGATCTGCTCCAGGAACCAGGGGTCGATACGCGAGATGCGGTGCACCTCTTCCAGGCTCATCCCAAGACGGAAGGCATCACCGACATACCAGATCCGGTTGGCGCGCGGGATGGCCAGTTCCGAACGGACCAAAGCCTCGGCATCCGCCTGCTCCGGCGACACCATCGGGTCGAACCCATCACTGCCCACTTCCAGGCCGCGCAGGGCCTTCTGCAGCGACTCCTGGAAATTCCGCCCCATCGCCATGACTTCACCCACGCTCTTCATCTGCGTGGTCAGGCGCGAGTCGGCCTGCGGGAATTTCTCGAACGTGAACCGCGGCACCTTGGTGACCACGTAATCGATCGAGGGCTCGAACGATGCCGGGGTGCGGCCGCCGGTGATGTCGTTCTTCAGCTCATCCAGGGTGTAGCCAACCGCCAGCTTGGCCGCAACCTTGGCGATCGGAAACCCTGTGGCCTTCGAAGCGAGCGCCGACGAACGCGAGACACGCGGATTCATCTCAATGACGATGATGCGGCCGTCCGCCGGGTTGATCGCGAACTGAACGTTGGAGCCCCCGGTCTCGACACCGACACGGCGCAGCACCTTGATCGAGGCATCACGCAGCAGCTGGTATTCCTTGTCGGTCAAGGTCTGGGACGGCGCCACCGTGATGGAGTCACCGGTATGCACGCCCATGGGATCGAAGTTCTCGATCGAACAGACGATGATGCAGTTGTCCTTACGGTCCCGGACCACCTCCATCTCGTATTCTTTCCACCCCAGCAGCGATTCCTCGATGAGGACTTCGTTGGTGGGCGAAAGATCAAGACCACGGGACACGATCTCCTCGAACTCCTCGACGTTGTAGGCGACACCGCCGCCGGTCCCGCCCAGCGTGAAACTGGGTCGAATGATGACCGGGAAACCGATATCCGCCTGCAGTGCGCGGGCCTCGTCCATGGTGTGCGCGATGCCGGAGCGGGCGCTGCCCAAACCGATCTCGGTCATCGCATCCCGGAACTTCAGGCGATCCTCGGCGAGGTCGATGGCTTCGGCATTGGCGCCGATCATCTGTACGCCGAATTTTTCCAGCACACCCTCGCGGGCCAGGTCCAGCGCACAGTTGAGTGCGGTCTGCCCCCCCATGGTCGGCAGCAGCGCATCGGGCCGCTCCTGTTCGATGATGCGCGCCACGGTCTGCCAACGGATCGGCTCAATGTAGGTGCTGTCCGCCATCTCCGGATCGGTCATGATCGTGGCGGGGTTGGAGTTCACCAGGATGACGCGATAGCCCTCCTCGCGCAGGGCCTTGCAGGCCTGGGCCCCGGAGTAGTCGAACTCGCAGGCCTGCCCGATGACGATGGGGCCGGCACCGATGATGAGAATGCTCTGGATATCGTTACGTTTTGGCATGTCAGCGGGTCATCATCGCCATGAAGTGGTCAAACAGGCCTTCTAGGTCATGAGGGCCGGGACTGGCTTCCGGGTGCCCCTGGAACCCGAAGGCGGGCGCATCCTGCAGCGCAATGCCCTGCAGCGAGCCGTCAAATAAAGAGACATGGGTGACCCGCACATTTGCAGGCAGGCTGTCGGGGTCGACTGCGAAGCCGTGATTCTGGCTGGTGATCATCACCCGACCGCTGTCGAGATCCTGCACCGGATGGTTGGCACCGTGGTGACCGAATTTCATCTTCAGGGTGCGTGCGCCGGCGGCCAACCCCAGGATCTGATGGCCTAGGCAGATGCCAAAGGTCGGGACGCGGGCAGCGATCAGCGCCTTGGCGGTGGCGATGGCGTAGGTACAGGGCTCGGGGTCACCGGGCCCGTTGGACAGCAGTACACCGTCGGGCTTGAGGGCCAGTACCGCATCGGCGGCGGTCTTGGCAGGCACCACGGTCACCCGGCAGCCGCGATCGACCAGCAGCCGCAGGATGTTGCGCTTGACCCCGAAGTCCAGCACCACCACGTGCGGTGCGGCGTGCGCGTGCTCGGTCTCGCGATTGGTTTCGAGCTGCCAGCTACCTCGGGTCCAGGCGTGCGGCGCATCGCAGGTCACGACTTGGGCCAGGTCAGCCCCTTTCAGGCCGGGAAAAGCCCGAGCGGCCGCCAATGCGGCATCCGCTGTCGCATTCGGGCCAGCCACGATGGCGCCACCCTGTGCACCCTGGTCACGCAATATGCGTGTCAGCGCACGGGTGTCGATCTCGGCAATACCGACCACCTGATGCCGTTGCAGGTAGTCGCGAAACGATTCCTGGGCGCGGAAGTTGCTTGCTGGGCGCGGGACCTCACGCAGCACCAGCCCGGCAATGTGCACCTCACCGGACTCCGCATCTTCGGGATTGGCCCCGACATTGCCGATGTGCGGATAGGTGAGCGTGACGATCTGCTGGCGATAGGAGGGATCGGTGAGAATCTCCTGATATCCGGACATCGCCGTGTTGAAGACCACCTCGCCCGCCGAAACCCCGTCAATTCCAATGGAAACCCCCTCAAAAACCGAACCGTCGGAGAGGGCAAGTACAGCCGGGTGTAGTGGATTCATCGGCAGAGAGTCTTCAATCGCTAATCCGGGGCCGTTTCCGGCGTTTCACACGGAAACGGGGGCAGGCGCCCCCGTCTCGGATTAGGCGCGCATGATACTGCCGCGCCGGTCAAAGGTCCACGAAAAATTGCTGCGCCGCGATCAGCGGTCGCCAACCAGCACGTCGGCCATGCTGTAGAGGCCGGGAGCGCGGCCGGCGACCCAATGCGCGGCACGCACCGCGCCGCGGGCAAAGTTCATGCGGCTGGACGCCCGGTGCGTGAGCTCGACGCGCTCGCCATCGCCGAGGAAGTGGACGGTGTGGTCGCCGACGACGTCGCCTCCGCGGACCGTGGCAAACCCGATAGTGCCCTCGGGCCGGGGGCCGGTATGGCCCTGTCGGGCGTAAATGGCATGATCGCTCAGACTGCGCCCGCTGCCCTTTGCGGCCGCCTCGCCGAGCATCAGCGCAGTCCCACTCGGCGCGTCGACCTTGTGCCGATGGTGCGCTTCCACCACTTCGATGTCGAAGTCCGGCCCCAGCAGGGCAGCCGCCTGCTCGACCAGCCGCTGCAACAAGAAGATGCCGACGCTGAAGTTGCCAGACATACAGATGGCGATGTCTTGCGCTGCCCGCGCGATATCAGCGCGCTGACCCGCGTCGAAACCGGTGGTGCCGATCACCAGCCCCCGCCCAGCGGATCGACAGGCCGCAAGCGCCTCCGGCAGGGCCTCCGGTCGGGTGAAATCGATCAGGACGTCAAAACAGCTGGGGTCCAGAGCCGACTGCAGTGTCACGCCAAGGCGCTCCAGCCCCGCCAGGGCGCCGGCATCAGCGCCCAACTGAGGCGACTGCGCCTGCTCAAAGGCGCCGCCTAGACAGACCCGCCCGTCTGTGGCCACCACGGCCTGGATCAGCGCACGCCCCATGCGGCCGCCAGCCCCCAAAATGCCCACCCGCGGGGCCGCTGACTCGGATGTCACCCTGTGCTCCATGTGCTTTCTATGGTTGTGCGCGCAGACCGGGTCACAACGGCAGATCGTGGGGTTCGTCGGCGAACGCGAGTGTCAGCGCGCCCGGCCCGACGTTGATGCCACCGGTCATCGACAGCATGCTCTCATGCACCTCGACACCGGCGTCCCGGCAAACCCGCCGCAATTCATCGTAACCGGGAAGCCGGCGCAACTGCTCAAGCTCCCCGCCGTAGCTCATGACCAAGGTCGGCGCCAACAGCCCCCTGCGGACCCGCTCGCCGGTGTACTCGAACAGTCGGCGTGCGCCATCTTCGAAATGGCGCAACTTGGCCACCGGGCCGGTGGTATTTCGATAGCCTTTGATCAGCGGCTTGATGTCCAGAGCAGTCCCCAGCATCGCCCCAAGCCAGCCCAGACTGCGATCGCCCTTCTTCTGCGCCCTCGCGCGAAGGTAGAACAGGTCCTGGGGCAACATGTAGCCGTGAACGTTCTGAACCAGGAACTCCAGCCGTTCTCGGATCTTCACCGGGTTCTCGCCGGCACGGATCAAGCGCACCGCTTCCGCCGCCAACACCCCCTGGCCGGCGAACAGATTCTGACAGTCAATCACCCGCAGCGCGAAGGGGCCGGAGATACCTGCCTGCGCCCGGTGCGGCTTGTAATCGTTGAGGATGGCGAAAGAGGCCTTGACGGCATTGTCGAACATCGGGCTGCGGCTGGATGCAATGGTCAGGCAGAAGACGAAGTCGAAGTCGATCACCAACTTCGACAGAAACAAGGCCTTGATCTGCTCGGTGGAAAACGCCGAGGTCCCGGCGTCGCCGTGTCCGTCCCAGTTTTCAGCGTAGAAACGCCGGGTCTGCTCCACATCCCGCTCGTCGATCAGATCGCGTGCGCCGAGGTGCAGGGTAATCGGCAGGATGATGAGGTTGTTCGCCTCAATGAATTCGGGCGGCAGATCGCAGGCCGAGTCCACCACCAAACCGATACGCATAGCGCCTCCCCTTCACAGCTTTCGTTCTAAGAGCCGGACTCTAGCACGCAGACGCCGCATGACGGACGCTAAAGCCCGTCCTCCTTGGCGGCCTGCCAGAGCCGCTCCATGGCCGCAAGCCGATCGGGAGTTCCCAGCTCCGGCAGTTGCCCGGCAGCCGCTTCGATCCTCGCGAACCGGCGCGCGAAGCGCGCCGTCGCATCCTCCAGCGCCCGCGCCGGATCGACGCCGAGATGCCGTGCCAGGTTGGTCAGGGTCAGCAACACGTCGCCGAGTTCCTGATGCTGTCGCAGTGCCGACTCGGTGCACGCCACATCCAGCTCGCGCAGCTCTTCGTCCAGCTTGTCACGGACACCCCCGGCATCAGGCCAGTCAAAGCCGAGCGCAGCAGCGCGCTGCTGCAGGGTCAGTGCACGACCAAAGGCGTCAGCCATCACCAGCCACCCGCAGCGCCAGTTGGCGCAGCATGCCGGCGGTTGCGCCCCAGATCCGGTGCCCACCGTGATGGAGCTCATAGAACGGCAATCGCAGGCCCTCGCGCAGCAGGGTCTGCTGACGATAGGCGCCAGGATCGAGCGCGAGCGCAAGCGGCAGCTCAAATACTTCCGCCACCTCCTCAGGCGCCGGGCGCCACTGCGCGGGCGGCGCATTCACCAGCCCAACCACCGGCGTCACCCGGAATCGGCTCAGGGTCGGGTAATCATCCAGGTAGCCGATCACCTCGACCTGGTTGGGCGGCAGACCCACCTCTTCTTCCGCCTCACGCAACGCCGTGTGGGCAAGCGAGATGTCCCCCTCATCGCGGCGCCCGCCGGGGAAACTGACCTGCCCCTGATGCGCACGCAACTGCTCGGATCGGCGGGTCAACAGAATCGACGCTGACTCAGGCCGCATCAGAATCGCCACCAGTACCGCTGCAGGGCGTAGCTGCCGAAGCAACCCCTGGGGCACCAGACGTTCGAAACCCTCTGGAAAATCGGCGTGGTAGAAGCGCCGCGGCGGCGCCTCTGAGGTTCCCTGCAGCGCTGATTGCAGCGCCAGCAGTGAGGGCGTCACATCAAGCGGCGACATCATCGGGGCCCTCTGCGACGGCTCGGCGGCGGTCTTTTACACTGCGGTCCATGACACATTCTAGCGATTCCGTTCACAGCGCCTGGATCACCGTGCGGGAATGGGACGAGGCGCGCGGGGCCGCCAAAGGCACCGCGTTCCGACGGTTCAAACAATGCCGGGCCGGCCATGATGAACTGCGGGACTACCGGCGGTTGGACCACACAGCAGACCACCTTGAGCTGCAACGGCTGAAGGCCGGTAACCGGATATACATGAGTACGGTTCATGCGGTGATGATCTCGCCAGCCATGGCGCGCAGGATGGACGATTGCGCGCCGTAATGGGCCTTACCATCGTGCGAACCTTCGTTGCCTCGGCGCCATCGCGGCGCTAGCATGCGGGTTCACTCATTTTCGTTTCGGAGCCTTTCATCCATGTCCGCTGTCGATCTGATCAAGCAACTGCCGGCCGCCTTCAATCCGGATGCCGCCTCCGGCCTGGACGCCACCCTGCAGTTCAACATCTCCTCGCCCATGCACGCGACGATCAAGGGCGGCGAGTGCTCCGTCGGCGAGGGCCCTGCAAGCAGCCCGGACGTCACCATCACCATGGAAGACGACGATCTCGTTGCCTTGTTCAAGGGTGAGCTCAACGGCATGACTGCGTTCATGACCGGCAAGCTGCAGATCGAAGGCGATCTGATGCTCGCTCAGCGCATGAGCAGCCTGTTCGAGGCCAGCAAGCTGTCCTGAGCCGTGGCGATGCAGAAGCCAACCCCGGACCCGACGGTCCGGGGTTTTTTGTTGGTTCACGATGCGCAAGGGCGGCCGGGAATTCGCTCAGAAGCGCATCCCGAGATGGGCGCGGTTCAGGTGGACTGGGAAAGCGACGATCAATGTCGCCGAATTGCAGCGGGTCGGCGCCAGCTGCTCGCGCGTGCCTGCGGCATCGGCCGCCCACCACCGTGGCGCATCCTTGATGCCACAGCCGGGCTGGGACGGGATGCCCTGACATTGGCTGCACTGGGCGCCGAGGTGACCCTCTGCGAGCGGCACCCGATGATCCGCAGCTTGCTGTCGGACGCCCTGGAACGCCTGGCGCAGCGCGACCCGACCTTGGCCGGCCGCCTGCAGCTGCATCCCGGTGATGCCCATGACCTGCTGGCCACCGACGGCGCCTGGGACGTGATCTATCTCGACCCGATGTATCCGCACCGAGGCAAGCAGGCGCTACCCGGAAAGGAGATGCAGATCTTCCGTGCGCTGACCGGATCCGATCCAGACGCCGACCGCCTGCTGGCTCCGGCCCGCGCGCGCGCGCGCTGGCGCGTCGCGGTGAAGCGGCCGCGCGCGGCCCCACCGCTGGCGGGACTGCCGGCACTGCAGCAGCTGAAGGGGACACAGGCTCGGTTTGACCTCTACACTCCCCTGTCATGCGCTACCTGACGCTGGTCCGACACGCCAAATCAAGCTGGAGCCATCCGGAGCTCACCGATTTCGAGCGTCCGCTAAACCCGCGCGGGCACCGAGACGCGCCGGTGATGGCGGCGCGCGCCCGCGCCGCGCTACCTGCGACCGCTTCCTGGATCAGCAGCCCCGCTACGCGCGCAATGATGACAGCACGGCTTTTTGCCGAGGACTGGGACAAGCCGGTGGGACACGTGCAGTATGAGCCCGCCCTTTACGAGGCCAGCCTGGATCGCCTGGTGGCGGTTATAAGGGGCCTACCGGAGTCGCTGGCGCGGGTCTGGCTGTTCGGGCACAACCCTGGTCTCACGCTACTGGGCCAGTGGCTGGCGCCGGACACGGCGCCGACGCATCTACCCACCTGCGCCGTTGCCCACTACCGCCTAACCATCCGGGACTGGTCTGAGGCCCATCCGGGATGCGGCGACATCGAGTGGTTCAACGCACCGAAGTTGCCGTTCGCAAACCCCGCCGCCAGCTAAGCGAGCTCAGTCGAGCGGCACCAGCCCGGAACGAAACCGAGCCGCGTTACGAAAATAGTGCTGAGCCGACAGCGTGATGATTTGTTGTTCCGCGGGCGACAGCTCGCGGACCACCTTCGCTGGCCGCCCCATCAACAGCACGCCGTCGGGAAACACCTTGCCCTCCGGCACCAGACTGCCGGCACCGACCAGCGAGTTCCGGCCGATCACTGCTCGATTGAGCACCACGCTCTGGATCCCGACGAGGCTGTTGTCGCCAATGGTGCACCCGTGCAGCATCACTTGATGCCCAACGGTGCAGTCGCGCCCCACCCGCAGCGGGATGCCGCTATCGGCATGCAGCACTGAGCCATCCTGAATGTTGGACCCAGCGCCAATGTGCAAGGCGTCGGAGTCCCCGCGCAGAACGCAGCCAAACCAGACACTGGCGCCCTCCGCGAGATGCACCTGCCCGATGACCTGGGCCCCTGGAGCGATCCACACATCGGCGCCCAGGGTCGGCGCAAGGCCATCGAGCGCGTATCGCACGGAATCAGGCCGCCGCCGACACAGTGGCGTCGTTGCGACCGAAACCGTGCCCGTTGTCGATGAGGTACTCCAGCCACTTGCCCAGGGTCAGGTTGCGGCGCCATTGCTCGTCGAGAAAACGCTCGGCCCAGGGGTCGCCCTCACCTTCCGCCTCCCATGGCGGGCGGTTGGGCTGATTGAGCGCCTCGGCAACCCCGGCATCCCGATAGATGCGCACCCACAGATCCGGCTGGCGACGGACCCCTTCGTCATCGACGAATTCGTAGGTCAGCTTGCAGGTCAGGGTGTAACGATCCCGCTCAGTGACCGTCAAATGCAGTGGCGGGTCTGCCAAGCTGTGCGAGATGGCCTTCTGCGGCGGAAGGTCCAGCGCGGGGATCAGACGCTGCAACAAGCGGAAATTGCGCTCGTACAGATCGATCAGGACCGCAAGGCGACGCGACGGCGATGTCGCGGCGGCAACGACGGGTCGTTCATGGGACGTCTGCATACACTGACTATAAGATAAGGTGCCAAGGCCCGACAACGAAAGCGATATGCCCGTACAGGAAATCTCAACAACCCCGTTTCCCGACCAAAAGCCCGGGACGGCGGGGTTGCGCAAGCAGGTACGGGTGTTTCAACAGCCTCGTTATCTCGAAAACTTCCTTCAATCCGTCTTTGACTGTGTTCCGGCGCTAAAAGGTTCCGTGCTCGTCATTGGCGGCGACGGCCGCTTCCACAACCGCGAGGCCATCGCCACCGCCATCTGTATGGCGGCAGCCAACGGGATTTCAAGAATCGTGGTGGGTCAGGGCGGCCTGTTGTCCACCCCAGCCGCCTCACACCTGATCCGCCAGCGTCAGGCCGCTGGCGGCCTGGTGCTGACCGCCAGCCACAACCCCGCCGGCCCGGAAGGTGACTTCGGCCTCAAGTTCAACATTGCGGGTGGCGGTCAGGCCGGCGAAGCCCTGACCGACCGGATCTTCGCAGAAAGCCTCAAGATATCCAGGTATCTAATTGATCCTTCGGCAAAAGCGGACATTGACCGTCGCGGTGAGTATCCCTTCGACGGCGGCGTGGTAGAGGTGGTCGATGGCCTCGACGATTACGCGAAGTTAATGGAGCAGCTATTTGATTTTGATCAAATAGCGGACTGGTTCAAGGGGGGCCATCGGATTCGCTATGACGCCCTGCACGCGGTGACCGGCCCCTATGCCCGACGCATTCTGGTGGACATGCTGGGCGCCCCAGCCGCCGACATCGTCAACGCGGTGCCCCTGGCGGATTTTGGCGGCGGCCACCCTGACCCCAACCTGATCTACGCCGAGGACCTGGTGCGCCACATGATGGCCGCCGACGCGCCCGACCTCGGTGCCGCCAGCGACGGCGATGGCGATCGCAATATGATTCTTGGCCCCGGGCAGTTCATCTCGCCTGGTGATTCCCTGGCCATGCTGGCGGCCCATCTGCAGCACTGTCGCGGTTACCGTCAGGGCTTACGCGGTATCGCCCGCTCGATGCCGACCTGCCGTGCCGCCGACCACGTGGCCCAGGCACTCAACATCCCACTGCACGAGACGCCGACCGGCTGGAAATTCTTCTGCAACCTGCTGGATGACGGTCAGATCACCCTCTGTGGCGAGGAGAGCTTCGGCACCGGCTCTGATCACGTGCGCGAGAAAGATGGTTTGTGGGCGGTGCTGGCTTGGCTCAACGTTCTGGCGGCCACCGGTCGCTCGCTGCCGCAGCTGGCGCAAGCCCATTGGGCACGATTTGGCCGCCACTATTTTGCGCGCCACGATTACGAGAACCTTTCCGCCGATGCTGCCGATGCGGTGATGACGGGACTGGCTGCCGCCTTACCGTCGATCGCAGGAAGCGCCTTCGACGGGCTCACCGTGACCATCGCTGACAGTTTCGCCTATCGTGACCCGGTCGATGGCAGCGAGGCCCGCAACCAGGGGCTCCGGATCGTGTTCGGGGATACCGCGCGCATCATCCTGCGCAAGAGCGGCACCGGCACCCAGGGCGCCACCCTGCGGCTGTATCTGGAACATTGGCGACAGGACGCACTGGACCTCGACCCCAACCAGGCCTTGGCCCCGCTGGCGACCCTGGCGGAGCGGTTGACGCAGATCTCCGCATTGACCGGCCGCAGCACCCCCGACCTGGTGACCTGAGACCATGCGCGTCGGCTTGATGCTGTTGGCTTTGCTTGCCTCCGTCGGCGGCTGGGCCTGGTGGCAAAACCCCGAGCGCGTGGCCCTGAATGCACAGACGCGGGCGCAGGCGCCGATGTCCTTCGTGCAATTGTCCGACGGCATCACCGCTTTTCGCCTGGAGGGGCGCGAACGCGGCCCCCTGGTGGTCATGGTGCACGGCTACTCCTATCCGAGCAGCCTGTGGTCCGGCACTGCGGCCGCCCTGCAGGCGGCCGGATTTCGCACGCTGCGTTACGACCTCTATGGTCGCGGCTGGTCGGACCGTCCGCCGGGACGATATGACCTCGAGCGTTTCACCCGCCAACTCGCCGAGCTGCTCTCCACGCTGGCGCCCGATCAGCCTGTGCAGCTGGTGGGCCTTTCAATGGGCGGCTTGATCGCAGCCGCTTACGCCGAAGCCCACCCGGAGCAGGTTGCGAGGCTGGTGCTGATGGCGCCGTACAACAGCGCGCGCGAGATCGGACCGCTGCGCTGGCCCTTGGTGGGCGAAGTGCTGGCACACACGCTCTACTTTCCTGCTCAGCTACGCCTGCAGGACCGCAGCTTTCACGACACCACGCTCGCCGCGGCTTACCGTCCTGGCTTTACCGAGCAACGGGTCTACGAGGGTTACCGTCGCGCCCTGCTGTCGACGCTGCGCAACCTAATCCCCCGCGATCCACGACCACACTACGCGGCACTCGGCCAACAGGACTTGCCGACCTTGCTGCTCTGGGGCCGTCACGACACGGTGGTGCCCGCTTCGGAAGCCGCGACCGTGCTGCCCCTGTTGGGCGCTCGCGCCCAACTGCAGTGGATTGAGAATGCCGGCCACCTGCCACAACTGGAGCAACCGGGCCCCACGCATGAGGCGTTGTTGCGCTTCCTGCGCCCCGCCCTGCTGGCCACGCCGGACTGAGCCTCATCAGAACGTGGTCTTGCGCAGCCCCTTTTCCTGCATGATCACCGTCGCCATCTCCTCAATCGACATGTTGGCGGAGTTGACGAAGGGAATCCGATGACGGCGGTACAGCTGTTCGGCCTGGCGGAGTTCAAAGGCGCATTGCGCCAGAGAGGCGTACTTGGAGCCTGGCCTGCGCTCGGTACGGACCTGCATCAACCTTTCCGGGTCGGAGGTCAGCCCGAACAGCCTGGGGATGCAGTCCCGCAGTGACTCTGGCAGTCGGCCTTGAGCCAGGTCTTCCTCGATTAACGGGAAATTGGTCGCAAACACGCCGTGTTGCAGGGCCAGGTAGAGGCTGGTTGGCGTCTTGCCGCAGCGCGATGGCGCGATCAGGATCAACTCGGCCCGTGCGAGGTCACGCACAGACTGACCATCGTCATGCTCCATGGCGTAATTCATCGCCGCGATACGGGCGTTGTAGCGCAGGCTGTCGGCAACCCCGTGCGCCCGCCCTTGCGCATGGCTGGATTTCAACGCCAGCTCGGACTCGAGCAGCGGAATGAAGTGATCGAACAGGTCGATGAACACCGCCTCGGCCTGCCGCAACACCATCCGCACACTGTCGTTGACGGTGGTGCTGAACAGGATTGGCCGCACCCCCTGCCGCTGCGCCAGATGGTTGATGTACTCGACCGTGGTCCGCGCACGCGCCTCGCTGGTAATGAACGGCAGCGTGGTCTTGTGGAAGGTGGCCCCCTCAAACTGGGTGAGCAAGGTGTTTCCCAAGGTTTCGGCAGTAATGCCGGTGCCATCGGAGAGAAAAAAGACCGGTCGCGGCGTTGTCATGGAGCCCCCTGTGATACGGCCTGCAGTGTGCGCCATCGCGGCGCCATGTTGCAGTGCACGGCGTGCATTTCGATAATCCCCCTCCCTCTCCCGCACAGAATCCCGCAATGAGCTCCCAGCCGCACGTCCTGTGGTACTCCGCGCTCGGCATGCATGACGTCGAGACCGTCGGCGGCAAAAACGCCAGCCTTGGCGAAATGATCAGCCAGCTGGCCGAGGCCGGCGTGAAGGTGCCCAACGGCTTTGCCACCACCGCTGCCGCCTATCGCGAGTTTCTGGCCCACGAGGGCCTCGACGCCAAGATCAAGGGACAACTCGATGGCCTCGACGTTGACGATGTCGAGCGCCTGGCCAGCGTCGGCCGGCAGATTCGCGACGCGGTGATGCAGGCGCCATTCCCGTCGCAGCTGGAGACCGAGATCCGTGCCGCCTACGAGGCCCTGGTGGCCGAATCCGGCAAGGCGATCTCGGTCGCGGTTCGCTCCTCGGCCACTGCAGAGGATCTCCCGGATGCCAGCTTCGCCGGCCAACAGGAGACCTTTCTCAACGTCGACGGCATCGAGAATGTGCTGAAGGCCATCAAGGAAGTGTTCGCCAGCCTGTTCAATGACCGCGCCATTGCCTATCGCGTGCATCACGGCTTCGAACACGCAGTGGTCGCACTGTCCGCGGGTGTCCAGCGCATGGTGCGCTCCGATCGCGGAAGCTCGGGTGTCATGTTCACCATGGATACCGAGTCTGGCTTTCGAGACGCCGTGTTCATCACCGCGAGCTATGGATTGGGTGAGGCGGTGGTTCAGGGCGCCGTCAACCCGGACGAGTTCTACGTCTACAAGCCCGCCCTGCGGGCAAACCGCCCGGCCATCCTCAAGCGCGGCCTGGGCGAAAAGGCCAAGCAGATGGTCTACTCCCAGGACCGCACCCTGGGTCGCACCGTGATGTTCGAGCCGGTGTCGACCGAGCGTCGCGCCCGATTCTCGCTCAACGATGCCGATGTCGAGGCCCTGGCGCGACAGGCGCTGATCATCGAAGACCACTACGGCCGACCGATGGACATCGAATGGGGCAAGGACGGCGTCGACGGCCAGCTCTACATCCTTCAGGCGCGGCCGGAAACCGTGCAGAGCCGCGCCAACGCGAACGTGCTCAGACGCTACAAGCTGAAGGGCTCCGGCCGCCGCCTCACCGAGGGCCGCGCCATTGGACAGAAAATCGGCGCCGGGCCGGTGCGCGTGCTCAACAGCATCACCCAGATGAACCGCGTGCAGAAGGGGGACGTGCTGGTCACCGACATGACCGATCCGGACTGGGAGCCAATCATGAAGCGCGCCAGCGCCATCGTCACCAACCGTGGCGGGCGCACCTGTCATGCCGCGATCATCGCGCGCGAGCTTGGCATCCCGGCGGTGGTTGGCTGCGGCAACGCCACCGACGTCCTCCGGGATGGTCAGTCTGTGACCGTATCCTGCGCCGAAGGTGACACCGGCATCATTTATGACGGCAACATCGATTTCGCCGTTGACGAGGTGGCGCTCGATCAGATGCCGGAAATTCCGGTGAAGATCATGATGAACGTCGGCACCCCCGAACAGGCGTTCGATTTCGCCAGCCTGCCCCATCGCGGCGTCGGGCTGGCGCGGCTGGAGTTCATCATCAACCGCCAGATCGGGATTCACCCGCAGGCCCTGCTGGCGCTCGACGAACAGCCTCCCGAGGTGCGTCGCATCATTGACTCCATGATTGCCGCCTACGACAGCCCGCGCGACTATTTCGTGAAGCGCTTGGCAGAGGGGGTCGCCACCATCGCCGCCGCGTTCGCGCCGGAGCCGGTGATCGTGCGCATGAGTGATTTCAAGTCCAACGAGTACGCCAACCTGGTGGCCGGCACCCGATACGAACCGCACGAGGAGAATCCGATGCTGGGGTTCCGCGGTGCGTCGCGGTACATCGCCCCGGACTTCCGCCCCTGCTTCGACATGGAGTGCGAGGCACTGCGCCATGTCCGCGATGAAATGGGGCTGACCAATGTGAAGATCATGATCCCGTTCGTACGGACGCTGGAGGAAGCGCGCCGGGTCAATGAAATCCTGGCCGAGAACGGGCTCAAGCGCGGCGACAATGGGCTGCAGGTGATCATGATGTGCGAGCTGCCGTCGAACGCGGTGCTGGCCGAGCAGTTCCTGGAGCACTTTGACGGCTTCTCGATCGGCTCCAACGACATGACCCAGCTGACCCTGGGGCTGGATCGCGACTCCGGTCTGATTGCGCATCTCTTCGACGAGCGCGATCCAGCCGTCAAACAGATGCTGCACCTGGCCATCTCGGCCTGTCGCGCCAAGGGCAAGTACGTTGGCATCTGCGGCCAGGGCCCCAGCGATCATCCGGACCTGGCGCGATGGCTGCTCGACGAGGGCATCGAGTCGATTTCGCTCAACCCGGACACGGTGGTGGAGACCTGGCTTTTCCTGGCCGGACAGACGCGCTGAGCACTGCGATTTTTTTTGTCGCAAGGTATTCACAAACCGAAAAGGAACCCCGTATAATCGCGCTCCCTTGATGAGGGGCTATAGCTCAGCTGGGAGAGCGCTTGCATGGCATGCAAGAGGTCGTCGGTTCGATCCCGACTAGCTCCACCATCTCTTTAGGAAGATTGCCTCGTTCCCATCGTCTAGAGGCCTAGGACACGTCCCTTTCACGGATGTAACCGGGGTTCGAATCCCCGTGGGAACGCCATCTTCCTCTGCCGGGAAACCGGCACGCGAAGGCCCGCCGCTCGGCGGGTTTTTTCGTTTTGCGGCCCCTGCGCCGATGCCCCATTCCGGCTAGCATGTCGCGATACGACACGATCCAACGGCATGCCCAGAAAACCTGCTCGAGAACAAGGCAACACGCTGTCCATCATCCAGGAACAGGCATTTCGTCTGTTTGGGCGCTACGGCTACGAAGGCGTGTCGATCGGCGACATTGCCCAGCACGCACGCCTGTCCAAGGGCGCGCTCTACTGGCACTTTCCGGGCAAGGACGCACTGTTTCTCAGCTGCCTTCAACGGGTCCACGATCTCTTCAATCGGCACATCTTCGATCCGATGGCGCGCGAGGCACGGCCCGGACTGGGCATCCTCAAACTGTTCGAAGGACTCGAAGACCTGCTCAAGGACACGCGCATTCAGGAGGGTATTGCCGGCTACTGGCTGCTGCCCTCCAGTCCGGAGTCTGGTGCCATCCATGCTGCACAGCGCGCATTCGAGGCGGCGGCGGTGGACACCGTTCGACAAACCCTGTTGCGCGGACAGCAGGCTGGCGTGATCTCGCTGGGCACCGAGATCGACGACATGAGCCGGGCCATCATCTCGCTGGTCGAGGCCATCATCCTGCCGATGCGGCACCAGGATGCCGACGAAGTGCACCGTACGCTGGGTGTTCTGGTGCGCACGCTGTTCCGCGCCTACGCCGACCCGGCGGCAATGGCACTGCTGGACCGCTTCGCGCGGCCGCCGGCCTGAAGTACACCCTGTGTCCGAACCAAGGCGCAAAGCCGTGGTCCATCCTGCTCTCCCGAAGCCGGCCCAGCCCATGAACCACCACTCCGCGCTGATTCTGGCGCTGGCGCTGCTGAGCGCCTGTCAGGCCGACCGCCCCCCCAGCCCGGCCGCAGCTGCGACGCCGCCAGCCGTGACGGTAGAAACGGCCCGGGTGACCGAACGCGCACTCACAGAGACGATACGGGCGGTCGGGACCCTGCAGTCGCTGGAGTCCACCACCATCACCTCCGAACTGAGCGGCCGTATCGCGGAGGTCCATTTCGCCGAGGGCGATGCGCTTTCTGCCGGCGCCCTGCTGTTCCGCCTGGACGACCAGATCGACCGCGCCGAACTGGCACAGGCCGAGGCCAGCCTGCGCCTTGCCGAACGCAATCACCTGCGCGCCCAGGAACTCGCGCAACGTCGCCTGGTGTCGCCCGCCGAGGTGGATCAGACCGAAGCCGCCCTTGCGGTCGCCAAGGCGGCATCTGACCTGATGAAAGCGCGGGTCGCCAAGCATCGCATCACAGCGCCCTTCAATGGCGTTGCGGGACTGCGCCAAGTGAGCCCCGGCGCCTACGTCAATCCGGGCGAACCGCTGGTGCAGTTTGAAGCGCTGGATCCGATGCGGGTGGAGTTCCGGGTGCCCGAGACCGTACTCGGTGATTTGCGCATCGGCCAGACCGTGGCCGTACACCTGGATGCGTTTCCGGGGGCGTCGTTCCCGGCCACGGTCCAGGCGCTGGCCGCCAGGATCAGCGAATCCTCGCGCTCTGTCGCAGTGCGTGCGCGCATCGACCAGCCGGACCCGCGCCTGCGGCCCGGGCTGTTCGCCCGTGTGGAACTGGACCTCGCGACCCGTGAGGGCGCCCTGTTGGTCCCCGAGGCGGCCGTCTTTCCGCGCGGCGAAAGCGCGCGCGTGTTCCGCGTCATCGACGGTCGTGCCGCCGAGACCGAGATCCAACTGGGGCAACGTATGCCCGGCATGGTGGAAGTCACCGCCGGACTGCAAGCGGACGATGTGGTCATCGTGTCGGGCTTGCAAAGGCTGTCCGATGGCAGCACGGTGCAGCGTAATCGCTGAGCGCTGAAACGAGTCAGCCACAATTCAGCATCGGCCGATAGGCTCCTAACATCGCCCGCCCGGGCCTTGACTGGAGTCCGACATGCACTACCCCCTTCTGTTCGCCGGTCTTGGACTGGCGCTGTCCTCGACGGCCTATGCCGATGGGCGCTGGGACGCGCCCGCGTACGGCTACCAGGGCGCTCCGGAATACGCCCAGGTGGTCGAGACACGGCCGGTGTACACCGCCATCCAGGTCTCACAGCCGCGCCAGGAATGCTGGCAGGAGCCGGTGGCCTACGCACCGCGGAACAACAACAACTACTGGTTTACCGATGGCGTGGCGGGTTCGGTAGTGGGCGCCATCGCCGGCGGCGTTGCGGGTCATCAGTTTGGCAAGGGCCGCGGTAAGGATGCGGCCACCGCACTCGGCGCCATCATCGGCGCCGGCGTTGGCCAACGTGTCGTCAACAGCCGGGCCCCCACCGTCAACAGCGGTAGCTACCAGACCCGCTGTCAGTCGGTGCCCAGCCACTACACCCAACAGCGAATCGACGGCTATGACGTCACCTATCGCTACCAGGGTCGCCTCTACACCACCCGCATGCCCTACGACCCGGGCGCGCGCCTGCCGGTCAACGTCCATGTAGAGCCGGTGCGGTACTGAGCGCGCATCGTTACACTGCCCCGACAATGGTTCGCCTGGTCACCTTGCTGCTGCTGACGTGCGCCTGGGTCTTCACGGCCCAGGCACAGTTGCGTGACGAGCGACTCACACGACAGCTCTTGCAGGAACTGTCGCCGCTGCAATCCGGGGCGGCAGCCCGCGAGCTGTCCGCCGCCGAAGCCGCCCGGATCGCCCAGAGCCAGTATGGCGGGCGGGTACTTTCGGTGGACCCGGCCGGCAATGGGTATCGGGTGAAACTGCTGATCGCCGGGGAAGTCCGGATCGTCCATATCAACGAGCGCTGAAGCGCCAATCACTGCGGGGACCCTGGTATGCGCGCACTGGTGGTTGAAGACGACGATGTGTTGCGGCAACACATCGTTGACGTGTTGTCAGAAGGCGGTTTCGCCGTCGACGCCGCGGCCAACGGGACGGACGGCCTGTTCATGGCCGAAGAGTATCCAACGGATGTCGCCGTGATTGATTTGGGCCTGCCGCAAACACCGGGCATCGACATCATTCGGAAGGCCCGCGCCGCGGGGCGCGACTACCCCATCCTGATTCTGACCGCCCGCGATGGCTGGCAGAGCAAAGTCGAGGGCCTGGAAGCCGGCGCCGACGACTATCTGGTCAAGCCCTTCCACAAGGAAGAATTGCTGGCCCGCCTGCGGGCACTGCTCCGCCGCAGCAATGGCTGGGCACAATCGATCCTGGTCTCCGGACCGGTGGCCATCGATCCGGGCGCGCGTACCGTCACGGTCCATGATCACCCGGTCGAGCTGACCAGCTACGAGTTCCGCGTGCTCGAGTATCTGCTGACACACGCAGGCAAGGTCATCTCCAAGACCGAGTTGCATGAGCACCTCTATGCCGAGGAGGACGAGCGCGACAGCAACGTCATCGAGGTGTTCATCCGGCGCCTGCGCAGCAAGCTCGACCCTGAGGGCAGCCTCAGCCCGATTGCCACACTGCGCGGCGCCGGCTATCGCTGGGATCTGCCACGCCCGAACGCCGGGTGACGTCGCTCCGCACGCGGCTGCTGGTCGCTGCCTCGATGGTATTGGCCGGCTTCGTGCTGGCCTGCGCGGCAGCGCTCGACCGGGCTTTCGAGGACCGCGCACTAACCACCCAGCGCGATCGCCTTCAGGGCTTGGTTTACGCCCTGCTGGCCGCAGCCGAACCCACTGCCGACGGCAGCCTCAGCCTGTCGCCATTCCGTCTGCCGGACCCACGCCTGCAGAATCCGGGTTCCGGCCTGGAAGCCGCGCTGATCGACCAACGCAACGCGCTGACCTGGGGCAGCGTCAGCCTGTCTGATGACTTCCCGCTACCGCCCGAGGTGCCGCCCGGCTCCTTCGACTTCGTCTCCGATCAGCAGCGCTTCAGCCTCGCCTTCGGGCTACGTTGGCTCAATCCGCTGGAGGGCGATCAGCGCTACACGCTGGTGGTGATGGAGGATCGTCAGGCCTTCGACGAGCAGATGCGGGCCTACCGCCGCACCTTGTGGAGCTGGCTGGCCATCGCCGCCGTGGCGCTGCTGTCGGTACAGGGGACCGTGCTGGCCTGGGGTTTGGTACCGCTGCGCCAATTACGCAATGAGCTCAGCCGCGTCGAGCAGGGTAGCCAAGGCAAGCTGGAGAGCGACTACCCCGCCGAGCTGGCCCCGCTCACCGATGCCATCAACGGCATGATCCGCAGTGGCGAAGCGCGACTGGCGCGCCAGCGGAATGCGCTTGGTGATCTCGCCCACAGTCTGAAGACGCCCCTCGCCGCCCTGCGCGCGCTCAGTGAGGATGCCCGTCTCAACCGCGACGACCAAGCGGCCATTGCCGAGCCCGTCGGGCGCATGCAGAACATCATCGACCATCAGCTCCGGCGGGCGGTCACCGCCGGCGGTCGCTCGCTGGCCGAGGCCGTGGGGCTTAAAGACGTGCTCGAACGGCTCAGCCGGACGCTGGCCAAGGTCTATGCCGAAAGGCAACCGCAATTTGAGTGGCGCATGCCCGCCCAACTCAAAATCCGCATGGACAGCGGCGATCTCTATGAGCTGATGGGCAACCTGCTGGAAAACGCCGTCAAGTACGGCGGGGGTCACGTCCGCGTCACAGCCGGGCGGCTGGGGCGCGCACTGGTCATCGCCGTGGACGACGATGGGCCCGGTTTCCCCGAGTCGCCCGAGCGGCTCCTGGGGCGCGGTGTCCGGGCGGATGCACGTACGCTCGGCCAGGGCATTGGGCTGGCGGCCAGTGACGAGTTGGTCAAGGCTTACCATGGACGGATCACCCTGGACCGAAGTGCCGATCTCGGCGGCGCCCGGGTGGAAATCCGCCTGCCGGTATGATCGGCGCACCCGCCTCAGGGCGCGCTCACCGCCAGTTGGATGAAATGGCTGCGGTAGTAGCGCAGCTCGGCCACGGAGTCGCGAATGTCATCCATCGCGAGGTGCGTGGATTGCTTGGTGAACCCCTTGGCGACATCCGGCGCCCAGCGCTGGCAGAGCTCTTTCACCGTCGACACATCGATATGCCGGTAGTGGAAGTACCGCTCCAAGGCCGGCATGTGACGAGCAAGGAAGCGCCGATCCTGACAGATGGAGTTGCCGCACATCGGTGATGCGCCGGCCGGCACCCACTCCGCCAGAAACGCCAGGGTGGCGGCCTCGGCATCGGCTTCGGACAAGACGCTTGCGCGGACCCGTTGCGTAAGACCGGACTGACCGTGCTGCCGCACGTTCCACTCGTCCATCTTGTTCAGTTCCAGCTCGCTCTGGTGGATCGCCAGTACCGGCCCCTCGGCGAGGACGGTCAGATGACTGTCCGTCACCAGGGTGGCAATTTCGATGATCCGGTGCGTTTCCGGCACCAAGCCGGTCATTTCCAGATCGATCCAGATCAGGTGCTGCGCTTGAGGATTCGACATGCCGTCAGAATAGCAAACGCCCGAACCTGCGCGCCTTCAGGAGCGACCGCCGCCGAATGCGTCAAGATTGTTTTCCTGGGCTTCCAGGGCTTCCTCTGTGCGCTTCTGCAATTCGATGCGGGTGCGCTCGATTGCACGCAGGCGTTCGATCTCGGCCAGCGTATAGGACTCCCATTTGGCCGCCGCCGCGTAGCTTTCCCGATCCTGCTTGGCACGCCGGAACGCCTGTAATGCAGGCTCCAGGTCGCCGCCATTGAAGTGCGCCATACCCAACAGCATGAGGTTGCCACTGCGGCTTTTCAGGTTCCCCACTTCGTCGGCTTTGGCCGCGGCCTTGGCGGCCTCGGCGTAGTCCCCGGCGTTGAAGTGGACGCCGGCCAGGCGCGAATAGAGCACGCCATCGCCGGACAGCTGCGCCGCCCGCTCCAATGCCGGCACCGCCTTGCGGTGTTCATTGGCCTGCGCCCAGGCATTCGCCAGGGCTTCGATGTTCTTCGGGTTCTCGGCGATCTTGCCGTCGGCCATTGCGGTCTCGATGATCCGTCCGGCTTTGTACGGCACCTGCTGTCCCAGCCACATGTAGGCAAGGTTCAACAGCTCGCTCTCGGACTTCAAACCGCCATGCTCGTAGACGGCGTCATAGACCGCCAGACGCCGGGTATCGGCACCGGTCTCGCTGTACATGCCCGCCAGTTGCCGCATGTAGCTCAGCTTGGGATATAGGCTGATCAGCTGCTCATAGACCTTGGCGGTGGCGGCATAGTCTTTCTTGCCGTAGTACAGCGCCGCCTTCAGTCGCAACCAGGATTCATCAACCGGCTTGCCGGCCCGCTCGGACAACAGCACCGCGCGGTCCACATTGCGCAAGGCCTTGTCGAAGTCCGACTTCTGGTAGTACGCCTGGGCCAGCATGATGTGCGCGGTCGGCGTGGGTTCATCAACCGTGAACAGCCACTCCTCCATGAAGCGGATGCACTCGTCGTACTTTTCCAGCTGGAAGTAGAGCTGCGCTGTGGTGTACTTGGCGGTCAGCACCAGTCCATCACTGGCATCTTCCTCCTGCATCACCTTGGCATAGGCGTCAATCGCCTTCTGGTACTCGTTGCGACTGGCGTGGATGAAGGCGTAGAAATTCCACAACTGCGAACGGGCGTAACTGTTGAGGCGCGGGCTATCCCGCAGCTCGTCCAGGACCGCCAGCGCCTCGCCATGCTGGCCAGCTTCGGCCAGACTCTGGGCCTTGGTGAGCTGATCGAAGGTGCGAGCATCGATGGCACCCTGCTGCGCCCAGGACGGGCACGCAGCAACCACTGCCAACAAGGCCAGAATCCGCAGACAGGCGCGCATCATCGTTTCTCAGGAAGTCTTGTCCAGGCGGAACATCACCCGGGTTCGCACCCCGGGCACCTCAATCGGCGAACCGTCGACCACCCGCGGCTTGTACTTGTAGCGCAGCGCGGATTCCATGGCAGCCGAGTTGAACACCGGGTTGGAGCTTTCGATCACCACCGGATCCCGTACCGAGCCCTGCTTGGTGACGGTGTATTCCAGAATGACATCACCTTCGAGGCCGCGGCTGAGCGCACCGCGCGGATAGTTCGGGGCCACCTTGACGATGGGCAGATACTCGCCATCCGTGGCCGACAGCCCAGCCCCCATGCTGAGGTCCAGATTGGCCGCCACCTGCGAGGGCCCGCCGATCTGACCGACCTCGGCGTTGCCATCCACCTGATCGAAGGCCTGCTGCGGCACATCAGGCGGCGGCGTGTCATCCAGCTGCGGCTTTTCCGGCTTTTCGACCGAACGCTGGGTTTCGATCTCCATCTTCGGCATGTAGATATCGGGCAGCTTGATCACAGCGGTCTTGTCGACCCGACCGTCGGCAAAGTGAATCAAGGTGACCATCACCATCTGCAGACCGAAGGTGACCACAGCGGCGGGCAACAGAACCATCATCATGCGCATGGCAATTTCCTCAGTTTGATTGGGTGGCCAGCGACACACGCTCGGGCGGCACCACCTGGCGGGCCTGATCCAACACCTCGGTGAAGGTCTTCACCGAGGCCAGCTCGTCCGCCTGAATCACCACCGCGCCCTCCGGGTTCTCGGCGTGCATGCGCTCGACATTGGCCCGGACCGAGCGGATATCGATGCGTCGCTGGTCCATCCAGATCGTGTTGTCGGCACGAATGGCGATCAACACGGCAGCATTCTTATTCTCGGCAGTCTGCGCCTGCGGCCGGTTGACCTCGACGCCCGTCTCCTTGATGAAACTGGCGGTCACAATGAAGAAGATCAACATGATGAACACCACGTCGAGCATCGGCGTGAGGTCGATCGCGCCTTCCTCTTCGCCCTCGTCCTGACTGACATAACTACGCGCCATGGGCGGGATTCTCCTTGGGAGCAGGTTCCAGATGGTGGATCGGCAATTCGGCGTCAATCCGCTGACGACGCTGGGTGGCCAATCGCGAGAGATAAATGTTGCCGAACACACCGGACAAAGCAGCGACCATGCCCGCCATGGTGGGGATGGTGGCTCGCGACACGCCGCCAGCCATCGAGCGGGCATCGCCACCGCCGGTGATGGCGAGAATGGTGAACACGTCGATCATGCCGGTGACGGTTCCGAGCAAACCGAACAAGGGGCACAGCGCAATCAACACCTTGATGAAGCGCAGGTGCTGGTTGACCCGCAGTCGCAGCTCGGACACCAGCTGCCGCCGCACGGCATCGCCGTACCAGGAGTAATGATCTTGCCGCTGGCGCCAGATCTGCAACGCCGCAGAGAGATCCCGATCAAACGGCCGCAGGTAATAGACGACGCGCTCGAGGATCATCACCCACAGGAAAAAGGTCAGCCCTGCGATCAGCTGCAGGATGGGGCCACCGGCGGTGAAAAACCCACCGATGGCCTCACGTGCATCCAACAGGAAGAGCAACACGCGCGGCTCCCGTTAGCGACCGACGCGTTGGGCGACCAGGCCCGCCGTCTGCTCTTCGAGGACGTGCAGCAGCTCGCGCGCGCGCCCGCTGAGCAGGGTATGCAGCAGCAACATGGGGATGGCCACGATCAGGCCCAGCACCGTGGTCACCAGCGCACTGGAAATACCGCCGGCCATGGCCTTGGGATCCCCGGCACCATAGATGGTGATGGCCTGAAACACGATGATCATGCCGGTCACCGTCCCGAGCAGGCCGAGCAGCGGCGCAACCATGGCGATGATCTTCAGCAGCGGCAGCCCGCGCTGAATCTCCGGACGCTCCTTGATGATCGCCTCACCGAGCTTCACTTCCAGTGTTTCGATGTCATCGTTGGCATGTGCGGCGCCTGCCAGCAGCACACGGCCCAGCGGGTTGTCGTCGCTCGCAGTGTCGCTGTTGCGCTGGCGACGCACCTTGGCGGAGATCTGGGACAGCGCCAGGAATCGCCACAGCGCCAACAGCAGCCCGACCACACCGACCGCAGTGATCACGTAGCCCACCAGCTCGCCCTGATGCCAGCGTTCGACCAGCGTTGGCGTATTGATCAGCGCCTTGAGGTAACCACCACCCGCCGACCCGGTCGGATCAATGCCGACCGGAACAAAGCCAGCACTGGCGGTCTGAAGGTCCTCTGCACCGCCGGTATAGCCATCCGGCTGACGCGGCAGCACGGATACCGAGCGGGTGTTCTCGTCATAGGCCAGATAGTCGCCCTGGGACACCAGGTTGAACAGGCCGATTCGCACCACCTCACGGTTGGCCTCGGTCCCTACGGCACCGGCGTACTTCACCACCCGACCCGATTCCGTCAACTCACGATGCAGTTCAAACCACAGCTGTTCGATCTCCTCAACGGTCGGCAGGTCGGTGTCGTCGTTCATCTTGCCGATGAGGTCACTCAGGAAAGATTGACGTCCGTCGAACTGATGCGTGGTGATGGACGCGCCAAGACGGGCCCGAAGATCGCCAGCAGCGCCGGTGAGATGCCCAAACAACTCTTTCAGCGATCCCAGACGCTCGTCGCGCTGACTGCGCTTCTCCTCAACCTTGAGCTCATTGGCATTGAACACCTTCTCAAGCTCGGCGCTGCGCGCCTCAAGCGCGGCAATGCGCTGCTCGGCATCGCGGATCAACCGATCCTGCTGCTCACGATCAGCGATGAACGCGGCCTCGCGCTGCTTGTTCTCGGCTGCGTCGCGGGCGCGCCCCTCGCGGACTTCCTTGAGCAGCTGCGTCATCGACACTGCGTCTTTCTCTTGCGCCACTACGGCGCCGGGCAGCATCGACGCAATGATAAGGCCCACCGGGGCCAGCCAGTTCGCGCGCTTCATTCGGCAGCCTCCGGAGCCGGAATCGGGAGCGTCACAATGTCGATGGACGCCTGCTTGCTCGCCATCAGAATCCCGCGGCGAACGCTGTTACGGTAATCACCGGCGTCCAACCGCTCCCAAGCGGCGGTGGCCGGATTCCACACCACGGTGGTGCGGGTGTCCTTGCTCTGCGCGACCAGGGCCACCCGGCCAAAGCGCAGCACATCCACTTCGAGGTCTTCGCCGTCGAGCTGGATGATCTGTTGATAGGTGTCGATCTTGCGACCGTATTCGGTCTCGATCTGATAGGCCTCGATGACCTGCCGGAATTTCTCGGCCACATCGATATCAGCCTTGGACAGGCTGTCCTTCAATTGCGCGATGCGCGTGTTGCGCTCGTCAATGTGAAACGGCTTGTCGAGTTCCACATACTCGCTCAACGCGTCCGCCATCCGCATGATCAGCGGCAGCATCTGCCGCTCAATCGTGGCTACCTGCTTGATCGACTCGTCGAAGCGACCGATCAGCGCCTGCTGCCCCTCGATTTGCGTGGACAGCTGCGCGTTGTACTGCTCCAGGCCTTCGACCTGCTTGAGCAATGCACGGTAGGTAATCAGCTTGGCCTGCTGCGCATCAACGACCTCGTCAATGCGCTCCTGGCTCTGTTGCGCGGCGGCCAGCTTGCCCTCGCCTTCCTTGATTACCCCATCCAGCGACTGCGCCGGAGCGGCTCCCGCCCACAACAGGGCGCCCATCGCGAGCGGCACCAGCCGCAGCGTTTTCACCGACCGCATCATGACCGTGTTCCTCATCATTCATTGATCCCAGAGTAAGAAGGCGGCGGACGCTTTCACGTCCGCCGCCTCCCTGGCAGGATTAATCCCTAAGCGCTTAGCGCAGCGAGCCCGGAATCGTCCAACCGGCCCACCAGGCATCCGCCTGCGCGGTACCCGGCTTCACCGCACCGATGAAGTCAGTGCTGTCAAAGACGAAGCCGGAGCCGTTGTTGACCGGCGCAATCACGGTGCCGGAGCCCAGGGTCGCCGCTGGCTGAGTAAGGGCGTAGGCGGCGTCAGTCATCAGCGTGGCGGAGCCCGCATTGACTGCTGTGTCCGCGGTGCGCGCATTGGTGTAGAACATGGACTGGCCACAGTCCCCCAGAACGTTGGTCAGGCTGACGTTGGAGAACGAATCCACGCCCGGCACACCGTCGGTGTTCGAATCGTCAATCCGGATGCAACCGGTATCAAAGCCGATCACCGCCGAATTGAAGATGCCCACCGTCAGCGAGCCGCGGAGACGCATCCCGGGCTGCTGCGCGCCGGTCGCATTCACCACATTGCCACCCAGCAACAGCACGTTGGCGATGACCGCGTCGGTCTGCGGCACGAAGTCCGCATCGGAGCTGTTCGCCTCGATGCCGCGCGGATCGTTGCTCCCCGCCGGCGCCGCGTTGTTGCTCTTCTGCACCAGGGCGTACTGAATGTTGCCCTTGTAGCCCTCGTCAAAGTCGATGTCATCGTCGTCATTGCCGGTCAGCACCAGGTACTTGGCATTGACCGTTCCGCCGAACCACTCGACGCCGTCATCCTGGTTATTGTGGACTTGGATGTACTCAATGTCGGTGCCGTGACCCACACCCTGAAGCGTCAAACCGTTGATCTCGTTGTTCGGGCCCGCAATCAGGCCACCTTCCGCAATTCGCACGAAACGCAGCGAGCCACTGTCGTCCGCCGGATCGTTGCCGCCGAAGACACCGACGAAGTCGCCGCCCTCGCCTTCCACATTGCAGATCGTGCCGGCACCGAAGCAGGCACCGGTGTTACCCGGACCAAACTGCGGAGCAAAGCCCTGAATCACGATCCCGCCCCATTCGCCAAAGTTATCGAAATCGGCGTCGAGGCTGCTGAAGGTGATCGGCGCAGAGCGCGAGCCCTCGGCCACCAGCTTGGATCCGCGGGTCACCAGCAACACGCCGTCATCGAACGCCTTGACGTTGACGCCAGGACGAACCGTGAGGGTCACGCCGGCCGCCTTAATCGCATTGACGCCAGCCTGGTCAGCAACCACGACGTTGCCTTCGCCCACCTTCACCACGCCATCGAGACGCCACTCGACGCCCTGGACAAACACATAGTCCTGGTCGATGGTGCCGGACACCGTGCACACCGTGTTGCCAGAATTGCAGCTGACAAACGAGGCGGGCTCAACCGTCTCCACAACCTCACCCAGCGAACCCGGAATGATCCAGCCATTCCACCAAGCGCTGGCGGCCGGCGTCCCCGGCGCGACGGCACCCACGTAGTCGGTCTGATCAAACATGAAGCTGGAGCTGCCCACGGCCGTGATGTTGGTGGGTGCACCCAGCTGCGCCGAAGCTTCATTAACCGCAAATGCAGCGTCAATCGACAGCGAGGCGTTACCAGAATTCACTTCCGTGTCGGCAGTGCGCGCGTTGGTGTAGAACGCAGATGCACCGCAATCGCCCAGGACATTGGTCAGACTGACGTCGGAGAATGAGTCAACCCCTGGAATACCGTCGGTGTTCGAGTCGTCGATGCGCACACACCCGGCATCGAAGCCTAAGACGGCTGAGTTGAAGATCTGCGTGGTCAGCGAGCCGCGCAGACGCATGCCCGGTTGCTGAGCGCCAGGCGCGTTGACCACGTTACCGCCGAGCAGCAGCACGTTGGCAATCACCGCGTTGGTCTGAGGGACGTAGTCGGCGTCCGAGCTGTTCGCTTCGATCGCGCGCGGGTCATTACTGCCGGCAGGCGCCGCATTGTCGCTCTTCTGCACGATCGCGTACTGGATGTTGCCGACGTAACCCTCGTCGTAGTCGATGTCATCGTCATCGTTACCGGTCAACACCAGATACTTGACGTTGACCGTACCACCGAACCATTCAACGCCGTCATCCTGATTGTTGTGGACCTGGATGTACTCGATGGTGGTGCCATGACCCACACCCTGCAGGGTGAGGCCATTGATTTCATTGTTGGGCCCGGCGATCAGGCCGCCCTCCGCGATGCGCACATAGCGCAGCGTGCCACTGTTGTCGGCCTCGTCGTTACCACCGAACACGCCGACAAAGTCACCGCCTTCGCCCTCGACATTGCAGACCGTGCCCGAACCGAAGCAAGGACCGGTATTGCCAGGCCCAAACTGCGGGGCAAAGCCCTGGATCACGATACCGCCCCATTCGCCGAAGTTATCGAAATCGGCATCCAGACTGCTGAAGGTGATCGGCTGGGACGCGGTACCGTTGGCAACCAACTTGGAGCCGCGAGTGACCAGCAGAACAGCATCATCGAAGGCCTTGATGCTAAGGCCAGCGGGGATCTCCAAGGTCACGCCGGCTGCCTTGATGGCATCGGCAGCCGCCTGGTTGGCGACCGTCACATTGCCGGCGCCGACACGCACAACGCCGTCAAGGAACCAATTCTTGGTGGCATCGAGGGTGTAGCTCTCATCGACATTGCCCGAAAGGGTGCAGTCGTTGCCGATGCAGGACACAAAGTCCGGCGTCGGGGTCGGGGTTGGCGTCGGGCTGGGGCTCGGGCTGGGGGTCACGCCACCACCACCACCACCGCCGCAGGCGGAAAGCACCACGCCGGCAAGGCATGCTGCAGAGATAAGCTTGAGGTCACTCATGTCAAAATCACCATGGGTCAAATTTCAGGGTTGCTGCCTGTGTCACCACTTGCGCATGTCCATGCGCTGCCTCATCCGCAGGCCCAATCCCGACCTGCACTACCAAAATGGACCGCTCGCTACGGCCCAACGCGCCCGCGCTAGATCGCGAAATCCCACGAGTAGCCCAGGGAGAAACTCACGCCTTCCTTCCACGACTCCACAACGCGCCCGTCCTGGGTGAACTCGATGGGCTCATCCAACAGGTTCTGGATACGCAGCTTGATGGTCGACGCCGGGGTCAAGCCCTTCTCATAGTTGAAGTTCACGGTGGCGCGCCCGGCCTCCATGATGTTGCCGAGCTGACCGCGCGCGACGCGGTCGATGCGGTCATCAAAGTAATTGACCAGCAAAGTGAACTTCTGGTCACTGGGGAAGTGGTCCAGGCTCAACTGCAGGTTGGCCAGGAAAGGCGATTGACCCTGCAAGTCGCGTTTCGCGGTGCCTTCCTGCTGGGCGGCTGCCTCAGTCAACGTGGTTTCCGAGTCAATGAACGAAACGTTGGCCCCGACACCCGCTGAGTAGTCATCCCACTCCAGGAAAGACTTGTTCAGGTCCAGTTCGATTCCGGAGACCTTGGCTTCGGCACCATTGGAGAACGACAGTGCGTTGGCGGCGCCGCCACTGGCAGAGGGGATGGTGATCTCGAGCGGGTCATCGATGCGCTTGTCGAACAGCGCGAGGGAGACACTGTCGTTATCGCCAAAGTAATACTCGGCCCGGATGTCGAAATTATCGATCAGCGACGGCAGACACTCGGTCTGGGTGGTCGACTGACAGCCACCAATAAACAGACGGTCGTTCTCGTCGAAGAAGCGGGACTGCGAAATCTCGGTGATATTCGGGCGCGACACCGTGTTGCTGTAACCGAAGCGCAGCTGCACCGACTCGATCGGACGGTAGACCAGCGCCAGCGACGGCAGCAGTTCGTTGGACTCCAGGGTGGTGGGCACCGCGGTCGTGCTGTTCGGATACTTCACGTCGACCGTGTAGTCGTCCTGGCGGACCCCGACGATCGCGGTCCACTCGCTGCCGTAGTTCACTTCGGTTGAGACGTACCCCGCGACAGACTCCTGATCAGCGATGTACGTATCGGTGGAGGCGGTAAGGTTGCGGAGCCGGACGCGGTCTTCCTCGAAATTGATCGGGATCAGAATGTCCTCGATGTTCTGGTCGAGCGGCGGCTGACGCGAGCCGATCACCTGGAAGCCGACACGAATCAGCTCGACATCGCGCTCACGGGTGTTGCTCAATGCGCCGAAGCGCACGTTGCCAAAGACCTTGCCCGCATCAAAGGGAATCTGATAGTCCAGCCCCAGGTCGAACCCGTCTTCTGTCAGATCCGAGTAGCTGCGCTGAACCGATCCGACGTCGAGCAGCGGCCCGCGGTAGTTATAGCTGCGACGATCGGGCGCATACCGGCTGGTCTGCGACAGACCTGCACGCCAACTCAGCTCATGGGCTCCGTCGAAGAACTGCTGCTTGCCTTCGAACTGCTGCGCCAGAAACTCGCGCTCGATCCAGTCGAGGATGGTTTCATTCAGCCCCTGACTCTCGACCTTGTCAGTACCCACCTCGTTGGTGGTGCGATCTTCAGTATCGCGAAGGACGATGGTGCGGCTGGAGACTTCCCAACCCGCGGCCGCTTCGTAGCCGGCGAACAGATAACCATTCAGGGCGACGCGACGCTTGCTCCGCTGACGGTCTGCAAGGCGGGTCACGCTGTCAACGAAGGCGTCCTGGTCGGTTTCGCTCGACTGCCCATAGGAGGCAGATCCATAGACCCCAAGGGTGCCGCCCGACAGGTCAAACAGGTTGCCGAGGCTGTAGGACAGATCGAAATCCGGACCCGCCGTTTCGGTGCGACTGTTGTAAATATTGGGGAGTGCGCTGGCCGCGGCTGCGGCGACCGGCTGCTCGACGCAATTCTGCTGCCCCTGCACCTGGCAGATGGTGACGTTGCTGGTGCCGTTGTTGGTGACCTGGCGCACCAGTCCTGGCAGCTCACGGATCCCGTCATCGTAGCCAAAGGCGTCACTGCCGCCACCCCGATAGGTGAGGAAGTCATCGCCGGTCACGCCAGTGGTGTAGCCGAGTGACCCGCTGAGACTGTTGACATAGCCGTCCGGCATGCCACGGGTCGAAATCTTGATGATGCCGCCGGTGGTGTCGCCGGGAAGGTCACCCGAGAACGTCTTCTGAATTTCGATGCCGCCGAGGATGTCCGACGGGAACAGGTCCAGCTGGACATCACGACGAAACGGATCGGTGCTGGGCATCAGGTTGCCGTTGAGCGTCGCCGCGATGTAGCGACCATCCAACCCACGCACCACAGCGTAGCGACCATCCGTGACCGAGACGCCGACCAAGCGCTTCAGTGTGGCGGCGACATCGCTGTCACCGAACCGCAGCAGGTCGTCGATGCTGATGGCATCGGTGATGGCCACCGAGAACTTCTCAAGATCAGTGGCGTTCTCGGTCGGCTTGTAGGTGCCCATGACCACTACTTCTTCATCGGCGGTCGCGCTCAGCGCGGCCACGCCACCGGTTTCGCCCGGCACCAGCGGCGACAGCTTGATGTTGGTGGCCAGCCCGATGTTGGCCACCACCCGCAGATCGCCGCGTTCGAGCCGGTCATAGTCCGGATGACTGACCACCAGGGTGTAAACCCCCCGGGGCAATGCCAATTCGAAGGTGCCGTTGGGACCCGTTACGGTTTCCACCTCGGCCTCCAGCACCGACACCCGTGCGTCGGCCACCGGCGTACCGGCAGGATTGCGAATCTCGCCTCCGATGGTGCCCGTTTCCGCTAGGTCGCCCGGCGCAGCGTTCTCGTCGAAGGTCGACAGGGTGAATTCGGGTGGCGTCGCGAAGTCGGTAAAGGTGGCGCTCAGCTCGGCGCTCTCGCCCTTTGCCACGCTGAAACTGTAGTCCGCCAGCGGGATACCGTTCTTGAGGAACTGCACCTTGTGCTTACCAGCGGTGATCGGAGCCGAGGCCTCTCCCAAGGCTCCGGTTTCGCCCACCAGACTGCCGTTAAGTTCGATTTCTACGCCCTTGAACGGGCGGTTCTGCAGGAACGCATTGACCAGCAGCTCGGCCGCCTGTGACACGCCAGCAAACGACAAGGCCGCAGCCAACACCAGAACTTTGGAAAACTGCTTCATGCGAACTCGGTCCGGGTCAAAAAAGATGAGGCGCGGCTGCGTCAGTACCTCGCATCGCCACACGAACCGGAAACTCGATCCGTGAAGCGCCGCCAAAGGCTAGGCAGCCAGCGTCGCTATCTTGTGAAAGTTGCGTGACAGCTTCGTGACAGCCGAGCGGTTTGTGACAGCCATTCGCACGCCGCCGGCATCCCCGGATGCAGCTGAATCCAGTAGAGTCGGCCCCCTACTGCGTGTCGTCCGCGACACCCTCCACCGGAGTCCCGCCATGCCCCCTTCCGATCTCGTCACCAAACACTGCGTCCCATGTGAGGGCGGCATTCCCGCACTGGACCTGGCCGCAGCCACACGGCTGCGCCAGCAGCTGCATAGCCGCTGGAAAATCACGCATCAGGGGGAACGTATCGAAGCGATGTTTCAGTTCGACGACTACTGGCGCACTGCGGCCTTCGTCAATGCCGTGGCGTGGATTGCCCACACCGAAGACCACCATCCGGACATCAGTTTCGGCTACAACACCTGCAAGGTGCAGTTCTGGACCCACGCGGTGAACGGGCTCACCGAAAACGACTTCATCTGTGCCGCCAAAGTGGACGCTCTGCTGCCCTAGTCCACCAGCGGTTGGCGGCGGCTCAGCGCATGGGCCAGCGTGCTGCCGTCGACATATTCCAGTTCGCCGCCCATGGGGATGCCGTGCGCCAGACGGCTTACGCTGACGCCGGCACGCCGGGCCATATCGGCCAGATGGTAGGCGGTGGCTTCGGCCTCCACCGACGGGTTGAGCGCGATGATCAGCTCGCGCACGCCATCCGCCAGCTGCGCCGCCAGGCGGTCCAGTCCCAGCTGCTCCGGCCCAATGCCATCCAGCGGTGACAACCGCCCCATCAGCACAAAGTAGCGCCCGCGATAGTCGGCGTGGCGATCAATGGCCACCAGGTCGGCAGGAGTTTCGACCACGCAGAGCTGCCCTGTGGCGGTCCGCTGCGGGCTGCAGTACTGACAGTCCTCGCCTTCGCAGAACATCCGGCAGCGCTCGCAGCGCCCCACGCCTTGCAACGCGTCTGTCAGTGCGCGCGCCAGGTGGTCGGCACCTTCCCGGTCCCGATCCAGCAGGTGAAAGGCCATCCGTTGCGCCGACTTCGGCCCAACACCGGGCAGCCGCCGCAGGGCCTCGATCAGGCGGGACAGCCGGGGCGAGTACGGGCTCATGAAAACCTTAGAGCCCGAGGTTCATCCCAGGTGGAAGCGCCATTCCGCCGGTGGCGGCGCGCATCTTGTCGGCGGAGGTGGACTCGACTTTCTGGCTGGCATCGTTGATCGCGGCCGCAATCAGGTCTTCCAGGAACTCCTTGTCTTCGGCGAGCGCGTCGGGGCTGATCTCCACCTTGCGCGCCTGGTACTTGCCGGTCAGCGTGACCTTGACCAGGCCCGCCCCGGACTCGCCGGTGATCTCCATGCGCGCCACCTCTTCCTGTGCGCGCTTGAGGTTGTCCTGCAACTGCTGCGCCTGGCGCATCATCTGGGCAAGAGGGCCTTTCATCGGATCACGTTCTCCTGAAGGTGAAAAAACTAGGGACTCGGCCGTACCGAGCCGCGGCGGATGGTGGCACCGAACTGCTGCTGCAGGGCCTGCAGGGTCGGGTCGGCCTTCAGCCGCGATTCTGCCTCCCGCTGCTGGATGGCGGCGGCGGCCGCGTGCAGGCGTGCGGGTGTCTGCTGTAGCGCCGCTTCGGCCAGGGTCACCTTGACTGTGACGGGCTGGCCACGATGCCGCGTCAGGGCTTCACCGAGCGCGCGACTGCGCTCCTCGGTGAGCAGGTGCGAGACCGCCGGGTCGAGCCGCAGGTGCACCTGATCGCCGGCATCCTCGGCCACTTCGCTGTTGCGCGCCAGGCTCTTGGTGAAGGCTTCCAGCCCGAGGGCTTCGACGGTTTGCGCCCAGCCTTCGGCATCGTCGGCGCGGGCGGTGTCGGGTGCAACAACCGCCGGCGCGGCGGGGTTCGGCATCAATGCGGCCGGCGCGGCGGCAGGTGGCGGCGCGGACGGGGCCGCGCCAGCTGTGGCGCGGGGGGCGGGCGCGCCCCGCCGGCCGGCGCCTGGGCTGGGCGGGCCACCCTCATCCGACTCCGGCTGAAACGCGAGCATGCGCAACACCGTCATTTCGAAGCCGATCCTGGGATCCGGGCTCCAGGCGAGATCGCGGCGGCCCAGCACCACGATCTGATAATAGAGCTGCAGCAACTCCGGGTCTGCGCCGTCAGCCAGGGCCAACAGGTCGGCCTCATCATCATCGCTGCGGGTCTCGGGCAATTGTTGCACCAAGGCCATGCGTTGCAGGACGGTGGCCAACTCGTCCATCAGTGCCGCGTAGTCCGGGGACAGCGCTTCCAGCTGATTCAGCTGCGCGGCCAGCTGTGCACGGTCATCGGCCATCAGGGCCTGCAGCAGCGGCCACAGCAGCGCGCGCCCTGCGGTGCCCAGCAGCGCCTCCACCGCATCGGCTTGTAGCGCACCACCACCGGCGAAAGCGATCGACTGGTCGAGCAAGGACAAGCCATCCCGCATCGAACCGTCCGCTGCCCGGGCAATCGCGGTGAGGGCTGCCGCCTCGGCCTCCACCCCCTCTGCCGCCGCAATCTGATTGAGCTGTTGGCGAATCAAGGCTACCGGCAGTCGCCGCAGGCCGAACTGCAGACAACGCGACAACACCGTCACCGGCAGCTTCTGAGGATCCGTCGTGGCGAGAATGAACTTGACGTGCGGCGGTGGCTCTTCCAGCGTTTTCAGCAGCGCGTTGAACGCGCCCTTGGAGAGCATGTGCACCTCATCGATCAGGTATACCTTGTACCGGCTGCGCGCAGGTGCGTACTGCGCGTTCTCGATGATCTCGCGAATATTGTCGACGCCGGTGTTGCTGGCGGCATCGATCTCCAGCATATCGACAGCGCGCCCTTCATCGATCTCGCGGCAACTGCTGCAGACCCCGCAGGGCTGGCTGGACACGCCGGTATCACAGTTGAGCCCCTTGGAGATGATGCGCGCAAGCGTGGTTTTGCCCACGCCGCGTGTACCCGTGAGCAGAATCGCCGGGTGCAGCCGATCCTGGTTGAGGGCATGGGTCAGGGCCTGCACCACCGGCCCCTGGCCAAGCACGTCCTCAAAGCGGCGGGGACGCCATTTGCGGGCGAGGGCGAGATAGCTCATGCCGGGTCGTCTCAATGGGCTTCAGAATGAGTTGGCCCGCGTCAGCTGACTCCGGCACCCGGTACCACCGCTGCCGTTGCTCCCTTCCGGGCCTGGCGGGGTTCACGGCTGACCGTCGCGGAGGGCCGACGCGGACCAGCGGCAAGTGTGCCTCAAATCGGCGGCTTCATGGGGTCAGGAAGACGGATCCGCGACGCTGGCACGATGCTGCTGTTGTTCGATCAGCGTCAGCGCCACCTTGTCGCGCAAATAACAGGGGGTCAGCGCCTCGGCCGCGACGCCCTCCCCCGTCTGAAACCGTAACCGCGCCAGACGGACAGCGGCGGCGGCACGTGGCAGGGCCTCGGCTTGCACGCTCGCCATCGGAGCACCCCAGGCATTCAGCAGCAGCTCGCGGTAGGCCCCGAAGCCGGTGCCCACCGCCGCCCAAGTATCGCCGCCTGCCGGGGCCTTCGGCAGATCGGCCGGCGCGCAGAGGCGCGGCGGCAACACCGGCCGCCAACCGCCGTCGGTCCGCTGCCAGGCGGCAGCGTAGACGGCGGCCAGCCGCGCATCAATCACCGTCAACACCGAATCCGACGGCTGACCTTCGGCCAACATTTCCAGCGAGGTCACCCCCACCACCGGCACCCCGGCGGCCAGCGCCAGCCCCTTGGCAAAGCCAATCCCGATGCGCACCCCGGCGAAACTACCAGGCCCGATCCCGCAGGCAATGCCGTCGAGTTGCTGGACCCGCAGCCCGGCTTCGGCCAGCAGCGCAGCCACCATCGCCGGCAGTCGACGGGTGTGATCACGCCCGGCCACCTCGAAACGCGCCCGTAGGCTGTCACCCACCTGTAGGGCCGCCGAACAGGCCTCCGTGGCGGTATCCAGTGCCAGCAGCTTCATAGCTGTCGCACCCAGTCCATGGCGGCCTCCTCGTCGTCCAAAACCGGCATCGCCGGGAGCGCCGCCAGCATGCGACGACCATAGGGCTTGCGCCGCAAGCGCGGATCGGCGATGACCAACAAGCCGCGATCGGCAGGGTCGCGGATCAGGCGCCCCACCCCCTGCCGCAGGGTCATGATGGCCTCCGGCAGCTGATGATCATTAAAGGGATTGCGACCGCCCGCCCGCAGCGCCTGCAGCCGCGCATCCAGTACCGGATCCCCCGGCGCCGCGAACGGCAGTTTGTCGATCAGCACGATACGCAAGGCGCGGCCCGGCACATCGACCCCTTCCCAGAAGCTGCTGGTCCCCACCAGCACCGCCGAGCCATCGTCCGCGAAGCGCTGCACCAGCTCGGCGCGATCAGCATCGCCCTGCACCAGCAGCGTATTCAGCAAGCGCGGTCGCAACCAGGCGGCGATCTGCCCCAAGGCGCGGCGACTGGTGCACAGCACGAACAGCCCACCATCGCTGGCCATCGACAGCCGTAAGGCCAGTTCCGCCACGGCCTGCGGGTGGCCCGCATCCGCGGGATCGGGCAGGTCGCCCGGCAGCCACAGACGCGCCTGCCGCCCGTAGTCGAACGGCGATTCCAACGACAGCGTCACCGCCTCGGTCAAGCCCAGCTGGTCGACAAAATGACCGAAGTCGCCATCGGCTGCCAGGGTGGCCGAGGTGAGCACCCAGGCGCCCGGATAGGTCGCCAGCATCTGCGCAAAGGGTTCCGCCACCCCGATCGGGGTGGCATTGAACACCCCGCCCCGCGCGAGCGGCTCCACCCATCGCACCTGCTCAGTGCTGTCCCGATCCAGCAATAGCTGCGCGCGCGACTGCAGGTCCAGCCCACGCACCACAGCGGCGGCCAGTGCCGCATTCCGTTCTTCCAGCGGCAACAGCGTGGCGACGGCCGCATCGAGCGCCTCGCGCAGCGGGCGCAATGCCGCGTCCAATTGCCCGTCCCGGCGAAACTGAAGCAGCGTGGTGCGCTGGTTAAGACGGGCGAAGCAGGCCTCCAACGGCGCGCAGGCGGCCTCCAGCGACTCACCCGCCTGACGCAGCACATCGACGTCACCCAGGCTGATCGCCTCACTGCTGAGATCACGGGCAAAGTCACGCAGTTGTCGGGTCGACAAGCGCTGCCCAAAGAACTGAGCGGCCAGTGCCGGCAGCTGGTGGGCTTCATCGATCACCACCGCATCGACGCCACTGAGCAGCTGGCCGAAGCCTTCCTGCTTCAGCAGATAGTCGGCAAACAGCAAGTGATGGTTGACCACCACCAGCTCGGCGCCCTGCGCCTGACGCCGTGCGCGCGCGACATGACACTGATCGTAGTCCTCGCAGCGGCTGCCGAGACAGTTGTCGGCGGTGGAGGTGACCTGCCGCATCACGGTGTCGTCGTCCGCCAGCGCACCCAGTTCGGCGATATCCCCTTCGCGTGTCTGCAGCGACCAGCGATGGACGGTATCCAGCGCCGGCCCGAGACTGCGGGCGGCGGCGCCCCCCCGCGCGCGCTTGAGCCGGTAAAGACAGAGGTAGTTGGCGCGCCCCTTCAACAGGGCGGTACGCACCGGAACGCCCAGGGCCTCGGTGAGGCGTGGCAGATCTCGCCGGTAGAGCTGCTCCTGTAGGTTCTTGGTGCCAGTGGAGATCAGCACCCGCTGGCCGGAGGCCAGTGCCGGCGCGAGATAGGCGTAGGTCTTGCCGGTGCCTGTGCCCGCTTCCACCACCAGCGTATGGGGCGCTGCCAGCGCCGCCTCGACCGCCTCGGACATCGCCTGCTGGGCGGCGCGCGGCGCAAATCCGGGCAGGCGCTGACTCAGCAGCCCGTTAGCGCCCAACCAGTCACGCGATGCGCTCACTCCTGCGGCAGACCGGCCTGCAGTTCCTCCAAACGGGCCTGCGCCTGGAGGCCGCCGGCGGCATCGCCACGACCATTGCGGGCAGCGGCGATCACCCGCCAATTGTCCACCTGGATGTACGGATTGCCGCCCGACAGGCTATTGGCACGCTGCGCCATCGCCTCGGCCTGCTCATAGTTCGCTTGCTTGAGTTGGGCCCGCGCCAGCGCCGACCACAGGAAGGCGTTTCGCGGCTCAATCCGGACGGCGCGTTCGAGGCTGGCAATCGCCTCATCCTGCCGTCCCGCAGCCTGGCTTTGCTGCGACTGCGCCATCAGACTCCGGACTGCGGGTCCACTGACCGCATCGGCATCGCGCGGCCAATCGCGCGCCTGCGGCAGCTTCGTCTGCGGCAAGGCCGTCGGCGATCCGACACCGCCTTCGCCGCCCGGCGGAATGAACGGCGGCGGTGTCGGCGCAGACGGTGGCGCAGGCGGCTGAGGATAAGGCCAGATCGGCTCACGCACGCCGCTGGCGGTCTGGCAGCCGACCACCCCCAGGCTCAAGCAGACCAAGGCCACACGAAACAGCGACATGGCGCATCCGTCGAATCAGAATGAATGCGCATTGTAACGGGCGCCAGCGTCACTGCGCGGTGCGGCCCTCGGGTGGCCGCTGGAACAGGTTCATGAACCAGTCCAAGGGTGTTTCCGGCACTGCCGCCGCGGCACAGGGTGCCCAAGACGCGGGCGGGTGGCTGCTGATGAACGGCACCGCGACGGCGCCTGCACAGGCCTCATCGGCGCGTAACCCGGTACCGGGATCAATCAGCAGGCTGATCACCGATGAGGGCTGGAACGGATCCCGTGACTGCACCTTGAGCCCCTTCATCACCCCCGCCCAGATCGGCAAGGCCCCGGAGGATCCGGACAGCCCGATACTCTTGTTGTCGTCACGCCCCACCCACACCACGGCCACCCGATCGCCACCGAATCCGGCGAACCAGGCATCCCGGAAGTCATCGGTGGTGCCGGACTTGCCCGCCACACTCAGCGAAGACGGCAGCTGCTGATAGGCAGCGCGACCGGTGCCGGCCCGCATGACCTGCTCCAGCGCCCAGTTGACCAGATAGACCGGCCCCTCCGGCAGCGCCTGGCGAACCTTGAGCGGATAGCGCGACAGGGGCTCCCCGGCTTCTGTGAGGACTTCGCGAATGGCCGACAGAGGGGCCTGAAAGCCCCCTGCTGCCAGCGTGGCGTACATCTGAGCCACATCCAGGGGCGCGATGTCGATGGCGCCCAGGAAGATCGACGGCAGCACCGTGGCGTCGCCGCGATACCCGGCCGCGCGGAAGGTGTCCATCACCGCGTCCGCGCCCACTGCCAAGCCCAGTTGCACCGTCGGCAGGTTGTAAGACTGCGCCAGCGCCGCAAACAAAGGCTGAGGACCATGCAGCTGTTTGTCGTAGTTTTGCGGGCGCCAGACCGGGCCATGCGCCATCTTCACCTCGACCGGCTCGTCGGCCAGCCAGCTGTAGAGGTTGAATTCGGCCGGACGCGCCAGCGCGGTGAGATAGACGAAAGGCTTGGCCAGCGAGCCGATCGAGCGGCGCGCATCCAATGCCCGGTTGAAGCCGGGGAAGCGAACACGGCGCCCACCCACCAGCGCCAGCACTTCGCCCCCTTCGACATTGGTGACCACACCGGCGGCCTCCAGCGTATCGTCCTCCATGCGGCGGCTGCGCTCGATCTCCGGCAGGCGCCGCACGATCTCCGCCTCCAGCACTTCCTGCGCGCGGGGGTTGAGGGTGGTAAAGATCCGCAGCCCCTCGCGGGTGAGGTCCTCCTCCTCGTACTGGCGCCGCAGCTGACGCTTCACCAGGTCGACGAAGGCCGGGTAGCGCTCAACACCGCCATCACGGCCGCCCGCCAGATCCAGCGGCCTGGCGACGGCGGCGTCGTAAGTGGCTTGATCGATCAGGCCGTCATCGGCAAACACCTTGAGCACCAGGTTTCGCCGCGCCAGGGCGCGTTCCGGATTGCGCCGCGGGTTATAGAACGACGGCCCCTTGACGATGCCCACCAGCAGGGCGATCTCATGCGGCATCAATTCGACCAAGGGCTTATTGAAGTAAAAGGTCGCCCCCAGTCCGAAGCCATTGACCGAACGCCCCCCGTCCTGGCCCAGATTCACTTCATTGAGATAGGCCTCGAGAATCTCATCCTTCTCGTAGTGGGCCTCCAGCAACAAAGCCATGAAGGCTTCGTTGATTTTCCGGGCCCAGGTCTGGCGGTGATCGAGAAAGAAGTTCTTGACCAGCTGCTGGGTGATGGTTGAACCGCCCTGCACTACCCGTCCGGCCTGCAGATTGGCGATGAATGCGCGGGTGATGCCCTTGGGGCTGATGCCGAAATGGCCGTAGAACCCCCGATCCTCAACCGCCATGAGGCCTCGTGGCAGCAGGTCAGGCACCTCATCCAGGCGGACCAGCACCCGGTCTTCCCCCTGTTGCGGGTAGATGCTGCCGATCAGCATCGGATCCAGCCGCGCCAGGTTGAGTGGCGCGCCGGTGCTGCCGTTAGAGAGACCGCTGATCTGCCCGTCAATGAACTGGACGATCATTGCCGTCGCCGGCTGAGGGCCGTCCCAGAACTCAAAGGGCCGCGCATGGACATCGACCCGATCACCGGGCCGCTGAACGAAGGTCCCCGGCCCTTCCAGCGAAGTCAGCGCGCGATAGCCCAAGCGACGCAACTCGTGCACCAGATCGTCCCCCGCCATACGGGCGCCGGGATACAACTCCAGCGGTGCCGCATAAACCTGCGCGGGCAGCGCCCATCGGGCACCGGCGAAGCGGTCACGGATCTCGCCGTCCAGCCGGATCAGGTAGGCAACGAAGAGCAGCGCGCCGACACAGACCGCGATCAACGCAAGCGAGGCCACCGCCCAGAGCAGGCGGCGACGAAAGGGGGGGCGCGTCTGGGGGCGCCGGGAGCGACGGGAAGCCATGGTGCGGCAGTGTAGTGGATGCCGGGCCTGCAGGGTCGGTCAGCCGACGTCGCCTACGCATAGGTCCGCGGCTGCGGTCGCGCCGCCGCCGCTAGGCGTCCTTCTTGATGACCTGCTCCATGGCATCCACCGACACATGGCGGACATCCTTGCCCTTGACGAAGTAGATCACGTGCTCGGCGATGTTCTTGGCATGGTCGCCGATGCGTTCCAGTGCACGAACCGACCAGACGATGTCCATCACCCGGCGAATGGTGCGGGGGTCTTCCATCATGAAGGTGACGCACTGGCGCATCACCGCTTCGTATTCACGGTCGATCATCTGGTCTTCGCGGGCCACCGCCAGTGCAGCCTCGGTATCCATCCGCGCCAGTGCATCCAGGGCATCACGGACCATCTGCGAGACATGGCGGGACAAGTGTTGGACCTCCAGCATGCCGTGACCAAGCCGCTCCTGCTTCGACAGATCGAGTGCCATGCGTGCCACTTTTTCACTCTCATCGCCGATACGTTCTAGATCGGTGATCACCTTGGTGACGGCCAGCACGAGGCGCAGGTCACTGGCGGTGGGCTGGCGCCGTGCCAACACACGCGAGCACTCCTCGTCGATCACCACCTCCAGCTGATTCACCCGGGCATCGTTCTTGATGACTTGGCTGGCCAGATTGCCATCCAGCTCCACCAGCGAACGGGTGGCATCGACGATCTGCTGCTCCACCATCCCGCCCATTGCCAACACGCGCTGCCGAATGTCTTCCAGTTCAGCATTGAACTGGCTGGAGATATGCTGCTTGTAGGCGGGCGTGGTCATGGCTTGGTGTCCTGTTCAATGATGACTGCATGTTCGCATCGAAACGGGCCCGCAGCCGGCAGACGCCCGTCACAGCCATCCATGGCGAAAAGATCTGCCCTAAGGCAAGCCCAGCCCGGGCTCCTGCCCGGGCGTTCGCACTGAAATGAGCGTGCAG
>CAYROO010000006.1:50070-140975 GCA_964425915.1 uncultured Polycyclovorans sp.
CCCTTAGGCAGGCCCAGCCCGGGCTCCTGCCCGGGCGTTCGCACTGAAATGAGCGGTGCTCATTTCAGTGCTCACCCATACCGTCCCGTGATGTAGTCTTCGGTTTGCTTCTGGGCGGGTTTGGTGAATACCTGATCGGTGTTGCCAAACTCGACCAGGTTGCCCACGTACATGAAAGCGGTGTAGTCGGACACACGGGCCGCCTGCTGCATGTTGTGGGTGACGATAACGATGGTGTAGTCCCGCTTGAGGTCGTTGATCAACTCCTCCACCTTGAGGGTGGAGATTGGATCCAGCGCCGAGCAGGGTTCATCCAGCAGAATCACCTCCGGCTGGATGGCGATGGCCCGCGCGATCACCAGACGCTGCTGCTGACCGCCCGAAAGCCCGAGTGCGGACTGGTCCAGTCGATCCTTGACCTCGTCCCACAGTGCGGCGCCTCGCAGCGCCCACTCCACGGTCTCATCCAGCGTGCGCTTCTTGTCGACACCGCCCAGGCGCAAGCCATAGGCGACGTTCTCGTAGATGGACTTGGGAAACGGGTTGGGCTTTTGGAACACCATGCCAATCCGCCGCCGCAACATCGCGACATCGACATCGCGGTCAAAGATGTTCTTGTCGTGCAGGCGAATCCTGCCCTCGATCCGACACCCGTCTACCAGATCGTTCATGCGGTTAAAGCACCGCAAAAGGGTGGATTTGCCGCAGCCCGACGGACCGATAAAGGCGGTCACCTTCTTTTCCGGGATGTGCAGGTCAATGCCCTTGAGCGCCTGGTTGTCGCCATAGAACAGGTTGAGCTGCTCCACGGTCAGGGCGATGGTTTCGTCCTTGAGCGAACTGAGCGTGCGTCCGCGACTGAGCGCGTCCACATCGATCCCATGGGTCAGGGGCGTTTTTGGCTGTGTACCCGTCATATTGTCCTTGTCCAAGACTCGGTCCTCGTCATTCGTCGAGCGCGGCGTCAGCTGTCCAGCGCCTTGTAACGCTCGCGCAGTCGGTTTCGGATCATCACCGCCGACAGATTGAGCACCATGATCACCACCACTAGCAGGAACGAAGTGGCATATACCAGCGGGCGCGCGGCTTCCACATTGGGACTTTGGAAGCCCACATCATAGATGTGGAAGCCGAGGTGCATGAACTTCCGATCCAGATGCACGAATGGGAAGTTGAAGTCCAATGGGAGGTTGGGCGCCAGCTTCACCACCCCCACCAGCATCAGGGGCGCCACCTCGCCCGCGGCCCGGGCGATGGCCAGAATAAGGCCCGTCATCATGGCCGGGCTGGCCATTGGCAATACCACACGCCAAAGCGTCTCCGCCTTGGTTGCTCCGAGTGCCAGCGAGGCCTCACGGATGTGACGCGGAATGCGCGAAAGCCCTTCCTCGGTCGCGACGATGACCACTGGCAGCGTGAGGATGGCCAAGGTCAACGATGCCCAGAGAATGCCAGGGGTGCCAAATACCGGTGCCGGTGCCGCCTCTGGATAGAACAAGCGGTCGATGTTGCCACCCACCAGATACACGAAGAACCCCAAGCCGAACATGCCATAGACGATGGATGGCACCCCAGCGAGGTTGTTGACGGCAATTCGGATGATCCGGGTCAACGTGCCCTGCCGCGCGTACTCCCGCAGATAGAGCGCCGCCAGAATCCCGAACGGGGTCACGAACACCGACATCAGGATCACCATCATCACGGTGCCGAAAATGGCCGGGAAAATGCCACCCTCGGTATTGGCTTCGCGCGGCTCGGTACTGACGAATTCCCAAAGCTTTCCGAACCAGTAGCCGGTCTTCTGGAACACGTTCATGGCATTGGGACGGTGCGCATCCAATACCTTCGCCAAGGCGATCTCGAGCACACGCCCCTGCACCGTTTTCAGCCGCAGCCGGTCACGATCGAGTGCCTGATACAGGTTCGCACGCTCCGCCGCGATGCCCGCATACTCCTCGTCGAGTGCGGCACGGCGCTGGTCAATCTCGGCGAAGGCCTCTGGCGAGCTGGCGCGCTCGATCCCGTCCAGCTGCAGCTCGCGCTCTCGCAGACGCAGTCGCTCCAGCTCGTAGTTCACCCGTCCGATTCGGCCCTTCTCAAGTGTGGCGATCTGCGCCCGCAAACCCTCCGCGCGAGCCTGGGCGAGTCGGTAGGCCGGCCAGGCGTTTTCGCCGACGTAGGACTGCCCTTCCATCACCACGGCATCGAGAAAGCCGTGGAAGTTCCCCCATTCGGTGCGCTCGAACACGGCGGCATCTTCCGGCAGGGTCCGCTCGACCAACCAATCCGAGATCACGTAGCGGAAGTCGACACCCAGCAGGTCGCGATTGCCGACCTTCAGCAACAACCGGTCGTAGAGCGCCTGATTCGGATCCACCGGCAGCCCGGCGTTGAGCAGGCGATCAACCGTCACCTCCTCGCCACTGCGGATCTCCGCCAGCACCACCTCGGCTTCACGCCCCGGCGGCTGGTAACGCGCCTGAACCAGGTCGGCCGGCCAGAAATGGCTCATGCCACGGACCATGATCAACACCAGCAAGGACACCGTGATGATGATGCTGGCCGTCACCGCCCCGCCGGTCAGCCAGACGTAGGGCTGACCCGATTTCACATAGGCCCGCAACCCGCGATTGTCGCGGGCGACCAGATTGTCACGGGCATTCGTCGTGCTGTTCTGCATGGGAGGCCCTAGATGGAGGCGTACTTCTGCCGCAACCGCTGACGAACCACTTCGGCCAGCGTGTTGAAGGCAAAGGTGAACAGGAAAAGAACCAGGCCGGCGAGGAACAGCAGTCGGAAGTGGGTGCTGCCCACCTCAGATTCCGGCATTTCGACCGCGATGTTGGCCGACAGGGTGCGCAAGCCTTCAAACATGCTGAAGTCCATCACGGCCGTGTTGCCGGTGGCCATCAGCACGATCATGGTCTCACCGACGGCACGACCGGTGCCGATCATCACTGCCGAGAATATCCCCGGGCTGGCGGTGGGCAGGACCACCCCGACCAGGGTCTGCCACGGGGTAGCCCCCAGGGCCAGCGAGCCCAGTGACAACTGCTTGGGAACGCTGAAGATGGCGTCTTCGGCAATCGAATAGATGTTGGGGATGACGGCGACCCCCATGGCGATGCCCACCACCAAGGCGTTGCGCTGGTCATAGCCAATGCCGAAGTTTTGATCCAGCCAGGCCTGCATGTTGCCGGCAAACAGCAAGACCTCGATGGGCTTGGCCACCAGGAAGCAGAAAGACACCAAGAGGGTCACCACCGGAATCAGCAGGGCCGCCTCCCAGCCCGCCGGCACACGCTGACGAATGGCCCGCGGCAGCGCCAACCAGGCGTAGCCGAACAGCGGGATCGACAGCGGCAGCAACATCAGGGTCAGGAACACACCGGGAAGGTTGGACTCAACAAACGGTGCCAGCCACAGCCCTGCGAGAAAGCCCAGGATCACGGTCGGCAGCGCTTCCATCAGTTCAATGGTGGGCTTCACCGCCTGCCGCATCTCCGAGGACATGAAGTTGGCGGTGTAGATGGCACCGAGAATCGCCAGCGGAATGGCAAACAGCATCGCGTAGAAGGCGGCCTTGAGGGTGCCGAACCCTAGCGGCGTCAGACTGAACTTGGGTTCGAAGTCACTGCTGGCGGCGGAAGACTGCCAGAGCCAGCGCGGCTCGTCGTACCCCTCGTACCAGACCTTCCCCCACAGGGCCTGCAATGAGACCTCGGGGTGTTCGTTATGAACGTCGAATCCGGCAAAGCGGCCAGCGTCGTCCATCGCCATCAGATAGTTGGCGCGGGAATTGAACACCAGATGACGGACGGCCCCCTCCAACACCTTGCCCGACCAAACCGTGGTGCCGGCGGTGCCATGCACCAGCACGGCCTCACCGTTGTCGCCACCGACAGCGACCACTCGGCGCCGCATCTCTGGCCCCAGCACCGTGATGCGATCACCCCCAAAGGCGGCGATGTCGCGCACGCGCGCCAGATAGTAGGCACCCCCCTCACGGCGCGCCGGGAACCACTGGCTGACCACCCCGTCGGCCTGCGCCACCATCACCGAAATCCCGCCGGACAAATGCTGCAGGTCGCGGAGCGCGCTCCCCAGCGCAACCTGATCGATGAGCTCGGGACGTTCGCCGCGAAGTTGGTACAGGGCCATCTTGCCGCCATCACGGTTGGCCACATAGAGCCAGCCCAGCAGCGGATCCAGCAACACGCGGTCCACCGCGAAGGGTGCGTCCAGTCGCAGCAGCGGCTGCGCCGTCAGGCCGCCGTCACCGAACAGCGAGGCAGCTTGGCGGTAGCGCTGCAGGACAACGGTGGAACTGCCATCGGCACCTGCGATCATCAGCTGATCACGTGCCTGACGTACCACCAGATCCTGCATCGGCTGTCCCGCAAAGGGGAACGCTTCGACACCCTGTGGGTACTGCAGCGTTGGGCTGATCTGCCGCCGCTGGCGATCGTCAAAGCGCACCGCATAGCGCTGCTGCATGAGCAGGACTGCGCCATCGGACCGCTGCACCGCCGACAGTCCCTGCTCACGGTCGATGTCGACCACGCTGACAACGCCCTGCCCCTGCAAGGGCAAAGTTTCGCTCGCCAGTGACTGTCCGTCGTGCAGGGAGAAGAACTGCGCCTGACCGTCTGCGGTGACACGGAAGCCCACCTCAGCCTGCTCCTCCGCGGCCAGGTAACGCGTCTCGCCACCGCCGGACAGCGTGATCGGCGGCCGCGGCGTCACGGTGGCCCCGCCGAACAGCGGCAGCACCTCTGAAACCAGGTAGAAGAAGATCAGCATGAGCGCGCCGATCACCCCCAGCCCGCCGCCCCAAACCACCCAACGCGCCGCGGCGTCGCGCAGATAGCGGCTGCGCATGCGCGCGGACTTGCCGCCAACGATGGAGCGATCCGCTTCAGCGGGAGAAGTCAGCGACGGCTGGGCGGGGGTCATGGCGATAGGTCGTGTGGGCAGTCAGCGTTCAGAAGTTGAGTTGTGCACGCAGGGCGAGCTGATCGAGCTCGGCCTCGGTACGGGCAGCAGGCGCTCCAACCTCATAGGTGCCGCGCGCCACATTGAGCATGAAGCGCAGTTGCGGATTGACGTAGTAATTAGCGCCCACCGTCATGGCGACCGCCTCGGGCGCATCGGCGCGATCATCGTTCTCGATGCTGTCATAGCGCGCTGTCAGCTCCAACACGGGACGCCCGCTCGGCTTGATGGCGGCAAAGAAGCCCTTATCGCCCTTGTAGGCCTTGCGCAGGGATCCGAAGTTGTAGGCCACCTGCACATAGCGGGCGCCGACGTCTTGGTCAGAGCCGGCATTGCCCTGCCCGAGCCGCTGGAAGGTCTGCTCGGCTTGCAGGAAGAAAGCACCGATCGAAGCGGCGAGTTCGAGACCCACGGTGCTGGCAGAATCACCCGCCACGACCGCACCGATCAGACCGCTCTGCAGCGGATCGCCCGACACATTGGAGCGACGCCCAGCGAAGCCTACGCGCGTAGTCAGCCCAACGCTGGCTGGATTGCTGGAGCTGTTTTCCAAACTGTAAGAGGCGCCAAAATGCACGGTGCCGCGGCCTTCAGCGAGCGGCGAGGCGTAGGTCCCACGGGTGGCGAAACCAACACCCTCGTTGCGCGTGCTGTCGTCATTGCGCAACGTGAAGGCCGACGCCGCCAGGGTGAACCGCCCATCTTTGCGCCCATGCTGATAGCCCACACCCTGCTGGAACTGGCGACCGTTATAGACGCCGCTGGCAGACCCAAACGGGCGTTCCATCATCAGGATTTCGTTTGAGGACGTCAGCTCCTCCATGCCACGGAAGGGCTTGAATTGCCCGAGCGTCAGGAAGCCAGGACCAAGGTCACGCCCGATCCACAGTTCGCGTTCGTCGGCGCCCTCACCGGCAAATTCCTGCTCGAACTTGTACGACCAGCCATAGACATCACCCGTCAGCGTCAACCGCGCGCGGCGAAACTCGGTTCCGCTGGACTGGCCCGCAGCCCGGCCGACATCGACGCCATCAATTTCGGGATCGCTGAAGAGGTAACCATCGAAGTGAATCCGCCCCCCCAATTGAAACGAAAACTGGCCGTCTTCGGAGCTCACCCCAATGCCCCCCTTGGTAGTGACGGTCTGAGCGCTGGCAACGGCCGGCATCGCAGCGGCCAACAAAGCGGCTCCAATGAACGATGACTTCATGAAAATCTCCCTGGTGTTTATGACAGCCGTCCCGGGGCGACAAACGCCCCGGGACGCCGTTCTAATATGGTTTACTCGATGCCGAGTTCGGTACGGAAGCGGGTCGCCACTTCAGCCGGGAGCGGGATGTAACCGTCCTTGGCGACCACCATCTGCCCTTCGCGCGACAGCACCATACGGAAGAATTCGCGCTCCATCGGCGGCAGCGGCTGGTTCGGCGCCCGGTTGACGTACACGTACAGTAGGCGAGACAGCGGGTAGCTACCGTCGATGGCATGGACCGGATCGGCCGGCACGAAGTCGCCACCCGCTTCCGCCGCCAGCGGTACCGCGCGCACGCCGGAGGTCACGTAACCGATACCCGAATAGCCGATGGCGTTGAGGCCGGTCGACACCGACTGCACCACTGAGGCCGAGCCGGGCTGCTCATTCACATTGGCGCGGAAATCACCCTTGCACAGCGCGGTTTCCTTGAAGTACCCGTAGGTGCCGGACACCGAGTTGCGGCCATACAGCTGGATCGGCCGGCTCACCCAGTCGCCGCTAAGGCCGAGATCGCCCCAGCGTTCCACCGACTTGTCGCCGCCGCAGGTGCGGGTCGCCGAGAAGATGGCGTCCACCTGCGGGATGGTGAGCCCTTCAATCGGGTTGTCCTTGTTGACAAACACGGCCAGCGCGTCGATGGCGACGCCCACGGCCGTCGGCTTGTAGCCGTACTTCTGTTCGAAGGCCTGGATTTCCTGTTCCTTCATCATCCGCGACATCGGCCCGACGTTGGCAGTGCCTTCCGTCAGCGCCGGCGGCGCGGTGGAAGATCCAGCCCCCTGAATCTGGATATTGACGTTGGGGTAGAAGCGCTTGAACTCCTCAGCCCACAGCGTCATCTGGTTGTTCAGGGTGTCGGAGCCGACGCTGGAGAGCGATCCGGAAATCCCCGCCACCGGCTCGTAATGCGGCAGATCAGGGTCGACGCGGGCTTCGTCGTCGGTCGCAGCAGCCGGCGCCGCAGCTGGCGTGGCGGTGGGTGCGGCGGTCGGCTGCGCGGTGGCCACTGGGGTCGGCGCCGGGGCTTCAGTCCCGCCGCAGGCGCTCAGCGCCAGAACCGGGCCCAAACCCAGGGCCATCAAAAAGGCGCGAGAAATCATCGATCTATCCTCTGGTGAACGAAAGTCCGCGGCACATGGTGCGCACCGCGGCTGCAGAGAATATGACAGTCAGATGACAGTTTTGTGACGATGCCGACGCCCGCCTCCACCCGGGACATGCCCTCAGGCCCAGATCACCGCCTGCCGCTGCTGGGCCCAGGACTCGAACCGGGGGCCGTAGCTGGCTTCCACCGCGGCGCGCTTGATCTTCAGTGTCGGTGTCACCATCCCGTTGTCCACGGTCCACTGGTCGCGCACCACCACCAGGAAATCGAGCTGCTCATGGGGGTCGAGCTGGGTGTTGACGGCCTCCATATGGTCGGTAAACGACTGTGACAGTCGCTCCCGCAGGTTGACGTCGGAGACCACCGCCTTCATGACATCCTCTGGCAGCATGACCAACGCAAACGGCTGCGGGAAGCTGCTCCCGGCGACGCAGCATGCCTCGATCTGCGGATGCGAGGAGAGACGGTTCTCGATCGGGTTGGGCGAGACGTACTTGCCCTTTGAAGTCTTGAACTGCTCCTTGGCGCGCCCGGTGATGCGCAGTCGCCCCGCCTCATCGAAGGCGCCGAGGTCGCCGGTCTTGAGCCAGCCGTCGTCGGTGAAGGTCTCCCGGGTTTTCTCGGGCTCCTTGTAATAGCCGATCATGGTGGTCGGACTCTTGACCAACACCTCGCCATTGTCCGCCAGCTTGCACTCGACACCCGGCCAAGGCGTTCCGACGTAGCCGACCCGTCCCTGCCCCGGGAAGGAGCCATGCGACAGGCCGAAGTTTTCGGTCATGCCATAGACCTCGGTGATGTCCAGGCCGAGATCGCGGTACCAGGACAGCAGCGGTGTCGGCATTGGCGAGGCGCCGCCGCCGGCGAAGCGCACCGCATCGAGTCCCAGGCCCTTCAGAATCTTGCGCCGCACCAGCCCGCCGATCACCGGCAGCTTCAACAGCCGCTTAAGCTTCGGCCCGGGGAGCTTCGCCTCGACCCCCTGCTGGAACTTGGTCCACAGCCGCGGCACCGAGAAGAACATGGTGGGACGCGCCCGGTGCAGGTCGGCAACGAAGGTATCGAGTGACTCCGCAAAGAACACCTTAAATCCGATCGCCAGCGCGTTGGCCTCGACGAACACCCGCTCGGCCACGTGCGCCAGCGGCAGATACGACAGCACCCGGTCGTCCGCTGTGGCGCCGAATCCCTCGCGTACGATCTCGGGCCCGACCGCAAACGTGCGGAAGGGGTGCATCACGCCCTTGGGCATACCGGTGGTGCCCGAGGTGTAGATCACGGTGGCGAGGTCATCCACGCCGCGCTCGGCAATGGGTTCAATCGGCGCATTGGCCTTCACCAGGTCATCCCAGCTGGGGTAGTCGGTCTGAGGCGACAGCGGATAGCTGATGCATTGCACGCCGTCGGGGATGCCGCCTCGCATCTGCGGCCATTCATCCAGCTTGCCGACGAAGCAGGCCTTTGCCTCCGAATGCTCAAGAATCTGACGGACGGACTCCGCGGTCAGCGTCGGATAGATGGGCACGCTGACATAGCCCGCCATCCAGATCGCGTAGTCGCTCATCAGCCAGTGCGCGCAGTTCTTGGAAAGGATGGCAACGCAACTGCCGGGCGCCCAGCCATGTGACTGCAGATAGGCAGCGATGCGCCGCGACTCGTCATAGACCTCCGAAAAACGGTATTCACGGATCGCGCCGTCCCCCATTGGCTGGACGAAGTGCACGTCGTTGGGGCGGGTCACGGCCCAATGCGCGAGGCGCGCCAAGGGCAGCATGTCGGGGGTCACCTGCATCACATCTCTCCTGCGTAATTTTGATTACCGTTCCGTCAGCCCGCAGACCGGGATTGCGGCACCCGGTCTACGGTTCGCTTGTATATCATGGCATTGTGTCCGATCAGCAACGGTAACTCTAATGACCCACCCCGCCGCGCACCCTTTCCTCAATGATGAGCATGAGGCCTTGCGCGACCAGGCGCGCCGATTCGTCGACCAGCATTGCCGCCCAAACATTGACCGCTGGGAACGGGAGGGTCAACTGCCGCGCGAGCTGCACCGCACGGCAGCAGAGGCCGGGTTATTGCAGGTGGGCTTTCCCGAGGACTGCGGCGGCATCCCGGTGCCGGACCTGTTTTTCATGATGGTGCTGACCGAAGAGCTGGCACGCGCCGGCAGTGGCGGCCTGCTGGCCTCGCTGATGAGCCATGGCATTGCCACGCCTCCGGTCTGTGCGGTCGGCACCCCGGAACAAAAGGCGCGCTTCGCGAAACCGGTCCTGGCGGGAGACAAGATTGCCGCCCTGGCCATCACGGAACCCAGCGGCGGCTCCGACGTCGCCAATCTGAAGACCCGCGCGCACCGCGATGGCGATCACTATGTCGTCAGCGGCACCAAGGCCTTCATCACCTCCGGCATCCGTGCCGACTACATCACCACCGCCGTCCGTACCGGCGACAACGGCATCGGTGGGATTTCCCTGCTGGTGATTGAGGGCGACACCCCAGGACTGACGCGTAGCCCGATGGAGAAGATGGGCTGGCATGCCTCGGATACCGCCACCCTGTACTTCGATCAGTGCCGGGTCCCCGTCAGCCATCGGCTTGGCCCGGAGAACGCCGGTTTCATGGCGATCATGCTCAACTTCAACCACGAGCGGATCATGTTGGCCACCCAGGCCTGGGCCTTCGCACAGGTCTGCTTCGAGGAAAGCCTCGCCTACGCCCGCGAGCGCCAGACCTTCGGCAAGCCGCTGATCCGCAACCAGGTCATTCGCCACAAGCTGGCCGACATGAAGATGCGCCTGGACGCGGTCAAAGCGCATCTCGACATCCTGGCCTGGCGGGTGTCCCACAAGCAGATGCCGGTGGCAGAGGTCTGCCTGCTGAAGAATCACGCCACCACCACCCTGGAATGGATTGCCAACGAAGCCATGCAGATCTTCGGCGGCGCCGGCTATCTGCGCGGCAACGTGGTCGAACGCATTTATCGGGAAACCAAGGTCCTGACCATCGGCGGCGGCTCACAGGAGATCATGAAAGATCTGACAGCCCGTCAATCCGGCTGGTGACATACCCCCTCCCCCCTCTCGCGGATTATCCACGGACCCGCGTAAGATGGCGGGCTAAACGCGCAGCCGCGCGTCTTTCTACAACCTGGGGTGTCAAGCGATGAAAAAGGGATTAGGGCCGCTGGCGGCCGCCTTATTGGTCACCGGCATGTCGGGCGCTGCCAGCGCCTACCAGCCCGGCTGGTATTTCTCCATCAGTGGCGCCTCCTCCAGCATCGATGATGCGGATGGTCTGCTGACCACACAGGCCGCGGTGCCGCCGACGACCACGACAGAGCCCTGCCTGCTGACCGACATCCTGGGCGGCGCACCGCTGCTCGGCGGTCTCGTTGGCGGCCTCGATGGCCTGCTGGGCACCACGGGCGTCAGCAACGGTTGCCTGCTGGGCCTGTTGGGCCCCGGCGCCACCACCGGCGGCCCCGGCAGCAGCGTTCTTGACCAGGCACCCTTGCAGGTTCGCTTTGACGGTGGCTTCGCCATCGGCGCCAGTGTCGGCTATCTGACCGAAGGCGGCTTTCGCCCGGAGTTGGCGCTGAACTTCGCCGAAAACGACATTACCGGCTCCCGCTCGAACGGAACCGTGGTCAGCTCCAGCGGCGACATCACTGCCACCCGCATCGGCGCCAACCTGTGGTACGACATCGACCTGTCGAACGAAATCATGCCCTACTTCGGCGTCGGCGTTGGTCTGCAGGATGCCGACATCAAGTTTGACAACATCAGCGACAGCGACAGCAGCAGCTACTACCAGTTCGGCGCCGGCGTCTCCGCGTGGCTGTCGCGCCGTACCGCGCTGTTCCTCGACTACCGCTACATCATCTCCGACGACCTCACGCACACCGCGTCCGCGAGCAGTGGCACCACCACGGTGAACGTCAGCCAGGAGTTCGAAAACCGGGTGCAGCAGGTCACCGCCGGCCTGCGTTTCACCTTCCGCGATGCGCCGATGACCGACAGCGATGGTGACGGCGTCCCCGATCGCTACGACAGCTGCCCCAACACCCCCAAGAATGTGCAGGTCGACAGCACGGGATGCCCGCTCGACAGCGATGGTGACGGCGTCCCGGACTACCAGGATCAGTGCCCCAACACCCCGCCGGGCACCCCGGTCGAGGCCAATGGCTGCCCGGTGGATAGCGATGGCGACGGCGTCCCAGATGCCCTGGACAAGTGCCCCAACACGCCGCGCGGTGTCGAAGTCGACGCCAGCGGCTGTCCCTTGGACAGCGACGGCGACGGTGTCCCTGACGCCCGCGACCAGTGCCCCGGCACGCCGGCCGGTGTCGAAGTCGATGCCAACGGTTGCCCCGCCACCGACGCAGACGGCGATGGCATCCCCGACTTCCGCGATCTCTGCCCGAACAGCCCGCCGGGCGTAGCGGTCGGTGATGACGGCTGCCCGCTGGACAGCGACGGTGACGGCATCCCCGACTATCTCGACGAATGCCCCAACAGCCCCGCTGGCGCCCAGGTGCTGCCGAACGGCTGCGCCCTGAAGGGTGACTGCCGTCGTCCGCGTCCGGGCGAGCAGGTCGATGCCAAGGGTTGCGCGGTGGACAGCAGCTTCATCCTTCGCGGTGTCAAGTTCGAATTCGACTCGGCACGCTTGACCGCGGAAGCCAAGGCAATCCTCGATCGCGTCTCACAGACGCTGACGGCCTACCCGGACATTGATGTCGAACTGGAAGGGCATACCGACAACATCGGCACCGCCGCCTACAACCTCGGCCTGTCCGAACGTCGCGCCATCGCGGTCAAGGAGTACCTGATCGGGCGCGGCATCACAGCCGACCGGATGGTGCCGGTTGGCTACGGCGTGACCCAGCCGATCGCCGACAACGGCACCGAGGAAGGCCGTGAAGAAAACCGTCGAGTGGAACTGACGGTTCGCGACTGAACGCCGCCCTAACAAAAACCCGCCGGCCTTACGGGGCCGGCGGGTTTTTTTGTGGGTGCGCCGAGGCGCTGCCGGAGGGGCCGCTCAGGCGTCGGGGGTGACCGTCAGCAACACCTGCTTGTTCCGGACCTGCGTGCCGGACTCGACGCTGACCGCGGCGACCACGCCGGCCACCGGCAACTGCAGCTGGAACTCCATTTTCATGGCTTCCAGCACGGCCAGGGTCTGCCCCTGTTCAATCCGGTCGCCAACCTGCACGTGGACCGCCACCACCTTGCCGTCGGAATGCGCCAGCAGACGACCATCAGACCCTGCTGCCGGCCCTTCGGCTGGCGCCAGCGTGCGGTCCGACCAGCACCAGGTCCGGCCTGCATACTCGACCCAAACCTGGTCTCCGTCCCGTGCCGATTTGGCGTGGTATCGCACCCCGTCGTGAACGAAGTGAAAGCCCTCCCCAGCGCCGACGACCGAGGTCAACCGGATCACGGTTTCACCGTGACGGATTTCGCACTGCCCTTCCGAGGACAGCGACAGCGACAGCGACCAGTCCTGATCGCGACACCGCAAGGAGAACTGCAGCGGGGTCGCGTGCGAACTGTGCCACCCCACAAGGTCGCGCTCGAGCCCGTGGGCATCCGCCAGTCGCGCGGCATCGTCCAGATACAGCGCCAACGCCGCCAGGCCGGCGTCCAGGGCGGTGGGACGGACCGTCTCGGCACGGCCAGCAAAATGTGCACCGAGGAATCCGGTGGTGCAGGCTCCGGCGGCAAACTCGGGATGCGCGATGATCTCGGCCAGATAATCCTTGTTGCTGACCACCCCCATGAGGGTGGTTTGCGACAGCGCCGCCAGCAGCCGCGTACGGGCCATCTCGCGGTCCTCGCCCCAGGCGATCAGCTTGGCCTGCATGGAGTCGTAATAAGGGCTGATGGTCATGCCGCTTTCAAGGTAGGTATCGACTCGGATGCCGACGCCTTGCGGCGCACGCCACTGCAACACCCGGCCGGTCTGCGGCAAATCATCGGCCAGCGGGTCCTCGGCACACAGCCGGACCTCGATGGCATGTCCCCGCCGTCGGGCGTCAATGGCGGCCTGATCCATCGGCAATGGCTGCCCCTGGGCCACCTGCAACTGCCAGGCCACCAGGTCCAGCCCATAAACACACTCGGTGACGGGGTGCTCAACCTGCAGGCGGGTATTCATCTCCAGAAAGTAGAAGGCACCATCGTTGGCCAGCATGAACTCCACTGTGCCGGCACCGACGTAGTCGACTGCCCGCGCCGCAGCAACCGCGGCGGCTCCCATGCGCGCGCGCAGCTCGGTGTCCACCGCCGGGCTGGGCGCTTCCTCGACCACCTTCTGGTTGCGGCGCTGTACCGAGCAGTCCCGCTCACCGAGGTGCACCACCTGCCCATGCCGGTCACCAAACACCTGGATTTCCACGTGCCGCGCATTGAGCACGGCTTTCTCGATCAGCAACTGACCCGAGCCAAAGGCGTTTTCCGCCTCGCTGCGGGCGGAGCGGATGGCGTCCGGCAGGGCCGCAGCGTCGTGCACCAGTCGCATGCCGCGACCGCCGCCTCCGGCCGCCGCCTTCACCATCACCGGCAAGCCAACCCGCATCGCCTCGGCCACCAGTGTCTCGTCAGACTGGTCGTCGCCCTGGTAGCCCGGCACGCAGGGGACGCCGGCTGCGATCATGCGCTGCTTGGAGGCGCTCTTGTTCCCCATGGCCTCAATCGAGGCGGGATCCGGGCCGATGAACACCAGGCCGGCGTCCTGCACCGCACGCGCGAAGTCGGCACGCTCCGAAAGAAACCCATAGCCGGGGTGGATGGCATCGGCGCCGCTGGCCCGCGCCGCGGCCAGCAGGCGGTCGATCACCAGATAGGAATCCTTGGCCGGTGATGGCCCGATATGTACGGACTGGTCGGCCTCACGTACGTGTAGGGCATCGCGGTCGGCATCGGCGTACACCGCCACAGTCTGATAGCCCGCCTGCCGCGCGCCGCGCAGAATCCGCACGGCGATCTCGCCACGGTTGGCCACCAGCACCTTGGAAAATCTCGCAAACGTCTTCATCGATTCGAACAATCCGTTATTGATCATCAGGATCCGACGCCGCGGCGTCGGCTGATCGCAGCTGCGCCCAGGCGGCAGGTCGCTTCTGCAGAAACGCCGCGATGCCCTCCGCGGCCTCCGCTGAGCGCGCACAGTCAGCGAACCGACGCGCTGCATCATCCAACACGGCACTCATCGGCTGGCGGCCGACACCGAGCACGATGGCCTTGGTCGCGGCGTTGGCGCCCGGCGCACAGGCGCGCACCGCCCGCAGTGTTTCGCTCAGTCCGTCAGCCAGGGCGGTGGCGCTGTCGTATGCCGCATGCACCACACCCAGCCGCTCGGCCTCGCGTCCGCCGAAGCTGCGCCCGGTCAGCGCCAGACGCCGCGCCTGGGTCAGCCCGATCCGGGTGACCACATAGGGGGCGATCTGCGCGGGCGGCAGGCCGCGGGTGGTTTCCGGCAAGCCGAAGCGGGCCGCCTCATGCGCCAGGGCGATATCGGAGACACAGACCAATCCGAATCCGCCGCCCAGCACGGCGCCCTCGCAGACGGTGATGAGGACCTGCGGCAGGGCCTCGGCCTGCTGCAGCAAGTCCCCGAAACGACGATTGACTGCGGCGATCGGGTCGTCCGAGGACGCCGAGGGAGCACCGCCCGCCATCAGACCCTTGAGGTCGGCGCCTGCGCAGAAATGCCCCCCGGCGCCCCGTAACACCACCGCACGCAGATCCGACCGCCCCTGACACTCGGCGAACACCGCAGCGAGTTGCGTCAGGGTCTCGGCCCGCAGGGCATTGCGTGCCTCGGGCCGGTTGAGGGTGATGGTCCGTACACCCTGGTCATCGGCCACCCGCAGGTCGCTGTAGGCCGTCATCGCTGCGCCCTCAAAGCCGCGCCACCCCGAAACTGTTGTGGGTGACCTGTCGCGCCTGGGCTTCCCGGCACACCGACAAGGTCAGCCCGAGCACACGCCGGGTGTCACGGGGATCGATCAGACCGTCGTCGAACAGCCGTGCCGTGGCGGCAAAGGCATGCGATTCGCGATCGAACTGTGAAACGATGTTGTCGCGGATCGTCGCCAGCATCTTCTCGTCGGTGTCCGACATCTGCTTGCCCTGGCCAGCCCATTTCTGTCGGGTGATGATCTCCATCACGCCGGCCGCCTGTTCGCCACCCATCACCGAGGTCCGCGCGTTGGGCCAGGCGAAGATGAAATGCGGCCCGAAGCCACGTCCGCACATCCCGTAGTTGCCAGCGCCGAAGGAGCCCCCCATGACGATGGTGATCTGCGGCACGCTGGCATTGGCGACCGCCTGGATCATCTTCGAGCCGTGCTTGACGATGCCGCCCTGCTCACTCTCGCTGCCCACCATGTACCCGGTGGTGTTCATCAGGTAGACGATGGGGATCTGGGCCTGGCAACACAGCTGGATAAACTGCCCGGCCTTGGTGGCGCCCTTGGTGGTGATGGGGCCATTGTTGGAGATGATGCCGATTTGGTGCCCTTGCAGCACGGCGCGGCCGCAGATGGTCTGCTGGTCGTACTCGCTCTTGAACTCCAGGAACTCCGAGCCATCCACCAGTCGCGCGATCACCTCACGGCAGTCGTAGGGCTTGCGATAGTCCGGCGGCACCACGCCACACAGCTCCTCAATGTCATAGCGCGGTGGTCGCACCTCGCGCAGCGCCAGGGCCGGCCGCCGTGCATTCCAGTCGATGTTGCGGACGATCTCGCGCGCGATGCGGATGCCGTCACCATCGTTCTCGGCGACGAACTCGCAGGTACCCGCTACCGAGGCATGCATGTCGGCGCCCCCGAGGTCTTCGTCGTCGGCAATTTCACCGGTCGCGGCCTTCAGCAGCGGGGGCCCGGCCAAAAACACCTTGGCCTGTTTGCGAATCATCACCACGTAGTCGGACAGGCCCGGCATGTAAGCGCCGCCGGCGGTGCTGGAACCGTGCACCACGGTCACCTGGGGAATGCCTGCGGCCGACAGCCGACACTGGTTGGCAAAGGTCTTGCCCCCCGGAATGAAGACTTCCGCCTGATACAGCAGATTGGCGCCACCGGACTCGATCATCGATACCACCGGCAGCTTCTGCTGCAGGGCGATCTCCTGCAGCCTTAGCGTCTTCTGCACCCCCCAGGGGGTCATGGTGCCGCCCTTGATGGCCGAGTTCGACGCCACGATCAGACAGCGCGTCCCCGACACGTAGCCGATCCCGGCGATCATGTTGCCGCCTGCCAGCGCCCCATCCTTGTCGTCGTGCTGGCGATAGCCGCACAGGGTCGAAAGTTCCAGCCACGGGCTGCCGCGGTCGAGCATCAGATGCACGCGCTCGCGCGGCAGCAGCTGGCCACGCTTGTGGAAACGCTCGGCCTTGGCGCCCTCTTCGTCCCGCCCCTTTTGCTCGACCGCTCGCCAGTCCGCGATGCATTGCAGCATTCCAGCCCGATTGGCGGCATAGGCCGGGCTCAAGGGGTCCACTTTCGATTCGATAACGGGCATTTCCGTTGCGCTTCCCTGGTTGTTCTTCGCGCGTCTTTTTACCAGTGATGGCGCGCGCGATCACCAACAATATCGCTTACTGCGAAGCCACTTCAGCCCTTGCGGCTTTTCCACTGCGCGGCGCCGAGGAAGATCAGCATGATCTGCTTGCCGGCCTGTCGCTGCAGCGCCGCCAGCGCATCGTCGTCGTCGGGATCGGTGTCCAGCATGATCTCGGTGGCGCCCATCACGCTCTGCACCACCAGCGCCGTCACCATGCGCAGGTCCTCGCCCGACAGCTTCTTCAGCTGCGGGATGGCGGCCAGATCCGCCGCCAATTCACTGACCCACAGCCGGATTTCCTTGCGGATGGCCAATCGCACCACCGACGACCCGCTGACCCGCTCCTTGGCAAGGAACAGAAACTGCAGCCGATGGGCCTGGGCGTAGTGGAGAAAGGTCTCCACCGAATTGGCGATCAGGTTTGAGGTGGGCAGGGGCGCGCTACGGGCCTCACGCATCAGATCATGCAGCGTGCCGAAGGCGTCATCCACCAGCGCCAGCCCGAGATCGTCCATGCCGCTGAAGTGCCGGTAGAAGGCTGCCGGCACCACACCGCCGACTTTGGCCACCTCGCGCAGCGAAAGCGACGAGAAACTGCGCTCACCCGCCAGCAGCTGCAACGCAGCGTCCATCAGGCCTCGACGGGTGCGCTGCTTGCGTTCGTCGCGGGTGATGGCGTCGAAGGTGTCGTCGGGCTTTCGTCTACGCATGCCCGAGTGTAGTGCCTGCGGGCAGCGCCTGCCGGCGAAGTCGCCCCTGAGACCATCGTTCCGAGCTTTGAGTGAACGGGTGTTGACTCATTGGGTGAACACTTGTACTGTGCACACATGTTCACCGACGGAGCGCCACGCCCCATGGCCAACACCCTCACCCTTCCCCGCCAGTTGTTGAAAGCACTCAGCTTTCCACAACGCCCGGATGACTACCTGGGCCTGTTCGACCCGCTGCGCGCGCGCGATACCCAACGCGCGCGCATCATCGGCCGCCAGGCGGAAACAACTGACGCCACCACCCTGACCCTACTCCCGGGCCGCCAATGGGCCGGCCATCGGGCGGGCCAGTATCTACGACTGGCGGTGAATATCGAGGGCGTGCGCCACAGCCGCTGCTACTCGATCTCCTCGGCGCCGGGCGCCGGCCGCGCGCCCATCCAGGTGACCGTCAAGGCCGTTGAAGACGGCCGAGTCTCACGCTATCTGGCCCACCAGGCGGCGGTCGGCGACATCATCGACATCGCCGAGGCTGACGGCGCATTCTGCTGGCCACAGCACCTGCCAGAGAAGGCCCTGTTCATCAGTGGCGGCAGCGGCATCACGCCGTTGATCAGCATGGCGCGCTGGGCCGCTGCCGAAGGGCGCATGCCGACCCTGACCTGGCTGCACTATGTGCCCAGCCGGGCCGACCTGATTCTGGCTGCCCCGCTGCAGGCGCTGGCCGATGCGCACCCGCAACTTGACCTGCACATCATCACAACGCGCCAGGGCGGCCGGCATTTCTCCGCCAGGGCGCTGAGGTCCATCTGCCCGGACTGGGCACAGCGACCGACCTGGAGCTGCGGTCCGGCCGGACTGCTCGGCGCGGTCGAGCAGCTTTGGGCCGAGACACCAGCCGCTGCACCCCTCACCGTCGAGCGGTTCCGTCCATCCACGGTGACTGCGTCAGACGCGACAGCCGGGCGTTTGTCGTTCGCCGGCAGTGGCCGTGACGTCGCCAGTGACGGCCGCACCAGCATTCTCGAATCCGCCGAGGCCGCCGGCCTGATGCCGGCGCACGGCTGCCGCATGGGCATCTGCCATGGCTGCACCGTTCGCCTGCGCCAGGGCCAAGTCCGCGACCTCCGATCGGGCCGTTGCTTCGGTGAGCCCGATGACCTGATCCAAATCTGCGTCTGCGCCCCCGCAGGCGACGTCACCCTCGACCTTTGAAGGAGACACCCATGGCTTTTGAAAGCACCGCCACCCAAGACAGCCGCTGGCCGATCGGCCTGCCCCGCCTCACCGCCGACCAGGTGGAAGCCTTTGGCCGCGAGATGGACGCGCTGCGTGAAGCGGTCATCGCCAGCCGCGGCGACAAGGATGCGGCTTATATCCGTCGCGTGATCCGCATGCAGCGGGGCCTTGAGCTCACCAGCCGCGGCGTGATCTATGGCGGCATCCTGTTCCCGCCGGCATTCGTCATTGGCGCCATCGGTCTCGGCGTCGCCAAGATCCTGGAGAACATGGAGATCGGCCACAACGTCATGCACGGCCAGTGGGACTGGATGCGCGACCCGGCCATCCACTCCAGCACCTGGGAGTGGGACACGGTCTGCCCGGCCAGTCAGTGGAAGAACACGCACAACGTCGAGCACCACACCTGGACCAATGTGATCGGCAAGGACCGAGACATCGGTTACGGCATCCTGCGCATGAGCGAAGCCGAGCCCTGGCGCCCGGCCCACCTGCTCAACCCGATCAACAACGCATTACTGGCCATCTTCTTCCAGTGGGGCGTGGGACTGCACGATGCCGAGATGGACCAGATCACCCGCACCGGCACCTTGCGCGCCGAGTCACGCGGCAAGCTGCGCGAGATGTGGCGCAAGGCCCGCAAGCAGGTCCTCAAGGACTATCTGCTGTTTCCGGCACTGGCCGGCCCGTTCTTTCTGCCGGTGCTGCTGGCCAACGTGGCCGCCAACCTGATCCGCAACCTGTGGGCCTACATGATCATCTTCTGCGGGCACTTCCCTGAGGGCGTGCACCAGTTCACCGAGGAAGAGATCGAGCGGGAAACGCGCGGCGGCTGGTACCTGCGCCAGCTGCTCGGCTCCGCCAACATCGAAGGTGGCCCGCTGATGCACCTGATGAGCGGCAACCTCAGCTTCCAGATCGAGCACCACCTGTTCCCGGACCTGCCCAGCAACCGTTATGCCGCACTGTCACCACAGGTCAAGGCAATCTGCGAGCGATATGGCCTGCCGTACAACAGCGCATCGCTGGCACGCCAGTTCGGTACCACCCTCGGCCGGGTATTCCGGATGGCGCTTCCCGGCCAGCGCGCCAGCGCCGCGGCAGCCGCCTGAGGGCTCAGGCGCTGAAGGCAGCGCGCAGCAGGTAAAAGAACAGGATCGACAGGATGGCGCCGGCCGGCAGGGTGATCACCCAGGACACGAAGATGGTCCGGATCACGCTGAGGTTGAGCGAGGCGATGCCGCGCGCCATACCCACCCCCAACACCGCGCCGACCAGGGTGTGCGTGGTGGAGATCGGCAGGCCGATGCCCGAGGCCGCCACCACGGTGGTGGCGGCCGCAAGGGTGGCGGCAAAGCCTCGCGATGGGGTGAGGTCGGTGATCCGGGTGCCGACCGTGGCCATCACACGCTGGCCGAAGGTGACCAGGCCCAGCACGATTCCAACGGCCCCCAGCAATAAGACCCAGGGTGGCACCAGGCTCTGAGCAGCAACGGTGCCGCTCTCGACCACGCCGACGATCGCCGCCACCGGACCGACGGCATTGGCGACATCGTTGGAGCCATGGGCGAAGGCCATGGCACAGGCGGTAACGACCATCAGCACGCCGAAAACCCGCTCCACACTGGCGAACTGGAAGTTGTGGTCCTGCCGCGGATCCAGCGGCAGCCGTCGGATCACGGCGACCCCTGCCAGCGCAATCACCAGCGCGATGACCAGCGACCAGCCGAAAGCGCCGAAGCTCCCCAGGTGCAGGCCGACATGCTTCAAGCCCTTGGTCAGGGTGACCAGCGCGGTGACCAGTGCGGTCACGAAGATGTAGCCCGGCACGTAGCGCAACGCCGCCCGCAGCGGCTGCTCGGTGTTGAGGATGAGCCCCTGCACACTCATGAACAGCCCATACGCCAACAAGCCTGAGAGTACCGGCGACACCACCCAACTGGCGGCAATGCTGCCGATCTTGTCCCAGTGCACCGCATCCAGACCGATCCCGAAGGCGGCAAAGCCGACAATGGCACCGACAATGGAATGGGTGGTGGACACCGGCCAGCCAAAGAACGAGGCCACCATCAGCCAGGTGCCGGCAGCCAGCAGCGATGCCAACATGCCGTACACCAATAGCTCCGGCTGCCCAGCCAGGCGGGCCGTGTCGATCATGCCGTTGCGGATGGTCGCGGTTACCTCGCCTCCGGCCAGATAGGCCCCGGAGAATTCGAAGACGGCGGCGATGATGATGGCCTGGCGAATGGTGACCGCCCGCGAGCCAACCGACGTCGACATGGCGTTGGCGACGTCGTTGGCGCCCACACCCCAGGCCATGAACAGCCCGAACACGCAGGCCAGCGCGATGTACGCAGTTGCGATATCCATGGGGCGTCAGCGCCCGCCCGACATCATGACCTGCAAGCGCGCGCCCACCCGCTGGGCACGGTCGGCCAGATCACCGATCCAGTCGATGATCTGATAGAAAAAGATGACGTCGACCGGGGGCAGCTCGCGCTCCAGCGCCAGCAATTGTTCACGCAAGGCCACCTGCAGTCGGTCGGTTTCATGCTCGATCCGGTCGAGGTCGTTGAGCAGGTCGCTGACCCGGTGGGTTTCGCGGCCCCGAAAGCCGGTGTCGAGCAACGCGTCCAGCTCCCGAATCGCCCGGTGCGCTTGGTGGCAGGCCGCCACCGTGCGGTCGACGTAGGCGCGGAACGCCGCCTCCAGCGGCGCCGGAACCTGCATGCGACGGCCCAGCATCAGGCCGGCGATGTCCTTGACCTTGTTGGCCACCTTGTCCTGCATCAACAGCATGTCGAGCAGGTCGCGTCGGTCCACCGCCATGAACAGATGAGTCGGCAGCTGTCGGCGTAGCGCCTTCTTGAGCTCGTCGGCCGCCTGTTCACCCTCCGCAATCGCTTCCCGCAGCGCGGCGGCGTTCTGCCAATCCTGCGCGATCGCAGCCTCAACAAAGCGCGGCAACAGATCAACGCATGCGATCACCTGCGTCATATGGTGCTTCAGGGGCTGGATGGGCGAGCCGCCCAGGATCTCGGCAATCGTGCTTTTCAGTGGCATGCCGGGAATTGTAATAAAAGCTTCACATTCCCGACGGGTACCTCAAAGCGGAATCTGCATACCCCGCTTGACGTGCTGATACGACCAGTCGGCCAGCGCCGTTCTGCACTGGGCCTCGATGCGCGATTCCTCGCCTGGCTTGTGGTGCGTCAGCAATAGCGTCGGGCGGTGGCGCAACTGCTGCAGGGACACCGCCAAACGCTGGGGCGTGAAATGGCGCGAGAGCTCGCCCAGCGCCGCTTCTTCATCCGAAAACGCGATCTCGATCATCAAACGGTCGAGCCGTGGCAAGGCATTGAGGCCGGCCCAGAGCTCGGGCGCGTCAGCGGTGTCACCGGTGAATACCAGCATGCCCGCGGGGCCCTCCACCGCGTAGCCCATGGCGGGCACGGTGTGGAAGGCAGGCACACCGGCCAGGCGCAAACCATCGGCCAAGGGCTGCCAGGCCCCGGGCGCAAGCGGGCACCATTGCAATAGCGGCGTCTGCGCGCAGGGCAAGGCCGCAAAGTCGGGCCAGACATGCCAGTTGAACAGGTGTTGCTTGAGCGTGTCGATCACTTCGGCGCGGGCGTGCACGCGCAGCGGCTGGTCGATTTCATCGAGCAGGTTATCGGCGAGGAATGCCAGTCCGCACACGTGATCGAGGTGGGCGTGGGTGAGAAACACCTGACGCAAGCGACGTTGTGCTGCGAGGTCGAGATCACCCACACCGGTTCCGGCATCGATCAGCACGCTGTCGCCGAGCAACAGACTGGTGGTCCGCAAGCCCGGGCCGATGCCGCCACTGCACCCCAGCACTGTCATCTGCATGGTGTTCCTCCTTCTTGCCATGCTACCCCGGTGATACGCTTGTCGTCATGACGTTGATCCCCGCCCTGCTCGCCGCCGTTGGCTATGGCCTCGCCACCCTCTGGCTGTGGCAGACCCCGGCCGTCGCCCGTGAGCGTTGGCCTGCCGCGGCGGGCCTGCTGCTCCATACCGGGGTCCTGCTGCAGCTGCTGTGGCAGCCCGGCGGGCTGGCCATCGGCTGGACCGAAGCCCTGGCCTTGTTTGCCTGGCAATCCGCGCTGCTGCTGTGGATGCTTTCCCTGCGGCAACCCCTGCGACCACTCGGCCTTGGGCTCTACCCGCTGGCAGCGATCCTGCTGCTGATCGCTACCCTCTGGCCATCAGCGCCGGTGGCGGTGGAGGGCGGCGGTCTGGTCCGCGTGCACATTCTGCTGTCCCTGCTGTCGGCGGGCCTGCTCACCCTGGCCGCTGTGCAGGCGGCGTTGCTGGCGGCACAGGAGCATTGGCTGCATCGGCACCAGGCACCGGCGCTGATGCGCCGACTGCCACCTATCCTGACCATGGAACGCCTGTTGTTCCAGCTGGTGGCCCTGGGCTTCGCGCTGCTCTCCGCAGCACTGCTCAGTGGGCTGGCCTTCATCGACGACTGGCTGGCACAACATCTGGCCCACAAGACGGTGCTGTCGGTGGCAGCCTGGCTGATCTTTGGCGGGCTGCTGTGGGGACGCTGGCAGTTCGGACTGCGCGGACGCGCTGCCACGCGCTGGGCGCTGGCGGGCTACGGCGTCCTCATCCTCGCCTACTTCGGCAGCAAATGGGTCCTGGAAATCATGCTCGGGGCGCGCTGGAGCCTGTAGCGAGGGAATTGAACGATCGGCCGGATTGACGCTGGCCGCCGTATTCCGTCACTCTCGGGACCCACGGCCCTGAACTGCCCCGGTCTTGAACGACATCCCGTTATCGGCGCTCTTCGCGCTCCTGTTCCTGCTGCTGCTGCTGTCTGCCTTCTTTTCCAGCTCCGAAACGGGGCTGATGACCCTCAATCGGTATCGCCTGCGCCACCGCGCGAAGCAGGGTCATCGCGGCGCCCGGATCGCTTGGTCGCTGCTACAGCGCCCGGACCGGCTGATCGGCATCATTCTGCTGGGCAACAATTTCATCAACGTGCTGGCGGCCTCGGTGGCGACCGTCATCGGCCTGCGTCTGTTTGGCGACGATGGCATCGCCATCGCCACCGGCGCGCTCACCCTGCTGCTGCTGATCTTCGGCGAAGTGACCCCGAAGACCATGGCGGCACTGCACCCCGAGCGCATCGCATTCCCCGCCGCCTATGTGCTGTGGCCGCTGCAGCGGCTGTTTTACCCGCTGGTGTATGCCGTCAACCTGATCAGCAATGCGCTGCTACGGCTGGTGGGAGTGTCACCGGAGGATGCTGCGGAGCACAGCATCAGCTCGGAGGAGCTGCGCACCATCGTCGCCGAGGCAGGCGCAATGATCCCCCAGCGCCACCAGAAGATGCTGCTGTCCATTCTCGATCTCGAGAAGGCGACGGTCGAGGACATCATGGTGCCGCGCAACGAGATTCTCGGCATCGATCTTTCCGAGCCCTGGGACGAGATCCGCGATGCCATCGTCGACAGCGAGCACACCCGACTGCCGCTGTATGACGGTTCCATCGATCAACTCAAGGGTGTGCTTCACCTGCGTCGTGTGGTCCGCCTCGCGGCCAACGACCAGCTCGACGCCGGGAGCCTGCTGGCCCTGGCGCGGGAGCCCTACTTCATCCCCGAAGGCACGCCGCTGAACCAGCAGCTTCTCAACTTCCAGAATCAGAAGCGTCGCATCGGTTTCGTGGTCGATGAATATGGAGACATCCAAGGGCTGGTCACACTCGAAGACATCCTCGAAGAGGTGGTCGGCGAGTTCACCTCGGATCCTGCCACGCGGCTGAAGAATGTCTATGCCGACGATGACGGAAGCTTTCGCGTGGCCGGCAACGTGACGCTGCGCAGCCTCAATCGCAACCTCGGGTGGAAACTGCCGACCAGCGGTCCGAAGACCGTCAATGGCCTGTTGCTGGAGCAGCTCGAAAGCATTCCGCAGACGGGCAAGAAGGCGCGTATCGCCAACTATGAGTTCGAGATCATCGAGGCCCGTTCCAATGCCGTGAAGGCGGTCCGGATACGACCGGCCAGCTGATCCTCAGACCAGCGCGATGGCATCCTCGAGCCGCGCCACCGGCATCACCTCAATCCCAAGCGCGGATGGCTTCCGGGGTTTGTTGGCCATCGGCACGATGGCGTGCGTGAAGCCTTGTTTGGCCGCTTCCAGCAAGCGCTCCTCCCCCGCCTGAACAGGGCGAATTTCTCCAGCCAGGCCCACCTCGCCGAAGGCGATCCAGCCGCTGGGCATCGGTCGCCCGCGCATTGATGAAAGCGCCGCCAGCAGCAACGGAAGGTCCGAGGCCGGCTCTTGGATTTTCATGCCCCCCACGACGTTGGCGAACACGTCCTGATCGCCCAGCGCGACGCCGCCATGACGGTGCAACACCGCAAGCAGCAGATTGAGGCGGTTGGACTCCAGCCCCTGTGTGACCCGCCGAGGGTTCCCCAGCAGCGAGCGATCGACCAGGGCCTGCACCTCCACCAGCAGCGGACGGCTACCCTGCCGCGTCACCGTGATGACACTGCCCGGAACCGGTTGGGCATGGCGTGACAGGAACAGCGCAGACGGATTGCTGACCTCCTTGAGCCCGCCATCGGTCATGGCGAACACGGCCAGCTCGTTGACAGCGCCGAAACGATTCTTGACGGCCCGCACGATGCGGTAACGACTGCCCTCGTCGTGCTCGAAGTAGAGCACGGTATCGACCATGTGCTCGAGCACGCGCGGCCCGGCGATGGCCCCCTCCTTGGTGACATGGCCCACCAGTACCACCGCGGTCTGGCTGCGCTTGGCAAAGCGCACGATCTGGGCCGCACATTCACGCAGCTGCGAGACACTGCCGGGGGCCGATTCCAGCGCATCGGTGTACAGCGTCTGGATGGAATCGAGCACCACGAACCCGGGCTTCTGGGCCTCCACCTGGGCCAACACGGCCTCCACCCGGGTCTCCGCGAGCACCGGAAGATCCATGCGCGGCAGCCCCAGCCGCTCCGCCCGCAGGCGTACTTGTGTGAGCGATTCCTCACCCGTGACATACAGGGTCGGGTACAAGCCCTGTACATGGGAGAGCAATTGCAACAGCAGGGTCGACTTGCCGATGCCCGGGTCGCCGCCAATCAGAATGACGGCGCCGGGCACGATGCCGCCGCCGAGCACACGATCCATCTCCGGCGACCCGGTGGCCGTGCGCGGCACATCCGCCAGCGACACCTGGTCGAGCCGCTCAATCGCCGGCAAGGCGCTGACCGGCGTGAAGCCACCCCGGCGCGGCGACGGCGCTTCCACCTCGACCAGCGTGTTCCACTCGCCACAGTCGCTGCATTGCCCCGCCCATTTAGGGCTGGTGGCACCACAGCGTTGGCACGCATACTGCGTTTTCGATCGAGCCATTTTTCCGGCAGTTCAAAACCGTTAGGATTGACCCACACTATAAAGGGGAGCCGCGCGTGAAAGCCTCCATATGGTCGAAAGACTGGGTTGCAGCGCTGGCATTCGGGGCAGGTTTTGCAGTGATTGCCGGGCTGCTGGCAGGGGACGCCTTTCAGCAGGTCGAACGCGCAGCATATGACCTCGGCGTGCGCTCGCGCGATCGCCCGCCCTCCGAACGCATCGCCGTGGTGGCCATCGATGACGATTCCATCCGCAACCTCGGGCGCTGGCCCTGGCCCCGTGAACTGCAGGCCGGTCTGATCGAACAGCTGGGGGCAGCCGGGGCACGGCTGGTCGGCAGCACCGTGTTCTACTCAGAACCCCAAGCCGATACCAGCGAGGCCCTGCTGTCCTCGCTGGCGGAACAGCTTGCGCAATCGCCCCTGAGCACCGACATCCCGCAGGACATCGAGGTCTTCGGCATCATGCTCGAGGACCTCGCACAGCAGCAGCCGGCCGCAGCCCCGATCGCCGAGAGCTGGCGGCAGTCGGCTCTGGTTACCGCCTACCCCGATGCGCTCGCAGCGTTCTCGGGCGCCTTGCAGCAGGCCCTCTCGGCCGAGTCTGGCGACGAACGGCTGACCCGCGCGATGGCGCAATCGCCTGCCGGGGTTCTGTTGCCGATGAGTTTCACGCTGGGGCAGCCGCAAGGGCGACCGAACCAGCCGCTTCCCGAACCAGTCCAACGCCAGCAGCTGCAACAGGTGGTCGACCGGGTCGGTGCCCGCGGGCGAGGTGAAATGCCGCTGCCGACCCTTGCCGCGCAAGCGCCCATCCCCGCGCTGGCGACGGCCGCCGCTGGCATCGGTTTTCTCAACACCACGCTCGATGTGGACGGCGGGGTACGCTTCGAGCCCCTGGTCCTGGCGCACTTCGACAGCCTCTACCCATCGCTGTCGCTGCAGCTCGCAGCCGCCGCACTCAATCTCAGCGATGACGACATAGAAGTGCGGCTCGGGGAAGGCCTGCGACTCGGCGGCCTGGAGATCAACACCTCCCCCCGGCTGCTGCTGCATAGCCATTTCTACCGCCCACGCAATGGCCAGCCGCCCTTCCCCACCTACTCCTTCTACGACGTTCAGGCCGGCAAGATCCGCCTCGACAATTTTGCCGACAAGATCGTGCTGATCGGCGCCACGGCGCGCGGCATCGGGGATGCTTTCCCAACACCGATCGCGCCATCGATGGCGCCGGTTGAGGTGCTCGCGCACAGCCTGTCCACCCTGCTCCAGGGCGACCAGTATCAGCGGCCGGCCTGGGCGCCATGGGCGGAGCTGGCGGTGTTCGCGGTGTTGCTGCTGTGGCTGGCCTTCGGTGTCCCGGCGTTGGGCGGAACCTTGGCCGCGCTGGTCACGGTGGGGCTTGCCCTGGTGCTGCTGGGCGCCCAGCACGCGCTGTTGGTGGGCAATGCCCTGTGGCTGAAGCTGGCGCTGCCGGCGCTATTCGTGCTGCTCGGTCACGGCATGATGCTGTTGAAGCGGCTCAATCTGACCGAACGACTCAAGCGCAGCTCGGAAGTGGAAAGCGCCGAATCCAACCGCATGTTGGGGCTGGCGTTTCAGGGCCAGGGCCAGCTCGACATGGCCTTTGACAAGTTCCGGCGGGTACAACCGGTCGACGACAAACTGCTCGACCTGCTCTACAACCTCGCCCTCGACTTTGAACGCAAGCGGCAGTTCAACAAGGCCGAAAACGTTTATCAGTTCATTGCGGGACATGATCGCGGCTTCCGCGACGTTCAGGATAAGCTCGGGCGCGCCCGCAAGTTGTCGGAAACCGTCATCATCGGCGGCGCGGGCGGACGGCACCCTGGCGGCACCCTGGTGCTCGACGCCACCCAGCAGCTGGAGAAACCCATGCTGGGGCGCTACCAGGTCGAAAAGGAACTCGGCAAGGGTGCGATGGGCATCGTCTATCTTGGTCGAGATCCCAAGATCGGACGGCAGGTGGCGATCAAGACCATGGCCCTGTCGCAAGAGTTCGAAGCCGATGAGCTGGAAAGCGTGAAGTCGCGCTTCTTTCGTGAGGCCGAAACCGCGGGGCGGCTATCGCATCCCAACATCGTGCAGATCTTCGATGCCGGCGAGGAACACGACCTTGCTTACATCGCCATGGAGTTCATCCATGGCCACGACCTCACCCGCTACACCAAGCCCAATGCTCTGCTGCCGCCCCGAGAAGCGATCCGCTTCATTGCCGAGGCGGCGGATGCACTCGACTACGCCCATGGCAACGGCATCGTCCACCGGGATATCAAGCCGGCCAACATGATGCTGGTCGAGGCGACCCGCAATCTGAAACTGATGGACTTCGGCATTGCCCGTATCGCCGACTCCTCCAAGACCAAGACCGGCATGGTACTGGGTACGCCCAGCTACATGAGCCCGGAGCAGTTGGCGGGACGCCGGGTGGATGGCCGTTCCGACCTGTTCTCGCTGTCGGTCACGCTGTACCAGCTGCTCAGCGGCAGTCTGCCGTTCCAGGCCGACTCCATGGCCACCCTGATGTTCAAGATCGCCAACGAGCCGCATCCGGCACTGGCACTGCTATGCCCGGACCTGCCGGCGTCGGTCACCGAGGTACTCGACCGCGGCCTCACCAAGGACCCGGAGCTCCGCTACGCCCGGGCCGGCGACCTGGCGGCGGCGCTGCGCAAGGTGCTGGCGGAACTGGGCTGAGCATCGATGGCGCTCAAGGACAGACTTGAGGTCGTCATGCGCTCCGATGTGGGGCGGGTTCGCGACAACAACGAGGACGCGGTGGCGGAGGACGGCGAGCTCGGCCTGGTGGTGCTGGCCGACGGCATGGGGGGCTATAGCGCCGGCGAAATTGCTTCGGGACTGGCCATCGCCACCATTCTCGATGCCGCCCGCCGCCATCTGCCAACCGAGCGGCCAGGCCAGGTCGATCCGGAGACCGGATATTCGGTGGAAGCCGAAGCGCTGCGAGAAGCGGTTACGCTCGCCCACCGGACCATTCATCAGGTTTCGCAGTCACAACCCCAATGTGCGGGGATGGGCACAACCGTGGTCTGCGCACTGTTTCATGACGATCGTGTGAGCATCGCGTATGCAGGCGACTCCCGTCTCTATCGCTGGCGCGATGGACACCTGGAGCAGATCACACGCGACCACTCCCTGTTGGAAGAACTGGTGGCCCGCGGACACTACAGCCGCGAGGATGCCCAGCGACTGGTGCGCCGCAACATCGTGACGCGAGCGCTTGGCGTGGAGCGCGAGGTGGCAGTGGATCTGCTGGAGGAGCCCGTCGAAGTGGGCGACTGTTGGCTGCTCTGCTCCGACGGGCTCAATGATATGGTTCCCGATGACGAGATCGCGCGTATTCTGTCGACTGGCGACGGCGGCCTTGCCGCCTGCGCCGATGCTCTGGTAGCGGCCGCGCTGGCCGCAGGTGGGAGAGACAACGTTTCGGTCATCCTGGTGCAGGCGAATCGCTCGTTTGCGCGGGGCCGACGGTGGTACGAACGCTTGATGGAATGGTTCTGAACGCCATTCCCGAATCATCAACAACGTGAACGCAACCTTAGGTGACACCGCGCATGGGCAAGCTCATTCTCACCGATCCCGATGGCAAGACTCGCGAGATTCCGCTGGAGCGAGAACGCATCACGGTCGGGAGGCACCCCGACAACGATATCGTGCTGGATGACCGCGCGGCCTCCGGGCGCCACGCCGCGATCGTCACCATCCTGCGGGACAGTTTCCTGGAGGACCTGCAGTCCACCAACGGCACCCTGGTCAACGGGCAGTCGATCAGCAAGCACCCGCTGAGTCACGGTGATGTCATCACGCTCGGACGCCACAGCCTGCGATATGAAAGCGAAGCGGCGCCCGCTGAGGACGACTTCGAAAAGACCATGATTCTCCGACCCGGTCAGTTCGGCGCCGCCTTCGATGCGCAAGTGGAAGCCGCCACCACCGGCAGCCCGCCTCCGCCAGAGGCGCCGAGTCGCCCGATCCTGGGCAAGCTTCGGGTCAGCAGTGGCGCCAACGCCGGCAAGGAGCTCGAACTGACCAAGGCGCTGACCACCATCGGGCGACCGGGGGTCCAGGTCGCCGCCATCACACGGCGGGCCGACGCGTACTACATCGTCCAGGTCGGCAGCCAAAGCGGCCCACGACCCAAGGTCAACGGGGTGGAACTGGGCGCCTCCGCGCAGGCCCTGAGCGCGGGCGACACCATCGAACTGGCCGGTACCACCATGCAGTTCCTGCGGGTCGACTGATCACGCGTTGCGGTAGACGAAGCGGACACGCTGGGTGAGGCCGCAGAACAGCTCATAGGCGATGGTGCCCGCATGCCGGGCCACCCGCTCGGCAGGCTGCAGAGGCCCCCACAGCTGCACCGGATCGCCGACACGCGCCGCTGGACAGCTGCGCAGGTCCACCGTGATCATGTCCATCGACACACGCCCGGCCAGTGGAGCTTTGGCAGCGCCAATCCGCACCGGTGTGCCATTGGGCAGGCAGCGTGGCACGCCATCGGCGTAGCCCACCGCCACCACGCCCACCGGCATCCGCTCGGGACAGCGGAAACTTTGCCCATAACCAATGGTGGCGCCTGCCTCGTAATGACGCACGGCGATCAACCGGCTCTCCAGCGTCATCGCTGGCCGCAGACCGAGGTCTGTCGCGGTGCGATCCTCCAGTGGGCTGGCCCCGTACAGCGCCAGCCCCGGCCGTACCCAATCGAGCCGGGCCTGCGGCCAGGCGATCAGGCCGGCGGAGTTGGCCACCGAGCGGGGTCCCGGCACACCCGCCAGGGCCTTGGTATAGGCGTCGATCTGCTCCAGCGTGAACGGGTTGTCGGGCTCGTCCGCCGACGCCAGGTGGGTGATCCAACCTTGCAGGCGCCAGCCGGGCTGCCGCGCCAGCGCCGCCTGAAGTCGCGGTACATCTTCCAGGGGAAAGCCCAGCCGGTGCATGCCACTGTCGAGCTTGAACCAGAGATCCACGCGCGCCTGTGGCCCAAGACGGGCCAGCAGGTCGAGCTGCCAGTGATCATGGACCACCACCTGCAGCGCCTCATAGACCGCCAGCGCGGCCTCCTCCTCGGAAATGATGCCTTCCAGTAACGCAATTGGCGCGTGCACATGGGCCTGACGCAGATGCATGGCTTCATCCATGCAGGCCACCGCCAGCGCATCGACCCCGGCAGCCGCCAACGTGCGGGCCACCGGCACCGCGCCATGCCCGTAACCATCGGCCTTGACCGCCGCCATCACGCGGGCGCCAGGCGCCATCCGTCTCACCACCGCGAGGTTATCCCGTATGGCGGAGAGGTCGATGGTGGCGGTGACCCGCGGCGTCACGGCATGAAACCGTCGTCGTCGTACCCCTGGGCGAGGTTCTCAAAGCGGGTGTACTGGCCAAGGAAGGCCGTGCGTACGGTGCCGAGCGGGCCGTTACGCTGCTTGACGATGATCAATTCAGCGGTGCCCTTGTCTGCCGAGTCCTTGTTATAGACCTCGTCACGGTAGACGAACATCACCAGGTCGGCGTCCTGCTCGATACCGCCAGACTCGCGCAGGTCGCTCATACGCGGACGCTTGTTGTCGCGTTGCTCGACACCGCGGTTGAGCTGCGACAGCGCGATCACCGGCAGTTCCAGCTCCTTGGCCAGCGCCTTGAGACCACGGGAGATCTCGGAGATCTCGTTGGTGCGGTTCTCTCGCGTCCCGGGCACCTGCATGAGCTGAATGTAGTCCACCACAATCAGCTGGATGTTGTGCCGCATTTTCATGCGCCGCGCGCGGGCGCGCAGCTCCAGCGGCGACAAGGCGCCCGTCTGGTCGATGTAGAGCGGCGCTTCCCGGATCAGCCCACCCTGGCTGACCAGGCGGTCCCAGTCGCGATCCTCAAGCTCGCCGCTGCGCAGTCGACTCATGTCGATGCGGGCGAACGAGGACAGCATGCGCAAGCCCAGCTGTTCGGCGGGCATTTCCATGGAAAACACGGCGGCGCCCTTCTGCTCGTACATCACCACGTGTTCGGCAATGTTGAGTGCCAGCGAGGTTTTGCCCATCGAGGGTCGCCCCGCCAGGATCACCAGGTCGCCAGGATGCAGACCGGTGGTCATGCGGTCCAGCTCGGTGAATCCAGTGGACAGGCCGGCCAGCGAGCCGCCCTGCTCGCGCAGCAATTCGATCTTGTGTTCCACCTGCGACATGATCTGCGTCATGTCGAAGTAGCTGGACTGGGCGTGCTCGGTGCTGCTGCGAATGGCGAAAACCTGCTGCTCGGCGAGATCGATCAGCTCGGCTGGCGATCGCCCTTCTGGCCGATAGCCGGCCTCGGCAATCCCCACCCCAGCAGCGATCAGGCGCCGCAACACCGAGCGCTCGCGGACGATGTCCGCGTAGGCAGTGACGTTGGCCGCACTCGGGGTATCGTGGGCAAGGCTGCCCAAATACGCCAGGCCACCGGCAGCTTCGAGCTGCTCGCGGCTCCGCAGGTACTCGCTGAGCGTGACGAAATCGCAAGGTCGGTTGTTGCCAACCAGGTCCGCGATGGCGCGAAACAGCAGCTGGTGATCTTCGCGGTAGAAGTCTTCGGCGCCGATCCGGTCGGCGATGTCGTTCCAGCAGCGGTTGTCCAGCATCAGGCCGCCCAGCACCGATTGCTCGGCCTCGATCGCGTACGGCGGCAGTTTCGGATCTGTGGCCATGGACGGAAGACGCGGTGGGTTCAACGAAAAAGGCCCGCTGCGAGCAGCGGGCCGTCGAGTGTACGACAGGCCGGAAGCTTCAGTCGGCGGCGGCAGCCGCAGACCGCTGGGACTGCACCACCACCTTGATGGTGGCCTCGACTTCCGAATGCAGCGAGATCGCCACATCGAAGTCGCCGATTTCGCGGAACGGACTCACCAGGCTGATCTCGTTGCGGTGCAGGTCGAGACCGGCCGCCACAGCGGCGTCGATGATCTCGGAAACCCCCACGGATCCGTAGAGTTTGCCTTCTTCCGATGCCAACACCTTGATCTGCAGCGTCTTGCCGTTGATCCCGGCCGCCCGCAGCTTGGCGGCGTTGAGACTGTCAGCAGCCTTCTTCACCAGCTCCGCCTTGCGGGCTTCGAACACGGCCTTATTGGCCTCAGTGGCGGGGAGTGCCTTGCCCTGCGGCAGCAGGAAATTGCGGCCATAGCCCGGCGCCACCTTGACGGTGTCGCCCAGGTCGCCGAGCTTCTTGATCTTCTCAAGCAGAATGACTTCCATCGACGCGCTCCTTACTCGTGCTTGTCGGTGTACGGCAGCAGGGCCAGGAAGCGCGCACGCTTGATGGCGGTGTTCAGCTGACGCTGGTAACGCGACTTGGTGCCGGTGATTCGGGCCGGCACGATCTTGCCGTTCTCACCGATGTACTGCTTCAGGGTGGCGAGATCCTTGTAATCGATCTGGTCGACGCCTTCAGCGGAAAACTTGCAGGACTTCTTGCGGCGGAAAAAGGCGGCCATGATCAGACTCCGGCGTTGTCATCGTCAGCCGAGTCATCGGCCATCTCGGCGGCCGCACGGCGGTCGCCACGGTCAGACTTCTTCTCGTCGTCCTGTTCCTTGAACAGCGGCGACGGCACCGTCACGGCCTGCTCCTTGCGGACCACCAGACGGCGCAGCACGGCGTCGTTGAACTTGAACGCGCCTTCAATCTCATTGAGGGTGGCTTCGTCGCACTCAATGTTCATGAGCACGTAGTGGGCCTTGTGAGCGTTCTGGATGGGATAGGCCAGCTGGCGGCGACCCCAGTCTTCCAGACGGTGCATGGTGCCGCCGGTGGCGGTCACCATGTTGCGGTAACGCTCGGTCATGGCCGGAACCTGATCGCTCTGGTCCGGATGCACCATGACCACGATTTCGTAGTGACGCATGGAAACTCCTTGTGGACACGCCCGATGGACGCGGCTTCCCGAGGGGACGGTGAAGCAAGAAAAACACGCCCGGCTGGACGTGAAGGGCGCGGATTATGTCGGCCGTGCGCCCCGATTGCAAGCTACACCGGCGGCGTGCCGTTGGCGCCAGGCCTCGTAAAGACAGACCGCCGCCGCCACCGACACGTTGAGGCTTTCGGTACGGCCGGACATGGGAATGCGGACCAGCCGGTCACAATGCTCCCGCGTCAGCCGCCGCATGCCCTCGCCTTCAGCGCCCATGACCAGCACCATCGGCCCGGTCAGATCGGCCTGATACAGCGTCTGATCGGCCTCGCCTGCCAATCCGGTGATCCAGTAGCCCAGGGACTGCAGGCGCTCCAAGGTGCGCGACAGGTTGGTCACGGTCACCAGCGGCACGCGCTCGGCGCTGCCCGCCGCGGCCTTGCGCGCCACGGCAGTGAGACTGGCCGCACGGTCACGGGGAATGATGACCGCATCGACCCCCACCGCCTCAGCCGTGCGCAGGCAGGCGCCAAGGTTGTGGGGGTCCTGCACCCCATCAAGCACCAGCAACAAGCGATCCGGTGTGGCCGGGTGGGCCAGTAGGGCATCACCATCGATCTGCCGCACCGGTACCGCAGCCATCACGCCCTGATGGCGCAGTCCGGGCAAGCGTAGATCGAGGTCGCCGCGGCCGCAGCGCTGGACCGGGACGCCCAGGCTGTGGGCCGCCGCGAGCACCTTGCGGGCGCGCTCGTCATTGCGGCTGTCCAGCAGCCAGATCTGATGCGGCTTTTCGTCGGCGTCTTCCAGCGCGGCGAGGACGGCGTGAAAACCGCCAATGAGGGTTTCGTTAGAGGCCATGCGCGCAGTGTAGCGGCGCAAACAAAACGGGGCCCGAAGGCCCCGTTGGTAAATCTTCCGCCGGTAAGGCTTCGATCAACCGCCCAGGTAGGGCGGCGGCGTCCAGGCCTGGTTCTCCTGACCTTCGATCACCGGCTTGATGACAATATCGACGCGCCGGTTGCGGGCCTCGTTGACGTTGTCGCCGGTGCGCACCAGCAGCTCCCGCTCACCCCGACCCTCTTCACGCACGCGGCTGGCCGGTACGCCCTGGCCCGCGAGGAAGGTTGAGACACTGGCGGCGCGACGCTCGGACAGGCCCTGGTTGTACTGGGCGCTGCCGGTGGTATCGGTGTGACCGACCACATGAATCACCGTCTTGTCGTAACTCTTCAGCACATTGGCGATCTTGGCAAAGGTGTTCATGGCACTGGACTGCAGCGTCGCGCTGTTGGTCTCGAAGCTGATGTCGCTGGCAATGCCGATTTTCAGCGCATCGCCGGACAGCTGGATGATCTGTAGCTCGTCACGGGCGGCTTCGGCAGCCAGCTGCTGTTCCAGCTCCTTACGCTGCTTGTCCATATAGTTGCCGGCCGCACCGCCCGCCAGCGCCCCCACTACGGCACCGATGTAACGGCCCTTGTCGCCATCCACCTGGTGGCCGGCGACCGCGCCCAGCACCGCACCGATGGCGGCGCCACGCTTGGTATCACGGTTGGGATCGGTGGCGCAGGCCGAGACGCCGATGGCGGCGGCCGCGACGACGGCGAGAGACAGCTGACGTTTGAGAATCATGAGCGCTTCCTTTTGTGGCCCCGAGACGATGACCGTGATTGTTCTCGGGCGAGCTTAACATCGGATGAACCCTGTCCCGTGATCAGCTCCAGATCGATCTTGCGTTCATCAAGATTGACCCGGACCACCTTGACCCGCACCGCCTGCCCAAGCTTGTAGACCTGCTGGGTGCGACTGCCCACCAGTCGCTGGCGCGCCGGATCGAAGGCGTAGTAATCGTTACGCAGGTTGGAGACATGCACCAGCCCTTCGATATAGAGCCCTTTCAGCTCCACAAACAGCCCGAAACTGGCGACGCTGATCACGGCACCCTCGTACACCTCGCCGACCCGATGGCGCATGAACTCACACTTCAGCCAGGTGGTGACATCGCGGGTTGCCTCGTCCGCCCGCCGTTCGGTCATCGAGCAGTGCGCCCCGGCGGCGGTCATGGCGGTGCTGTCGTACTCGAAGCTGTCTGGCTTGCGCTTGCTCATCGCGTGCGCAATCGCCCGGTGCAGCAATAAGTCAGGATAGCGCCGGATGGGACTGGTGAAATGCGCGTAGTGGGTCAGTGCCAGGCCGAAGTGGCCGACGTTCTCGGGCTCATAGCGGGCCTGCATGAGCGACCGCATCATCAGCGTCTGTACCACCGACAGGTCGTCCCGCCCCTGGGTCTGCGCCTGCGCCAGCATCGCGGCATAGTCGGCAGCCTCGGGCTCTGCACCGCCACCAAGCGTGAGCCCGCGCACCGCCAACAGTTCACGCAGCGCCTGCACCTTCAAGGGGTCCGGCTTCTGGTGGATCCGGTAGAGCGTGGGCACCTTGGCCTTCTCGACGAAGCGGGCCGCCTGCACGTTGGCGGCAATCATGCACTCCTCGATCATGCGGTGCGCGCGGGTGCGCTGAACCGGCACGATCGCCTCAATCTTGCGCGCCTCGGAGAACTGGATACGGGTCTCAGTGCTGTCAAAATCGATCGCACCCCGTTTCTGGCGCGCTTTCAGCAAGGCCTCAAACACAGTGGACAGCGTCTGCAGATGCGGCATCAGAGCGCTCAACGCCCGGCCCTGCGCGCCGTCCGGAGCTTCCAATGCGGCGGCCACATCTTCGTAGATCAAGCGGGCATGGGAGCGCATCACCGCGCGGTAGAAGCGGGATTGCGTGACCTCACCCTCGCGGTCCACCCGCATCTCACAGACCATGCACAGGCGGTCCACCTGCGGGTTCAATGAGCAGAGCCCGTTGGACAGCTTCTCCGGCAGCATGGGGATGACCTGACGCGGAAAATAAACCGAGTTGCCGCGCTCGAAAGCTTCCTTGTCGAGTCCACTGCCGGGGTGCACATAGGCCGACACATCGGCGATGGCCACCCACAGACGCCAACCACCACGGGTGCGCTGAGCGTGCACTGCGTCATCAAAATCGCGGGCGTCAGCACCGTCGATGGTGACCAGTGGCAAGTCGCGCAGGTCCACTCGGTCAGCGGTATCGGCGGGCCCCACCTCGTCCGGGAGTCGGGCCACTTCGCGCTCCACCGGTTCCGGCCACTGATGTGGAAGGTTGTGCGCGCGGACCGCCACCGCGATCTCCATGCCGGGCGCCAGATGGTCACCCAGAATTTCCGTCACCTGACCGACCGGCAAGGTTCGGCGACCCGGTGGTTCGATGATGTCGGCCATCACCATCTGGCCGTGCTGGGCGTTCATCAGGGCATCCGGGGGAATCAGCAAGTCGTGCTGCACCCGCGGATGATCGGGGATGACGTAAGCAATCCCCTGATCGACATGCAGCCGGCCGACGATGCTGCGACTGGCGCGCTCAATGACCTCGACCACGATGGCCTCGGTGCGCCCGCGGTCGTCGCGGCCACCTGGGCGCACCAGCACGCGATCGCCATTCATCAATTCGCGCATCTGCCGCGGCGGCAGGAACAGATCATCGCCGCCGGCATCGGGGATGAGGAATCCGAACCCGTCACGGTGCGCCTGCACGGTGCCGGGAATCAGGTGCAGCGCGGTGACGGGCCCGTAGGCGCCACGACGGTTCTGGGCAACCTGTCCGTCCCGGGTCATGGCCCCCAGGCGCTTGGCGAGGGCCTCCTGTTGTGCCAAACGACGCAGTTCGAAGTGACCGATCAGCTCATCGACGGTCATCGGACCGGAGGCTTCGCCCAACACTTCGAGGATCAGCTGGCGGCTCGGCACCGGGTCGGCGTAGCGCTGCTGCTCATTGGCAAAGGCAGGATCGGACTGTTGCCAGTCGTCGTGGCCGCTCTTGCCGGGACGTGATGCGCGGCCCTTGTCAGGGGTGGCGGATGAGGGGGGTTTGCGGCGGGAAGGCGGTGTTCTTTTCTTCATTGACTTTTGGGAATCGGATGGACACAATGCGCGCCCTGCAGAGGTCGCGTCAGCGGCAGCTTGCAAGCCGAGATGGCGGAATTGGTAGACGCACTAGTTTCAGGTACTAGCGGGTAAAACCGTGGAGGTTCGAGTCCTCTTCTCGGCACCAAATTAAAAAACCCGGCCATGTGCCGGGTTTTTTGTGGGTGTGGCGCAGGCACGGGACGCACCATACACCAATCCCTCACCAGCGTCCGCACCGGCACAGGGTTGTGCCTGCGCCGGCCAGCCCGCTGCGCTCAGTCAAAGGGGTTCCGCAGCACGATCGTATGGACGCGGTCCGGGCCGGTGGACACCATGGCCACTGGGGTCGCCGTCACCTCTTCGATCCGCTTCAGGTAGCGACGGGCGTTCTCCGGCAGGTCCTCGAAGGATTGGACGCCGAAGGTGCTGCACTTCCAGCCCGGCATCACCTCGTACACCGCCTCCACTTTGGCAAAACCTTCGGCGCCGATCGGCGGCGTCTCAACCGCTTGGCCGTCCACGCGATAGCCCACGCCCAGGTGGATCTCGTCAAGATCGTCGAGAACGTCGAGCTTGGTGACACACAGGCCGCTGACACTGTTGTTGAAGATCGAGCGCCGCGCGGCAACCGCATCAAACCAGCCACAGCGTCGCGGCCGTTTGGTCACGGTGCCGTACTCGGCCCCCTTGTCCCGCAGCTGCTGCCCGAGATCGTTGTCCTGTTCGGTGGGGAACGGTCCCGAGCCCACCCGCGTGGCGTAGGCCTTGACGATCCCGAGCACGTAGTCGAGCCGCCCAGGGCCAACGCCAGTGCCAGTGGCCGCGCCCCCGGCCGTGGTATTGGAGGAGGTGACGTAGGGGTAGGTCCCGTGATCGATGTCCAGCAAGGCGCCCTGCGCGCCCTCGAACAACACGTTGTCGCCACGTTCGAGGTGCTGACGCAGCAGCTCGGTGACGTCCGCTACCATCGGTCGCACGATCTCGGCGTAGCCGAGCAACTCGTCCAGGGTCTGCTGGAAGTCGACCGCCGGCTCTTTGTAGAACTCCTGCAGAACGAAGTTATGGTAAGCCAGCAGCTCGCCTAACTTGGCGGCCAGCAATTCGCGCGAGAACAGGTCGCCGACGCGGATCGCGCGGCGTGCCACCTTGTCCTCATAGGCCGGGCCAATCCCCTTGCCGGTGGTGCCGATCTTGGCGGCGCCACGTGCAATCTCGCGCGCCTGGTCGAGGCGGACGTGCACCGGAAGCACCAAGGGCGTGGCTTCCGAGATTCGCAAACGCGAACGGACTTCGGCTCCGGTGGCCTCAACCTTTTCGATCTCGCTGATCAGTGCCGACAACGACAACACCACACCATTGCCGATCAGGCAGGCGACGCCCGGACGCATGATGCCGCTGGGAATCAGATTGAGGGCGGTTTTGACGCCGTTGATCACCAGCGTGTGGCCGGCATTGTGCCCGCCCTGGAACCGCACCACGGCCTGCACCCGGTCGGTCAACAGGTCGACCACCTTGCCCTTGCCTTCGTCGCCCCACTGAGCGCCGATCACCACCACTGACTTACCCATGAATACCGCCCCCGGCGCTACCGGGGCCCAGTGCCCCGTCAACAGAGAAAACCACGATACCGCGTCCGCGTGACGGCTCAGCGGTCACAACCCTTCCCCAGCCGCAACAATTCGTTGAGGTCGGCCGAGAACCCGGTCGCCGGCCGCGGCGCGCCAAAAGCGCTGCCGACCCCGTCATAGCGCCCGCCTCGGGCCAGCTCGCGACCGAAGCCCGGCGTGAAGGCGGCAAACACCAAGCCCGTCTTGTAGCGGAAGCCACGCAGTTCAGCGAGATCAATGTGCAGTGTCGGCGCCCCGGGACGACTCGCCAGGGTCTCGGCGACCTGTGACAGCCGCGCCAGTGCCGCCGCCACGCCAGGACCTGCGGCGGCCAGCGCGCCAGCGGCGCGCGCCAGCACGTCGACGTCACCATGCAGATCCAGCAAGGCCAGCAACATCTCGGCGCCCGCGGCTGGCAGCGGCATGCTCGCCAGCCATCGAGACAGGTCTGGCCGTGACTTTCGTTGTACCAGGTCGAATACCACTGCCTCATCGGCTGGCGTCAGCGCCAGCGATTCGATCACCGTGCGGTAGACGCCGACATGGCCGAGGTCGACATGTGCATCGTCGATGCCGGCCAGCGACAGCGTTTCCAACATCATCGACAGCGCTTCCAGGTCCGCTTCGACCCGCTCATCGCCAAAGATTTCGCAGCCAACCTGCCGCGGCGTGCGGCTGCCACCCAGCTGCGCCGACTCCGCGCGCAGCACCGTGCCGAGATAGCACAGCCGTACCACCGGACGGTCGGAGAAATGACGTGCGGCGATGCGTGCTGCCTGAGGTGTCATGTCCGCGCGCAGACCCAACAGCCGCCCGGACACGGGGTCGGTGAGCTTGAAGGTCTGCTGGTCCAGGTCCTGGGCCGAGCCGGTCAACAGGGCATCGAGGTGTTCGATCAGCGGCGGCAGGATCAGGTCGTAGCCCTTCGCCCGAAAATGATCGAGCAAGGTTCGCCGCAGATCCTCCAGCGCCCAGGCGGTGGGCGCAAGCGACTCCTCAACCCCTTCGGGCAGCATCCAGCGTTGTTGGCTCATGTGAGGTTTAGAAACAGCACACCGGTAAGAATGAGGGACAGGCCGACCCAACGCATCACCCGGTCCGGCAGACCTGCGATTTGCAACAGGGCCTGGCGCCATCTGGATGGCATCAGGAACGGCATCAGACCTTCGATGACCAGCACCAGCGCCAGGGCCTGGAACAGTGCCTGCCAATCCACCGCCAATCAGCGCGATGACGGGTTGAAGTAGCGGAAGAAGTCGCCCTTGGGCTCCAGCACCAGCAGGTCGTCGTCGTTGGCAAAACTATCGCGGTAGATGTTGAGCGACCGGTAGAACCGATAGAACTCAGCATCCCGGCCGTAGGCATCACCGTAGATCTCGGTCGCCAGGGCATCGCCCTCACCGCGCAGCGTTTCGGCTTCCTTGTAGGCCGTGGCGAGAATCACCTGCGCCTCGCGATCGGCATCGGCGCGAATCCGTTCACCTTCTTCCGCACCACGGGCCCGCAGATCTGAAGCCACCCGCTTGCGTTCGGCGCGCATGCGGTCGTAGACCGATTCACTGACTTCCGCCGGCAGGTCGATCCGCTTGACCCGCACATCGGCCAGCTCGATACCAAGCTCGCGAATGTTCTCACCGGCCCCAGCCATCACCGCCTTGGTGATCTGGTCGCGCTCGCCGGAGACCGCCTGCTGGATCGTCAGCGAACCGAACTGGTCGCGCATCCCGCGGTTGACGGTGGCCGACAGACGGTCCGCCGCCACCAGCATCTGCCCGCCGGTGGCGCGATAGTAGGCGGCCGCATCGGCAATGCGCCACTTCACGTAGTAATCCACCTGCACGTTCTTCTTCTCGGAGGTGAGGAAGCTCTCGGTATCGCTGTCGAGCATCAACAGACGACGGTCGAACTTGCGCACTTCCTGAATGAACGGAATCTTGACGTGCAGCCCCGGCGGGTAGTCGACCCCCTGGAACTCACCGAGCTGCAGAGTGACCGCGCGTTCGCGCTGGTCGACGATGAAGAAGGCGTCGCTGAGGGTGACCAGCGCCATCAGCGCCACGGCCAGCCAGAACATGGGAGCGTTTTTCATGAGCGTAATCCTAGGATCGGCTTATCGGGCGCGATCACGGTCGCGACTGCTGTCGCGCGGCACCGCAGTCATCGGCGGAGCGCTGACCGGCGGGCTGCCTGCGGCGGAACTCTGAGCGCCGGCGCGGGTTGTGCCGGAACGCGGCATCGCGTCCAGCGGCAGGTAGAACATGGGCGCATCGCTGTCGACGTCAACCAGCACCTTGCGGGTACCACCATAGACCACGCTCATGGCGTCCAGGTAAAGACGATCGCGCGTCACCTGCGGCGCCTGGCGATACTCGGTGAGCAAGGAGCTGAAGCGCGACGCGTCACCCTCGGCTTTGGACACCACCTGATCTCGGTAGGCCTTGGCCTCTTCGACCAGACGCGCTGCAGCACCGCGGGCGCGCGGCAAGCGGTCGCTGGCGTAAGCCTGCGCCTCGTTCACCAGTCGCACCTGGTCTTCGCGCGCCTTGATGGCGTCATCGAACGCGCTTTGCACCGGCGAGGGCGGCTTTGCCGTGCGCAGGTTGACTTCGGTCACGAACAGACCCGTCTTGTAAGCATCCAGCTTTTCCTGCAGGAGCTGCTTGGTGCGATCCGCCACCTCCTGCCGACCACCGGTGATGATGTAGTCCATCTCCGAGGTCCCCACCACTTCGCGGACAGCGGACTGCGTCGCCTGTCGCAGCGTGCGGTCAGGCTCGGCCACCGAGAACAGGAAGTTCTCGACGTCCGACAGGCGATACTGGACGGTGAGGTCGACATCGACGATGTTCTCGTCCTGCGTCAGCATGGTCGAGGACTCCGACACCGAGCGCACGCCGGTCACATTGACCACCTCCACCTGCTCCACCGGCCAAGGCATATGCCAACGGAGGCCCGCTTCGGTCGTCTTGATGTACTCGCCGAAGCGCAGCACCACGCCCTTCTGCTGTTCGTCCACGACATAGAAACCGCTGATCGCCCAGAGCACCCCGAGGCCAGCCACCAGCAGGGCAATCAGGCCGCGAGGCAGGCTGCCGCCGCCGGGCATGCCGCCGGTGCCTCCGCCACCGCCGCCACGACCACCGAAAAGCCGCCCCTTGAGGCGCTTGACCAACTCGTCAAGGTCGGGCGGGCCATCACCCCGCTTGGGGCCCTGGTTCCAGGGGTCGCGATTGGGGCCAGGTTCGTTCCAAGCCATGTGTGCTTACGTCCTTTGAGTGGTGCGGAAAAGCCCGCATTCGACCGCGCCGACAGGCAAACCGTTCAGTCGAAAAAATGATTGAATAATCACGCTATTTTACGGCGGCGCGCTCCCAATCCTCAACTTGACCCGGTGGTTCCGGCAGGCTGACACCGGCGGCCTGGCACAGCCCGCGCAGTCGCGGGTACTCCATTTCGACGGACAACTCGAAGCCACCATCTTCGGTGAGGCGCTCGTCCCGCACCGCTCGATGATCATACAGTTGTGCCCGCAGCCGGGCCGCGGTGGCGGGGAGGTTCAGGACGAACGACTGCCGTTCCGAGGGCCGTAGTCGTTGGTCGATCGCCTCGCACAGCAGGTCCAGACCGCGGCCATCGAGCGCCGAAACACGCACCCGCTGCGGGCGCCCGCCGTCGTCGTATTCGATGCCGGGGGTCAACTCCGGACGCAGGTCGATCTTGTTGAACACCTGAAGCCGCGGCACCGACTCGGCACCAATCGCTTCGAGAACCGCCTCAACCTGCTCGATTCGGGCCATTCGCTCAGGATCGCCGGCGTCCACGACGTGCAGCAGTAGATCGGCCTCGCGTGCCTCTTCCAGCGTGGCGCGAAACGCCGCCACCAGGTCATGCGGCAAATCCCGGATGAACCCCACGGTATCGGCCAGCACCACCTCATTGACCGTCGGCAGGGTCAGACGCCGCAGGGTGGTATCCAGGGTGGCAAAGAGTTGGTTCGACGCAAAGGTGTGGTCGGCCGCAAGCGCATTGAACAGGGTCGACTTGCCCGCATTGGTGTACCCCACCAGCGAGACCACCGGGGTTTCACGGCGCTGCCGTGCTCGACGATTCTCGGCGCGACGCGCGCGAACGCCATCAAGGTGGCGCGACAGGGTGGCAATACGCCCGCGGATCAATCGTCGGTCAAGTTCCAGCTGGGTCTCACCAGGGCCCCGCAAACCGATGCCCCCGCCGCGCTGGCGTTCGAGGTGCGTCCAGCCGCGTACCAGCCGGGTGGACATGTGCTGCAACTGCGCCAGCTCCACCTGCAGCTTGCCCTCATGAGAACGGGCACGCTGGGCGAAGATATCGAGAATGAGCCCGGCGCGGCCGACCACCCGGCACTTCAGCAGACGCTCGAGATTGCGCTCCTGGCTCGGCGATAGGTCATGGTTGAAGATGGCAAGCTCAGCCTTCTGGTCGGCCACGCTCTCGGCAATCTCTTCGGCCTTACCGGAACCGACAAACAGGCCGGCATCGGGCAGTCGGCGACTGCCGCCGATGACCGACAGCACGGTGGCACCCGCGGCATGGGCCAGTTCGACAAACTCCTGACGATCGGTGGCGTAATCGCTGCCGGGAAACTCAAGGTGAACGAGAACCGCCCGCTGCCCTGACTTGGGCCGCTCAAACATGCAGGCTCGTCATGCCGGGCGTGGGGCCCCGGCGGAGAACGCTACGGTCAATCGGCGGCATCGCTTTCCTGGGCACCTTCAGCCTCGGGATCGTAGATCCGCACCGGCCGCGACGGCACCACGGTGGAAATGGCGTGCTTGTACACCATCTGGCTGACCGTGTTCTTGAGCAAGACCACGAATGCATCAAAGGACTCGATCTGCCCCTGGAGCTTGATCCCGTTGACCAGGTAGATGGACACCGGGATGCGTTCCTTGCGAAGCGCATTGAGAAACGGTTCCTGGAGGGTGTGACCTTTGGACATTGTTGCCATCCTTTCGTTGTTGTGATGCGCTGCGCCGGGTCATGGTCGCATCGGGCCCGCGCAGTGTAGCATCGGCCCCCGCTATCTTGGGCGCGATGCTCCGCCGTTCAAGACTGACGCCAGGCGCCCGCGCTTGCAAGCCGTTCGACCTCGGCACAGACACGGTCACGCGCCGCGGTCAGGTCCTCGCCAAGGTCAATGGCGTCGGCCTCCCGGCGCAACCAGGTGAGCTGACGCTTGGCCAGCTGCCGGGTCGCCGCCACGCCGGCTGCCACAGCAGATGGAAGCGAGGTCCGTCCGTCCAGGTACTGCCACAACTGGCGGTAGCCGACGCAGCGGATCGAGGGCATCCCGTCGTGCAGATCCCCACGCGCATACAGGGCCTCGACCTCTGCCAGCAACCCGTCATCCATCATCTGTGCAAAGCGCGCTGCGATCCGAGCATGGAGGCTGGCGCGGTCGCCGCCCATCAGCACGTACTGGAGCACCGGGCCTTCGAGACCCTGCACCGATCGGCGCAGGTACGCGCGACTGGCCGGTTCGCCGGTGAGCCGGTGAATCTCCAGCGCGCGCTGGATACGTTGCCAGTCGTTGGGATGCAGCCGAGCGGCTGAGTCCGGGTCCACCGCGGCCAGCCGTGCATGCATCGCCATCACGCCCTCACGTGCCGCCTCCGCGGCGAGGGCGGCTCGCACTTCAGCATTGGCGGACGGCAGGCAGCTCAGCCCCTGCAGCAGCGCCCGCAGGTACAGCAGCGTGCCGCCCACCACCAGCGGGATCCGTTGCCGCTGGCGAATGTCGGCAATGACCGCTGTCGCATCCCCGGCATATCGCGCCGCCGAATAGGCCTCGGACGGATCACAGAGGTCGAGCAAATGATGAGGCACCCGCAACTGCTCCTCCGCGGATGGCTTGGCGGTCCCGATATCCATGCCGCGGTACACCTGCGCCGAATCCAGGGTCACCACCTCGACCGGCAGGCGCTCCGCCAGCAGCAGCGAAAGCGCGGACTTGCCCGATGCAGTGGGCCCGGTCAGCACCACCACCGGCGGCAAGTGCGGCATCTCAGCGCCCGCGCAGGAACAGGCGATCCAGCGCATCGACCCCGAGCTGTACCCAGGTCCGACGTCCATGGTTGCATTGACCGGCCAGCTCGGTGCGCTCCATATCGCGAAGCAGCGCGTCCATCTCGGGCAGGGTCAGGCGCCGATTGGCCTTGATCGCAGCCTTGCAGGCCATGTCCGCCAGGAGCCGATCCTGGGCATCCCGGATGCCGTCCAGGTGGTGGGCACCCGTCTCATCCAGCAGCTGCGACAGCAGCGCCCCCAGGTCTTCGCGGGCCAACAGCAGCGGCCGGGAGCGGACCACCACGCTGGCGGGCCCCGCGCGATCCAACTCGAGCCCCATCTGCAGCAAGTCATCGCGCTGCGCCATGAGCGCATCGACCTGGTCCTCCGCCAAGGCGATCACCTCTGGCACCAGCAGCTGCTGACCGGGGATGGCGCCCTGGGTGAGCTGCGCCTTCAGGCGCTCATAGAGCACCCGCTCATGCGCGGCATGCGCATCCACGATCACCAGCCCCGAGGCGTTCTGCGCCAGGATGAACACCCCATGAAGCTGCGCCAGCGCCTGCCCCAGCGGCGCCGACTGTTCGGCGTCGGTGGCATCGGCTGCGGGCGGTGCCGCCATCGGCGCAGCCTGATCCCGCAGGGCAGCATCCACCTGCGCTAGACGCGACCAGTCAGGACGTGATTCCCGCACGAACAGGGACGACGTCACGCCGGTCCCGCGCGCCACCCCCCCGAACGCTGGCACGGGTGTACTGGACGACGACATCGCCAGGGCCGGATCCACCTGGTGATGCCGATCGGGCTGCGGCCGCACCGCCCGCAGCGCCTGATGCAAGGCCCCAAACAGAAAGTCGTGCACCCGCGCGGCCTGACGAAACCGAACTTCGGTCTTCTGGGGATGCACGTTCACATCCACGGCAGCCGGGTCCAACACCAGCGACAGCACAAACGCCGGGTGGTGCTGGCTGTGCATCACGTCGGCGAAGGCGCGCCGGATCGCGGCTGCCACCAGCCGGTCGCGCACGTAGCGACCATTGACGTAAAAGTACTGAAGATCACTCTGGCTGCGCGCCGCACTGGGCAAACCCACCCAGCCTTGCAACCGAAGACCGTCCCGATGCTCATCCAAGGAGAGGCTGTCCCGCAGGAAGTCCTCACCCACCAGCGCGGCCACACGCGCGGCATCGGTCTGGCGCGGCAGGGCCAGCAAGCGGCGCTGCTGATGGCGCAGCTCGAAACGTGTCTCGGGGCGCCACATCGCCAGTCGCGTCAGCGCCTGTTGCACATGACGGAGCTCGGTGGCCGGGGTGCGCAGGAATTTGCGTCGTGCGGGTGTGTTGAAGAACAGATCCTGGACATCCACCGTGGTGCCCTGGGGGTGCGCTGCCGGCTGCGGATCCTCATCGGACAGTGCGCCCTCCCCGCGCAGCTGCCAGCCCATGTCGGCACCCGCCGCCCGCGAGGTCAGCGCCAATCGCGACACCGCCAGCACGCTTGGCAGCGCCTCACCGCGAAAGCCTAGGCTGGCGACCGACTCAAGGTCATCCAGCGCCCGGATCTTGCTGGTGGCATGGCGCGACAGGGCCAGCGCCAGCTGCTCGCGGCCAATCCCGTGTCCCGTGTCACTGACCTTCAGGCGGCGAAGCCCACCCTCCTCAAGTTCCACCGTCACTTGGTCGGCACCGGCGTCGAGGCTGTTCTCGACCAGCTCCTTGACCACCGCAGATGGCCGCTCGACCACCTCCCCCGCCTTGATCTGGTTGATCAAGGCATCGGGCAGCAATTGAATCGCAGTCATTGCGGGCAACGGGGGCAAACCATCCGCATAGGATAGCCGCCCCCGCCATCGGCCCGCGCGGCGATCAGCCGCCGAAGAGCTTATCGAAGGCCTTGTCCAGCACCTTGTCGACCGCCTTGTCGGAGGCCTCATCGACTTCCTGATCGGACCGCTGCTCAACCCGCTCCTGCTGGCGCTTGGCTTTGTCACCCAGCAGCGAGCCGAAGCTGAAACCACCTCCGCCTTGCGCCTCGGCGTCCGCTTCGACAGAGGCACCACCCGCCGCGCCGAACAAGCCATCCAGCGACGGCATCTGCGTCGGCGCCGCCGGCAGCTCGAACCGGCTGGCGGCTGGCGTGCTGCCGTCAATGCGCGACACGCGCATTTCAGTGCCCATCCGCAGCATGCCGAGCTCGCCGGCCATCAGGCGCGCCTCCAGCTCACTGCTGCCTTTGGGCATTTCGCGGCCGCCAGCCTTCAACAAGGTCTCGCCGAACTGCATCATGGCCTTGGAGAATTCCTGTACGCGGCGGTCCGAGGACAACACCACCTCCGCAGTTTTCTGCTGACCTTCTTCAACGTAGGTGAGCACATGGACCTTGCCCTTGATCCCAGCGACCGTCTCGCTGCGGCCGGTATCCACCAGGCTGACAAAGCCCTCGACATCGGTCGTGGGGCCGTCCGGCATCTGCGCCATACTGCCCAGCATCTGCATGGTCTGGCTGAGGTCGATCACCATGGTCTGGTCACCGGTGACCACAGCGTAGGGGGTGCCACCGCGGATCAGGGTGTACCCCTCGGCGCTGGCTGCCATCGACATCCGCACATTGCCGCCGTCGTACTCGTAGGTGATCTGGTGGGTCTCGTCACCGTCACTGACGTCGAGGACGGCGGTGCCACCCGCCCAGGCGAGCACCGGCGACAGCAGTAGCGGCATGAGGGCGCGACGCGCGAGCACAGGCAATTCAGTCATGAGGATCTCCATTCCAGTTTGAAAGCGGTGATGTTGGCCGATGGACGCAGCGCCATCCGCGACACCGGTCACGATTGTCGGTGCCGGTTGTGAACGCTAGAGCGGCGACGTCAGGGCGGCAATACCCTATTCGCGGTAACTCACCTGCTGGGTGCCGTCGCGAACGATCTGCTGCTGGGGTCGATAGCTGGAGAAATAGCCCTTGATGCCAGCCAACATCGACTGCGCAAACCGCTCCTGCTGCTTCGCGTCCTTGAGCATGCGCTCTTCGTCGGCATTGGTGATGAAAGCCGTTTCCACCAGTACCGACGGAATGTCCGGCGCCTTCAGCACCATGAAGCCGGCCTGCTGTACATCCGACTTCTGCAGGCGGTTGACCTGGCCCAGCGCCTTGAGGATCCGGCTGCCGACGTCAAAGCTGGCCTCCATGGTGGCGCTCTGTGACAGGTCAATCAGCACCGACGCGAGGTCACCATCCTTGCCGGACAGCTCGATGCCCCCGACCAGATCCGCCGCATTCTCGCGCTGCGCCAGCCACCGGGCATGTTCACTGGACGCGCCGCGGTTCGACAGCACGTAGACCGCTGACCCACGCAACTTGGGATCCCGGAAAGCATTGGCATGTACCGACACGAACAGGTCCGCTTCGTGCTTGCGGGCAATCTCCACCCGCTCCCGCAGCCCCAGGTAGTAGTCACCGTCACGGGTGAGCACCGCCCGCATGCCAGGTTCGGCGTTGACCATACGCGCAAGGCGACGCGCCATGGCCATCGCCACGTCCTTCTCGTAGATGCCGGTACGACCGCGCGCACCCGGGTCCTGCCCGCCATGCCCGGCATCAATGGCGACGATGATGGGCTTCTCATCAAGGGTCATGGCCGGCGGCGGCAGCGCCGACGGTGTCGGACTGGCGGGCATGGCCAGCGGCGCATCAAGGTCCAGCACCACGCGATGCCCAAACTCGGCATTGGGGGTCAGCGCAAAGCTGCGGGGCGACACCGGTCGCGCGACATCCAGCACCACGCGCAGGCCCTGTTCACCACGCGCCGCAGACCGGACCCGGGTCACCACACCGGAACCGGTCACCGCGTTCGCCAATCGGGCACCGTCCGGGTCAACCCGGTCGAGGTCGACCACCACGCGGCTGGGGTTGTCGAGCGTAAAGACCGAGTGAACCGCTGCCCCACTGAGGTCGAACACCACGCGGGTGCTGTCCTGCGAGGCCCACAAGCGCAGGTCACGCAACTCGGCGGCCGCGGCGGTGCCGCAGCACATCATCAGCAGACTCAAGCACAACGCACGACAGGCGGCCATCGCTAACGCCTCCCCGACCATCTGCGGGCCTTATACCCAACCCGCCAGGAGAAGGCAAGTATTTTTCTTTTGGTGGCAGCTAATTAGCCGCCATTCTTCATGTGCTCACTGAATAGTTGACGGGCCGGATCCTGGGGATCGGCCCAGACCGCCTCCAGAACACGTCCGCCGGCAGGGGGCAGCGCCAGGCGCAGTCGCAAACGGGCGGCGGGCAACCATGGACCTGCGCGATCTGGCCATTCCACCAACCACAGCGCCTGATCCGGCGGATCATCCTCCAACCCCAAGCCCAGCCACTCGTCGGCATTGGCAAGCCGATACAGATCCAGATGCATGACACGCCCCGCCGACACAAGGTAAGGCTCCACCAGGGTGTAGGTCGGACTCCGGACCGCCCCGCTTACCCCCAGGGAACGCAACAGGGCCCGCGCCAGGGTGGTCTTGCCGGCACCGAGATCGCCTTCCAATGCAATGACACCGGTGAGCCGCGGTGCCAGCGCTTGCGCCAGGGCGCTGCCCGCCCGCTCGGTGGCCTCGGCCGTCGGCAGCGGCCATGCTGAATCCTGGGCGCTCATGGGTTGAGCACCGACGGCAGCGTCTCGACAACATCGCTCGGCAGCAGCCCGCGCATGCCACGCGCCGCGGCCACCTGGTCTGCCGCCAGTGCATGTCCCAGAACACCGCTGCAGGCCGCCGGACCCGGCGCCAGTCCCTGCGCCATCAGGGCGCCGATCACGCCTGACAGCACGTCGCCCATGCCGCCCACAGCCATGCCCGGATTACCGGCGGCGCAGACCCAGAGATCGCGGCCGTCGGCGATCAGCGAGCCAGCCCCCTTCAAGACCACCGTGGCGCCGAAACGCGCTTGCAGCCGCTCGACACTGCCCAGTCGATCCGCTTCCACCACCGCCGCGTCGGCGACGCCGAGGAGGCGCGCCGCTTCCCCTGGATGCGGCGTCAGCACGGCGCCGCCGAGCGACTGTGGCCGCCGTGCCAACAGGTTGAGGGCATCCGCATCCAGCAGCAGCGGCCGCCCGCTGGCCAATACCGCATCGTGCAGGCCCTGGGACCAGGCGGTCAGCCCCAGGCCCGGTCCCAGCACCACCACCCGCGCCTTGCGCAGCAGCGGCTGCAGCTGCTCGGGAGACGCCACCGCATGCACCATGATTTCGGGCTGCGCCGAAACCAGCGCTGCGGCGTGATCGGGATGGGTGGCCAGACTGACCCAGCCGGCGCCACTGCGCAGCGCCGCGCGCGCCGCCAGTAGGGCGGCGCCCGCCATGCCGGGGATGCCGCCGACCACCAGCACATGGCCGTGATCGCCCTTGTGCGCGGCGGGCTGTCGCGCTGGCAGGCGGGCCGTCGTGAGGCCCGCGGGCAGGCGCCAGGCGCGCACCGGCAGATCTTCAACCGCCGTTGGCGATAGCCCCAGTGGCGCCAGCTGCCGGGCCCCGGTGTAGTTGCAGGCGACACCGGTCCACAGCCCCACCTTGTCAGCGATAAAGCTGATCGTCAGATCGGCCTCGACCGCCACCCCCTGCGGGCGTCCGGAATCGGCCGACAAGCCTGAAGGTAGATCCAGTGCCAGAACCGGTGACGGGTGAGCATTGACGGCGCGGATGGCCTCGGCGGCGTCGCCCTGCACTGGACGGCTGAGACCGATACCGAACACGGCGTCCACCAACAGCGCCGCCTCGGGGTCCAGCTCGGCTGGCCATGGTTGAACCTCGCCGCCAGCCTCCGCCCAAGCCGCGCACATGGCCTGCGCCTCAGGACGTTGCGGCGGCGACCCGACCTGAACCAGCTGCACCTGGCACCCGTCGGCGCGCGCCAGCAGGGCCAGCGCATAGCCATCGCCGCCATTGTTGCCGCTGCCACACACCACCGTGACCCTTTTCGCCTCCGGCCAGCGCTGTCGCGCGGCCTGCCAGGCGGCCGACGCCGCACGGCGCATCAAGGTCTGTGCCGAGGTACCGCTCGCGATGGCGGCCGCATCAAGCGCCCGCACCGCCGCGCTCTCATACAATGGATGGCAATCCGATTTCATGACGATCAGTATAGGAGCCGATGTCACCGCAACGCGTGGTCGAGTCACTTCGCGACAGCGCCCGGACCTTGGGATTCTCGGCGCTGGGCGTCGCCCATCTCCGGCTGGACGATGATGTCGCCCACCTGCAGCGTTGGCTGGCGGCCGGGCACCACGGCGAGATGGCCTATCTGGCGCGTCATGCTGAGCAGCGCGGCGACCCCACCGCCCTGCGCCCCGGCACCCTCAGCGTGATCTCGGTACGGCTCGACAACTTCCCGCCGGCTGCTGATGCTGACCAGGTATTGGCCGATCCCGACCGCGGTTATATCGCACGCTATGCGCTGGGCCGCGACTACCATCGCACCCTGCGCCAGCGCCTGCTGAAGCTCGCTGCGGCCTTGACCGATCAGGTGGGCCCCCATGGGCATCGTGTGTTCTGCGACAGCGCCCCCATTCTGGAGAAGGCCCTGGCCCGCAATGCAGGCCTGGGCTGGATCGGCAAGAACACCTTGCTGCTTGACCGTGACCGCGGCTCCTGGAGCTTCATTGGCGAGCTGTTCACCGATGCCCCGTTGCCGGTCACCGAGGCTGCGGAAGTCGCCGATGGCTGTGGACGATGCCAGGCCTGCCTGCGGATCTGTCCCACCGACGCCTTCATCGGCCCGCGTCAACTCGACGCCAGGCGTTGTATTTCCTACCTCACCATCGAGCAGCATGGCGCCATACCGGAACCGCTTCGGGCGCGTATCGGCAACCGCATATTCGGCTGCGACGACTGCCAACTGATCTGCCCCTGGAACCGCCATGCGCAACGCAGCGTCGAGGTTGACCTGTTGCCGCGTCACGGACTGGATGATCAGCCCCTGCTCACCCTCTGGGACTGGGATGAGACCACCTGGCTGTCGCGCACCGAGGGCATGGCGCTGCGGCGAGCGACCTGGCGCGGCTGGCGCCGCAACCTGGCCGTAGCGCTGGGCAACGCACGCCCCGATCGACGGGTCGTCGATGCACTGGCGAGCGCCAGTGACGAGGACGGCATGGTGCAGGAGCACATCCAGTGGGCCCTGCAGCGTCAGCGTCGGCAGCTGGACGACGCCGCCTGAACCTTTGCGGCTGTCGAGGACAGGACTGCGGGATCGCCGCCAAGTTGACGCGCCTGCACCAGCGCGGCCGAGGCCGCGGAACGACAGCCGAGCTCAGCCAGTACGTAGGCCAGGTTGTTGTAGCCGCCGGCACTAGGCCCTTGCAGCACCGCGCGCTCAAAGGCCGCCGCCGCTTGCGGGAGATCGCCACTGGCGTACAGGGCGTTCCCGTGGGCCAGCCAGGCGCCAGGGTGCGCCGGCCAGCGCGCGACTGCCGCCGCACTGGCGGCCCGCTCGGCCGCCACATTGCCAACGCGCGACCATACCGCGACGGTCTGCAACCAGTCGTCGACAGTGGCCCAGGCCGGCGGCATTGAGGGCTGATGAACGGTGAACGCCCAACCGTCCCAGCTGCGCAGAAACCGTCGGCTGTCCATCACCTCGCGTGCGGTGGTGCCGGATCGCAGGATCACCGTATCCGCAATCGGGTCCAAACCCACCACCACGGCGTAATGCCAAACCGGCCAGCGCCGCAGGCCAAGGTTCTGTAACACCAGCACGGGCGCGCCGGCACGCAGCGCGGCGCGCAAGCCCTCAAGGTCAGGTGGAATCGCCACCGGCACGCGTCCATGGCGGCGCGCTGTTGCGCGCATTTCAGCCTGCAGGCTGCCGCGGCGATCAGGCACGAACACTTCCGGGGTCAGGGCGGCCGGCGCCACCGCGATCCCACTGGCCTGCAGCACGGTAGCCAGAGCCGCCGGCCCGCATTGAAACTCGGCTTGCGGGTGGAACGGCACGCCGGCCAGTTCGACTGGCGCCTCGCCTGCCTGTAAGGCGGTCACAGGGCGGCCGGCACACCCTGCCAGCAGCAGGGCGATCGCCGCCAGTGACAGCCGGCCGATCAAATGGCGTTAAAGATATTGATCACGCCCACCAGCTCCAGCACCAGCAGCACCACGAACAGAATGCCCAGGGCGGCAGCCAGTCCACCGGCCGGGGCCTCTTCGATATGGGCCGCAAGCTGCTGCAACTCGGTATCGCTGAGGTGCGCCAGCCGCGCCTCGACCGTCTCGGGCGCCACGCCCCAGGCGCTCAGCTGGGCACGAACCTCCTTGGCCTCCAGGGCAAGCTGTACCGTGGCACGGGCACTGTCTGCCGCGCCTGCCTGCAGCAGGGCATCGGTCCCGATCATGGACGCCTGCACCGGCTGGAACAGGCCCAAAAACAGGAAGGCGAGCGCGGTGAGCTGCGCGACGAGGGAACGAAAAGCCGATTTCATAACGATCTCCAGAGACCTCAGTCAACATTGGACGGGCGGTGGTTGCCATCACGCACGTGGCGTGCCAGCGCCCGCGTCGATGGGTCAAGTGTGCCATCGTCGCCGCCTTCCAGCGCGGACAGTACCGTTCGGGCCAGTTGCTTGCCGAGTTCGACCCCCCATTGATCGAAGGCATTGATGTTCCACAGCACCGACAGCGCAAACGTTCGGTGCTCGTAGAGTGCCATCAGGGCGCCCAGGTGCCAGGCGTCCAGTCGATCCAGCAGTAACGTCGAACTGGGCCGGTTGCCAGCGAACACCCGATGTGGCACGGCAGCCGACAACGCGGGTTCCCGCAACCCCTGCGCGCTGAGCTCGGAGCGCACCGTATCGGCATCCCGCCCGCGCATCAGCGCAGCGCTCTGCGCCAGGCAATTGGCCACCAGTAGGCGATGCTGGTCATGCGCCTCATGGCCGGCGTCCACCGACAGGATGAAGTCCACCGGGTGCACCTGCGAGCCCTGATGCAGCATCTGGAAGAACGCGTGCTGGCTGTTCGTGCCGACATCGCCCCAAAGCACCGGCGTGGTGGCTCGCACCACCGGGCGTCCGTTCCGCTGCACGCCCTTGCCGTTGGACTCCATCTCCAATTGCTGTAGCCAGGCGACGAAACGCTCCAAGGCCTGGGCATACGGCGCGATCACCTGCGACCCGCAACCCAGCAGATTGTGGTTCCAGACTGCCAACAGCGCCATGATCACCGGCAGGTTCTCGGCCATCGGTGCTTCGATGAAGTGGCGATCCATCGCACGCGCGCCCGCCAGCAGTGCGCGGAACCGATCGGGTCCGATGGCCAGCATCACCGACAGGCCGACTGCGCTCCATACCGAGTAGCGCCCGCCGACCCAGTCCCAGAACCGGAACATGTTGTCGGGATGGATCCCGAAAGCCGTCACCGCCTCGGCATTGGTCGACACGGCGACAAAGTGATCGGCAATGGCCTCCTCCGGCAGCGACGCCCGCAGCCAGGCCCGGGCGGCACGAGCGTTGGCCATGGTCTCCTGCGTGGTGAAGGTCTTGCTGGTGACAATGAACAGGCAGCGATCGGGATCCAGGCCCCGCAACACGTCGAATCGCTGACGCGCGTCGACATTGGCGATGAAATGGGTCCGCGGTCCGTCCGCCTCGGCTTGCAGCGCCTCGCAGACCATGCGGGGCCCTAGATCCGAGCCACCGATACCGATATTGACGACGTCTGTGATGGGCTCCCCACGATGGCCACGCCAGCGACCCTGCCGCACCGCGGTGGCGAACCGGGTCATCTGCTCCAACACCCCCTCCACCTCGGCCCCAACCAGAGCGCCGTCGACGGCAAAACCGTCGGCAACCGTGGCCCGTAGTGCCATGTGCAGTGCGGCGCGGTCCTCGGTGAGGTTGAGCCGCTCACCCTGGTAAAGGCGGCGAGCGGCCTCCGGCAGGCGCGCAGCCTCGGCAAGATCGAGCAAGGCGCCAAAGATGGCAGGGTCAAGGCGCTGTTTGCTGAAGTCGAGGTGGCAGCCCGGGCCGGCGCGACAGAAGCGTGCGGCGCGGTCGGGATCGGTTCGGAACAGATCGCGCAAATCGGGCGCCTGCGTCGCCAGTTGCGCCAGCGTCTGCCAGGCGGCTTCCAGCGCAGCGCCGGCCGCAGGATCTTCATCTGATTGCGTCATGGCGTCACATTAGCCCGGATGGCCCGGTGATCGCCAACCCCCGCGGCCTCCATGCCGGCGATGGGCCGTCAGCGCAGGTCGTAGTTGAAGCTCACGCTCACCCGCAGCGCGTCGATCCGACTGGCCGGCACCTCATGGCGCAGCCAACTCTCGAACAGGATCACCTGCCCGGCACGCGGCTTGACGCTGACATGCGCCTGCTGGCGGGCGTCCGCGCGACGCGGGGGCGATGCCATCATGCGACTGAGACGCGGGTCCTCGAACTTCAGCGGACTGGCGCCGGCCGGCGTCTGCACATAGTAGGTCCCGCTGATCACCGCGTTGGGGTGCAAATGGAAGCTGTGGGCGCAGCCGCGCGGCATCAGGTTGATCCAGCAGTCGGTCATCGCCAACTCGCGCCCGTCCAGCGCCCACTCCAGCGCCACTGCAAAACGCCGAACATGACGGTCGATGCGCCGCCGCAACAGGTCGAAAGTGGAGGAGAAGCGATGCAACTGGTCCATCGAGCCGTAGCTGGTGTAACCGCCAGGGTAACTCTGTTCCGACCAGCGCCGCCCGGCCTGATCGAAGGCTTCAATCTTTTCGCAGTCCTCCAGCAGCTCGGCGTTGAACGCCTGCGTGCCCCGGCTGATCAGGGGCGCCTGGTAGATCGGTGTGGCGAAATGGTGCTGGAGAGTGGCCATGAAAAAGCCCGCAGCCGTTGACCGACTGCGGGCCCGGTCGGGCGGCGCTCAGGCCGCCTTCTGTACCGGAATGGTGTTGGCGGTGCGCGCGACGCGGTTTTCGTCGGTGCAGTAGACCAGCCGCGGCTTGTACGCACGCGCTGCCGCATCATCCATGCTGGCGTAGGCCGCGATGATCACGCGATCACCGACACGCGCCTTGTGAGCGGCGGCGCCATTCACTGAAATCACGCCCGACCCTTCATCGGCACGAATGGCATAGGTGGTGAAGCGTTCGCCATTGGTGATGTTGTAGATGTCGATCTGCTCGAACTCCAGAATCCCGGCGAGATCCAGCAACTTGCCGTCGATGGCACAGGAACCGTCGTAGTCGAGTTCGGCGTGGGTGACGCGGGCACGATGCAACTTGCACTTGAGCATGTTCAATTGCATTGCAGGAAACCTCGAGATGTCGGTGCGCAAGGGGTGGCCCACTAAGACATACACCCGGTCACGCGGCAGTTTTCGATGCTGGGTGGCCCACTAAGACATGCACCCGTTTCCGTGACACTGATCACGGCTCCGCAAGGGGAATGGAGTTTAGTCGATTCCGCCCCGCGCGCAAACCTTTCCTGACCGCCTGTTCAGGCCGTTGGTCACTCCAGATCCACCGCCAGATTGTCGATCAGCCGCGTGTCCCCCAGAAACGCGGCCACCAAGACCACCCATTGCGAGGTCAGCGCCCCTGGCTGAGACAGGTCTGGACAGCGGATGGCAACATACTGGGGGCGGAAGCCGGACTCGGTCAGGGTGCGGACGGCCTCCCGCTCCAGCACGATGTAATCGCGCCGCCCAGCCCGCAGTGCTTCGGCCACGCTGTCCAGGGTTTGCTTGATCAGCGGCGCCCGTCGGCGCTGTACGGCGTCCAGGTACTGGTTACGCGAGGACAGCGCGAGTCCATCTTCGGCGCGGCAGGTGGGCACACCGACAATCGCGACTGGCATCTGCTGATCCGACACCATCTGGCGGATCACGGCCAGCTGCTGGTAATCCTTTTCGCCGAAGCAGGCCAGATCAGGCATGACCTGGTGAAACAGCAGGCTGACCACCGTCGCCACGCCGTCGAAATGGCCCGGTCGGCAAGCCCCCTCCAGTGTCTCCGTGATGTCCGGCACACAGATCTGGGTGACCGGTGCGGCGCCCCGCGGATACATTTCACTCAGCAGCGGGGCATACAGCAGATCGCAGGGCGCCGTCATCAGCGCTTCGGTATCCGACGCCAGTGTTCGCGGGTAGCGATCGAAATCCTCGCCCGGCCCGAACTGCAGGGGATTGACAAAGACACTGACGACCACCCGATCGGCGTGCGCACGTGCCGCACGAACCAGGCTCAGATGGCCTTCATGGAGATTGCCCATGGTGGGCACGAGGGCCACCCGCTCGCCGGCCTGGCGCCATCCCTGTATCCGCGCCCGCAGCGGCGCCACTGCATGGATGACCTCCATGGCGGTCAGAAGCAGTGTTCGGGGGCGGGATAACGGCCATCCTTGACCTCTTCGACGTAGGCGCGAATCGCCGCCTCGATGTCGCGTCCGTCGGTCATGTAGGGCTTGGCAAAACGCGGGCGTCGCCCCAAGGTCACCATCGGCGAAATATTGAGCAGGTCGTGCAGCACCAGAATCTGGCCGTGGACCCCGGCACCCGCACCGATTCCGATCACCGGCACCGTCGACGCCTCAGCAATGCGCGCGCCAAGCGCTGCGGGCACGCACTCCAGCAACAGCAGGTCGGCACCGGCCTCCACCAGCACGCGTGCGTCCTGCATCATCGCCTCGGCCTGGGCCTCATCGCGCCCCTGCACCTTGAACGTACCCATCTTGTGGACAAACTGGGGCCGCAGACCAAGGTGCGCGCACACCGGCACCCCGCGCACCGCCAGATACTCGACGATTGAGGCCTGCTCCCGCCCCCCTTCCAGCTTCACCATCTTGGCGCCGCCTTCCTGCATCAGCTGGAGGCTGGCATCAAGGGCGCGTTCCAGGGTGGCGTAGGACAGAAACGGCAGGTCTGCCACCAGGAACGCCCGCTTGAGATGGGGGGCCACACAGCGACTGTGATAGGCGATATCCGCGACCGTCACCGCCGTAGTGGTGGACTGACCGTGAAGCACCATGCCCAGCGAGTCACCGACCAACACCAGGTCGACCCCGGCGCGGTCCTCGACCAGGGCGAAGCTGGCGTCGTAGCAGGTCAGGCAGGCAATCCGCTCGCCCTGCTCCCGCATGCGGCGCAACTGGGCAACATTGACGGGCGTCGGGGCGTCGGTCATGGCGTCTACTCTTGGGGCGGACCGCTATTGTGCCGGGTTTAACAGGGCGCTGACCGGCAACCGCGAGCGCGCCGGCGGTGATGCCAGCGCAGCCAGCAGCGCATCCAGATCGTCCGCCTGATGCGCCGGATCCATACGCGTAGTGTCCACCTCGATCACCGGCGCCGCGGCATAGTCGCGGAAGAAGCGGTCGTAATGCTCGATCAAACGCAGCAGGTAGTCGGGCGACAGGCTGCGCTCGTAGTCGCGATCGCGACGTGCGATGCGCCCCATCAACACCGGCACCGGCGCCTGCAACAGGATGACCCGGTCGGGCACCGGCAGCCCCCAGGCCAGTCGCGCGAACACCTGCTCATACAGGGCGAAGTCAGCTCGGGTCAGCGTCAGCTCGGCGAACAGGCGGTCCTTGTCAAACAGGAAATCGGCGACACACCCCTGGGCGAACAGACTGTGCTGGCGCAGCGCCTCCGCCTGGCCCGCGCGCTGCAACAGGAAACTCAACTGTGCCGAAAAGGCCGCCTGGGCGCCCTCCCGATAGAACCGCGGCAGGAAGGGATTATCCTGCGGTCGCTCCAGCAACAGATCTGCGCCCAGTCGGGCGGCGAGCACCGGCGCCAGGGTAGTCTTGCCAACGCCGATCGGGCCTTCGATGACGATATACACCTCAGGCCTCCCAACGCGGCAGCCCGTGCGGCGCCAGTTGCCGGGCGCGCGCGGCGATCAAGCCGATGCCGGGCACCGACAGGGTGGGTGCCAGTGCCGCCCAGGGCACCATGACAAAGCTGCGGTTGCCAGCCTCCGGATGGGGCAGCTGCAGGCTGGGCAGTCGGCGGCGCTCGCCCTCCACGTGCAGCAGGTCCAGGTCGATGATGCGGGGCCCCCAGCGATCGCCACCGCGCACCCGACCGGCCGATCGCTCCAGCGCCAGCAGCGCCGTCATCAGCGCCTCGGGGCTGAGGCCGGTGGCCACCGATGCCACCGCATTGCAGTAGTCAGGTTGGCCGGGCGGCCCCAACGGCGGTGTGCGATAGCGGTCGGAGGCCGCCAGCAGATGGGTCTCGGGCAGCGCGGCGATGGCGTCCAGCGCGGCCTGCAACTGAGCTGCCGGGTCCCCCAGGTTCGCGCCCAGCCCGATCCAGGCCGTTCGCTGTGCTGCCACCCGCGACTACTCCGTCCCAGCCGGCGCGCCACGCCGGTTACGGCCGCCCCGGCGCCGCCGTCGGCGGCGCGTCGCGGCTTCGGCCGTGTGCTCTTCAGCGCTGTCGTCGGACTCAGACTCGGGCAGGTTGACCTGCGCCTCGGTCCACCACCGCCCGAGCGCAGGGTCGACTTCGCCGACCTCGCCACGCAACAACAGAAAATCGTACGCCGCGCGGAAGCGTGGGTGCGTCATCAGCCGGCGTGCACGCCCGGGAGACTGCTGATCAAAGCGCGTCTGCAGCGACCAGATTTCCCGCATCGGCAGCGAAAAGCGCTTGGGAATGGCGATGTGTGCCTGCGCGCGTGCCAGCACCTCGTCAGCGGCCTGCTGCATGGCCATGGGCGGCGACATGCCCTCGCGCCGCATCAGGGCCTCGAAGCGCGCCCGCACCGGCGGCCACAGCAGGGCGCCGTAGAGAAAGGCGGGCGACACCGGCAGCTGCTGCTCCAGGCGCTCTGCCGTATTGGCCAGCGCCAGCGACACAAAGTCATCCGCGTGATCGTCGCTGTCGCACAGGCGGTCGGTCTCCGGGAACAACTGCCCGAACAGTCCGAACGCGGATAGGCTTTCGTAGTTTTCCACTGCCTCGCGCGACTGCAGCAGCTTGATCACCTCGTCGAACAGGCGCGCCGGCGGGATCTCGCCCAGCAGGTGGGCCAACCGGGGAATCGGCTCGGCGCTGGCAGCCTCAATCTCGAAGCCCAGCTTGTTGGCGATCCGCACCGCGCGCAGCATGCGCACGGGATCTTCGCGATAGCGGTCCTCGGGCCGCCCGATCAGGCGGATCAGACGCCGCTGCAAGTCATCGAGCCCGCCGCAGAAGTCGACGATGCTGTAATCGCGGATGTCGTAATAGAGGGCATTGATGGTGAAGTCGCGACGAAAAGCGTCGGTCTCCAGCGTGCCGTATTCGTTGTCCGAGAGGATGCGCCCGGTCTCGTCGCGCTCGTGACTGTCGCTGATGGCGCCGCGGAAGGTGGTGGTCTCAATCACCTCATCGCCAAAGCGGACATGACAGATCACGAAGCGCCTGCCGATCAGCCGGCAGGAACGGAACAGCGGCTTCACCTGCTCCGGATGCGCATTGGTGGCAACGTCGAAATCTTTCGGGGTGATGCCCGCGAGGATGTCACGGACGCCGCCGCCGACCATATAGGCCTCGTATCCAGCATCCTTGAGCGTGTACAGGGTGCGCAGCGCAGCGGGCGACAAGAGCGAGCGCGAGATCGGATGCTCGGCGCGCGGAATACGCTTGGGTTCGATGACGAAGACCTCGAATGGCGTCCGGGGCGAGAAGGAAAAACGCCTGGACATGGTCCCGGCGTCGTCGAATGCCTATATTACGCGGCCCCGACGCCCTACGCACGCTGTCCCGTGCCGCCCGATCATGCGCATGCCCCAACCCGAACGCCTGTCCCCGCGCGACCTGCTCCGCGAATGGCGCGTACTGCGCGACCTGCTGGCGCTGGCGACGCAGCGCACGGTTGACCTGCCGCGCGGAGAAGGTGCGCCGGTCCTGGTGATCCCCGGCTTTGGCGCCAGTGATGGCGCCACCGCGGTATTGCGTCGCCGCCTGACAGCGCTCGGCCATGAGGTCCACGGCTGGGGCCTGGGTCGCAACCGCGGCCAGGTCGAAGCGGATGTGCAGCAGTTACTGCCAGCCATCGACCGTCTTCACACGGATCGCGGCCGTCGGGTCAGCCTGGTCGGCTGGAGCCTCGGTGGCGTGATTGCCCGCGAGCTGGCGCGCGCACGGCCGCAGACCGTGGCGCGGGTCATCACCCTGGGGTCGCCGCTGGTGGGCGGCCCGAAATACACCTTCACCGCCGGCTGGTATGCACGCCAGGGGATGGACCTGGATCGGATTGAACGCCGCATCGCCGACCGCGAAGCCGCCACGCCCCTGCCCTGCCCGCTGCTGTCGCTCTATACGCGCCACGACGGCATGGTGCATTTCGGTGCCAGTTTCGACCCCTGGCACCCCGAAGTTCGGCATCAGGAAGTGGACAGCTCGCACCTCGGGATGTGCCTGGCCCCGGCGGTGCTGCGCGCCATCGCGGTCGAACTGGCAGCAAGCCCATGATGCCGGCCCCACTGTGGCGGCGACTCGCCGCCACCGTCTATGACGGATTGCTGCTGGTGGCCCTGTGGATGTCGGCGGTGCTGGCCGAGGTCCTGGTCACCGATGCACTGGGGATCAGCCGCAGCCCAGAAATGACCCGCCTGATTCTCGCCTCACTCGGCTTCGGTTTCTTCGGCTGGTTCTGGACCCATGGCGGGCAGACGCTGGGTGGCCGCGCCTGGCGACTGCAGGTGCAACGTCAAGACGGGTTGCCACTGCGGTGGCCGGAGGCGATGCTACGTTTCGTCGGCGGTGTCACCTGGCTACCCCTGGGCATGGTGTTCGCTGCCGTGCACCCGGAGCGGCGCGCATTGCATGACGTATTGGCCGGGACGCGTGTCGTGCTGCTCGACCGCAGCCCCTGAGCACCCTTCAGCGCGCGCCCTGCAGTCGCCAGAGCCCGATCGCCGTGAGCACCGCGCTGGGGCCTCCGGCGCCCAGTACCGCCGGCCAGCCATAGAGCTGGCCGAGACTGCCGCTGACCTCGTTGGTGACGAAGAATCCGACCCCGATCAGCACCCCAAAAAACAGTCGCTGCCCCATGCCGCTGTCGCGCAGCGAGCCGAACACGAAGGGCACCGCAAACAAGGTCATCGCCAGTACCGTGAAGGGCGCCATCAGCTTGCGCCACAGCGCGCGCTCGGCTTCGGCCGCATCCAGCGCATTGCGCTCCAGGTAGTCCACCAGGCGCAACAGGCCGACAATCGACGCGCTCTCCGCCTCCAGCACCAGCAGGCGCAACACTTCCGGGGACAGCTCGCCGTCCCAATCCTGGGCGACTGCCTGTAATCGGGCCACCTGATCAGCGTCGAAGCGGGATGCCATCACGCCATCGAGACGCCAGCGATCACCGCCCACCTGCACCATGTCCTCGACCCGGGCCCACTGCGACAGCCCGCCAGCGCCGTCGAGACGAAATAGGTCAACCTGTTGCAAGTGATCCGGGCTGACCACCCGCCGCACGTGCAGTACATCATCACCGGCACGCAACCACACTGGCTTGAGCACTTGGCCAGCGTCGACGCCAGAGCGCGCCACGGTCCGCAAGCGTTCCGCCTGGGTCTGACCCCAGGGCGCCAGCCAATCCCCCATCGCCAGCGTGAAGACCGCCATCAACAGACCCGCCACCAGCGCCGAGCCGCCCAGCCGCAGGCTCGAAACACCGGCTGCCCGCAGCGCCGTCAGTTCGCCCTGGGAGGCCAGGGTGCCGAGCCCGGCCAGCGTTCCCAGCAGGGCAATGACTGGCAACAGGGTGTACATCGCCGCCGGCATCATCAGCACGGTGTACTGCGCCAAGGCCCAAAGGGTGAATTGACCCTCGCCGGTATCGTCCACTTCGGAGACAAAGCTGATAAAGCTGAACAGGGCGATCAGTACCAGCGCCACGATGGCGCTCATGGTCAGCACGTGCTGGGCGATGTGGCGGTCGAAACGTTTCATCGCAGACGCCCGGCCTGCCGCAGGATCAGGAACGCGGCCAGCGCAGCGAACAGCCCATGCACCCACCAGATCCCCAGCAGCGGCGACACCGCACCCTTGGCGATCCACACCTGCCCGAGGGTGATCATCTGGCTGTACACCAGATACAGCACCACCCCCACTACCAGACGCCCGTAGCGGCCGCTGCGTGGCGGAACATGCGACAGCGGCACCGCCAGCATCACCAGGATCAGCACCGACACCGGCACTGCCAGCCGAAAACTCAGCTCCGCCAGATCCTCGTTACCACGGGCCTCCCACAGCGCCGCGCTGGATGCCAGCTTGCGCTTGCTGCTGAGCTCGGAAAACTGGGGTGGTGCGATGCGTGTGGTCAACCGGTCGAAGCCGATGATCTCGAAGCGGCCGCTGCCCGGGGTTCCCACATAGCGATGTCCTTCTGCCAGGCTGAGCACGCGCTCGCCGGTCACCGGGTCGGCATCGCTGCGTCCGCGCTCCGCCACCAGCACGCTCTCGCCGCCATCGGCATCCACCTGCATCCCAAAGAACTGCTCGATGTCATGCCCGTCATCGCTGAGGCGGCCCGTATAGAGCACCGCGTCGGCGCCCGGCAGGGACTTGAAGCGTCCCGCCTCGAAGGGGTTGTAGCGATTCGCACGCGCGGCGTCCGCCACCAGCGCGTCGGCAGTCCGTCCCGCCCAGGGCCCTAGCTCGAAGGCGAGCAGGGCCGTGAGCAGTGACACACCCGCCGCCAGCCACAGGCACGGCCGGTACAGCACCGAAAGTGGCGCACCACAGGCCAGCAGCGCCGTGACTTCCTGGTCACGGTAGAGCCGGCCGAGCGCCATCATCACCGCCAACAGCAGGGAAATGGGCGTCAGGATGATCAGATACTGGAGGCTCGACAGGCCGGCCACCTGGAACAGCAGCTCTTCCGGCAGGCGCCCTTGAGCGGCCTGGCCCAGAAACCGGGCAAAGCGGGTGGCCAGCATGATCGCCAGCAACACCACCGTCACCCCCAGCCAGCTGAGGGCGGTTTCGCGGAACAGGTAGCGTTCGAGGCGGACGGCGCGCATCCCGGCATTATGACGCCCCGCCGGACAGACAGTCGGTCGCCTTGGTCATCCGTGGGCGTCAGGACTACACTTGCGACTGGGCCTTCCGGGCCCCTTCCATCCACGTTCCGGCGCATCGGCGCTGGCGGCCGACCTTCTGGCCGTTGGCAGCGCGCCCTATTTCGAGGCATCCATGGAGTACTTCGTCAAGAGCGGCCATCCCGAAAAGCAGCGCGTGGCCTGTGTCATCGTCGGGGTCTATGACCGCCGCGCTCTCAGTGAGTCCGCGCAGATTATCGACACCGCCAGTGACGGCCTGCTCTCAACCGTACTGCGGCGTGGCGACATGGATGGCAAGACCGGGACCACCCTGATGTTGCACAGCGTGCCCGGCACCTTGGCCGATCGCGTGCTGCTGGTCGGACTGGGCAAGGAACGCAGCTTTGATGACGCCGCCTACCGCAAGGCACTGGCTTCGGCGGCGCGCGCACTGCGCGGCACCGGCAGCCTCGATGCGGTCAATTACCTGACCCATCTGAGTCTCAAGGGCCGCGACACCACCTGGATGCTGCAGCAGGCGGTGATGGTCACCGAAGAAGGCTTCTACCGCATGGACAGCTGCCGTGGCGACAAGGCACGCGAAGACCTGTCGCTGCCGAAGCTGGAGCGGCTCACCTTTGACGTGCCCAAGCGCTCGGACGTGCCGGCGGCGGAACGCGGCCTCGCCGAGGGTCTCGCCATGGCACATGGCATGCGCCTGACCAAGGACCTGGGTAACCTGCCCGGCAACCGCTGCACGCCGACCTATTTGGCCGAGCAGGCGATGGCGCTGGCGCAGGAATGGCCGATACGCAGCCGGGTGCTGGAACAGTCCGACATGGAAGCCCTCGGCATGGGGGCGCTGCTGTCGGTCTCGCGCGGCTCGCGTCAGCCGCCCAAGCTGATCCTGATGGAATACCTGCACGGCCAGCCGGATGAGAAGCCGATCGTATTGGTCGGCAAAGGTTTGACCTTCGATGCCGGCGGCATCTCGATCAAGCCCGCCGCCAAGATGGACGAAATGAAGTTCGACATGTGTGGCGGCGCCACCGTGTTCGGCGTAATGCGCGCCATCAGCGAACTGAAGCTGCCACTTAACGTGATCGGCGTGGTCCCGGCCTCCGAGAACCTGCCCGACGGCGACGCCAACAAGCCGGGGGACATCGTCACCTCCATGGCCGGCATCACCATCGAAGTGCTCAACACCGATGCCGAAGGTCGGCTGATCCTCTGCGACGCCCTCACCTACGCCGAGCGCACCTACGACCCCGCCCTGTGCATTGACATGGCGACGCTCACCGGGGCCTGTGTGGTGGCCCTCGGCAGCCCGGCCAGCGCGCTATTCAGCAATCAGAGCTCGCTGGCGCGGCAGTTGCTGGCGGCCGGTGACAGCAGCGGCGACCGCGCCTGGGAAATGCCCCTGTGGCCGGAGTACGACGAACAGCTCGCCAGCGAGTTCGCCGATGTCGCCAATATCGCCACCAAGGGCGTTGGCGAAGCCGGTGCCGCCGTGGCGGCAGCCTTCCTGCACCGCTTCACCCGCAAGATGAAGTGGGCGCATCTGGACATCGCCGGCACCGCCTGGACCGGCAAGAAGGCCAGTGGCCGGCCGGTCCCGCTGCTGACCCAGTTCCTGATCAACCAGGCCAGCCGCGTCGACGGCTGAGCCGGTCATGACGCGCATCGACTTCTACATCCTGCCGCCCGGCGTCAGCGACCCCGTGGCCACCGCCTGCCGCCTCTGCGACAAGGCGGTGGCCCAGGGACTGCACCTTTACGTGCAGGCCACCCCCAGCCTCACCGAGGCGCTGGATGGCGCACTCTGGAGCTTTCGCCAGGGCAGCTTCCTGTCGCACGAGGCCTATCAGGGACAAGCCCTGTCCGCACCTCTGCCCAAAGTGCTGCTGGGCAGTGTCGAGCCGCCCGAAAGTCACCAGCAAGTGCTGATCAATCTGGGCGAAGAGATTCCCGCCTGGTTCGGTCGCTTCGAGCGCGTGCTGGAGCTGGTCTATGGCGATGACACCCAGCGCGCAAGGCTGCGCCAACGTTTCAAGACCTATCGCGACCGCGGCTTCCCGCTGCAATCCCACGAACTGCCGGCCTGAGCGGCCACACCCCTCCATGGAAAAGACCTTCGACCCCGCCCTCGTGGAAGCCCGCTGGCGCGAGACCTGGGAACAACAAGGCGCCTACGCCGCCGGTCGCCACGCCCCCGGCGACGGCCAGCCCTACAGCATCATGATTCCGCCGCCCAACGTCACGGGCACCTTGCACATGGGGCATGCCTTCCAGCACACCATCATGGATGCGCTGATCCGCCACCAGCGCATGCGCGGACGCGACACCCTCTGGCAGCCGGGCACGGACCACGCTGGCATCGCCACCCAGATGGTGGTGGAGCGCAACCTCAAACAGGCGGGCGAACCCGGCCGCGCCGAATTGGGTCGCGACAAGTTCCTGGAAAAGGTCTGGGAGTGGAAGCGCTACTCCGCCGGCACCATTAGCGATCAGATCCGCCGCATGGGCTCCTCGGTGGACTGGTCGCGCGAAGCCTTCACCATGGACCCGGGCTATAACGCCGCCGTCATCGAGCATTTCGTGCGCCTGCACGAGGCCGGCCTGATCTACCGCGGCAAGCGGCTGGTCAACTGGGATCCGGTGCTGCAGACCGCCATTTCCGACCTGGAAGTGGTCAGCGAGGAGGAGAAGGGCTTCCTCTGGCACTTCCGCTACCCGCTGGCGGATGGCAGCGGCCATCTGGTGGTGGCGACCACCCGCCCCGAGACCATGCTGGGCGACACCGCGGTGGCGGTGCACCCCGAGGACGAACGCTACCGGCACCTGGTGGGCCGGATGATCCGGCTACCGCTGTGTGATCGTGAGATTCCCATCATCGCTGACGACTACGTCGATCCCGAATTCGGTACCGGCTGCGTCAAGATCACCCCGGCTCATGACTTCAACGACTATCAGGTGGGCCAGCGTCACGGCCTGCCGATGATCAATGTGCTGACCCGCACGGCGACCCTCACCGACGACGTGCCCGAGGCCTATCGTGGCCTCGACCGCTTCGAGGCCCGCCAGCGCATCGTGGCCGACTTCGAGGCCCAGGGTCTGCTGGAAAAAGTCCAGGACCACGTCCTCAAGGTGCCGCGTGGTGACCGCACGGGTGTGGTGCTGGAGCCCTGGCTGACCGACCAATGGTTCGTCGACCTCACCCGCGACACCCTCCCTGACGGCCGCCCCGGCGGTCGTGCCGCCATCACCCGGCCCGCCATCGAGGCGGTGGAATCGGGCCGCATGCGCTTCGTCCCGGACAACTGGAAGACCACCTATTTCCATTGGCTGCACAACATCCAGGACTGGTGCATCAGCCGTCAGTTGTGGTGGGGCCATCGCATTCCTGCCTGGTATGACGAGGCGGGCAACGTTTACGTTGGGCGCAGCGAGGCGGAGGTGCGCGAGAAGTACGCCGCACAGCTCAGCCCTGACGCCGCACTGACCCAGGACAACGACGTTTTCGACACCTGGTTCTCCTCCGATATCTGGCCCTTCGCCACCCTCGGCTGGCCCGAGGCCACGCCCGAGCTGCAGAAGTACTATCCCGGCGCGGTGCTGGTGACCGGCTTCGACATCATCTTTTTCTGGGTCGCCCGGATGATGATGATGGGCCTGTATTTCCAGCAAGAGGTGCCGTTCCGCGAGGTCTACATCACCGGCCTGGTGCGCGACCCCGAGGGCAACAAGATGTCCAAGTCCAAGGGCAATGTGCTCGATCCCCTGGACGTGGTTGACGGCATCACGCTCGACGCCCTGCTGGCCAAGCGCACCACCGGGCTGATGCAGCCTGAGATGGCCAAGCGCATCGAGAAGAAGACCCGCAAGGACTACCCTGAAGGCATCGCCGCGGTTGGCGTGGATGCCCTGCGCTTCACCTTTGCGGCGCTGGCCACCCAAGGCCGCGACATCCGCTTCGATGCCGCGCGTGCCGAGGGCTACCGCAACTTCTGCAACAAGATCTGGAACGCCGCACGCTTCGTGCTGATGCAATGCGAAGGCCAGGACACCGGCACCGCCGCCGATGCCGAGGTGGTGCTCTCCAGTGCCGACCGTTGGATCATCTCGCAGCTGCAGCGGCTGGAGGCCGAAGCCGCCCAGCACTTCGCCGACTACCGATTCGACCTGCTCGCGGCGGCGCTCTACCAGTTCATCTGGAACGAGTACTGCGACTGGTATCTGGAGCTGTCCAAGCCCGCCCTGCAACAAGGCAGTCCTGCCGAGCAACGCGGTACCCGCCGCACCCTGGTGCGCGTGCTGGAAACCGCCCTGCGCCTGCTGCACCCGCTGATGCCCTTCCTCACCGAAGACATCTGGCAACGGGTCGCGCCGCTGGCCGGCATCGACGGTGGGCTGCTGATGCACCAGCCCTACCCGCAGCCCGATTCGTCACGGCTGGATACCACGGCCGAAGCCGACATCGCCTGGCTCAAGGCGGTGATTCTCGGCGTGCGCCAGATCCGTGGCGAGATGGACCTGTCGCCGGCCAAGGCCTTGCCGCTGCTGGTGCAGAACGCCACCCCGGCCGACCGTGACCGTCTGCAGCGTCTGGACGGCTCGATCCGCTTCCTGGCGCGCATCGACAGCATCGAACAGTTGGATGCCGAAGCGCCGCCGGCAGCCGTCGCGCTCTGCGGTGAGATGAAGCTGCTGGTGCCGATGGCCGGGCTGATCGACAAGGCCGCCGAACTGGCGCGTCTCGACAAGCAGCTGACCAAGCTGTCCGGCGACCGCGAGAAGACCGCCACCCGCGTCAATAACCCGAACTTCGGCAAGGCGCCAGCAGCGGTTCAGCAGCAGGCACGAGACCTGCTGGCCCAGCAGGATGCCGACCTGGCGCGGCTGCGCGAGCAGCGCCAGCGCATCGAGCAACTCTGATGCCACTGCTGATCCTGCTCCTGCTGCTGGTCTGTGAAATCAGTCTGTTGGTGAGCCTGGTGGACGCCGTCGGGGTGATTCCCACCGTGCTGTGGATCCTCTTCAGCGGCTTCCTTGGTCTGTGGCTGATCCGCCGTACGGGACTGAGCGTGATGCGCCGTATGCAGGAAGCCACTGCCCGCGGCGAGCTGCCGACCACCGATCTGCTCGGCGAGATGCTGCTGCTGCTGGCCGGGCTGCTGTTTCTGCTGCCCGGCGTGCTGCTGGACCTGCTGGCCTTCGGCGTACTGGCGCTCAGCGGTCTGCGTTTCTGGCTGGCGCGCAAGGTGCAGCAGGGCATGCAGCGGGCACAGCCACAGCTGCGCATGCCGGTGACCCTGGAGGGTGAATACCGGCGCCGCGACGAACCGCCGCGCTAAGCCCGCAGCGCCCGCTTCAGCGGTTGTGGTGCCCGGACCGCCCCCCTATAATTCGCGGCCCTCGACGACGCCGGGATAGCTCAGTCGGTAGAGCGACTGATTCGTAATCAGTAGGTCGCAGGTTCGATTCCTGTTCCCGGCACCACTTCTCAGGGCATTTCCGTTTTTACAATCCGCCCGGATTTTTTCAATCCGGGGGCTTTATTCTCATTTCGAACTCCGACTCCTCGGGGCCCGAGACACCGGCTCATCCCTCATTGCCCCAGCATCCATCGGTGGCATCAGACCTGTCGATCGGCTCTATCCAACCCGCCCTATTGAAGAGCACATCGGGGCATTGCTCGATGCATGCTCGGCAGCGCGTACGCCATCAAGACCTACCAAGTAGCATGGGCCTTGATCTGTACAATTCAGACCGGTACAAACCGAGCTGAGAGATATCAGCGACTTCGGGAGGGATTCAGGGATGGAGCCACTACGCGCCCAAGGGCGTATTCGCCAGCCGCACAAGGAAGAAGACAACCTCTGGGTATGGCTGTGTGTGATCGGGCCGTTCGTGCTGATCGCAATCGCGGGGGGCACGATGTTCCTGGAGAAGTTGGAACGCCAGCATGCCCAGCAGGTGGCTGTGGAACGCCAGCAGTCAGCTTTTGAACGTGAGCAGTTGGAAGCCAGGTTAGCGGCCGAGCGGCAGGCCCGAATACACGCACCAGTTAGCACGAGAGCGGCGAATAGTGCCGCATCGGCTGCCGTTAACCGCTACTACGACAATCGGCCTGCACCGTCTGCACCGCGGGAACCCACCGCGAAAGAACGATACGAGCGCACCGCAGAGATCTATCGATCCATGCGGACAACCCCGCCCCCATCATCAAGGCAGACGGTTCAGCAATCGCCGCAGACGGCATCTTCGAGGCCCATCAACAGCATGGGCTGGGAGTGCAACCATCTAGACCAAGAAAAGGACCGCATTGAGCAGCTGATGCGTGACCACCGATACGCCAATGGTCAGGGATATCGGGATCAGCTGAACACCATCTGGGGACGGATGGTGGAGCTGGGGTGTGCGCGTTAGCTCAGCTCTTTGACCGGGCAACCTTGGGAGCGGGTTCGGCTGTCATCGCGTCGGGGTCCATGGGTTGCAACAGCACTCGACGGTCGGCATCGGAGCGTGCATTCAGCCAGTCGTCCCAGGTGTCATCGTCCAGCACGACCACGGACCGCTTTTCATCTTCCGGTGCGTGAAACCGGGACATCAAGGGGTGATCGGTGGCATTGATGGTGAGCATTGAGAAGGACCATGCGCAGATACCCGGGTCGTCCAGTCGACGCTCCCAGATCCCAGCCAGGCCGAACATGCGGCCATCGGCCCGGGAGATCCGCCAACGTACCGGCTTGCCGGTTTCGTAGTTAGGTTCGTAGAAGCCCATGACCGGAATCACCGCCAGCTGCCCTTGGCGCCATGCGCTTCGGTAGCTCGGCTTGCTGGCAACGGTCTCGCTACGGGCGTTGTACGTGCAGCGTGCCAGATCGGGCTTGGCCCAGTGTGGGACCAAGCCGAAGGAGCCGTACTGGAAAGAACGAGGATCTAGGCTGGTGACGACAGGGCCGGCTTGCCCTGGGTAGACCTCGGAACGCTCAAGCGCTCTAGATGCGGCAATCTGCAGACCCCAGAGGATGAGGGTTTCGGGGCTGGGGGGTTGGTAGTTGGCGCACACTAAGCTGGTGAAGATGATCAATATAGTCAACAACGACAAACGATCGGCGGAGAGCAAATAAAAGACTAATAATGACCGAATTCGTTTACGTCTATTTTGTTTTTCGCCTTATTAACGATTGCCTCGGTTAAATCCACTACAGTCGATTCGCCGGAGGCAGAATCAGACTCAGTAACCACATCGCCCACACCGAGACCGTCTCTAGCTATGAAAAGACGAACTTCACGAGTTTCCATTACTCTGAAAATAAGCATTTCATACACCAGCCCGCGTGAATGATGGAGCTTTTCTTCTACTGGCAACATATGAGTAAACACTAAATTATCTCGCTTCAACCAATTGTACCTTAACTATGCCCTGGAGAGGGCAATAAATCAAGCCCCGAGAATAAACTAAATATTATCGGAATAATAAGTTGCGCAGTGAAAAGCAATTTAAAAAATAAGTGGCATGCCGCTCGGTTGACCCTTGCAGTCAACGCATGACGACGAGCGCGGGACCCATAGAGCATTGATGAGTCGAAACTGAACGCTAACTCATTGTTTTGATTAACAAAGAGAAATAATGAGACGCGCCGAAAAAGATTCGTAATCAGTAGGTCGCAGGTTCGATTCCTGTTCCCGGCACCACTTATCGCACCGTCCACCGCGCCGATAACGCCCGCGTAACCAGGGCCGGATATTTGGGCCGGCCATAGCTGCCGTTGTAGCGGGCCAGGGCCGGCAGCAGGTTGCCTTTCTCGCGGTCCAGATAGTGGCGCAGGATGGTGCAGCCGTAGCGCAGGTTGGTTTGCACATCGAACAGATTGTCGTCCGGCCGCCCCAGTTCCTTGAGCCAGAACGGCATCACTTGCATCAGGCCCAGTGCGCCTGCGTGGGAGATGGCGAAGCGGTCGAAGCGCGACTCGACATCGATCACCGCCAGCACCAGTTCCGGCGCCAGCCGGGCACGACGGGCTTCGGCATGAACCAGTCGCAGCAGCTCCAGACGGTCCTCGTCATGCGGCATGAAGCGTTCGAGCCGGGCGGACATGTCCATGAGCCACACTTCGGCATCGAAGCGATGCGGAAAGCTGTCGGCCTCGGACACCGCGGCCATCAGCGCGGCGCGCAGTGCCGGGTCAGGATCGAGTGTCGCCTGCGGCTGCGCGGAGGCCGCCGTGCCGAGGCACAGTGCCAACCACACCGTGGCGAGCCTGACCCAGGCCATGCTCAGGCCCGCAGGCGCTCCAGCACCGCTGCCACCGTTGCCGGAATCCGCTCAGCGTCGGCGGCATCACGGCGCTTGAACTCGAACTGCTGGTCGGCCAGGGCCTTGTCGCCAATCGTCACGCGCAGCGGAATCCCGATCAACTCGGCATCGGCAAACATGGCGCCCGGTCGCAGACCACGATCATCCAGGGCAACCTCCACCCCGGCCTCGCTCAGGCCCGTGTAGAGGGCCTCGGCGGCCTCGCGCACGGCATCGGAGCGATCCATGCCGATGGGACAGAGAATGATCTGGAACGGCGCTACCGCCAGCGGCCACATCATCCCCTGGCCATCGTGACGCTGCTCAATGATGGCGGCCGCAAGCCGCGATACACCGACGCCATAGCAGCCCATCCAGGGCACCAGCGGCTGGCCCTGTTCATCGAGCACGCTCAGGCCCATTGCGTCGCTGTACTTGCGGCCCAGTTGGAAGATATGACCGCCTTCGATCCCGCGATAGAAGCGGATGTGACCCACCCCGTCGGGACTGGGATCGCCTTCCATGACGTTGCGCAGATCGGCCGTCTCCGGCTCAGCACAGTCGCGGCCCCAGTTGGCGCCACGCAGATGATGATCCGGCTGGTTGGCGCCACAGACGAAGTCGGCCACGGCCGCTGCAGCGTGATCGGCGATCACCGGGATCGGGCTGCCCACCGGCCCGAGATAGCCCACCGGGCAACCGAACAGGCGCTCCACTTCGTCTGGCTCGGCCATGCAGAAACCGGCGCCAATAGCGGGGTGACGCGTTGCCTTGACCTCATTGAGCTGATGGTCGCCGCGCAGCGCCACAGCCCGCAGCTCGCCGGCAGCGGTGCGCAGCACCAACAGCTTCACCTTGGCGGTCAGCGGCACCTTGAGGAAGGCCGCGACCTGCTCGCAGGTCTTCTGCCCGGGCGTGGACACGGTCTCCAGTGTCGCTGTCGCGGCCGGACGCGGTCCCGGCGCGACGCAGACCGCCGCTTCGACATTGGCGGCATACGGGCCGCTGTCGGACACCGCCAGCAAGTCCTCGCCGGACCCCGCCAGAATATGGAACTCCTCCGAGCGGTTGCCGCCGATGTTGCCGGCGTCCGCCTGGACGATACGGAAGTCGATACCCAGTCGCGTGAAGATCCGCGTGTAGGCCTCGCGCATCACGCCGTACTCCGCCGCCAGCCCGGCCTCGTCAGCGTGAAAGGAGTAGGCATCCTTCATCAGGAATTCGCGGGCGCGCATCACGCCGAATCGCGGGCGCCGCTCGTCGCGGAACTTGGTCTGAATCTGGTAGTAGTTGACCGGCAGCTGCTTGTAAGAGCGCACGTCCTGCTTGACGTGATGAACGATCACTTCCTCGTGCGTGGGCCCGTAACAGAAGTCATTGTCATGGCGGTCTTTGATGCGCAGCATTTCGGCCCCCATCTGCGACCAGCGGCCGGATTGCTGCCACAGCTCGGCCGGCTGCACTGACGGCATCAGCAGCTCCACTGCGCCTGCCCGATTCATTTCCTCCCGCACGATGCGCTCGATGTTGCGCAGGACACGAAGACCAATCGGCATCCACGTGTACAGGCCGGCGCCCAGCTTGCGGATGAAACCGGCACGCTGCATCAACTGGTGCGAAACGACCTCCGCGTCGGCAGGGGTTTCCTTGGCGGTGGCAACGGGAAATCGGGAAAGGCGCATGAAGGGCTCGGGAATCGGGAATCGGGAATCGGGAATCGGGAATCGGGAATCGGGAATCGGGAAAATACGCATGCCGCCTAGGTGCCATCAACATCCCGCACCTTGAGGCGTCGCTCCTGTGGCCGCCCGTCCTGAAGTTGCCAGGCCCGCATTTCCAGCACGCCCTTGGTGTTGAGTGAAATGACCAAATGAAGGTCGCCGTCGGCGATCTGCTCGGCGGTCGGTTCCGCCGGTGCGGTGGGCACTGACCAGAGTCGCGCCCACAGCTCTGCGCCCTCGGGCACATCGCCCTCCAGCCATCGGGCGGGCTGACCCTGGCGCGCCAGCACCACGCCAGACACCGGCTCGGGCTGTGCCACCTGGGCGGCGTGCAGCAGGGTAATCGCCAGTCGGCGCGGCAGCATCAGGTCATCGGCAGTCATGGCGTCGGTTTCGCGCAACAGGGGCAGTCAGGGTCTTGCGGCAGCCGGTGGCGCCGCCATTCCAGGGTTCGGGCATTCCAAGTGTGCAGGGTTCCAGCATCCTCGGCGAGTCCCAGCAGGCGCCGCTGCGCCAGCAGGGCCTGCTGCGCGGCAATGGTCCCGATCACAGGGCCCAGAATGCCCGCCTCCTCGCATCGCTCGGCGCCTTCGCCCGCGCTCGGGTAGAGGCAGGCATAGCAGCCCCCGCGCCGGCTCGGGTCGATGACCCCCAGCTGGCCCTCGAAGCGAATCGCCGCGGCAAACACTAACGGCACACGCGCCCGCACACAGGCGGCATTGATGGCGAAGCGGGCGGCAAAGTTATCGGTGCCGTCGAGCACCAGATCCACTTCGCTCAGACGCGACGACCAGTCGCCGGGCGCAAGCACCTCGGTCTGCACCTGGGGGTTGAGGGCTTGCAGTTGCGCGGCGGTGGCAGTGGCCTTGTTGCGGCCGAGGTCCGTCTCGCGGTAGATCACCTGCCGATGCAGGTTGCTCAGCGAGACGTGGTCCGGGTCGCACAGCAGCAGTCGTCCGACCCCGGCGCCCGCAAGATAAAGCGCCGTGAGGCTGCCCAGGCCACCCAGACCCACCAGCAGCACAGTGGAGTCCCGCAGCAGCGCCTGGCCGTTGACCCCCACTTCCACCAGCACCACCTGGCGGCTGTAGCGATGAAAGTCGCTCATGCGTCCCACCGCCCACCACTCAGGCGTTCGAGTCCGGCAAGGTCGCGCCGGGTCTCGATGGCAGCGAAGCCAGTCCCTGTAAGTAGCTGACGCACGGCGACCCCTTGATCGTGTCCATGCTCCAACAGCAGCCAGCCACCGGACTGCAGGCGCCGCGGTGCAGCGGCGATGATGCTGCGCAGGGCATTGAGTCCGTCGTGGCCATCGGTCAGCGCCATCGCCGGCTCAAAGCGCAGCGCAGCCAGATGCGGGTCCTGCGCGGCCACATAAGGCGGATTGCTGACGATCAGGTCGAGCCTGTCGCCCGGCCGATGCAGCCAGTCACCGAAATCCGCCTGCTCCCAGCGGACCGCCAACTGCAGTCGCTGTCCGTTCTCGGCGGCCACCGTGAGGGCCTCGGGGGACAGGTCGATGGCGGTGACGCGGGCGTCTGGGCGTTCGCAGGCAAGGGCCAGTGCAATCGCGCCGCTGCCGGTACCGAGGTCGACGACCTTGGGCGTCGATCGCCCGTCCAGCACCTCCAAGGCCCACGCCACCAGTCCCTCGGTCTCCGGGCGCGGCACCAGGACGGCAGGCGTCACCTTCAAGCTGAAGGTCCAGAAGCCCCGCTCGCCCAGGATGTAGGCCACCGGCTCACCGCGTGCGCGCCGTGCCAGCGAGCGCTCGAACAGCACCGCCATGTCGGGCGACAGAGGCTGATCCAGGCGGGAGAACAACTGGGCACGCGACAAGGCCAGCGGCGCCGCGAGCAGGTACTCCGCATCCTGACGCGGCGAATCGCTCACCGCCGTCAGACGAGGGACGGCCGACGCAATGGCCTCGGCCAGGGTCACACGCGATCACCGATCTCGGCCAGCAGCTCGGCCTGATGCTCGGCGAGTAGCGGCCCAATCACTGGGTCGAGGTCCCCCTCCATCACCCGGTCCAGTTGATACAGGGTGAGGTTGATGCGGTGATCGGTGACCCGGCCCTGCGGGAAGTTGTAGGTGCGGATGCGCTCGGAGCGATCCCCACTGCCTACCAGGCTCTTGCGGGTAGCGGCCCGCTCTGCCGCCTGCTTCAGACGCTGGGCATCCACCAGCCGCGAGGCCAGCAACGCCAAAGCCTTGGCGCGGTTCTTGTGCTGGCTGCGCTCCTCCTGGCACTCCACCACCACCCCGGTCGGAATGTGCGTGACGCGAATCGCGGATTCGGTCTTGTTGACGTGCTGGCCGCCGGCGCCAGAGCTGCGGAAGGTATCGAACTTGAGGTCGGCCGGGTTGATCTCGACCTGCGACTCGGCCACCTCGGGCAGCACAGCCACGGTGGCCGCCGAGGTATGGATGCGTCCCTGCGCCTCGGTCTCCGGCACCCGCTGCACCCGGTGCGCACCGCTTTCAAACTTGAGCTGGGAGTAGGCCCCGAAGCCGATCACCCGTGAGATCACTTCCTTAAAGCCGCCGTGCTCACCTTCGCTGGCCGACAGCAGCTCGACCTGCCAGCCTCGCGCGTCCGCGTACTTGCCGTACATACGGAACAGGTCGCCGGCGAAGATGGCCGCTTCATCGCCACCGGTGCCGGCGCGGATTTCGAGAAACACATTGTTGGCGTCCAGCGGATCGCGGGGCACCAGGTACCCCTGCAGCTCGCTCTCAAGCGCGGTGAGCCTGGCGTCGAGCAGCGGTCGCTCGGCTTCAGCCATGGCGCGCAGTTCCGCGTCGGGTTCCTGCGCCATCGATGCCAATGCCGCCTGCTCGGTTCGGGCGCGGTCCCAAGCCCCATAGGCTTCCGCCACCGGGCCCAGCTGTGCGTACTCCTGCGAGAGGCGGCGGAATCGCTCGGCGTCACCGAGCAGGCCAGGGTCACCGAGCTCTTGTGCCAGTTCTTCGCGGCGCTCGACGAGCTGCCGCAGCTTCATCACCAGGGAGTCTTTCATGGGCGCGCAGGATACTCTTGAGCCGCCTCAGTCGCGGTCGTCGCCCGCATCATCCGGCACCGAGGCATCCAGATCGAACAGTTGCCGAGTGCTGGTCAGCAGCCATGCCTGCTGCACCGCATCGGCCTGACGCAGACGCGACAGCGGGGGGTGCAGCAGCTTGTTGCTGAGCGTGTCAGCAACGAAGCGCATGACCGCGTCCGGCTCCGCCCCGGAGGCCAGCCGCCGGCGCGCCTTGTCGAGCACCGCATCCCGCTGCTGATCTGCCCAGCCGCGCAAGGCGCGAATGGTATCGGCGGCGTCACGCGTTTCCAGCCACTGCAGGAAGCTCCGCGCCTGGATCTCAATCATCTCCTGGGCCTGCGCCGCAGCATCGGCGCGCAGCTTCTGGTTTTCGGCGATGACGTTGCGCAGGTCGTCGATGGTGTAGAGATAGACGTCCTCCAGCTGCTGAATCTCGGGATCGAGATCCCGCGGCACCGCCAGGTCGATCATGAACACCGGCTTGCGGCGCCGTTGTCGGATGGCGGTGCGCATGGCATCGGCGCCGACAATGAAGTCGCGCGCAGCCGTGGACGACACCACCAGATCAGCCTGCGGCAACAGCTCGGGCAACTGCTCCAGGGTTGCCGCCTCCCCGCCCAGTTCTTCGGCCAGAGGCTGCGCACGCTCCAATCGTCGATTGGCCACGATCAGACGGCGGACGCCCTGTTGCCGCAGGTACCGCGCCACCAGCGTGATCATCTCGCCGGCGCCGATCAGCAAGGCGGTTTGCCCGCGGAAGTCATCGAAGATGCGCCGCGCCATCTGCACCGCTGCATAGGCCACCGACACCGGGTGCGCTCCGATATCGGTCTGGCTGCGCACCTGCTTGGCGACGGCGAAGGCATGCTGAAACAGGCGCGACAGCACCGGACCCAGGCTGTCGACCTCGTTGGCCAGGGCGAAACTCTGCTTCATCTGTCCAAGGATCTGCGGCTCACCCAGGACCATCGAATCCAGCCCGGAGGCCACCCGTAGCGTGTGGGTGACAGAGGCGAGGTCGCGCAACAGGTAGACGTGCTCATCAAGCATGACATCCCCGGCATCGCGTACCTGCCGCCACCAAGCCCGCAAACGGGCGTCGGCATCCTCGTCGGTGACCGCGAACAGCTCGGTCCGGTTGCAGGTGGACAGGATCGCCGCCTCACGCACGCCCGGCAGCGTCCGCAGGTCCGCCAGCGCCTGCGGCAGGTCGGCCTCGGCAAAGGCCATCCGTTCTCGCAGGACGATCGGGGTACTGTGGTGGCTCAGGCCGAGCGTGATCAACGCCATGAGGCGGGCCGGACGGCTTCCAGATGGATCATTCGCTGATTTTCCGTCAGCGCCGCCTCCTGCCACAAGCCAGGGCGGACAAGGCGCCATGTCCAGGGCCCCCAGTTGCGATAGTCTTTCAGCCTGATACTTACGGACTTCGGCGATGTCGCGCGTGCCCCGCAATGCCCTGCTGCCCTTCTTCCTGCCATTGGCGATGGCCGCAGGCTGCGCGACTGTGACCCCCAGCGAGCGGCACAACAGCGAGACGCTACGGGAGCAATCCGAACAGCGAGAGGATTCCGTCACCACCCCGCTGCGGCCGAGCGAACCCGCGCCCAAACCACGCAGCATTGATCCCACCGCGGAGGCTCAGTATCACGTGCTGGTGGGCGAACTGGCGCTGCGACGCGAGCAACCGGCGGTGGCCGCGCGCGCCTTCCTGGCTGCCTTGCGCAACGTCCCGGACCTTGAGCTGGCCACCCGCGCCACCCAACTGGCGCTGGCCGCCAACGATGAGGCTCTGGCCCTGGAGGCCGCCCAGCAGTGGTTGCGGCTGTCACCCACCGACATGGAGCCCCGGGAGGTGATCCTGCGCGTCAGCCTGGCGCAGGGCGATGGCGCGGCGGCCTTGGCCCAGGCGCGCCAGATCGTCGAGGGCCATGCCGGAGGACTCGACGAGGGCTTCCGCTATGTCGGACTGTTGCTGGCGCGGGTGCCGCCGGCGGCGGCCGATGCCGCCTTGAGCCTGCTCGACCTGCTGCTGCGGGAGTATCCGCAGCAAGCCGGCGCGCACTACGCCATGGCCATGCTGGCCCTGCAATTCGAACGCTTACCGTTGGCTGAGACCGCGGCACTGAAGGCACGGGCGCTAGCGCCGGACGCGCGCGAGTACGCTTTGCTGCTGGCCGGGGTGCAGGTGCGTCAGGACCGGTTTGACGAAGCCGTGGCGCTGGTCGAGGCGCAGCTGACGGAACTGCCAGCCGATGAGCAGGCAGATCTGCGACTGGCCTTCGCCCGCATTTTGCTCGACGCCAACAGCCTGGAGCGCGGCCGCAAGCAGCTGGAGGCCGTGCTGGCGGCGCGGCCGACCGACAGCGAAGCCGCACTCCTGCTCGGCATGTTGTCCCTCGGCATGGGCGACACCGCGGCTGCGCGCGGGTATCTGACCCCACTGCTCGACGGTGAACGCAAACAGGAAGCCGCGCTACAGCTGGGCCGTCTGGCGGAGTCGGAGCAGAAATGGCAAGAGGCGCTGGGTTTCTACAGCAGCATCAATCGCGGCCCTGCCGGACTGGATGCGGCCATCCGTCGCGCGGTGGTGATGGGCCGCATGGGCCAGACCGACGACGCCCGCGCCTTGCTGGCGGCGCTGCGTGACGAGGTACCGCCCTTGAGCGTGCGGCTCTACCTCGCCGAGGCCGACCTTCTGATGGCCGAGGATGCCCCCGCGATCGCACGATCCGTCTACGACCAGGCCCTTGCCGAGCACCCCGACCATGGCGACCTTCTGTACGGACGGTCGCTGGCGCTGGAGCGACTCGGGGAGGTCACTGCCGCCGAACAGGACCTGCGCCGGGCCATCGAACTCGACCCGGACGATGCCCGCGCCCTCAATGCGCTCGGGTACATGCTGATCATTCACCGCGGCGCTTTGGCGCAGGCACGCCCGCTGATCGAAAAGGCCCTGGCCCGCGCGCCGAACGACCCGGCCATCATCGACAGCATGGGCTGGCTGCTGTTCCGGGAAGGCGACAGCCAGGGCGCCCTGCCCTACCTGCAGCGGGCCTACGCCCTGTTTCCGGACCCCGAAGTCGCCGCCCACCTGGGCGAGGTCCTGTGGATGCTCGGCGAACGGGATCGGGCAGCCGCGATCTGGGACGGCGCGCTGGCCGAGCACCCGGAACACCCGGTGCTGCGCGAAACGGTGCAGCGCCTGCGCCCATGATCCGCGCACTCGCCCTGGGCGCCGCGCTGATGCTCGGCGCCTGCGCCATCGCGCCGCCGATGCCGTCAGCGGTCACCGATGCGCAGCGCCTGCAGCGCTGGCAACAGCACCGCGAGGCCGTCGCCGCGATCGAAGCCTTCCGTGTAGACGGCAGGCTTGCCGCCAGCACCAGTCCCCTCAGTGGTCGTCTGCGCTGGCTGCAGGCCGGCAATGGCGACTTTGACTTGTTTCTCAGCGGCCCGCTTGGACAGGGCACGCTTAGACTCAACGGCGATCCATCGGCCGTGCGCATCCGTCACGCAGATCAAGACTGGGTCAGTCGGCACCCAGAACAGGACCTGCAGGCCAGTCTGGGCCTGCCAATACCGATGCAGGCCTTGCGCTACTGGGCACGCGGACTCCCCCAACCCGGCGTTGCCGCGCGCTATGATCTCGACGACGACGGCCGCCTGCTGCGTCTACACCAGGCCGGCTGGCACATCGACTACGACCGCTATCACCCGGCTGCTCCGGCGCTCCCGGCGCGCATCACCCTGGCACGGGACGGCACCACGCTGACCCTGTTGGCAGACCGCTGGCAGCCGCAGGACCGCTGATCTCCATGCCCTCACATTGCGACGACCCCTTCTCTGCCCAGTTCGAATGGCCGGCACCGGCCAAGCTCAACCTGTTTCTGCACGTCACCGGGCGGCGGGCCGACGGCTACCATCTGCTGCAGACCCTGTTCCAGTTCGTCGATCTGGTGGATCACCTGCGATTCCGCCAGCGTGGCGACGGCCAGATCAATCTGCTGACGCCACTCCCAGGTGTGGCGGACGAGGACAACCTGATCGTGCGCGCCGCCCGCAAGCTGCAGACGGTCAGCGGTGCCCCCATCGGGGTTGATATCGAGGTGGACAAGCAGATCCCCACAGGCGCCGGGCTGGGCGGCGGGTCCAGCAATGCCGCCACCACCCTGGTGGCGCTCAACCGCCTGTGGAACCTCGGCTTTCCCACTGACGAGCTAGCCGATATCGGGCTCGCCCTGGGAGCGGACGTTCCGGTGTTCGTGCGCGGACACGCCGCCTGGGCCGAGGGCATCGGCGAACGTCTGAGCCCGGTGATCCTGCCCGAGCCCTGGTATGTGATCCTGCTGCCTGCGGTCCAGGTCTCCACCGCTGCGGTCTTCGCCGACCCCACCCTGCGACGCGACCACCCATGGGTTTCGATGGACGACTATGACGGCGGCCTCTGCGGCAACGACTGCGAGGCGGTCACCACCGCCCGTTATCCCGTAGTCGGCGAGGCCCTCGCTTGGGCGCGCCGGTTCGGCGCTGCACGCATGTCGGGCACCGGCGCTTGTGTGTTCCTCCCGGCGATCGACCAGGCCAGTGCCGAATCCCTCGCCGGCCAGGCCGAGCCACAATGGCGCGCCCGTGCGGTGCGCGGGCTGAACCGATCGCCGCTGGCGGCTATAATGCGCGGACTCTGAGGGGTACCGTTCACGGACATTCAGTTGATGGGGCGTCGCCAAGCGGTAAGGCAGCGGGTTTTGATCCCGCCATTCGGTGGTTCGAATCCATCCGCCCCAGCCATCTGAGCCGCATTTCAACCGACATACGACCACGCCCATGTCCGAATCCAAGTTGACGTTGTTCTCCGGCAACGCGAACCCCAAGCTCGCCAAAGACATCGCCAACTACCTGAAGATCCCACTGGGTCAGGCGATGGTGGGTCGGTTTTCGGACGGTGAAGTCCAGGTCGAAATCCTCGAGAACGTTCGCGGACGCGACGTCTTCGTGATCCAGCCAACCTGCGCACCCACCAACGACAACATCATCGAACTGATGATGATGCTGGATGCGCTGAAGCGCGCATCAGCGGGTCGTATCTGTGCCGTGATCCCCTATTTTGGCTACGCCCGCCAGGATCGCCGGCCGCGCTCCAGCCGCGTTCCGATCTCCGCCAAGGTGGTGGCCGACATGCTCGGCGAATGCGGCGCCGACCGCGTGCTCACGGTCGACCTGCATGCCGACCAGATTCAGGGCTTCTTCGACATTCCGGTCGACAACGTCTACGCCAGCCCGGTGCTGCTCGGTGACATCTGGCGGCAGAAGTACGAGAACCTGATCGTGGTGTCGCCTGATGTGGGCGGTGTAGTCCGTGCCCGCGCCGTCGCCAAGCGGCTGGACGACGCCGACCTCGCCATCATTGACAAGCGGCGTCCGCGCGCCAATGAGTCGCGGGTGATGAACATCATCGGGGACGTCAGTGGCCGCAGCTGTGTGCTGGTGGATGACATGGCCGATACCGCCGGCACCCTGTGCAAGGCCGCCGCCGCGCTCAAGGAGCATGGGGCGATCCGGGTCGTGGCTTATGTCACGCACCCCATCCTGTCGGGGCCGGCAATCACCAACATCACCAACTCCGAGCTGGACCAGCTGGTGGTCACCGACACCATCCCGCTGAGCCCGGCGGCAGCAGCGTGCCCGAAGATCCGGCAGTTGTCGATCGGCTCCCTGCTGGCCGAAACCATCCGCCGCGTGTCGGCTGAAGAATCGGTGTCCTCGCTCTACGTCGACTGAGGCCCCCCAGCGGCGCCTACCCCCGGTTTCGAGTACACTCTGCGCCCCTCGCGCGGTCTGGTCGCGGACCGCGCGAGGTTTCTTATGCACGCTACTGGAGTCACTCCATGACACAAACCTTTGTTGTTGAAGCAGAAGTCCGCGCGGACCAGGGCACGGGTGCGAGCCGCCGCCTGCGTCGCGAGGGCAAGGTGCCGGCCATCGTTTATGGCGGCAAGGAAGGCCCGCAGAACATCGCGGTCAGCCTCAATGAGCTGGTCAAGCAGCTCCGTATTGAAGCCTTCTACTCCCACATTCTCACGCTCAAGGTGAATGGTGCCGAGCAGCAGGTCGTGCTCAAGGATCTGCAGCGCCACCCGGTGCGTGATGAGTCCATCCTGCACGCCGATTTTCAGCGCGTGGTCGCTGACCAGCTGCTGCGCAAGCGCGTGCCCCTGCACTTCAAGGGCGACGCCACCGCGCCCGGCGTGAAGCTGGGCGGCGGGATGATCGAGCACCACCAGAACGAAGTCGAAGTCGAATGTCTGCCGGCCAACCTGCCGGAGTACATCGAAGTCGACCTTAGCGCCATGCAGCTCGGCGACGTGGTTCACCTGTCCAACCTGACGCTGCCGCAGGGTGTGGCGCTGATGGAACTCAAGCATGGCGCCGACATCACGGTCGCCTCCTGCCACCTCACCAAGGCGGGTGCCGGTGACGAGGACGAAGCAGCCGAAGGCGCCTCGGCCGACGAAGAGAAGAAGGACTGACGGGCCCGCGGGCCTCGACGCCACCCCGTCCGTTCGCAACCGCGGACGGACGGGGTTTTGTTTTTGTGAGCGAGCCTCATGATCGCGATCATCGGACTGGGCAACCCGGGCCCTGAGTACGAATCGACCCGCCACAACGCGGGCTTCTGGTTCGTCGACCGTCTGGCGGACAGTGCCGGAGTCAGTCTGCGACCCGAGGCCAAGTTTCACGGGCTTTTCGGCCGCGCGCGATTGCATGGCGAAGACGTCCTCCTGCTCAAGCCCACCACCTTCATGAACCGCAGCGGGCGCGCCGCACAGGCGCTGTGCCAGTTCTACAAGCTGTCCCCGGAAGATGTGCTGGTTGCCCACGATGAGCTGGATCTGCCAGCTGGCGCGGTCCGACTGAAGCTGGCAGGTGGGCACGGGGGGCACAACGGACTGCGCGATCTGCATGCGCAGATCGGCGCCGGCTACCGTCGCCTGCGGGTGGGCATCGGACACCCGGGGGACAAATCGATGGTGCTCAACTATGTCCTCGGACGCGCCTCACGCGAAGACGAGCAGATGATTACGAGCGCACTGGTCAAGGCCGAGGATGCCCTCGGTACCTGGCTGCGCGGCTCATGGGACAAAGCGCTGCAGCAACTGCATACGGAGAAATGAGTCATGGGTATCAAGTGCGGCATCGTCGGCCTGCCCAACGTCGGCAAGTCCACCCTCTTCAACGCCCTCACCAAGGCACAGATCGCGGCCGAGAACTATCCGTTCTGCACCATTGATCCCAATGTCGGGGTGGTGGCGGTGCCTGATCCGCGGCTCGATGCGCTGGCCGATATCGTCAAGCCGCAGCGCATCCTGGGCGCCACCGTTGAGTTCGTCGACATTGCCGGCCTGGTGGCCGGCGCCAGCAAGGGTGAAGGCCTGGGCAACCAGTTTCTGGCACATATCCGCGAAACCGATGCCATCGCCCATGTCACCCGCTGTTTCGTTGATGACGATGTCATTCACGTCGCCGGCGGCGTCGATCCGGTGCGCGACATCGAAGTGATCAACACCGAGTTGGCGCTGGCGGACCTGGACGCGGTGACCAAGGCTCTGGACCGGGCCAGCAAGGGCGCCAAGTCGGGCAACAAGGAGGCGATTGCCAAGGTCGACCTGCTTAAGCGCGTGCAGGCGCATCTCGACCAGGGTCTGGCCGTGCGCGGCCTCGAGCTCAGTGCCGAGGACCGTCTGATCCTGCGCGATTACCACCTCATCACGGCCAAGCCAGCGCTCTACATCGCCAATGTCGATGAAGCCGGGCTCGCCAATGGCAACGCGCTATTGGACCAGGTCAAAGCCTACGCGGCGGCAGAAGGGGCCGAAGTGGTGCCGGTATGTGCCGCCATCGAGGCCGAGATCGCCCTGCTCGACGACGCCGACAAAGCCGACTTCCTGGCCGAGCTGGGCCTAGACGAGCCGGGACTCAACCGGGTGATCCGCGGCGCCTATCGCCTGCTCGGCCTGCAAACCTATTTCACGGCCGGGGTGCAGGAAGTCCGCGCCTGGACGGTGAAGGTCGGCGCCACCGCGCCGCAGGCGGCCGGCGTGATTCATACCGACTTTGAACGCGGCTTCATCAAGGCCGAAGTCATCGGCTACGACGACTACATTCAGTATCGCGGCGAAGCCGGCGCCAAGGAAGTTGGCCGCCTGCGACTGGAAGGCAAGGAGTACATCGTCAAGGAAGGCGATGTCATGCACTTCCGCTTCAACGTGTGAGGGCGCCTGGTGGTGCGTGACCCGCGACTCGCAGGAAGCGCTCCCCTACCCGGTCAAGCGCTTTCGATGCTGAGAAGGTGCCCGCCACTCGACGCCAGCGGCACCTTTCATTAAAATCGCGCCCCCGCACGGGTCATGTGGTGATGTAGCTCAGACGGTTAGAGCGAGGGATTCATAACCCCTAGGTCGGCAGTTCGATTCTGCCCATCACCACCATTCCCCTTGGCAGCTCGACGTTCCTCAGGGACCTCGCTGCAACAGCTGAGCAACCAGCGGCTCCATCCGCGTCAAGCCCCCAGCCCGTCCCAAGGCCAGCGCCGCTTCAGCCGGCTTACCCATCAACCAGGCGGCCCGCAGGGCCAGCAGCGCCCCCACGCGATTGGCGCTGGCACAATGCACCAGCACAGGGCCTTCACCGGCAGCGGCCATCGCCGCGTCGAGCGCCCGCGCACTGTCGGCATTGAGATCCTCCGGGCCAGCGACTGGCACCACCGCATAGTGCAAGCCGAGCTGCTCCATCAGGGCCGCCTCGTCAAAGCCCGCGTCCTCACTCGGCGGCCGCAGGTTGATGACATGGCGGACACCGGCCGCCTTCAGTGCTTCGAAGTCGCTGGGGGTCGGCTGCCCCGCCGAGATCACGTTCGGCAACGGGCGCCCCATCATCGGCAGGGTGGGCAGGTTCTGGCTCATGTTGGTCTCGTTCATTGCGAAGGCGCCTCATGGTAGCGCCGCGATCATGACAGCGTCAGGCGTGGCGCCCGGCCTGGCACGCGGCGACCGCAGCCGCTGTGCTCAAGTGGATACGTCCGTCGCCCAGCTGGCTCAGCAAGCGCGTGCCGTGCAGCTGATCCATCACTGGCCCTTTCACCTCGGCAAGGTGTAACCGCTGTCCAGCCTCGGCCAGCGCCCGCTCGAAGCTTTCGAGCATGTCCAGCCCGGTAGCATCAATGAAACCGACGCCGGAGAGCACCAGGATCACATCGCGCACCGCTGGCTGGTCCAGCACCCGGGTCTGCAGTTCCGCTTCCAGTCGCGGGGTGTTGGCGAAGTACAGGTGCTCGTCGATCCGCAGCAGCAGCAGGGTCGGCCAGGTGGTCACCACATGGCGATGCACATTGCGAAAATGCTCGGTGCCAGACACCTGCCCCAGTAGCGCCACATGGGGCCGACTGGTGCGGTAGAGAAAGGCCGCCAGCGCCAGGCTGACGCCGATCAGCAGGCCGGCCTCAATTCCGAACAGCAACACCCCGAGCAGCGTGGCCAGTTGCGCCGCGCCATCAGCGCGGTTGAAGGACAGGGTGTGACGCAGGCTGGCGAGGTCGATCAACTGCCAGACGGCCACCACGATGACGGCGGCCAACACCGCCTTCGGCAACGTCGCCAGTAAGCCGGTGAAGAAGCAGGCCGCCAGCCCGACCCATACGGCAGTGACGACGGCCGCCAGCTGGGTGCGTGCGCCGGCGTCAAAATTGACCATCGAACGCGAGAACCCGCCGGCCACCGGCATGGCGCCGGCCAGCGCACTACCGAGGTTGCTGAGTCCCAGCGCCCGCAGCTCCTGATCAGGATCGATTCGTTGACGACGCCGGAACGCCAGGGCACGCGCCACCGAGATGCTCTCGACGTAGCCGATCAGGGCAATCAGCGCCGCAGAGGGCCACAGCGCCTGCCACCCCTCGACCCGCAGAAAATCCACGCTGGGCAGTGGCAGACCTTGCGGAATGGCGCCCACCACGGCAACGCCATGACGGCCGGCGGCGTCCAGAGACGATGACAGCAGCGTTGCCACCGCCACCAACATCAGCGGTGCCGTTCGGCTCACTGCGGTCGCACGCGCCAACGGCAGTCCGAGCCGACACAGCCCGGTGACCAGCGGCGCCCGCGCCAACAGCAACACGCCCACGCTGGCGAGTCCAAACACCAAGGTCGCGTGATTGAGACGGCCGCCCCCCTGTGCCAGCGCCAACAGGCTCTCGAAAAAGCGGCCATCGCCCGGCACCGGAATCCCGGTGAGGGCGCCCAGCTGTGTGCCCACGATGAAAATTGCAGCCCCGGTGGTAAAGCCTGACAGCACAGGGTGGCTGATGAAATGGGTGAGCCAACCCAGGCGCAGCAGACCCATCACCATCAGCATGCCCCCCGCCATTGCCGACAGCAGAATGGCGCCCTGCAGGGCGCGCATCGGATCCCCCGCGGCAAAGGGCGCCAGGGCGGCTGCAACCATCGCCGCGGCCACCGCCACCGGGCCCAGCGACATGGTGCGACTGGTCCCGGTGAGCGCATAGAGGATCGGCGGCAGAACGCTCGCATACAGGCCGACTTCCGGCGGCAGCCCGGCCAACAATGCATAGGCCAGCGCTTGCGGAATGAGCAGGATGGCGGTGAGGGTGCCCGCCACGCCATCCTCGGCGAGACGCGCGGGCGTCGTCGCACGAAGGTCCGCCAAAAGCGGCAGGTGCCGCAGCATTCCGGGGGCGCTCAGCGATTGCCGCAGGCGAGGTTGGCCGGCACCGCAATATCCATCAGCTTGGGGTTGGGCAGATTGAGATTCCGCATGATGTCGACGTAGGCCGCCTCGGATTTGCCGGCCAGCCTTGGGTTGTGGCGCTTCTCCTCGCCGATGCTCGACACCGTCCAGCCCTTGTAGTCGTGCGCCGGATAGACCAGGGCCGCCTCCGGCAGCCGGAATAGCTTGTTGACGATGGAGTCCCAGCTCTTGTGCGGGTCGCCGCCCTGGAAATCGGTACGTCCAGTACCGCGGATCAGCAGCACGTCACCGGTGAACACCGCCTCCGGCGCGGCCGGGTTGAGCACAAAACTGAAGGATTCATCAGTATGGCCCGGCGTATACAAGGCCTGCAGTTGCACGCCGTCAATATCCAGCAACTCGCCCTCGCGCACTGAGCTGGAGACACATTCGGCCTTGGTGAACTCGCCCATCAGCGTCATGCAGCCGGTGGCGTCCCGCAACGCTCCCAAGGCGGTGATGTGGTCGGCATGGGTGTGAGTGTCAATGGCGCGCACCAGCTTGATCTCCAGCGCCTCCAGCGCCGCCAGGTAGTGAGACAGCTGCCCCTTCACCGGGTCGATGATCACCGCCTCGCGCCCAGGGCCGCTGGCCATGAGATAGGTATAGGTGCTGGAGTCGTGGTCAAAGAACTGACGAAAAATCATGGGGTTCTCCGGTGGGCGGGCGGAAGTTCTTTATTGCTTTTCGATATATGTATATTCTTATTTGCATATTACGCCACGATCCCCGCTCGTTCAAGACTGCCGGAGCCCTCTATGACCCAACCCCTCCAGCGCCATGTCGTCCTCATTGCCGGAGGTGGCGCCGGCGGCCTCACGGTCGCCGCACTGCTCAAGCGCGCGCGCCCTGACCTCGACATCGCGGTGATCGATCCCGCCCAACATCATGCCTACCAGCCCGCCTGGACACTGGTGGGCGCAGGCGAGTTCGACATTGACGCCACACGCCGGCCGATGGCCAGCGTGATGCCACGCGGAGTGACCTGGATCCGGCAACGCATTACCGGCTTCGCGCCCGATCAGAGCCAAATCATGCTGGATGATGGACGGCACATCGGCTACCGCTTTCTGGTGATGGCGATGGGACTGCAGTTGGACTGGCACAAAATCCCAGGCCTGACCGAATCGCTGGGGCGCAATGGCGTCTGCAGCAACTACCGCTTCGATCTGGCGCCCTACACCTGGCAAACCCTGCGGCAGCTGCGGCGGGGTGGCGAAGCCCTGTTCACCCAACCGTCGATGCCGATCAAGTGTGCAGGGGCGCCGCAGAAGATCCTGTACATGGCGGCCGATCACTGCCGCCAGGCCGGAAACCCCGCGAACCTGCATTTCTTCACGCCTGGACCCGCCATGTTCGGTGTGCCCTTCTATGCGAAAGCACTGAACGAAGTGGTGGCCCACTACGGGGTCCACCCCCACTTCGGACACGAGCTGATCGCCGTCGACGGCCCGGCACAACGCGCTCACTTCAAAGTGACCGAGGGCGAGCGTCAGCGCGAGCTCACCTTACCCTTCGACATGCTGCACGTGGTGCCACCGCAAAGTGCGCCCGATGTCATCCAGCAATCGCCGCTGGCGGACCGTGGCGGCTGGGTCAGCGTGGACAAGCACACCCTGCGCCACACCTGCTATGACCGAATTTTTGGACTGGGCGACTGCACCTCCACCCCCAACAGCAAGACTGCCGCCGCCGTGCGCGCCCAGGCGCCGGTGCTGGTGGCCAACCTCCTGCAGCAACTCGACGGACACAGCAAAGGACGCCGCTACGACGGTTACGCCTCCTGCCCGCTGACCACCTCCAAAGGACGCATCATGCTGGCGGAGTTTGGCTACGACGGAGTCGTGATGCCAAGCTTCCCACTCGATCCGCGCGTGCCACGCCGCAGCTATTGGTGGCTGAAAAAATACTATCTGCCCGCGCTGTACTGGCGCATGCTGAAGGGAAACCTGGGGCCGGACTGGCACACCTCGCGGTCGTTCCCCGAGACCCTGCCGGCCATTCAGCCCTGAGGCCGACGCGGGGCCAAGCCCCGCGGTCAGGGGCGGCTCCGTCACCGCCATGCGGCGGAGTTGCGGTTCGCGATGCCGCAGGCTACGATGCGCGCCCTTCGATTGAAGGCGCGTAGCTCAGCTGGTTAGAGCACCACCTTGACATGGTGGGGGTCGTTGGTTCGAGTCCAATCGCGCCTACCAA
>CAYROO010000007.1:0-128066 GCA_964425915.1 uncultured Polycyclovorans sp.
CACCGACACCGACGCCGACACCGACACCGACACCGACGCCGACACCGACACCGACACCGACACCGACACCGGAGAATGAGGTGGAGGCCGAAAATCGCGCCGCCACCCAGGTGGCGGCGGACATCGTCGACCAGGACGATGTCATCGACGATGACGCTGAGGATGGCGGCGCCGATGAAGACGACGATCAGGCCGGGTTCAACGACGATGCGCTGATCGCCATCGACGACAGTGCTGCGCTGGAAGAAGGAGTCTGCGAATGAACGGTCACCTCCTTGCCGTCGCACGGCGCCTGCTACTGGCCTGCACGCTGGGCCTTTGGGCCACCCTAGGCGCTGCGCAGTCAGTGGCCGGTGAGGTCAAGATGGTGACCGGGTTCGGCACCGCCAGCTCCAGCGCCGGCGTCATCCGCCGACTGGAACGGGGCAGTCCGATTTACCCCGGTGACACCCTGAGCACCGCTGCCAGCAGCTACATCAACGTCAAGTTCAACGACGGCGGTTATGTGCTGGTGCGTCCGGCCAGTCGCTTTCAGGTCGAGGACTTCGCATTCACCGCCGCAGCGCCAACGCCGACATCAAGCCCTACCCCCACCGCTGCGCCAGCGCCGCCGCCTGTCACCGCCCGCCCGACGCCGCCCGCACCCGCCGCCGCGACACCGGTGACGGCGGTGGACAACACGCCGCAGCGGGCATTCTTCAAGCTGATCAAGGGGGGCTTCCGCGCGGTGACCGGCGCCATCGGCAAGCTACGTGACGAGGACTACCGCATCACCACCCCGGTGGCGACGATCGGGATCCGCGGCACCGAGCCTTTCGTGCAACTGGTGGAGGCGGACAGCGCGCTGATCGACCGCCTGGGCCTACCGGAGGGCGTCAAGCGCGGTGATGGCGCGGTCATCGGGACGTTCAGTGGCCGCGTGGTGTTACAGACGTTCCCGCGGCGCGCCGACGGCAGCGCGGGCGCATTCACCGGGCAGCGGTGGACGGTGGCACGGTGGCAGGGCACAGACAGCGATGCGCCCGATGGCGCCGCTCCCGAGGGTACCGAGCTGGGACCCAATGAATTTGTCTGGGTGGATACCGATGGCGGGATCACGCCCATCGCGACCCCCGATCTCGCGCTGCAGACGCCGGACCCGACCAGCGCGGAGTGCAACTAGCCGGCGCCCGCCCAGAGCGATTCAGCCCATGGCCCGACGCATCATCAGGGCCTTGAGGCTGGGGCTGCGGTCGAGCAAGCCCAGGCCGCTGCCCAGCAGTGTTGCCAGGCTTGGCGCACCGGCGCCGAAGGCGCGCGACAACACGTCCGTCAACACGATCATCTCGCGGTTGGCGGCCTGGCGTGCACGCTCGTAGCGCGCCAATGTCCGGGTTTGCCACCAGGCACGTCCGCGATCACGGGCCTCTGCCAGCACCTGCGCCAGCGCCACGCCGTCGGCAATGCCCAGGTTCACACCCTGACCTGCCAGGGGATGAACCGTGTGGGCGGCGTCGCCGGCGAGGACCAGACGATGCGCGATATAGCGCTCGGCGTGCTGGGCCGCCAGCGGAAACACCTGCCGGGGGCCGTCCAGCATCATCTCACCCAGTACGCCCTGCAATGCAGTGGTGAGCAGCCGGTTGAACTCGGCCGCAGGCAGCGCCTGCAGCGCCTCCGCTTCAGGGCTCGACCACACCAGCGAACAACGTCCATCCACCAGCGGCAGCAGGGCAATGACGCTGCCGTCCGGGCTGAACCGCTGCCATGCGGTCTCCGCATGCGGTTGGACGCTGCGCAGCGGCGCCACCAAGCCACCCTGCGGGTATTGCCAACGATGGACGGCAATACCGGCCGCCGTCCGCAGTGGCGAGTGGGCACCATCGCAGGCCACCACCAGCGCGCAACGCACCACATGGTCGCCCTCCAGCAGCAGGCTGACGCCGTCGTCGTGCGCAATGCGATCCCGAAGGGCCAGTCCGGACAGGCGGCGATCCGCCGGCAGCTCCGTCCACAGGTCGGCCCGCAACCGCGACTCCGGCACGATCCAGCCCAGCGCCTCGGACCGCAACAGCTCAGCATCGAACTGCAGCGCCTGATCAGGCTGCCCCTGCCAGACCCGCATGCGCCGATAGGCCTGCCGCTGATCCAACGCGAAGGCCTCGGGCAACGCCCGCGCCGAGGCCGGGGCTATGGCATATAGCCGAGCATCGTCGGGGCGCGCCTGCGGCGCGCTGCCCTGCTCGATCACCCCCGCATCAAAACCCGCCTGGCGCAGGCGCCGTGCCGTGGCCAGCCCCACCACGCCACCGCCCACCACGGCGATATCCCAGCGTTGGATCGGACTCACCGGCTGCCTCCGTAACCCAGGTTCTGCCACATCACCGGCTGCTTCAATGGCGGCAGCAGATCCAGTGCCAGCAGTCCCCAGTGGCGTGCGCCGGCAAGCCCGGGGATGCGATTGGAAAACAGCCGCACCAGCTGATCGGTAAAACCTGCGGTGCGAGCCCGGTCAGGCGCGCGCGCACTGACATAGGCCGACAGCAGCTCAGGCCTTCCCGGGTCGCCCGCGGCCGAGCCGAAGATCCGTGCCAGCGCATCGACATCGCGCAGGCCCAGGTTGAAGCCCTGCGCGGCCACCGGGTGCAGGGACTGCGCCGCATTGCCGACGAACAGCGTGCGCGGCGCGGTGAGGGTATCGCTGAGTACACGGCTGAGCGGCCATGCGGTACGTGCGCCCAGTGCCATGAACCGGCCCAGCCGCTCGCCAAAGCAGTCCTGGGCCGCCGCCAGGAAGCCGGTGTCCTCCATGGTCATCAAGATCTCGGCACGCGCAGTCGGCAGGGTCCAGACCAGCGAGCAGGCATCGTCCGGCTTGGGCAGCAGCGCGATCGGGCCGTCCGGGGTAAAGCGCTCGTAGGCCCAGCCACGATGCGGACGCTGCACCCGCACTGCGGTGACGATGGCGGTTTGCCGGTAATCATCAATGGTGGCGGCCACCCCCTGCGCCGCCCGGAGCGTCGACTGCGCACCATCGGCCGCCAGCAGCAGCTGCGCCCCGAGCAGGGTGCCATCGGCGAGCTGCAGCCGCACACCCTCCGGCGTTACGCTGTGCGCGGCCACCGCCATCGGCGACTGCACTGCGATATCCAGCTGCCGCACCCTCTGCCACAGGGTCTGCAGCAGGTGTCGCATCGGCAGGTTGTAGCCCAGCGCCGGCAAGCCAGCCTCCTCGGCGGTGAAGCGCGCCATGCCGAAGCGGCCGCGTTCCGAGATGTGGGTGGCGACGATGGGCGTGGCGGCGGGCGCCAAGGCCGGCCACACGCCCAAACGCGCAAAGATGGCCTGACTGGCCGCGTTGAGCGCGATGCATCGCTCGTCCCAACGTGCCGCGCCTTCCGGTGCCGAACCGGTTTCGATCAGGGTGGGCCTGCGGCCAGCGGCGGCGAGTGCCAAGGCCAGACTCAGCCCTACGGGGCCGCCGCCGACGATGACGATGTCGCGCATCGGGATCAGGCCTTCTGTGTGGTGGCCATCAGGGCCTCAATGGCGGCGACCGTCTTCGGCACGCCGTCGGTCAACACCTCTGGCCCGTTGACGGTGACCAACACATCATCCTCGATGCGGATACCGATGCCGTGAAAGGCCGGGTCGACGCCCGGCGTACCCGGTGCCACGTACAGACCGGGCTCCACCGTCATCACCATACCCGGCGCAAACTTGCGGTCGCGGCCGTCCAGTTTGTAGCGGCCGACATCGTGGACATCGAGGCCCAGCCAATGGCCGGTGCCGTGCATGTAGAACTGCCGATGCTTGCCCGCCTTGATCAGCGAATCGACCTCGCCCTTGAGCAGGCCCAGGCGCACCAGCCCGGCGGTCAGGATGCGGGTGGCCACCGCATGCGGCCGCGCCACCGAGGCGCCCGGCTTGAGCGTCTTGATGGCCGCCAGGTTGGCGGCCAGCACCACCTCGTACAGCGCGCGCTGCGCCGCCGAGAAACGTCCGTTGACCGGAAAGGTGCGGGTGATGTCCGCGGTGTACCCGTCGAGTTCGCCGCCGGCATCAATCAGCAGCAGGTCTCCATCGCGCAGCGGCTGGTTGTTCTCGGTGTAGTGGAGGATGCAGGCATTGTCGCCACCGCCGACGATGCTGCCGTAACCCGGCACCATGCGGTGGTCGGCGAAGTGGTTGTGGATAACGGCGGCGATCTCCCACTCGTTGCGCCCCGGCCGCGTCGCCTGCATGGCCCGCACGTGTGCCTCGGCGGTCACGCGGCAGGCCTGCCGCAGCAGGCGCAACTCGGCGGGCCGCTTGTGCAGGCGCAGCTCGTGCAGCGAAGGCTCCAGCGCCACCACCGCCGTCGGTGCCGAGCCGCCCCGACGCGACACTTCGCGGATATGCCGCATGGCCGCGGTGATCTGTGGGTCCAGCGCAGGATGCTCACCGAGGGTGTAGTGCACCGCCTCACGTCCGGCCAGCAGCTCGGGCAGGCGCTGGGAAAACTCATCGATGGAAAACGCCTGGTCGGCGCCGTAGTGGCGCAAGGCACCCTCGGGCCCGGCGCGGCGGCCATCCCAGATTTCGCGCTCGGCGTTGCGCGGCCGCACGAACAACACGTAGACCCCCTCCTTGCGCCCGGGTACCAGTACCGCGATGGCCTCGGGTTCCGGGAAGCCGGTGAGGTAGGCGAAGTCGCTGTCCTGCCGGAAAGGAAAATGTGTGTCTCGCGACCGCGTCACCTCGTGGGCCGCTGGCACCACCACCACGTCGCGCGGACCGATGCGCTTCAGCAGGGCCGCGCGGCGGGCGGCGTGCTCACGCTGCTGCTGGGGGTTCAGCATGGTCAGTGCATCCGCTGCGAATCGCTGGGGTCGGGAATGGGCTGCGGACGCAGATCCATGTAGACCAACTGCGCGCCCACCCGCAGATACTCCACCAACTCGGCATAGGCGGTCTCTTCCAACTCCCCATCGGCATCCTCTTCATGCCCGGCACGGGTGAATTCTGCGAAGTCATCCACCACCTCGCGCGCGTCCGCCGACAACTGGTCCAGCTGAAAACCGGGCTTGGTCGACAGGCCAAACAGAAATCCGGCGCACCAGGCCGCCAGGGCCTCGACGCGGGTCGACAGCGGCAAGGCATCCGCCGGTAGCAGCGGTGTGAAGCCCAGGTCTTCATCCTGCAGGGCGGCCTGGGTGGCATCGCGCAGGGTCTTCAGTAGATCAGGCGCACGGGCGCCGGCGGGGACGCCGGCATCGAGCAGGCGCAGCAGGTCGATTTGATCGGCCGGCAGCACGCACAGCGCGCCGCTCAGGCAGCCATGGAACTCTGCCGCGTCACCGCCCCGCCCGAGGGCGGTGAGTGCCGCCTGGCAGGCGGCGTGGTCAAGGGTCGTGGTCATACACGCAGTATATGCGTGCCCCCCGCCGCCGGCAGCCTTGCCGCCTTATTCGTCGACGGTTCCGTGATAGGCATCCGCCCGCTGCTGCAGGTCCTGACAGGCCGGCGAGCCCTCGTCAGCTTCAAGCGCGGCACAGCTGGCGTTGGCGATACTGTCCATGCAGGCAATGAAGGGCTTGCGCAGCGTGCCGCTGACCCCGGTCGCTGTCTGATACTGCGCCCAGGGCAGAGCGTCACAGAGATGATCGAGGTTGGCTTCCATCATCGCCCGATACTCGGGCGGCATGGTTTGCACCTGCTCCATCGCACAGGCGCGCATCCGGTCACAGGCGGCGGCGGCAGCAACCGTCGCCGCATCATCGGCCCAGGCCGGCATCATCCCGGACATCACGGACAGCAACAGGGGTGCTGCCGACATTCTCACGCTCATGGTCCGTCCACCGATCATTGGCATACGCCAGTCTGATGGCGGCGCGCCCTCGGTGCATGACCCAGCTGGGGTACGCCGTCACCGTCAATCGGGCGCGCCGAGAAAGCGCCGCAGGCGCCGATGGCGATAACGAAAAAACGCCTTGACGAACGCACTTGCCAGCGGCGTTGCGAATCGCGGCGAGAAGCTCAGACTGTCCGTGATGGTGCAGCCCTGACCCGCCGGCGTGATCCAACGCCGGTGCTGCCAGTGGCGCATCGAGCCCATGGGTGAGCGCTCGACGAATCCCGCCCCTGGAGCGAGGGTCTCCAGTGTCAGGTCGGACCAGTCAAACGGCAGCAGCCCGCCAAGAAAGATCCAGCTGCGAAACAACCGTTGTCCCGGCACCACCGTCTCCGGCGACAGGCCGGCAAAGTCCCTCGGGACGGTCATGCGCATCACCGGCATCATCTCGCGACGAATACAGCGGAAGTCCGTGATCCAGGCCCAGGCCTGCTCCTGCGAGGCGCGGACGGTGGTCGCGAGTTCGAAGTGCTGGTGGGGATCGCGCATTGGGGGCACGCATCAGGACGACGGTGCCCCACATGCTACACCGCAGCGTGCTCCGAATCAGGCCACCAGCCGCCCGTTGCGATAGTCGTCCAGCGCCTGCTCGATTTCCTCGCGGGTGTTCATCACGAACGGCCCGTACTGCACCACCGGTTCGCCCAGCGGGCGACCAGCAATCAGGACGTAGCGCCCGCCCTCCGCGCCAGCGGTAATGGTGACCGTGTCGCCATCCGACAACACACCGGCGGCATGGGTGGGCAGTTCGCGGACCGCGTCGCCCTCGCCCACCTGCAGGCTGCCCTCATAGACGTACAACAGGGCGTTGTGACCGGCCGTCACCACATGCTGAAACACGGCGCCGGGCGCCAGCCGCAGGTCCAGATACAGCGGGTCGGTGGCCATCGCACCGGGCCTCGGGTTCACCGGGCCGGCCAGCACCGCGCCGTCGTGTGTCGCCTGGCCGGCAATCACCTTGAGGTAACCATCGCCGGCCAACGGCACCGTCGGGATCTGGTCGGCCGGAATGTCCCGGTAGCCGGCCGGCTGCATCTTGTCGCGCGCCGGCAGGTTGATCCACAGCTGGAAACCGCGCATCCGCCCTTCCGCCTGCTGCGGCATTTCCGAGTGGATCACGCCGCGCCCGGCGGTCATCCACTGCACGCCACCGCTCTTGAGCTCGCCGATGTTGCCGAGGTGGTCCTCGTGGCGCATGTGGCCGTCAATCATGTAGGTGACGGTTTCGAACCCGCGATGCGGATGCGGCGGAAAGCCGGCGATGTAGTCGTCCGGGTTGTCGGTACCGAACTGGTCCAGCATCAGGAAGGGGTCCAGCCGCAGGCCGGGCGTGGCGCCGATGCTGCGCCGCAGACGCACGCCGGCACCGTCGGAGGTGTCGACGCCGGGGATGACCCGCTGAAGGTGACGTGTACTCATGACGAACTCCCGTGGTCAAACCGTGGATGGTGGGCTCAGGCCGCCAGCGCATCGATGCGCTGGTGGGCCGCGTCGAGGGCCGCGCGTCGGGCCTCCTCGCCCACGGCCAGGCCTTCGGCATAGATGAAGTCGATATCGCGGATGCCGATGAAGTTGAAGAAGTCGCGAACGTACGCGCTCTGGGTGTCCTTCGGCGTGCCCAGATAGTGCCCACCGCGTGCCGCCAGCACCGTCAGCTTGCGGTCGGCCAGCAGGCCTTCGGGCCCGTTGGCGGTGTAGCGGAAGGTGACACCGGCACGGGCAACATGGTCGATCCATGCCTTGAGCGTCGACGGAATGCCGAAGTTGTACATCGGCAGCCCCAGCGCCACGGCGTCGGCCGCCTGCAGCTCGGCGATCAGCGCGTCGCTTTCGGCGACGATGGCCTGCTGCGCCGGGCTGCGCGCATCCGGCTTGGCGAGAAACGCCTGGAAGCGCTCGGCCGTGAGGTGCGGCAGCGGGTTGGCGGCAAGGTCGCGCACCACCACCTCGCCGTCGGGGTGCCGGGCCTGCCAGGCGGCGACAAAATCCTGGGCCAGCCTGGATGACTGGCCGCCTTCGGAGAACAGGCTGGTGGTGATCTGTAGCAGCGTGGTCATGGCGAAACTCCGGTGTGGGAAACGTGCCGCCATTAAACGATTGCCTTGATCGATATAAAAGCGGATTATTTCGGCAATAACCATCTATTATTTCGATAATGTCGACGCCCAGAATCAGTCTTGAGCAATGGCGCGCCCTGGTCGCCGTGGTCGATGCCGGCGGCTACGCCCAGGCCGCCGACGTGCTCAACAAGACCCAGTCCACCCTCAGCTATGCGGTGAAGAAGCTGGAATCCCTGTTGGGCATCGAAGTGTTCACCCTGCAGGGCCGCAAGGCGCAGCTCACCCCGGCCGGGCAGGTGCTGTACCGCCGCGGCCGCACCCTGCTGGACGAGGCCGCTCGGGTCGAACGCGCCGCCGCCACGCTGGCCCAGGGCCAGGAACCGGAACTGTGCCTGGCGGTGGAAGTGATCTTCCCCACCTGGCTGCTGCTGCGCTGCTTGGACCGCTTCGCCCGCGAGCATCCCGAAACCCGCATTGAGCTGTATGAAACGGTGCTCGGCGGCACCGACGAAGCGGTGCTGGAAGGCCGCGTCGATCTCGCCATCGCCTCGCGCATGCCGCCAGGCTTCCTGCTCGACCCGCTGATGCGCGTCGGCTTCGTCTGCGCCGCCGCCCCCGATCATCCCCTGCACCGCCTGGGCCGCCCGCTGACACCGGACGACCTGCGTCAGCATCGGCATCTGGTGGTGCGTGACTCCGGCAGCCAGCGCACCCGCGAAGGTGCCTGGCTGGGCACCGAGCAACGCTGGACCGTCACCTCCAAAGCCACCTCGATCCGCGCCGCCACGCTCGGCCTCGGCTTTGCCTGGTATGCCGAGAACACCATTCGCGAAGAGCTCGACCACGGCACGCTGGTGCCGCTGCCGCTGGTGGAAGGCGCCGAGCGCTACAGCGACCTCTACCTCGTCGTCACCCACGGCGATGCCGCCGGCCCGGGCGCGCAGCGATTGGCAGCCATCCTGCGCGAGGAGGTGACGGCGCTCACCGCCATGCCGCGCTGACCCACTACCCGATTCCGCGCGTTTGCAGTCCGGCGAGGAAGCGCCGCGTGACCGCCCACTGGCTGTGCCAGTAACCGCTCACTTTGGGCAGGGCGTCTGCCACGTCAGCTACGCGGCGGTGATAGAAGGTATGCAGCTGCGGCGCAGGCAACAGCGCCGACTGCGGAAAATTGGCCGCTGGCACGAATGCCAGCCCGAATCCTGGAACCAGCGGCAGAAAGCCGACCACGGGTGCGTTGCAGGCTGTGCATACCCCGCGACTAACGGCGGGCGGTGCCCGGTGCTTGCCGAAGCGAATCGACGGCGCCAAGGGCTTCTCCACTTGTGTAGAGCGCACTGCGACGATATCCGCATAGGGCTTGCCGTACACCGACTGGCAGATGCGGCAATGGCAGAGGAACCGCAGCACCGGGGCGCCGGTAACGGCAACGTGGGTGGCACTGCAGGCACATTGGCAATGAGTAGACACAGGCTTCTCGGCATGGCGTGAGATCAACTGCCGGTGTGCCTGAAACGGTCATATCGGCGCAAGCGCAGTGTTGCAGAACGTCCGATCGATGCACAGCCCTTGGATACGCCTGGGAAGTCCACGGCCACTGTCACGTTGAGCGGGTTCGTCTGGATGGGGGGCGCCACGCCCGCCCTGCATCACTACCGTCCGGGCAATCCATCAGGAAATGCAGTCGACATGACCGATTCAACCCTGCTGACCCACCAGCGCGGCAACATTCTGACCGTCACGTTTAACCGCCCCTCGCGGATGAACGCCATGAGCGGCCGCTTTCTTGCCGAGCTCAAGGCCGCGCTCGATGCCGCGCGCGACGACGACACCATCTCGGTGGTGGTGCTCAAGGCGACCGGCAAAGCCTTCACGACCGGTTACGACCTGGACGGCAGTGACTGGGTGCTGTCGCAAAACCCGATTTCGCTCAAGGGCAAGCTAAACCTTGATCGGGATCGAGAGGACATCAAGGGCTTGCTGGAATACTGGTGGACCATGTGGAAATTTCCCAAACCGCTCATTGCGCAGGTGCAGGGCCTGTGCCTGTCGGGAGGTGGCGAGTTAATCGCCATGTGCGACCTGGTGGTGGCGGCTGACACCGCCCGGTTCGGCCACCCTGCCGGTCGGGATCTCGGCATCCCGCCCACCGTGTTTCTCTGGCCGTTGCTGATCGGCATGCGCAAGGCTCGGGAGTTTCTCTATACGGCGCGCCTGTTCAGCGCCACCGAGGCTGAGCGCCTGGGCCTGGTGAACCAGGTGGTGCCACTCGATCAGTTGGAAGCCACCGTCGACCAGCTCGCCGCCGACGTCGCCCGCACCCCGGTCAACAACCTCGCCATCCTCAAGCAGGCCACCAGCCGCTTCTATGAAAACATGGGGCTGTTCGCCTCGGGCGCGCAAGCGGCCGAACTTGATGCGGTGTTCCACCAGAGTGAAACCTTTGTCCGCTTTTTTGAGAAGGTTGCCGAAGAGGGCGTGCAGGCGGCACTGGCCGAGCGGCGCAAGCGGTTTGGCTGATCCTCGCCAGGTCGCCCAAAGGGCACGAGCTACCCACCCCAGCGATACTGCAGCGTGGCGCGGAACTGGCGCGGCTCCACCGGATGGAAATGCACATCCTCGATGCCGTCGGCCGGCTCGCCGGGCAGGCGCGAAGCATAGAAGTAGGTGATGTCGTTGTCGTCACTGTCGAGTAGGTTGAAGACACCGGCGCCCAGCGAGAACTGCGGCGTGAACTGGTAGGCCGCCTGCAGGTTGACCACGGTGGTGGCCTCGGAGCGGGCGCTGTTGTCCTCGATCAGCGGTGCCGAGCCAAGGTAGCGCACGCGCAGACCGCCGGACAGCCGGCCACGGTCAGTCATGGTGAGCCCCAGCGACGCCACCTGGGCGACGGCGCCGGGGATGCGATCGGCCGGGTCGTTGATGTCGAAGCGGGCGTGGGACCAGGCGTAGTCGATGTCGACGATCAGCCACGGCAGGGGCGTGAGGTAGGCCGCCACTTCCACGCCATAGCGCTCGCTGGCGTCCGAGGCTTCGGTGGCGCCGGCATCGCCGACGTACACCAGTTCGGAGTCCAGCTTCAGCCCCCACAAGGTGGCGGAGAGCTGCACGTTCGGGCTGAGGCGGGCGACCATGCCGAGGTCCACCGCGTCGGCGGCCACCAGGGGTTCGACCGGGTCCACCGGCGTCGGCACATCCGCTGCCGGGTCGACCGTGATGGTGGTGCCGCGGGCGTCGTTGCTGTGGAAGCCACGCCCGGCGTTGAGAAAAACTGTCAGCGGTGCCGCCACGTCGTAGCTGAGGCTGAGCTTGGGCGACACGATGTGGTCATCCGCGCGGCCGCCGTTCTCGGGCAGGTCGGCATCCACATCGAAGCGATAGCCATCCACCCGCAGCCCGGCCACCACCCGCCAACGCTCGGACGGCAACAGCCGCACCTGGGCGTACGCGCCGAGGCTGGTTTCGTCGATGGCATCACGGCGAATGGTGTCCAGCCGCTGGCGCGCCTGGGTGCGGAACAGGCCGACGTCGGAGATGGCGTCGTGGCGCAGCTCGGCGCCCACTTCGAAGCTGCCCGGTAGCGCCCCCGGCAACGGCCACTGGCGCAGGCCGCTGAGGCCGTAGATGCGCCGTTCGTCCAATTGCTCGAACTGGTCGCCATTGACCGGGTCTTCGAGGAAGTAGGTGAAGTTGGAAAACAGGTCCAGCGCGTAGTCGATGGCGTAGCCCGACAGCGCCCAATGCCCCTCGCCCGCCGGCCGCCGAAGGTTGAACGACAGGCTGTAACGCGAGCTGTCACCGCCCACCGTGGGGTCGATGAACCCCAGGCGATCAATGCGGCCATCGGCCACCGCACGGGCCGGGATCTGGTCGGTGGCATCCCACTGGCTGTCGTAGCCCATCAGGGTAATGTCAAAGCCATCGGCAAAGCTGCCGCGGCTGTAGCGCCCCAGCCATTTCAGCGCCGACAGGTCCTGGTCCAGCACCCAGGGGCCGTCGTAGCGGGTGACATCCGCCGCCAGGGTGAAGTGGCCGTCGGCCGCGGCGGTGCTGCCCGCGGCCAGGCTACGCACGTAGCCGTTCTCGCCGGCGGTGACGCTCAGGGTCGGCGCGTCCAACTGTCGCTGGAGGATGAAGTCGGCACTGCCGGCGGCGGAGAAGTCCCCCACATCGGCGTAGTACGGCCCCTTGCGGTAGGCCAGCGAATGCACCAGTTCGGGGATCAAAAAGTTGAGATCGGCATAGCCCTGACCATGGCCGTGCGAGCGCATGTTCACCGGCATGCCGTCGACGAAGCTGGCGAAGTCGGTGCCGTGGTCGAGATTGAAGCCGCGCAGAAAGTACTGGTTGGCCTTGCCCTCGCCGCTGTGCTGGGTGGCGATCATGCCAGGGATGAACTCCAGCAGTTCCGCCACCCGCGCCACTGGCCGTGCTTCGAGCTGGGCGCCGGTCACCAGGCCTTCGGATGCCGACATCGCCAGGCCCGCTTGCCGCGTGCCGTCCACGGTGATGGCATCCATCGGCGTCGCCGGTACCCCGCCCGCCACGGCCACCGTTGCCCAGCCCGCCACCACCACACCGATCGCCACCCGCATCTGTTCTTCCCCACCTTTCGTAGTTGCTGGCAGGTACCGTACTCGACACCTCGAACACCGAGAACAGATCGGTTTTTGACAGCCTGTTCATCAACCACAAGAATCCCGTCATGACGCTCCGAGGTCACTCCCGCAGAATGCCCGCGCTCGGCGATCTCGAACGCCGCGTACTGGAACACCTGTGGGCGGCGGGTGTGGCCTGCGCCCAGTCCACACACGGGCAGCTCGCCAGCGAACGCGAGCTGTCACTGAGCACCGTGCAGTCCACGCTGGAGCGGCTGGTGCGCAAGCAATTGCTCACACGCGAAAAGGCCGGGCGCGCCTTCCGCTACCGCCCGGCGGTCAGTCGCGATCACCTCACCGCCAGCCTGGTGGCGGAGCTGGTGGCCTCGCTGCGACAACCCGCCGCCGCCAGCGGCTTCGTCGATGTGGCGCAAGCGGTGGACGAAACCACCTTGCAGGCGCTGGAAGCCTGGATTGCGCAGCAGCGCGCGGGCGGATCATTGGAATGACTGCGGCCCCCGATCTGGCGGTCAACCTGTTGCTGGTCGGCCTGCTGTGGCTGTTGCTGGAGGCCTTGTCCAACGGCCTCTACCCGCTGCTGCGGCCGCAACTGCTGCGGCTGGCACCCCGGCGGGCAGCGTCCGTGCTGATGACCATCGCCCTGTTGCCCCTCGTCCTGTCAGCCCTCATCACGATGTTGCTGGCCAGCCCCGATCTGGAGCCCTGGCTGGTCTCCGATCACTGCCACGCCGGTACCGACTGCAGCGCGCACAGCCCCGCCGCGCTTGCGCCGCCGATGATGGCCATGCTGGGGGGGCTTTCGCTGCTGCTGATGGCGGCGCACATCGGCCGTCGACTGTGGCCATTGTGGCGGCATCGCGCCGCCTTGCGTCGCCTCGACGCCGCCGGTGCGTGCGCCCAGCCCCAGGGCCACCATCTGATCGATCACCCGCAAGCGCTGGCGCTGACCACCGGCCTGTGGCGCCCTCGGGTCTGGCTCACACGGGGGCTGGTACAGGCGCTGCACGAAGAAGCCGTCAACATCGTGCTGGCCCACGAACACACCCACCGCCAGCGCCGCGATCCGCTGCGACATCTGGTGGCCGGCCTGGCCCGCCTGCTGCCCCACAGCCGCGCCCTGCTGACAGATCTTCACCAAACCAGCGAACACCTCGCCGACCACCGCGCCGCAGCCGTCAGTGGCCCACGACAGGTGGCGGAAACCCTGGTCCGGGTGCAGCGCCTGACGCAGCCACCCGTCGGCCGCGGCCACAGCGCCTTCGCCGAGGGCGATCTCACAGCCCGCATCCATCGCCTGCTGCACCCGCCCGTCGAGCCCCGTCACACCAACGCCAGTCTGGCGCTGTTCGCCCTTGCCCTGCTTGGCGCAACGCTGGCCAGCGTCGGTCCACTGCACCACTTCAGTGAGTGGGTGATGGGCGTGGGGTGAGGCCCACAAAAAGGCCCGGGAGGCCTCAATGCCGCCCGGGCCCGTCTTCCAATCTCGATCAGCTACCGCAAAGCGTATCGCTGCTGTCCGCTGTACCTGCCGTAAAGCGCATGCAGCCACAGGCCTGCGCGCTGTTGTTGCTTAGGGCACGGACCACCGAGACCTGGTATTCAACGCCATTTTCCAGGAACTCTTCCGTCTGAACCGCGACAACACTCGGGGGGAAGCCGCTCGATGACGGCGCGTCATGCATAACGGGCGGCGTGACCAAGTTCGGAGGATTTGTCGGGTTTTCCAAACTCAGCGAAGCCCTCGAGTAGGCGGGCAGACAGCGTTCATCAATCGTGGGCGCTCCGTCACCTGAAGCCGACGCGCACGAGGCTGCGTTCTCGATGATGTAATCGATATTCTCGACCTTGATCACAGACAGCTTGAATACGCCGTCTTCATCGTCCGGCACATCCCAGTCATACATGGGTTTCAACTCGCTCGTCACGGTCATGGGAATCGTGACGGTACAGTTCTCAGCCTCGGCAACTCCGGGGATCGCACCGCCGCCACCGCCACCGCCCCCACCCCCGCTGTCACACGCCGAGAGCACCAGCGCCGCCGGAACCACCATCCATGCCTTCAGTTTCATCTTGAGTCCCTCATGGTCGATATCGAGTGTCCGTGGTGGACCGTCCGCCACGGCTCTGCTGGACCATAGGAATCCGGGCATCCCGCCAGCGCCCCCCAGATCGGGGGATGACCCCCCATAAGGGGCCCACGCCAGGGGCGCGCCGTATACTGCGCGGCATGGATCACAGCGCCTTCATTGCCGCCCTGCGGGCTGCCGCGCCGTATGCACATGCGCACCACGGCAAAGTCTTCGTCATCGCTTTTGGCGGTGAGGCAGCCTGCCGCGCCGATTTCGATGCGTTTCTCTATGACGTGGCGCTGCTGCACAGCCTCGGCGTGAAGCTGGTGCTGGTGCATGGCGCACGGCCCCAGATCGACGCGCGCATGAGCAGCCAAGGGCTGAAGCCGCTCTACCAGGGTGACTTGCGCGTGACCGATCGGGCCGCTCTGGAGTGCGTGAAGGCGGCGGTCGGCAGCCTGCGCATGGAGATTGAGGCGCGGCTATCGACCGGACTGGCGAGCACGCCGATGGGCGGCGCGCGGTTGAGGGTCAGTAGCGGCAACTGGGTGACGGCCCGGCCGGTCGGCGTACGCGGCGGCATTGATCACCAGTTCACCGGCGAGGTGCGGCGGGTGGATGTCGACACCCTGCGCGACGTCCTTGACCAAGACCGCATCGCCCTGCTCTCCCCCGTCGGCTATTCACCTACCGGCGAGATCTTCAACCTGCGCGCCGAAGACGTGGCCACCGCCACCGCCACCGCGCTGGGCGCCGACAAACTGGTGTTCGTGCTGCCGTCCGACCCGCGCGGCTGGCGGCTGGCGGAGGATGCCGGGGATGTCGGCCAACTGTCGCTCGCCGAGGCCGAAGCGCTGCTGGCCGATGCCGATCATGTATCGCCCGACGACCGCGGCATTCTGCACGCCGCCATCCGCTCCGGGCGGCGCGGCGTGAAGCGCATCCATCTGATCGGCGAAGACGCCGACGGCGTGCTGCTGCGGGAGCTCTACACCCGTGACGGTGTGGGCCTGATGCTGTACGCCGACGACGACTATGAAGCCACCCGCGACGCCACCATCGAAGACGTCGGCGGCGTGCTGCAACTGATCCAGCCGCTGGAAGCCAGCGGCGTACTGGTGCCGCGCTCGCGCGAGCAATTGGAACTGGAGATCGGCCACTTCAATGTCATCGTCCGCGATGGCATGGTGATCGCCTGCTGCGCGCTGCTGCCCTTTCCCGACGCCGGTATCGGCGAGTTCGCCTGCGTCGCGGTGCATCCGGACTATCGTCGCGCCGGCCGCGCCGCGGCGCTGCTCAAGCGGGTGGAGCTGGAAGCCCGGCGTCTGGGGCTGAAGCAGCTGTTCAGCCTCACCACCCACTCGCCGCACTGGTTCATCGAGCATGGCTTCGTGCAACGCAGTGTGGAAGATCTGCCGGTCGCCAGGAAGCAGCTCTACAACTATCAGCGGAACAGCATTGTGCTGGTGAAAGACCTGTGAGCCTGCCGGATCTCGCCGCCCGCTCACGGGCCGTGGTGTGGCACCCCTGCACTCAGATGCAGGACCACGAATGGCTGCCATTGGTGCCGGTCGCCAAGGCCGAAGGGGTGTGGCTGGAAACCCCCGACGGCCAGCGCATTCTCGATGCCGTCAGCTCCTGGTGGACCAACATCTTCGGTCACCGGCATCCGGTCATCGTGGAACATCTCAAACGACAGCTCGATACGCTCGATCACGTGCTGCTGGCCGGCTTCACCCACGAGCCGGTGGTGTCGCTGTCGGAAAAGCTGGTGGCGATGACGCCCGACGGCCTCAGCCGCTGTTTCTATGCCGACAACGGCTCGGCGGCGGTGGAAGTGGCGCTGAAGATGAGCTTTCACTACTGGCGCAACGTCGGCCGGCCGGAGAAGCAGCGCTTCGTCACCCTCAGCAACAGCTATCACGGCGAAACCCTGGGGGCGCTGGCGGTGGGCGATACCGGCCTGTACCGCGACACCTATGCGCCGCTGATGCTGACACCCATCACGGTGCCCTCGCCGGACTGCAGCCTCATGCAGCCGAACGGCCGCCAGCCCGGCGAAAGCTGGGAGGACTACAGCCGCCGCCGCTTCAGCGATACGCTGGCGGTGCTGGAGGCACGGTCGACGGACATCTGCGCGGTCATCGTCGAACCGCTGGTGCAGTGCGCGGGCGGCATGCGCATGTACCACCCGATCTACCTGGAACTGTTGCGCGCAGCCTGTACTCGGCTGGACATCCATCTGATCGTCGACGAGATCGCCACCGGCTTCGGCCGCACCGGACAGATGTTCGCCTGCGAATGGGCCAACATCGCGCCTGACTTCATGTGCCTGTCCAAGGGCCTCACCGGTGGCACCCTGCCGCTGGCGGTCACGCTCACCACCGAGACCGTCTACGCCGCTTTCTACGATGAGTACCGCAGCGGCAAGGCCTTCCTGCATTCGCATTCCTACACCGGCAATCCGCTGGCCTGCGCCACCGCACTGGGCACGCTGGCGGTGTTCGAAAGCTGTGACTGGCTCAGCATCAACCGTGGCCTGGGGCAGTTGATGTGGACCCAGACTGCGCGTCTGCGGCAGCACCCGAATGTGGCCGAGGTGCGGCAGCAGGGCATGATTCTCGCCGTGGAAATGGCCAAGGGGCCGTCACGGCGCGAACCGTTCCCGGCCGAGGAGCGCCGCGGCCTGCGCGCCTACCAGTACGCGCTGGCGCAGGGGGTCCTGCTGCGCCCGCTGGGCAATACGCTGTATCTGATGCCGCCCTACGTCATCAGCCCGCGTGAGATCGAACGCCTCTGTGAGGTGCTGATCGCCGCCGTGGATGTGGCCTGCGCGCCATGAGCCGCGTCTACCTGCCTGGCCCCTGGGCCGAGGGCCAGACCTTGCCGCTGACGGAGCCGGCGCACCGCCATTTGATCCAGGTGCTGCGGCTGCGCGATGGCGACACCGTCACGGTCTTTGATGGCGTCGGCCATGAGGCAGCGGCTCGGCTGACCGACATCGGAAAGCGCAGCGGCAACCTGCGGCTCGGCGCCGTCACCACGCCCAATCGCGAGTCCCCGCTGGACATCACCCTGCTGCAATGTGTGTCCAAGGGCGACCGCATGGACTACACCCTGCAGAAGGCCGTGGAGCTGGGTGTCACACGCATCCAGCCACTGCGGTCGGAGCGCAGCGTAGTGAAGCTGGATGCGGAGCGCTGGGACAAGAAGCAGGCTCATTGGGAAGGCGTGATCATTTCGGCCTGCGAGCAATCCGGCAGGGCGCGCCTTCCCGCACTGCTACCGGTGGCCGCACTGGACGAAGCGATCCGCGCCTTGCCGGCGGAGACCTTGAAACTGACCCTGCTACCGGGCGCAGAGACCGGTCTGCGCGCGCTGCCTGCGCCAGCGTCCGGTATCGCCCTGCTGATCGGTCCGGAAGGCGGATTGAGCGATCACGAGGCGACCCGCGCGCGGGCGGCCGGTTTCATCTCCGTCCACCTAGGGCCGCGCGTGCTGCGGACCGAGACCGCCGGTGTTGCCACATTGGCGGCCCTGCAGGTGTTGTGGGGTGATTGGCAGGCACCGTGATGCCCAGCGCAAGCCCCCCATAAAAAAAGCCCCCACACCAAGTGGGGGCTTGAGAAACAGCAGCAGACTGAACCGTCAGTTGACGTTGATCATCACGGGTTCACCCGTATTGTTGTTGCGATCCTGGAAGCTGAACGCTCCGTCATTCACTGCAAACGGCTCCTCATCATCGGGCGCGGCCTGTAACTCGACAGCAAAATCGGCAATGCTGACATTCTGGCGTGCCGGGTCAGGATCCGGATCCATTCCAGCGCGGCGATTGTCGTTGTCACCGCAGGCGGCGAGCAGGCCCACCGTCAGCAACGGCAATGCCAGTGGCTTCAGAAGGTGGTTCATGAGACCTCCTCAGTTCACGGCCGCGGCCATGGCGGCCTCGGTCGGGGAACCCGGAATCGGATCTTCGAGATACGGGAACACCGTCTTGTAGTCGGCCGGGTTGGGCAGCGCGCCATCGGTGTAGCCGAAGTTGCGGGAGGCCTGCGACGCCGGGCGCGGATCAACGGACGGCGGCAACAGCTCGCCCATGGCGGCCCGCAGGGCGATGTCGACCACGTCATCGATCGGACGGCGACCGTTGGGGAAGCCGGCCGGGTCACAACCGGGGTTGGTCAGCGTCAGCTCACCGTTGACGAAGCACTGCAGGGCGCCAAGATCGTTCTGGGCCCCGGCAGCCGTCGCGGGCAGCGCGGTGTTCAGGCGCAGCATCTCAGCCCCGACCACATTGGCCGGCTGGTTGACGCTGCCGACCCCGGTGAGGAAGGCCGCCACCAGATCGCCCCGCGGGAAGGCATCCGGCGCGGTCACGCCGGCCCCACCGAAGAGGATTTCCAGCAGTTCCGGCAGGGTCGGATGCGTGACGTAGTCGGCGAACTGGGCGTCATCCTTGGGCTCGCTGGCGTTGAACAGATCCTTGTCTGGCAGGCCGATCACGACTTCGTTGACCAGCGGGCTGCCGAGACGCGACACCTGGGTCCAGGCACCGCCCTGCAGCGCGGCGCTGATGTTGCTGTCAGGTGCTTCCGAAAGGGTGTCCTGCCGCTGCGGCGCTGGATTGAGCACACGGCCCTGACGCAGGCTGGCGGTGGTCCAGCCACCGATCACCGGCTCCGAACCGTTGGTGAGACAACTGATCGGCACCTCCAGCGCCAGCGAGGTCACATTCTTGTCGCCGATGGTGTTCTGTTCGAGGCTGCGGGCGTTCGGATTGAGCGCCACCGCCGGTGCGGCGATGTTGACGAGGTCGAAGGTCTCGCCAAGGTTGACCACGAACCCTTCACGACGCTGACCGACGAACACGCGCGCCGGCATGCCGCAGCCGGGAATATTCACGGTGTGAATGTTGGCAGCGGCCAGGGCGGGATAGTCCGGAATCGACTTGTTGCCAATGTTGTCGGTGGGCTTGTCGAGCCGGACACTGCCATCGCTGGCCTTCGACACCGCTTGCCGCTGGCCGCTGCGGCGATCGCCGCGCACGACGGTGACGGTATAGGTCTCGACCACGTTCAGGGCGCTCTGGTCGCCGGCGCTGATGCCGCCGATATTGGCAAGCGGTACCGCCACCGACTTCTGCGCGCCCGGCTCGCCGACCATCAGCGGGAAGCCCTTCAGTTCGTTGCGCGCGCGGAACTGGAAGGTGATGTCCTCGATCGCGTCGCCGTTGTTGTCGATGTGGATCTCGTACAGGGCCGAGGGGTCCAGCGTGAAGTAGTTGGGGCCGCCATAGCTGTCCTGCAGCGGCAGGTAGTTGGCAATCAGCGTGATGTAGGCATCACGACCGCTCTCGTAGCTGCGGAACATGTAGAAGTCGGTGCCGTCGACTTTCGGTGCGGTGGTGATGAATGGCGCTTCGCGGTGGCTTGAGGCCTGTGCGGTCAAGGTTGCCGCGCCAGCAATGGCGGTCGCCAAGGCTGTCAGGGTCAAAGTCAGAGTCTTCATGATGTGCAATCCCCAGGTGTGGATAATCGCCGCTCATCGTGAGCGGATCAGTGCTATTACGTCTGAACGACCGTAATGGATGCAGCGTGACCCACTGCGCTGTTCAGTCAGGGCTGCGACGCCGCAGCCGAAGCAGCAACAGGCCGTTGAGCGCGACACTGGCCAGCAGCAGACCCAGCAGAAGCATCGGCGGCAGCCTGACCGCCGTCGGCCTACCCTCCGCGGTCACCTGACCCGCTCCATCGACGGTGACCGGCACGCGCAACTCGTGCCCCAGTCCGTCGCCGGCCCAGACCTGCCACTCGCCGGCCGCAAGCGGAACAAAACTGAACAGGCCGCCCGGGCCGGTGCGCCCCCGCTGCACGAGCCGACCGGTGGCGTCGTACACCGCGGTTTCGGCGTCGACCATGGGCTCGCCGACGCTGTACTCGAACCGCAGGGTCACCGTCTGCGCATCGGCCTCCAGATGGCCGGCTGCGCCGTGCGCACTTGCCGTCGAGATGACGGCCGACAGCAGAAGAATCCATACCACACGCATGTTGTGCTCCTAAAAAAACGTGAACCGCAGATTGAAGGCACGCTCAACGAACCAGACCCCGCCCAGCGCCGCCACCACCGCCGATCCCAGCGCCACCACGCCCCACTGGTAGACCGGCCGGTGGCGCAACAGAAATGCCAGCGGCACAAACACGGCGGCGGCAGCCACCTGCATGCCCTCGACCCCCAGATTGAAACCGAGCAGCGCCAGCGCCAATGTGGTGGACGAGACCCCGAGATCGGTCAGCACGCTGGCATAGCCGGCGCCGTGAATCAGGCCAAAGCCGAAGGCCACCGCCCACAGCCGACGGCGCACCATCGGCCACAGGTTATTGAGCGCGGCAAAGACGATGGTGGCGGCCACTGCCGCTTCGGTCAGCCTTGTGGGCAGCGTCAACAGCCCCAGCGAGGCCAGTGTCAGTGCCAGCGCATGGGCGACGGTGAAGGCGGTGATGATGCGCAGCACGTCGACCAGCGCGTCCCGGGCGCGGGGCGCCGCCACCCAGCCGCCAGCCTGACGCCAGACCACCGCCGGCAACAACAGGCCGGCCAGAAATAACAAGTGATCGAGACCGACGGCGATGTGAAACAGCCCTTCGCGGAAGTACTGGCGAAAGGCGCGCCCGGGTGACAGGACACCGGCCTGAAAATCGAGACTGCGACGGTCGGGGGCGAATACGCCGAGGCGGGTCTGATCCCCCAGCCGCAGTTGCAGCAGGCCGCGATGCTGGGGGTCCAGCTCGAAGAACAGGCCATAGCGCAGCGTGAGTTGTTGCGGCACGGTGTCGCACTGGCCCTGCAGTGGCAGGCTGAGGTACGGGCCGTCATTGAGCTGCACCACCGCCAGCGGCGCGACGTCGAGCGTGCAGCGCTGTGCATCGGCCTCGATCGCCAGGCGGCTGCCCAGCAGGGCGGCAATATCGGTCTCGCGCTGACGCACTTCACCCCAGGTGATGGCGCCGTCACCATCGGCATCAAGGCGCAGCGCGTAGTCGAGGTCGCGCAGCGACACGTCCCAGCGGCCGTCGACCGCGGCACCTGCCACCGACAACCGTAGGTAGCTGTCACTGGGGGCGTGGGCCGCGACCGGCCCGGCCAGTAAGGCAAGGACCAGCAGACCGAGCAGACGGCCGCTCATTGGCGCGCCAGCCGGGCGACTGCGGCCTGCAGCCGCAGGTCTTCGATACCGGTGGTGGCCATCCAGTCGCGCACCGACTGCGCCGCTGCGGGCTGGCCGGCGGCATCGGCCGCACGCAGCAGCAACAGGGCATCGGACGGCTCGCGCTGGGTGCGCCAGTTGTCCTGGGCCACCGCCAATGCCGCGTCCGGATCGGCCATCACATCCAACTGGAATCGCGCCAACTCGCGCAGATGCGGCGCCTCGCCCCGCAACCGGACCTCGTCGACGCCAGCCTGAATCCGCTCGATCCGCCGCGCCAGTGCCTCGGCAACCCTGGCATCTGCCGTTGGCCAACGGCGCTCGGCGATGGCCAGGCGCAGTTCGGCACCATCGAGGCCGGCGTGCGGCGCCAGCAATGCGTGGGCGTCGCGGACGCGGCCGGCCGCCAGCAGGAAGTCGGCATAGGCATACAGCAGGTAGGGGTCCGGTGCGCTCGCCGAGGCTTCGGTCATGGCAGCGCGGAACGCGGCTTCCGTCTCCGGGTCGCCCCGCTGCTCTGCCAGTTCGGCTCGCACCGTCAGCGCCCACAGCCGTTCGGTAGACGGCGCCGTAGCGGCGCGCGACAGTTCGGTGGCAAGCAGTTGTCGGGCCGTCGCAGATGCCGGCATCAAGCGGCTGGCGCTGGCGGTACAGGTGGCAAGCACCAACGGGCTGACTCGCCCCAGTAGGCCGGCACAGTCGCGCAGGGCCTCCCGCGGGCGGCCCTGCACGGTGTGGATCACGGCCCGGGTCAGTCGGGCCTGGGCATTGGCCGGCTCGGCGACCAGCACCGCATCGAGCATGTGCAGTGCTTCATCGAAGGCGTGTCGGTGCTGCGCCAGCGTCGCGCGCAGCACCCGTACCGCCACCGGCGCGCCGTCGCCACGCCAGGGCGCCAAGGCGGCTTCGGCATACCCCATGTAGCGAGGTTCGCCGCGCTGGCGGCCGATCTCAATGGCCTTGCGGGCGAAGGCGGTAGCCGCCTCGACCGATTCCGGCGCGCGGTCACGCGCAGCGCGCAGGCGCATCAAGGCAACCTCATCAGGGTGATCTGAGGCGGGTACGGTGAGCAACACCACCGCATCGTCGCTCGGCCGGTAGGGCTCGGCCGCAAGCCCCGAACCGACACCGATCAACGGGACCAGCGCGGACAGCGCCAGGGCGAATCGGGACAAGCGCTTTGAGTATGCATCCAACATGCGGTGACGACAGCCTCTCCTTGTGCGGGCGCATCCATGTTGACCCTGAAACCCGGCTGGTGCAGACGCCGACGAAAAAAGCGGACGGCGGTAAGGCCGTCCGCAATCGCGCCACGGGCAGGGACATTGCCGTGGGTTCGGGCGTGGCCACTGTCGGGTCGCCCCAACAGCTGCCACACCCTCCACTACGGAGCCCGCGCCCATTCGGATGCACGGTGGCGTCATCGACTGCGGCGTAAACTGGGCAGATGAATCGCCGCGCCACGCTTGCCCTCACCACCCTGCCGCTGCTGGCACTGACCGGCTGCATGCGCGTGGGGTATTACGGCCATCTGGCGCAGGGCCAATGGGCGCTGTTGCAGGCTCGTGTACCCATCGACCGCCTGCTCGCCGATCCCGATACCGATCCAACCCTGGCGGCGCGACTGGGCTCGGTCATGGATGCGCGCCGCTTCGCGGTCACCGACCTGGGGCTGCCCGACAATGGCAGCTACACGCAGTACGCCGATCTTCACCGGGATGCGGTGGTGTGGAACCTGTTCGCCACGCCGCGCCACAGCCTGACGCCGCGCGAAGTCTGCCACCCCATGGTGGGTTGCCTGGCCTATCAGGGCTTCTTCGACCGCCAGCGCGCCGAGCGCGAGGCAGCGAAATTGCAGAAGACCGGGCTGGACACCTACGTCGCGCCCGTGCCGGCCTACTCCACCCTCGGCTGGTTCGACGATCCGGTGCTCAACACCATGATGGGCTGGAGCACCGCACAACTGGTCGGCACCGTGTTCCACGAACTGGCCCATCAGCAGGTCTTCGTGGCGGATGACACCGCTTTCAACGAATCCTATGCCAGCTTTGTCGAAGAAGCCGGCCTACAGGCCTGGATGACGGCGCGGCATCTCCATGAGCCCGACTGGGTTCTGCTGCGTGAACGGCGGCAAGCTTTCGTGCAATTGGTGCTGGATACACGGGCGCGGCTGGCCGCCGACTATGAGCGGCATCAGGGACGCCCGGATCGGCTGGAAGCCGCCCGCAACGCCGCCTTCACCGACCTGGAACGGCGCTATCAGGCCCTGCGTGCGGACTGGGGCGGCTGGGCGGGCTACGACCGATGGTTCAGCGACGGCCTCAACAATGCCAAGCTCCTGCCGTTCGGCCTCTATGACGGCTGGACCGCCGCCTTCGCAGCACTGTTCCGAGAATGCGGAGCGGATTGGCCCCGCTTCCATGCCGCCGTCGCGGCGCTGGCCGCCCTGCCCGCAACGGAGCGCCAGCAGCGGCTTCAGACCCTGCAAGATCCCGGCTAGAAGGCTACCAGCCCAGCGTTTCTCCAGGCGCCGGCACCTGGAAAGCACCTTCTGGCAGACCCGCCGTCACGCAGGCCGCGGCCAGCCGCACCGGCGGCTCATCCAGCGGTTCCAAGGTCAGCCGGAACGTGCCCCAATGCATCGCCAGCGAGCGCTTGCTGCGCACATCCCGATGGATCTGCACGGCTTCCTCCGGATCGATATGCATGGGCCGCATGAAATCGCGCGGGTCATAGGCGCCGATGGGAATCAGCGATAGATCGATGGGGCCCAAGCGTCGACCGATTTCGGCAAAGTCCGGGCTGTAGCCGGTGTCCCCGGCGAAGAACACCTTGGCACCGTCCGCCTCGAATACAAAGCCGCCCCACAAGGTGGCGTGGCGTTGCGATCGCCCAATCCGCGCCCCGAGAAGTGCTGCGCCGGCACCAGCCGCACCGTCAGCCCGCCACGGCGGTGTACGCCCCACCAGTCCAGCTCCTCCACCCGCTGCGCCCCCAGGGACCGCAACAGCGATGCATTGCCTAGCGGCGCGATGAACACCGGACTGTGCGCCACCGCCAGCCATTGCACGGTGGCGGCATCCAGATGGTCATAGTGGTTGTGCGAGATCAGCACGACGTCGATGGGCGGAATCTGCTCGTGGGACAGGGCCGGCGGCAGCAAGCGCTCGGGCCCTGCCCACTGCACCGGCGAGGCACGTGGCGACAGGTGGGGGTCGGTGAGGATATTCAGCCCGTCGAGCTGAATGAGATAGGTCGAGTGCCCAATCCAGGTGGCGGTCCGCACCGAGCGATTGCCGGTAATGAATGCCAGGTCCGGCCGCGTCGGCACCGGCGGGCCACCTTGCGGGCGGGCGCGGGCCCACTGGCCGAGAAACTTCAACAAGCCCGATCCGCTATGCGGATCCCGGTTATGCGGATTGCGAAAGCGGCCGCGATGGTGATGATCGGCGGGCATGGCATTGAGCAGGCAGGTGCCGCCGCAGCATATCGTGCCCCAATGCCTCACGCCTCACCTCGCACCCCGCACCCCGCACTCAGCACTCAGCACTCACGCTATCCTTGCGCGCTGAACTCCCCGTGACCGCCCCCGCATGCACCTGCACAACACCCTGACCGGCCGAAAGGACGCCTTCACCCCGCTCGACCCGGAACGCGTGACCATGTACGTCTGCGGCCCCACGGTGTACAGCTATGCCCATATCGGCAACGCACGGCCGGCGGTGGTGTTTGATGTGCTGGCCCGGGTGCTGCGGGCACGCTATCCGCGTGTCGACTACGTCCGCAACATCACCGACATCGACGACAAGATCAATGCTGCGGCCGTCAAGGAAGGGGTGGACATTCGTGTCATCACCGACCGCTATGCCGCTGCCTACCACGAGGACCTCGCTGCCCTCGGCGTCGCCCGGCCGGATTTCGAACCGCGGGTCACCGAACATCTGCCGCAGATTCTCGACATGATCGGCCGCCTGATCGACAGCGGACACGCCTACGCCGCCGAGGGCCATGTGTTGTTCCACACCCGGGGTTTCGCCGCCTACGGCCAGCTGTCGAAGCGTGACGAGCAGAGCCTGATGGCCGGCGCCCGGGTCGAGGTGGCCCCCTACAAGCGCCATGCCGGCGACTTCGTGCTGTGGAAGCCCTCCAGCGACGACCAGCCCGGCTGGGGTTCCCCCTGGGGTCGCGGCCGTCCCGGCTGGCACATCGAATGCTCGGCCATGGCCGAAGCACTGCTGGGCGAGACCATCGACATCCACGGCGGCGGCCATGACCTGATCTTCCCCCACCACGAGAACGAGATCGCCCAAAGCGTCTGCGCCCACGGCGGCAAGGCCTTTGCCCGCTACTGGGTGCACAACGGCTTTCTCAACGTCAACAGCGAGAAGATGAGCAAGTCCATCGGCAACGTGCTGCTGGTGCGCAAGCTGCTGGAACAGGCGCCCGGAGAGGCCATCCGCCTGGTGCTGCTCACCGCCCACTACCGGCAGCCGCTGGACTGGACCGACGACGTGCTCAGCGAAGCCCGCAAGAAGCTGGACCGCCTCTACGGCGCCCTGCGCGACCTCGCCGATGTCATCGCCACGCCCAAACGCCCGGCGCCGGCCGCCTTTGTCGCCGCGCTGGAGGACGACCTCAACACCCCGCAGGCCCTGGCCGTGCTGTTTGAGCTGGCCCGCGATGCCAACAAGGCCAACAGCGCCGAGGCCCGCGCCGATGCTAAGGCGGACCTGCTGGCCGCTGGTGGTCTTCTGGGCCTGCTGCAGACCGACCCCGCCGACTGGTTTGCCCAGGGCGACGCTGCCGAAGGCCTGTCCCCAGCACTGGAGGCCATGCTGACCGAGCGCGCCGCCGCCCGCGTCGCCCGCGACTGGGCGGCCTCCGACCGCTTGCGCGATGCGCTGGCGGCGGAAGGCATTCTGGTGGAAGACAGTAAGGACGGGCAGCGCTGGCGGCGGACATAAGCGCACCCACCGTCGACACCCAAGGCGACGCTGCATCGGCGGGTACCGCCCGCCCCGCCGCAGCGGCCCGCTGCAAGATCCTGCTGATTAAGACCGTGCCGGCGCTGATGGCGCTTCGCTGACCCCGGGTGGCGGGCAGAACACCCGCGGATCGACCACCGTCGCTCCGCGCTTGCGGGCACGGCGTGCCAGCTTCAGGTCGCGGGTGACCACCGTCACCACCCTCGGCGCACCCGCCGCCGCCAAGCGGGTGAGATGTTGCAGGATGGCGGTATCGGCGCGTTGGCGACCCTCACCGCCGGTGTAGACCACCTGGACCGTCGCGGATTGCCGCTCAACCATCGCCGCCGGCCCGTCGAAATACACCGTGACCGCCACGTTGGCGGCATCGAACCGGTCCGTGATCCACCTCACCAGCGCGGCGCGCGCCTCCCGTCCCGGATGGTCGTCCCGCCAGTGCTCCGCAAACACCTCGCGGCTGGCAAAGAGCAGGTTATGGCCATCGATGAGCAACTCCGACATCCGGCAAGTATCGCGGATAACGTCGCCACCGATCCCCAAGGTCGCTCAGGGTAAGCTTCAGGGCCCGGGTTTCACCCACCGTTCCACGCCTCTATCGCGCATGCCGAAACAGATCACCGTCATCCTGGGTCACCCCGACGCCCATAGCTTCTGCGGCGCCCTCGCCGATCACTATGTCGCGGCGGCCCGCGCCGCCGGCCATGAGGTACGGCTGTTCCGGCTCGGCGACATCGCGTTCGATCCCGTACTGCGCCATGGCTATCAGCAGCGACAACCCTTGGAGCCGGGGCTGGAAACGGTGCGCGAGGCCATCAGCTGGGCGCAGCACCTGGTGTTCGTCTACCCGATCTGGTGGGGCAGCATGCCGGCACTGCTGAAAGGCCTGTTCGACCGGATCTTTCTGCCGGGCTATGCCTTCAAGTATCGAAAAGACTCGCCCTGGTGGGATCGTCTGCTGTCAGGCCGGAGCGCCCACGCCATTACCACCATGGACACGCCACCGTGGTACTTCCGGCTGGTCTACAGCATGCCGGCACACCACCAGATGCGGAAGACCATTCTCGAATTCTGCGGGATCAAGCCGGTGCGCATCACCTCGTTCGGTCCGGTGCGGAACGCCACTGAGCCGCAGCGGGCGCGCTGGTTGAAAACCGTCGAAGCCGCAGCAGTCCGCAGCTAAGGCCTGCTGGCACGACGGCTGAACGGGCGTGAGCCGCGCCCTGCTTCAGCGACAACCGCTGCGAACCGTCACTCCGCTGCAGCCCCGCCAGTGGGTTGAAGCTGAGCGAGAATGCCGCACTGCGCTGCCGCACGCGGCCTGGTGCAGCGGCTACGCAGGCTGCGCAGCTGCTTCCGCAATTGCTGCAACTCGCCGATGCGGGTGCTCACCTGTCGGATGTGGTTGTCCAGCAGGGCATCCACCGGACCGCAGTCCTCCGCCCCCGCGTCCCGCAGCCGCAGCAACTCGCGAATCTCCGCCAGCGTCATGTCCAGCGACCGGCAGTTGCGAATGAAGAGCAGGCGCTCCAGCTGGGCGACGTCATAGACGCGATAGTTGCCGGCGGTGCGCCGAGGCGGCGGCATCAGCCCTTGGCGTTCGTAGTAGCGCAACGCCTCCACCGACATCTGGGCGCGGGCCGCCAGCGCGCCGATCCGCAGGGCTGTGGGCATCGTCATCTCCAGTGCTTGACCCTAAAGTGGCTGCAGGGTGTGGAATGGGCACCCTACCGCAGCAGCCACAAAGGACCAACATGCTCACGCCCGAAGTCACCTACACGCTGCTGCTGGTGGTTCAGATGCTGCACCTGTTGCATCACCGCTTGGCTCGCCGGCACATCAGCTTCGCCGAAGTCCTGTCGGCCGCGCTGCTCTGTGTACCGCCACAGGCCGCAGTTCCGGCTGTGCTGCTGATGAGCGCCCACTTGGGGATGGTGGCGGTGCAATGCATCGGCAGCCTTTGGATCCGGCGCCTGTCGCCGGAATGGCCGAGCAAAGCTTCCTGATCCGGCAGCAGCCGCGGCTCAGTCATGAATGCGTCTAAACGGCTGCGCTGCCTCCAGGCCATAGGCCAGCTCCAGCAAGCTGCGCTCGGCGCCATGGGCGCCTTGCAGCTGTACGCCGATGGGCAGCCCGTCGTCACTCCAGCCCATCGGCAGTGAAATGGCCGGGCTCCCCGCCACGTTGTTCAGCGGTGTGAACGCCACGTAGCGCCGCAGGCGCTCGATCAGGGCGTCGAAAGGCTGCGCCGGTGAGAGTTCGCCGATGCGCGGTGGCACATGCGCCAGCACTGGGCTCAGCACCACGTCAAAACCGGCCTGGCGGAAGGTATTGGCGTACTGCACGCGGGCCCGGCGCAACCGCATCAGGGCAGCCGGGAACTGCCATTTGCGGCGCGCGAAGTGGGCGGCAAGACCGGCACTTAACGGATCGACGCGCCTGGCATCAAAGTCGGCTGACAGAAGGTGCCGACCGAAGCGCGACAGCATGTAAGCGAGAAAACCCCAGTAGAGGGTGAAATCGTCAGGGAAACTGTCCGGCACCGGGGCTGCGATTGGCTCGATGTGGTGTCCCTGATCCGCCAACAGGCGCGCGGTGTGCTCCACGGCAGCGCGGGTGGACGCATCGGTGGCAGTACCGGTGATGGAATCGATCACCATCGCTACCCGCAGCCGGGCCTGTCCCGGGCCTTCCACCAGGCCCACTGGCGGCAGCCTGCGGTTCTGCCAGCTGCGCTCCATGCCGGCGATGAAGTGCGCGGTGTCGCGCACGCTGCGGGTCACCACGCCTTCGGAGATGATGTTGATGGGCAGCCCGCGAGCAGCGGTGTCATTGACATGGCGTCCGCGGGTTGGCTTCAAGCCGACCAGGCCACAGCAGGCCGCCGGAATCCGGATCGAACCGCCGCCGTCATTCGCGTGTGCAATCGGGACCACCCCGGCCGCCACCAGCGCTGCCGCACCGCCGGAAGAGGCGCCGGGCGAGTACTCGGGCGCCCAAGGATTGCGCGTCGGTGGCGTGCCATCCGCAAACTCGGTGGCGGCATTGAACCCGAACTCCGGCAACCGGCTTTTGCCGAGATTGACAAAGCCCTGGGTCAGGTACTGCTGCACATACGGCCCGTTCGCTTTCGCCGGACGCGGGCGAACGGCTGCGGAGCCATGCCCGGTTGGCAGCCCGGCGACGTCGACGTTGTCCTTGAGCAAAGTCGGTACGCCGGCAAAGACGCCGCCGGATGGCCGGGCAGCCGCCAGACGAGCGCCGTCGAAGTTGGCGTAGGCGATCGCCGCCAGCGACCCCATGGATTCGGCGCGGGCGATCGCCGCTTCGCAGGCTTCCACAGCGGAAATCTCGCCGGCTGCGATTCGCGCTGCCACGCCAACGGCGTCGTCGTGTCCGAGCGCGTCATCGCGAAAAGCGTGTTGGGTCATGGTCTTTGGTCCTCCATGGTGTCCGGCACGGCCGGGGTATCGTCCTCAGACCTGACGGTGCTTCCAGGATCCGCGGGTGAACAGCCAAAGGGTAAACAATCCCACCGCGGTCTCCGAGACGAACACACCCCAGAACACCCCGGTGGCGCCGCCCTGCAGCGGCAGGGCGAGTACATAGCACAGCGGAATCTGGATCAGCCAGAAGAACACCAGATTGATCTTGGTCGGCGTCACCGTATCACCGGCCCCGTTGAAGGCCTGGGTGGCCACCATCCACCAGCCGTAGATGAAGTACGAGTACGACAGGATGCGCAGCCAGCTGGCACCCACCGCGATCACTTCGGGATCGCTGGAAAAGAACTCCACCAGGGCCTCGTTGCAGAAGAAGAACACCAGTGACACCGCCACCATGAACACCATGTTGTAGCGCCCTACCGCCCACACCGAGGCCTCGGCACGCTCCGGCTGTCCGGACCCCAGGCTCTGCCCCACCAGGGTGGCGGCGGCATTGGACATGCCCCAGGCCGGCATCAAGGTGAACATCATGATCCGGAGGGTGATGGTGGCGCCGGCCACCGCCTCACTGCTGATGCTGGCAAGGATGCGCATGAGGAAGATCCACGAGGTCATGCCGACAATCATCTGGCCGATGCCGCCGACCGAGGTGCGGACGATGGCCAGCGCAACGCCAACATTGGCCCGCAACTGGGCCCGCCGCACCTGGATATGCTGACCGCCGCGCAACAACCAGTACAGCGCCAGCAGCACCCCAACCCCGCGCCCGATGACGGTGGCGATGGCGGCGCCCTCGATGCCCATCGCCGGCACCGGCCCCCAGCCAAAGATCAGCAAGGGGTCGAGCACGATGTTGAGGCCGTTGGCCACCCACAGCACCCGCATGGCGATGGCGGCATCCCCGGCGCCGCGAAACACCGCGTTGATGATGAACAGCCACACAATCACCAGATTGCTGCCCAGCATCCATTGCGTATAGACCACGCCATGGGTCAGCACCCATGCGTCGGCGCCCATCAGCGCCAGCAGCTCCCGCGCATAGGCGATCCCGATGACACCCAGCGGCAGCGACAGTACCAGTCCCAGCAGGATCGCCTGCACCGCCGCCACCCCAGCCTGGTCGGGGCGCTTCTCGCCGACCCGACGGGCGACCGCCGCGGTAACCGCCATGCCCAGCCCCATGGCCACGGCGTAGAGCAGGAACAGATAGGTTTCGGTGAGCCCGACGGTGGCGACGGCGGACGCGCCGAGTTTGCCGACGAAGTAGATGTCGACCACGGCGAACAGCGACTCCATCGACAGTTCCAGCATCATCGGCACGCCCAGCAACAGGATGGCGCGCCGCAACGGGATGGCGGTGTAGTCGGCTTCGGAGCCGCGAAGGGCGTCGCGCAGGGCGCGCCACAGCGAGTCCGGCGGGGGTGGCGCCGCGGCGCCGGGGCTGAGGGTATCGGTCATGGAGAAAGCCTGAAATGAGGGTGGCGTGATCGCCCGCCCTCACGTCGAGGGGCAGGTCAGCAGATCGACACCAACCGCCCCGCCGCAACGGCAGCAGGGTCCGCGAGGGGCATCACGCTGACACCGGACCCAGGGTTCCCCTGGACACCTCAGTGTGCGTGGTCGTGCGCTTCCTCGACCGGCATGGCCTGCGGCCGCACTTCGGCGATCACCACCTGCGAGGGCCCGTTGGCGAAGCGCAAGGTCAGCTCCACCGAGCTACCGGCGCCAACTTCTTCACCGGGCGCGATCAACATCAGATGCAGCCCGCCGGGCGCCAAGGTCACGGTTTCGCCGGCCGGGAGCGGCAGCCCTTCGGTGAGCTGTCGCATGCGCATCATGCCGTCTTCGGTGCGCATCTCGTGAATCTCAACCCGCTCGGCCGCACCGGTCTCCACTGCCACCAGTTGGCGATCCACGGTGCCGGGATTGCGCAGGGTGAGATAGCCGCCCGCCACCGGTGCTGGCGGCAAGGGCGCGCGCACCCAGGCGTTGGTGACTTCGATCGCCGCCAGCTCCCCGGTGGCCACCGCCGAGTCTGCCACCACCGGCGCCTCGGGGGAGGCCGACTGCGGGCCCTTGCCACAGGCCACCAAGGTCAAGGTCAGGGCGATGAAAGGGCTCAGGCGCATGTCGAATTCTCGGGCCAAACGGGGCGCTGATAATGCCCACTGCGGTCACCGTCGGCAATGCGACCGAATGTCTCAAGCCTGGCACTCGGCGTACTGCGGACAACTGACCAGGTGATCATTGACCACCCCGACCGCCTGCAGATACGCATAGATGATGGTGCTGCCGACGAAGGTGAAATCGCGCTTTTGTAGATCCTTGCTGATGCGGTCGGACAGTGGGGTCCGGGCCGGCACCTGTTGCGGCTCGGTCCAGCCATTGACCACCGGCCTGCCGTCGACCTGCCCCCACAGGTAGGGGCCTAGCCCGCCCACCTCATCGCGCAGTCGCAAATAAGCACGCGCATTGCGGCGTGCCGAGGCCACCTTGAGCCGATTGCGGACGATGCGGGCATCGGTGAGCCGCTGAGCCAGGTCGTCGTCGGTGTAGTGGGCCATACGTTCGATGTCATAGCCGTCAAATACCGCCCGGTACCCTTCGCGCTTGCGCAAGATGGTGGCCCACGACAGACCCGCCTGCGCACCTTCCAGCATCAGAAACTCAAACAGGGTCCGCTCGTCGTGTTGGGGCCGGCCCCACTCGGTATCGTGATAGTGACGTTCCTCGTCGGCCTTGTCGGCCCAGGGGCAGCGCGGCATGGTGGGACTCCTCACAGATTTGCGGCACAGTGTAGGCATGAAATCGGGCAAGCCGCCGACACCTTCGGAAGCATCCGGGTCGCTGTCCCGGCTTGCCGACGACGTGCGCGCCTGCACGCTGTGCGCCGAGCACTTGCCGCTCGGGCCGCGGCCGGTCATCCAGGTGGATGCGCGGGCACGGGTGCTGATCATTGGCCAGGCACCCGGCACCCGGGTGCATGCCACCGGCATTCCCTGGAACGACCCGAGCGGCGACCGGCTGCGCGAATGGCTGGGCGTGGATGCCTCGCAGTTCTATGCGGCAGACCGCTTCGCGCTGATGCCGATGGGCTTTTGCTACCCCGGTAAGGGCAAGGGCGGCGATCTGCCGCCACGACCGGAATGTGCCCAGCGCTGGCATGCCCCTCTGCGTGCGGCCATGCCGGGAATACAGCTGACCGTATTGCCGGGGCGCTACGGCCAGTTGTACTACCTTGATCAACGCAAGGCGCGCTTGGAGGACACGGTCCGCCAGTTTCAACAACACCTGACGCGGGGCTATTTTCCGTTGCCGCATCCCAGCCCCCGCAACACCCGCTGGCTGCAACAGCGCCCCTGGTTCGAGGCCGAGGTGGTGCCGGCACTGCGGGCGGCGGTCGCCCTGGCCCTGCAGGACTGAGCGACCGCAGGCACTACACTGCGACGCTCCCCGACACCGAAAGTCGCTGACATGAATGCTCCGACCCGCCTCGAGCGCCTGCTCGCCGCCGTCGAACGGACCGGCAACCGACTGCCCGATCCCGCCCTGCTGTTCGTCGGCCTGCTGGCGCTGGTGTGGGGCTTGTCCTGGGCCCTGTCCTTCATCGACTTCGCGGTGATCGATCCACGCACCGGCAACCCCTTGGTGGTTCATAACCAGCTCAGCGGCATTGCCCTGACACGCTTTCTCGCCGAGCTGGTGCCCACCTTCAGCCACTTCCACCCAGTGGGCGTGGTGCTGGTCGCCCTGCTGGGCATCGGCGTGGCCGAACATACCGGCTTTATCGGCGCTGCCCTACGGCGGATGCTCGCCGTCACCGCGCGCCGCTGGCTTACGCCGATGTTGATTCTGGTGGGGATCCTCAGCCACACCGCCGCGGATGCCGGCTATGTGCTGGTGATCCCCCTTGGCGGTGTCATATTCTATGCCGCAGGCCGACACCCGCTGGCCGGGATTGCCGCCGCCTTCGCCGGGGTCTCGGGCGGCTTCTCCGCCAACCTGCTGCCGTCCGCCCTCGACCCGATGCTGGCCGGCCTGACCCAGGCCGGCGCCCGCATTCTCGACCCCGGCTGGGTGGTCAACCCGCTCAACAACTACTTCTTCACGGCGTTTTCGTCATTGCTGATTGTCGCGATCGGCTGGTGGCTGACCGACCGGGTGGTGGAGCCGCGTCTGCGGCAACTGCCACTGGATGGCGATCTCTCCGACCTGCCGACGCTCAGTCCGCTACAGCCGCAGGAGCACCGCGCCCTGCGCGGCGCCCTCGCCACCATGGGCATCTCGCTGGCGCTGCTGGCGCTGAGTGCCTGGCCGCAGGACTCCGCCTGGCGGGCGGCGGACGGCGGCCTGACCTCAGCGGGCGCGCCGCTGATGCAGGCCATCGTCGGCCTCATCTTTCTGCTGTTCCTGTTGCCTGCGGTGGTCTACGGCGTGATGGCGGGGACGGTCACCAGCAGCCGCGATGTGATTACCGGCATGAGCAAGACCATGAGCACCATGGGCTACTACCTGGTGATCATGTTCTGCATCGCACAGTTCGTCGCCGCTTTCGGCCACTCCAATCTCGGCGTGCTGCTGGCCTTGCAGGGCGCTCAGTGGCTGCAGGCGCTGGCGCTGCCGGCAGCGCTGACCATCATCGGCATCGTGCTGCTCACCGGCGTCATCAATCTGTTCGTCGGCTCCGCCTCCGCCAAGTGGGCACTGCTAGCCCCGATCTTCGTGCCGCTGCTGATGCAGCTGGGTTTGTCGCCGGATCTCACCCAGGCCGCCTACCGCGTCGGCGACTCCAGCACCAACATCATCACGCCACTGATGCCCTACTTTCCGCTGGTGGTGGTCTACTGCCAGCGCTACGTCAAAGGCACCGGCATTGGCACCCTGACAGCACTGATGCTGCCGTACTCGATCGCCTTCCTGCTCCCGTGGACGATGCTGTTGCTGGGCTGGTGGGCACTGGGCCTGCCGCTGGGGCTGCAGGCCCAGTTCAGTTACGCGCCCTGAGGTTCGCGCCGGACCCGGAACCACGCTGAATACAGCGCCGGCAGGAACAGCAGGGTGAGCCCGGTGGCGGCGATCAGGCCACCCATGATGGCCACCGCCATCGGACCGAAGAACACACTGCGTGACAGCGGGATCATCGCCAGTACCGCCGCCAGCGCGGTCAGCACGATGGGGCGGAAGCGCCGAACCGTGGCCTCCACCACCGCATCGTAGGCGTGGCTGCCAGCAGCAATATCGTGTTCGATCTGGTCCACCAGAATCACTGAGTTGCGCATGATCATCCCGGACAGCGCGATGGTGCCCAGCATCGCCACGAAGCCGAACGGCGCCTGCAGCAACAGCAGAAACACGGAGACACCAATGATGCCCAGCGGCGCGGTCAGCACCACCATCATCACCAGCGAGAAGCGCTTGAGCTGAAAGATGAGCAGGGTCAGCACCGCAATGACGAAAACGGGCATCCCCTGGTTGACCGAAACCTGCCCCTTGGCCGATTCCTCCACCGTGCCGCCGGTGGTGATCCGATAGCCGGGCGGCAGATCGGCCTCGATATCCGCGATGGCGGCCTGCACCTGCGCTGTCACCACCGGTGCCTGCACGTCGGTGTAGACATCCGCGCGCACCGTCACCGTGGGCTGGCGGTCACGCCGCCAGGTGATGCCGTACTCGCGGTCATAGTCGAAGGTAGCGATCTGGTTGAGCGGGATGCTGTTGCCATAGGCGGTGGGGATTGCCGTGGACTCCACCAGACTCAGGCGCTGCCGCTCCAGCGGCGGGCCACGGAACATCACATTGATGCTGTCGTCACCCTCGCGCAGCTGCGTGACCGGAAGCCCCAACAGTGAGCCCTGCAGGAAGTTCGCCACCGACTCGGCGCTGACCCCTAGCGCCTGCGCACGGTCGCGATCAACCTCAATGCGCACCACCTTGGACGGCTCCACCCAGTCGAGGTGCACGTTGGCAGCGTTCGGGTTGTCACGCATGCGCTCGGCGATCCGGGCAGCAAGCGCGTGCAGGATCTGACGATCCTCGCCCGACACCCGGAACTGCACCGGATACCCCACCGGCGGACCCGCCTCCAAGCGCAATACGCGCCAGCGGGCATCCGGGAACAGCGCCGGCAGTTGCTGCACCAGCGCGGCGCGCAAGCGTTCACGCGCTTCGATGCCGGTGGTGGTGATGACGTACTGGGTAAAGCTGGGCGCCGGTAACTGCTGGTCCAGCGGCAGGTAGTAGCGCGGCGCACCGCTGCCGACGTAGCCGATGAAATTCTCGATATCGGCGGCCAGTTCCGGGGCTTCGGTGAGCAGGGCTTCCAGCCGCTGTGAAACGGCCTGGGTGGCGGTCAGCGAGGCCCCTTCGGGCAGCTTGAGATCCACCATCAGCTCCAGCCGCACGGAGGCCGGGAAGAACTGTTGCGGCACCAGCCGGAACAGGCCGACCGCCCCGAGGAACAGCGCCACCGTGATGGCGATGACGCTCCAGCGGTGATCGACGCAGCGACGCACCAGCTGCCGGAACCGCTGATAGAAGCGACTCTGGTAGGGATCGTGGTGCTCCCCCTTGGGCCGCTCTGGTAACAGTTTGTAGCCCAGGTACGGGACGAACATGACCGCCGCCAACCAGGAGATCAGCAGGGACAGGCCCACCACCTGGAAGATCGACCGCGTGTATTCGCCGGTGGAGCTTTCGGCAATCCCCACCGGGAGGAAGCCGGCGGCGGTGACCAGGGTGCCGGTGAGCATCGGGAACGCGGTGGACGTGTACATGAAGGCTGCGGCCTTGGCCCGGTCCCAGCCCTGCTCGATCTTGATGGCCATCATCTCCACGGCGATGATCGCGTCATCCACCAACAGGCCCAGTGCCAGCACCAGCGCACCGAGGCTGATCTTGTGAAGGTCGATGCCAAAGTACTTCATCGACAGAAAGGTCATCGCCAACACCAGCGGGATCGACAGCGCCACCACCAGCCCGGTGCGCAGGCCCAGCGAGAAGAAGCTCACCAGCAGCACGATCACCACAGCCTCGGCCAGCACCTTGATGAACTCATTGACGCCCCGCTGCACCACTTGCGACTGGTCCGACACCCGGTGCAGGGTGAGTCCCAGTGGCAGGGTCTGCTGCAGCTCGGCGAAAGCATCGTCCAGCGACCGGCCGAGCCGCAGAATGTCGCCGCCCTGCTCCATCGAAATGCCGATGGCGATCGCCGGTTCACCGCCGAAACGCACCTGCGGCGCCGCCGGATCGGCGTAGCCGCGCACCACCTCGGCAACATCGCCAACGCGCAGCGTGCGCCCTTCGTAACTGATGGCCAGCTGCCGAACCTGCTCGGCCGTCTCCAACTGGTTGTTGGTGCGCAGATAGATCCGGTCCTGTCCCAGATCGAAGTATCCGGCCGGCGTCATCCGGTTGGCGCCCTGGATGGCTTGAACGATGACCTCCGGTGGCACGCCCAGCTGGCTGCGCTTGGTATTGGCGAAGCGAATTTCGATGGTCTGCGGCTGGGTTCCGAAGAACATCACCTTGGCAACATCTGGAATCCGTAACAGCCGGGTCCGAACACGCTCGGCGTAGTCCTCCAGCTCCGCTGCGCTGAAGTCCTGGCCGGTGAGCGCAAACATATTGCCGAAGGTGTCGCCGAACTCGTCGTTGAAGAACGGGCCGACCACGCCCTCAGGCAGGGTGTTGCGGATATCGCCAACCTTCTTGCGCACCTCGTAGTACGCGTCGGGAATCAGCGCCGGGTCGATGTTTTCGCGAACAATGAAAAACACCTGGCTCTCGCCGGGGCGTGAATAGGACCGCATGTGATCGAGAAACGCGCTCTCCTGCAGCTTCTCCTCAATACGGTCGGTGACCTGCGCCTCCACCTCCTCGGCACTGGCCCCGGGCCACTGGGTGTTGATCACCATCACCCGGAAGGTGAACGGCGGATCCTCCGACTGCCCCAGCGTGAGGTAGCTGTGAACACCCAGGATGGCGAACAGCACCATGAAGTACAGCACGATGCCCTGGTGCGCCAAGGCCCAACGCGAGAGGTTGAAGTTCATGCCGGATCCTCAGCGGTCGGCACGCTGACGCGGCACCGCGGTGACGGCCATCCCAGGGGCCAAGAGATGGACGCCGGCACTCACCAGCGCCTGTTCCGCCGACAGCGCACCCGTTACCGCCACGCCCTGCTCGGTGTAGCGCAGCACGGTAACCGGCAAGGGCTGCGTCTGGCCTGAGGCATCCACGGTCCACACCGCCGGCTGCCCGGCGTGCTCGCCCAAGGCCGAGGCCGGGATGCCGAACACGGGCTGCTGCGCGCTCATTTGCAGGAAGGCGGAGGCCGTCATGCCCAGCGCCACCTCCGGATCGTCGGTGAGCAGCGCCAGTCGCACGCGATGGGTCCGGGTCAGCGGGTCGGCCTGCGGCGTGATCTCGCGGACGGTTGCGGGAAACTGCCGGTCCGGCAGCGCCCACAGACGTACCTGCATACCGGCTGCCTCACGCAGCGGCTGCAAACGGCCTTCGGGCACCTGGATTTCCACTTCCCGCCCTTCGTCGGGCACGAACCGCAACACCGTCTGCCCCAGGCTCAACACCTGCCCCGGCTCCGCCAGGCTCTGGGTGATCAGGCCGTCGCGGTCCGCCACCAACTCGGTGTAGCCACGCTGGTTACGGCTCACGGCGTACTCGGCACGCGCCTGGTCCAGGCGCGCCGCCGCCAGCTTGTATTGGTTCTCGCGCAACTCGAAAGCGGAGGCGCTGATGTATTTGCGCGCCAGCAGGCCACGGTGACGCTCCAGCTCCGCCTCAGCCAGGCGCAGGTCGGACTCCGCTGCGGTGACTGCCGCCGCCGCCGCATTGGCGGCGAGTCGGACATCTTCGGGGTCGATCCGGGCCAGCAGCTGGCCCTGCTTCACACGGTCACCGGCGTCCACCGCACGTGCCACCAGCTTGCCGGCGATCCGGAAACCCAGGGCGACATCCTCGCGCGCCACCACCGTGCCGGGAAACAGCGTGGCACCCACCGTGTCCAGCAGCACCGGTGGCTCGACCACGACCACCCGCTGCGGCACCGTCAGACCGGTCTTGTCGCCGCAGGCTGCGAGCCCCAGGGCCAGCATGATCCCCACCATCCCTCGCCGCATGGCCACCCTCACTCGCGCTTTATTAAACTGTACCGTATGGTATAGAAATTGAAGTCCTGCGCAAGGCGGTAAGTTATCCATGCATTTTGCGGACCCGATGCAGTGAACGCGCCCCGATCACCAGGTAAAGGCGCGCCCCGAGCCACGCCATCCGGCAGCGGCAAGGCCCGGCGTGGACGCCCCAAGGACCTGGAGAAGCGCGCAGCCATCCTTGCCTCCGCCACCAGTTTGTTCGCGCAGCAGGGCTATGACGGCACCAGCATGGAGGCGATCGCGCGCCATGCAGGGGTTTCCAAGCTGACGCTGTATTCGCACTTCTCGGACAAGGACACGTTGTTCTCGGCGGCGGTGGTGCAGGCCTGCGAGGCGCACGCCCCACCGGCCTGGTTCGATCCACAGCGACGTGAGCCCCTGCGGTCGCGGCTCACCCGCATCGGTAACGGCTTCATCGATCTGGTGATGGACGCCGAGGTGATCAACGTCTATCGCATGATGGCTGCTGAGGCCCGAAGCTCAGCCCGTCTGGGCCAATTGTTCTTTGCCGCCGGACCGCAACGCACCATCGATCAATTCGCCCGGCTGCTCACGGCCGCGCACGACGAGGGCGAGCTCGATGTACCGGAACCCCATGCCGCCGCCGGGCACTACTTTTGCCTGCTCAAGGGGGTCTGTCACCTGCAGGTGCTGATGGGCTGCCGCCCAGCGCCGAAACCCGCCGAGCGTTCGGCACAGGTGGAGGCCGCTGTGGAGCTGTTCTTGCGCGCGTATGCGCCACAGCGGCCGGAATGCCGCTGACCGCGGTCACACGCTGGCGGCAAGCGCGCGCGCCAGCTGAGATTCCACGGTTTCGAGATCGGGCACCCAGGTTTCCTGGCTGGCGATGCGCACCCGCGCCAGCACCAGATCCGGCCGGTCGGTATTGCGCAGCTTCATCGCCGACATCGCCGCGCGGTTGAGCGTCACCAGATGGGGATAGCCCTGCGCCAGTATGGCGAAACGCGCCATCGGCCAATGTCGGCCGACGCTCTGCACCACCACCACGCGCGCCCGACGGGCATCCTCGCGTGGCTCGTCACCATTGAGACGCTCCAGACGCAGCACCGGAACCGACTGACCCTGCCAGCTGACCGTCCCCAACAACCAGGCCGGCAGGCCTTCGGACGATTCGACCGCCTCGCGGGAGAGCACCTCAAGCACAGCGCTGTTGGGGAGCAACAGGGTGTCGCCGTCCAGGGCCACCAGCACCGCATGGATCTGTGTTGCGCTCATGGACGGGGCGCCCCCAGCACATCCTGCAGCTCACTCATCAGCTGCTCCTCCTGATAGGGCTTGATGAGGTAGCGGTCCACCCCGATTTCGGCGGCACGAGCACGGTGCTTCTCGCCGGAACGCGAGGTAATCATGATGATCGGTACGTTGCGGATGCGGCCGGTATTGCGGACGAAGCTGGCCACTTCAAAGCCGTCGGCTCGCGGCATCTCGATGTCCAGCAGGATCGCCACCGGCGCCACCGTTTGCAGCTGTGCCATGGCATCAAGACCATCCTTGGCGGTGACCACACGATAGCCGTTGCGGCCGAGCAGTCGCTCGGTGACACGGCGGATGGTGATGGAATCGTCGACCACCATGACCAGCGGGCGCTGATCGGACTCCTGCGTCTGCAGGGCCTGGGCGACGCGCGCACGACGCGCACGGGCCTGCACCAATGCCGGCGCATCCAGGATCAGCACCACCCGGCCGTCCGGCAGGATGGTGGCGCTGCTGATGCCATTGACCGAGCTCACCAGCGCCCCCACCGCCTTCGACACGATTTCACGGTTGCCGAGCAATTGGTCGACCACCATGGCGGTATGGCGGGCGGCCGCCCCCGGACCTTCAGGCGTGCGAATCAGCACCGCATGCACGGTGCGAGCGTCCTTCAAGGATGGTCGCGGCAGCCCCAGATAATCGGCCAGGCAGCGGACGCGATAGGCCTGGTTGCCATAGAGGTAGGGCGCGCCGCCCTCGCGCAGGTGGCCGTCCAGCGCCTCAACGCCGATGCGCACGATCCCTTCGATGCTGGTCAGCGGCAGCGCGAACAGCTCACCGGCCACATTCACCATCAGCGCCTGCGAAATGGCCAGGGTCAGCGGCAGACGAACCTGGAAGCGAGCGCCTTCACCGGACTTGCCGTCGACGGTGAGGGTGCCGCCGAGCTGCTTCACCTCGGAGGCCACCACGTCCATGCCGATGCCGCGGCCGGCCTCCTGGGTCAACTGGCGTGCGGTGGAGAAGCCGGGCTCGAATATGAACGCCTGAAGATCGTCTTCCGTGACCGCCGCATCGGCCCGCAACAGTCCGCGTCGGATCGCGGTCTCCCGGATCGCGCTGAAGTCGAAGCCGCCGCCGTCGTCGGCCAGGTTCAACAACAGCTGGCTGCCATCACGCTGGAGGCGGATGGTGACGGTACCGATCGGGTCCTTACCGGCCTCGACGCGCTGCGCGGTGGCTTCGATGCCATGGACCACGGCATTTCGCAGCAGGTGTTCCAATGGTGCCGTCATGCGGTCAAGCACATTGCGATCCAGCTCGGCATCGTCGCCTTCGACCACCAGCCGCACCTGCTTTCCGGTCTCTTGCGCAACGGTGCGCACCACGCGCTCCAGGCGTCCGATCTGACGCGCGAACGGCACCATCAGGGTGCCCATCAGGTTCTGCTGGACATCGGTACTGATGCGCCCCTGCTGCAGCAGCAGCGACTCCGACTCCGACACCAGGCCAGCCATGCTGTCGTGGAGCGCGCCGAGGTCTCCAACAGACTCGTTGAGCGCACGCGACAACTCCTGCATGCGGGTATAGCGGTCCATTTCCAGAGGATCGAAATCGCCGGCGTAGCGATCCTGCTCCGGCGAAGGACCCGCCAAACCGCGGGCACTGATCTGCGCGTCGGTTTCGGCCCCCATCTGGCGCAGCTGCTCGCGCATACGGTCAATCGCCTGGGTCATTTCGCTCAGCTGCAGGCCCAGCCCCGCGACCTGCTCTTCCAGTCGCGACCGATAGATGGCGATCTCGCCCACTTCGTTGAGCATGCCGTCGAGCCGCTCGACCGGCACACGCGCGGTTTCGCGCCGCAGCGCGGCAAGGCCGCCCTGTTCATCATCCGGCCGCCAGAACAGGAGCGGATCCCACTGAGTTGGCGCCGCGTGCGCTGCATCCGTCGGCGGTGGCACTTCGGCCTGCGGCGGAAGCCCTTCATCCGCTTGCTCGACATTTGTGGCCACACCGACATCCGCGGTTCCGGTCGCCGGCGACATCGGGATGATGGCTTCTGTCGGGGGCGTGGGCGGGTCGATCAGCGGCCCCGTCGATGCCGGCGTCCGGCCCTGCTGCAGGTCATCGAGTTGTCCGTGCAACTGCTCGACCACACCGGAGACGGCCTCCAGCAAGCCGGGGTCGACGGCGCTGCCGGGCTGTGCGTCCAAGGCCTCCAGCCGGGTCTCCAGCGCATGCGCCTGATCGCCCATCTGGCGCCAGCCGGACATGCGGGCCCCGCCCTTGAGCGTATGCAGGGCGCGCTGCAGGTCGCGGCGCGGGGCTTCATCGAAGGGCGCCGACCGCCAGCGGTTGAGGGCGGCATCAATGCCCTCCAACAACTCCACCGCTTCTGCCGCAAAAATGTCGAGCAGCTCGCTGTCGGCGACTTCGGTGGCCACCAGTGTGGGCAGTGCCGGCGACGCAGCAATCGGCTCGGGCGCGCGCCTGCGACCGAGATCACAGGCAGCGAGCACGGCGTCGGTATCGGGAATATCGCCCTCGACGATGGCATCGAGCACGCCATGCAATTGATCGGTGACCTCACCGAGACGGACGTAGAGGGTGGCGGGCGCGCCACTGCCGCCCTGGTCGATCACCTGCGTTTCCAAGGCCTGCGCTATGTCCCCCAGCGCCGACATGCCGGCAACGCGGGCGCTGCCCTTGAGGGTATGCAGGATGCGCTTGGCGTCCGCCTGCACTTCGACGCTGGCGGCATCGCGACTGCCGCGTTGCACCACCGCATCGAGCGCTTCCAACAGTTCACGCGCCTCGCTCAGGAAGATGTCCTGAAGCTCGTCGTCCAAGGCTTCCCCGGCGGGCGGAGGCGGCACCTCCTCCGGATCGGCGCCGTCCTCCGGGACCGACGCGGCGCCATCAGCCACGGTCGGTGTCGGCGGCGGCTGGTGCCGGCTCGCGTTGTCGACGGCGGTCTCGGGTACGACCACGGCGTCCGCGGGAACCCCCACTGGCACGGGCTCGTCGGTCAGCGCTGGGCCGTCCGCCTCGGTGAGCGGTGTCGCCTCGTGTGCCAAGACCGGCAGCGTGTCGGACGCGAATGAAGCTGCGCTTCCGACGGACGGAACCGCGTCGGGTTCGGCCGGCGGGGCGGCTGCATCGCGCTCCGAAGGCCCGGTTCCGGCGCGATCGGACGGGGTCTCAGGACCGCGACCCGAGACGCACGGATCGAGCGCGTCGATGCGCGCCAACAGCCCAGCCTCCTCCGGATTGAGCTGGCCATCCCGGAAAGCGTCCAACTGCTGATAGAAGCCTTCCACCACCTCCAGCAACCGTGTAAAGAAGGCGGGCGTCGGTACGGCATCATCGACGTTGTCACGAAGCTTTTTCTGCAGCGCCACCACGCTGGCTGAGAATGCGGTGGCACGGGCCATCACCGCAGCGCCTGCCAGGGTGTGCAGCAGCTTGTCGATGGCCTCGCGTACGGTCGACCGTTGCGGCGACTGCGCCCAGGCCTGAACTTGGTCCTCAAGCCGGTTAACGGCGGTGAGTGCCTCCATCGCGAAGACGTCGGCGAGTTCCTGTTCGGCCGGCGTGGCGGTGGCCACCGGCAGGGTGCCCACCTCGCCCTGCAGCCGCTCCAGCCAGGGCTGACCGTCCGCCTCCGCCGCAGCGGTACTGCCGGCACTGGCAACGCCCTCCGCCAGGTAGGGCATGAGCTCCAACATCAGCGCGTGTGCGGAGGGCGACAAGGGGCGACCCTCGCCGCGCAGCACCGAGAGCCAGTGCTCGAGCACCGCGCTGATCTCGGATACCGCCGGTGCGCCGGCCACCGCCGCCGAGCCCCGCAGCGTGTGGAAAGCCCGCACCACCGCCTCCGGGGGCGGTCGCGTGACGCCGTCACGAAGCCAATGTTGGGCTTCGGCCAACCGTTCGTTGGCGTCTACCCTGAACACCGTGAGGGTCTCGGGCTCCACCAGCTCATGACCGGCCGCAAGGTGCTGGGCGTCAGCGATCAGAGGCGCCAGCAGGGCGGGATCGGCCCGCTGTTCGCGGAAACAGCGGATCAGCTCGGGCAGTAGCACCTGCGCCCGCTCGACCAGATCGATGATCGATGGCGAAATCTCGATGGCACCGTCGAGGCAATGGTTGAGGAGATTCTCCACGGCCCAACCAAACTCACCGATCCCGCTGGCGCCGGCCATGCGACCGGAACCCTTGAGCGTGTGGAACGCGCGGCGGATGGTCACCAGCGCATCGCCGGTATCAGGCTGACGCCCCCAGCGGGCCACCGCGGTCGACAGGGTCTCGCTGACCTGTTCGGCCTCTTCGAGGAAGATTTCGCGGATCTCCGGGTCAGGGCCGGCCTCGTCTGCGGTATCGCCAGCCACGGCCTCAGGCACCGCCACTGTCGATGTCGCGGGTGCCCCCGCCAGCCCGGTTTCGACCTCCTGCTCCAGCCGGTCGACAAAGCCACTGAAGTCGTCCAGGCGATGGCCGACGTCGGACAGCTCGTCCCGCAGCGCTTCGAGATACAGCTCCAAGGCGGTGGTGGCATCGGCAAAGCGCTCAGCCAGCATCGGCTGCGACACCCAAGCGGACAGCGTCGCATCACCCAGGCGCGCCAGCATCGGCTGCATCAAGGTGGCGGCACGTGCTTCGCCGATCACGTTGAGCGCGGCGCGCACCTCATTCAACAGACGCAGCGCTTCGGGGCGCTGCTGCCGCTCGCTATCGTTCAGCAGCGCGGCAAAAAGGGACTTGAAGCGGGCGAGGTCGACCATCGACTCGCGCAGCAGGGCGACACGGCCGCGGCGCAGGTCTTCGCTGTGAGGGACGCGCTCTTCCAGCTCGACGCCGACCGTCCCGCCACGGGTGGCATTGAGCTGTCGGAACAAGGCCTGCTCCAGACTGTGCTCGGTACGCAGCAAGGCCGTCGCCAGCTCCATCCAGGGCCAGTGGCTGGGATCCTCCGGCAGCGCCTCCAGTGCCGCCGCCTGGTTCCCAAGTGCCCGCGCCAGGCTCGGCTGGCCCAGCGTTGAGAGTGTGCTGGCCAGGCGCCGCATACGCGCAGCGGTCTCGGTGTTGGCCTGGTACTGCCGCGTACGCACCATCAGGTCGATGGCGTCCTCGATGTCGCGAAAATCGCGGTGCAGCTCCTCTGCCACCCGCGTCAACAAGGCCATATTGGGGCCGTGCAGGCGTGCGCGGATCTGTTCCAGCTGACTCTCGGCGGGCAGGTAGTCCGCCAGCCGGTAAGCCTGCCGAAGCGCCTGCACGCGCGGCCCGCGACCGCGCGACCGGCCCACGAAGAACAGCAGTTGCAAGGCAAGATCGCGTGCCGGGGTATCCGCCGCCTGCTCGCCGGCGGTGGCGAGCACCTTCAATTGCTGACCGCAATTCCCCATCAGGCGCTTGAGTTCAATGGCCTCTTCGAGCGTCTGGCCCAACAAGGCTTCCACCACGGCGGCAAAAGTGCGCCAAAGGGTGTGCACCCCCGGACGCTGGGCGCTCTGGGCCAGTTGCTCGGCGACCCGCCCCATGCGCTTGAGCGCAATTTCGGCGTCCGGCTGACGGCGGACGTAGCTCAGCAGCGCCGACTGAAACAGCGGCAGCAGCTTGCGCGCATAGGCTGGCGCCATTGCCGTGCCCGGAGGCGGCAAAAACGGCAATGAGGCGCCGATGGCGTGCATCTGCGCCACGAACAGTGCTGACTCGGTCACCAGCGGCCGCCCCATGGCGAGCCGGAGTTCATTGATCAGCGGCTGCAGCACCAGCACGCAGTCCTCGCGGCCCTGGCTGACCACTTCGAGGTAGTCGGCCAACTGCACGCAGCCGCCGAGCAGCGCCGAACAGGCGGCTTCGGCATCGTCGATATCGGCATCGATGACGGCCTGCAAGGCCTCGCGCATCTCGGCAAGTGCCAGCTGCAATCCCGGGAACTGCAGCAGCCCGGCGATGGCATGCAGGTCACGCAATTCGCGCCGCGCCAGATCCAGCACCTCCACCGGGTGATCATGATCGGCGAACTGTTCGATGGATTGCCGCGCGCGATCCAGGCTGCGCTCGAACTCGACCCGGGCGGGCATCAGGCTGTGCGCAGGGAAGGGATTGGATCGCACGGTCACGGGTCGCGTCCTACCATCCGGCCTGACGGACCGCGTCGGTCCGCACCAGCTTTTGCAGACTGATCACACGCCATTGCCGCGCTTCGCGGAAAAAGCCGCCCAGCTCCAGCGGCTGCAGGGCATCCAGCTCCGGTGCGGGGGGTGGCTGTTGGTCCTGCGGCACGAACTGCCGATAGCCAGCCACCTCATCCACCAGAAAACCGATGGGCAGCCGTTCATCATTGAGCACCAACAGCCGCTGGGCGCGCCCCACCTGCGCGGAACGTCCACCGAGCAGAAGTTGCAGGTCGATCACGGTGATCAGGCCACCCCGTACGTTGGCCAACCCCAAGAGCCAGGCCCGCGCATTGGGTACCCGGGTATGCGGTGGCGGCGGAATCACCTCCCGCACTTCGTCCCGGGGGACTAGCAACCATTCCTGCGCCACGCGAAACCCCAGCCCAGTCCACTGTTCGGCCTGTCCGGCGGCGACATCCAGACGCGCCGACCGCAGGCGGTCGTCCAAGCGCAGCAGCAGCTCGAAGGGGTCGTCACGCCAGTCACGGAGCGTCGCGTTCATCGCCAGCGTCAGCCGCTCACATGGGCGCGCACCGCCCCAATGAGTTCGTCTCGGGTGAACGGCTTGGTGAGGTACTCATCGGAGCCGACGATCCGGCCCCGGGCGCGGTCAAACAAGCCATCCTTGGACGACAGCATGACCACCGGCGTTTTCGCATACCGTGGATTGCCCTTGATCAAGGCACAGGCCTGATAGCCGTCGAGGCGCGGCATCATGATGTCGATGAAGATGAGGTCCGGCGGCGCATCGGCGATGCGTGCCAGTGCCTCGAAACCATCCTGCGCGGTCACCACGGTGTAACCCTCGCGGGTCAGCAAGGTCTCCGCCGTGCGTCGGATGGTCTGACTGTCATCCACCACCATCACGGTCGCCTTGTGCTGCGTCGCGTCTCCCACGTGGTGGGCCTCCCCATCGCCTTCCCAGATTGGTCGCGGCTTTGTAACACACTCCATCAAAGCGCCTCCACAGCCACGCTGTCGACGTGCCGACCCGGCAGCGAGCGAATCGGTAAACTGGCCGCACACCGCCCCGATGCGAGCTGCCGCATGCAAACCCCCGTGCCCCGACTGATCACCGCCCACACCGGTCCGCTGCTGTCGCTGGAGACCCGTTTGCTGGAGCGCACCGCCGATATCGAAAGCTGGTTCCGGCGGCAGTGGCAGGCGACACCTCCGCCTTTCTACTCCTCCGTCGATCTGCGAAATGCGGGCTACAAGCTGGCACCGGTGGACACCAACCTTTTCCCGGGCGGTTTCAATAACCTCAATGAGACGTTCGAACCGCTCTGCGTGCAGGCACTGAAGAGCACACTGCAGCGCATCTGCCCCAGCGCCCAAGGCTTGATCCTGGTGCCGGAAAACCACACCCGCAACCCCTACTACCTGGAAAACGTGGCGACGCTGTTCAGCCTGATCCAGAAGGCGGGCTATCGGGTGCACATCGGATCGCTGCTACCCGATCTGGAGGCCCCGCGGGAGCTCGAGCTACCGCTGTCCGGACGCAGACTGCTGATCGAACCGCTGGTGCGCGACGGTGACGTGGTGCGGGTTGGCGACTTCACCCCCTGTGCGGTGCTGCTCAATAACGATCTCTCGGCCGGTGTCCCGGCAATCCTCAAGGATTTGCGCCAGGACGTACTGCCGCCGGTGGGGCTGGGCTGGCACGCACGCAAGAAGTCGCAGCACTTCGGCTTCTATCGCGAAGCCGCACGCGAGCTTGCCGAGACCCTAGAGCTCGATCCCTGGCTGATCGATCCGATGTTCCGCAACTGCGGTCAGATCAACTTTCTCAAGCGTGAGGGCGAGGAATGCCTGGTCAGCAACGTCGAACTGCTGCTGACTGACCTGCGTGAAAAATACCGCCAGTACGAGATCCCTCACGAGCCATTCGTGATCGTCAAGTCCGACGCCGGCACCTATGGGATGGGTGTGATGACGGCACGCTCGGCCGACGACGTGCGTGAAATGAACCGCCGCGCCCGCACCCACATGTCGAGCGCCAAAGACGGCAACGCTGTCACTGGCGCCATCATCCAGGAAGGCGTACCGACCTTCGAACGGATCGGCACCGATCAGGCAACCGCCGAGCCGGTGGTCTACATGATTGACCAGTTCGTCGTTGGCGGCTTCTACCGGCTCAACAGCCAGCGCGGCACCGATGAGAACCTCAACGCCCCCGGGATGCGTTTCGAGCAGCTGGCCTTCGACCAGTGCTGCGGCCACCCTGATCCGGAGGCGGGGCCGGATGATCGCCCCAACCGCTTTTACGCCTACGGGGTAATCGCCCGGCTTGCGGCGCTGGCTGCAGCGCGCGAAGTGCAGGCGGTTTCTGAGATGGTTCCTGCCGCTGCCGCCTGAGCCCGCCGGACCACCGCATCGCCTCGGGGGAGCGCGCATGACGACACGGGAGCATTGGGGAAGCCGCTTTGGGTTCATCATGGCCGCGGCGGGGTCGGCCGTGGGCCTGGGCAACATCTGGCGCTTCCCCTACATCACCGGCGAAAACGGTGGCGGGGCGTTTCTGGTGATCTATCTGGGCATCGTGGCCGGCTTCGGCCTGTCGCTGATGATGGCGGAAATGCTGGTGGGCCGGACCGCGCAGCGCAACCCGGTGGGCGCCTTCCGCCAGCTCGGCGGCCGCGGCTGGCCGCTGGTGGGCTTTCTCGGCGTGCTCACCGGCTTCGTCATCCTCTCCTTTTACGTCGTGGTCGCCGGTTGGACGCTGGCCTACATCGGCCAGATGGCGAGGGGCTTGCTGCACAGCCGAGATCCCGCGGTACTTGGCGCAGCCTTCGAGGCCTTCGTCGCCGACCCCTGGCAGCCGCTGATCTACGCTGCTCTGTTCACGGTGCTGGTGGCGTGGGTGGTGACCGGCGGTATCAGCCGGGGCATCGAGCGCGCCAATCGCTGGCTGATGCCGTTGTTGTTCGTCCTGCTGCTGGTGCTGGTGTTCCGTGCCCTGACCTTGCCGGGCGCCGCTGCCGGCGTGGCGTTCTACCTGCAGCCGGACTGGTCCAAGGTCGATGCGGGCACCTTTTTTGCTGCCATTTCGCAGGTGTTCTTTTCTTTCTCGATCGGCATGGGGACGATGCTGACCTACGGCTCCTATCTGTCCTTGCGTGAAAATCTGCCGCGGTCGGCGATCACAGTGGGCGCGCTGGATTGTCTGGCGGCCTTCCTGTCCGGCCTGATGGTGATCCCGGCGGTGTTCGCCTTCGGCTTTTCACCCAGTGCCGGCCCTGGCCTGACCTTCATCACACTGCCGGCGGTATTCGCCGCCCTGCCCGGTGGCGAGCTGTTCGGCGTGTTGTTCTTCGTCCTGCTGGCGATCGCCGCACTGACCTCGGCGGTCTCGATCCTGGAGCCTCTGGTTTCGTACTTCATCGATGAACATGGGCTGTCCCGACGCCGCGTAGTGGCGGGGGCGTCGATGGTCTGCCTGTTGCTGGCAGTCCCGGCTTCGCTGTCGTTTGGCCCCTGGGCCGAGGTGCGGGTGTTTGGACTGACCTGGTTCGACCTGATGGACTTTCTCGCCAACAACCTGATGCTGCCAGTGGGTGGGCTGCTGACCGCGCTGTTTGTCGGGTGGGTGTGGGGCCGTCCGGCCCTGCTGGCGCTCTCCAACGACGGGCGACTGCATCAACCGTGGGCCATTGCCTGGCTATGGGTGCTTCGGGTGATTGCCCCGGTCGCCATCGTCTGGATTCTCGTCACCAACCTGTCCTGAGCCGATGGACGCCTTCTTCGCCCTGTTGTCTGCCATCAATGCCGTGCTGCTGTCGGTACCGGTGCTGCTGACCCTGCTAGGCGTCGGCATCCTGTTCACCGTCTGGAGTGGCTTCTGCCAATACCGCTCTTTGACCCACGGCGTCCGACTGCTGCGAGGTCACGGCGCCCATGCCCGTGACGGCAGCGGCGTGCTGTCGCATTTTCAGGCGCTGTCGGCGGCGCTGTCGGCAACGGTGGGGCTCGGCAACATCGGCGGTGTCGCCATCGCCGTCAGCCTGGGCGGGCCGGGCGCCGTGTTCTGGATGTGGATGGTCGGGCTGGCCGGCATGGCCATCAAGACCGCCGAAGTGACGCTGTCGATGCTCTACCGCGACACCCGCGACCCCAACCGGCCACTCGGGGGCCCGATGATGGTGGCACGCGAAGGCCTGTCTCAACTGCCGGGCATGGCACGGTTGGGCGCCGTCGTGGGCGCACTGTTCTGCTTGCCGCTGATTCTGTTCGGCATCACCGGCGGCAACATGTTCCAGGCCTGGAACGTCGCGGAGATCTCGCGGGCCTACTTCGGCGTTCCGCCATGGTTGAGCGGCGTGGTGATGGCCTTGCTGGTCGGGGCGGTGATACTCGGCGGCATCCGCCGCATCGGCCGCATCACCGGCCTGCTGGTGCCGGTCATGTGCGGGCTCTACATGCTGGCGGCCGTGGCCGTGCTGGTGGTGGAGCGGGATCAGCTCCCCGCCCTGTTCGCCTTGATCTTCACGTCGGCGTTTCAGCCCACCGAAGCCGCAGGCGCCTTCCTCGGCGCCGCCACCGGTACCGCCTTCATCTTCGGTATGAAGCGGGCATTGTTTTCCTCAGAGGCGGGTCTGGGGTCCGCGCCCATCGCCCATGCCGCGGTGAAAACCCGTGAGCCGGTGACCGAGGGGGTGGTGGCCGGCCTTGAACCCTTCATCGACACTCTGGTGGTGTGCACGCTGACGGCACTGGTGATCCTCGTCAGCGGTGTCTGGAACCGTGACGCCGAGGCCCATTGGCCAACGCCGCCCAATCTGGTGCAGCAGGCGGATGGCCGCTGGCTGCCCGACCAGATGCAGCTGCCGGAGGCGGCGATGCAGCTGACGACGGGCGACCCGGTCTTCCTGGTGGTGCAGGACGCCGGCCGCGATCAACGCGTGCGCCTGTTCGGCACCGTCACCGCCGACGGGATCATTGCCTGGCGCCCGCTGGTCGCCGATGCGCCCCGCATTGCCGAGCCCGGCCTGTTTGCCGACTATCCAGCGGCGACACTGACCGCCCGTGCCTTTGACGTCGCCCAGCCAGGTCTGGGCCGCTGGCTGGTGGTGGTGACCGTGTGGCTGTTCGCCGTTTCCACCATGATCACCTGGAGCTATTACAGCGAACAGGGCCTGCTTTATCTTACCGGGCCGGGTGCAATCAAACCGTTTCGCGTGCTCTGGTGCCTGTTGATCGTGGTGACCTGCCTGGGCTTCATTCGCACCGATGTCGAGCTCGACACCCTGAGCACCATCTCGCTCGGTTTCATGCTGCTGATCAACCTGCCGATGATGGTGGCGCTGGGCCCGGTGATGATGCGGGCGTACAAGGATTATTTCCGGCGCCTGGCCTCTGCGCCGGATGGCGGACAATAGCGGTACATATCCGCCGGGTTTTCCCTGTGAAGTCCTCCGATGTCGTCGCCGTTCACCGCCGTGCCGCCCGCAGCGGCATCCTGCTGGTCAATCTGGGCACCCCAGCGGCGCCCACGGCCGCCGCCATCCGCCGCTATCTGCGACAGTTTCTGTCAGACCGCCGCGTGGTCGAGGTGCCCAGGTTGCTGTGGTGGCTGCTGCTGAACGCACTGATCCTGCCGTTCCGCCCCCGCAAACTGGTTGAGGCCTATCACTCGGTGTGGGGCTCCGGCGGGTCGCCGCTGATGACCATCAGTCGGGCCCAGCAGGTGGGCCTGCAGTCGCGCCTGGGCACGGCGGTGGATGTCGAGCTGGCAATGACCTACGGCGAGCCATCGGTGGCACAGGCCCTCGATCGGATGTCGCAGCGTGGCGTTCAACGCGTGTTGGTGCTGCCGCTCTACCCGCAGTACTCGGCCACCACCACGGCTGCGGCCTTGGACGCGGTCTATCGACATCAGATGCAACAACGCCTGCCGGCTGCGCTACGTGTGATCCGCGAGTACCACGACGACCCCGGCTACATCGAAGCCCTGGCCGAGAGCGTTCGCGCACACTGGGCCGTGCAAGGCCGCGGGGACCATTTGCTGCTGTCGTTTCACGGCATTCCGCTGCGCAACCTGGAACGCGGTGATCCCTACCATTGCCACTGTCACAAGACCGGTCGCCTGTTGGCGGAAGCATTGTCTCTGCCGGCCGATGCCTGGAGCCTCAGCTTCCAGAGTCGCCTCGGCAGGATGCCGTGGCTGCAGCCCTATACCGATGACCGCATCGCCGCGCTCGCGCAGGGCGGCTGTAGACAGCTGGATGTGATCTGCCCCGGCTTCTCAGCGGACTGCCTGGAGACCCTGGAGGAAGTGTCGATTCGCTATGGAGAACAGTTTCGGGAGGCCGGCGGCACGGCTTTGCGCTACATCCCCGCGCTCAACGATGCGCCGGCGCATCTTGAGGCCTTGGCCGCCCTGACGCGTCAGCATTTGCAGGGCTGGCCGATCGCGCCAACGCCCGAGGCCGTTCTGGACGAATCGGTGGCACGCGCCACCGCACTCGCCGCGCAGCCCCCCTTCAATCGCGATCAGCGCTGATGCAGCTCGACGTGGCCGGCGCGCTCATTGGCCCGCGCCGGCCGCAGTGCATAGACGATGCGGGCACCGGGAATGCCCTGCGCCTCGATAAACTGCTGCACCTGCTTCACCCTTTGCGCCATGCGACTGGAATCGCCCCGCGCGCCGGTGGTGAGGCCAACCAGCTCCACGTAGTGCTCGGCGCCCGCACCCAGGCGATCGCGCAGCGGCACCAGCGCTGCGCCCAGCGCGACCGCTAGGTCAGGATGACCGTCGTCGAAACCCACTTCAGCGACACGGCTCTGGGCATTCAAGGTGGTGGGTCGCGCGCGCAATGGTGGCGGCGGCACCGGTGCCGCCCGTGGCGCCACCTGCGCGGTGGCGGTAGGGACCGCTGAAGCGCCCCCCGGCGACGCACGGTGGCCGGCCGCAGCCACCCGCGCCAGTGCTCGTACTGGCGCCGACACTGACGCTGGTGCTGCGCGCGCTAGCGATGATGGCTGCGGCGCCGGCAGCAATGGCATGCCCGTCAGCACCGCACGCGGCGCCATGGCCGAGACGGTGACCGGGGCTGGGCGCTGGAACGGGCGTGGTGCCGGCACGGACTGCGGCGGGCTGACGGCGGCAATCGTGGGCGTAGCCGGGGCTGCGACCGGCGCCGGCACCTGCGCCAGCTGCGAGCAGCCACGCGCATCCACCAGCGCCCCCAGTGCGGTGCCATCACAGCGATCCAGCCCGTCGGCGACGCCATCGAAGTCGCTGTCGATGGCGCATCCCTGACGATCGACGCGGGCACCGGGCGGGGACATCGGGCAGTGATCGAGCAGGTCAGCGACCTGATCACCATCCTCGTCATCATTGCCGGAACAGCCGAAACCATCGACGCTCGCACCTTGCGGGGTGTAGAGGCAAAGATCGCGGACGTCGTCAACGCCGTCGCCATCACCGTCAACGATGTAACCGGCGCCAGCCGCTGCCAGCGCCATGCCGGGCATCCACAGCAGCCATGGCAACCAGCGGCGCGGCATGGCGGCCCCTACTCCAGCCACTGAAGATCGACCCGGCGATTGCGGGCCCGACCTTCCTCGCTGTCGTTGCTGACGGCCGGACGCGTCTCGCCATAGGCATCGGTCTGTATCCGCTGGCGGTCAAGACCCTGCGTCACTAGGAAGTCGCGCACACTGCGAGCCCGTCGTTCGGACAGGGCTTGGTTGTAGCCCTCGGTCCCCAGCCAGTCAGTGTGCCCGGCCAGCGCCAGGCGCTGCGTCTTCGATGCGGCCAGCCCGTCACGCAGGGTCGGCAATGCCGCCTGCAGCTGTTGCCTGGCGGCATCCGTCAGCTGATGTTGGTCAAACGGGAACAGCACCGGGGCCAGTCCGGCTGCCGGCACCGGCGGTGGTGGGCAGCCCTCGGCGTCCACGGTCAGGCCGGCGCTGGTGTCGGGACAGCGATCGCGGTCATCGGCAACCCCATCGCCGTCGCTGTCCGGCACCGCTGCGGGTGCCGGTGCCGAATCGACCGGCGGCGCAGGCGCAGGCGTGGGATCGGCGCCAATCGGCACCATCAGGCCAAGCCGCACCACCGCTTCTTCAAAGGGCGAGGCGGTGCCGATATCCTGGGCATCGAGCCAGCGGTAGCGCACGTCGCCGCGAACGCCCAGATCGGTCGACCCCAGGGAGAATGATTTGAAGAAGCCGACGCCGGCCGCGCCGTAGGGATCGCGCGAGTCGAGCCCGCTGGTCGTTTCCTCGGTCTCCACCCAACCGGCGCCGAGGCTGAAGTACGGCGCGAACGATTCGCCACGGGCGTAGTAGTACAGCACGGCGAGCTCGCCGCCCTGCTCCTCCCACTCCGGGCCGCCGGGCCGACGGGCATCGAATTGATTATGGAAGCCCGTGAACTCCAGCCCCCAGAAGCGGTTGAAGGACTTACCAACACTGAGCCAGTAACCGTCAGCGGCCTCGCTGTCGCGGCTGCTGTCTTCGAACACGTAGCTACCGCCCACCGAGATGTACGGTCGGGTATCCACCGTGTCGGACACCTCGGCGGCCAGCGCCGGGACCGTGACCAGCAGTGCCGAAAGGCTTGCCGCAGCGAGTGTGATCCGCTTCATCTGCGTCCCCCGGTCCCCACTAGGACCGATTCGTAGTTGTCCGCCTTATTATAGAGAGCGAGGGCTCGCCGGGTGCCTGGCGTGCGCAAGAACCTGAAAATCCCTACATTTTTCCCTCGACCCCATCTCAAGGAGTGTCTGTGACCGGTTTTCTCGCTGACTATGGCCTGTTTGCCGCCAAGGCCTTCACCCTACTGCTGGTGCTGGTACTGGCACTGGGTGCCCTGGCGGCTTCGGTACGCGCCGCCCGCGGCCAAGGGCCCGGCGAGCGCCTGGAAATCACCAATCTGAGCGATCGCTACGAACGCCTCGCCGATGTGTTGCAGGTAGAGCTGCGAACCCCGGCCGAGCAGAAGCTGGCGCGCAAGCAGCGCAAGGCAGAGCGCAAGCTGCGCCGCAAATCGAAGACGCCAGCGCCCCGACCCCGCGTTTTCGTGCTCGACTTTGACGGCGATATCCGCGCCTCCGCCACCGACGCCCTGCGCGAGGAGATCAGTGCCATCGTGCAGGTCGCGAAAGCCGGTGATGAGGTGCTGCTGCGTCTGGAGTCGCCTGGCGGGCTGGTCCACGCCTACGGGCTGGCGGCGGCACAGCTGCAGCGGCTGCGCGCCCGCGAGCTGAAGCTGACGGTGGCGGTTGACCGGGTCGCCGCCAGCGGCGGCTACATGATGGCAGCGGTGGCAGACCGCATCATCGCCGCCCCGTTCGCAGTGCTCGGCTCCATCGGCGTCGTCGCGCAACTGCCGAACCTGCATCGTCTGCTGCAGAAGAATGAGATTGACGTCGAGCTGCACACGGCGGGCGACTACAAGCGCACACTGACCGTCTTCGGCGAGAACACCGAGGCGGGGCGTGCCAAGTTCCGAGAGGAGCTGGAGCAGACGCATGCGCTGTTCAAGCAGTTCGTCACGGCGCACCGACCCGTGCTCGATATCGACCAGGTGGCCACCGGCGAGCATTGGTATGGCAGTCAGGCGCTGAAATTGAAGCTCGCCGACGAACTGATGACCAGCGACGACTGGTTGCTGCAATGGGTCGGCAAGGCGGACTTGCTGCAGCTGCATTTCCGCGCACCACAGGGGTTGGCTGAGCGGCTTTCGGCGGGGTTGGTACGCCTCGGCCTTGGCCTGCGTCGCAGTGCTGAAACGGCACTGCAGCCGCCGCTACCCGGGGCGTAACGAACTTTGCGCGCGGCGGCGCGGTCTCAGCGCCGTCCTTCCAATTTCACACCTATTTAATAAGGATTCCCCATGACGCTGTCCCTGAAGCACAAGATCCTGGCACCCCTCGCGGTGTCGGTCTCCTTGGTGACCGCAGCCTGCATCATGTCCAGCGCGCCGGAGCCGGCTCAGGCGCAATTGCCGGCCGTGGCGCCGCAGCAGGGTGCCCTGCCCTCGCTGGCGCCGATGCTCAAACAGGCGATGCCGGCGGTCGTCAACATCTCGGTCACCATGGCGGCACCCGACCCCGCCAATACGCCGTTCGGGCCGTTCATGGACGACCCCATGTTCCGTCGCTTTTTCGGCATTCCCGACCAGATGCCGGAACGAGAGGCGCAATCGATCGGCTCCGGTGTGATCGTCGACGCCAAGAATGGCTATGTGATCACCAACAATCATGTGGTCGACAAGGCTGACGCCATCAAGGTCCGGCTCAACGACGACCGCGAGTTCGACGCCGAGCTGATTGGCAAGGACCCAGACACTGATATCGCGGTACTCAAGATCAAGCCGGATGCGCTGGTTGCGCTGTCGATGGCGGATTCCGACGAGTTGCAGGTGGGCGACTTCGTGGTGGCCATTGGCTCGCCGTTCGGACTGCGCCAGACCGTGACCAGTGGCATCGTCTCCGGCCTGTCGCGTCAGACCGGCATCAGTGAAGGCGGCTACGAGGACTTCATCCAGACCGATGCCTCGATCAACCCCGGCAACTCGGGCGGGGCGCTGGTGAACCTGCGCGGCGAACTGGTGGGCATCCCGTCCAACATCCTGTCGCGCTCCGGCGGCAATATCGGGATCGGCTTCGCGATCCCCACCAACCTGGCGCGGAACGTGATGAGCCAGCTGATCGAGTTCGGCTCGGTTCAGCGCGGCCGCATTGGCGTGACCGGGCAGGACCTGACCGGCGAGCTGGCCAAGGCCTTCGGCCTGGACAGCACCCGCGGCGCACTGGTGACCCAGGTGCTGCCTGACTCCCCCGCCGACAAGGCCGGGCTCAAGGCCGAGGACGTGATCGTTGCCATCAACGGCAAATCCATCCGCGATTTCGCCGAGCTGCGTAACCAGGTCGGCCTGTTGCGGGTGGGTGACACGGTGGAACTGAAAGTGGTGCGCGGCGGCAAGACCCGCAACGTCAAAGTCGAGATCGGCGCCAATGAGGAAGTGGTGGCGAAGGGCCAGACGCTGAGCCCGCGCCTCGAAGGCGCGCAGTTCGGCCCGCCGAGTGATGCCGCACGCCGTGCCGGCATCGAGAGCGGCGCCATGGTGACCACGCTCGACCCGCGTTCGCCCGCAGCCCGTACCGGCTTGCGCGAGGGCGACATCATCATCGGCGTCAATCGACGTCCGGTGAAGGACGTGGCCGATCTGCAGGCCCGCCTCAAGGATGCCGGCAAGGGCGAACTGTTGCTGCATATTCGCCGCGGCCCGGGGGCCCTGTTCCTGCTGGTGCAGTGATCGCTGGATAGGCGTGCTACAGCGGCGGCCGTATACTGACGGCCGCCGCTTTCTTTTTGGTCGCCATGATCGAAACCGAACTCACCCAGTTGGAAGAACGGGTTCAACGCCTTGCCACCGGCTACCGGCAGGCCCGTCTCGAACTGAAGCGGGCCCTGCAGGAGCGGGATCGGCTGTTGGCGCTCAATAGTGAACTTCGCCGACGTATCGAGGCGATCGTCGAGCGGGTCCGCACGCTGGAAACCACGCCCGATGTCGATGCCACTGCGGAAGATGCCACCCCCGAAGAAGAGGATCTGCTGCGATGAATACGTCCAAACCGGCGGATCCGCTCAGCATTACCGTGCGCATCATGGGCAAGGAGTACACCGTCGCCTGCCCTCCGGAGGAGCACGAAGCGCTCGTGCGCTCAGCGGACTACCTCAACGAACGGATGACCACCATCCGCCGCCGCGGCAAGGCCCTCGGCGCCGAGAAAATCGCGGTGATGGCGGCACTGAATCTGGCCCGTGAGCTGCTGGAGGCGCGGGGCGCCGACGGCGTGGCGGCGACCGATGAGACGGCGCTGGCGCGCGTTCGTCAGCTGCGCCTGGAAATCGACTCCACCTTGGCACTCGAATAGCGATACACTGCGGATGGTGTCTCCTGCAGTGTTCGACAAGGGCTCCCAACCCCTTGAGCCTATTTGCAAAACCCCGGGAGCCGATCGGCGCTGGGCGTGCAAGCCCGCATTCTGGCGGGAAGCCCGAAAGCGTTGTGACGCACCCACTTGAGACGACGTCTCAAGGTGACAGAGCCCATGACGGCACCGGCGGGAGACACCTCTGAATTGAAAGCCCGCTTGCGCGCCCGGTTGCGGGCTGCGCGACGGGCGTTGCCCCGGCGCCAACGCGCCCATGCGGCACGCCGGGCAGCGGCCCGGCTGCTGGCACTGCGGAGTCTGCGTCGCTGCTGCCGCTGGGCCCTCTACCTCCCCGTGGGAGCAGAACTGGACACCGCCCCGCTGGCCCACGCACTGCATCGTCGCGGCGCCACCGTGCTGGTGCCGGTCATCAAGCCCGGGCACCATCTTTGGTGGGTGCAATGGACCCCGGAGACGCCCCTGATGCGCGCCGCCCACGGCATATACCGCCCGCGTCGCAGCACCCCTCGTTATCGCGCCGGACAGCTCCAGGTGATGGTATTGCCGCTGCTGGGGTTCGACCGTCGCGGCACGCGCCTGGGCGCCGGGGGCGGCTACTATGACCGTATTCCCGCACGCCTCGCCGGCCGTCCGCTGCGGGTCGGCTATGGATACGCGATGCAGGCGGTTGCTGCGCTGCCGCGCGATCCCTGGGATGTCCCGCTGGATCTGATCATCACTGAACGGAGCACCCTGTGGCCTACTGGCTGATGAAGTCGGAACCCGACACATTTTCGATTGACGACCTCAAGGCGCGCCCTGGCCAGCGCGAGCCCTGGGATGGCGTACGCAACTATCAGGTCCGCAACATGTTCCGCGACCAGATGGAGGTCGGCGACCTCGCCTTCTTCTATCACTCGAACTGTGACGTACCGGGCATCTATGGGGTGATGACCATCGCCAGCACCGCCTACCCGGATCCGACACAGTTCGACGCCGGGCACCACCACTATGATCCGGCCAGCAAGCCAGAGGAGCCCCGTTGGCTGCTGGTGGACGTCAAGTACAAGCGAACCTGGAAACGACCGGTGAGCCTCGCCACCCTGCGCGCGCATGCCGACGACCTCGCCGGCTTTCAAGTGATCGCCCGGGGCAATCGGCTGTCGGTGGTACCGGTGCGCCCGGAGCACTGGCGCTTCATCTGCGGCCTCGCGGGCGAGCGCCCCTGAACGCTCGCGCCGATCAGGTACCGAGGAACAGCGCGTAGGCAGGGTTATCGGTCTCTTCCCAGTACCGATAGCCCAGCGCATCCAAAGATTCGCGGCACTGCCGCCATTCCCCTCGCGGCACCTGCAGGCCACAGAGGACGCGTCCGTAGGCGGCGCCATGATTGCGATAGTGGAACAAGGAAATGTTCCAGCGACTGCCGATGGCGTTGAGGAAGTCCAGGCAGGCAGCAGGCCGCTCCGGAAACTCGAAGCGGAACAACCGTTCGTTGCTCAGATCGGGTGCGCGCCCCCCCACCATGTAGCGGACATGAACCTTGGCCATTTCGTTGGCGGACATGTCCACCACCGGGTAACCATGGCCACGCAGACTGGCAAGCAGGCTGTCACGTTCGTCGTCGCCCTCGCTGAGCCGCACCCCGACGAACACGTGGGCCGCTTGGCTGTCGCTGTAGCGGTAATTGAACTCGGTGATGGGGCGCCGGCCCAGTTCACGCAAGAAGCGCTTGAAGCTGCCCGGCTTCTCAGGGATGGTCACCGCCAGCAGCGCCTCGGCGTTGTCTCCCAGTTCGGCCCGCTCGGCAATGTGGGCGAGGCGGTCGAAGTTAACGTTGGCCCCCGACACCGTCGCCACCAGGGTTTTCCCCTGCACGCCGTTGGCCAGCACCCACTTCTTGATGCCGGCGACGGCCAAGGCGCCGGCCGGTTCCGGCACCGCCCGTTGGTCGTAAAACACATCGCGAATGGCCGCGCAGATCTCGTCGGCGTCGACCAGCAGGGTCTCATCAACCAGGTGCCTTGCCACCCGGAAGGGTTCTTCGCCCACCTGGCGGACCGATACGCCATCGGCAAACAATCCGGCCTGGGGCAAGGTGACCCGACGCCCCGCCGCCATCGCCGCGGCGAAACAGTTGGAATCATCCGGCTCTACGGCAACGATCCTGACCCGCGGATTGACCGCCTTGAGGTAGGCCGCAACGCCCGCCAGCAAACCGCCGCCGCCGACACAGACAAACACCACATCGGCCTCCGGACACTGCGCGTGGATTTCCTTGCCAATGGTGCCCTGGCCAGCGATCACGGCGGGATCATCGTAGGGGTGCACCATGGTCATGCCGCGCTCGGCGGCCAGGGTCAGGGCGTGATCGCGAGCCTCGTCGTAGGTGTCGCCGTGGAGGATGGCCTTGCCGCCGAAACGGCGTACCGCATCCACCTTGAGGGCCGGTGTGGTGCGCGGCATGACAATCCATGCCGTCAGCCCCAGCCGCTTGGCCGCCAGCGCGACGCCCTGGGCATGGTTACCGGCCGAAGCGGTGATGACACCGCGTCCCCGCTCCTCATCACTGAGGGACACGATCTTGTTGTACGCCCCCCGCAGCTTGAAGCTGAACACCGGCTGCAGATCCTCACGTTTCAGCAGCACTCGATTGCCGAGCCGTTGGCTCAAGCGCTCCGCCTGCAGCAGCGGCGTCACCTGCGCGACGTCATAGACGCGCGCCTCGTCGATACGCTTGCGGTAGCGTGCCAGCAGCTGGTCGAGCGCTTTTCGCGGCATCGGCTTGGGGGCGTCGGCGCTCACGTCTGATGTCCGTTGTTTTCGGGGATCGCGGGGGGAAGTCGCTTATCATACGCGCTTGCCCTGGCCTGCCCTCCGTAACCTTGGTGCCCCCACTGCCGTGACGTCGACGCCTGTCCTGCCACCCACTGCCACCATCGCCTTCATCGGCGGCGGCAACATGGCCGCTGCCTTGATCGCCGGGCTGCGCCGCGCAGCCCACCCGGGTGACCGCATCATCGTGGTGGAGCCGCTGGCGGAGCGTCGCGCGGCACTGCAGGCCACGTACGGGGTCGAAGCACGGGCGTCAGCCGCGCACCTGGCCGTCGATCTGGTGGTACTGGCGATCAAGCCGCAGCAGATGCGAGATGCCCTTCACGCCTTGTCGCTTCCAGCCGGTACGGCAGTGCTGTCGATCGCAGCCGGCGTGCCGGTATCGGCCCTGGCCGCGGCGCTACCTGGCTGCGCGGTGATCCGCAGCATGCCGAACACGCCAGCGCTGGTCGGTGCCGGCATCAGCGCCCTGTACGCCCCAGCCGCAACGGCGGCCAGCGCCCGTGCCCTGGCAGATGCCGTACTGGCCACCGCCGGGACCTGTGTATGGGTGGATGAAGAGGGTCTGCTAGATGCCGTCACCGCCCTGTCCGGTTCCGGGCCCGCCTATTTCTTTCGGGTCACCGAAGCGCTGGCAGCCGCCGGCCAGGCGCTGGGGCTGCCGGCCGAGACCGCACAACAGCTGGCACGACAAACCTTTATCGGCGCCGCCGCCCTGGCCGCTGTCGACGACACGCCGATGGCCACCCGACGCGCCCAGGTGACATCGCGTGGCGGTACCACCGAAGCCGCTCTCAATGCCTTGGAAGCGCAGGGCATCGAGGCGCTCTGGCGCATGGCGCTGACCGCCGCGCGAGACCGCGGTATCACCCTAGGCGACGAGATCCGCCGAACCCTGGAAGGAGTCTGAGTGATGGGAGCCAATGGCGCCAATGCCCTGTTCTTCCTGGTCACCACCCTGTTCGATCTGGTGATCTGGATTTTCGGTTTGCGTTTGCTGCTGCAGGCGGTGCGCGCCGATTTTTACAACCCGATCTCTCAGTTCATCTGGCAGGTCACCCGCTTCCCCACCGATGCGCTGCGGCCGCTGCTGCCCAACTATCGTCAGATCAACCTCGCCGCCGCGGTCACACTCGGCGCACTGGCGCTGCTCTACATCTTTGCGGTGAGTGGTCTGCTGGGCCTGCGGGTGGGCGTGCTGGCGGCCCTTTGGTTCAGCGTGCTGAAGCTGATCGTCATGGGCCTGGGTCTGTTCACCTTCACCTTGTTCGTGCAGGCGGTGATGTCCTGGCTGGGGCCCGGCGTCCACAACCCGGCCGCCAATATCCTATGGAGCCTCAATGAGCCACTGTTGCGGCCGGTGCGCCGCATCCTGCCGCCAGTGGGCGGGCTTGATCTGTCGCCACTGGCGGTGATCCTCGCCTTGCAGGTGCTGAGCCGCCTGATCCCGCTGCCGGGGGTGTTCCGCTAGTGGGCGCCTCGCTGCCGGGCAGCGTCGGCGTGGTAACGCCGCGAAAGATCCCCTTTGAGCAGGCGCTGCACCTCGACTGCGGCCGCTCGTTGCCGCGCTTCGACCTCATGGTGGAGACCTACGGGACACTCAATGCCACAGCCAGCAATGCGCTGCTGGTATGCCACGCGCTGTCCGGGGACCACCATGCCGCAGGTGTGCACGGTCCCGATGATCGCAAACCGGGCTGGTGGGACACCTGTATCGGCCCCGGCAAACCGATCGACACCGACCGTTTCTTTGTGGTCAGTCTCAACAACCTGGGCGGTTGCCGCGGCTCCACCGGCCCCAACACACCGAATCCGCAGACCGGCCAACTCTACGGACCGGACTTCCCACTGCTGACGGTCCGTGACTGGGTGCGCTCGCAAGCCATGCTGGCCGACCATTTCGGCATCCAGCGCTGGGCGGCGGTGGTGGGCGGCTCGCTGGGCGGGATGCAGGTGATGCAATGGGCCATCGACTTCCCCGAGCGCATCGCGCATGCCGTGGTGATTGCCGCAGCGCCACGGCTGTCCGCCCAGAACATCGCCTTCAACGAGATCGCGCGTCAGGCCATCCTCACCGATCCCGCGTTCCACGGCGGGCGCTTCTATGCGCACAACACCGTGCCGTCCAACGGACTCAAGCTGGCGCGCATGCTGGGGCACATCACCTACCTCAGTGACGAGGCGATGCGCGCCAAGTTCGGCAACGAGCTGCGAGCCCCACGCCCCGGGTTCAATTTTGATGTCGAGTTCGAGGTGGAGAGCTATCTCCGGTATCAAGGCCAGCGCTTCGTCGAGCGCTTCGATGCCAATACCTACCTGCTGATGACCAAGGCGCTGGACTACTTCGATCCGGCGCGCGACCACGGCGGCCGCCTGGCCGACGCCTTCCGCCACGCCGAGGCGCGCTTCCTGGTGATTGCATTCACCTCCGACTGGCGATTCTCGCCAGGCCGCTCGCGGGAGATCGTGCAAGCCCTGGTAGAAGCCGGCAAAGACGTCAGCTACACCCTGATCGACTCCGACCTGGGACACGACGACTTCCTCATGGACATCCCCCACTACCATGATGTCCTGCGGGGCTATCTGCGGCGGGTGGCAGATGGAGTGTCATCATGAGTGACACCCCGCTGCGCCCCGACTTGGCGCTGATCGTTGACTGGATTCGCCCGGGTGCCCGGGTGCTCGACCTGGGATGCGGTGACGGCATCCTGCTGGCGCACCTCACGCGCGAGCGCCAGGTCAAGGGCTACGGCCTGGAGATCGACGAACCCCACATCACCGCCTGCATCAATGCCGGTGTGAATGTGATTGAGGCCGACATCGATGACGGACTCAAGGAGTTCCGCAGCGGCAGCTTCGATGTGGTGATCATGACGCAGGCGCTGCAGGCGTTGGTGCGTCCGGACTTCACCATCGCCGAAATGTTGCGGGTGGGCCGTCGCGCCATCATCACCTTCCCGAATTTCGGGCACTGGCGGGTGCGGCGCAGCCTGTTCGGCGGCCACATGCCCGTCACGCCGGCGCTGCCGGAACCTTGGTACGCGACACCCAACATTCACCTCTGCACGGTGCACGACTTCGAGTCACTGTGTCTTGACCGCGGCTGGCGCATCCAGGACCGCCGCCTGCTGGACCGCTCGCTGCGGGAGGGCACCCGCATGCGGGTGGCCCCCAACCTGTTCGCCGAGCACGCCCTCTATCTGCTGGAGGCACCGCAATGAAAATGCCGCTGCTGGCCCTGATGACGCTGATCGGCATCGGCCTGATGACCACCGCCCAGGCAGAACAAGCGGTGCGGGCGGGCGACTTCATCGTCCACTATGCCGCCATTCGCACCACCGACCTCACCCCGGAAGTGGCAAGACAGTTTGGGGTCAGCCGCAGCGGCCGCCAGGCACTGCTGGTCCTCAATGCCCAGCGAGATACCGGCGACAGTCTCCCGGAACCCGTACCGGCGACGGCCACCGGGCATGTCACCAGCCTGCTGGGACACCGGCAGCGCCTGCGGCTGCGCCCCCACCAGGAAGCCGGCGTCCACTATGTGCTGGCCAATTTCGAAACCCTGACCGCCGAGTACCTGACCCTGGAACTCGAAGTCATGCCAGAGGGCGCCAGTGCGCCCATCAGCGTGAAGTTCCAGCAGCAGTTCTTCAACGAATAGCGTCGATTCGAATGCGGGCCAGGCCGGGATAGGACAGGCTGCCCAGGTACAGCCACTCGCCTGAACGCTCGACGCTGGTCACTGGCGCGAATGCCTCGGGGCCGGTGGCCTGCGCACTCAGCAGGATCTGCCCGTCCGGATCCAGCGCCAGCAGCCAGGCATGCTCGGCGGGTCCGGGGTGTACCGCTTCAGGCAATCGATGCAGCACCTTTCGCACCCAGGGCAAGGGCAGCATTCGGTCGAGCATCGGGTTCCTGGGCGCATACAGCGCCAACCAGAATCGCCCTTCGGGGTCCCAGCTGATGTTGTCGGGAAAGCCCGGCAGATTGTCGATGAAGATCTCCGACTGGCCGGCCCGCTCACCCGTCAACCAGTAGCGCGTCACCTGATAGCGGGCGGTTTCATTGACCAGCACGTAATCACCGTTGGGGCCGACCGCCACCCCGTTGGCGAAGTACAGCCCCTCCAGCAGGGTCTCGGTCTCTCCCGTGGCGGGGTCATAGCGCAACAAGCGTCCGTTACCGGTGTGTTCGAAGAAGTCATCCATCAGCGACTCGGGCCCGAACTTGCTGGAGGCATCCGAAAAATACAGTCGCCCGTCCGGCGCCACGTCGACGTCGTCGGCAAACCGGAACGGCACCCCCTCGGATGCGGTGCTGAGCGTGGTGAGACGGCCACCGCGCTCAAGGCGCAGCAGGCCCTTAAGGGCATCGGCAATCACCAGCCCCTGCTCGGTCATCACCATGCCCAGGGGACGACCGCCGGTGTTGGCGAGCACCTCAATCGTCTGCCCGTCCACCCCGAGTCGAAAAATTCGACCGTCGATAAAGCCGGCATAGATGCGGCCATCCGGCCCGATGGCGACGCCCTCAGGTCCATGCCCCTGGCCGCGCGCCAGGACTTCCGCCGCCAGCAGGGTCTGCTGGTTGGCGAAAAGGCCCGCCCGGGTGTCAGGCGCTTTGGGGGGACTCCAGGCCTGCGGCGTGATCGGCACCGGCCACAACAGCAGGTAGGCCAGTACTAGGCCCGCCGCCAGCAACATCCACTTGCGCATCATTCCTTCCCCCGTTTGCAGGCCCCATCGCAGCACCGCAGGGGCCCTTTGGCTACACTTCAAGGCTGTGGAACATAAACCAGTTTTCCGGCTCAGGCAGGAAACACAAGCAATAACGGGAGCGAAACCGAGATGAGCATGCAGAAGAATCCGATTGAGATGCTGCTGCACTGGGCAAAGGAACGACCGGACACGCCGTGGCTGTTCCAGCCGGTCCAGGGGGACTGGAAGCCGGTCACCTGGTCCGAAGCCGAATCGCAGGTGCGTCGGATGGCTGCAGCGCTGCAATCTTTGGGCTATCCGCCGGGCAGCGCCATTGCCATTTCGGGACGTAACACCGCACATTGGTTCCTGGCGGACCTGGCGATTGCCATGGCCGGCTACGTCAGCGTCGGTCTTTACCCCAAGCAGGCGCCGGACGCGGTTACCTACATTCTCAAGCACTGCGAAGCCAAGGCGGTGTTCATCGGCCCCATGCCGGACCCGCAGGAATTCGAGAGCGGCTTGCCCCAGGGCATCACCAAGATCGGCATGCCCTATGCCGACCTCGGTATCGCGGTCGACCACCAGTGGGACGCCATGCTGGCGCAGGCCAAGCCGCTACAGGGCTACACGCCGCCTGACCCGAGTGCACTGGTGACACTGGTCTACACCTCTGGCACCACCGGCAACCCCAAGGGTGTGATGATCAATGGCGCCAACATGGCCTTCGCCGCCCAGGGTCTGCTGAAAGTGATGCCGCCGGAAGGTCAGGAGCGCTTCTTTTCCTACCTGCCGCTGGCCCACGCCTTTGAACGCGGCGCCGTCGAGCTGGCCAGCCTCTACTTCGGCGCCCAGGTGTATTTCCTAGAACACATCGACAAGCTCGCCGAGCAGCTGGCGGAGGTGGCGCCCACCCGCTTTTTTGGCGTACCCCTGGTTTACAGCCGTATCCAGGCCGGTGTTCTGAAGAAGCTGCCTCAGGCCAAGCTCGATCGCCTACTGAAGATTCCGGTGGTCCGCAGCCTGATCCGCAAGAAAATCAAGACGGCCGTGGGCTTGCAGAACGCGCGCTATCTGTTCGTGGGCGCAGCACCGATGCCAGTGCCGCTGCTGGAATGGTTCGACAAGCTCGGCATTTCCGTGCTGCAGGGTTATGGCATGACGGAAAACAATATCTACGCCACCGCCAACCTGCCCAAAGCCAATCGCTGGGGTTCGGTGGGCCGTGCCCAGCCGGGCGCCAACATGCGCATCGCCGCGGATGGTGAAATCCAGTTCAAGCACCCCGCCGTCATGGAAGGCTATTACAAGGATCCGGAGAAGACCGCGGAAACCTTCACCGAAGACGGCTGGCTGCGCACGGGCGACCGCGGCCGTATTGATGAGGACGGCTACCTCTATATCACCGGCCGAGTGAAGGATATCTTCAAGACCCTCAAGGGCAAGTACGTGGCGCCGGCGCCCATCGAGGGCGCAATGGCGCGCAATACGCTGATCGACCAGCTGTGCCTGGTGGGCAGCGGGCTCAACCAGCCGCTGCTGCTGGTGTCGCTAAATGATGCCGGACGCGCCATGAGTCGCGAGGAAGCAGGTAAGAACCTGGTCGCCGACATGGAAATCGTCAACGGACCGCTGGAAGCGCACGAGCAGATCGCCAAGATCGTGGTGGTCAACGATGTGTGGACCATCGATAACGGCCTGATGACGCCCACCATGAAAGTGAAGCGCAACGAGGTCGAGTCGCGCTATAGCAAGCTCATTGAGCGCGAGGCCGCGCAGCGCACCAAGCTCGGCTGGGAAGCCTGATGCGCCTTGGCATTCGGAAGGGCCTGCCGCTGCTGGCCCTGGCCGTGCTGGCGAGTGCCTGCGGTCGTGGTCCCAATGTCACCGAGCCACGCGCTGGCGACGATTACCCACCCGCGATCCAGGCTTACATGGCGGAGTGGACTGCCGTCGAGGGCAGCGCCTCGCCGCGCTCGCTGGAGCCGCTGATGCAGGCGGCCGAAGGCGTGCAGGATGCCGTCATGCTCATCGACGACAGCCAGCTGGCATGGCTGGAACGTCTCGACGACGGGGCGTTCGCCCGGTTGCAGGCCGATGTCCCGGGATTCGTCTTCCATCGCGGCTATGACATCCATGCCGAAATCGATGGCGATGCCCTGCTGACGCTGGCGCAGCGCAAAGGGCGGACGGCCGACCAGGCCTTTTTCACCCAGTACGTCGCCTCCTACAACGACCAGGCGCTGCCGCTGTACCTGCGCTTTGCGGGTGGCGCCAGCCCCTGCATCCGCTTTGGAGAACCGGTGTTGGTGGATCAGTATCGGCAGTGGCGACAGTTCCGCCTGGCCCATCCCGGCGCCTACGACGCCTTCACCGCCCGCTGGCTGGCGGACATCGAAGATGCGGTCGCTCAGGCCACCTGCACCTGCACCCAGGATCAGCCGCCGGTGGAATCGACGCTGGCTGACTTCAACCGGGCCTTCCCGGACAATCCCGCTGCCGACCGCATCGACAGCCGCCTGGCCCAGTTGAAGGACGAACCCTACGCCAGACCGGTCTGGTGCCGCTGACCTTGCGCCACAAAAAAGCCCGGCAGTGCCGGGCTTTTTTGTAGTCTGCTACCGCCTCAGGCAGCGCGTGCCATTGGCCCCGGTTTGCGCTGGTAGGGCTGGCTGAAGGCCTCCACGGTTTCCAGGAACTGACGGTTGTCATGGTCCCAGGGGTGAAAGCTCGGGCGGAAGTAGTCGAACCACGGACGCACCATCTTGCGGAGGAAGCCCACCTCACCGAAGGCAAGGCGATAAAACTCGCGCCAGCCCTTGATGTCGGTCAGCTTGCCTTCGTGGCGGATGTAGCTGAGATAGGCCGGAATCACCTCGGCCCAGAAAATGGTAGTCGCCAGCACCAGCCCGAAGCTGCGCTCGACGTAGGCGCGCGGCCCGGTGCCCTGGGTGGTGGTCCAAACGTCAAAGGCGACCGCCTTGTGCTCGGTTTCTTCCAAGGCATGCCAATGCCACAGTGCAGAGTACCCGGGCTCGGACTTCTCTTTCAGCCGCGGCTCCTGTAACAGGCCGTCGGCCATGATCGCCGTGAGGTGTTCCAAGGCGATGGTGCCGGACAGCCGGAATGACGGCGGCGTGTTCTTCTGGAACCAGCGCAGCAGAGCGGTTACGTGCTGCTCGAAGCGTTCGGCGTTGGGCAGGCGGGCGAAGATGCGCGCGTTGTACTCGTCATGCTCACGGCCGTGCATGGCTTCCTGACCGATGAAGGCGGTGGCTGCCTTCTTCAGTTCGGGATCCTGCACCTGATCGCGGTAATAGCGAACGGCGTCAATGAAGAAGCGCTCGCCCACTGGAATCACCAACGACATGGTGTTCATCAGGTGGGTGAACTGCACGTTCCCACAGGCCCAGTCATGGATGCGCTCGGGCGGGAGATCAAAATTGAGGTCGCGGCGGACCGGCATCACCGGCACCACCTTGCGGGATTTGGCGGAAGACTTGAAACGCGACATGATGCCTCCTCAGATCGCCGTGAATGGCGTATACAATCGTCTACCTGCAGAGTAGACGGCTGTATACATCGCGTCAACTGTCACTGTGCCATCATTCAATGATATTAAGTTAAGTGACTGATAAAAATAAAACTATTCCTGGAAAGCGTTCACAAGGTGGATCACGAAAGACCGTGACAGCAACCGCCAGCGGCCGTCAACGCTTGATGGAGGCCGCGCTGGAGCTGGCGGCCACCACCCGCAGCATCGCATCGCTGGGGCTCCGTGAGGTGGCACGGCACGCCGGCCTCAACCCCAACACGTTCTACCGTCACTTCCGCGACTTCGATGACCTTGGGGTGGCCATGCTCAAGGATCTCGGCACGGCGCTGCGCGCCGGTCTCCGCGAGCGCCGCATGCAGCCGGCGCAGAAGGGCTTTCGACTGGCCGACTTCAGCTCACCGTCCGAGGGCCTGTTGGAGGCCCAGGCGATTGCGCGTGAATCGGTCGGTCTGGTGCTCGACTTCGTGACCGAGCACCGCGAGGCCTATATCGTCGGCGTTCGCGAGCTGTACGGCACCAGTCCGGTGATGCGCGAGGCGATGCGGGACCTGCTCGAAGGCATCGCCCAAGACATGACCGAAGACCTTATGGAGGTGCTGAAACTGCCCGGCGTCGATCCCGACGAACTGATCGAGATCGCGCGCCTGATCGTGCGGCAGATGGTGTTCTTCTCGATGGACTATCTGGAGCAGGACGCCAACCGGCCAGAGATCCGCAGACAGGCCGAGCGCTTTATCTTGCTGCTGTTCTGGGGCGCGCTGGCCGCCAAGACGCCGGAACTGCTGCAGGATCCCGAGCTGCGGTTCCCCAGCTTCTGAACACCGCTGCGCCTCAGTCCGGCTGCAGCGGCGGCAAGGCGGTTGGCGCGCCAGGCGGCGGATTCTTCGGATAAACAATCCGCGCCATGTACGGGTCACCTGTGCGCGGGTCACGGATATTGGAAATACCCCGATACTCCAGCAATCGGCGCTCGCCCGGCTCGTAGAACAGCTCCAGTGGATCCACCAACAGCCGCAGCAGGGAGTCGGGCTCCACCCGCAGATGCACGGCGCGCTCGCCGTCCACCTCGGTGTCACCGACCTTGCGGGCGCGGAAGCTGAAAGCGTCCAGATTCCCTGCGACCAGCAGCTTGAAGCGTGCATTCTCGCCGGCCATCAGACGCTCGAAGTTGTCGCGCAACAGCGTGTGAAACCCCGAGTCGGCGGCCATCTGCTCGCTGACCTTGAGCTGCTTCTCCTCCGCCTTGCCGTCGCGGCTGCGGAACAGAGTGGCCCGATCGCCGACCTCGCGAATGCCTTCCGCGTAGTTCTGACCGGGCAGGCTGAGCCGGAACACCGGAACATAGGGATTGGCACCGAAATCCAGCGGCTTTTCGCCGATCAGCTTTCCTTCCGGATCGAAGTAGCGAATGGTTCCGCTGAGCCAGCGTCCATCCACGATGTCCTGCTCGTGAACCTCGGTGTACAGGTAGCGATTGCTTTCCAGGTCGAAGGCATAGCCATAAAAGCGAAAGGTCTCGGCAGATGCGGTCATGGCAGCTCCGGCAAGCACGGTGGCAATCAGCACAGCAAACAATTTCATGGCAATACTCCGGCGGTGGGCGCAGCCTCACCGATGGCAGGAATGTCGTACCCCTGCCCGAAGGCAGGAACGATGAAAGCACGGTCGGGTAGGTCAGCCTCTGCACGGGCGGCGCGCAAGTCCTTTGCAGGCTGATCCTGGCCCTCTTCCGACAACTGAAAGGTGCCGAAGTGCACGCCCATGCTGAAACGTGCGCGAAGATCGTGGTGCGCCTGCACCGCATCGGTGGGACTGGTGTGCTGGTAGGCGGTGAGCCAGCGTGGTTGGTAGGCTCCGATCGGCAGCAGTGCAAGACGGAACGGTCCGAATCGGGCACCGGTTTCGGCGAAATGGGGCGCATAGCCGGTGTCGCCGGCAAAGTAGATCGGACCGCCAGTGGTTTCCAGCACGAACGCCAACCATAGGCTGCGATTGCGATCCGCGCCGAACAGACGCCGCCCGGTCCAGTGCTGGCTGCGCTGCGCATGCAGCCGCAAACCCTGTCCGATCTCCAGCGTCTGCCCCCAGTCCAGGGCCGTGACCCGACGCAGGCCCGCCTCCCGCAACCACGCGTCCTCCCCCAGCCCCACCACGAACAGGGGCTGGTGTTCGGTATCGAGCCGTTTCAAGGTGGGCAGGTCGAGGTGGTCGTAGTGATTGTGCGAGATCAGCACCACATCAATCGGCGGTAGCGCATCAAAGGCAATACCGGGCGCCACATATCGCTGTGGGCCAGCCCAGCTGACCGGACTGGCGCGCGCGCTCCAGATCGGGTCGGTGAGCACATTGAGATCATCGAACTGCAGCAGCACCGTCGCGTGATTGACCACCGTTGCCCGCAGCGCCCCTGCTGCCACCCGAGAAGGCGGCGGTGGCCAGGCGCTCGGCGTCAGATTACGAACCCAGGGCCCGGGATCCCGCTCGCGGAAGTAGCGCCAAAGGTCGGTCCAGCCAATGTCGAAGGGCGTGTCGTTGTGAAAGCGCTCACCATCGAAGTGGTCACGGACCGGGCCGCGATCACCCACCGGGGTCGCACAGCTGACCCCCGTGAGGACCAGCAGCCCCGCCAATACGACCCTGGCGAGCATATGCCTACTCGCCCGAGACGAGCGGCCGCTTTTCGAACAGGTAGTGGCCGACACCCCACTCGTTACCCTCGGCGTAACCGAAGAACTCGGCCACCGCCATGTAAAACATCCGCCAGCGATTGAACCAGATGGTCGCATCGGCCTTGCCGTAGGCCTGCTCAAAGATCGGCATGATGCGATCGCGCTGCGCATCCATTCCGGCCAACCAATGATTGGAGGTCTTTTCGTAGTGCTGCCCGTTGACCCACCACTGGCGCACGATCCGCAGGTCGTCCTGGAAGTGCGCAAACAGATGCTCGCTGGGCATGGTGCCACCCAGGAAGAAGTACTGAGTCATCCAGTCGGACTCATCGCGCACTTCGTAGTGATAGGCCAGCAACTTGTGCGCGAAGATGTGGACGAACAGGCGCGCCTCCGGACGCATCCAACCGGCAATCTTGTTGAGCAGCAGGCCATAGTTCTTCATGTGCTCGAACATCTCGATGGAGAGCACCCGATCGAACCCGGCCTCGACCCCCTGCGCCGGAAACTGGAAGTCGACAATGTTGCCCGTAAGGATGGTGAGATTATTCAGGCCACGCGCCTGGGCCTGGGCCATGATGAACGCGCGCTGGCCATTGGAGTTGGACAGTCCGACGATCTCCGAGTTGGGAAACTGCTGCGCCAACCACAGCGACAGTGACCCCCAGCCGCAGCCGAGGTCCAGCATGCGCATGCCGTCCACCAACCCCGCGCGCTCGGCATACAGTGCCAACATCTTGTGTTCGGCTTCGGCCAGCGACTCATTGCCATCGGGATACAGACAGCACGAATACTTGAGGCAGGGCCCTAGATGCAGGTGGAAGAACTCTGCCGGCACCTCGTAGTGCTGGACGTTGGCATCCTGCGTGTTGATGGCAATGGGGCTCGACCGAAGGTCGGCCAGGAATCGGGCAAAGTGCTCGGCGCGCAGCGTCTGGTCGACGCTCTCGGGCGCCGCCAGACGTTTGGCGATCAGATGGCGCATACCGGCGCGCGCGATGACGTCGGGGATCAGACCCCGTTCAACCCACTGGATGGGATTCATGAGCTAGGGCTCGTGGCTTAGGAAGAAGAAGATGCTTTGGGGAACCACGGGATCAGGGCCGACGTGGTCCGCAGGTACTCGGCATAGCCGGCCTTGCGGGATGCCATTTCGGCTTCCAGCATGGGCATGCCGGAGATGCGCGTCAGCAGAATCGCCATCACCACAGGTGCCACCAGTGCCGTCCAGCCCCAGGGCGCGCCCAGCGCCAACGGCAGGTAGGCGAGCCAGTGGACACATTCAAAGAAGTAGTTGGGGTGACGGGAATAGCGCCACATTCCGTCCCGGCACACCTGACCCCGATTGGCCGGATTGCGGCGAAATCGGTCCATCTGCCGGTCCGCGATGCCCTCACCCACCACCGACGTCACCCACAATGCGACCGCCAGCCCCATCGCCCAGACCGGCGGGGCATCAGGGCGATAGACGGCGGCTGCGAATGCTGAGGCCGACAATGCCAGGGTGAACAGATTCTGGAACTGGAAGAACCAGAACAGATTGAATTGTGCTCGGTCGCCCCACTCCTGCCGGAACTTGGCGTAGCGGAAGTCTTCGGGCTTGCCGGCCATGCGCGCCCACAGGTGAAGCCCCAGCCGCAGCCCCCAAACGCCGCCCATGAGGCCGACCAGCAGCCGCACTTCCGCTGGCGCGTCGCCGGCCAGGGCGTACAGCACCGCAAGCCCGCCCAGCGATACCGCCCAGATCGCGTCGACCACCGCAGCATTGCCGGTCCGGCGTTGAATGGCCCAGGCGATGGCCTTGGCGATCACCACAATGGCCGCTGACAACAGTAGAACGTTCAGGAAGCTCATGGTTCTCAAGGTTACACTCGCGCTCCCTTTACGCCAGGAGCATGAGGAATGGATGCACAACCCGCGATCCGGATGCTGGAACAGGGGATCGCCTTTGTCGAGCGCTGCGGCCTGAGGGTCGATGCCCTCGAACGCGGACGTGTGGTCTGCCGCATGCCATTCGCCGGCAATGGCAACCATATCGGCACGCTCTATGCAGGCGCCCTGTTCACCTGTGCCGAGATTCCCGGCGGCGCGCTGTTTCTGTCCTCATTCGATCCGACGAAGTGCTTTCCCATCGTCAAGTCGCTGGACCTCAAGTTTCTCAAGCCCGCCACCACCGACGTCACGGTTGAGGTGCGTCTGGACGACGCCGAAATCGCCCGCATCAACGCCGACCTCGAAGCCCAGGGCAAGGCCGAGTTTGAGCTGCGCGGCGACCTCACCGACGCCCATGGCGTGGTGGTGGCGCAGTCCCACGGGGTCTATCAGCTCCGGTCCAACAAGCCGAGAAGCTGACGGGCAGAGTCCCCGAGACTGTCACGCCAGGGCAATCCGATGATGGGCCGGCCGCTGACTGAACAGGTGAATCCGGGATCCTCACCCTCCCCCAGCAACAGGCGGTAATCGGTGGTGATCTCGGTCCCTGCCACCAGATCGGCACGGGCAAAGATGAACCCCAGATGCCAGAGGCCGGTGGGCTCGAACGCATGGTTGACGTAGCACTCATCGCTCCATTCCGGCGTGATCGAGAACCACTGTTCGAACCAGCGTACGCTGGCACGCACTTCCAGGCTGTCGTCGGGCAACGTGCGCAACCGCGATTCCGGCCATACCGTGTGGACATTGTCCGGGGCAATGATGACGCTGCCACGGGCCACCGGTGCTGTCACGAACAGACCCTGCCCGGCGCCCGCAATGCCGGAAGGGGCGACGCGGTAAGGTGGGATGATCACTGTCGGGTCTGCCCGACGTCGTCCTGGATGTCGGCGCGGAACAGGGCCTGTGTCTCGGCAGACGAGTAACGGTACTGGCGACCGCAGAACTCACAAGTGATCTCCACCTGCCCTTGCTCAGCCACCACCGCGTCTACTTCCGCCTGCCCCAACCCCAGCAGCATCGCCGAGATCTGCGCATGCGAACACTGGCAGCGCAGGGTGACCGGACGCGGTTCAAAATGACGGACTTCGTCCTCGGCAAACACCCGCGACAGCAACTCGATGCTGTCCCAGCGCAGCAGGTCGTCGGCGCTCACCGTCTTGAACAGCGTGTAGACATGGTGCCAGTGATCGTCGTTGAGGCCCTCCGCTTCCGGTAGGCGTTGCAGCATCACGCCCGCCAGCTTGTCGGGGCTGGCGGCCAGCCGGATGAGGGTCTGCGTCTGTTCTGACCGCGCGAAGTAGATCTGCAGGGCTTCCGACAGCTCCAGCCCCAACACTTCCACCATGGCCTGGTAGCGGTTGTCGCCGCGTTTGGGCTCCAGCAGAGCAGCCAGCAGGCCGCCGCCAAACAGCGACTGGAAGTCCCCCTCGGCGTCCGGCGCATGCTTGACCATGCCGCGAAGCTGCAGGGCTTCATCAATCTGGGTGACCATCAGCTTCACCGGCCCCTGGCCCTGGAACTGCAGGTTAAAACGGCCCTCCTGCTGCATATCCGCCGCCAGCAAAGGCGTGGCGGCCAGCGCCTGTCCCAGTTGCATGGCCACATCGATCGGGTAGTCGCGCCAGCCGAACATGCTGTCGAGCTGCTCGGTCAGGGTGACGGCAAAGCCACGTACGCCGCGTTGCGGCAGCAGGAAAGGAAGCAGTTGGTTCATGCGTGACGGATTCCGGTGGGCGCTCAGCCCGCGAGCTTGTCCTTCAACAGGCGGTTGACGGCATCCGGGTTGGCCTTGCCCTGACTGGCCTTCATCACCTGCCCGACGAAGAACCCAAACAGCTTGTCCTTGCCGCTGCGGTACTCCTCAAGCTGCTTCGGGTTGGCAGTCATGACCTGCTCGATGACGGCGATGATGGCGCCGTCGTCGGTGATCTGGCGCAAGCCCTTGCGGTCGATGATGGTGTCGGCATCGCCCTCGCCATTGAGCATGGCCTCGAACACATCCTTGGCCAGCTTGCCGGAGATGGTGTTGTCGGCCATCCGCTTGAGCATGCCAGAGAGCATGTCCGCAGTGATCGGACTGTCGGCGATGTCCTTGCCCAGCTTGTTGAGCGCACCCAACAAGTCGGTGGTGACCCAGTTGGCGCAGAGCTTGGCGTCGGCCCCAGAGGCCTTCACCACCGCTTCGTAGTAGTCGGCCAGTGCGGCTTCGCCAGTGAGCACGGTGGCGTCGTAGCGCGGCAGCCCATACTGCTGCTCGAAGCGATCGCGCTTGGCCTCCGGCAACTCCGGCAGGGTGGCCCGAATGGCCTCACGCGTTTCCGCGGTCACCACCACCGGTAGCAGATCCGGGTCCGGGAAGTAGCGGTAATCGTTGGCGTCTTCCTTGGTCCGCATGGTGCGGGTTTCGCCGGTGTCCGGATTGAACAGGCGGGTTTCCTGGATGATGGTGCCACCGGACTCCAGCACGTCAATCTGACGCTCGATCTCGAACTCGATGGCCTGCTGCACGTAGCGGAAGGAGTTGATGTTCTTGGTCTCGGTGCGGGTGCCGAACTTCTCGGTGCCGACGCGACGCACCGAGACGTTGGCGTCGCAGCGGAACGAGCCTTCCTGCATGTTGCCGTCACAGATGCCCAGATACACAACCAGCTGGTGGAGCTTCTTCAGGTAGGCCACCGCCTCGCCAGCCGAGCGGATATCGGGCTCCGACACGATTTCGATCAGCGGCGTGCCGGCGCGGTTGAGATCGATACCGGTGACGCCGGTGAAGTTCTCGTGCAGCGACTTGCCGGCATCCTCCTCCATGTGGGCACGGGTGATGCCGATTCGCTTGATCTTGCCGTCCACCTCGATGTCGAGATGGCCATTGGCCACGATTGGCAGCTCGTACTGCGAAATCTGGTAGCCCTTCGGCAGGTCAGGGTAGAAATAGTGCTTGCGCGCGAAGACGCAGCGCTCCGCGATCTCGGCATCCACCGCCAGGCCGAACTTCACGGCCATGCGCAGGGCCTCGCCATTGAGTACCGGCAACACGCCGGGCAAGCCCAGGGTGACGGCATCGGCCTGGGTATTGGGCGCCGCACCATAGGCCGTGGCGGCACCGGAGAAGATCTTGGTGCGAGTCAACAGCTGGCAATGCACTTCCAGACCGATGACCGCTTCCCATGCTGGCTGGCTCATCAGTTGAACTCCTTCGGCCACTGGCGGTGCCAATCGGTAGCCTGCTGATACTGGTGGGCCACCTTGAGCAGACGGGCCTCGTCAAAATAGTTGCCCATCAACTGCACGCCGACGGGTAGCCCGTCGCTGAAGCCAGCCGGCATGCTCAAGGCCGGAATACCCGCCAGGTTGGCAGCAATCGTGTAGATGTCGTTCAGATACATGGCCACGGGGTCGGCGCTTTTTTCACCAAAGCGGAAGGCGACGTCGGTGGCGGTCGGCGCCAGGATCACGTCGACCTGCTGATAGGCGCGGCGGAAGTCTTCGGCGATCAGCCGGCGGACTTTCTGCGCCTGCAAGTAATAGGCGTCGTAATACCCATGGCTCAGTACATAAGTGCCGATCATGATGCGGCGCTGCACTTCGGCGCCGAAGCCCTCGCCTCGTGATTTTTTATACAACTCTTCGAGATTCTTGATGCTTTCAGCACGATGGCCGAAGCGCACACCGTCGTAGCGCGCCAGATTCGAACTGGCCTCGGCGGGCGCCACCACGTAATAGGTTGGCACCGACAGTGGCGCATTGGGCAGCGATACTTCCTGGCACACCGCGCCCAATTCCGTCAGCGTACGGATCGCGGCGTCGACACAGGCGCGAACACCGTCCGACATGCCGTCGGCGAAATATTCCTTGGGCAGCCCGATGCGCAAGCCCTTGATCGATCCCGCCAGATCAGCCGCCAACGGATCAACAGGCCGCTCCACCGAGGTGGAATCGAGTGGATCGAAACCGCTCATGGCCTCCAGCACCAGCGCGGCATCCTCGGCGCTGTGCGCCACCACGCCGGCCTGATCCAGACTGGACGCAAAGGCGATCATGCCGAAGCGAGACACCCGTCCATAGGTGGGCTTGATGCCCGTCAGGTTGGTCAGCGCCGCGGGCTGGCGGATGGAGCCGCCCGTGTCGGTGGCGGTGGCCACCGGTGCCAGCCCGGCCGCGACACAGGCCACGCTGCCGCCGGAGGAGCCGCCCGGCACCCGGCCGGTGTCCCAGGGGTTCTTGACCGGGCCGTACCAGGAGGTCTCGTTGGACGAGCCCATGGCGAACTCGTCCATATTGCACTTGCCGAGCATCACCATGCCCGCCTCGGCGTGGAGCTTGCGCACGATGCTGGCGTCGTAGGGCGCGATGAACCGATCGAGCATACGGCTGGCGCAGCTGGTGCGAACCCCCTCGGTGGCAAAAATGTCTTTCTGCGCCAGGGGGATGCCGGTCAGGGCGGTCGCTTCTCCACGGGCCAGCCGCTGATCGGCGGCATCGGCTTGCGCCAGCGCCTGCTCGGCGGTCACGGTGATGAAGCTGTTGAGCTGCGGGTCCAGTCGCTCGATGCGCCCCAGAAAGTGCGCGGTCAGCTCGCGCGACGAAAACTGCTTGGTGCGCAGACCTTCGGTCAGCGCTTTCAGACTCAACGTATGCATTACTCGATGACCTTGGGCACCAGGAACAGGCCGTTCTCGACGGCGGGCGCGTGGGCCTGAAAGGCCTCTCGGCGATCGGTCTCGGTCACCTGATCCGGCCGTAGCCGCTGCGTCATGTCCATCGGGTGGGCCATCGGCGCCACCCCGGCTGTGTCGGCGGCCGACAACCGGTCGACCAGCTCGAGAATGTTGCTGAGCTGGTGCGCATAGGGATCGACCTGCTCGGCGCGGAGTTCAAGGCGCGCGAGGTGCGCCACCTGCCGCACCTGCTCGGGGCTGAGGCTCATGATTCTTGCCTTGGGGGTTCGTGGATTGGTTTATGATTACCGCATTGCATAGTGTACGGCCTGCGCCGACTGCCCGCAGCGGCTGAAACCGCCGTCCCGCCTTCTTTCCGAACCTTTCCTGGACCCTCAACTGCGATGATCGACGCCGTTCGCCGACTGTTCGTCAATGACCTTTCCATTGACCTGGGCACCGCCAACACCCTCATCTACGTCCGCGACGAGGGCATCATCCTCAACGAACCCTCAGTGGTTGCGATCCGGCTCGATGCCAAGGGGAGCAAGAAGATTGAGGCGGTGGGTATCGATGCCAAGCAGATGCTGGGCCGCACCCCCAACAACATCTCCACCATCCGCCCGATGCGCGATGGCGTGATCGCCGACTACACGGTCACCGAGAAGATGCTGCAGTACTTCATCCGCAAGGTGCAGAAGGGTCGCATGATGCGCCCGGTCACCCGGGTGGTGGTGTGCGTGCCCTACGGCTCCACCCAGGTGGAACGCCGCGCCATTCGTGAATCGGTGGAAAACGCGGGCGCCCGTAAGGTCTACGTCATCGAAGAGCCGATCGCCGCCGCGCTCGGCGCCGGCATTCCGGTCGGTGAAGCCCGCGGCTCGATGGTGGTCGACATCGGCGGCGGCACCTCCGAGGTGGCGGTGATCTCGCTCAATGGCATCGTCTATGCCGAAAGTGTGCGTATCGGCGGCGACAAATTCGACGAAGCCATCGTCAGCTACGTCCGTCGCCAGTACAACATGCTGATTGGCGAGGCGACGGCGGAGCGGATCAAGCAGGAGATTGGCACGGCCTTCCCCGGCCACGAGGTTACCGAGATCGATGTCGTGGGTCGCCATCTCGCTGCGGGCGTGCCGCGCAACTTCACGATGAACTCCAACGAGATCCTCGATGCGCTGCAGGAGCCGCTGGCGGGCATCGTCAAGGCGGTCAAGCAAGCGCTGGAGCGCACTCCGCCGGAACTGGGTTCCGACGTCGCCGAGCGCGGCATCGTGCTGACCGGCGGTGGCGCCCTGCTTCGCGATCTCGACAAGCTGATCTCCGAGGAAACCGGGCTGCCGGTCATCATTGCCGACGACCCGCTCACCTGCGTCGCCCGCGGCGGCGGCATGGTGCTCAACATGCTGGATCGCCAGGGCGATTTCTACAGCTTCGACTGAACCCCGTCGCGGCGGACGTTGACGGTTTGCGGCGGTGCAATAAATGCTTTGGGCGGCGACGGCTAGCAAAGCGTCCTCCTGTACTGCATCAGGCTCAGGTTTCAAACCCCGGGATTACTTGAGAAAAATCCCTGCTGCCCCATTGCGGACCGCGGTCGCTGCCCGTATGCTCGCCGCTGGAAGCGCGTTGTGATAAAAACGCGACATCTGCATGGGATTGCGGTCAATTGAACACGATCAGTGCTGCACATCGTTCGTACTTTCCCCGAGGCCCAGGCCTGGGGCTGAGGACGCTGACCCTGGTCTTCCTTGCGCTGACGATGATCCTCGCCGATGCGCGTAGTGATCGCCTGCAGTTGGCCAGGGAAGTGATGACCACCGCACTCACCCCCATCATCTGGGCGGCCAGCCTGCCGGTGCGTGCCGGTATTGCGGCGGACCAGATCCAGAGTCGAGAGTCACTGGTCGCCGAGAACACGGAATTGCGGCAGCGCCTGATGTTGCTGCAGGTCCGGGCTCAGAAGCTTGACGCGTTGGAAGCCGAAAACCGCCGTATCCGTGAACTGCTGGCGTCGCGGGAAGCGCTCGATGAAAAGGTGCTGATCGCCGAGATCATCGGGATCAACCAGGACCCCTACCGCCACCAGATCACACTCAATAAAGGCCTGCGTGACGGGGTTTATCGCGGGCAGGCGCTGGTCGACGCCCATGGCGTGCTGGGACAGATTGTTGAAGTGTCCCCCGGCATCTCGCAGGCCCTGCTGATCACCGACCCCGATCACGGCATTCCGGTCGAGGTGAACCGTACCGGACTGCAGACCATCGCCGTCGGACGGGGCGACGGTCAGGGATTGAAGCTGCCCTTCCTGCCGTCCAACGCCGATATCCGTGAGGGTGATCTGCTGGTGTCTTCGCCCCTGGGTGGCCGGTTCCCGGCTGGCTATCCGGTCGGCCGCATCCAGACCCTGCGACACACTGCCGGCGAGCATTTCCTGGAAGCGCTTGCGAACCCGATTGCCCAGCTCAACCAGGGTCGACAGGCCCTGCTGGTGTGGAGCGAGCGCCACGCCGACGCCAGCGTGCAGGTCGGCGCCGAATCCACCGAGGACGCGCCGGCTGCGGTCCCTGCGGCCGAAGCCGAGGCGCTGCCGGCTGTTCCGCTGGCGACCCCGTGAGGCGTCAGCGCTCGGTTCACCTCGGCTTTGTCCTGAGTCTGCTGCTGGCGCTGCTGCTGCAGCTGATCGCCCTGCCCGACTGGCTCGCGGGCCTGCGCCCCCACTGGCTGCCCATGGTGCTGTCTTACTGGGCACTGTGCGAGGCACGCGTGCCCAGTCTTCTGGGCGCCTTTGCCGCCGGCCTGGCCGCAGACGTGGTGTTCGGCACGGTCCTCGGGCAGCATGCCCTGGCCCTGGTGGTGGTGACCTATCTGATCAGTCGGCTGCGCGGCGTGTTCGTGTTGTTCGAGGTCTGGCAAGCGATGCTGGTGCTGCTGCCTGTATGGGGGCTCTACACCTTTCTGCTGTTCTGGATCGATGGCCTGACGGATCGGCAGGCGAGCCAGAATCTGCGCTGGATGCCGATCATTCCCACCACGCTGCTGTGGCCCATGGTGTACGGCCTGATGGTGCGCTGGTTCAAGCCCCGGCGCGAAGACTGAGTCCGCGGGCGGCTTTTCATGGCGCGCTACGAGCCCCTTAAGAACCTGCACCGGGAGAAGAACCTCTTCTCCAGCCGTATCGCCGTCGGCGCGCTGATCTGCCTCGGCCTGTCACTGGCCCTGTTGGCACGCCTGGCACGCCTGCAGGTCGAGGATCACGACTACTACACCACCCGCGCCGACGAGAATCGACTGCGCGTAACACCGGTGCCGCCGGTACGTGGACTGGTGTTTGATCGTAACGGGGTGGTGCTGGCGCAGAACCGCCCCGCATTCGTACTCGAAGTGGTGCCCGAGCAGATCAAGGACATGCCGGCACTGTTGACCCGCCTGGGCGAACTGGTGCAACTCTCTGACGTCGACATCGCCCGCTTCGAGGACCGCGTGCGCAAGACACCCCGCTATCGGGGCGTACCGCTGCGAAGCAATCTGTCGATGGAGGAAGTGGCGCAGGTCGAGATCAACCGGCACGAGCTCCCGGGCGTAGAGGTGACGGCCGGTCTCACCCGCAACTATCCATTGGGGGCCTCAGGCGCCCACGTGGTCGGCTACGTCGGCGGCATTTCGGAGACCGATCTGCAGCGCATCGACACCAATCTCTACCAGGGATTGACGCAAATCGGCAAAGCCGGTGTCGAGCGCTCCTACGAAGACCTGCTGCGGGGCTTGCCCGGCGCCAAGATCATCGAAGCCAATGCCTTCGGACGACCGCTGCGCGAGCTCGATCACCGGCCCGGCAAGGCGGGACAGAACCTGGTACTGAGTATTGATGCGCGAGTGCAGCAGGTCGCTGAGGCATCGCTGGGTGAGCTCAATGGTTCGGTGGTGGCACTGGACCCCAACAATGGCGAAGTGATCGCCCTCGTCAGCAAGCCCGGCTTTGACCCGCATGGCTTTGTTGAGGGCATTGATGTGGCCTCGTATCAGGCCTTGCTGGCGGATCGGTCACGGCCCCTGTTCAACCGCGCGCTGCAGGGACAGTATCCGCCGGGGTCCACCGTCAAGCCGGCCATGGCCCTGGCCGGGCTGGAGTACAACCTCACCGATCCCGAACACCGCGAGTTCTGCGGCGGCAGCATGCAACTGCCCGGTTCCAGCCGACGCTATCGCTGCTGGCGGCGCCAGGGTCATGGCTGGATGGACATGGTGGCCGGGGTGATGCACAGCTGCGACATCTACTTCTACCAGCTGGCGATGACCCTCGGCATTGATCGCATGCATGCGGCGATGAGCCAGTTCGGACTGGGTGATCGCACCGGTATCGATCTGCCACTGGAAAGCACCGGTCTGATGCCCTCGCGGGAGTGGAAGCGGCGCACCCGCGGCGAGCCCTGGTATCCCGGCGAAACCCTGAACATCGGCATCGGCCAGGGCTACACCCTGGTCACCCCGTTACAGCTGGCGCAGATGACGGCTCGTATTGCCCTGCGCGGCCAGGGTTTCGCGCCGCACATGCTGCGCGGCACCCGCGATCCCGCCACCGGTGAGGAAGACGCCCAAGGCGCCACTGCGCTGGCCCCCATCGTGATCAGTCAGGAAGCGCACTGGGACAAGGTCATCCAGGCCATGATCGACACCGCTCACCAGCCGGGCGGCACGGCCTATCGCGTCGGACGCGATGCGCCGTACCTCATTGCAGCCAAGACCGGAACCGCTCAGGTCGCGGGGCTTTCGCAGGATGAAAAAGTCGCGCCCACCCTGGAACAGACCCCCTTGCACCTTCGCGATCACGCCCTGTTCGTCGCCTTTGCCCCCGCCGATGCACCGCGCATCGCCATCGCAGTACTGGCTGAACATGCCGGCCATGGCGGCGCCGTGTCCGGCCCCATCGCCCGCAAGGTGATGGATCAGTACCTGCTGGGCGAAGTGCGCTACCAGAGCCCGCCTCCCACGGTCCCGAAGCTGAATCGACCGAAGCCCCCGCCCGCACCCGAGACCGTCCCCGATGCCGCTGATTGAAATCGGACGCCGCAGCGACGAGCCCAGCCTCAGCGACTGGCTGGAGCACTGGTGTATCGACAGCTGGCTGTTGTTGCTGCTGCTGATGGTCTGCGGCCTGGGGCTGGTGGTGCTCTACTCCGCGTCCGGCCACGACATGGATGCCGTGATCGCACAGGGCAAGCGGCTGGCGCTCGGCTTGGTGGTCATGGTGGCCATCGCACAAGCGCCTCCGGAGTGGTATCGCACTGCCGCGCCCTGGCTCTATGGCGTCACGGCCGTGCTGCTGATCCTGGTCCTGCTGCTGGGCGACGCTGCCAAGGGGGCGCAGCGATGGCTCGACCTGGGGATCCTGCGCTTTCAGCCCTCCGAACTGATGAAGCTGGCAATGCCCATGGTGATTGCGGCCTATCTTCACCACCGCCTGCTGCCGCCCAGCCTTGGCACCATGGCGTTGACGCTGGTACTGGTGGGCATCCCGGCCGGCCTGGTGATGAACCAGCCGGACCTCGGCACCGCACTGCTGATCATTGCCGCGGGGGGGTTCGCCTTGTTCTTCGCGGGCTTGCGCTGGCGGTGGATACTGGGCGCCATCGCCGCTGTGGCGGCTGCCGCGCCCGTGCTCTGGCACCAGCTCCACGACTATCAGCGTGGGCGCATCCTCACCCTGTTTGATCCCGAACGGGATCCCCTCGGCGCGGGCTATCACATCACCCAGTCGAAAATCGCCATCGGTTCCGGCGGCCTGTTCGGGAAGGGTTGGCTGGAGGGCACCCAGGCCAAACTCGATTTCCTTCCGGAAGCGCATACCGATTTCATCTTCGCCGTGATCGCCGAAGAGTTCGGTCTGATTGGCGCGCTGTTCCTGATGGCGCTCTACCTCGCCATCGTCGGTCGCGGACTGGTGATTGCCCTGCGCGCCCAGGACACCTTCCAGCGACTGCTGGCAGCGGCACTCTCGCTGAAGTTCTTTGTCTACGTCTTTATCAACATCGGTATGGTCATCGGGCTGCTCCCCGTGGTCGGAGTGCCGCTGCCCCTGATCAGCTATGGCGGCACCTCCGCCGTGAGTCTGCTCGCCGGATTTGGCATGCTCATGTCCATCCAGACCCATCGAAAACTGCTGTCGAACTGATGAAAAACTGCCTGTTGTCCGGCCTCACGGCCGCCGTCGCACTGCTCGCCCTGCCGCTCCAGGCGCAGTATGCCGACCACCCCGCCACCCCCGGGATTCTTGCCACCTTGGCGCAGACCCATGGCTTCGACGATGCTGCCGTGACGCGTGCACGGCAGGCACTGGCCGACGCCCGTACGCTGCCGCAGCTGATCGTTCGGGAGCAGACCGCACCGGAACGCACCGAGACCTGGACGCAGTACGCACGCCGAATCGACGCTTCGCGTATCGAAAAGGGCCGACAACTGTTGCGCGATCACCGCGAGACCCTGGCGCGTACCGAAGCCGAGTTCGGCGTGCCGCCCGCCGTGGTGGCGGCAGTGCTCGGCATCGAAACCCGATACGGTCAGATCACCGGCAATGTCCGGGTGCTTGACGCTCTGGCAACACAGGGCTACGACCACCCCACCCGCACCCCATTCTTTCGCAGCGAATTGATCGAGTTCCTGGTGTTTTGCGAGGAGACCGGCCGTGACCCGCGCGACCCCCTCGGCTCCTATGCCGGCGCCATGGGCGCTGCCCAGTTCATGCCCAGCAACTATCGCCGTCTGGCGCTGGACTTCGATCAGGACGGCGCGCGAGATCTCTGGAACCTGAACGACGCCATCGGCTCCATCGGGCGCTACTTCATCGAATATCGTCCCAGTCAGGCTTGGCGGCGCGGCGAACCGCTGATCGCTGCGGCGCGGGCCCCGGCCAAGGGGACACTCGCTTCCGACGTCCCGGTCAATCAGCGCACGCCCACGCATCGCGCGCATGAACTGGCCGGACTGGGTCTGCGTAGCCGCGATCCGCTGCCCCCGGAAATGCCGGTCGGCATCATCGCCCTGCCGCTGGACGACGGCAGTACCGAGTACTGGATTGGCCTGCCCAACTTCTACGCCGTGATGACCTACAACCCGCGCACCTTCTACGCCATGGCGGTGGCACAGCTGGCCCGCGCGATCCAGGATGGCGGAGCCCTGCCGTGAAAGCCTGGGGGTTGGCGGCCACGGCAGCGATTGGTCTGGTCGGCTGCAGTGCGCTGCGCGAACGGCCGCCTGAAGGCCCGCCACCACCGCCACCTCGATACGACAAACCAGTGGCGCGCCCGGCGCCACCCCCCGGGCATGAGCCGGGGGGGCGTTATGCGCTCGACCACGACGTTGCGCCGCAAGCCGATGAGGTGCCGGTCGACGTCCATCTCACCCCGGATGCGGTGCCCCGGGTAGAGCCGCGCGCACGTTCCGGAAACGCCGCGCAGTACACCGTCTTCGGGCGGACCTACCGCGTACTCGACGATGCCGCCGGTTATTCGGAGCGTGGCGGGGCCTCCTGGTACGGCAAGAAGTTCCACGGCCATCTAACTGCCAGTGGTGAGCCCTACGACATGTTCCAGATGACCGCCGCGCACAAGTCGCTGCCGCTCCCCAGCTATGTACGGGTTACCCATCTCGGAAACGGTCGCTCGGTCGTGGTGCGGGTCAATGACCGCGGACCCTTTCATGCTGGCCGCATCATCGACCTGTCGTATGCGGCCGCAGCACGACTCGACATGCTCGATGCGGGCTCGGCCCAGGTGGAGGTGACCGCCCTGGTGCCGGACGCCGCGCCGCTGCGTCGCCCACCGCATCTGGAGACACCGGACGCCCCGGGCTACTTGCAGGTGGCCTCATTTGCCGATCCGGTCAATGCGGTGAACCTGCGAGAGCAGCTGCTGACCCGAAACCTCGGGCCCACCGCCATCTGGGTGGAGACCGAGGGCGAGCTGACGTGGCACCGGGTGGTGATTGGGCCATTCGCCGACAGTGGCTTGGCCGAGCGCGCCTTGCTGGCCCTGCGCGGTGAAGGACTCAAGCCGTTCTGGCTACGCCCCTGACCTGAAGCCGCTGGCGTCGACGCCCTGGCCGATCCCCAGCTCGGCAAGCAGCGCGGGGATCTGCTTGCGCAGGGCGAAGTAGCCGCGGCGTGCATGCGGCCAGAAACAACGATCCCAGGGATCCATGACCGTGGACAGCGCGATCCCCTGTTGCGCCAGCGCCCTCCTCAGCGGGCCGCTGGCGCGCATCACCGGCCCCACCATCGGCATGGGCATCACCACCGACTGCAGGCCGGCCGATACCGCCCAGTCCACCACCGCGTCCTGCTCGAGAACCGGCATGTCACCGGCAGGACCGGCGCGGGCAGCGTCGATCTCGGCACCGCGCTGGAAGTCGGATGCCGGCCCGATGCGCCCCAGTGGGACCGACCATATCGCCGCCGTCGCAATCGCCCCAGGCGGGGGTGTCGCCCGCAGCGCATCTGCGTGCAGCAGCCAGCCACGGCGTCCGCCCACCGCCGCCTCAGGGTGTTCGGCCGGCCACGCTGCCGCGGGCGGCATCACGTACGGCAAGGCGGCCGCCGCTTCGTCAAGCTGGTGCTGTGGGTTGTAGCGGCCCAGGGTGAAGCGGCGGATATTGTCCGCGCGCGCCAGATAGTGTTTACCCGGGGTCTGTAAGCCCGCCACCCAACGCCATGACAGCGTGTTGCTGGCTGGGTCACCATCCACCAGATGTTCCAGCATGAACGCGGCGCCGAGCGCCCAGGGCAACCTCAGGGTAAAAATCCAGATCGACGCCATCCACATCCGTTCGTGATTGTGGAGGTAGCCGCAGTGCCGCAGCTGTCGACACCAGGCATCGTAAGCGTCGATGCCGGTGTCGCCGCTTCGGGCAGCATTCAAGGCAGGCAACAGATCCGACGACACGCCGGCATCGTTGAGCGCAAGATACGCCTCCCAGATCTCCGGACGCTGCTGCAGCCAACCCTTCCAATAGGTCCGCCAACACACCTCCTGGACGAACATCTCGGCGGCGCGCAAGCCATGACAGGCGACCACCGCTGCCACCACTTCCCGCTCGTGCACCAGCCGATGTCGCAGGTAGGGCGACAGACCCGAGGTCGCGGCGAAGTGCCCTTGCCCGGGCGCTTCATTCCGATGCCGAGCGTAGTCGGCGCCAGCAAATGGCAGGAATGCGGCCAGCCGCGCCATGCCGGCCTCGCGGCTGGCCGGAAAGCTGATGGCAACCGTCACGCCAGCCCCAGGGCGTCGAGCCGCTCGGTCACGCCGACCCTGGCCTTCAAGCCGCGCAACAGCCAGTAGAGCCCACTCGCTGCCCGCCCGGCGAAGGCGAGTTCGGGTACCGGGCGGAAATGGCGAAGTGCGGCCAGGTCCTGACGCAGCGCCGCGCGGGCATCCTCAATCAGCCCGGCATCGGCGAAATCGAACATTGACGTTGCCAGCATGCGGTCAAGCACAGCCGCCGTGGACTGTTCGTACAGCGGCTGCAGACGTGGCAGCAGCGCCGCGCGCTGCCCGGGATCCGATGCCGCCTGTGACAGCGCACCGAGCCGATATAGCCCTGCATGCAGCGCCGGCCAGTCATGTTGCCGTGCCGCCTGAAGGATGCTCGCCATGACGGGCTTGAGGGTGTTCGGCAGCCGTTTGACGCAGCCAAAGTCATAGACGGTCAGCGTGCCATCCGCGGCAAAGCCGAAGTTGCCGGGATGCGGATCGGCGTGCACGACGCCGGCCACCAACACCTGCTGCAGGAGCCACGACAACAGGGTGTCACCGAGCTGATCGCGAATGGCCTGCGGATATTGGCTGGCGGTCGCCAGGTCATCCCCCGGGCAGGCCGTGGTGACCAGAACGGCAGAAGTGGACAAGGCCGCGACCGGCTCGGGATACCGCACGCGGGGATGGACAACGGCACGCCGCATGGTCAGCAAATTGTCGAGCTCACAGCGGTAGTCGGTCTCTTCGCGCAGCCGCGCACGCACCTCGGCCAGCAGGCCGTCCAGCGCCATGCCGTCGATCGGCAGCACGCGCGCCATGCGCAGGACCCGGCCCAGGGTATCGACGTCTTCGTCAACCGCCTCGGCAACGCCGGGATAGCGCAGTTTGATGACCACCGCGCGGCCATCGGTCAGCCGTGCCGCGTGCACCTGGCCGATTGAGGCGGCCGCCATCGCCTGCGGTGTGATCTCAGTCACCTGAGCCCGCTGGGCGGGCGACCACTCGGCGTTCAGCACTGCCTCCATCTCGCCAAACGGACGCGCCACCGCGTCGCGCTGCAGTCGCGCCAGCGGGCCAGCCAACTCAGGCGGCAGCACATCGGCGTACTGCGACGCCAGCTGCCCGAGCTTCATGGCCGCGCCCTTCATCTGGCCCAAGGTTTCGAACCAGTCCTCACCGATGCGTGTCCAGGTCTGCGCGCGGTTGCTGCCACCTAGGCGGCTTGCCAGCAAGCGCCCGGCGGATCGCGCACCCACCCAAAGCAGCCGTCGACCCCGGTCAGCCACGACACCACGCCAGGTAGCGATGAGCCAACACCACACCACTGTGCCAGGCGGCGCCCACCCGTGGCCCGGAAAAGCCGTCACCGGCATAGCCAAGGCCCAGCGCACCATGCCACTGGGGACCGGGAGCCGCCTGCACCACCCGGGCATAGCGCCAGCGGTGATACGCCACCGGCTCCACCGGCCAGCCACAGGCCGCGAGCGCCCGCACCATCTGTTCCTGGACCGCCTCGGCGGGCACCTCGAAATGGGCTTCCGACCACTGCGGCCCGGCCTGCACGGTGATGCGCGCAGCACCCCCACGGCCCGGCTTGTCATGCTCCGTTGCAAGCCAGGCGACGGGTCCGTCAGCCGAACCGTCGAGATCAATGCTTGCCGGACAACCCGGGAGACAGGCCGCCATCAAGGTCAGACAGGGCGCGTAGGTGACCGGCGGCGGTGGCGGTGCCACGGCCGGCAGCAGCGCGGTCAACTGTGGCACTGGCACGGTCAGCATCACCGCATCGTAAGGCCCTGCGGTCGAGGTAGCACCGGCAGGTTCATGCAGGGTCAGCCACCAGCCGTCTGCACGACGCGCCAAGCGCGTCACCGTGACACTGGACGCAATCGACAAGCCGTTCGCCCAGGTGGCGGGAAGCTGCCGCATCTGCGGCACCCCGATCCAGGCATCAACTGCGCGCCCATGAAAATCCCAGGCCTGCAGGGTGCTGGCCGAGGCCAGACGCAGTCCAGCCGAATCGTCCGGCTGTGCGTGAAGGCGGACAAACTGCGCGCCGTGGTCAAAGTCGCCGACCGGCGTCGTGCGGGTGGCAATGCGACCGCCCGCGAAGCGTCCCTTGTCGAACACCCGCGACATCACGCCGTGCGCGTGCAGGGTCTTCGCGCAGGCGAGGCCTGCCGCACCGGCACCGACAATGGCAACTACAGGGGACGAGGACACAGCGGCATCGGAAGGAAGCGAGCGACAAGCCTGACGCAAATCCGTCAGGCGGTCGATCTGTGCAAGCCGCGCCGTGATCACGAAGAAGGCAGATGGCGGGCTCGGAGAGATTCGAACTCCCGACCCCCAAGTTCGTAGCCTGGTGCTCTATCCAGCTGAGCTACGAGCCCGCAAAAACTGCCGCTTCGAAAACTGGCGGAGAGTGAGGGATTCGAACCCTCGATAGGGGATAAACCCTATACTCCCTTAGCAGGGGAGCGCCTTCGTCCACTCGGCCAACTCTCCGGGACGACGCGAGGGAAGCTCCCTCACACCACAATGGCGCGCCCGGAAGGATTCGAACCTCCGACCCCCAAGTTCGTAGCCTGGTGCTCTATCCAGCTGAGCTACGGGCGCCCCGCGCCTGCGCAAAGCACCCAGGCGGCGCGATTGTAGCGACGACCCGCCCTCAGGTAAAGGAATCAGTCGCCCTTCTTGCCGCTGGGATCGGCCGCTGCGGCTGCTGCGGCAGCGGCAGCCCGCTCGCGCTCACGTTCGACCAACTCACCGCGATGCACCGGCACTTCCTTCGGCGCCATCACACCGAGTCGTACCTGGCCTCCCTTGATGTCCAGAACGGTGACGGTGATGCCGCCACCAATGATGACGGTCTCACCGACTCTCCGCGTCAGGATCAGCATGTTGTTTCCCCACTGTCGTTCTTTCGTTCGCTAATTTTGACACCCGTTGCCCCCCAGGGTCACGTCTTTATCGACAAAGGGTGTACCCCGCCGTGTCTGCAGGCCCTGCAAAACAAAAAAACGCCGGCACTCGGCCGGCGCTGATGCAGCAGAGGCCACGCGGGTGTCAGCGTCCAAGAATCTCCGCCGTGTTCGCGCCCAACAGCGGCGCTGACCCGCCACTGGGCTGGGCATGACTGAACTGGATGGGCAGGCCAATAGCCGGCTTGCCCCCCAGCATCTCCACCAGCCCACGCGCCCTAACCTGCTCGTTCTGCAGGGCCTCCTCCAAGGTGAGAATGCCGGAGACACAGGTATCCTCGTGCGCCAGCAGCGCTTCCCACTCGTCACGCGTGCGCTGTTTGAACAAGGTCGTCAGCGCCTCACGCAGCGGAGCGCCCTTGGGGCCCGGTGACAGCGGCAGCTTGAGCAACTCGGTGGCGCCAGCCAGTTCCAGCAACCGCTTGAAGAACTTGAACTCCAGAGATCCCACCGCGAGGTGGCGGCCATCCGCCGTCTCGTAGAGCGCGTAGTTCGGCATCCCGCCGGACAGCCCATCCTCACCCGGGCGAGGCACCTGGCCCATCGTTCGCAGTGCGCTCAGCGCGGCCACTTGAAGCGCCAGGGTGCCGTCCATCATCCCGACGTCGACGAAGGTCCCCTCGCCCGAGCTGCGGGCGCCGAGCACAGCGGCAAGTATCCCCACCGCGCACGTCAGTGCCCCACCCGCGAGATCCGCCACCTGGAAGTTACCCTGCACTGGCGCGCCACCGGCGACCGCGTTCTGGTCCAGATCCCCGGCATAGCCCCGATAGTTCATATCGTGACCGGGCCGGTTGGCGTAGGGCCCGGTCTGGCCGTAGCCGGTCAGCGCGGCGTATACCAGCTTGGGGTTGCGTGCCCGCAGCGTTTCGTAGTCACACCCGAGCTTCTTCATGACGCCAGGGCGAAATGACTCCAGCACCACGTCAGCCTGGTCAGCAAGCTGTCGAAACGCCTCGGCATCCTCCGCTTTGCGCAGATCGAGCACCACCGATTTCTTGCCACGATTGACGAGCTGAAACATCTCCTCAGACAGGCTGCGGCAGTAGTCGCCAACCCCCGGCTCCTCGATCTTGATGACCTCGGCCCCCATCTGCGCCAGATACAGTGAGCAGAAGGGCCCCGGCAGCAGGCGGGACAGATCGAGGACCCGCAGGCCCTCCAGCAAAGGGTTACGTGACATGGCGTCCGTTCTCACAGTGTGCGGGCGATCAGTTCCTTCATGATCTCATTGGTGCCGCCGTAGATCCGCTGGGCGCGGGCATCGATCCAAGCCTTGGCGACCGGGTACTCCATCATGTAGCCGTAGCCGCCATGCAGCTGCACACACTCGTCGATGACCTTGCACATCAGGTCGGAGGTCCAGTACTTCGCCATGGCAGCGTCGTCGACACCCAGCTTCTTCTTGGCGACCTGCTCGATGCAGCGATCAACAAAGGTGCGCCCAATCGCCAACTCGGTCTTCAATTCGGCGAGCTTGAAACGGGTGTTCTGGAAGCTCGCCACCGATTTGCCGAACACCTTGCGGCCACGGGTGTATTCGATGGTCTTTTCCAGCACCGCCTCGGCGCCCGAAATCGAGGTGATGGCAATGATCAGGCGCTCCCACGCCAGTTCCTGCATCAGCATGACGAAGCCCATCCCCTCACGGCCGAGCAGGTTGGACTTGGGTACACGGACGTTCTCGAAGAACAGCTCACAGGTGTCCTGAGCGTGCATGCCCACCTTCTTCAGCGGCTTGCCCTTGGTAAAGCCCGCACGATCGGCCTCGACCAGAATCAGGGAGATGTCCTTGGCACCCTCACCGGTGTCGCCGGTCTTCGCGACCAACACCACCAAGTCGCAGAGATAGCCGTTGGTAATGAAGATCTTGGAGCCATTGATGACGTAATCATCACCGTCGGCCACCGCACGGGTCTTGACGCCCTGAAGGTCCGAACCGGTGCCCGGCTCGGTCATGGCGATGGCGGTGACGGTCTCGCCGGACGCCATCTTGGGCAGCCACGCCGCCTTCTGCTCCGGCGTGCCGAAATTGTTGATGTAGTGGGCAACGATTTCACTGTGCAGCGGCCAGCCGATGCCGGTGGCGCCGGCGCGGGCCAGTTCTTCCATCTGCACCACGCTGAACAGGCGGTCGCCGGTGCCGCCGAATTCCTCCGGCATCGACATGTTGAGCATGCCCAGCTCACCGGCGCGATTCCAGATCTGGCGATCCACATGCTGCTGCGTTTCCCAGCGCTCGTGGTGCGGCATCACCTCTTCTTCGATGAAGCGGCGGGTGGTCTTGCGGAAGTCTTCGTGGTCGGAGGTGAACAGCGTGCGGGGGATCATCGGGGCTCCAGGAAATGTTAATTACCGTACATCGGCTTTTCGCCGACGCCGATGGTAACAGACCCTAACGCGAACACCAGCGAGATCCCTCAAAACTCTGACGAGACCTGATAATCAGTCCATGAGCTCGCCAGAATCAGCCTCAGACCAAAGAGGTAACTAATATTACCGATCACGCAAACATGATGACCTGACGCACCGCCTCCCCGCGCGCCAGCCGATCAAAGGCGAGATTGATGTCGGCCAGCGGCAAACGGTGCGTCAACAAACGCTCCACCGGCAGACGACCGGCGCGATAGAGCGCGATGAAGCGCGGCACGTCGCGACGCGGGACGCAGGAACCCATATAGGACCCCTTCACCGTTCGCTCTTCCGCCACCAGGCTCACCGCGGGCACCGCGAACTGGCGCGCCGGATGCGGCAACCCCACCGTCACGGTGAGCCCACCGCGGCGGGTGGACTGGTATGCCTGGGCCAGAACCTGCTCATGCCCGACCGTCTCCACCGCCACCTCGACGCCTCCCTGCACAGCGCAACGCACCGCGGCAGCGACATCGACCTCGGGTCCGGCCAGGATGGTATGGGTGGCGCCCAGATCGCGCGCCAGCGCCAACTTGTCCTCCCGCACGTCCACCGCCACCACTGGATTGGCGCCGGCGGCGACGGCCCCCAGCAGCGCGGCCAAGCCGACCCCGCCCAAGCCGAACACGGCCAGACTCTGCCCGGGTGCAATCCGCGCGGTATTGACGACGGCGCCGACGCCGGTCATCACCGCACAGCCGAACAGGGCCGCGATCTCGGGCGGCAGGTCGGCATCCACCTTCACCGCCGAATGCTGGGACACCACCGTGTGCTCGGCAAAACCCGAGACACCGAGGTGCTGGTTGAGCGGGGTATGACCATCGTGAAACGGCCGATGCCCGGACAGCAGCGCACCGGCGACATTCGCCGCGGCACCCGGCTCACACAGCGCCGACCGCCCCTCCGCGCAGGGCGCACAATGGCCGCAGACCGGCACAAACGAGAACACCACCGAATCGCCGGGCGCGAACGCGGTCACACCATCGCCACAAGCCTCCACCACCCCCGCCGCCTCATGGCCCAGCACCATCGGCATCACCCGCGGCCGCGCGCCATCGATCACCGACAGGTCGGAATGGCAGAGCCCCGCCGCCCGCACCCGTACCAGCAATTCCCCCGGGCCGGGCGGCGCCAGACGCACCGTCTCGATACGGAGCGGTTGCGACGTCACATAGGGCGTGGGAAGGCCCATCTCGCGTAGTACGGCAGCTCGGGTCGTGATCATGATGCGGTCACCGATTCAGCAGGATGAGCGGGGTTGTGCAGGGCCTGTAGCGCAGCGCGCAGCGCGCCCTCCAAAGGCACCGGCCGGCGCTGCTGACGATCGACGAAGACGTGAACGAAGCTGCCTTCAGCCGCCGGCTGATCATCGCCTTCTCGGAAAAGGCCCACCTGATAGCGAACACTGCTGCGCCCCAGGTGCAGCACGCGCAATCCGGCATCGATACGATCCGGAAACGCCAGCGGCGCGTGATACTGGCACTCGGAACCGACGCACAGTCCGATCACCGACCCGCGGTGAATGTCGAGGCCGCCTTCGACGATCAGATAGCGGTTGATGACCGTGTCGAAGTAGCTGTAGTACTCAACATTATTGACGTGACCGTAGACGTCGTTGTCTTTCCAGCGGGTTTCGACGACGGCGAACCTCGGGTAGTCGGTCCGGTGGGTCTGCGGCGTGGCCATGCCGCTTACTTGTGCGTCTTCAGCAGCGCGGCAACCTTATCGATATAGCCCTTGCGCGCGGCCTCTGCCGACAGACCTTTGAGCTTGGCCCAGGCGTCGTACTTGGCGCGCCCGACCATGTCGAGCATGCCTGGACGGCTTCCGCTGACGTCGCCCTCGCTGGCCTGCTTGAAGTGGGCGTAGAGGAACAGCATGTCTTCGTTAGCGGGCCGCTTGGTCAGCGTCTTGACGTCCGCCTGAGCCTGGGAGAATGCAGCGGTGGAATCACTCATGACAACTCCGAAAATGAGAACCGACCCGATTTATAGCATGCGTCAACGCGCGGTCAGGGGCGCCCACCGAAGACCTGACCGTCACCGCCGCGACCGAGCGGAAACGCCCAGCCCAGTTCCACTTCGAGATTGACGAACTGTGGTACCCGCAAGCGCACACCGACGCCCAGACTGGTGAAGCTATCGGACATGCGCATGTCGCGGACATCGGCAAACACATTGCCGTTCTCGAGCACCACCAGGGCACGCAGCCATGGCCAGCGGATCGGCCTCAGCCACTCTGCCGCCAAGCGGTAGTAGGCGTCCCCTTCGATGAAGGCGCGGTCATAGGCGCGCAGCTGACCGCCACCGCCCAGCGAGTAGGCATCGACGCTGTCGGGGCCGCCGTGATAGCCACCGACCTCAACGAAAAACTGCAGGCTCTGGTGCGGCGTGTCGCCCAAGGGCCGCAGCCACGCGAGCTCACTGCCCCAACGGACCACGTCGTAGTCGGCGACCCAGCCTTCAGCCGCACCATCCACATGGGCCGCGAAGCGCAAGCCCTCGTCGCTGAACACTTTGAACCGCAGATCGCGATAGGCCACCAGCGCACCCATCGACAGCGCGCGCCCATCAGGTTCGGGACGGCCAGGCCCACGGGTGTCCTGGCGGCGCCAACGAGGTCCGAGCCCGACGGACCAACCCTGGTTGCTGCGCCCGGGCGTCAGTTGACGCAGCCAGGTCAACGCCGCGGTATCGATGCGCTCCTCGTAAGCCCGGCTACCCTGTTCGTCCAGCAACGGTCGGCTGACATGCGCCACCTCTACTGCCAGTGTCTCGTATCGTCCCGTGAGCGCGGGCGCGACGTAGCTGAGTGCATACTGGGTTTCATCGCCGACGCCGGGTTCCTCGGTGTTTTCGCGCTCGCCGTAGACCACCAGGCTGTGATTGAGACCGAGGACATTGCTCCAACGCACCTGCGCGCCATAGCTGTAGCGCCCGTCAACATTGGCGGACACCCGGGGCAATGGCAGCAAGTAAAATTTTTCGCGCAGCGCGTAGGTGACCACCTGGCCCTGGGCCGTCGTCTGCACATTGAGCCCCACCTCCCGGAACAACCCAAGGTCGAGCAGCGCCTGCCGATCGTCCTCCAGCTCGGCGGGGGTCGGGGTCGTGCCCTCTTGCCAGCGAAGCTCGCGCCGCAACACCTGTGGCTGGGTGACCTCGTTGCCCTTGAAGTAAATTGCCACCACGGGCATCGGCGCCTCGGATGCCGCCAGCAGACTCGGCCAGATCAGGCAGGCAGTCGCCAGCCAGCGCCTCACGAGCGCCGATACTCGACGAAGTCGAACGCCACCGTATGCCGCTCATCGGCCGGGTGGTGCTCACGTGCAACGCAGCGCCAGGCGCCCGGGTCGATCGGCGGGAACCAGGCGTCCCCTTCCGGCGCAGCATCCACCTCAGTCAGATAAAGGCGGGTCGCGAGCGCCAGCGTCTGCGTGTAAAGATCCCCGCCGCCGATGACCCAGAGCATGCCCTCGGCAGGGGGATGCAGGGCATCCTCAAGGCGGTCGAACACCTGCGCGCCGGCAGCGGCGTAGGCCGGGTGCCGAGTCAGCACGCGGTTTTCGCGCCCAGGCAGGGCCCGCCCCAAGGACTCCCAGGTGCGTCGCCCCATGACCACCGGCTGCCCCATCGTCAACTGCTTGAACCGACGCAGGTCATCCGGCAGCCGCCACGGCAGATTGCCGTCGACACCAATCACACGGTTACGCCCGAGGGCCGCGATGAGACAGAGGGGAACGCTGGTCATGGGCCGCAGCATAACCCGTCGCTTCGCGCCGGAGGCGGCCGTCAGATGGCGACGGGCGCCTTGATGTGCGGGTGCGGATCGTAGTCCTGCAGCACGAAGTCCTCCAGCGTGAAGGCGAACAGGTCGCGCACCGCCGGGTTGAGCGCCATCCGTGGCAGCGGACGCGGCGACCGCGACAGCTGCAGACGCGCCTGCTCCAAGTGGTTGGCATAGAGGTGGCAATCGCCGCCGGTCCAAACGAAGTCCCCCGGCTGCAACCCCGTCACCTGCGCCATCATCATCGTCAGCAATGCGTAGGAGGCAATATTGAACGGCACACCGAGAAAGATATCGGCGCTGCGCTGATAGAGCTGGCAGGACAGTCGTCCATCCGCCACATAGAACTGGAACAGCGCGTGGCAGGGCATCAGCGCCATGCGGTCGAGTTCGCCCACATTCCAGGCGGAGACGATCATGCGCCGCGAATCCGGTGTCTGCCGGATCTGCTCCAGCACCTGCTGAATCTGGTCGACATGACGGCCATCCGGAGTCGGCCAGCTGCGCCATTGCTTGCCGTACACGGGCCCGAGATCACCTTGCTCATCGGCCCACTCGTCCCAGATGCTGACCCCTTGCGCCTTGAGCCAGCGGATGTTGGTCTCCCCGCGCAGGAACCACAGCAGCTCGACGATGATCGACTTCAGGTGGACCTTCTTGGTGGTGACCAGCGGGAAGCCCGCCTGTAGGTCGAAACGCATCTGGTGCCCGAACAGCGAGCGGGTGCCGGTGCCGGTGCGATCGGTCTTCTCGGCACCCTGTTCAAGCACCTGGCGCATCAGGTCGAGGTAGGCCTGCATATCAGGTTCCTGGCCGCGCCCAAGGCCGGTAGGCCAGGCCGAGCTTCACCAGGCCGACTGCCAGCATCGGCAAACAAAGCTGCATCCCCATCGTGAACCAGGTGGTGCCATACAGGTAGCCGATGTGCGCGTCGGGCAGGCGCACCAGCTCCACCAAGGAGCGGAACACCGCATAGAGCACCAGAAAGAGGCCCGAGACGGCCAGAGCGGGCCGCGGCTTGCGCGCAAACCACCAGAGAATCGCCAGCATCACCGGCCCCTCCAGAATGGCCTCATAGAGCATCGATGGGTGCCGCGGCTCCAGGCCCGCCATCGGAAACACCATGCCCCAGGGCAGGGTGGTCGGTGCGCCGTACAGCTCTCCATTGATGAAGTTTCCGATACGCCCCGTGAACAGTCCGATCGGCACCAGTGGCGCCACGAAGTCGCCGACATCGGCATACGTCCGTCCCTTGACCTTGGCAAACCACAAGCAGGCCACCACCACCCCAATCAGCCCCCCATGGAAGCTCATGCCGCCTTCCCACATCCGCAGGATCATCAGCGGTTCGGCCAAAAACCGCTCGAGGTTGTAGAACAACGTATAGCCAATGCGCCCACCAAGAATGGCGCCGAGAACGACGTAGAACAACAGGTCGGTGACCTCCTCACGCCGCCAGCCGATATGCGGTTGCTGCGCGCGTCGGGTGCCCAGCCACCAGCCACCGTAGAAGCCGACCAAGTACATCAACCCGTACCAGTGGATCTTGAGGGGCCCAAGTGCCAGGGCAACGGGATCGATCTGCGGATGAGTAAGCATGGCCCGATTGTAGCCGGGGTCTGTGACAGTCCGCGCTGGGCCCGCCGACCGACCCCTCAGGATTGGTGCAGCCGGCTGATCAAACCCTTCAGATAACGGGTTTCCGGAATGGCCGGGTGAATCGGGTGATCCGGTCCCTGGCTGCCGGTTTCGAGAATCTGCATGCGCCGCTTGGCAGTGCGCGACTCCCGCAGCAGCACCCGCTGCAGATCGGCATCCGCCACATGATGAGAGCAGGAGCAGCTCACCAGCAGGCCATCGCTGGACAGCAGCGCCATGGCCGCACGGTTGAGCGCGGCGTAGTGCTCCAGGCCCGCCTGAAAATCCTTCTTGCGCTTCACCAGCGCCGGCGGGTCCACCACGATGAAATCGAAGCTGCGGCCATCATTCCGAAGCCGCTTGAGGGCATCCAGCGCCTCCGACTGCAGGCATTCCAGTGCCCAGCCCTGGTCCGCGGCACTGCCGGCGGCGGCAGCCAGCGCCGCGGCCGAGCGATCAACACACATCGCCTGTTCAGCGCCGGCGGCCAGCGCGCGCAGCGCCCAGCCACCGGCATAGCTGAATACGTCCAGCACCCGGGCACCACGGGCGTACGGCGCCCAGCGATCACGGTTCTGCGCCTGATCGTAGAACCACCCGGTCTTCTGCGCGCCTTCCAGCGGCACCCGGAAACGCACCCCGCCCTCTTCCACGTGGAGGGCCTCTGGCGCCGCCCCCACCACCTCGTCCACCAGCGACAAACCTTCGGTGGCACGCATCGGCAGGTCGTTGACCATGAGGATGGCGGTCGGTGACAACAGCCGCTGCAGCGCTTCCAGTAGCGCCGGCTTCAACTGCTCCATGCCCGCCGTGGTGATCTGCACCGCCAGCACATCGGCGAAGCGGTCGACCACCAGACCCGGCAGGCCGTCGGACTCTCCGAACACGAGGCGATAGTGCGGCGTCGGATAGCGTCGCTCGCGCAAGGCCAGGGCCGACATCAGGCGTCGCAAGAACCACTCGCTGTCGATCGTCGCATTCGCCGCACCGGTGAGCAGACGGACCGCGATCAGGGTGTGCGGATTGACATAGCCGGTGCCCAGGGGGCGACCGCGGTCGTCACTGAGCCGGCACAGGCTGCCCGGCAGCAACTGGCGAAACCCCTCCGGGATTGCCAGTTCGTTGGAATAAACCCAGAGGTGGCCGGCGCGCAGCCGGCGATCCTCGCGCGGCTTCAGTCGCAGCTCGATCATCAATATCCCCGGGTATCAGAGGCCGACCAGCGCCGTGCGGAACTCGCGCTGATAGCGCTCGCGGAACTCATCCAGGGTAAACCGATGGTTCTGGGTCCCCGGACGCTCGATCTTGATCGCCCCCATGAGGCTGGCGATACGCCCGGTGGTCTCCCAATCGAGGCCGCGCGAGATACCGAACAACAGCCCGCCGCGATAGGCATCGCCGCAGCCGGTGGGGTCGGCCAGGGACTCGGCCTTGGCCACCGGAATCTCGAAGGTCTTACCGCCGGCCAGAATGTGGGATCCCTTGCCGCCACGGGTCACCACGAGGGCGTCCACGCGATCGGCGATCTGCTTGAGTGACCATCCGGTCCGGTCGATCAGCAGCTCGGCCTCATAGTCGTTGACCGCGACATAGCTGGCCTGCTCGATAAACGCCTTGAGCTCCTCACCATTGAACATCGGCAAGCCCTGCCCCGGATCAAACAGGAACGGTATGCCCGCGGCCTGGAACTGCCGCGCGTGCAGCAACATGCCGTCGCGCCCATCGGGCGACACCGCACCCAGCTGGACGCCCTCGGCGGGCACATCCTGAGTGTGCGACAGATTCATGGCGCCAGGATGGAAGGCGGTGATCTGGTTGTCGTCGAGGTCGGTGGTGATGTAGGCCTGAGCCGTCCACGCGGCGTTGACCTGGAGGATGTGATCGCGGTTGATGCCCTGTTGGTCCAGCCACAGCGCATAGCTATCGAAATCACGCCCGACCGTCCCCATCGGCCGGGCTTCACCGCCCAGCAGCTTCAGGTTGTAGGCAATGTTGCCGGCGCAGCCGCCGAACTCGCGGCGCATCTCCGGGACCAGGAAGGACACATTCAGAATGTGGACCTTGTCGGGGAGGATGGCATTCTTGAATTGGCCGGAGTACACCATGATGGTGTCGTACGCCAGAGAACCACAGATGAGGACCGACATACGATCTCAAACTCCAACAGGGGGAACAAAACGAAGATCCAGCTGACGCGCGGCGCGTACATCATCCAAGCGCCGAACCGGCTGGCTGTAGGGGGCGCCCTTCACCTTGTCGATGTCGGTACGGGCCTCCTCCCAGATCGCCACCATCGCCTCAACGAAGGCATCCAGCGTCTGCCGATCCTCGGTTTCGGTGGGCTCGATCAACAGACACTCGGGGACCAACAGCGGGAAATAGATGGTCGGCGCATGGAACCCGTAGTCCAGCAAGCGCTTGGCGACATCCGTGGCGGTGAGGTTGAGTTCAGTCTTCTGCCGCTTCAAGGTGATGATGAACTCATGACTGGCGCGCCGCGTCGGGAACGCCAGGTCGAAGCCGCGAGCGCGCAGGGCCGCCATCAGGTAGTTGGCGTTGAGCGTGGCGAACTCGGCCACCCGGTGCATGCCGTCGCGGCCCAGCAAACGGGCATAGACGTAGGCGCGCAACAGTACACCGGCGTTGCCCATCCAGGCCGACAGCCGCCCGATGCTCTGCGGCAGGTCCCGTTCGTCCAGCCAGCGGTAGCGCGGCGTGGCGCCTTCGCTTGCGGTATCCACTCCGACCACCGGGATCGGCATGAACGGCAACAGGCGCTTGGATACCCCCACCGCCCCGGCCCCGGGCCCGCCACCACCATGCGGTGTGGAGAAGGTCTTGTGCAGGTTCATGTGGATGACGTCGAAGCCCATGTCGCCGGGGCGCACCTTGCCGAGAATGGCGTTGAGGTTGGCGCCGTCGTAGTAGAGCAACCCACCGGCGGCGTGGACGGTATCGGCGATCTCCTTGATCCGCCGCTCGAACACGCCAAAGGTTGACGGGTTCGTCAGCATGATGCCGGCGGTCTGTGGTCCCACGGCCGCCTTGAGCGCCTCGACGTCGACATCGCCTTCGTCGTTGGTGGGGATCTCACGCGTCACATAGCCGAGCATGGTGGCGGTAGCCGGATTGGTCCCATGCGCTGCATCCGGCACCAGAATCTCGGTGCGGCCGGTATCCCCGCGTGCCGCGTGGTAGGCACGAATCATGGCGACGCCGGCAAACTCGCCCTGGGCGCCGGCCATCGGCGTGAGGCTGACCCCAGCCATACCGGTCACCGCCTGCAGAATGTTCTGCAGGTCGTAGAGGCAGGCCATGAACCCCTGAGAATGTGATGCCGGCGCCAACGGATGCCGCCCCAGGAACCCCGGCAGCATCGCCAGCGTATTACAGGCCCGCGGGTTGTACTTCATGGTGCACGAACCCAAGGGGTAGAAGTGCGTATCAATCGAGAAGTTGCGTCGCGACAGGCGCGTGTAGTGACGCACCGCCTGCAGCTCGGAGACCTCCGGCAACAGCGGCGGCGTGCGACGCAGAAGTGCCGCCGGAATGTCGTCGCAAGGCGCCTGCGCGCCGGGCATCTGCGCCCAGGCCGCTCGACCGGGCGAGGAGCGTTCGAAAATCAGGGGTTCCATACCGTCTCAGGCCAGGGCGGCAAGGGCCGCGTCATAGTCCGGTTCATGGGCGACTTCGCCCACCAGTTCGGTGTGCAGCACCCGATTCTGCGCGTCCAGTACTACCACGGCGCGCGCCGTGACGCCGGCCAGCGGACCGTTCTCGATCAGCACGCCGTAATCCTTGGCAAAATTGCGCCCGCGCATCAGCGAAGCCATCACCACATTTTTGAGGCCCTCGGCGCCGCAGAACCGCGCCTGGGCAAACGGCAGGTCGGCCGACACACAGATCACCACCGTGTTGTCGAGCTGTGCCGCGCGCTCGTTGAACTTGCGCACGCTGGTGGCGCAGGTGCCGGTGTCGATGCTGGGGAAGATGTTGAGCACCTTGCGCTTGCCAGCGAAGTCATGGAGCGACAGGTCCTTGAGGTCGGCGCCGACCAGCCGGAAGCCCGGCGCGTCGCTGCCCTTGGCCGGGAGCTCGCCATAAACCTGGATGGGGTTGCCTTGAAGTGTGACGGTCGACATCTGGGTTCTCCTGGATCAAGACGCCAGTACGTCACGCAGCGCGCGCGCATACTGGTCGAGGTGGGTTTCAGACTTGGTCTCGGTCGCACAGACCAGCAGGCTGTGGCCAAGTTCGGGAAAGTCGGCGGAGAGGTCCAGTCCGCCGAGGATGCCACGCGCTGCCAGCTGCGCCAACACCGGTGCCACCGGGCGATCGAGCCGCACCACCGCCTCATGAAAGCGGGGCCCGGAAAACACGGCCTTGACCCCGGGAATCGCGCTCAGCCGGGCCACCAGCGCCCCGAGATTGTGGTGCGACTGCGCCGCCACCCGAGCCAGGCCCTGCGGCCCCAGCAGGCTCATGTAGAGGGTTGCGGCGGTCACCAGCAGCCCCTGGTTGGTGCAGATATTCGACTTGGCCTTGGCGCGCCGGATGTGCTGCTCGCGTGCCTGCAAGGTGAGCGTGAAGCCCGGTTTGCCGTCCAGATCGACGGTACGTCCGACGATACGACCGGGCATTTCGCGGACCAGTGATTGGCGCGCGGTGAGGAACCCGAAGTACGGCCCACCGGAGGACAAGGGGGCGCCCAGCGGCTGCCCCTCGCCACAGACGATATCGGCGCCCTGGCGCCCCCATTCGCCGGGCGGCTTGAGCAGGGCCAGCGCGGTCGGATTGACCACCGCCACCACCAGCGCCCCACGTTCATGCGCCCAGTCGGTCAGCGCGTCTACATCCTCAAGCTGACCGAAGAAATTGGGCTGAGGGATCACCACCGCGGTTGGCTTGCGATCCGCATGGGCCGCCAATGCGGCGGTCAGCGTCACGCCGGTCGCGGGATCGTAGTCGAGCGGCAGCACGCGAATCCCCTGCGCCCCGGTGGTGGCCTCAACCACGTCGCGGTAGCGCGGATGCACGGTCCGCGGCATCAGTACCTCACCGGAGCCGTTGCTACGGTTCGCCCGCATCGCCATCAGCAGCGCTTCTCCCAGCCCGCTGGCACCGTCATAGAGCGAGGCATTGCTCACCTCCATGGCGGTGAGCCCGCAGATCATGGTCTGGTACTCGTAGAGCAGCTGCAAGGTCCCCTGGCTGGCCTCCGCCTGGTACGGCGTGTAGGCCGAGTAGAACTCGCCGCGGGTGGTGATTTCCCACACCGCCGCCGGGATGTGGTGCTCGTAAGCGCCCGCCCCGATGAAGTTCAGCGCCACCACATCCTCGGCGGCGCGCGCGTGCATCAGCTGGGTGATGGCCATCTCCGGCAGCGCTTCCGGTACGGCTTCGAGCCGGCCCGCGCGCAGGGAGGCAGGGATCTCGTCAAATAGCGCCTCGATACTCGGGGCGCCGACCACCGCGAGCATGTCGCGGATGTCCTGGTCGGTGTGAGGAATAAACGGCATTGTCGGCTCAGGCGTCCGCCAGCACCTTCTGATAGCCCGCGGCATCGAGCAGGCCTTCGACATCCGCCAGGTTGGCCGGCTTCATCTTCCACATCCAGCCCTCGTTATAGGGATCCGAGTTGAGGATTTCCGGGGCATCGGCCAGTGCCGGATTGGCGGCAATCACTTCCCCTGCCACCGGCGCGTAAACGTCACTGGCGGCCTTCACCGACTCGACCACGGCACAGCTTTCATTGGCGGACAGCACCCGGCCGGCGGCCGGCACCTCGACAAACACCAAGTCGCCCAAGGCCGCCTGGGCATGGTCGGTGATGCCGATCGTGAGGGTGCCGTCGGCTTCAGTACGCACCCACTCGTGTGAGGCCACGTACTTCAGGTTGTCTGGGATTTGGCTCATGCAACTGCTCCGGGAAACGTCAAAAAGAAAAGGTTAGACACGGACCTGGCCGTGGCGGACAAACGGTGGACGGACCAACCGTGCCGGCAGCCATTGTCCGCGGATCTGGACCTCACAGGGTCCGTCGTAGCCAGCGCCGACGCGGGCCAAGGCAATGGACGCTTTCATGGTCGGCGCAAAGCCGCCACTGGTGATGTCGCCGGTAACGCCATTGGCGAAGCGAACCGGCATGTGGGCGCGCAGCACCCCACGTCCCTCCAACACCAGCCCGATGAACTGCGGATGTGCCGTCTGCCGCAAGGCGGTCAGGGCGGCGCGGCCGATAAAGTCGCGATCTTCGGGCTGCCAGGCGATGGTCCAGCCCAAACCGGCGGCCAGCGGGTGCACCGACTCGTCCATGTCCTGACCGTAGAGGTTCATCCCGGCTTCCAGCCGCAGGGTGTCGCGCGCGCCCAGCCCACAGGGGCGAACGCCGGCTGCCTCCAGCGCACGCCAGAAGGTCACGAGTTCGGCATGCGGCAACAGAATCTCGAAGCCATCCTCACCGGTGTACCCGGTGCGTCCGACGAACGCCGTGTCCGTCCAGGCTGCATGGAAGGGCTTGAGCGCCAGCGCGGCGTCCCGCAACGGGGCCGGCAGCAGCGGCGCGGCCAGCGCACTGGCCTGCGGCCCCTGCACCGCCAGAATGCCGAGATCATCGCGGTGGCGCAGGGTCACCGCCTGGCCCGCAGCCTGCTGGCGCAGCCACGCCAAGTCCTTGTCGGTGGTCCCCGCGTTCACCACCAGGCGATAGGCACGCTCACCGGTGCGGTACACAATCAGGTCATCGATGACGCCGCCATCCTCGCGCAGCAGGGTCGAGTACAGGGCACGCCCAGGCAGCGTCAGTTTGGCGACATCATTGGCCAGCACCCGCCGCAGATAGGCGGTGGCGGCCTCGCCGGAGACGTCCACCGCCGCCATGTGGGCAACGTCGAACATGCCGGCGTGGGTGCGAACCGCATGATGCTCGTCGAGCTGGGAGCTGTACTGAATGGGCATCTCCCAGCCAGCAAAATCCACCAGACGAGCGCCAAGCCGGCAATGTTCGGGGTGCAGGGCAGTTCGTTTCAGCATGCGGGTGCGCGCGTCCTTCGGGCAATGGGCTCCCCGCCCCTCTGTCCTTGGTACCTGAGAGTTCGGGCGCCGCGCGCCTGCCCCATCGGTGGGCCGCACCGGCGGCCGCTCTCCAGAGTGTTTGCTGCGGTGTCGTGCTCCTTTTACCTGAGCGATTCCGGGCGGTTTGCGCCTTCGGTGCCGTCACCCCAGGTGACGATCTCTCGCACGACACATCAGTTGCAAGTTTACCCCAGCCCCCGGACCAGCGGAACCATGTCCCGGCTTTATCGGCTTTCTCAGCGTTTCCGCTCGCCGGACTCTTCGAGGAACTCGCCGGGCCGCGGCAATGAGGTGGGCTCGCGGTCCAGCAGGGCCGGTTCCACCTGGTGCGGGAAGCCCTCCAGCGGCCCGATCGGACGCGTGTCACGGGCCACCACGGGCCCATTCTGGGCGTACAGGGTCAGCAGCTCGGCCACTGAGGTCAGGGACGACAGATGGGTTCGCTCCCAGCCGTGCGACGAATCGGCGCCAAAGCCGATCAAGGCGTGGCGGATGTCGAATCCGGCGCGCAGAGCGGCCGCCGAGTCGGAAAAATAGTAGGGAAACACATCCCGCTGATGGTCGATGGCGTGGTCCCGGCACAGCGATAACAGCTTGCGCGTCAGATGGAAGTCGAACGGGCCGGAAGAGTCGGCAATGGCCACGGTCACGCCGCGCTCGCGCGAGTTCTGCCCGGACGCCGGAATGGCGATGTCGATGCCGATCATCTCGCTGATCCGCTCGTCGAGAATGGCCGAAGCACCGAATCCCACCTCCTCGGTCACGGTGAACATGGGATGGAAGTAGACCGGCAAAGAGACGCCGCTCTCGACCAAGGCCTTGCAGGCAGCCAACAGCGCCGCCACGCCGGCCTTGTCATCCAGGTGGCGGGAAGAGATGTATCCCGATTCGGTGATCTCAGGTTGCGGATCAATGGCGACGAAGTCACCGATGTTGACGCCCAGCCCGAGCAGATCGTCGCGCGACTCGGAAAACGCATCAATGCGCAACTCGATGTGATCCCAACTGATCGGCTGCTCATCGACCCCTTCGTTGAAGGCATGCCCGGAGGCCTTGAGCGGCAGGATGGTGCCGCGCAGTACCCGGTCATCGGTGAACAGCGACACCCGCGCACCCTCGGCGAAACGGCTGGACCAGGTGCCGATCGGTAGCAGGCTGAGACGGCCATTGTCCTTCAGCGCACGGACATTGGCGCCCAGCGTATCGAGATGGGCCACCACGGCGCAGGCGGGCCGGTCGGTCTCGCCCTTGATGGTGGCGCGGATGGCACCGCGCCGCGTCAACTCGAACGGAATGCCCAACTCCCGAAGCTTATGCCCGGTGTAATGGACCACCTCGTCGGTGAAGCCCACCGGGCTGGGAATGGCCAGCAACTCCAGCAGCACCTGGCGGATGTAGTCATTGTCGATTTCAAGCTTGCGCACGGGAATCCTCCGGTGGGCTGGTCAGGGGGAACAGCAGGTCGATGAACCGCTGCGCGGTGGGTTGGGGTTCGTGGTTGGCGAGACCGGGACGCTCGTTGGCCTCGATCACGACATGCTCAGGCTGATCCGGCGCCTTCACCAGAAAATCGAGCCCGGTCACCGGGATCTCGAGGGTGCGGGCGGCGCGGACAGCGGCATCGCGCAGCGCCGGATGCAGGTTGTCGGTGACATCGTGGAGGGTGCCGCCGGTGTGCAGGTTGGCCGTTTTGCGCACGCGCAATGCGGTGCCCGCCGGCAATACGGTGTCCAACGCGTAACCGCCGCGCTTGACGCAGCGCTCGGTCTCGCGGTCCAACGGCACCCGGGACTCGCCCTGGGTGGCGGCGGCACGGCGACGGGACAGTTTTTCGATGAGCGCACGCACGGTGTGCTGGCCATCCCCCACCACCTCGGGGGGGCGCCGCAAGGCGGCAGCGACAACTTCGAAGCCGATCACCACGATGCGCAGGTCTTCGCCGGCGCAGTACTCCTCGATCAGCACGGTGTCGTGCACCCGCGCGGCCTGGCGAATCGCGGCGGCCAGCTCACGCCGGGTGCGGACGTCGACACTGATGCCCGCGCCCTGTTCGCCATCGGCGGGCTTCACCACCACGGCCCGATGGCGTTGCAGGAAGGCCGCGTCTGACTCAGTGCCATCCGCCACCCGCTGTTGCGGCACCCGGATGCCTGCGGCCGACAGCAAGCGTGCGGTGACCCGCTTGTCCTGACAGCGGCTCATCGCCACCGCGCTGGTGAGTTCCGACAGTGACTCGCGACAAACCAGAGAGCGGGCACCGAGGGTCAGCCGCAGATAGCCGTTCTCGGCGTCCAGCACATCCACACTGATGCCGCGCCGCAAGGCTTCGTCAACGATGATCTGGGCATACGGGTTGAGCGCGGCGCTGGGCGGTGGCGGCACGAACAGTGACTCGTTGATGGCGTTCTTGCGCTTGACGGCGAACACCGGCACCCGCTGAAACCCCATCTTTTCGTACAGCCCGATGGCCTGCTCATTGTCGTGCATCACCGACAGGTCCATGAAGGCCCGACCCCGCGCCTGATAGTGCGCGGCGAGGGTCTGCACCAGCGCCTGACCGACACCGGGGGCGTGCGCAGCTGGGTCGACCGCCAGGCACCATAGGCTGGAGCCCTGCTCGGGGTCGTCGAAGGCCTGGACATGGTCAACTCCCATCACGGTGCCCACCACCTCGCCACTGTGATCGTCCTCGGCCACAAAATAGGTGAGCAGGCGCCCGGCCCGGTTGGCCCACACGAAGGCCGGGTCGGCCGGCACCATACCGCGGGCCTGGTAAATGCGATGAATCGCCTGGGCATCACCGCGGGTCCGCAGCCGCCGCAGGGTAAAGCTGGTGCGGCGGGGGCGACGTGCCTGCCAGGTGCTCAGCCAAAGCCGGAAGGTATGGCTGGGATCGAGAAACAGCTTCTGTGGCTGTTGCGCGAGGATCACATGCGGATCGCGCACATAGATCGCGATATTTCGGCGTCCGGCGGACTCGCGCCCGACATCGCGTGCCACCGTTGCTGCATCGTCATAGGTATGCGCCAGCACCAGGTCACCCCAGCCGCAGTCAATACTGACGTCTCGCTTATCGGGCCGCAGTGCGGGATCGCCCTGCTGGGGCGCCCAATGGTCCAGGCTCATCCCGCTACGCCGAGCCAGACGGGCGTCGGATCGACGGGCGCGACGAGTGGGCGTGGTCATGGTCAGCCTCCTCAATGGGCGTCGACGTGAGCCTGCAACCAGGCCTCGATCAGGGCCAGCTGCCACAGCTTTGACCCGCGCAGCGGGGTCAAGTGTGCCTCCGGCTCTGCCAGCAAGTGCTCGACATAGGCGGTCTGGAACAGGCCCCGCTGTCGCGCGGCGGTGTTGCACAGACGGTCGCGGGTGAAATCGAGGAAGCTGCCGCGCAGATACTTCAGTGCCGGCACCGGGAAGTAGCCCTTGGGCCGGTCGATCACCTTGGCGGGAATCACCGATCGTGCCGCTTCCTTCAGGACGTGCTTGCCGCCGGCCTCCCCGAGCTGCGGCGCCAGCTTGTGGACCGCTGGGATACGCGCCGCCAGCTCCACCAACTCGTGGTCAAGGAAGGGGACGCGCGCCTCCAGTCCGAAGGCCATGGTCATGTTGTCGACCCGCTTCACCGGGTCATCCACCAGCATCACGGTGGTGTCCAGGCGCAGGGCCTGGTCCACCGGCGCCACGGCACCTGGGAAGGCGAAGCGCTCGGCGATGAAGGCCCGGCTGACATCATGGTCGCAGGCCAGGGGTGGCGCCACCGTCCGCAGATAGTCGTCGCGATCACGATCGCAGAAGCCGCGGGCGTAGTCCGCGACCCCATCCGGGCTGTCGAGCAGCGGCGGATACCAGTGGTAGCCGCCAAACACCTCGTCGGCCCCCTGCCCTGACTGCACCACCTTGCTGTGCCGCGACACCGCTTCCGACAGCAGATAGAACGCCACGCAGTCGTGCGACACCATCGGTTCGCTCATGGCACCGATGGCCTCCGGCAGGCGCTGCAGCAGATTGCGGCTGTCGATACGGATCTGCTCGTGATCGGTGCCGAAATGCTGGGCGACACAGTCCGAATACTCGAACTCATTGCCCTTCTCGGCACCGACATCCTCGAAGCCGATCGAGTAGGTCCGCAGCCGTGCGCCCTGCTCGGCCATCAACCCAACGATGAGACTGGAATCGACACCGCCGGACAGCAAGGCACCCACCGGCTCGTCCGACACCAGACGCCGCTGTACGGCAAGCCGCGTCGCCGACAGCACCGCCTCGCGCCATTCCTCGAAGGGTCGCGTCTCGTCCTCGGCACTACGGTCGAATCGCAACGACCAGTAGACATGCTCGCGATGGCGGCCATCCGGCTCAAACACCTGCAAGGTGCCGGGCGCGAGCTTGCGCACGCCCTTGAGCAGGGTCATCGGCGCCGGCACCACCGAATGGAAGTGCAGATAGTGGTGTAGCGCCACCGGGTCGATCTCGGTGTTGATGCCACCCCCGGCCAACAAGGCGGGTAGGGTCGAGGCAAAGCGCAGGCGCGAGCTGTCGTGACTGAGGTAAAGCGGCTTGATGCCCAGTCGGTCGCGCGCCAGCACCAAACGGCCGCTGTCGCGTTCCCACAGGGCAAACGCGAACATCCCCTGGAAATGCTGGACACAGTCCTCACCCCAACGGTGCCAGGCCTTGAGGATGACTTCGGTGTCGCCTTCGGAGTGAAAGTGATACCCCTCGGCGCGCAGCCGCTGCCGCAGCTCGGGGTGGTTGTAGAGGGCGCCATTGAAGACCACCCCCAGCCCCAACAGCGCATCCACCATCGGCTGCTGGGCGCGCTCACTGAGATCCATGATCTTGAGGCGGCGATGCGCCACCGCCAGCGGGCCCTGGGCGAACATGCCCTGACCGTCCGGCCCGCGCCGGGCCAGCACAGCGCTCATGGCCGAAACGGCCTCGACTGAAGCGGGCGCGCCGTCGAAACGACGCTCACCTGCAATTCCGCACATGCGGGTGCTCCTTGTTGTGGGGTGCGCAAACCGTCAGGCGCTGCGCGTGGGCTCCTTTGATGGCTGCATCAGCATCATCAAATCGTCGAGGGACTGCGTCAGCCGCTTCTGCCGGCTCGCACTGAGGCCGGCAAAGCGCTGCACGAAGACCGCAGGCAGCACCCCGGGCGCTGCCTGCAGGCGTTCGCGCCCGGCATCCGTGATCACCAGATCAAACTGACGACGGTCGCGATCACTGCGCTGACGGCGGATCAGGCCCTTGGCCTCCAGCCGGTCAAGCACCAGGCTTACCGTCCCCGGCGTCAGACTGATCGCCGCCGCCAAGCGGGTCGCCGGGACGCTCCCCTGTCGCGCCAAAACCTGCAGACACAGCAGTTGCGAAGCGGTGAGCCCGACACGGCTTTCCAGCAGCTTGGAGTGACTGTCCAGTCCTTGCACGATGCGCCGCAGGGCACCCGCCAGGCGGGTGAGGTCATCGGCGGCAGCGATCGTGTCATTCATTTGATGTCAAAGCATATCCGATTATTGATTTGACATCAAACGATCATCAGCTGACGGAGGCCCCGCCATGACAAGCCGGCAACAGGCCCGGATAATGCCCGCCCGTTTTCCCTGATTGCAGTGACCATGAGCCAGTACGTCTACACGATGAACCGGGTTGGCAAGACCGTCCCGCCGAAGAAGGAAATTCTCCGCGACATCTCGCTGTCGTTCTTCCCGGGCGCCAAGATCGGCGTACTGGGCTACAACGGCGCCGGCAAGTCCACCCTGCTGCGGATCATGGCGGGGATCGACAAGGAGTTTCACGGCGAGGCTCGGCCGCAGCCGGGCATCCGCATGGGCTATCTGCCGCAGGAGCCGCAGCTGGATCCCGCCAAGGACGTGCGCGGCAACGTCGAGGAGGCACTGACCGACATCTTCCGCATCAAGGCCGACCTGGAGAAGGTCTACGCCGCCTACGCCGAGGAAGATGCGGATTTCGAGAAGCTCAGCGAGAAGCAGCAGAAGCTGGAATCCGAGCTGGAAGCGCTCGACGGCCACAATGTCGACGTGATTCTCGACAAGGCCGCCGAGGCCCTCAACCTGCCGCCCTGGGATGCCGATGTCAGCAAGCTCTCCGGGGGTGAACGCCGCCGGGTGGCACTGTGCCGGCTGCTGCTGTCGAAGCCCGACATGATCCTGCTCGACGAGCCCACCAACCACCTCGATGCCGAGTCGGTTGCCTGGCTGGAGAAGTTCCTCAAGGACTTCCCCGGCACCATCATCGCTGTCACCCACGACCGCTACTTCCTCGACAACGTCGCCGGCTGGATCCTGGAGCTGGACCGCGGCCACGGTATCCCCTGGCAGGGCAACTACTCCTCCTGGCTGGAACAGAAGGAGAAGCGTCTGGCCACCGAGCAGAAGCAGGAAGATGCCCGCGCCAAGGCGATGAAAGAAGAGCTGGAGTGGGTGCGCCAGAATCCTAAGGGACGGCAGGCCAAGTCCAAGGCCCGCATCAAGGCGTATGAAGAGCTGGCCTCGCAGGAGTATCAGAAGCGCAGCGAGACCAAGGAACTCTACATTCCGCCCGGTCCACGCCTGGGCGATGTGGTGCTGGAAGTCGATGGTGTCGGCAAGCAGTATGGGGATCGCTGGCTCTACCAGAACCTGAGCTTCCGCGTGCCCCGCGGCGCCATCGTCGGCATCATCGGCGCCAACGGCCGCGGCAAGACCACCCTGTTCCGCATGATCACCGGGCAGGAGACACCCGACGCCGGCAGCATCCGCATTGGCGAGACCGTCAAGGTCGCCTATGTCGACCAGAACCGCGACGCCCTTGATGGCGACAAGACGGTGTTCCAGGAAATTGCCGGCGGCCAAGACATCCTGCGCGCCGGTAGCTTCGAGATGCCGTCACGCGCCTACATCGGTCGCTTCAACTTCAAGGGCGAGAGCCAGCAGAAGCGCCTCAAGGACCTCTCTGGCGGCGAACGCAACCGGGTACATCTAGCCAAGCTGCTGCTGGCGGGCGGCAACCTGCTGCTGCTCGACGAACCCACCAACGATCTTGATGTGGAAACCCTGCGGGCCCTGGAAGAAGCCCTGCTCGACTTCCCCGGAAACGCCATGGTCATCTCGCACGATCGCTGGTTCCTGGATCGTATCGCCACCCACATCCTCGCCTTCGAAGACTCCGGTGAGCTGGTGTTCCTGGAAGGCAACTATCGCGAGTACGAAGACGACTTCCGCCGCCGCACCGGCGCCGAGCCCGGCGTCAACCGGCGTCACCGTTACAAGAAGCTCGCCTGATGGCCGGCGCCGGCACACCGAGCTGGGCAGGCATTGACCGCGGGCAGGGACGCCCGCTGGTGCTGTTGCATGGCCTCGGCATGCGTCATACCGCCTGGGCGCCGGTGCTCGACACCTTGGCAGCGTCACGGCGGGTGATCGCACTGGATGTGCCGGGATTCGGTGCGACGCCGCCGCTGCCATCCGACACCGCACCCACGCTGGGCGCCTTGGCTACCGCGCTGCGAGCCGAGCTGCGCGCGCGCAGCGTCGACGCGCCGGTGGACATCGCCGGCAACTCCATGGGCGGCGGCATCGCCCTGGCGCTGGCTTTGCAAGGGGGCGCCCGCAGTGTGGCCGCCCTGTCACCCGCCGGCGTCTGGCCCGATGACAGCCCCCTCCATACCAAGTGGGTGCTGCGCAGCCTGCGCCTGGCGGTGCGTCATGGCGCCGTGGCAGCCGACCTGCTGCTGCGCGTCGGCACGCTGCGTCGACTGATGCTGGCACTGCCACTGTCGATCGATGCCCACAAGGTGCCGGCCGATACCGCCCGCCAGCTGGCACGCGACCTGGCCGGCGCGCCCGGGGCACTCGCCACCTTGAACGCCATCGAACCGCTGCAGGGCCTGTCTGATCTCACGCTGCCCATCCAGGTCGCGTTCGGCCGCCGCGACTGGCTGCTGACTGGCGCCGAACGCTGGCGCCCGCGCCTGCCTCCCCACACCCGTTGGAGCCGCCCGGCTCGCTGGGGGCATGTGCCGATGTGGGACGATCCCGCCGGCGTCGCCGCTTGGATCCTGGAGGCCACATTATGAGCCACTGGGCGTATCGGTGGGCGGACGGCCGACTGTCGCCGGTATCCCCCCTGCATGAGGTGGACCCGGACAGCCTGCTGGGCATCGACCGCCAGAAAGCGCTGTTCTTCGACAACCTTCGCCAGTTCGTTGCCGGCTACCCCGCCAACCACACGCTGCTCACCGGCGCGCGCGGCACCGGCAAATCGTCGCTGGTCAAGGCCGCCCTGACCGTGTTCGGCGAGCAGGGACTGCGACTGGTCGCCGTCTCACCGCACGATCTCACCGACCTTCCCGACATCGTCGCACCGCTGCGCAGCCGACCGGAACGCTTCGTTCTGTACGTCGATGACTTCAGCGTATCCGCCAGCGATGTCCGGCTGACCGCGCTGAAAACCGCCCTGGATGGCGGCCTGGAGGCGCCACCGGACAATGTGCTGATCGTCGCCACCAGCAACCGCCGCTACCTATTGCCGACCCACCGCAGCGACAACGACGAGTTCCACTGGGAGGAAGGGGAACTGCATCCCGGCGAGTCGACCGAAGAAAAGATCAGCCTGTCCGAGCGCTTCGGCCTGTGGCTGTCGTTTCAGCCCTTTTCGCAGGCGCAATACCTGGAGGCGGTGGCCCTGCATCTGGCCGCGCTGCATGGGCCGCCACTGGATGCCGCCACGCAGACCCTGGCCCTGCGCTGGGCCTTGTCTCGGGCCTCTCGATCCGGCCGTGTCGCCCAGCAGTTCGCACGCCACCACGCCGGCCTGAATCGCCTGTCGCAGCCCGCCAGCGACTGAGCTCAGCCCCCCCCCTCAGGCACAAAAAAGGCCGCGCAGTGCACGGCCTCTCGGATCACTCGGGATGGAAAGTGGTCGGGGCGATAGGATTCGAACCTACGACCCCCTGCCCCCCAGGCAGGTGCGCTACCAAGCTGCGCTACGCCCCGACCGATTCCACCTGCCGGCATGTCACCGGCGGGGGGCGCGAAGTGTATCCAATGCGCCCTGCGATGGAAAGCACAGCCCCTTACTCGTCCGGCAGCAGCCGCAGCAAGGATTCCAGTTCATCCCGCAGGTGCTGGATCTCACTGGCACGCTGCGCGTCGGGCGGCGTCGGCGACTGGACGTCCGGCGACCGCTGGGCGTCTCGCAGCTGCTGCCGTGCCCCCGTGATGGTAAAGCCCTGCTCGTACAGCAGGCTGCGAATCTTGCGCACCATCAGAACATCGTCCTGTTGGTAGTAGCGCCGATTGCCCCGGCGTTTCACCGGCTTCAGCTGCGGGAACTCCTGCTCCCAGTAGCGCAACACGTGCGGTTTGACATCACAGAGTTCGGCGACTTCGCCGATGGCGAAGTAGCGCTTGGCCGGGATTTCCGGCAGCGCCTCGGTGCGCAGCTCAACCGCGCGCATCGGCTTCCACCCGCAAACGCAGCTTCTGGCCCGGCCGGAAGGTCACCACGCGTCGTGCCGAAATGGGAATCTCCTCGCCCGTCTTGGGATTGCGGCCGGGCCGGCGGTTCTTTTCCCGCAGTTCGAAGTTGCCAAAGCCCGAAAGCTTCACTTCTTCTCCGCCCTCCAGACGCGTGCGGATCTCCTCAAAGAAGAGGTCCACGAACTCCTTGGCCTCCCGCTTGTTGAGGCCCAGATCGTCGAACAGCGCGTCGGCGAGATCCGCTTTAGTTAACGCCACCGTATTCCCCCGGCTGACTACCCCCGCACCACCGCGCCTAGACGTTGCTGCCAATCGGCCAGGATGGCCTGCGCTGCACGGTCGATGTCTTCGTTCTGTAGCGTGCGCGAATTATCGTTGAAAATCAAGCCAATCGCGATACTTTTGCATCCATCGCTCAAGCCTTTTCCGCGATACACATCGAAGACCTTTGCCTGCACCAGTTGCGGGCCGCCGACGGCGCGCGCACGCGCGATCAGGGCTTCCGCCGGTAGCGCCTCAGGCACCACCACGGCCAGATCCCGACGACTCGACGGGAACTCGGACATGGGCTGCGCCCGCGGTACCGCGCGATCACATACGGCAGCCAGAACCAGCTCGAACAGCAGCGGCGCCTCTGTCAGGTCCAGTGCCTGAACCACGCGCGGATGCAGACGCCCGACCCAGCCGATTTCCACACCCTCCCGCAACACCCGCGCACATTGGCCCGGGTGCAGTGCGGGATGTGCCGCAGCCTCGAAACTACACTGCGGCAACAACGCACCCAGCAGCGCCTCGACGTCGGCGCGCAGATCGTAAAAGTCGGTGGCCCGCGGCGGCAGGTCCCAGTGCTCCGGAGCCGCCGTGCCGGTGGCGATCCCCGCGATGCGGCCCTGCTCCACGATGGCCCCTTCGACCCGCTCGAAGCAGACCGCCACCTCAAACAGACGCAGTCGCCGCTGCTGGCGCTGTTCATTGTGCTGCCAGGCCGGCAGCAGCCCGGCCCAAAGCGTGCGACGCAACTCACCCAGGGTCTCCGCCAGCGGGTTGTCCAGCGCGACAGCCGCGCCTTCGGGGATCAACACCGACTGAATGGCGGGATCGACAAAGGCCAGGTTGACGGCCTCCTGCCAGCCGCGCCCGACCAGACGCTCGCGTAGCACCTGCACCGGAAGGCGGCGCTCGTTTGCCGCGCTTGGCGCCAGAGTGGCACCGTAGGGGCGTACGGGGATGGCGTCATAGCCCTGCAGACGCGCGATCTCTTCGATCAGGTCGACTTCTTCCCGGATATCGGTGCGATAGCTCGGCACCTTGACCTGCCAGGTGCCGCCGACATCGTGGCGTAGCGTCATCCCCAACCGTCCCAACAGCGCTTCGATGGTCTTGGCGGGTATCGCCATGCCCAACAGGCGATCGACGCGGGCCGCACGCAGGGCGACGGTCACCCCATCGGGCTGCGTCCGTCCCGCTTGGGTGATGGGGTGGACTTCGCCACCGCAGAGCTGGACGATGAGCTGGCTGGCACGGTCCAGCGCGATGCGCTGCAGCCCCGGGTCGACACCGCGCTCGAAGCGATGCAGTGAGTCGCTATGGAGCTTGTGGCGGCGCCCCGTGCCGGCCACCGCCGTCGGACTGAAGCAGGCGGACTCAAGGAAGATTGCCGTCGTACTGGCATCGACCGCGGAGTCGGCGCCACCCATGACCCCGGCCAATGCCAGCGCCCGCTGTTCATCGGCAATCACCAGCTCGCCGTGATCGAGCTGCACCGTCTGCTCGTTGAGCAGCGCCAGACGCTCACCAGGCTGCGCGGGTCGCACCTGAATGCCCCCTTGCAGCTTGGCCTGGTCGAAGGCATGCAGCGGCTGACCCAGCTCCAGCATCACGTAGTTGGTGACATCCACCACCGGATGGATGGCGCGGATCCCGCTGCGGCGGAGCCGCTCACGCATCCAGTCCGGCGTGCGCGCATCGGCGCGCAGGCGGGTAATCAGCCGCCCGGTGTAGTGCGGGCAGGCGTCTGCTTGCGCGATCTCGATCCGGACCTGCCGATCGCCGACCACCACGGCCGGCGGCAGGCTGGGTCGACGCATCGGGATGCCATAGATGGCTGCGACTTCACGCGCCAAGCCCAGTACCGAGAGGCAATCACCACGGTTCGGGGTGAGTTCGAGACTGAGCACTTCATCATCAAATGAAAGGTACTGCGCAATCGGCGTCCCGGGGCGGCTGTCCGCATCGAGTTCCAACAGGCCGTCGGCCTTTTCCGCCAGCCCCAGCTCCTGGGCAGAGCAGAGCATGCCGAAGCTCTCCACCCCGCGCAGCTTGGCTTGCCCAATCGCCTGACCGCCCGGCAGCCGGGCGCCGACCGTGGCGCAGGGCACGTGGATACCCGGTCGCGCATTGGCGGCGCCACAGACGATGGTGAGTGGCGCTTCGGCGCCGACATCGACACTGCACACCTGCAGACGATCGGCCTGTGGATGCGGCGCGCAGCTGATGATGCGGCCGACCACCACGCCCTCGGGCGCAGTCACCGCAAGCGGCGCCGCCTCAGACTCCAGGCCGGCCAGGGTGATACGGTCGGCCAGCGCCTGGGCCCCACCCTCCAGCGGAACCCACTCGCGCAACCAGTTGAAGCTCAGTTTCATGATGTGTGTTGTCCCGGTCGGTTCAGCGGAACTGCTCGAGGAAGCGCAGATCGTTATGGAAGAACTGGCGCAGGTCGTCGACGCCGTAGCGGAGCATGGCGAAACGCTCCACCCCAAGCCCAAAGGCAAAGCCGGTATATCGCTCCGGGTCGAGACCGACCGCCTCAAACACCTTCGGGTGCACCATTCCGCAACCCAGCACCTCCAGCCAGCGCCCCTGCTCATCGAGCAGGTCGGCTTCCGCAGAGGGCTCGGTGAAGGGGAAGTAGCTGGGGCGGAAGCGCACGGTCACCTCGCGCTCGAAGAAGCGCGCCAGAAAGGTGCGCAGCTCGTGCTGAAGATCGGCGAAGGACACGTTCTCGGCCACATAGAGGCCTTCGATCTGATGAAACATCGGACTGTGGGTGCGATCGGAATCGCAGCGAAACACGCGCCCCGGTGCGATCACCCGCACCGGCGGCTGCGCGCCCCGCTGCACCAGGGCTTCCAGCGTGCGGATCTGCACCGGACTGGTGTGCGTGCGCAGCACCCCGCGACCCTGGTCAACGTAGAAGGTGTCATGCATCGCACGGGCCGGGTGCAACTCCGGAATATTGAGCGCGGTGAAGTTATGGAAATCATCCTCGACCTCAGGGCCTTCGACGGTTTCGAAGCCGAGATCGTTGAACAGCCGCTCGATGCGCGCGATGGTCCGGGTGATCGGGTGCAGCCCCCCAGCGGGCAGCCCTCGCCCTGGCAAGGTCACGTCAATGGCCTCGGCGGCCAGCTGAGCCTCCAGCGCGGCCGCCTCGAGGATCTGCTGACGACCTGCCAACGCCTCCGCCACCGCCTGTTTGACGCGGTTCACCTTTTCACCGAAGGCTTTGCGCTCATAACCCTCGAGTTCGCCGAGCTGCTTGAGGCGCTCGGTGATGCGCCCCTTCTTGCCCAGCCACTCGACCCGCAGGGCCTCCAATGTACGCAGGTCGGCGGCCGCGGCAATCGCGGCCAGCGCGGCATCCTGCAGGGATTCCAGTGATTCGCTCATGTTCGGTTTTTCGGCAATAAAAAAGGGGAACGGCGCCAGACGCCGCTCCCCTGGGTTACGTCCCTGCTACGGGCGCGAAAACGACTTCAGGCGAGCGCCACCTTGGCCTTTTCGACCAGCTGGGCAAATGCCGGCTTGTCGTGGACAGCCAGATCGGCCAGCACCTTGCGGTCCAGGGCGATCCCCGCCTTCGACAGCCCGTTCATAAATCGGCTGTACGACAAACCGTTCTCCACGCTGGCAGCGCCGATACGGACGATCCACAGCGAACGGAACTCGCGCTTCTTGACGCGACGATCGCGGTAGGCGTACTGGCCCGCCTTGATGACCGCCTGCTTGGCGACGCGGAACACGCGTGAGCGTGCACCGTAGTAGCCCTTGGCTTTGGCGAGAACCTTCTTGTGACGCGCGCGCGCCGTTACACCACGCTTAACTCGTGCCATGGTCTGATCCTCCCCTTAGGCGTACGGCAACATCTGACGAACTTCCCGGACATCCACCGCGGCGACCTGGGTCGGACCGCGAAGCTGGCGGATGCGCTTGGCCGACTTCTTCGTCAGGATATGGCGCTTGTGGGAATGACCACGCTTGAAGCCGCCTTTGCCAGTCTTGGCAAAGCGCTTCGCAGCACTCTTGATCGTTTTGATCTTGGGCATCTTGGACTCCTTAACCACATGTGACCGGCTTCACATCCCGCCCTGGGAGCTGACCGGGCCTTCCGAAACACTCGGAAGGGCTTCCTTGTCCTGACACCCGAAGGTGCCTGGGGTGCTACAAAAAAACGTGATGCTCAGCGCTTGCGCGGCGAGATCATCATGACCGCCTGGCGGCCTTCCATCTTGGGGAACTGCTCCACCTGGGCCAGCTCCTCCAGCTCATTTCGCACCCGCTCCATCAACTGAAGGCCGAGCTCCTGGTGCGCCATTTCACGTCCGCGGAAACGGATGGTGACCTTGACCTTGTCGCCCTCTTCCAGGAAGCCACGCATCTGCCGCAGCTTGTTCTGGTAGTCGCCCACATCCGTCGTCGGACGGAACTTGATTTCCTTGATCTGGATGATCTTCTGCTTCTTCTTCGCAGCGTGAGCGGCCTTGTCCTTTTGGTAAAGGTACTTGCCGTAATCCATGATCTTGCAGACGGGCGGCTCTGCGTTGGGCGATACCTCGACCAGATCCAGGCCGTCGACCTCCGCCTTGGCGATGGCGTCGCGGGTCAGCATGATGCCGACCTGAGCGCCCTCCGCATCGATGACCCGTACACGCGGCGCGGTAATCTCACCGTTGCGCCGGTCGTCGCGTTCTTGAGCGATATTCAGTTCCTCCGAGACAAATGAAACCCCGGGTGCACGCCCTGCGTGCCCATCACCGGGACGACTTGAGCGCCCTCCGGGCGCACAAGGCCGCGGATGATACCGGCCGCCCGGCCGGAGCTCAAGCGGCTTGGGCGCTTTCCAGGACCGTCGCCAAGGGGGCTGGGCGAGCGTAATGGAAGCCCTGGGCGCAATCGATGCCCAGCTCACCGAGCACGGCAGCCTGCTGCGCAGACTCCACCCCCTCGGCCACCGTCTCCACCCCAAGATCGCGGGCCAGGTTGGCGACCGCACGAACGATCTTCCAGGAGGCCTCGTTGACCAGCACGTCGCCCAGAAATGAACGATCCAGCTTCAGCGTGTCCACCGGCAGTTGATGCAGGTACGACAGCGATGAGTAACCGGTACCGAAGTCGTCGATGGCGAGACCTACACCATGATCCTTGCAGCGCTGCAGTAGCGCCTGGCTGGCCTTAAAGTCGCTCATCACCAGGGATTCGGTGATCTCCAGCTTGAGCCGCCCCGGGGCCAGTCGATGGCGATCCAGCGCCGCCTCGATGGTCGGGAACAGCTGCGGATCGTCGAACTGGCGGATCGACAAATTGAGCGATACCGAAACCGGCGCCCCGGCGGTGCACAGTCGGGAGGCTGCGGCAACCGCCGTGTCGATAATCCAGTGTCCGATGGGCACGATCTGCCCGCTGGCCTCAGCCACCGGCACGAACACCGCTGGAGAGACCGCCCCATGCACGGGGTGTCGCCAGCGCAGCAGCGCTTCATAGCCCTGTGCCACCCGGTCGGCGAGTCGCACGATGGGCTGATAGTGGAGATCGAACTCCTCTCGTTCCAGCGCCTCGCCAAGGTCCTGCTCGATCAGCAGCCGCTGGATGGCCAGGCCGCGTTCGCCACTCAGATCGCGGTCCATCACCCCAGCGGACCCACCGGCTTCACGCAGGCTCGCGCGCGCGCGCAGCATGGTGAGGCGCAGCAGGTAACGCAGCAATGGATCAGCATCCGCCAGACAGCGGGCAAAGCTGTCATGGGGAATCACATAGAGGGTGGTGGGCTCCAGGGCCACCGCCCGCGCGGTCCGGCTGTGGTCGCCCATCAGGGCCATCTCGCCGAACAACTCGTTGACCCCAAGGCGTCCAAGACTGCGGTGCTGCCCGGCCGCCTCGCAGATGATCTCGACACAGCCCTCCGCGACGATAAAGGCCTCCGAACCGGGTTCGCCAATATCAAAAAGGACCTCACCCGTCCGCGCCTTCCGGGTGAATCGACGCGACGTGACGGGGCCCACGGGAACGATCATCCCGATATCGTCGCATATCCCACCGTGGCCGCCCACAGCGGGCAGCCACGGCAGGGCCTGCAGCTCAGTCGGCGCGAATACCTTCCGCCTGAATCGCCAGCTTCACCTCACCAAGTGCACCGTCGGCGTACTTGTCCATGCCGAAGTCGGCACGATTGAACTCGCCCTCAAGGTCCGCGCCGCAGGCCTCCTTCTTGAAGAAGGGATGTTCGATGCACTTGAAGCTCTCGAACTCCAGCGTCAGCGGTCGGGTCACCCCCAACAGGGTCAGCTCACCCTTCACCTCATCCGGCTCCCCATCATCGAACGAAATGGTGCCGCGATAGGTGATGGTAGGGTGCTCGGCAACGTTGAAGAAATCAGCGTCGCGGGCGTGTTCGTTCATCTTGTCGTGGCCAAAGTCGATGCTGGCGGCATCGATGGTGACCTCAACCGTTCCGGTCTTGGCCTCGCGGTCGAGCACCACGGTGCCCTGACTGCTGTTGAACTTGCCACGCCACCAGGAGATGCCCATGTGCGGCGCCTCGAAGCTGGGATAGGTATGCGACGCATCCAGGGTATAGGTCACCGGCGCAGCTTGGGCGACACCGGCGAGCATCAGCCCGGAAAGGGCAGCGGGAAACAGCGTTTTCATTGCATCACTCCAGTCAGGTGTGGAAACCAACATGGGCTCAGGGCAGCGCCTGCGCCATACGGAACTTGATCATGACCTCATCATCAACCACCCCGGACCAACCGGGATCTCCAATTGCGAACGCAGTGCGGTCGAGCGGAAGTTCGCCGTGGAAGATGCGGTGCCCGTCGTCAACCTCGATATGGATCGAGGCAGACAGGGGCTGCGTCTTGCCCTTGAGCTGCAACTCGCCCTCGGCGCGGTAGCGCCCGTCCGCGACGGCCGTCAGCCCCTCGGCGACGAACACCGCCTCGGGGTAGGTGTCGCTGTCGAACCATTCCGCCTTGCGCACCTCAGCGTTGTAGTCCGGCAGCCCCAGGTCGAAGCTGGCGGTACGCACCCGCAACTCGGCACGACCCTCGGCCGGTTGCGCCGGGTCAAAGCTGATCTCGCCGTCAAAGTCGGTGAAGCGGCCCTCGACCGCCACGCCCATCTGCTTGAACACCGCCACCAGCGTGCTGCGCTCGGTGACCACGGGGCCGCTGCTGGCATGCAGGGTAAGCGTCACAAGCAAGGCAGCGAATGCGACCAGCCGCGAAGGGGCGAACAGCGTCATGGGGACACCTCCAGGGAGCGACGGCGGCCGGGCCACATCCGCCACAGCAGACCGTCATGATCAATGAAATGATGTTTGAGCGCAGCGCCGATATGAGCCAGCACCAGCACTGCCAAACCATTGTTGAGACTGATATGCACCGTCTTCAGCACCGCCGCCAGCTCGGCGTCACGGCCCAGCAGATCCGGCAGCGGCCAGCGACCAAAGTAAACGGTCTGAAAGCCAGAGGCGGAGGAATACAGCCAGCCACTGAGGGGAATCGCCAGCATCAGCAGATACAGCAGCAGGTGGGTGCCTGCCGCGACCCGACGCTGCCATGCCGGTGTGGTAGCCGGCAGTGCAGGCGGCGGATTCAGCATCCGCCAGGCTACCCGCAGCACCACCATCGCGAACACCGTCACGCCCAGCCATTTGTGCCAGCTGAACAACTTCAGCTTGGTGGGCGACATCGCGAGATCGGTCATGTACTGTCCGACGCCGAAGCCGATGAAGATCATCAGCGCAAGCAGCCAGTGCAGACCGATGGCGACGACGGTGTAGCGGCCAGTTGGGTTCATGGATCAGCGTCGGTGAAAACCGTCAGACCGCAGCCTACGGCCCATCGTTCATTCAAACAACCGAAACGTTTTCACGCCTTTATTCAGTTTTTTTGACATGACCACCCCGCCACCGCACCCGCTTCGCCACCTTGCGCTGCATGGTCCCGCCATCCGCCCCTGGGTCGATGCACTGGCAGCCCTTCGTCTGCAGGTGTTTCGTGAATGGCCCTACTGCTACGACGGCAGCCTGGCCTACGAACGCGACTACCTGCGCTGCTATGTGGAGAGCCCCCGCGCGGTGGTCGCGCTGGTGCTGGATCAGGAGACGCCGGTCGCGGCGACCACTGGCCTGCCTTTGGCGGAAGCCCATAGCGAAATGCAGACGCCATTCCTCAGCGCCGGTCTCGACCCTGCTGATTGGTTCTATTGCGGCGAATCCGTGGTGCTCCCTGCCTTGCGCGGACTGGGGCTGGGCGGGCAGTTCTTCGACCTTCGCGAACAGCAGGCGCGATCACTGGGGCTACGCCGCATCACCTTCTGCGCAGTGGAACGCGCGCCCGATGACCCTCGAAGGCCGTCTCGCTACCGCGGCAACCTGGGGCTATGGACGCGCCGGGGCTATCAGCGACAGCCCCAGCTGCAGTGCCAATACGCCTGGCGCGATCTTGGCGCGTCCGAGGACAGCGAAAAGACCTTGACCTTCTGGACCCGCGAACTGGGGCCCTAGGGCCGGACTCAGGCGGGCGCCTGTTCCAAGCCGAAAGCCTTGTGCAGGGTGCGCACCGCCAGTTCCAGGTACATCTCTTCGATCACCACCGAAATCTTGATCTCGGAGGTTGAGATCATGCGGATATTGATGCCCGCGGCCGCCAGCGCCTTGAACATCTGACTGGCGATGCCGGCATGGCTGCGCATCCCCACCCCCACCACCGACACCTTGGCGATCTCGGTGGAGCCGCTGACGCCCTTGGCGCCCAGCTCGGCGCTGACCGCGCGCATGACGTCGGTGGCGCGCTCGAAGTCGTTCTTGTGCACGGTGAAGGTGAAGTCGGTGCTGCCATCAGCCGCGACGTTCTGCACAATCATGTCCACTTCGATGTTGGCGTCACCCACTGGCCCCAGCAGGGCTGCAGCGATCCCCGGCCGATCCGGCACGCCGGTCACGGTGAGCTGGGCTTCGTCCCGGTTGAAGGCGATTCCGGAGATCAGGGGGTCTTCCACTTTTGAATCCTCTAGCGTAATCAGCGTGCCCGGGCCGTCCTTGAACGTGGACAACACCCGCAGCGGTACCTTGTATTTGCCGGCAAACTCAACCGAACGGATCTGCAACACCTTGGAGCCAAGGCTGGCCATCTCCAGCATCTCCTCAAAGGTGATGCGGTCGAGACGGCGGGCCTTGGGCTCAACCCGCGGGTCGGTGGTGTAGACCCCGTCGACGTCGGTGTAGATCTGGCATTCATCAGCCGTCAGCGCGGCAGCCAGCGCCACACCCGTGGTGTCCGAGCCGCCGCGCCCCAGCGTCGCCACGGCGCCTTCATCGGTGATGCCCTGGAAGCCAGCCACCACCGGCACCACACCCGATGCGCAGTCGGCACGCAGCCGCTCAGCGTCAATCCGCTGGATGCGCGCCTTCATATGGGCCCCGTCGGTATGGATCGGTACCTGCCAGCCGGTGTAAGACCGCGCCTTGACGCCCAACTTGCCGAGGGCCAGCGACAACAGGCCGATGGTGACCTGCTCGCCGGTGGCGGCGATCTGGTCGAACTCGCGCTGGCTGCCGCGAGGGTTGACCGAGCGGGCCAGGGTCAGCAAACGATCGGTCTCGCCGCTCATGGCCGACACCACGACCACCACCTGATCGCCGCGCTGGACAAAGCCGGCCACCTTGGCCGCGACCTGCTCGATGCGCTCCACCGAGCCCATGGAGGTGCCACCGTACTTCTGAACAATCAATGCCATTTAAAGAACGCCTTCCACATAGGCAAACACCGATTCCAGCGCCGTTGGCAGGGCCACAACATCGGTCCCGCCAGCCTGCGCCATATCCGGGCGACCACCGCCCTTGCCACCCACCTGCGCCGCCACGTGCTTGATCAGGTCGCCGGCACGAACCCGGCCGGTGAGATCCTGGGTCACGCCTGCGATCAGGCTCACCTTGTCACCGTCGGCCGCGCCGAGCACGACGATGCCACTGCCCAGCTTGTTCTTCAGCTGGTCCTGCAGGTCGCGCAGATCGTTGCCGGCAACGCCATCGACGCGCGCGGCAATCACACGCACCGCCTTGATCTCGCGGGCCTGGCTGACCAGGTCACCGCTGGCAGCCCCTGCCAGCTTGCCCTTCAGCGCCGCCAACTCCTTCTCCAGCGACTTGCCACGCTCGATCTGGGCATCGATCTTGTCGAGCAGGTCGTCACGACCCGACCGCAGCCGCTCCGCCGCCTGGCGCAAGGTGGCTTCCAGCCCGCGGAGATAGCCGAGCGCATTGTCGCCCGTTACCGCCTCAATACGGCGGATACCCGAGGCCACGCCCGATTCGGACAGGATCTTGAACAGGCCGATATCGCCGGTACGCGCCACGTGCGTGCCGCCACACAGCTCGGTGCTGAACGGGCCCATCTGCAGCACCCGCACCTCGTCGCCGTACTTCTCACCGAACAGTGCCATGGCGCCGCTGGCGATGGCATCGTCGAACCCCATCAGGCGCGCCCCCACCTCGACGTTGGCCAACACCGCACGATTCACCCGATCCTCGATCTCAGCCAGTTCGGCCGGCGTCACCGGCGACGGATGGGAAAAATCGAAGCGGGTGCGCTGGGCATCCACCAGCGAACCCTTCTGCGCCACATGATCCCCCAGCACATCGCGCAGGGCGCGGTGCAGCAGGTGTGTGGCGGAGTGATTGCGCATGGTGGCGCGGCGCAGGCTCTCGGTCACTTCCGCCCGCACCGAGTCGCCCACCGCGAGCCGGCCCTCGGTCAGCGTCCCGTGGTGGCCGAACACACTACCTTTGATCTTCTGGGTATCGTCGACGCGGAACGTGCCAATGCGGCCGGCATCGCCAACCTGCCCGCCCGACTCGGCATAGAAGGGGGTGCGATCAAGCACCACCACCCCCGCCTCGCCGGCGGTCAGCGCGTCGACCGCCGTGCCATCACGGTACAGGCCCACCACCTGGGCATCGTCGGCCAGCGCGTCATAGCCCGTGAAACAGGTGTCGACGCCGTCATAGGCGAGATTGCCGCCGATCTTGAAGCTGCTGGCGGCACGCGCGCGATCCCGCTGCGCCGCCATCTCGCGTTCATATCCGTCGAGATCCAGACTGAGCGAACGCTCGCGCGCGATGTCGGCGGTGAGATCCACCGGAAAGCCGTAGGTGTCGTAGAGCTTGAACACCACGTCCCCGGGAATCATGGTGCTGGTCAGACCGGCGATGGCCTCGTCGAGCAGCTTCATCCCCTTGTCGAGGGTGGTGGCGAAAGCATCCTCTTCGGCGCGGATGGTCTTTTCCAGCCAGGCGCGCTTGTCCACCAGCTCGGGATAGCCAGCACCCATGGCCTCGCCCATCGCCCCCACCAGGGTGTGGAAGAACGGTTCATTGAGGCCCAGCTTGTAGCCGTGGCGGATGGCACGGCGCATGATGCGCCGCAGCACATAGCCGCGTCCCTCGTTGCCGGGAAGCACCCCGTCCAGCATCAGAAAGCAGGTGGCGCGAATGTGATCGGCAATCACCTTCTGCGACGCGCTTGCGTAGGGCGCCTGCCCTGCCCGCTTCGCCAGCGCCTCGATCAGGATGCGGAAGCTGTCGATCCGGTAGTTGTCGTGGGTGCCCTGCATCAGCGCCGAAATGCGCTCCAGGCCCATCCCGGTATCGACGCTAGGCGCGGGTAGCGGCACCATGCGGCCGTCGGCGTGGCGTTCGAACTGCATGAACACCACGTTCCAGATCTCGATCCAGCGGTCGCCGTCTTCGTCCGGCGAGCCCGGCGGCCCACCCGGGATGTGCGCGCCGTGGTCGTAGAAGATCTCGGTACAGGGGCCACAGGGTCCGGTATCGCCCATGGTCCAGAAATTGTCCGAGGCGTAAGGCGCGCCCTTGTTATCACCGATGCGAACAATACGCTCGGCCGGCACACCCACGGTGTCCTTCCACAGTGCGTAGGCCTCGTCGTCGTTGTGATAGACCGTCACCAGCAGCCGCTGCGGGTCGATTCCCAGCCAGTCCGGCGAGGTGATGAACTCCCAGGCCCAGGGAATGGCATCGGCCTTGAAGTAATCGCCGAAGCTGAAGTTGCCCAGCATCTCGAAGAAGGTGTGGTGG
>CAYROO010000008.1:0-102473 GCA_964425915.1 uncultured Polycyclovorans sp.
TCGTGCTGTTAAAGATCATCAGCCGCCAAACCCGATCCCGTACCGCCAGATCCGCGTTTGCCGCTGCAAGGGCGGCGAATCTTACTCGCCTCCCCAGTGGCGTCAACATTCACTTCGACACGAAATCGCAAGCGCATGTTTGCAAATGATATTTTGGGCTTCCGCCAAGCAGCTCATCACGTGCCCTCGCGCAATTGTCGGTGTGTGAATCACCACGATGTGGCGCTCGGTTGATCAGCGTTCAGGCTGCCACCAACTTGGCGTAGGCATAGCGCCGGGAGCCGACCTGTAGCAGCACTCGCTGCCCGGCCATCAGCAGCTGGCCGCGATCTTCGCAGCGCATCTGGTCGATGCGGACGGCCCGCTGATCGATCATGCGCCCGCCCTCGGCGTTGCTGGCAACCAGCCCAGCCTCCTTGAGCACGCGGGGCAGCGCGAGCCCTTCCGGCGGCACTGCGATCACCACCTCGGCGATATCCTCGGGCAACGCGCCCTTGCTGAACTGCTCGATGAAGCGCATTCGAGCCCCCTCGCCCGCCGGCGCGCCATGAAAGCGATCCACGATCTCAACGGCCAGCTCCATCTTCACGTCGCGCGGGTTGCGCCCCGACTCGACGGCCTCGCGCAAGCCGGAGAGCTCGGACAATGGCCGGAACGAGAGCAGCTCGAAGTATCGCCACATCAGGGTGTCTGAGATGGACATCAACTTGCCGAACATGTCCGAGGGCGCTTCAGTCAATCCGATGTAGTTGCCGAGTGACTTGCTCATTTTCTGGACACCATCCAGACCTTCCAGGATCGGCACCGTCATGATCACCTGCGGGCGCTGACCCGCGGCATGCTGGAGATGCCGTCCCACCAGCAGGTTGAACTTCTGGTCGGTGCCCCCCAGCTCAACATCAGCGCGCAGCGCCACCGAGTCGTAGCCCTGCAGTAGTGGGTAGAGGAACTCGTGAATCGCAATCGGTTGCTGTGACGCATACCGCTTGGCAAAGTCATCGCGCTCCAGCATGCGGGCCACGGTGTGTTGCGCAGCAAGCTTCAACATGCCCTCGGCGCCAAGCCCGTCCAGCCACGAAGAGTTAAACATCACCGTGGTGCGATTGGGGTCGAGGATCTTGAACACCTGCGTCTTGTACGTCTCCGCGTTCTCCAGCACCTGCTCGCGCGTCAGCGGCTTGCGCGTCTCGTTCTTGCCGGTCGGGTCGCCGATCATTCCGGTGAAGTCGCCGATCAGGAAGATCGCTTCGTGACCCGCCTCTTGGAAGGCGCGCATCTTGTTCAGCAGCAGAGTGTGGCCGAGATGCAGGTCCTTGGCTGTGGGATCGAAACCCGCTTTGATGCGCAGCCGTTGATCACTGTTGCGGGCATCGGTCAGCCGGGCCGCCAGTTCGTCTCGGGGCAGAATTTCGTCAGTACCGCGGGCCACTTCGGCCAGGTCGAGTGTCATGAGGGATATAGGTCGTTTGGGCGGTCCGCACCCTGTGCATCCGGGCACACTTCAGGCGCTACCGCAGAAGGCCGTGCAAACTGCTTGCAACAAAACGGATTTTATGGTTCCGTACCACTCAATAACGATCAGAAGTTGCCGTCCGATTCTGTCTCGCTGAGGCCGGATACTCCGGGCTCGACGAGCGCTTTTTTGAGTGTGTCAATGACTCTAGATTATAGCCGACGTCGCAAGCGCCGCCTGCACCGCCCCCTGCTCATTGCCGCGCTCTGCTTGATCGTCGGTGCGGCCTTGATCTCCCAGGACGGCACCGCCAGCAAGGCGAGCACCCGCGTCGTCACCACTGTGCCGTCCGATGCCATCCTGCAGGATCACAGCCAGGCCGCCGCCGATGCCGGCGAGGCCGCACTGCAAGCCGCCGCTGCTGATGTCATCAATGTTCCGCAGGCCAGCGCGTGGAAATCCTTGGAGGTTCAGCGCGGACAGACCTTTTCGACCTTGCTTGAAGGCGAGGGCATGCCGAAGGGCGACTGGGTCGCGGTACTGGCCCTCGGCGGCGACACGGATCGGCTGAAGCGCTTGAAAGTGGGTGATGTCCTGCATTTCCGCATGTCGGACGATGACCGCCTCGACGAACTCACCTACGAGTTCGATGAGCTGCGCACCCTGCAGATCCGCCGTATCGACGGCACGCTGGAGGCGATCACGCTCACTGCCGACCTCGAGCGCCGTGTAACCCAGGCCCACGCCGCCATCGACAGCTCGCTGTTCGCCTCCGGCATCGAGGCCGGGCTTTCCAACCGGCTGATCATGGAGATGGCTGAAGTCTTCAGCTACGACATCGACTTCGCGCTGGATCTGCGCCGCGGCGACCGCTTCGCGGTGGTCTACGAGGAGCTCTACAAGAACGGTGAAAAGCTCCGTGACGGCAACATCCTCGCAGCCGAGTTCGTCAATCAGAACCGGCGACTGCAGGCCTTGCGCCACGAGGACAGCGAGGGGCGTGGCGCTTACTACAATGCCAAGGGCGAATCGCTCCGGACCGCGTTCAAGCGCACGCCCTTGGACTTTGCCCGTATCAGCAGCCACTTCAATCCCAACCGTCGTCACCCGATTCTCAACACGATCCGAGCCCATCGCGGTGTCGACTATGCTGCCGCATCCGGTACACCGATCCGCGCCACCGGCCATGGCAAAGTGGCGTTCGTCGGGGTCAAGAGCGGCTACGGCCGGACGGTGATCCTTAAACACGGTAGTGCCTACGAGACACTGTATGCGCACATGTCCCGGTTCCGCAGCGGGCTGCGAGCCGGTCAAGCGGTCAGTCAAGGCCAAGTGATTGGCTATGTCGGCGCCTCCGGACTCGCCACCGCCCCGCATTTGCACTACGAGTTCCGCGTCAACGGTGTCCACAAGAATCCGGTGACGGTACCGCTGCCGCGCGCCAATCCGCTCAGCCGCAGCGAGCTCGCCGCCTGGCAGCCACGCGCGCAGCAATGGATTGCGCAACTCGACGAGATGATGCAGCCAGCGGTCGCCGCAGCCCCTGCTGACAGTAGCCTCCGCTGAACACGAGCCCGCCGGTGGTCAGCTACTGGGCGGGCGCCATGTCCGGCACCAGTGTGGATGGTGTTGATGTTGTGGTCTGTGCGTTCGACGACGATCGGCTGACCGGCGTAGTGGATCGCGCCAGCGTCGCGTTTCCGGCCGCCCTTCGCTGTCGTTTGCTGGCACTGCAACAAGCCCCGGACAGCGCCACCACCGTCCGCGAGTTGGCAGAGCTCGACCAGGCCGTTTCACAGCGTTATGTCGCGGCTTTCCGTGCCCTGTCGAAGCCCTGGCCGCTGTCGGCTGCTGGCATGCACGGACAGACCCTGTTCCACGACCCTGTCGGTCTTGGGACCAGCCTGCAGCTCGGAAACCCCCACGTGCTGGCAGCCGCGCTGGGCTGCCCTGTGGTGGCTGACTTCCGCCGGGCAGACATCGCCGAAGGCGGACAAGGCGCTCCGCTGGTACCCGCGTTTCATCGGGCGCTTTGGCAGCGGCCCGGCGAGGCCTTGGCCGTGGTGAATATTGGGGGTATCGCCAACATCACCTGGCTGCACGCGGACGGCCGCGTCGAAGGCCACGATCTGGGGCCGGGTAACGCCCTCATGGACGCCTGGACGCAGGCGCAGCGCGATGCGCCCTTCGATACCGACGGCGCTTGGGCCGCATCGGGGCAGGTGGACCCGACCCTGTTGGCGGCGCTGCGGCAAGATCCCTGGTTTGAGCAGCCGCCTCCGCGCAGCACCGGTCGCGACCAGTTCAATCTCGAATGGGTGCGGCGGCAATGCCCTGATCGCGCGCCGACAGCTGCCGATCTGCAGCGAACCTTGCTCGAGCTGACCGCGATCCTGGTCGCCGATGCGGCGCGCTTACATGGTCGGCGGCTGGTCCTGTGTGGCGGGGGCGCGCACAACCGCTTCTTGCGCGACCGCATCATCGCCCTATTGCCTACCCACCAGGTTGAGGACAGCGATGCGCTTGGGCTGCCACCGCAGTGGGTGGAGGCGGCAGCCTTCGCATGGCTTGCGCGCGAGCGGTTGCTGGGCCGTGCCAGTGGCCTGCCGGCCGTCACCGGGGCACGATGCGCCGCCGTCCAGGGCGTTGTGGCGCGGCCGGCAACGCCAGCCGCTCCGGTTTCAGTCGGCTAGACCGAGAAGGAGTTGCCGCACCCGCAGGTGGTGCTGGCGTTCGGGTTGCGAATGACGAACTGGGCGCCCTGCACGTCTTCCTTGTAATCAATCTCGGCGCCCTGCAAGTACTGCACGCTCATCGCGTCGACCAGCAGCGTCACCCCGTTCTTGACCACCACCGTGTCGTCGGACTCGATGGTGTCGTCAAACTTGAAGCCGTACTGAAAGCCCGAGCATCCGCCACCGCTGACGAACACCCGCAGCTTCTGTGTTGGGTCGGTCTCCTCGTCCAGCAACGAACGCACCTTGGTCGCCGCCGCATCGGAAAAGATCACCGGACTGTCGTCTTCCACCATGCTCATCTCACACTCCACATAGGCTGGCCCATCAACTGCCCAGCTTGGACAACGGCGCCCCTACCGGCAGTTCCATTGCATCTGCGTCATTGCCGGCAACCGCTTTGCCAGCGCCGACCGGCGCCAGGGCATCGCCTGACTCATGGACCAGCTGACCATTTACCGTAGCGCCCGCTTCCATTTCCAGGATCTTGTAATAGACGTTGCCGGTCACCCGCGCCTTAGATGAGAGCCGAATGCGCTCGGCGGCGTGGACATCGCCTACCACGGCACCGTTGAGGACCACGTTCGGAACACGCACATCGCCCTCGATCATCCCGCTGTCACTCACCGACAGCGAGGCGCTCTTGTCACTGTTGGCCATCACCTTGCCCTTTACCTTGCCGTCCACGTGCAGGCCGCCGGTGAAACGGATATCGCCGGAGACCTCGGTCTGTCGTCCCACCAGAGTATCGACCGCGGTGTTCGTCGTCTTGGTCGGTGCGGGGCTGCCCCCAAACAACTTGCTCATTTTCGGCTCCTGATGTCGGGATGGCTAGTCGGAAGCCAGGGCCCTCGCCCAGTCGAAGGCTTCTTCAACTGGGCCGGCGCCCCCTTCCGGCTGCAGAGTAATCCGCAGTCGACGGGGCTTGAATCCAGGGGGAAGGGTCATCACGCCTTCGAACTCCTGGAAGTACTTGAAGGAAAATAGCAGATTCTCGTCAAGGCCTTGCGACAACTGTGCCAGATCGATGGACACAGTCTTGCCCTCGCGCAGCCCTTCAATGACAACCGCCATGCGTCCGGCCACGCTTCGCTCATTGCGCACGGACTGGATCAGCACCAGCTCGTAGCGGAACTGCGGACCGGAGCCGGTCGGCTCAAGCTTGGCGCTGTACACCCGAACCCCCGCCCGCGTCGCCTCCGGTGACACGATGCCGCGGTAGAACGCCACCTGCTCGCGCAGATCGAGCACCTCCGCCTGTAGCGCATCCAGCGATCCCCGCACGTGACCACAGGTCTGGCTGTCGATTTCCTGTGACCGCTTGACGAAGGCCAGCTCATCGCGCAGCTGATCCGCGTCGGCACGCGCGGCACGTAGCGAACGGGTGAGGTCGCGGCGGGCCTCCTGCAGCGTCTCCACCTCCAGCCGCGCACGCTCAAACTCACTGACCGTGGTTGCACGGGTGTAGGCATACAAGGCCCAGGTTCCGAACGCCAGAACCCCCACTGCGAGCGCGATCAGGGCGGCCCGGAGGCCGGGTCGGTGTCGCTGGACGACAATCTTGTGCTGCATCAGGGCGCCATTGGAGGCGCATCGAGCCCCAGCGCTTCGTCACAGCCGAACATCACGTTTAGATTCTGGACGGCCTGCCCCGAAGCACCCTTGACCAGGTTGTCGATGACCGACAGCACCACCACCGTGCGGCCGTCGGGGGCCAGATGTGGGGCCAGCCGGCAGGTGTTGGCCGCGCGGACGCTGCGTGTCTCCGGATGACTTCCCGGCGGCATCACGTCGACAAAAGGCTCGCCGGCGTAGTGCGCCTCAAACAGCGTCTGAAGATCCAAATCCGGGGTGGTCAGACGCGCATATACCGTGGCGTGGATCCCCCGAATCAGCGGCAGCAGATGCGGCACGAAGGTGACACCCACCGGCGCCCCGGCCATCATCGTCAGGCCTTGGGCGATTTCCGGCCAATGCCGGTGTCCGGGCACCCCGTAGGCCTTGAAACTGTCGGACGCCTCGCAGAACAGCGAGCCGATCTTGGCCTCACGTCCGGCACCGCTGACGCCCGACTTGCAGTCGGCAATCACGCCGTCCCGATGGATGGCCTGCGCCTCCAGCAACGGCTTCAAGGCCAGCTGGACGGCCGTTGGGTAACACCCTGGGTTGGCCACCACTCGGGCCTTGCGCAGCGCTGCCCGATTCATCTCCGGCAAGCCGTACACGGCCTCCGCCAGCAGGTCCGGACAGGCATGCGCCATGCCATACCACTGGCTGAATACTGCCGGGTCCTGCAGCCGGAAGTCGGCCGACAGGTCGATGATCCGGACCCCCGCTGCCACCAAATCCGGCGCCATCTTCATGGCGGTGCCATGGGGGGTGGCAAAGAACACGGCGTCACACGCCGAAAGCACGGCGAGATCCGGTTCACTGAAGACCAGATCGGTGTGCCCGCGCAGATGTGGGAAATGGGCGTCGGCCCGCAAACCGGCTTCCTTGCGCGAGGTCAGCACCTGCACGGTTGCCTCGGGATGACCCGCCAACAGCCGCAGCAACTCGGCGCCGGTATACCCGGTGCCACCGACAATACCGATTTTGATCATGACAGCCACATCCGCAACGTTGGGCGGCAATAATACCGGCCATTCCCGATCGGAGCGTTGCCATGTTGTGGCTGAAGGCCTTCCATGTAATTTTCATGGTGACCTGGTTCGCCGGGCTGTTCTATCTGCCCCGCCTGTTCGTTTACCACACGCAGGTTCATGACGCCGAGGGCCATGGACGCTTTTGCGTGATGGAGCGAAAACTTTACACCATCACCACCGTCGGGATGGTGCTCACCTGGATTTTCGGCCTCGCCATGATCTGGCAGGCGCCCGCTTACATGCAGATGGGCTGGATGCACGCCAAGCTGACGCTGGTACTGCTGCTGTCGGGCTATCACGGCTGGCTGAAGCGGTGCCTGCGGGCGTTCGCCGAGCAGCGCAATACCCGCAGCGAGCGCTTCTACCGGATCATCAATGAGGTGCCCGCGGTGGTACTGGTGGCGGCCGTCATTCTGGTGATTGTCAAACCCTTCTGAGGGCCGCCACGCCACCACTCAGCTGGCGCTGGGCGGCTCCACCTGCAGCTGGCAGTAGTTCTGCACCCCGATGGTTTCGATCAGCTTGAGCTGTTCCTCGATGAAGTCGATGTGCTCTTCCTCGCTCTCCTGGATGGCCACCAGAATCTCACGGGTCACGTAGTCCTTCACCTGCTCGCAGTGGGCAATGGCTTCCTTGTAGAGCGGGTGAGCCTCCAGCTCCAGCCGCAGGTCACAGGCCAGCACTTCCTCAACGTTTTCACCAATATAGAGCTTGCCCAGGTCCTGCAGGTTGGGAAGCCCCTCGAGAAACAGGATGCGCGAGATGAGCTTGTCCGCATGCTTCATCTCGTCGATGGACTCGTGGTACTCGTACTTGCCGAGCTTGCGCAGACCCCAGTTTTCCAGCATGCGCGCATGCAGGAAGTACTGGTTGATCGCGGTCAGCTCGTTCTTGAGCGCGAGGTTGAGGTATTCGAGAACTTTGGCGTCGCCGCGCATGATCGGCTCCTGGCGAAATGTGCGCGCAGGATAGCGCAATCATGCGATGCAAGCAATTGATTTATCTGTGTTTTTTAACGATTGCGCGTCTGATTCGCAACCGCAGCTCAGGCCGCTGCAGCCGCCATTGGCAAGCCCATCGCCGCCATCGACGACGGCACAGGCTGACGCTGGGCGAGCGTTTCTCGGGCCGCTGGGATGCACTTGCCGCAACAGGTTCCGACACCCAAGTGTCGGCTCAGGTCCCGCAGGCTGACGACACCGTCATCCACCGCTTGGTGGATGCGCTTTTCGGAGACCGCTTTGCAGACACAAATGATCATGACGCAATGTTAAAAGCCAATGAGAATGATTGTCAATGGTTATCAGGCCCAGAAAAAAGGCCCCGCGGTGCGGGGCCCGGTCGCAGCCGGCGCGGCTCAGAACCGCCAGCCAAAACCGAAGCTGATGTTGGGCCAGAGCTTGAAATCGTCGGCCTCCTGATTGGCGTCATTCTCTGCCGTCCGCAGCTCGTCCTGGAACACCTGATCCTGCGGAGACCCGTCGCCCACGGTGAACCCGCCAGCACCGCACTGGGGTGCTGATCCCGCCACCACCTGCGCGGTGCCTGAGCCCGCCAACTTGGCCTTGGGCGCCCCCGAGAACATGACCCCGATGTCGAAGGTGCCGAAAAAGCCCTTGTCGGCATTCATGTTGCCGCCCCAACCGATGCCCAAATATGGCGCGCTGCTTCTCCAGTCGATCAGTCCATCGATCGACAGAGGCGCCCCTGCGCCAGAAGCATAGGTGCAATCCCCCACCTCGAAAGTGCCGCCGGCATCCTGCGCATTGAGATCAAGCTCGTTGCCGTTGGACAACAGTCCCGCCGTCACGCGGAAGGCGCCCCGGAACGGATGCCAATCGCCCATCAGTCCCAGGCTGGACAGCTTGAGCTCGGCGTCATAGGTCAGATTGTCCTCGTCGTCCTCGAACTCGTCGTCATAGCTGAACCCGTTGTAGACGCCGCGCAGATTAAAGCGATCACCGACCGGCACTCCGACCGATATCCCCAAACCCATCAGGATGGAAGCATTCAGAGAAACCCCGACGGCCCGGGGTGGGCTGATGAACGACTCTGCCGCCGCGACACCAGAGCACAGCAGCGTGGTGGCCGCCAGGGCCACCGGAAGTTTGGTGAACATGTTTTCTCCCTTGAAACGCCGTCAAATGCGGCGTTACGCCGAGTATCGCCGCCTGCAGCAGACCCGGCAATCCCCCGAAACCAACCGCCTCAGCGCTTGAACAGACTGGTGAACTTGATGATGCCGTTGATCGCCGAGATGGCGGCGTCGGGCATCTTGATCTCTTTGCCCAGCATCTGACCGATCATCTTCTTGTACTTGTCCGAGTAAGGCGGGAACATCAGGTTGGGATCGCCCAACGGGGGACCCTCCTCCACCACAGCACGCATATTGGAGCATTCGAGGAAGCTGAAACGTCCACCGATGCGGCCGGTGCCGCTGGAGTTGACCCCACCGAACGGCAGATGTGGATTGGTTCCGGACTGGATGAGGTTGTGATTGACCACGGTGCTGCCCGACGTGGTGTGCGTCAGGTACCAGTCAATGGCGCCGCGATCCTTGGCAAAGATGTACAGACCCAATGGCTTGGGTCGACGGCGGATGGTGCTCAGCACCTCCTCGCGGCGGCTGAACGGCAGCACGCAGAGGATGGGGCCAAAGATCTCGTCCTGCATGATGCGCATGTCTTCAGTGACATCGGTGAGGATCGTCGGGGCGATGAACAGATCGTCGCGGTCGGTATCGCCGCCACAGGCCAACTTGGCGCCCTTGGCCAGCGCATCGTCGAGCAGGGCCTTGATGCGATCAAAGTGACGGGCGTTGACGATGCGCGGCAGATCCGGCGAGGCCTGGAAACCCTTGCCGTCGGCGTTATAGAGCGCATGCATCGACTTGCCCAGCGCATCGACGAAGGGCTGAGCAATGGCCGCGTCCACCAAGGCGTAGTCGGGTGCCAGGCACACCTGCCCGCAGTTGGCCACGCGACCCCAGGCAATCTTGCGTGCCGCATCCGGAATATCGGCCGAAGCATCAATGATGGTGGGGTTCTTGCCGCCCATCTCCAAGGTCACCGAGGCGAAGTGCTCGGCAGCGGCCCGCATCACCAGCCGGCCCACTGCATGGCCGCCGATGAAGAAAATATGATTGAACGGCAGTTTCAGCAGCTCACCGGCCACTTCAGGCCCACCCTGCACCACGGCGAACTCGTCGTCCGGGAATACGCTGGCCACGATATCCGCCAGCACCTGTGCCGAGCGCGGCGCCAGCTCCGACGGCTTCAGCAACATGGTGTTGCCGGCGGCGATGGCCCCCATCAGCGGCACCAGGCCAATGGCAATCGGCGCATTCCAGGTCGCCAGATTCAGCACCACCCCCTTGGGCTCGTACTGCACGTAGCTCTTCTTGCCGAGGCTCATCAGCGAGCCCTTGACCGGATGTCGCCCCATCCAATCCTTGAGGTTGCGGGCAATGAACTCGCCTTCGGACTTCACCATCAGCAACTGGGCGTCGATGTCGGTGTCGTTGAGCCGCAGTTCTGCGCGACCGGCTTCAAGAATCGCCGGGCGTGCGTCCATCACCGCCTTGACCAGGCGCCGAAGTTTGTCGGCACGCTGCTCTGCTGTTGAGGTAATGAGGGTCGGCGCCTTGGCCGCCAGGCGCTCGAACAGGTCGGTCAGCGCGGTATCGGATTTGAGTACGGCATTCATCGCATCAGCCCTTGTATGAGGGGATCTTGAAACTCATGCGCATCATGCTTTCCAGCTGACTGTCGGACAGCAGCCGACGCATGACGCCCATCGGTTTGACGTCTTTGCCGAGGTACTCCATCGGCTTCCACTTCTTCTTCTTCAGGATCTGCAAGGTGCCGGCCAGCGCCTGCTCAGGGGTGCTGCCGGTCTTTTCCAGCATGTCCGGCAACACCTGCATCATCACGTGTCCGATCGGCGGGCCGTAGACCGCCTGAATCTCCGCCGGCTGCGCCGCCCAGCTGCGCTTGGTGTTTTCGTGCGAGTTGGCGGACATGCCTGTCAGCACGCCGCCAGGAATGATGGACGTCACCTGAATGCCGAATGGTGCCAGTTCATGGCGCAGGGTCAGCGTCATGCCATGAATGGCATGCTTGGTCATGTTGTAGATCCCGGCGCCCACCGGATTGGCGAGGATGGCGCCCGAGCTGTAGTTGGCAATGCGAGACCCCGGCGCGTTCTTGCGCAGCAGCGGCAGAAACGCCTGAATCACCCGCAGCTGACCGAAGGTGTTGATGTGGAACAGTCGATCGGCGGCTTCCAGGTCCGCCCCTTCGAGCACCCCCACTGCGACATTGGCGACGCCGGCGACATTCATCAGCAGATCCAGTCCGCCTCCATTCAGCGCAGCAGCTACCTGCTGCGCACTGTCCCGGACCGAGTCCGTCTTCGACACATCCTGGTCGACCACAGTGACGTTGCCTTCGGTCTTCAGGTCGGTGGGCGCGCCCGGCAGCACACCGGCGAACACCCGCCAGCCGTCAGCCGACAGCGCCTTCACCAACAAATTGGCCTGGCCGACATTAGCGCCGGTGATGAATGCCGTTTTCACGATTTCGCTCCCCCACAAATAAGGTGGGGCGGCTGACGCCGCCCCACGATGGTTACCGCACGGTCTCAGTGACCGCCGCGTGCCGCAGCCTGCGGGCTGAACATGGCCGGGGTCAACGGCAGGTTGATCCGCCACCAGTCATCGCCGCGCTCGTTGACCAGGTAGCCTGCCTCGTAGGCCTTGGCGGTCAGGTCGTGGTAGATCGACGCGCCGCGATGGAAGGTCGAGGATTCCTGCGAATAGAAGTAGTTGACGAATGCCACCCGCCACAGCTCACCACGGGCGTCATAGTTGTCGGCCCACAGCGCAATCCAGGTGTCCTCATCGGCATACAGGCGGCGTTTGCTGTAGACGTGACGCATGCCGTCCTTGAGGTACCCCTCGACAATCCAGACCCGGTGCAGCTCATAGCGCACGTAGTCCGGATTGATGGTGTTCGGCGTGATCAGCTCGTCGTAGCTCAGGCTGGGATCGTTGATCTTGAAGTTGTGGTACGGCACGTACATTTCGGTCTTGCCGACCAGCTTCCAGGTGTAACGCTCGGGTGAGCCGTTGAACACGTAGTCGTCGTCGACCGTGCGCATGCCCGCGGGCGGCACCGGGTAGTCGCAGCACACTTCCGGCGCCTGACGGACGCGGCGGATGCCGGGCTGGTACTGCCAGGACTGCGTCGCATCATTGGCGAAATTGTTGGGCTGATAGCCCACCGCCACAAAACCCTTGTCGCGCTCCGGCAACTGGTAGCCGGTGTAGAAGTAGGCGTTGATCTTGTCGGTGAAGCGGCGGCGCTCCTTGGGGTCGTTCATCAGGTTCATGGTCATGAACTTGTTGCGACCCCAGGCGATACTGCCGTTGGCATAGACGTTGGCGATGTCGGTCACCGCCTTTTCGGTCCAGGCACGATGCGGGTTGATGATGTTCCAGATCGCTTCCAGGCCGGTATCCGCAAACGGGAAGGGGATCACCCCACCAATCGCATCCACGCCCAAGCCGTCATCCACCAGTTTGCCCTCCACCGCATTCTTCTTGACGGTGTCACACACCCAGGGCTGGAACCCGAAGTCGCGATGACTCGGGTAGACGTTCATCTTGTAGGACTCGGGGTACTGCTTGAACAGCGCCTTTTGGCCCTCGGTCAACTTGTCGGCGTACTGCGACATGTTCTGCGCCGTAATGGTGAACAGCGGCTTTTCATCGGCATACGGCCCCGGCTCGTAGCCGTAGGGCTTGCTCTGGCCGGGCCAGGTGCCCACCCATTTGCCGGTGTATTCGGCGACGCCGCTTTCCGAGCCAGCCCGCTCTGCTCCCATGCAGGTGAGCTTGTCACCATCGAGTTGGGCGACCTTGTCGGCCGCGCTCTGGGCAGCGGCAGGCAAGGCCACCACCGACAATCCCATCGCCAGTACACCCAGCGCACTGCGCATTGCCTTCATCTTGAACTCTCCTCCTCAAACCTCGTGTGAACCGCGAATACCGGCGTTGTCTGCGGACGTTCTCAGAGCCTCTAACGGGCGTCATCCTCCGCTTGGACGAGACCTTGTCAGACCGGTGGGGCAATCTCCAACTGCAGGCCATCCAGGGCCTCGTCCATCGGAATCTGGCAGGACAGTCGCGAGGTCGGCCGCAACTCGACGAAATCGCTGATGGCTTCCAGCATGGCTGCCTCATCCTCGCCTTTCGGCGGCAGCCGATCGGCCCAGGCGGGATCCACGTAAACATGGCAGGTACCGCAGGACATCGCGCCCCCACAGGTGCCTTCGATACCGGTGTCGGCATCCCGCAAGCTATCCATCAGCGCGCAGCCGGAGGTCGCCTGTAGTCGCTGCGCCGATCCGTCCCGCCCCGTCACCACCACATCCACCATTGGACACCCTCTGAAAATGAAACTGCGCCCGTTCCGACAGCGCGGAGCCGGGCGCAGATTGAAACCTTGCCCTGCGCTTAGATCTTGTCCGAGGCCTCGTGGCCGGGATAGAACTGCTTGAACCATTTGCGGAAGGGCAGCACCGGACCATCGCCGTCGCACAGCAGCGGGTTGGGCCGATACTTCTTGTTGTTCCAGACAATGAAGTCGACGCTTTCGAAGCCGGCACTTTCCTCGCCTTCAGCGGCACCGATCATGTGATCGATCACCTTCTTCGAGGCCTGCAACTCCGGCGTACCCTCGTCGTAGTCGACATGGCGGAACGACATGTTCATCTGCGTCTTCTCGAGGCTGATCGGCACCGAGTACGAGATCATCGTCGCCGTGATGCCGTGCTGGTTGAAACGCATCACGTTCAGCCCCGGCCCATAGGCCGTACCGACGATATAGCCCTGGCCGATGTCCAGATGCATGATCGGACCATCGTACTTGGCGCTCACCGGGGGAATGCCGGGTGCACCGTGCAGGAACTTCAGATGGGCGACATCCACCCCGTTCTCTGCGATCTCCTGGATGCAGGTATCCGCGGTCCAGGACCCACGACGGTTGCCGGCGTAACCGGTGGCGTCTTCCATCTCGGGGATATACGGCAGCTCGAAGCTGGGGGGTTCGCACTGCGGGTGGTACCACGCCCACAGCATCCCGTACTTCTCAACCATCGGCAGGGTCCGCAGGATGGCCTGCTTCTTGGCGATCGGCGGCATGATCTTGGCGTAGGGAATGCTCTTGCACCAACCGGCAGTGTCATATTCCCAGTGGTGGAACGGGCAGCGCAGATGCTCGCCGCAGACCTTGCCGCCGTGACCCATGTGCGCACCCAGGTGCGGGCAATACGGATCCGACATGCCCGGCTTGCCGGACTCGGTGCGGAACAGCACCCACTCCTGGTCAAACACGAACACATTGCGCAGCTCACCTGGCTTCAGGTTTTCTGCGTAATCGATGAAGAACCAACCCACCGGGATTGGAAACGGGCAGCGCTCCAGGCTCTGTGATTCGAGCAACTGCTTCAGATTGATATCACCCATTGCTGACGACTCCTCCTGCTGCTGGCGACCGGCAGGCACCATGGCCTGTCGGGGTGTAGGACCGGATCATGCGCTGTCTTGCAACGGCCCTGCCTACTCCATAGAGGTGAAATCGTCGGCCCCATCCGCCTGAAACACCACGGCGCCCTGCTGCCAAACCATGCCCGGAGTAACGGCAGCAAGGTCATCACGCAGGGCGGCCCACGGGGCCGGCAACAGGCACAGGTCGGCCGCCATACCCACCGCCATCTTGCGCGGGACGACCGGCGACGCCAGCGCGCCGAGATATCCAGACAGGGCCTGTTCCGGGGTCAGCGCCTCCTCCGGGCCGAGCACCGCGCCACCGGCGGTGGCGCGGGTCACCGCTGCCTGCATGCCGACCCAGGGGTTCAAGGCGCCATAGGGCGCATCGCTGCTCAGTGCGATGCCGACGCCGGCCTGCTGCAATCCCCGCAAGCGATACAACCAGGGCTGATCGTCGGCCGGTACCGTGGCGCGATAGCGGTCTCCGCGTCCGGCAATGAAGGCCGGCTGGGTCACCACCGGCAGTCGCAAGCGTGCCAGCAGCGCCGCCAGGTCCGGCGGTGCCAGCGCGGCGTGCTCAATGCGATCAGCCGGCACCACCCCGGCCATCTCCAGCGCCGACAGCGCAAACACCAACTCGGTGGCCGTCACGCAGTGAAAGGCGGCGCCACGACCGGCTGCGTGCGCCTCCCGAATACGCGCCACCACCTCATCCAGTTCCGGCAGGTCGTGCTCGTGCAGGTGAAACTTGCGCGCTCCAAGTCGCAGTCCGGAGTGGGCGGGCGGTGCCACGTTGAGGCTGTCATCGCCCATCACCATCACCTGCTGCCGCAGCGCCCCGCCGGCTTGCGCCAGCGCCAGCGCCGCCCAAGTGTCCTGATCGTTGCTGGCACTGGTATCGGTGACCGCCGTGACCCCCCAGGCCAACAGCTGGCGACTGACAGCCCCAAGATCCGGGCGCTGCCCACCCCAACGCGCCCGCAGCCAGTCATCGGCGTCGAGGACCCGCCCTGTGGGTATCCCGTTGGCACGCTCCACGGGGGCGTCCTCGGACAGCGGCCCCAACCGCGCCAAGGCGGCCGAGTTCAACACCCACAGCCGGCCGGTGCGGTGCTGCAGCCGGACCGGCCGATCCGGCAGCAGGGCATCGAGATGGTCGCGCTGCAATGGCTGCTCATGCCCCGTGACGCTGTCGTCAAAGCCGACGCCGCGCAGCATCTGTCCCGGTGCCAGCCGGGCAGCGGCGGTGCGCAAGGCCGCGCCCAGATCGGCCAGCGACGCCACCGCAGGCGGCGCACAGTTCACCGAGGCCTGGGCAGCGGCGGTGGCATAAAGATGCACATGATGGTCCCGCAGGGCCGGAATCAGGGCCCTGCGGCGCGCCAGCACCTCGGGCTCGCCCGCCCTGCGCGGCAGTCGCGCGGCAACCGCCACCACCCGGCCCTCAGAAACCCGCACATCGGCGCGGCGGGCGCCGAAATCCAACTCGGCATCGCGGATCAGCATGCCCAGCGGGACCAGACGGCGGCGGTATCGGCGCCGATCGCGCCGGCGATGGCGGCAGGCGGCGGCGCCATGGGCGCCTCCACGTCGCCACCGTGCACAGTCCAGGCGCGATGACGGGCACGGCGCGCCTCCGCGGTCGGCGGCAGCTCGTGACGCAACACCGTATTCACCGTGCCCGCCAGTGACAGCGCCAGTAGCCGCGCGCCCCCTTGACGCCAAGCGCTCCAGGCCGCCAGGGCGGCATGCAGGCCGGTGACGGGATCGGCGATGGCATCGCCAACGAAGGCCTGCGCTCCGGTGGTCTCATGCAGGAGCGCACTCAGGCCTGCCGCCACCCCGGCGTCGTCGCCAAAGGCCACCCAGTCGCCCTGGGGATCCGCACGTCCATGCCCGCTGAGACTCACCCAGACACGGCCCGCGCGCGCGGCCAACCAATCCTCTGCCACCAGCCCGAGCTGACGCAGCGCCCGCGGTCGCGAGCCTTCCAGAATGATGTCCGCCTGCGCCGCCAGCGCCTGCAAGCCCGCGCGGCCCTCGGCTGTGGCGAAGTCCAAGGCGGCCATGTACTTGCCGGCATTCAGCCGGTTGAAGAAGGCGCTCGGCCCACGGCGTGCGCCGTCCGGCCGGCTGCTGCTTTCCAGTTTCACCACCTCGGCGCCGCAACGCCGCAGTAGATCCCCGCACAGCGGCCCCGCCCAGAGCGCGGTGAGATCCAACACCCGCGGCGGCCGTGACGGTAGCGCTGTGGGTGTCCCGCAGTCGAGCGCGACACACCAGGTCTGTGCCGGTGGCAGAACATCTGCGGCCACGGCCAGGCCCAGCTCGCGCCCACTGGACACCAGCGCCGCGACCCGCTGCATCGCCACCGCGCGCGCCACCGCCGCCCAGTCCTGAGCCGCGACCGGGGCATCCAGCCAGGCCGGCATCAGATCCCAGTCCTCGGGGCGCGCCAGATTGAGGGCAAGGCCGCCGTCCGCCGCCGTCAGCAGCTGGCAACTGCCGCCCGCCGACACCGCGCCGGCTCGGCGATGCCCGAAGTCCGCCGCCCGCGCGGTCAGTAGCGCGGCACCGTCCAGGCCGGCCCAGTCGCCCGACGGGGCCAGCGCCTTCAGGGCCGCAAGCAGCCCATCCGCCGCGGCCGCCAGTGGCGCGATGCAGGGCAGGGGCTCCGCCTCCGGCAGGCCCGTCAAAGCGGTCAGACCGCAGCGGGCGGCGCGCCGGGCCGGATGAACCGGCCGCAGGTCCAGCGGTGGCGGCGCCTGCCCCAAGTCCCGCAGTCGGGCTTCGGCATAGCGTTGGGCCAGAGATTCGGCAGGCAGCGACTCGGGGGACATGCCCCAGTCAACCAGATCGTCGCGGCGCTGGGAATCAGCCGGCAGCGTGCACAGCCTCGGCGCGCGCCTTGAGACCGTCGGCCATACCGGTGAATCCGCGGGTCAGGCCCTTGCGCATCAGCCGGGCAATGACGCTGCCGAGCCAGCCGCCCAGCTCGAAATGGGAGTGGTAGCGGGTACCACCGCTTGCCAGCGGGGTCAGGCGCTGGATGCGATGGCTGCGCAAGGTGCCCAGCGGCACCGGCTTCACCCGGTAGCCGAACATCACCCCCGGTGCCAGCTCGGTCACCCATTCGCGTTGGAACTGTGGCTTGCCGGTGAGCATCACCTGCATCTCGATGGCGCCGCCCACCCGCAGGTCACATTGAGCCTCCGGCACGAAGGGGTTCCATTCACCGTAGCGGGCGAAGTCCGTCAGCACCCGCCACACCACGTCCGGTGGCGCATCGATATCGCGTTGCAAATCAAGTGTGAACATGGGCGAGCTGTTCCCGTATCACCCGGCGCAGCAGCTTGCCGGTTTCGTTGTAGGGCAGGGCATCCACGAACTGCCAGCGCTGCGGCACGCGCGAGGACCGCAGCCGGTCCTTCACCAGTGCCGCCAAGGCCGCCGGGTCGACGGTCGCGTCCGCCTTCAACACCACGGCAGCGCCGACCCCCTCGCCCCATTGCTCGTCCGGGATGGCCACCACGGCCACGTCGGCGACCGCCGGATGCGACAGCAGCACCTCCTCGATCTCGCCCGGCGAGATGTTCTCGCCCCCGCGTACGATGACGTCATCGGCGCGGCCATCGAGGAACAGATAGCCCTCGTCATCGAGGTAGCCCCGATCCTTGGTGGGGAACCAGCCATCGGCATCGAGCTGGCTGCCCAGCGCTTGATACTCGCCGGACACCTGCGGTCCGCGCACGAACACCAGCCCGGCTTCGTCCGGGCCCAGTACTGTGCCGTCTTCATCGCGGATCTGGATTTCCACTGCCGCCGCCCGTCCCACCGAGCCCAACCGCCGTGCGATGCGCGGATCGTCGCTGGCCAGCGCGGCGCGGTGATCCTCCGGCCCCAGCACCGCAATCGTGGAACTGGTTTCGGTCAGACCATAAGCATTGGTGAAATCCACCCCGGGGAACAGCGCCATGGCGCGGCGAATCACCGGCAACGGCATCTTGCCGCCGCCATAGGCAATGGCCCGCAGCGCCGGGGCGTTCACCGATTCACCTTGCGCCTCCAGGTACTCGACGATACGCGCCAGCATGGTCGGCACCAGGAAGGCATTGCTCACCGACTCAGTACGCACGGCCGCCAGCCAGGCCGCCGGATCAAAGTTTTCGAGCTGCACGATACGGCGGCAGGCATAGGTGCTGGACAGCACCGAGGAGATGCCGGCGATGTGATACGGCGGAACCGTGACCACGATGGCATCGTCTTCCTCGGCGCTGGCGAACTCCACCGTGCCAACGATGTAGGCCATCAGGTTCTCGTGGCGCAGGATCGCCGCCTTGGGCTGGCCGGTGGTACCGCTGGTGAACAGCTGCACCGCGACCGCCGCGGGATCTTCCGCCGGTTCCGGCGGCGTCGCATCGGCAGCGGCTTGCAGCGCCAGAAACTCGGCCGTGCGCATCACCTGCAGGCCATCACGGGCGTCCACCTGGTCAGCATAGGCATCGCCCACCACCAGCAGAGCCGGGGTGACCCGCGCCAGCAGAGCGTTGATCTCGCTCGCAGTGAGCCGATAGTTGAGCGGCACATACGGAACGCCCGCGTAAGCGGCCGCGAACAAGGCCACCGGTACCGCCGGTGAGCTGACGTCCAGCAACACCAGCCGCTCAACCCCGCGGTCGGCCACGGCCTGCGCCGCCCGCTGGGCGGCGTCACGGATCGCACCGTAGGTCCAGCGCTGATCGCCGTGCACCACCCCGACACGGTCGCCGAAGGTCTCGGCGGCCATGTCCAGAATCATCGAGATGTTCATTCAGTCCGACGACGGCAGTTGCTTGGCCTGCTTCACCTCGAGTGCCGCGCCGTCCAGCGCCAGACTGCCGGCGCCGCCCTTGGTGCAGAGCAGCTCGATGCTCTCGTCGGCATTGACGTAGCGCTTGCCGATAAGCGTGCCGGCGCTGTGGGCGGGATCGAGTGCAGCGCCTTCGGCCGCGGCTGCGGTGGCGCCGAGCATCAGCGCTCCGCCGCACTGCAGCGCATAGTCACCGGCCGGGGCTTTCACCACCATCACCTGGGTATCGCAGACAGCGCTCTTGAAGCGCGCGCCCGCCTTGAGGGCCACGGTCGACATGGTCAGGATCTCCTGCGTTCTGAATTTTGCAGCGCGATGCTACGCCAGCCGGGTCGATCCGGCCCCCTCCTAATGCATGAGATCGCCGGCCCAGTCGTCCAGGCGCTGGAACAGCCGCGCCCGACTGGGAAACAGGAAGTGGCTGTGGCCGGTCTCCGGCAGCACTTCGAGCGTCACCGCCGGGCTGGCAGGGAAGCTGACGGGAATCGCCTCCGGCGGCCCGGTCATGTCGCGCTCACCGACGCCGATGAATACCGGCACCGACAGGCTTGCGGCTTCGGTGGCCACGTTTCCGGGCGCCAGCGACAGGGTGGCCGGCACCGGCAGCAGGTTGTCGGTGGCCACCTTGAGGGCCGCGATGCCACGCGGGTCGGCCTGCGCCGAGCCATAGATCTCGGCCCGGTTGCCGGCGCCGGCGCCGCCCAACCGCGGATAGGGCACGCCGAACATCTGCTTGGCGATGGCCGGTAGTTGCGCGCGCAACGCATCCGGATCGGCTGCGTCCTTCAGCGCCGGTGGCGCAAACTGCGGCAGTCCACGGGTGGCAAATCCCAGGAGGGCCAGCGCATCAAAGGGCTGCGCGGCCGCCTGCAGCAGCACGATCATCATCGCGCCCATTGAGTGGCCGACGCCGATGGCGCGCAGGCCCGGCAAGGGCCCACGGTCCGGTGCCAGGGTGCCGGCGCGCAGGCGCGACAGCAGGTCACTGACGGCCGCCGCATTGGCGTCGGTCAGCAGGGCCGGTGTCAGCGCCCAACCATCCTCGGGCCGGCTGCTGTCCCCCACCCCCAGGTGATCCACCGCCACCACCAGATACCCGCGCGCAGCCATCGCCTCGGCGAAGGAAAACGTCGGCTCGGCCTCCGGCACCTGCAAGTCGAAGTAATGCCGGTTCATGTTGCCGCCCGGCAGGCAGACCAGCACCGCCCGCGGCGTCGATGTCGGCCAGTACAGGGACATCGCTACCGCCAGCGATGACTCGCCGGGCAGCTGCAGACCGGTCTCGAAACGCAGCATCGGTGTGGCTTCAGTCCTTCGCCAGCACTGCCGCCGCCATGCCCGAACTGACCAGCACGTTCTGCACCCGCTGCACCTGATTGACCGATGTGCCGCGGACCTGGCGCACGCCCTCGATCATGTTGTTCATGCCGTGGATGTAGGCCTCACCGATCAGACCGCCATTGGTGTTGATCGGCAGGCTGCCGCCCAGCTCGATGTGACCGTCCTTGACGAAATCCTTGGCCTCGCCGGGCTTGCAGAAGCCGAAGGCTTCCAACTGCATCAGCACCTGCGGCGTGAAGGCGTCGTAGATCATCGCCGTCTGCATCTCGGAGGGCTGCAACCCGGTCTGGCGCCACAGCCGCTTCGCCACCCCGCAGGCCTCCGGCATCACGGAGAGATCGTCGTGATAGAAGTTGGAGATCACTTCCACGTTGTACGGAATCGACTGGGTGGCACCCAGCAGCCGTACCGGCTTCTGCTTGAGGTCGCGTGCACGTTCCAGCGAGGTCACCAGGATGGCCACGCCGCCGTCGCTTTCCTGGCAGCAGTCCAGCAGCCGCAGCACCGGCTCCATGATCCACTTGGAATTCTGGTGATCTTCGAGGGTGATCGGCTTGCCGTAGAACCAGGCGTTGGGGTTGGTGGCGGCATGCTTGCGCTGCACCACCGACACCCGACCGAGATCTTCGTTGGTGACCCCGTACTTGTTCATGTAGGGCCGCGCTGCCAGCCCCGCCCAACTGGCCGGCGTCATCGCCCCGAAGGGGATGCACCACAGCAGGGTGCCGGTACCGTGTCCACCGGTATAGCCCTTCATGTCGGTCGGGTTCTGGCCAAAGCGATACTGGCTGCGCTCGTTCATGGCGCGCCAGATCAGCACGTTGTTGCAGAGCCCGGCATTGACCAGCGCCATCGCCTGATACAGCGTCGCCGCGGCCGCCGCGCCACCGCCCGGGATGCGGGTGGTATAGGCCAGGTCCTTCACCCCCAGACAGCGGGCGAGACCGATCTCGTCGCTGTTGTCGATGGTGAAGGTGATCATGCCGTCGATGTCCTGCGGATTGACGCCCGCATCCTCGCAGGCGGCACGGGCGCACTCGGCGGCCAACTGCAGCTCGCTGCGGCCGGATTCCTTGGAGAACTCGGTCTGCCCGATGCCGGCGATGGCGGCGTCCTGAAAACTGCGGCCCATGATCAGCGGCTCCCTGCGGGCCGGAACACCGGCACCTTGTGATTGTTGATGGTCGGCTCGAACGCCACCTCCACCGCCATGCCCTCAGTGACGTCGTCCAGCGCCACGCCGACAATGTTGGAGACAAAGCGGATGCCCTCCTCCAGCAGGATCACCGCCACGATGGGCGGCTCGCGGAAACCGAACGGAGGCGGATGACGCGGCATCACCCAGCTCACCACCGTGCCCCGCCCCGACAGCGGCACGATGTCGTGCTCCAGCGTGTGGGTCTCCGGGCACATCGGCCGCGGCGGAAAATAGAACTTGCCGCTGGCGCGGAAGCGCTGACCGACGAATTCCTCACGATCACAGGCATCCCAGAAGAATTTGGCATCCGGGGTCACGATTGGCGGCATCCGGATCGGCTTGGCCGCCGGGGTTTCGGGAGTGCTCATGCAGGGCTCGGAGAGAATTTGCGGTGAGAGTAGGGCAGCCCCAGGCACCGGGCCTGCCACAAAAGGGTGAGCCGGGAACTAGCCAGTCTCGAGGTTCACCGACAGCATCTCGATCAGTTTGTGCTTCATCGGCAGCACCCAGTTGCGCTTCAGCAGTGGCGACAACAGACCCACGGCTTCCAGCTCATCGCACAGGTGCATCTGGTGGGCCAGGTCGAACAGGTCGAGCTGCTCCATGAACAGGCCGTCATCGCCGACGGTAATGAAGGACACGCCCGGGGTCTGGTAGTAGCCGCCGTCCGGGCGGCGCCCCGGGCCGCGGTTCCACCAATGGGTGATGATGCGATTGCCCTCGGTGGCGAAACGCTCGATGGGAAAGCTCCAGCCCTCCCAGCCGACCCGCATGTCACGGCCATAGTGGGTGGCGCGGATCTCCTCCCGCGTATTGGCCTGCACCCGCATCGTGCCACCGTACTCGCAGACGTAGACGCACTGCTCGGCGTAGAAGGCGTCCGCAAGCCACGACCACTCGTCGCGGGCGGCCGCCTCCACGAATGCGGCCTGGAGGTCGCGGGCACGGGCGGTGAGTTGCTCGGGAGTGATCGCCATCGGGCATTCCTGGTCGGTTGGACACGCATGCGCGGGTCGCGCGCATGCTGCGCTCCTACAGCGGATTCTCAGCGGACGGGAGTATCAGATCAGGCGGCGCGGCGCGGCGGCATGCGTGGCATGCCGACAAAACCGACCGCAAACTGCTCCTCCATGGTCTTGATCTGTTCTTCGCTGTAGCCCAGTCGCCCCATGATCTGCTGGGTATGCTCACCCACCAGCAGCGGCCGGCCCTGGATCACGCCCGGGGTGTCGGACAGATTGAACAGCAGGCCGATCTGGTCGAGCTTGCCCACCACCGGATGATTGTAGGAGACCACCCACTGGTGCTTCTGGAATTCCGGCGTGTCGTGCAGCTTCAGCGAGAAGTCTTCGGAGACGATTTCCACCGGTACGCCAGCGCCATCCAAAGCCGTAAACCACTCGGTTGCGGAAGCCGACTTCAGCTTGTTCGCAATCAGTTCCGCCAGCACCGCGTCGTTCTGACGACGGGCTGCAGCATCAACAAAGCGCGGGTCGGTGGCCAACTCCGGCAGCCCGGTCGCGGCGAACAGGGCATCCCAATGACCCTGGTCGACCAGCACCACACAGAGCCAACCTGCTGCGGTCTCGTACACCCGATGCCCGGCCGAAAAGCCGAACTGCATGCCGTCGATCTGCGGCCGCTCGAAGCCCTTGCCGTCCGGTGTGGCCACCGCGTAGGAGGTGTTGAGCAGGGCGGCGTTGATGATGGAAGTGTCCACCATCTGCCCTTCGCCGGTGCGGTCGCGGTGATACAGCGCATTGATCACCGCCACTGCCGACAGGAAGCCGTTGCCGGTGTCGCCGAAGCTGGTAAGGCTCCACAGCGGCTTGCCGCCCCGGGCCATGCCACCGTCCTCGTACTGGATGCCCGAGAGGCAGGCGCCGGTCTGGTCGTTGCCCGGCAGGCCGGCACGCTTGCCGGTCTCGAAGCCGCGGGTGTGGCAGTAGATGAGATCCGGCTTGCGCTGCTTGAGGCTTTCGTAGTCGATCTTCAGGCGCTCGGCAGCGTCGTAGCGCATGTTGTGATGCACCACGTCGGCCTCGTCTACCAGCTTCAGGAACACCTCCATCGCCCGCGGATCTTTCAGGTTGAGGGTGATGCTCTGCTTGCCGCGGTTGGCCATGTAGGCGATGTGCACGCGGTGCCAGAAGAGGTCGTAGAGGCCGTTGATCTTGATCACCGTGGCGCCCAGGTCCGACAGCAACTGCGTGCCGAACGGCCCCGCAATGGCCAGCCCGAGATCGAGCACGGTGACGCCTTCCAGCGGCGCCTTCAGCGTCTTTCCGGCATTGGCCGCCGCCGCCTCGGCGCGCGCCTCGGCGAGGATCTTCTGCGCCTCGGCCTTCACCGCATCGGTGTGCTCACCCACCGCGGGTGCGCGCTTGCCGAGCTGCCCCGGCGTCTTGCTCATCTTGTAGGCGGTGCCGACGGTGCGGATGCGCCCCAGCGTGGGGTCTTCGGTCTCGGTGACACAGCCGTCCTTGAGGAACAGTGGGTCGGCCAGCGAGTCTTCCACCGAGCGGATGTCCTGCATGGTCATCTCCGCCTTCTCGGCGGCATCCACCCACTCCTGCGCGGTGAACTTCTTCACCGCCTCGGCGAGGATGGGCTGGTAGTGCGACATCACCAGCAATTCTTCCGGCCCGGTGCCAAAGCGGTCCGGGTCGTTCTGCACCGTGAGGTTGGGCGTGGCGTTGAGGGTATCGCCCTCGGAGGCCTGCAGGATGAAGCGCGGATTGGGCACCCAGTTATGAATCCACTTGCCATCCTTGCACTGGAAGTGCCCCTTGGGGGCCTTGGAACCGAGGATCCAGGAATCGAAGCCATCGGGGTCGATATTCTCGGCGCGCATCCACACGCCGGCTGCGCCTGCCATTGCCCCCTGCAACAGCGAGGTTTCCACTTTTTGGCCGCGACCGGTGATGCCGCGCGCGCGGATCGCCGCACTGATGCCCACGGAAGCCGAGAAGAACGCCCCCAGGCTGGGCCAGTGCGAGGCGGGGAACAGCGGCCCCGGACGCGGCGCGCCCTGTACCCAGTCGTAGGGAGTCTCCAGATCCGGGAACGGATCGTCGCGGCCGGCCAAATGATTGAGCGCGCCTTCGGCCCAACCCCGCTGCTCCCACATCAGACCGGTGCGCGCCTGCACCAGCGCATCGTAGGCGGGGCGATCCTTGTGCGAGGTGTCGCTTCCGTAGCCCGTGATGGAGCAGTACACCAGCCGCGGATTGAGCGCCTTGAGGGTGTCGTAATCGATGCCGAGGCGCTGCGTCACGCCCGGCGCGTAGGACTCGATGAGGATGTCCGCCGTGCGCACCAGCGCCAGCAGCGCCGCTTTGTCGTCGGCATTCTTGAGGTCCAGCACCGCACTGCGCTTGCCGCGGTTCCACACCGTGTAGCCGAGCTGGCCGCGGAAGGGGTCACCGCCGGGGGGTTCGATCTTGGTGACAGTGGCACCGTTGTCCGCGAGCAGCATCCCGGTCATTGGCCCGGCAATGCCCCAGCTCAGGTCCAGCACCTGCAGATCCTTGTACACACCCGCCATAACGCACCTGTCCATAGTGATTCGAATGATGGACCGACGCTACCGACCCCCCACCCAACCCGCCTGATTCATTTGGGTGAGCCTATGCCAAGAGCAGAGCTCTTGGCATAGGCGAACGGCCGGACAAGGAGGTCCGGACCGGGCACGAATGGAACACCGACGTATCGCCAGGATGGCCAGTACAGTGGCTTATCAGTGCACCGTGGATCGGAAGAGCACTGCTCGGGGGTGGGGCGAACGACCCGTCATGGATGACGGGGCCGGGGTGGATTAGCACGCCAGCGTATGGCCACGAAGGCCAGCGCCGAGGTGCATAAGCAAATGTCTCTTGGTGGGGGCGAACGGCCGGACAAGGAGATCCGGAAAGAGCCCTAGGCCCCCAACACCGGATAGTCCGTGTACCCCTCCGGCCCCGGGCTGTAGAGCGTGCGCGGGTTCATCTCGTTGAGTGGTGCGCCGCGTGCGAGGCGGGTCACCAGATCGGCATTGCCGATGAAGGCGCGACCGAAGGCCACCGCATCCACCCGGCCCTCCGCAATCGCCGCGTTGGCGCTGTCACGGTCGTAGCCGCCATTGCTGAGGATGGCGCCGGAGAAGTGTGCCCGGGCGATCTCGGCAAGCGTCCGCTCCTCAGGCTGAGCCTGGTCCGCATGGCGCATCTCCAACATCGCCAGCTGGCGCGCCGCCATCTGCTGCGCCACGTAGGTGACCAGGGCTTCCGGGTTGCTGTCGGACATGTCATTGACCCCCACCAACGGCGAGATGCGTACCGACACCCGGTCCGCCCCCCAAACCGCGATGGCCTGGTCGGTCACCTCCAGCAGCAGCCGCGCGCGCTTCTCCAGCGTGCCGCCGTAGCCGTCGTTGCGGTCATTGGCGCCGTCACGCAGGAACTGGTCTACCAGATAGCCGTGGGCGCCGTGAATCTGCACTCCGTCAAAGCCCGCCTGCAGCGCAAATTCGCTGGCGGCGCGAAAGCGGCCGACGATGCCGGGCAGCTCATCCTCACGCAGACGCCGCGGCGCCTCGTAGGGCTGCTTGCCCTGCGGGGTGCGAATCTGCCCCTCGCGGATGGCGCGATCGGTGGACGAGACCGGCTGCACGCCGCCGTTCAACTGCGAGTGCGCGGCGCGGCCCGGATGCCAGATCTGCAACACGATGCGGCCGCCGCGGGCGTGCACCGCATCGGTCACCTGGCGCCAGGCCTTTGCACGATCGGCGTCGAAGATGCCGGGTTCTGCCATGAACGCGCTGGCATCGGGCGCCACCATGGTGGCTTCGGCGATCAATAGCCCGGCATCCGCACGCTGCGCGTAGTACTCGGCCATCAATGCGTTGGGCACATGTTCCACCCCGGCCCGAGTCCGGGTCAGCGGCGCCATCACGATTCGGTTGGGCAGCGCCCAGGCGCCGGCCTGGAGCGGGGTGAAGAGGTCGGTCATGTGCAGCCTGGAACAGGGGTGGCCTCCAGAGGTGGAGGCGTACCGGCTTCATTCAAGTGGCAGGTCTTGCTGCGGGGCCCGAACCAACAGAAACGGGAACGAGAAGTACCGCAGCAGCGGCAGATTGATCACCGTCATACACAGCCAGGTTTGCGCATCCAATACCCGCACTTCGTCGCGAACCCACCGCCAGGGGACCGGCGCGGCGCGCCCGCCTTCCGGCAGGTAGTGCAGCGCCAGCCCGTCACGGCCGTCCACCTGCGAGGGCCCGGCCACTAGGCGCATCGTCAGGCGCTGCTGCAGCCGGCCCCGGCGACGCACGATATTGGTGGCGGTCTCTCCAGACAGGAAACGCTTGCCCAGCCAGCCGCCCAAGCCCGCCAGCGCCAGGCTCGGTGGCGCACTCCAGCGAAGCCAGGCGGGGCCAACAAAACGGGCCCTGAAAAAACCGTGGCACTCGGACGCCGCGGGCGGCGTCAGTGTCCGGAAGCGGGCCTTCAGGCGCGCCAGCGAGGCTTGGCGCAAGGCGTCTGCTTCAGCGGGCACGGCGGGCATGGATTTCCACCAGGCTGCCGCCCACTTCGCTGACCACGAACAGCAGCACCACCGGCGACAGGCCCTCACCCAGCACGTAGTACAGGATCAGCGCCGCCACCGCCCAGCGGGCGATGATGTTGTAGCGAATCAACAGGTCGGCCCGGGTCCGCAGGATGGCGAAGTTCCAGCACACGCCCAACACCCCCGCGAGGTTCACCAGGAACATGGCGAACGGCGAGAACGGCTCGATGGGTGCGGCCAGACCGGTGATCACACCCAGGTAGCTCACCAGCGCAATGAAGCCGTGCGACAGCCCCGGCACCGCCAGAATGCCGGTCACCAACAGATCGAAACTGCCTACCGCCCGCAAGGCGGGACTTGCCGTCACCGTCTTCATCAGCGCACTCCTGTGTGTCATGGGCCGGCCGCGCAGCAAAGCTGACAGCGACCAGGCCTGATTATCGCCGCAAATCACGCCGCCACGGCTGCAGCTTGGCCGCCAGGCCTGCCGCCGTCAGCGTGCCCAGGTGGGTATCCCGCAGGGCCCCGTCCGCATCAAAGAACAAAGTGGCGGGGATGGCGTTCGTGCGGATGGCATCGCCCATCGCCGCCTCGGCATCCAGCACCACGTTGTCCAATGACAGCCCGGCGCGCGCCAGATAGGTCTGAACCACATCGCCCGTTTCGCCCTGATTGACGAATACGAAGTGCACGCCGGGATGCTGCGCCTGCGCCGCCGCCAGCACCGGCATTTCGCGGCGGCAGGGCGGGCACCAGGTGGCCCACAGATTCAGCACCACCGGTTGGCCGGCGAAGTCCGCCAGGGACACCGGCTGCCCCTGCAGACTGACCAGCGCTGTGTCCGGCATCACCAGGGTGCGTTGCTGATAGGCACGCAAGCCGAGCCCCAGCCCCCACCACACCAGCACCCCCAACAGCGATGCCGCCAACAGCGGTGCTCGCATTTCCGGCCGCGCGCGGCTGCGCCAAAGCGCGAATACCAGCGCCGCGGAAATGCCCACCCACGGCAGGAAGCCGCCGTCCTGAATCATCACGATACTCAGCGGCTCCGCCGCATACAGCGGCCACCAGCGCACCACGAACGCCAGGCGCGCCACCACCACGGCGAGCATCAGCAGATCCAGCAGCGCGGACACCAGCGATCGCGCCGCGCCCTCGCGCCCACGGCTCGCCATCACCGCCACACCCAAGGCCATGGCAAAGGCCATCATCACCCACACAGCGGTCATCGGGAACGGGCCGAGGCTGAGCATGGGGAATGGGCGGCACGCCAATCGAGGAGGGCTATCTACTGTATCGGGGATGCCGTTTTTTCGAACGCACTTGCCGCCGTTATTCTCACAACGCTGCATTCGATATGCGTCAGGTATGGCAGTGACGACAACGGCGACGCTTTCCAGCAGATTTCAAATTCTGGTGCCCAAGCCCGTGCGGGACGCGCTGCAGTTGAAGGCCGGACAGTCGTTCGTCTTTATGCCCAAGGGCCAGGGTGTTTTGTTGATGCCGGCGCCGGAACTGGCCGAGTTGGCCGGCATCGCCAAGGGCGCGCGTAAAACCGGCTACCGCGACCGAGCAGCCCGCCACTGATCGTATTGCACGTCGTCAGCCTGTGGCCGAAGGGTAGTCGCCGTGTGTGGTTAATGGTCAGCCCGGTATCAGGCGATTGAAGCCGTAGAGGTAGCAGCCTTCGGCGAAGGGATGGGACTCGACCCCCGTGAGTCCGTCGTCACACAGCCACACGGCCAGCGCAGCGCCATCGTTGCTGCTGAGTATCCGTCCTTCCAAGCCGGCCGATGCCAAGACCCAGTGGCCAAAGCCCTGTGAGGCAAAAGGAAGTGCGCCGCCGTCGATGTCGGAAAAGGCGCAGTTGTTGCCGTCACACATCATGGAGGCTGACGTGGCCGCGCCCGCCCTCGTTATCGGATCGTAGGCGACGCGATATCCCGCCCATTCCCCATCGAGATCCGCGGGTCCGGCATAGCCGTCCGGCACGCTTTGGCATGAAGCACCGGTCGGGAAGTCGTCCGCTGGCACCATGGCACCCATTTCGAGGTCACGCAGCGCATGCGACCCCAGCAAGGCCGTCTCACTGCTGAATTGCACCAGGCGTCCGTTGGCAAGCGGTACCACCAAGCCGACCTCGATGGCTTGCGATCCCGGCACACTGCGGTCGTCCAGTGCGAACCCCTCGCCTTCCAGCGCGACCAAGCACAGTGAGCCGCCCGGTAACTGTGCACACCACCGTGAGGCCGAGGCCTCGGTGATCACGCCGCCGTCCTGCGCCACCGAACGCTCCGCAGACGCGCGATCCACTGGCAACTGCCGATAGCAGATGCGCTCTGGTGCGCCCGTGTCGATCCCGGGCCCATCCGCAAGCGGCCCGCGAAAGTCCCCGGCGACCGCGGCCGAATAGGCCTCGAACAAGGGATCCGCGGGTGAGGTGCCATCGCCACCCCCGCTACCACCCCCGCACCCCACCAGCGCCGCAGACAGCAGCATCAAAAAAGTATGTCTCATACAGATGAAGACGCACGGGCGCACAGAATCCGCACCGCCAGGGTGTAGGCTTCGCCCAAATACCACACCGCAGCCCGAGGAGATCACCCATGTCCGATGCGGATCGCACCGCGCCGACCGCCCTGCAGGTCACGCCCTCCGGCCAGGCCTGTGGTGCCAGCGTGACCGGCGTCGATCTGTCGCAGCCGCTGGCCGCCGACACCGTGGCCGCCCTCCGCAGCGCCTGGTTGGAACATCACGTGCTGGCCTTCCCCGACCAACACCTCAGCGACGACGATCTGGAGCGCTTCACCACCTACTTCGGCGACTTCGGCGACGACCCCTTCATCGCCCCCATCCCCGGCCGCCAGCACATCATCGCGGTGGAGCGGCGGGCCGATGAAAAGTCACCCCTGTTTGCCGAAGCCTGGCATAGCGACTGGAGCTTTCAGGCGCGGCCGCCATCCGGCACCTGCCTGTACGGCATCACCATTCCACCGGTGGGCGGTGACACCCTGTTCGCCAACCAACACGCCGCACTCGACGCCATGCCCGCCGAGCTGCGCGCCCGTATCGAAGGCCGCATCGCCATCCACTCTGCCAAGCGCGCCTACGCCCCGGATGGCATGTACGGCAACCACGATGCCAAGGACCGCTCGATGGTGATCCTACCCTCCAAGGACGCCGAAAATACCCAGCTGCACCCGCTGATCCGCAAGCACCCGGAAACCGGCCGCGAAGGCCTGTTCAGCTGCTTTGGCTACATCATCGGCATCGACGGCATGGCCGACGCCGAGGCCATGCAACTGCTGATGGCGCTCTACCAGTGGCAAACCCGCGAGCAATTCCAGTACCGCCACCGCTGGCAGCCCAACATGCTGGTGATGTGGGACAACCGCTCCGTACTGCACGCCGCCACCGGCGGTTACGCCGGGCATGACCGACTGCTGCATCGGACGACGATTGCGGCGGTGTAGCCCCTCACGCGCCCCCGGCCCCGTTGCGCCGCTCACCCTGAGTCTGCAGCCCACCGACCCTGAAGCCCGATCACGTCCGGCAGGACGCGGTGCCGATAGGGGGCGCGGCGGCGCGCTTACTCACGCCGCCTTGCGTTCGCGGAAGAACCACGCCCCCAGCGCCGGCAGCACGCAGATGGCCGCCAGCATGTTGACCAGGAACATGAAGGCCAGCAGCAGCCCCATGTCGGCCTGGAACTTGAGGGCCGAGAACATCCAGGTGGCCACGCCCACCGACATGGTGATGGCGGTGAATACGGCGGCGCTGCCGCGCTCCACCATGGCGCGCTCGAAGGCTTCGCGGAAGGCCACGGTGGGGTCGGCCATATGGTGCTGGATGCGTTCGAACAGGTAGAGGCCGTAGTCGACGCCGACGCCGACACCCAGCGCGATCACCGGTAGCGTGGCCACCTTCAGGCCGATGTCGAGCATGGCCATGAGGCCGTTACAGAACACGCAGACCATGGTCAGCGGAATCATCACGCAGACCACCGCGATCCAGGAACGGAAGGTCACCAGGCAGAACAGCACCAGGGCGCCGAAGATGGACAGCAGCATGCGCGCTTCGGCGGCGCCCACGGCTTCGTTGGTGGCGGCCATGACGCCGACGTTGCCGCTGGCCAGGCGCAGGTTCACGCCCTCCACCGGGTTGTCGGCGATGAAGGCTTTCAGCTCGTTCATGGCGTGGGCGATGGTGGCGCCCTCATGGTCCTTCATGAAGATCAGCACCTGGATGGCCTTGCAGCCTTCGGTATTGAGGCCCAGGTTGGGGTCGAAGGCCTTGGAGCCGGTGGACAGGCCCACCTGGGTGCGCGGCAGCGCCGCCCAGCGCGGGTTGCCTTCGTTGAAGGCCGAGATCACCAGCTTGCCGACACCGGCAACGCTGACCACCGACTGCACGCCCTCGATGCCTCGCACGTACAACTCCAGGCGGTCGAGCAGGCCCACCACCTCATGGTGCAGACAGGAATCGCCCTCGAACGCCTTGGCCTCAGCGATCACCGTCAGCACGTCGACGCCGATGTCGTAGCTGGCGGCGATCTTGGCGCTGTCACGGTTGTAGCGGCTGTCCTCGTGCAGTTCGGGTACGCCCTGTCCGGTGTCGCCGATGACGAGGTCGCGGCTTTCCCAGGTGGCGGCGGCCAGCAGCACCAGGCTCACGCCAAACACGATGAGCGCGCAGCGCGGTTCGGCGCAGGCGCCGATCATGCGGATCAATTTGCTGCGGCCGCGCTGCTCGGCGCGCTCGGCATGGGCGCGGCTGCTGTCTTCCAAGCTCAGGTAGCTGAGCAGGATGGGCAGGATCATCTTGTTGGTGATGATCATCAGCAGCACGCCCAAACAGGCGGTGATGCCCAGCTCATGGACGATGGGAATATCGATGAACATGATGACGCCGAAGCCCAAGGCCTCGGTCAGCAAGGCCACGGCCCCAGGGATGAACAGCTTGGTGAAGGCGCCATGAGCGGCTTCCGGCGCGGTCTTGCCGGTCATCACTTCGGTGCGCCAGGCGCTGGTCATCTGCACGGCGTGCGAGACGCCGATGGAGAAGATCAGGAACGGTACCAGAATCGACATGGGGTCGATGCCATAGCCGATCAGCGGCAGTACGCCGATCAGCCACAGCACCGGCAACATCGCCACCACCAGGCCCACCACGGTGATACGCACCGAACGCGTGTACCAGTAAAGCAGTACCACAGTGATGACGAAGGCCAGGGCGAAAAAGGCGAACACGCCAATCAGGCCCTTGATGACATCGCCCAGCAGGCGAGAGAAGCCGATGATGTTGACTTCGATGTTCTCGCTTTCAAACTGCTCGCGGATCTCTTCCAGCTTCTTCTGCACTTCCCAGTAGTCGACCTTGACGCCCGCCTCCGGGTCGTACTCGTGCAGATCGGCACGAATCATCGCGCCCTTCAGATCGTTGGCGACCAGCTGCCCGATCTGCCCGGAGTGCTCCACATTCTTGCGGACGCGGTCCAGTTCCTCGGGCGTGCCGGAGTAGCGCGCCGGCACTACCGGCTCGCCCTTGAACCCGGCTTCGGTGATCTCGATGTAATAGACGTTGGGGGTGAAGATGGACGACACCTTGGTGCGGTTGATGCCTGGGATGAAGAACACTTCATCGGTGGCCTGGCGCAGCGCCTCCATGAACTCGGGGTTGTAGATGTCGTCGTAGCAGGGCTCAGCACTGCCATCCATGGCGAGACCTTGTGCTTCGTCGGGCTGCCCGGCCCGGCCATCCCTGGCCGGTCGTTCGTCGGCGTTGCGAGTGTCACTGGCACTCGCAGAGCACGCCGTGTCACTCACCCATCGCAAGTTCACCAGGATGGTATTGGCGCCTGAGAAGTCGTCCATGTAGGCCATCATGGTCTGCATGTACTCGTGCTTAACCGGGATCAGCTTGAGGAAGCCGGGGTCCAGTCGCACCTGTGTGGCGCTGATGCCGAAGCCGACCGTCACCAGGGCGAAGAACACCCCGAGGCTGCGGCGCCAGGTCATCAAAAAGTCGGCGCAGCGCGCCACGAACGCGTCGCTGCGACTCATTCCGTGTCTCCGTTGAGGGTTTGCACCCGCAGGCCCTTGTCACCCGCGGTGATGACACGGCCGTTGCCCAGCGACAGCACATCGGCCAGGTTAGCGCGGTCACCCGGGGTGGCCGCCGTGAAGGTCTTGCCATCGTCGTCCGACAGCCACACGCTGTTGCTGGCGCCCACCAGCACGATGCGGTTGCCGGGCAAGCTCACACCGCCAAACAGCGACAGCGTCTCCGGCACCTGGGCTTGGGTCCAGCTCTGGCCGTTGTCGGTGCTGCGGAAGACATGCCCGCGCATGCCGTACACCAGCAGAGCGTCCTGCGGCGTCACCAGCGCGCCGAAGAAGGAGCCTGCGTAAATCTCCTCGAGCGGGGTCCAGCTGTCGCCGTTATCGATGGACCGCGCCAGCAGGCCGCGCTCGCCCACCAGCAGGAGCGATCCGTCGGGCGCGGTGATCAGGGCGTTGAGATGCAGCCCCCCGATGCCCACGTCCTCCTCGAAGCCAGCAAACGGATCGAAGGGGTCGGCTTCCTCCACCGGCTCCGCCACCTCAGGCGCATTCGCCGTTTCCACCAGCGGCTGCGGCGCCCAGGTTTGGCCATTGTCGGTCGATACCAGGAACAGGCCAAAGGCGCCGAAGGCGAACAGGCGCCCGTCAAAGGGGCCGGCAATGCCCAGCAACGGGTCCGGCCGGTCTTCGCTGTAGTGGACTTCGTTCCAAGTGCGCCCCGCGTCCTCGCTGCGCACGATCCAGCCGTCGTGACCGACGGCCACCGCCACCTGCGGCGACAGGCTCACCACCTGCGTGAAGGTGGACTGCCGGTCGGGGGTCACCGTGGCCAAGGTCCAAGGACCCTCAGCGCCCTCGCCCACCAGGATGTGACCGAGCTCGCCCACCGCGATCAGACGCTGGCCCGCCTGCGTGACCCCGGTGACCAGCAAGCCGTCCGGCCGCACCTCGGTCGGCGCAAAGGGCGGCGGCGGCCGGATTGAGAACGAATACAGAGCGGCCAGGATGACCAGGGCCGATATCACCAACGCAGGGCCACCGCCCAGCACGCTGTAGCTCGGGCGCTGCGCCTGTGCGCCGCCCTGACTGCTACCTGCCATGCCTTCCCCTCCTCATGAACCTCTTTAGTGCGCTCTTTGTACGGGAAGCTTCCGGTTACGGGCTTCGTCCGTTCGGCGCAGGGCGGTCCCGAGGAGCGGGCCTACATCACCTCGAACAGGCCCGCCGCCCCCATGCCGCCGCCGATACACATGGTCACCACCACATAGCGCACGCCGCGCCGGCGGCCCTCGATCAGGGCATGCATCACCATGCGCGCGCCGGACATCCCGAACGGGTGGCCGATGGCAATGGCACCGCCATTGACGTTGAGGCGATCATCGGGAATCCCCAGACGATCACGGCAGTAGATCACCTGGCAGGCGAAGGCCTCGTTGAGTTCCCACAGGCCGATGTCGGATACCTTGAGGCCATGCTGCTGCAGCAGACGCGGCACCGCGAAGACCGGGCCGATGCCCATTTCATCCGGCGCACAGCCGGCCACCGCCAGTCCCCGATAGCGCCCCAGCGGCGCCAGCCCGCGGCGCTTGGCCTGAGCCCCACTCATCAGGGTGACCACCGCGGCACCGTCGGACAGCTGCGAGGCATTGCCGGCGGTGATGTGCTGGCCTTCCTTGACGAAGGCGCCGTTCTTCCACACCGGCTTGAGGCCCTGCAGGCTTTCGAGGGTGGTGGACGGGCGATTGCCTTCGTCCTGCGACAGCGTGACGGCCTCGTGGCCGGTGGGGTTGCCTTCCTTGTCGAACAGCTGCTTGCGGCTTTCCAGCGGCACGATCTCGTCATCGAAGCGCCCGGCGGCCTGTGCGGCGGCGGTGCGTTGCTGGCTCTGCAGGCTGTATTCATCCTGCAGCTGCCGCGAGATGTTGTAGCGCTCCGCCACCACCTCGGCGGTTTCGATCATCTGGATGTAGGCCTTGGGCTGGGCCGCCATAACCGCCTCGGAGGCGAAGCGATAGGTGTTCTTATGCTTGTTCTGCACCAGCGAGATGGACTCCAGCCCGCCCGCGATGACGATGTCCTGCTCGCCGGTGAGGATGGCCTTGGCGCCGATGCCGATGCTCATCAGGCCGGAAGCGCACTGCCGGTCCAGGGTCATGCCGGGCACGGTGTCCGGCAGGCCGCCGGTGTAGGCGCAGAGGCGCCCGAGATTGTAGGCCTGCGTGCCCTGCTGCGCGGCACAGCCGAGGATGACGTCGTCGACCTCGCCCGGATCAATCCCGGCGCGCGCCACCGCGGCACGCACCACATGACCGCCGAGTACTGGCGCTTCGGTGTCGTTGAAGGCGCCGCGATAGGCCTTGCCAATCGGGGTGCGGGCAACGGAGACAATGACGGCGTCGTTCATGGGAGGGTTCCTTTGGAACGTGATGGGCGGGTTAGCGCCGTGATAGGTGATTGGCAACATCCGAAACAACGTCGGAAACAGCAGCCCATCTGGCCGTCATGTCCGACGAGATCGGGCATCCAGTACCGATCGATGTCGCTGGACCCCGGATCGCGTCCGGGGTGACGGGTGAGCGCCCATGACGCCTTCAGAAATAGTAGCGCGACAGGGTATCGGCAATGCAGGCGGGCTTGGCGCCGCCATCAATCTCGACGGTCACACGAATGGTGGCCTGCACGCCGCCGTCCTTGGTGCGCTCGGCGGCGAGCAGCTCGCCAACGCCGCGGATGCGGCTGCCCACAGGCACCGGCGCCGGGAAACGCACCTTGTCGCAACCGTAGTTGACGCCCATCTTCATCTTCACCTCGACGATCTGCGGCAGGAAGCGCGACACCAATGACAGGGTGAGATAACCGTGGGCGATGCAAGCCCCAAACGGCCCGTCCTTGGACTTCACCGGATCGACGTGAATCCACTGGTGGTCGTCGGTGGCATCGGCAAAGGTGTTGATCCGGTCCTGGGTGATGGTCACCCATTCGCTGGCGCCCAGCGGCTGGCCGACGGCGGCGAGGATGGCATCGATGGAGTCGAAGGTCTTCATGGCGATCAGGCTCGTTGGCTGGATGCGGAAATGACTTCGCCCACCAGATAGGAGGCATAGTCGGAGGCGAGAAACACCATCACATTGGCAATCTCGAAAGCCTCGGCACCGCGGCCGAAGGCCTCGCGGCTGGCCAGTTCGTTGAGCAGGGCTTCCGGCGCGCTCTTGCGCAGGTGGTCATGGAAGACGATGGAGGGCGACACCGCGTTGATGCGAATCCCGTACTCAGCTGCCTCCAGTCCCGAGCAGCGCGTCAATGCCATCACACCAGCCTTGGCGGCGGCATAGTGGGCCTGATCCTTCTGCGCGCGCCAGCCCAGCACCGAGGCATTGTTGACGATGGCGCCGCGACCGCGCGGCTGCATGCGCTTGAGCATGGCGCGGGTCATGCGGAAGGTGCCGGTGAGGGTCACGTCCAGCACCTTGAGCCACTCCTCGTCCGTCATGTCGACCACGCGCTTGCTGCCGCCGAGCCCGGCATTGTTGATGAGGATGTCGACCCCCCCCAGTTGGCTTTCGGCGGTCTCCACCAGCGCCTGCACCTCATCCTCGACGGTGACATTGCAAACCTGGCCGATCACCTGGCGATCGGGAAACTGCGTCGCCAGCGTCGCCGCCGCTTCGGCGGTGCGGCGCGGGTGCATGTCCGACAGCACCAGGCCACGCGCGCCCTCTTCCAGGCAGCGTTTGGCGGCCGCAAAGCCAATGCCGCCCCCGGCCGCAGCCGTGATCAGCACGGATTTACCGTTGAGCAGCCCGTGCGCGGGGACTTCGGCAGGTGGTGGAACGGCTGTCATGCGGTGATCCTGGGTTCGCGCGGCATGCCCAGCCCGCGTTCGGAAATGAGGTTGAGCTGAATCTCGTTGGTACCGGCGTAGATGGTGTCGGCACGCGAGAAGAAGAACAGCTGCTGCAGGGGCCGCAGCAATGGATCATCACTGACCACATCGCCGTCGGCGCCGAGGATATCCATCGCCAGCTTGCCGAGATCGCGGTGCCAGTTGGACCAGTAGTACTTGTAGATCAGCGCTTCACGCTGCAGCCCCAGCCCTTCGTTGCCAAGCGTACGCAGGGCGTTGTAGCGCATCACCCGCAAGCCGCTCCAGGCTTGGGCAATGCGGGCCCGGATGGCAGGGTCCTGATCAGCCCCATAGCGGCGCGCTGCCTCGATCACTCGCGCCAACTCATGGCTGAAGTGCATCTGCTGGCCGAGGGTGGACACCCCGCGCTCGATCTCCAGCAAGCCCATGGCCACCTTCCAGCCCTCGCCCGGCGCACCGATGACGTTATTCGGCTCGACCCGGACCTGGTCGAAGAACACCTCGTTGAACTCGCAGCCGCCGCTCATCTGGCGGATGGGTCGAATCTCGATGCCCGCCTCGGTCAGCGGCAACACCACAAAGATCAGCCCCTTGTTGCCCTTGCTGCCGGGCTCGCAACGCGCCAAGACAAAAACCCAGTCCGACTCGTGTGCCAGCGAGGTCCAGATCTTCTGCCCGGTGATGCGCCAGCCGCCATCCGGCTCCGGCTCGGCGCGCGTCTGCACATTGGCCAGGTCCGAGCCGGCGCCCGGCTCCGAATAGCCCTGCGCCCAGAAGCAGGTGCCTTGCAGGATCGGCGGCAGCAGGCGCGCTTGCTGCTCGGGCGTGCCGTACTCGATGATGGCCGGGCCGATCAGGCCTTCGCCGATGTGGCCCATGCGGCCGGGGCCACCGGCACGGGCGTACTCCTCGTGGAAGATGACCTGGCGGTCAATGCTCAGCCCGCGGCCACCGGCATGGCGCGGCCAACCCACGCCCACCCAGCCGCCACCGGCCATTTCCTGCTCCCAGGCTTTGCGCAGGGCCGGATCGGCCTGTTCATCACCCGGGCCGCCACGGTGTCGCAGCGCGGCGAAGCGACCGTCGAGGTGGCGGGTCATCCAGTCCGCCACTTCCTGACGAAAGTCGGCGAGCGGCTCGTCCGCCGCCGGCGGCTCGGACACCGGCTCGGCACGGTCCAGCAAGGCCGCAGCAATTTCCCCACGGGCGACATCGGCGCTGCCCAGCCAGTGACTGGCGGCCTGGGCCCGCTTGAAATAGAGCTGGGGATCGTACTCCCAGGTGAAGCCGACGCCACCGTGCAGCTGGATCGCCTCCTGCGCACAGAAGAAGGCGGTGTCGGCCGCCAGCAAGCGCGCCATGGCGCACTCGCGGGCCAGTCGTGCCGGCGACGGATGATGAGCCGCAAATGCGGCGGCGCCGTAGACCGCAGAGCGCAGCGCCTCGATCCGCACCATCATGTCTGCGCAGCGATGCTTGACCGCCTGGAACCCGCCCACCGGCCGACCGAACTGCTTGCGCGTAGCGGTGTAGGCCACAGTGAGATCCAGGCACTGCTGGGCGCTGCCGAGCTGCTCCGCAGCGAGGTAGAGACGCGCCATCGCCAGCGCCACCTCCCGGCCTTCGCGGGCGCGCAAGGGGTCGTCCAGCCGCAGACGGACGGGCGTGTCATCGAAGACCAGGTTACTCAGGGGACGCGTCGCATCCCAGGTCGGTGCGGCGGTCCGCGTCAGGCCAGCGGCATCACTCGCCACCAGGAACACGCCCTCGCGGCCATCGTCCGTCGCCGCAGACACGATCAGTGCATCAGCGCCTGCGGCATGCATGACATGGGCCTGGCGGCCGGACAGGCGCCAGCCCTCTGCCGTTTGATGGGCGCTTGCCGTCGGGGCGGTTGCCGTGGCGATGGGCATGGCCAGCCCCAGACGCAAGGACCCGGCAGCGATCTCCGGCAGCAGGGTGGCGCGCGCGGCGTCACTGCCCAGCGCCTGGATCAGCGGCACCGCAACCGCCACGGTGGTGAAGAAGGGTGCACACAGCAGATGGCGCCCCGCTTGTTCCTGCACCAGCACCAGCGCCAGGGGTCCGAGGCCGAGTCCGCCATCGGCTTCGTCAATGTCGATACCGCACCAGCCCAGCTCAGCACCGATGCGCTGCCAAACGGCCTCGTCGTATCCCAGCGGCAGCGCCTGATGCCGGCGCACGGCGGCACTGTCGCTGACATCGGCGAGAAAGGTTTCGGCAGCGTCGCGGACCAGACACTGCTCTTCAGTCAGGGTGAGATTCATGATCGGATTATCGGAAGACCCCCGTCCGGCCTCTTCATCCGATGGGGTGATTGGGCACCCACAGGCCGCCTTTCGTCATGCCGGCCTTTCCATATGGCGGATGACATGACTGCGCCATCGCGCGCGTGTTACAAACCGCCCCTTGGGATCATCTGCCATGCCAAAGATCGTTCAACTTTTCCCCGAAAGGGGCGCTGGAGAGACAGGGACGTCGGTTGCGATTGCACCCGGCCAGCTGCTGGCGTCGGTATTGCATGAGCCCCTGAAGCAGATGTTGGTATCGGCCGACGACGTCCTGTTCGATTGGGCCAAACAGGCCCATGGCGACGATGCCCACCAATGCTTTGCGTATATGCGGCGCCTGCGGGTCGACCGCGAGGCGGTGCAGTCCCGATTTGACGCGCTGTTGCGCGAGCCGCCAGGTAGCCCGGCGCCGGAACCCGGGCTCGACTTTGACCTGGAGGCACTGAGCCTGCAGGACGACGAGGTGCTCGAAGTCGACATCGCAGTGGGTAACATGGGGAACCGCGGGCGCGACTACGCGCTGGAGACCCTCGGCGAGCTCGACCGCCGCGCGCGCTGGGCGCAGGACCACGGTCAATTCGTACCCGGACTGGACGGCTTGCAGCCGCCCGCGGTGTGTCGCGCCTTCGCGGAATCGCTGCAGATCTCCGAGCCCCCCATCGCCATGCGCCTGGTGATGTTGAAGCTGTTCGAGCGCGCCGTCCTGCCGGTGCTGCCGCGCGCCTACATGGCGCTCAACAAGGCGCTTGCCGATGCCGGCATCGGACTCGCCGAGCCGCCGCGCAGCGCGCCCACGACGCCCGCCGGCGGGCAGGCGCCGGGGGGCGCTTCGGCCCTCGGCGCCGACCGCAGCGGCACCCCGGCCGGCGCCGTCGGCGCGGGTGATCAGCATCCCCTGTTCGGATCGGCGGGCGTCGCTCAGGCCCCGAGCGCGAGCGAGGCCCCCGGTGCCTCGCTGTTCCCCGGTCTCGGACTGAGCGGTGGCGGTTTTGGTTGGTTGCCACCGCAGCAGGCCGCGCGCATCGCCGCGGAGTCTCGGTTGGCGCATGAGCTGGGGCAGCTGCTGTCGATTCAGGGCCTGCCGCAGGCACCCACGCCGTTGTCCCAGCGACTCGACGTGGTGAATCGGCTGTTCAGTGGCGTACGTGACGACCCGATGGTGCGTCCCGAACTGCGACCGGCACTCGATGCGCTCCGCTACCCACTGCTGAAAGCGGCCCTCGGCGACGATTCATTGCTCACCGATGCGGCTCACCCGCTGCGGCGGCTGGTGGACGACGCCGCAGTCCTCGCCACCGCCCGTAACAGTCCACTGGATGAACTCCACGAGGTGCTCGCCGAGCTGGTGCAGGTGGCGCTGCTGCGCCTGTCACCGACGGCTGAGAGCGCCCGCGAGGGCCTGCAGACCGGGCAGACGCTGCCCGATGCCCGCCTGAAGGCGCTGGATGCGCAGTTGCAGGAGTCCCGGCAGCACCGCCGTCGTCGCCTGATCGAACGCGCGCGCGACAACGCCCGACAAGTGCTGGCCGATGCCCTGCCCGCCGATGGCAATCTGGCGCCCGAAGCGGAAGCCTTTGTTGAAGACGACCTGTTGCCGCTGCTGGCGCTGGCCGATCTCAATTTCGGTCGCGAGAATCGGGCCTACCACGACGCCGTGTCGGTGGGCACCGCATGGATCCAGGGCTATTGCAATGCCCCGCTGTCCGCTGCGGAGGTCGTCCACCTGGTGGCCCAGCTCGACCGCGCCCTCGCCTGGGCCCAATATCCCCAGGCCCGCCGCCAACGCGGACTGGAAACCGCGCGATCCCTGCTGCAGGGGCACCCCACTGCCAGCCTGGCCCGCGACGTCATTGGCGAGCCGGAGGCCGCAGGCGATGTATCGCCCGGGCTGGAAGCGGAGGCGGCGTCGACACCTGGCGCGGCGCCCGATCCTGCCAGCGCCGCTGCCGAATCGTCTGCTGTGGCGCCAGCCGCAGTGGTCGCCGCGCCGGCACTGAGCTTGCGGCGACCGCCGCACCAGCGGCTGCAGGTGGGCAGCTATGCCGCGGTCTATGACAAGGCCAGCGACCAGACCCGTTGGCTGCGTCTCTCTCAGCGATCTGCATCCGCCAGAATGCTGGTATTTACTGACTTTTGCGAGGAAGTCACGGTGCGCGTGCACTGCGCCGACTTCGACAATGACGTCGAGGCCGGCCGTAGCCGGTTGCTCTAGGCCTCCGCAAAAAAAGCGCCGGGGTAAACCCCGGCGCCTTAACTGACTGGCCGTCGGCCTCAGACCTTCTCGAACACCACGGCGATGCCCTGGCCGCCGCCGATGCACATCGTCGCCAGGCCATAGCGCCCACCTACGCGGTGCAGCTCGTGCACGGCCTTGGTGGCGATGATGACGCCGGTCGCCCCCACCGGGTGCCCGAGGGAAATACCGGAGCCGTTGGGGTTGACCTTCTCCGGGTCGAAGCCGAGCTCGCGGGTGACGGCGCAGGCCTGGGCCGCGAAGGCTTCGTTGGACTCGATGACATCGAAGTCCGCCACCTTCAGCCCGGTACGCTTGAGCACCGCCTGCGTGGCGGGCACCGGGCCGATCCCCATGATCTCGGGGGACACGCCGGCATGGGCGTACCCCACCACCCGCGCCAGCGGCTTCAGGTTGTGGGCCTTCACGGCGGCGGCGGTCGCCAGCACCATGGCCGCGGCGCCGTCATTGATACCCGAGGCGTTTCCGGCGGTGACCAGGCCATCCTTCTTGAACACCGGCTTCATCTTGGCCAGTTGTTCCACGGTAACCTCACCGCGCACGTGTTCGTCCACCTCGAACACCATCGTCCCCTTGCGGGTGGCGATCTCCACCGGTACCAACTGGCCGTTGAAGCGCCCTTCGGCGATGGCGCGCGCGGCACGGCGCTGGCTCTCCACCGCCAGCGCATCCTGCATCTCCCGAGTGATGCCGAAGCGCTCGGCGACGTTCTCGGCGGTCACCCCCATGTGGATGCGCTGGAACGGGTCGTGCAGTACACCGGTCGTGTAGTCCAGCATCTGGGTATCGCCCATGCGGGCACCCCAGCGGGCAGAGGGCAGCAGGTAGGGCCCGCGGCTCATCGATTCGGCGCCAGCCGCCACGCCGATCTCGGCATCGCCCAGCATCAGCCCCTGTGCCACTGACACAATCGCCTGCAGCCCGGAACCACACAGGCGGTTGACGTTGAACGCCGGCGTTTCCTTGGGGATGCCGGCCTGCATCGCGGCGACACGGCTGAGGTAGGCATCGCGCGGCTCGGTGGGGATGACCGTGCCCATGGCGACGGTGCCCACCTGCTCTGCCGCGACGCCGGCGCGGCTGATCGCCGCGCGGATCGGCGTGGTGGCCAGGTCGGCCAGTGGCACGTCCTTGAGACCGCCACCGAAGCTGCCGATGGCGGTGCGCACGGCGCTGACGACAAAGAGTTCCTGTGTGTTGCTCATAACCAGCCCTCATCAGTGTGAATCGGTTGCCCTCACGGGAGGGCGGGGGCGCACGATACGCGCTTACATATTGCGGCGGTAGCGCCCACCCACCTCGAACAGGGTCTGCGTGATCTGCCCCAGCGAGCAATGTCGCACGGCATCCATCAGCACCTCGAAAGTATTGCCATCGGCCATCACCGTCTGCCGCAAGCGCTCAAGCACCGCCTCACCTTCGGCAGCGTTGCGCTGCTGGAACTCGGCCAGACGCTGCAACTGCGACTGCTTCTCGTCCTCGGTGGAACGCGCCAGCTCGATCTCGAAGGCGGCATCGTCGCCCTTGGGATTGCGGAACGTATTGACCCCAATGATCGGGAGCGAGCCGTCGTGCTTCTTGTGCTCGTAGTACATCGACTCTTCCTGGATCTTGCCACGCTGGTAGCCGGTTTCCATCGCGCCCAGCACCCCGCCACGATTGGCGATGGCCTCAAACTCCTTGAGCACCGCCTCTTCGACCAGGTCGGTCAGCTCGTCGATGATGAAACTGCCTTGCAGCGGATTCTCATTCTTGGCCAGACCGAACTCGCGGTTGATGATCAGCTGAATGGCCATGGCACGCCGCACCGACTCCTCGGTGGGGGTGGTGATCGCTTCGTCGTAGGCGTTGGTGTGCAGGCTGTTGCAGTTGTCGTAGATCGCCAGCAAGGCCTGCAGGGTGGTGCGGATATCGTTGAATGACATTTCCTGGGCATGCAGCGAACGGCCCGAGGTCTGCACGTGGTACTTCAGCTTTTGGCTGCGCTCGTTACCGCCGTACTTATGCTTCATCGCCACCGCCCAGATACGGCGGGCAACCCGACCGATCACCGAGTATTCGGGATCCATCCCGTTGCTGAAGAAGAAGCTGAGGTTGGGGGCAAACTCGTCAATGTGCATGCCGCGGGCGAGATAGCTCTCGACATAGGTGAACCCGTTGGCCAGGGTGAAGGCAAGCTGGCTGATCGGGTTCGCCCCGGCCTCGGCGATGTGGTACCCGGAGATCGACACCGAGTAGAAGTTGCGCACCTTGTGTTCGACAAAATACTGCTGGATGTCGCCCATCATCTTGAGCGCGAACTCGGTGCTGAAAATACAGGTGTTCTGGCCCTGATCCTCCTTGAGAATATCGGCCTGCACGGTACCGCGCACGGTCGACAGCGCGTAGGCGCGCAGCTGCGCATACTCCTGGTCATCCGGCGCGCGGCCATTCTTTTCGGTGAACTGGGCGACCTGCTGGTCAATGGCGGTGTTCATGAACATCGCCAGGATCATCGGCGCCGGACCGTTGATGGTCATCGACACCGAGGTGGTCGGCGCGCACAGGTCGAAGCCCGAGTACAGCACCTTCATGTCCTCCAGCGTGCAGATCGACACGCCGGAGTTTCCGATCTTGCCGTAGATGTCGGGGCGCGCGCCCGGGTCCCAGCCGTACAGCGTGACCGAATCGAAGGCGGTCGAAAGCCGGTGTGCCGGCATGCCTTCGGAGACGCGCTTGAAGCGGCGGTTGGTGCGGAAGGCATCGCCTTCGCCGGCGAACATGCGGGTCGGGTCCTCGCCCTCGCGCTTGAACGGGAACACGCCGGCGGTGAACGGGAAATAACCGGGCAGGTTCTCCTTCATCAGGAAGCGCAGGCGCTCGGCAGCGTCTTCGAAGCGCGGAAGCGCCACCTTGCGGATCTTGCTACCGGACAGCGAGGTGGTGGTGAGGAGGGTACGGATTTCCTTGTCGCGAATCTTCACGACATGGGCGTCGCCCGAATATTGCTCGACCACCGTCGGCCACTCGGCCAGCAGGCGACGCGGCCCTGGCAGCAGCTCGCCGTCCTTGGCCTGTTCCAGCGCGGCCAGACGCTCGCCGGCGGCATCGTCGCCGAGCAGGCGGCGGCTCAGCGCCAGCGCCTCCCGCTCACGGACCACCTGGCATTGCTGGTCGATGGTCTGATGATAGTCGCGCACCTCGCCGGCAATCTCGGCGAGGTAGCGCACCCTCTCCGGGGGGACCACTGCGCGGCGGTGGCTGGAGGCCTTGACGCTCACCGGCGCCAGCTTCGAGGGGGCTGGGTTAAAGCCCTTGTCCTGCAGCGCCGGCAGCAGCGCCTGATACAGGGCGGTGACACCGTCGTCGTTGAAGCGCGCCGCCATGGTGCCAAACACCGGCATGGCATCCGGCGATTCCATAAACCGCTCGCGATTGCGCTGGTACTGCTTGCGGACGTCGCGCAGCGCATCCTCGGCGCCCTTGCGGTCGTACTTGTTGATGGCGATGAAGTCGGCGAAGTCGAGCATGTCGATCTTCTCCAACTGCGAGGCGGCGCCGAATTCCGGTGTCATCACATACAGCGACACGTCGACGAAGGGCACGATGGCGGCGTCGCCCTGGCCGATGCCGGAGGTCTCAACGATGATCAGATCGAAGCCCGACAGCTTGCAGGCGGCCATCACGTCCGGAAGCGCGGCGGAGATTTCGCTGCCGGTATCCCGGGTGGCCAGCGAGCGCATGTAGATGTTCTCGTGCTCGATGGCATTCATGCGGATGCGGTCGCCCAGCAGGGCGCCGCCGGTGCGCTTGCGCGAGGGGTCGATGGAGATCACCGCGACGCGCGGCTTGTCGTCCTGGTCCAACCGAAGTCGCAGCACCAGCTCGTCGGTGAGCGAGGACTTGCCGGCTCCGCCGGTGCCGGTGATCCCGAGGCTGGGGACCGTCAGCTCGGCAGCGGCCTCGCGGATGGCCTGTCGGGTGGCGTCGTCGTAGGCGCCGTTCTCGATGGCGCTGATGACCCGCGCCAGCTGCCGCCGGTCACCCGACTGCAGCGCGGCCAGCGCCTCGTCGGCCTTGGGTGCCAGCGCACTGATGTTGTAGTCGGCGCCGCGAATGACGTCGTCGATCATCCCCTGCAGACCGAGCGTGGCGCCGTCCTCCGGTGAGAACAGCCGCGTCACACCGTAGGCCATCAGGTCTTTGATCTCAGAGGGCACGATGACCCCGCCGCCACCGCCGTAGACCTTAATGTTCTCACCGCCGTTCTCCCGCAGCAGGTCGACGATGTAGCGGAAGAACTCGTTGTGCCCGCCCTGATAGGACGTGATGGCAATGGCCTGCGCATCCTCCTGAAGCGCCGCATTGACGATTTCGCCTGCCGAGCGGTTGTGACCGAGATGGATGACCTCTGCGCCCGAGGACTGCAGGATGCGGCGCATGATGTTGATCGAGGCATCATGGCCATCAAACAACGCGGTGGCGGTCACGAGGCGCACCTTGTGGGCGGCCTTGTAGGGCTGAGGCTTGGTGATGGCGGCGGGATTGTTCACGCGAGACTCCTGGGATTAACCGCGGTTAACCCGTGATTTTAGGCGCTGGGGGTCGACGGGCCGATGTCCGACGGGCTTGTGAGCGATGAGCGATTTTGCCATGTTGCACCCTGGTATCTCGGGGGTTTGCCATGGAACGTGACAGTGTCGACATCGCCTTCGTCCGCGAGGCGCTCGCCGGCATACCGGCCCGCGGTGGCGACCCAGGCGCGCTGCTGCGCGCCGCTGACATTGACCCGGGCCTGCTGGACATCCCTGGCGGCCGGGTCAGTGCCGCCGCCTTCGGACGGCTGTGGCTGGCCGTGGCGGCCGCGACCGACGACGAGTTCTTTGGCCAGGACCGCCGGCCGATGAAGGTGGGCAGCTTCGCCACGCTCTGTCACCTGTGCATCCATACCCGCACCCTGCGGCAGGCCCTGCAGCGGGGCATTCGCCTGCTCAACCTGCTGCTGGACGACCTGCGGATCGAGCTCCGGGAGACCGACGAAACCGCCGAGGTGGTGATCCACGACCGCCGCCCCAAGGCGGCGGTGTTCGCCCACGAGACCCTGCTGATCCTGCTGCAGGGCCTGATCTGCTGGCTGGTAGACCGCCGGGTGCAGATGCTGGCGGCCTGCTTCGCCTACCCGGCGCCGGCCTGGGCGGTGGAGTACCCGCGCATCTACGCCCGCGACATCCGATTCAACGACGGCCCCACCCGCTTCCACTTCGCCGCGGGCGACCTGCAGGCCCCGGTGGTCCAGACCGAGCGCACCGTGCGCGAATTCCTGCGGGGGGCGCCGGCCAATTTCATTGTGAAGTATCGCAACCCGCGCAGCCTCAGCAGCCACCTGCGGCGGCGGCTGCGACACGGTCCGGCCGGGTTTTCCCTGGGCCTGGCCACTGCGGCGGCGGAACTCGGGATCAGCCCGGCGACGCTGCGGCGCCACCTTGAAGCCGAGGGCACCAGCTTCCGGCTGCTCAAGGATGGCCTGCGGCGTGACCTGGCGATCCGGCTATTGCAGCAGACCCCCGAACGCAGCGTCCCGGACATCGCTATGGCGGCGGGCTTTGCCGAGCCCAGCGCGTTTCATCGTGCGTTTCAGAAGTGGACCGGGACCACGCCCGGAGACTTTCGCCAGCGGCATCGTCGCATGTGAATTTTTTATGACACCGACCATCACCGACTGGTGCTGCCAGGGTTGGCGGCGCATCCTTCGAGTCCCGGTGCCGCCCAGGCGCCACGCTCGGGGACCGCAATGGAACAACCCACGCCGCAGGCTCAGGCCGTACTGACCTACTGGTTCGGTGACGACCGTCAAGCCGATCCTCGGCAGCTCGCCGAGATCTACAGCTCGCGATGGTTTGGTGCCACCGCGGAAACCGATGCCGACATTCGGCAGCGCTTCGGCGACCTGCGCGAGCAGGCCTTGATGGGGGGTCTTTTCAGCTGGACCCGCTCGCCGCTGGGACGACTGGCGTTGATCCTGCTGGTCGACCAGTTCTCGCGCAATCTGTACCGCAATGACCGCCGCGCATTTCTGCACGACCGCCTGGCATTGGACTGGGCCCAGGGGGGCATTGCGCTGGCGATGGACCAGCGCCTCACGCCGCTGGAACGCGTGTTCTTCTATCTGCCGCTGGAACACTCCGAACATCTCGACGACCAGTTGGAGTGCCTGACCTTGATGCAGCAGCTGTGCGACGAGGTGCCCGCCGAGCAGCGCGGCCTGTTTGAAAACTTCAGCAACTACGCGCAGCGGCATCTCGAGATCATCGAACGCTTCGGCCGCTTCCCACACCGCAATGCGGTGCTGGACCGGGTGCCGACGCCGGCCGAAGCCGCCTTCCTGCGACAGCCGGGCAGCCACTTCTAGGGCCGTTATTCACGCCCGGGACGTACACTGATGCGGTGAGCACCCCTGTCACCGCCGCCCATGACCGTCTCGATGCCCTGCTGAACGCGGCGGTGGATGCCATCGTGCTGATCGATCCGCGCGGACGCATCACCCGCTTCAACCGCGCTGCCGAGTCGCTGTTCGGATACCGCGCCGCGGAGGTGCTGGGCGAGAACGTCCGGCTGCTGATGCCGGCGCCCTATCGGGCCGAGCACGACGGCTACATCGCGCGCTATCTCAACACCGGTGAGCAGCGCATCATCGGCATCGGCCGCGAAGTGACGGCCTGCCGGCGGGATGGCTCACAGGTGCCCATCGAGCTGTCGGTGGGCGAGTTTCGCAGCGGCGACGAGCACGGGTTCGTCGGCATCCTGCGTGATGTCAGTGCCTTGCATGCGGCCACGCGGGAAGCCGAGGATCTGCGTGAACGCCTGGCGCATGCCGGTCGACTCGGCTTGATGGGCGAGATGGTCAGCGGCATCGCCCACGAGGTGAACCAGCCCCTCACGGCGATCCACAATTACGCCAGCGCCTGCCGCCGCATGCTGCAGCAGGGCCAAACCCCGCCAGGCGCACTGATCGAGGTCCTCGACAAGATCGCGCGACAGGCTGAACGCGCCGGCCAGGTGATTCGGGGACTGCGCAGTCTGGTGCGCCGCGGCGATGCCACGCGCGACCGGCTATCGGTCAATGCGCTGGTCGAGGAGGTCAGCCGGTTGGTGGAACTGGACCTGCGCGGCATGCCGCAACGTCTGGTCCTGGCGCTGACGCCAGACCTGCCGATGGTGCAGGTTGACGGGGTGCAGATCCAGCAGGTGCTGATGAACCTGATGCGCAATGGGCTTGAGGCGATGCGCGAACGCGGCGTCGGCGATGTGCTGCGGGTGACCAGCCGCCGGGGCGCGGACCATGCGGTTGAACTGGTGGTCCGTGATCAGGGCCCCGGCCTGGACGACACCGTGCTTGCCCGCCTGTTCGAACCCTTCGTCACCACCAAGCCCCAGGGCATGGGCCTGGGCCTGTCGATCTGCAAGTCGATCATGCAGGCACATGGTGGCGACCTGACCTATCAACCGGCGGCGGGCGGTGGCGCTGAGTTCACCTTGCGGCTGCCGGCGAGCATGGATGACGTGGATCCGGAGGAGGAGGCGCGCGGATGAGCGAAGGAATCGTCTTCATCGTCGATGACGAGGAACCGGTGCGCGACAGCATCGCACTGTTGCTGCAGTCGGTCGGCATTGCCAGCCAGGGCTTCGCCCACGCCCAGGCCTTCCTCGACAGCTACCAAACCCACCAGCCGGGGTGCCTGTTGCTGGATGTGCGCATGCCGCGCATGAGCGGCCTTGAACTGCAGCACCTGCTCAACCGCCGTGGCTGGGCGCTGCCGGTGATCTTCATCACGGGCCACGGTGACGTGCCCATGGCGGTGGAAGCCATGCGCGAGGGCGCGCTGGATTTCCTGCAGAAGCCGTTCAATGACGACGAGCTGATCCGCCGCGTCCAGAAGGCCTTGCGCCACGATGCCGAGCTGCGCAGCCGGGTGGGCGACCGCCACAGCCATCAGCAACGACTGGACAGCCTCACCCCGCGCGAACGGGAGGTTGCCGGCCGCATCGTCGAAGGCCAGGCCAACAAGGTCATCGCGCTGGAGCTGGGGCTGTCCGAGCGCACCGTCGAGCTGCACCGGGCTCGGGTGATGCAGAAAATGGGCGTGCGCGGTCTCGCCCAGCTGGTACAGCTGTGGCTCCTGTTGACGCCCGATCAGCCGCCCAGCTGATTGAGCGGCAGGCGCAGGTACTGCACCCCGTTGTCATCGGCCGGCGGCAGCTGCCCGCCGCGGATGTTGACCTGCAGCGAGGGCAGGATCAGGCGCGGCACCGCCAGCGCGCGGTCACGCTCGGCACGCCGCCGTACGAATTGCGCCTCGCTGACACCGTCGTGGATCCATAGATTGTCACGCCGCTGTGCGCCCACGGTGGTTTCCCAGCAGGGCGCCCGACCGCCGGGCGGATAGTCATGGCAGAGGAACATGCGCGTCGATTCTGGCAGCGAAAGCAGTCGTCGCATCGAGCGGTAGAGTGCGTGCGCATCGCCACCCGGAAAGTCCGCACGCGCCGTCCCATAGTCCGGCATGAACAGGGTGTCCCCGACGAAGACGGTGTCGCCGGCGAGATAACTGACACAGGCCGGTGTGTGCCCTGGGGTATGCCAGACCTGCACCGACAGCTCGCCGAGCTGGAAGCGCGCGCCCTCCTCGAACAGCCGGTCGAAACCGTCGTCGGACAGGGCCTGGGGTGACAGTGCGAACAGCGCGCCGAATCGCTGTTGCACCTCCCGAATCCGAGCACCGATACCGATACGCCCGCCCAGTTGCGCCCGCAACCAAGCCGCCGCCGACAGGTGATCGGCATGGGCGTGCGTTTCCAGGATCCATTCGACCCGCAAGCCCTCCTGGACCACATACTCGGCGATGCGGCGGGCCGACACGGTGTCGGTGCGCGCCGCATCCGGGTCATAGTCGAGAACCGGGTCGACGATGGCGCAGGCCGGACTCATGGGGTCCCGCAGCACATAGCTGATGGTGAACGTGGCGGGGTCGTAGAACGCTTCGACGTGGGGTTTCATCGCGTCACTCCAGTAATGGCGCCCCCAGTATCGACACGCCCCTTGTCACCCGCATTGATCTGCGTCAACGGTGGCGCGCTGCGCCATACGTAGAAGCCGCAAGGCACCTGCGGTATCTGCGACTGCCGCGCGGGTACGCGATGGCCGATCCTGCCATCACCCTGGAACTGGAGCCGAACATGGCCTTCGATCTCGCCCCCGCCCCCCGCCTTGCCCCCGACTGCGGGCACTGCCCGGTGCCCAATTGCCTGGGCAAACAACCGGATGTCAGCCCGCGCTGGCAGGCCACCATGCGGCAGATGCCACCCCAGCTCCCGGGGGCTGCTCCGCTGCAACATGCCGGCGAAGCGATCACCACGGTGCTGTCGGTGCGGGCCGGATGCGTCAAGACCTATACGGTCGACCGCGATGGCAATGAGCATATCCGCGCTTTTCACTTCCCGGGGGACCTGATCGGCCTCGACGCCCTGGGGGGCAGCACCACGGTGGCGGCGGTGGCCGCCGTGGGTGGCGCCCAGCTCTGCGGCACCGACGCGCGGCTGCTGCAGCAGCAACTTCCCCAGGATGCCGCCCTGGCGCATCACCTGTTCCGCCAGACGCAACGTGAACTGCGGCTGGCCCAGTCTTTCTCCGGCGATTTCACCGCCGATCAACGGGTGGCCGCATTTCTGCTGCACCTGCGCGAGCGCTTGGGCCAGGGCGACCTGCTGCGGCTACCGATGACCCGCCGCGAGATCGGGAGCTACCTGCGACTGGCCACGGAAACGGTCTGCCGCGTCCTGGCGCGCTTTGAATCGCGGGGGTGGCTGCGGCTGCGCGACAAGCGCATCCAACTGTTGCAAGCGGCGGCCCTGTCCGAGCTGGCAGCCGCGGTGGAAGCGCCTGTTTCCGCCAACCCCTTGCGCGCCGCCGCCTGAGCGCCGCTATCACGCGTCAACGGCGATTTCGGCGTCGTCGCGGTCGAGCAGTCGCCCCAGCCGATACAGCGCCGCTGCCTGGGCGCTGGCATTGACGCCGCCGGCGCCGTCGGCGCGGTCTGCGCCCCGGCCCAGCAGCAACACCCGCGCCCCGGTGACACACTCCAGCGGCCAGGCTTCGAGCTGCGCCAGTCGATCCCGCCGGGCTGCGTCGCGCCAGGGCCTGAACCGCGGATCACTGACCTGCATCTGGACGGGCGCCCACTGCTGCAGCGCTTGCGCCGCAGGCCCCTCGCCGGCGACGCCGCCATCCCAGCGCTCGGGGCATCGCAGCAGCTCCGCCCACAGCAAGGATTCCCCCGACGCCCCCTCCACCGCGAAACTGCCATCGTGCTGTTGTCGCAGCAGCAGCAGCTCGCGCGCCACCCACGGCGCGGCCCAGGCGCGCAGCAGCGCGTTCAGCCAGACCGAACGCGGCGCGCCCTCACGATGCGCCAGTACGGCCGACATCAGCGGCTGCTGCAGGGTGAGTGGCAAGGGGACGCTCATGGCGGCCGTGGTCAGTGCCAGGGGCGCAAAGACACGCACTAGAGCACGCGCGAGCCGGCGGGCGCTGGCGTCAAATACGCATCGAACGGCATCGCCAAGGCGCGCAGCAGGTATCGCCCACGCGCGGTCACCGTCAGCGCCTGGTCGTCGAGCTCGATCAGCTGATCCTTCACCGCCGGCGCCAGTGCTGCCAGGGCGCTGGCGAAGTGGCGCCGCAGATCGATTCCGAACTGCGCGGACAGCGCCGCGAAGTCCAGGCGTCCGCCGCATAGGATCCGTTCGATGACGGTCCCCCGCAGCTGATCCTCCTCGGCGAGCCAGCGGCCACGCTGTGTGGCCAGCTGCCCCACATCGATGCAGTGCTCGTAATCGGCCAACACGCGCGCGTTCTGGCTGTAGGCGCCCCCGATCCGGCTGATGGCACTGACGCCCAGCCCCAACAGATCCAGGCCCGCCCGCGTCGAGTAGCCCTGAAAATTGCGCTGCAGACGATTGCCACTGAGCGCATGCGCTAGGCTGTCCTCCGGCTTGGCAAAATGGTCCATGCCGATATGGACATACCCCGCTTCGGTCAGGCGCGCCACCGCCGCCTGCAGCAGCGCCAGACGTTGTGCGGTGTCCGGCAGGGTCTCGGGGTCGATCATGCGCTGTGCACGAAACTGTTCCGGCAGATGGGCATAGCCATACAGCGCAACACGGTCCGGCGCGGTCTTCACCACCATCTCCAGCGTGCGCGCGAAACCGTCCAGTGTCTGTCGCGGCAGTCCGTAGATCAGGTCCATCGACAAGGATCGAAACCCGATGTCGCGCGCCACCGCCATCAGCGCACGCAGATGCTCGGTGGACTGCGGCCGGTTGATGGCCTGCTGCACGACCGGATCAATGTCCTGGACCCCCAGCGAGAGACGATTGAACCCCAGCGCGCCCAAGTTCGTGAGGCGCGCGCCGTCCACCGTGCGCGGATCAATCTCGATGGAGAACTCGCGGTCGGCAACAGGCACGAAGCCAAACGCATCGCGCAGGGCGCCCATCAGCATCGCCAACTGGGCATCGGTGAAATGGGTGGGCGTACCCCCGCCCAGGTGCAACTGCTCGATCGGCCGTCGGCCCGCCATCGGTACCGCCTGCATGTCGATCTCGCGGATCAGTCGCGACAGATAGCGCATGGGCCGGATGGCACGGGTGCTGATCACGCGATTGCAACCGCAGTAGTAGCAGGGCGCCGCGCAGAACGGCACATGGACGTAGACCGACAGCGGGTCATCGGGATGCTGGGCGTTGGCGCGGTGGACCGCCGCCGCATGATCGGCAGCGGTGAACGTGCCGAACTGGGCGGCGGTGGGGTAGGACGTGTAGCGCGGGCCGTGCCCGTCGTAGCGTCGGATCAGCTCGGGGGCGAAATCGGGGGGGGTCATGCAGCGTCTCACAATGCCAACGTCAATACATGCTGCGGCGATGCGGGCAGCCCCGCATTGATCTGGATCAGGCCTGCAGACACCCCCACAGCACGCCGCCACTGGTCAGCACTGCGGCCACGCTGAGGCTCCCCGCCAGCCAGCGCGCTGCGCGCCAATGACCCTGTTGTGGCGACTGCTGCAGGCGCCGCCATCCCCAGGCCGATAGCTGCAGCGCCGGCAGGCTGCCCAGGGCGAATGCGGCCAGCAGCAGGGCCCCCTGTCGGGGATCGGCGCTGAGCGCGGCATAGCCGGCGACGCCGTACAGCAAGGGACAGGGCACCACCCCCATCAGCGCGCCGGCGACCCCGCCCGGAAAGGCGCCCACCCGACACTGGCAGGCGGCCGCGGGTCGCCGCCGCAGCATCAGCGCCAGCAGCGCCACCAGCGCCAGCGCGCGCAGCTCGGTCCCGACCGTGACCAGACCGGCACTGCGAACCAGCCAGTGGCCGACACCCCCGGCGATGGCGCCGAGCCCGGCGTAGGCGAGCACCCGACCGCCATGGAAGGCCCAGTCGGTGCGCCCCGCGGCACTGGCGCGCGCCTGCCAGAGGCCGCACATGGCGGCGCAGTGGGGGCTGGCCAGCACGCCCGCCAGCAGCAGCGCGGGCACATCCAGCACCGCGATGTTCATGCGTTCAGGCGTCGTCCGGAAGGCGCTGCTGCTGCGCCGCAAGGTCGTCGAACTGACCGTCCTCGGCGGCGGTGAAGAACACCACCACCGCCACCAGCACCACGAACAGCCCCAAGGGGATCAACAGGTAGAGACTTTCCATCATCAAGACTCCGGCAGACGCAGGCGCAGCGCATTGGCCACCACCCACAGGGATGAGATCGACATGCCGGCCGCCGCCAGCCAGGGGGGCAGCCAGCCGAGCATGGCCACGGGCAACACGGACAGGTTGTAGGCCGCCGCCCAGCCCAGGTTCTGGCGCATGCGGCGCCGTACCAGGATGGCGACCTGGCGCGCCGTGCGCAGGGCCATCAGCCGCTCGCCGACCAGGATCAGATCAGCCCGGGCCTGCGTCGCGGCCGCGCCGGTGGGCAGCGCCACTGAGACATCGGCGGCGGCCAGAAAGGGGCCGTCGTTGAGGCCGTCGCCCACGGCCATCACCACCCGGCCTTCTGCCTGCAGGGCACGGAGTACGGCGAGCTTGTCCTCGGGCCGCTGGCGCGCCGCCACTGCAGTGATCCCGCAGGCCTCAGCCACCGCCCGGACCGGGCCTGCCCGGTCACCGCTGAGCAGGGCCACCTGCACCCCGTCGCGCTGTAGATCCTGAACCAGGCGCGGTGCGGCGTCCCGCAGCGGCGCGGCGAGACCGAAGTGCGCGCGTGGACCAAAGGGGTCGGAGAGGCTGATCCAGGTCAGATTGGGATTGCGCGCGGCCCGTTCCGCATCGGCCGGTCCGAGCTGCCAGCGAATGCCGTCGACGATGCCACTGACGCCCTGACCCACCTGCACCGCGCGGGCGGTCGCCACGCGCCCGTCAGCACTCTCGGCGAAGGCGCGGGCAATCGGATGCGACAGCCCCGCCTCGAGCGCCGCCGCGATGGCGCCGGCGTCGATCACCGGCCGGTCGCCCTGCACTTCAACCACGGGACGCAGGGCGGACTCGGTGAGGGTACCGGTCTTGTCGAACAGCACCGTGTCGATGTCTGCCAGACGCGGCAGCCGATCGGCGCGCGTCACCAACACCCCCTGCGCTGCCAGCCGCGAGGTACCCGCGGCCAGCGCCACGGGCACCGCCAGCGACAAGGCGCAGGGGCAGCTCGCCACCAGCACCGCAATCAGCACCGGCACCACCGGATCACCGCGACTGACCGCCATCAGCGCGGCAACACCGGCCAGCAGCAGGACCAGCAGTACGAAGTGTCCCGCCACCCGGTCAGCCAGCTGCTGAACCGCGGGCTTACGGGCAGCGGCGCGCTGCAACAGACGCAACATGCCGGCCACCTGGGTGTCATCACCACGGCGCAGCGTGCGCATGCGCAGGGGCGCACGACTCTGGTTGAGACTGCCCGCCAGTGCCAGGGCGCCGGCCGCGCGCGGCACCGGCAGCGCTTCGCCAGTCAGCAAGGCTTCATCGAGCTCAGCGTCGGATTCCAAGGTGCCGTCGACCGGTAGCGCCTCGCCTGGGGCCACCTCGATGCGGTCGCCCGGCATCAGCGCCGACACCGGCACCGTCTCACGGCCGCCGGCGTCTGGCAGTCGTTGGGCCTGCACCGGGACCACTGCCGCCAGCGTTCGCAAATGGGCGACCGCACGTGCACGGGTCGCAGCCTCCCAATGTCGGCCCATCAACAGCAGCGCAACGAACATGGTGGCGGCATCGAAATACAGCTCGCCGGAGCCCACCACCACCCGCGCGCTGGAGGCGCCCCAGGCGATCCATATGGACAGCGCGACCGGCACATCCATGTTGAGGCGCCCGGCCCGCAACGCCAGCGCGGCATTGCGCAGGAACGGCCAGCCAGCCCAGGCCACCACCGGCGTCGCGATCAACCATTGGCCCCATCGGAACAAGGCCGACAGGGCCGGATCAACACCCGCGCCGAAGTAATCGGGCCAGGCCAGCATCATCACCTGCATGGCGCCGATCACCGCCACCCCGATGCGGGCCAGGGCGCGACGGCGCTGTCGGACCTCATCGCGGTTGTCGCGGTCGTCGGCGACCGGTGTCGCCGGGAAGCCGGCCGACGCCAGCGCGGCCCTCAGCCGCGCCACCGCAGGATCCTGGGGTGACAGCGGAACGCTCAGCGCGCGCGTGGCGAGATCAACCTCGCCGCGCATCTGATGCGTCCGTAGCAGCTGCTCCACCCGTGAGACGCAGGCGCCACAGTGCAGGCCGTCAATGGCCAGGATGGTCGCGGCATCAGCCATCGGCTTCGGCCACCGGCGTGAAGCCTTGCTGCCCGGCCGTGCGCACCAGCGCCACGCCCGCCACCACGGTGGACAGCAACAGAACGACGATCAACCAGCACTCGGGCACGGTGAGCGGGTGGCGCGGACGGTTCATGGCGGACTCCTTGGCGGCGGCGTCCAGTGTCCACCCACTGCCACCCACCGGCATTGATCCAGATCAGTTCACCGCAGCTCGCGGGTGAGGAACCGGGCCTCGCGTGTCACCACGCCGGCATCGTCGCGCAGCACGATCTCCACATCCACCACCGGCGCCAATCCCAGCACCTGGGCATCCGGCGGCGTGCGCAGGGTGACCGGCACGGCCACCGTAGATTCCGCCACACTCTCCACCTGTGCCGGGCTGACCCGCAGCGCCGGCCCGTCGACGATGTGCGCACTCACCTGCAACACGCGGCCGCGGGCCTCGGCACTGCTGAGCTTGAGCACGTAGAGGTTCTCCAGCGAACCATCGGCGCGCTCGCGCACCAGGGTGTGGCGGTCACGCAGCACATCCAGCCGCAGCGGGGTGTGGTTGAGCAACAGCAGCGCCAGCCCGGTCATCGCCGCCAGCCAAACCAGTCCGTAGCCGATGGCACGCGGCCGCAGCAGCCGGGTCGGCTGACCCTGGTCACGATGGGCGGTGGTGTAGCGCACCAGGCCGCGCGGCTTGTCGACGCGGTCCATCACGCTGTCGCAGGCATCGACACAGGCAGCGCAGGCAATGCACTCGTACTGCAGGCCCTGGCGGATGTCGATGCCCACCGGGCAGACCTGCACGCAGAGGGTGCAATCGATGCAGTCTCCGGTCGTCGCTGCGGTGTCTTTCAAGGCCGCCAGCGGTACCGCGCCCTTGCGCGGCTCACCACGGGCACGGTCGTAGGCGATGATGAGGGTGTCACGGTCGAACATGGCCGACTGGAAACGCGCGTAGGGGCACATGTACTTGCAGACCTGCTCCCGCATGAAGCCGGCATTGCCCCAGGTGGCGAATCCGTAAAACACGCTCCAGAACAGCGCCCAACCCCCCAGTGACCCCTGCAGGGCCGCCGGAAACAACTCGCGCGCCGGGACAAAGTAGGCGACGAAGCTCAGTCCGGTGAGCGCTGCGAACAGCAGCCAGAGGCTGTGTTTGAGTCCGCGACGCCACAGTTTGCGGGCGGTCCACGGACTGCGATCCAGCTTGAGCCGGGCGTGGCGGTCGCCTTCGCAGAAGTGCTCGATCCACAGGAAAGCTTCGGTCCAGACCGTCTGCGGACAGGCGTAGCCACACCACAGGCGGCCGGCCAGGGTGGTGAACAGGAACAGCGTCAGGGCCGCCACTGCGAGCAACGCCGACAGCAGGATCAGATCCTGCGGCGCCAGCGTCAGCCCCGCCAGGTGAAAGCGCCGGTGCGGCAGGTCGAACCACACCAGCGGGTCGCCGCCCCAGGTCAGCCAGGGGATGCCGTAGTAGGCACCCAGCAACACCAGCATCGCCGTCACCCGCAGCCGTTGGAACCGACCCTTCGCTAGGCGTGGCTGGATGCGAGCGGCGGCGGCGTACAGCAGCGAAGCGCTATCGCTGCTCATGCGGCCCCTCGGGCACCAGACTCAGCAGCGCCTGCATGAACGCTGGCACCAGGGCCAGTACCCATAGCAGCGCGAACACCGCACTGAGCGTACCCAGGCCCATCGGCGGATCGAGCCAGCCCTCCGGCATCAGCAGCACCACCATCAGCGATACCGTGGCGCCGAGAAAGCCGGACCACAGCACCGAGGCGAACAGCCGCCAGCCGCGGCGATGGGCCAAGCCACGCGTTGCTGCGGCCTGTACCAGGGCCGCGGCATCCTCATGCTGATCGACATCGGCGTCGGCGTTCACGGCTGGGCTCCCGCCGCCGACAGCGACAGGACATAGGCCGCGACCACCCGGATCTCGTCCTCGCTGAGCAGGTGGTCATGCGCCGGCATGCCGTTCTGGCGGCCAAACATGATGGAGTGACGGATCTGCTCACGCTGCCGACCCCAGAGCCAGACGTCGTCGGTGAGATTGGGTGCGCCCAGCAGCGGATTGCCCTGGCCATCGGCGCCGTGGCAGGCCGAGCAGGTGCCGGAAAAGGCCTTCATCCCGGCCTCGCGTCGCGCCGCTGGCAATTCGGGATCGGACCAGTAGGGCAGAAACGCCAGCAGTGCGTCGAGCTTTTCCGGCGACACCACCCCCAGAAAGCTGGGCATCTGTCCGTTGCGGCCCTGCCGGATCGACGTCATCACCGCCTCGGCGCTGTTGCCATAGAGCCAGTCGCCATCGGTGAGGTCGGGGAAGCCAATGGCGCCGCGGGCATCGGTGCCGTGACAGCCGGCGCAGTTGGCAACGAATACCGCCCGCCCCAGGTTACGGGCGCTGTCCTGGTCCACCAGCGCCGCCACCGGCAGTCCCGACAGCGGCGCGTACTGCGCCTGGCGCTGTGCGGTGAGTTCGTCCAGCCGGGCCTGCATCTCGGCCTCCGAGGACCAGCCCAGCCGTCCCTGCACCGTGCCCAGCCCGGGGTAGAACACCAAGTACCCCACCGAGAAGGCGATGGTCAGCAGAAACAGATGCAGCCACCAGCGGGGCAGCGGGTTGTTGTATTCGGTGAGGTCGTCATCCCAGACATGCGTGGTCTCAGGCCCGGTCTTGCCGCGACTCTGTGCCAGCAGCAGCCACAAGCAGCCGAGGATGCTGGCGACGGTCAGCACCACCACGAACAGATGCATGAAGGTGCTCATGATCCGCTGCTCCGACGGCAGCACGCGGGCACGTGTTCGTCGTCCAGCGGCAGGCGTGCCGCCGCCTCGAAGCGAGCACGATTACGACGCGACCAGGCCCACACAGCGATGCCGAGAAAGCTGAGCAAGGCGAACAAGGTGATGAGGCCACTGATCATGATGCGGTCTCCAGAGCGTTGGCGGGTGTGGTCGCGGCTGCCGGCGCGACGGGGGCGCGCAGGGATTGCAGGAAGGCGATCAGCGCTTCCAGATAGGTCTTGTGCAGGGTGGCCTCGTCAGCCGCTGCGATATCGGCCTCGGTGTAGGGCACCCCAACCCGCGACAGCGCCCGCATCATCGCGGCCACCTCGCCCGCCTCGAAGGTCTTGTCGGCCAGCCAGGGATAACCGGGCATGTTGGACTCCGGCACCACGTCACGCGGGTCCAGCAGGTGAATACGGTGCCACTCATCGCTGTAGCGACCGCCCACCCGTGACAGATCCGGGCCGGTACGCTTGGAGCCCCATTGGAAGGGATGGTCGTAGACCGATTCGCCGATGGTGGCCGCGGGTCCGTAGCGCAGCACTTCTTCGGCCAGTTTGCGGACCTGCTGCGAGTGACAGTTGTAACAACCCTCGCGGATGTAAACATCGCGGCCCGCCACTTCCAGCGGCGTCCGCAGTTGCAGGCCGGGCGCGGGCGTCGCGGCGGCCTTCTGGTTCATCAGCGGGATGATTTCCACCATGCCGCCGATGCTGATCGCCAGTGCGATCCCGACGGCCATCCAGCCGACGTGCTTCTCGAGGAATTCGTGTTTCATCAGGCACTCCGGGCGAGCGGTTCGGGGACAGCGGCGGGCTGCTCAGCGGCCACCGTGCGCCAGACGTTCCATGCCATCACCAACATGCCGGCCAGGAAGATGACGCCGCCCAGCAACCGCAGCGCGTAGTAGGGATAGGTGGCCTGCAGCGATTCGATGAAGCTGTAGGTGAGCGTGCCGTCGGGCTCGGTGGCGCGCCACATCAGCCCCTGCATGACGCCGGCGATCCACATCGCCACGATGTAGAGCACGGTGCCGATGGTGGCGAGCCAGAAGTGCAGGTTGATCGCCGGCACGCTGTGCATCTCGGGCTTGCCGACCAGGCGCGGGATCAGCATGTAGATCGAACCCATGGAGATCATCGCCACCCAGCCCAGGGCGCCGCTGTGGACATGACCGATGGTCCAGTCGGTGTAGTGCGACAGCGCATTGACGGTCTTGATCGACATCATCGGCCCCTCAAAGGTGCTCATGCCGTAGAACGACAGCGAGACAATGAGGAACTTGAGGATCGGGTCCTCGCGCAGCTTGTGCCAGGCGCCGGACAGGGTCATCACGCCGTTGATCATGCCGCCCCAGGAGGGCGCCAGCAGGATCAGCGAGAACACCATCCCCAGGCTCTGTACCCAATCCGGCAGCGCCGTGTAGTGCAGATGGTGCGGACCGGCCCACATATACACCGCGATCAGGGCCCAGAAGTGGACGATGGAGAGGCGGTAGGAGTAAATCGGGCGCCCGGCCTGCTTGGGCACGAAGTAGTACATCATCCCGAGGAAGCCGGCGGTGAGAAAGAACCCGACTGCGTTGTGGCCGTACCACCACTGCACCATGGCGTCCACCGCACCGCCGTAGGCACTGTAGGACTTGGTCATCGAGATCGGGATCGCCGCACTGTTGACGATGTGCAGCAGCGCCACCGCCAGAATGAAGGCGCCGTAAAACCAGTTGGCGACATAGATGTGGCTGACCTTGCGCTGCGCGATGGTGCCAAAGAACACCACCGCATAGGCCACCCACACTGCCGCGATCAGCAGGTCGATGGGCCACTCCAGCTCGGCGTATTCCTTGGACTGGGTGATCCCCAGCGGCAAGGTGATGGCGGCCGCCACGATCACCGCCTGCCAACCCCAGAAGGTGAAGCGCGCCAGGCCCGGCGCAAACAACGGCGTCTGACAGGTCCGCTGCACCACCCAGTAGGACGTGGCGAACAGCGCGCAGCCGCCAAACGCAAAGATCACCGCATTGGTGTGGAGCGGCCGCAGCCGGCCGAAGCTCAACCAGGGCAGGTCGAAGTTGAGCGCCGGCCATAGCAGCTGGGCAGCCAGCCAGACGCCGACGGTCATGCCGACCACGCCCCAGACCACGGTCATCAGCGAAAAGCCGAGCACCACGTCGTCCTGATAACGGACGGCTGCGGTGGCGGCGGGGGTTGCAGTGTTCACGACGGCTCCGGAGTCGGGGGGCTGCCGTCATCATCGGCAGCCGCCGCATGGCGGGCATTGATCCAGGTCAATTCGCCCTCCTGGCCGTGCCATCATCGTGGGCCGCCACTTCCGATCCGCTCATGTCCGCTTACGTCGCAATTCATCGCCAGGGCCGTGTCGCCACGGTCACACTGAACCGTCCGGAGCGCCGCAACGCTATCGCCAGCCAGCAGGACTGCGATGAGCTGGTCGCTGCCCTCGCCGGCCTGCAGGCGGATGAAGGCCTGGGCTGCCTGCTGCTGACCGGGGCTGGCAGCGCCTTCTGTGCCGGCGGCGACCTCAAGGCGATGCAGGCCGGCGGCGGGATCGGCGCCCGCGGCACCCCCGAGGCCACCCGCCGCAACTACCGCGACGGCGTCCAGCAGATCATCCGTGCATTGTGGGACTGCGAACTGCCGGTGGTGGCAGCGGTCAACGGCGCCGCCGTCGGGCTGGGCTGCGATCTCGCCGCCTGCTGTGACCTTCGGCTGGCCGGTCGCAGTGCCCGCTTCGCGTCGAGCTTCATTCAGATTGGCCTGGTCCCTGGCGACGGCGGCGCCTGGATCCTGCCGCGGGTGATCGGTCTGCCCGCTGCCAGCGAGCTGATACTCACCGGCCGTACGGTGACGGCCGATACCGCGCTCAGCATCGGCCTGGTCAGCCGCGTGGTCGACGATGCCGCGCTGATGGACGAGGCCCTTCAGCTGGCGCAGGAGATCGCCGCCCAGCCGCTCAAAACCCTGCGCCTGACCAAGCGTCTGCTGCGCGAGGGACAGCAGCTGCCCCTGTCAGCGGTGCTCGAACTGTCGGCCGCGTTCCAGGCGCTGGCGCACCAAACGGCGGATCACCAGGAGGCGGTGGCCGCCTTCATCGACAAGCGGCCACCGGTGTTCACGGGCCAGTAGCGGCTGGCGCGGTGGTGAATCGCCACAGCCGCGGTCGCTGCAGGGGACGCCCCAGGCTGTCGCGCACCCGCGTGGTCACCACCACCGTGTACTCATGGTCGGGCTTGAGCGCACCGTCAAATCCATAGCTGAGGCCGTGGGCGCCATCGCCCCGGTAGCCGAAGCGATTGGCGGCACCGGGCACGATGTTGCCGGTTTCGTCGAACACGACAATGGCGCCCGGCGTCTCAGTGGAGGCCCGGTCGACGGCGCCACTGAGAAACGCGATGACACTGTGTTCGGCGGTCGGCAGCCAGGGCACATCAGCAGCACCATGGTGTGGATACAGGCCCACCACCCGCGGACCGCGGGCACCGTCCAGCCCCTGGGCCAGCTTGTCCCAGAGATGCAGGTAGTAGCCGCTGATCATCTCGCCGGTGTGCAGCACACCGCCCTGCCCGCTGAAGTAGTTGGCGCTGGCCCAGGGCATGTGCTGGCGGACACGCGGCATCTCCACCGCCGCACCGGCCCGCTCGGCCAGGATCAGGGTCCGGGTGGCCAGCGCTGCGCGCTGCACGGCCAAGGCATCGACCGCCGGGTTGTTGCGGCCGGTGCGGGCGTAAGCCTCCACCAGCACAGCGTCCGGCGGAAACTCCAGATAGGGCAACTGCAGCCAGAGGTCGTGCTCGAAGATCGCCATCACATCCATGGCGTACTCGATGCTGTTCAGCGACACCGGCTCGAAGGCCTGCGCCAGCGCCTCGAAGGGGGCATCGCCGATCAGGCCGCGCAGGATCTGCCCGGCCGAGGTGTCGGCACCGGGCGGAAAGGTATCCAGGGTGTTGGCCGGCGAATTGCCAATGTGCTCACCGCGCTCGCGCACCACCGGCTCGAACAGCGCATCCCATACCTCGTCCCCCATCCCGTGAGCCGCGATGCCCATGGCAAAGGCCACCAGACTGCCGCAGCTGTCGCTGCGGCGGATGTCGGCCAGCGGCACCTCGGCCTGTTGCAGATCCACCAGAAAGTCGATGGTGCCGCCGATCAGCGGCACCTGGACATCCGCGCCCACGTCGGTGGCACAGCCCCGCTCGTGCAGCAGCTGCATCAGCGGGTTGACGAAGTATTCCCAGTGGGCGTTCTCGGCGACATCGCGGTCCCCCGGGAACAGCGCCCCGGTGGCATAACCGCCATCCGGATAGACGGCACCGGCCAGCAAGGCGGGGCGATGCTGGTCGAGGATGCGCTTGAGCGGATGGGCGCTGGGCAGATGCTGGCGGCCGTAGTCCGCCATCAGGGCATGGACCACCATGCCGGCGGCCTGTGCCGACAGGCTGGCGGTGAACAGGGTGAGAACCAGCAGGGATCGGATCAGGGGCATGGGCGGCTCACAGGGCTTCGGCGCGTGCGCGCAGCGCCTGTTCCTGCTCGAACAGGCGGCGGGCTTCGGCCAAGGGGTCCGGCGTCGGACTGGGGGACGGTGTCGGCTGCAGCGTCGGGCTGGGCGCCACGCTGGGGCTGGGGCCGGGGCTGGGGCTTGGCGAGGGGCTGCCGCTGGGCGTCGGTGTTGGCAACACCGTCGGCGTCGGCACCGGTGTCGGCACCCGGGTGGCGGGGGGCGATGGTGTCACCGTCGGTGGTGGCGACGCAGGCGCCGGATCGCCGCCCCCACAGGCGGCCAGTACCGCACCCAGCGCCACCAGCAACAGGAGACGGTTCATGGTGAACCTCCGGCATCCATCAGCGACACCCGTGCCAGCGGCGCCGGCAGCTGCTCACTGGTGAGGTAGAACGCCGCAGCGGTGCCGGGCGCGAACGTGGCCGCCTCGATCTGCGGATAGTCCGGCAAGGCAAACATCTCCGGCGCCGAGCTCAGGGCCTCAGCCCAGGACTGTCCTTCCGCCCGGGTCCAGCGGTAGGCATGCATGAGTGAGGTGGCGAGGGCGTGACGCTGGTGGTCATCGAAATCCATGGCGGTGATCCAGTTGAACCGGTTGGCATCGCCCTCGTAATCAGCCGGGGCACGCGGCAGATTCACCGGACCCAGGTCGGTCATCATGGCCAACGGCAACCCTCGGTCCAGCGGCAGCGCGTACAGCCGCGGCTGCGGGTCACGCTTGCTGAGAATGTACGCGGTGTGGCTGTCGGCATCCACCGCCAGCGACTCGGCATCGCGCGGGCCGTCGGGGTAGGCTGCAGCGATGATCGAGGTCGCACGCAGGTTGATCTGCTGAACGCCCGCCTCCGAAGACACGGTCACCTCGGGCTCCCGCACGCGGAACAACTGGACAAACGGCCGAATCGCGCCGTTGTCACCGATATCACCGATCAGCAGCCAAGGCTCGCCGTCGTGGATATAACTGGCCAGGTCCTCCCAGTCGAGGTTGAACGGCATACCCACCAGTTGCAGCGTCGCCACATGGCGGCCGTCGCGGGTGATGCCGTAGACAGCAGTGGCGCCGCCGCTGTCATTGAGGGTCCACAGAAGGTCGTCGCGCCGCTGCGAGCGGGCCAGCCCGCTGGACTCGTTGATCTCCGGGTTGTCGAGCAGCACTTCAACGATGCCGTCGCCGGCAAATGGCGCGCTGGCACCACAGGCCCCCAGCAACGCCGCCGAAAGTACGCCGGCCACCACTGCGCCTCTCATGGGCGGTCAAATCCAAAGTAGATGGGATTGGTCAGGCCGATGAAGCGCCCGTAAAACCCGACCAGCTGCGCCGGCAGGGTTTCGGCATTCGGCGTGTTGCCCTCCACTTCCACGCGGTAATAGCTGCGCGCACCGGCGGCCGGCGTGTCAGTGAAGGTCAGCGGTGCCGACACCGGCAGGCGGAATCGCTGCAGCACCGAACCGTTCTTGATCACGGTGACGGTGTAGGTCCCCAGCGCGCGGAAGCCGTCGATGTCGATCCGGAAGTCCACCGGTGTGCCCGGCGCCATCGTCACGTTATCGCCCATCAGGGTCTCGAAGCGACCATCGCGATCCACATCCGCCCACAGGGCGATGCGCTCGGCATCCGGCGCATAGCTGACCGAGGCACGTCCGGCATCCAGAGCCGCCACCACCGCCTCCGGTGTCCGCGACGCCGCGTACACCCAGGTGGTGGGCGTTCCCACATTGAGTCCCAGCGGCTCGATGCCCTGCTGGTGGTGACAATCACTGCCGCCGCGTCCAGGCAGGCGCCGACCGGTGGCCAGCAGCTGATCCCACAGCGTCAGCACCTGGCGGTTGTCACCCGGAAAGCGGAACAGGGCATTCCATACTTCCAGCGAATCCAGACCGATGTCGAAGCCGTACTCCCAGGGGTCGCCGTTGAGCGGGTGATTGGCGGAGAAATGGGCGCCCTGACGGTCGGCCTCACGGGCAATGACCTTGCCGTCGCCCTCGCGCAGCGCATAGAGCGCCGCGTGATCGTAGCGGGTTGGCGCGAAGAAATTGGCGTGCCCTTTGGCGGTGGTCCATTCGGCGCCGTACAACAGCACCATCTGCTCGCTGCGGTAAGCCGGGTCGTCCCAGGTGCTGAGCTGGCCGTCGACATGGTTGTCATGGTCGGTCACCACGAAATAGTCCATGCCACGGGACTCGGCTACGGCGACGATGGCGGCCATCGGGTTATCCAGCGCATCGGTACTGTGGTCTGAGTGCAGGTGCAGATCACCCTTCATCCAGACCCCTTGGGACGGTAGCGGCGCACGGCCGTCGTCACCACTGCAGCTGATCAACGCACTGCAGAGGACGACCCACATCGGCAAACGGTGGAGATGATCGGTCTTCATGGCGCGCATGCTATGCGCAAAACATGACGCTTCGGTCGCCTGCGGGCGGTGTGTCGCTGGACAGGGGTATATTTACCCGCTTACCCCCCTCCCTGGACCCGCCGATGGCCCGACCTTCGACTGCCAAGCTTGCCGCTGCCCCCGATCGCCGTCTGGAACCGGGCGCCGACGCCAAGCGCGCACTGATTGCACGGCTGAGGCGCGTTGAGGGCCAGCTGCGCGGTATCCAGTCCATGATCGAGCGCGAGGAAGGCTGCGAGATGGTCTTGCAGCAGATGGCTGCGTCGCGGCGGGCGCTGGAGCGCGCGTTCTTCGCCACCGTCGCCTGCGCCTACGAAATGGAGGCCAGCATCGAACAGGCGGATGATCGCGTCGTCGAGAAGCTGCAGTCGGTCAGCGAGCTATTGGTGAAGTACGGCTGAGGTTAGCCGCCAGGAAGCTCAAACCCCGAGCTGCGCTTCCAATGCCGCCAGACGCGCTTCCAGCGCGGCAACCCGCGCTTCAAGGTCGTTCCGCTCGGCACGACTGACCGGGGCTGCCGGGGAGCTGACGGTGGCGGGCACATCGGGCTCGCCACACAGCAGGTGGGCCCAGCGAGTGGCCGCCTGCCCGGGCTGACGCGGCAATTCCATCACCAGCGGATCGGCGCGATCCAGCAGATCATCCAGCGCCGACTGCACCCCCGCGGCATCCTCCGGCCCGCCAATATAGGCAGCATTGCCACGCAGCTCGGCCACGGTCTGCGGGCCGCGCAGCATCAGGGTCACCAGCACCGCCTGCACCTCACGCTTCAGCAGCATCTGGTGCTGGAACTGCTGACGCCACTTGGTGGCGCGGGCGCTGTCATCGCGCTTCACCCAGTCCATCGCCTCGAAATCACGCAGGGCGCCGCCCACCTCACCTTCGGTGAGCTGCATCTGGGGCGAACGCTGACTTTTCTGGTTACAGGCGTTGACCAGGCTATTGGTGGTGAGCGGGTAGTACTCAGGCGTGCTGATGGACTTCTCGACCAGGGTGGCGATGACACGCGACTGGACCGGACTGAGCTGAGGATTCATGCGGTTTGCAGTTGGTCACGTTTGGCGGCGACGGCCGCAAGCAATTGCGAGAAAGCGGTTTCGAACTGGGCGATGCCTTCGGCACATAGCTGTTCCGTGACCGCCGCCAGATCCAGTCCGGCAGCGGCCGCGGCGTCCAACACCGCCTGGGCAGCGGGCAGGTCGGCATCCAGCGTGCGCGCTGGCGTGCCGTGATCACGGAAGGCGTCCAGGGTGGCGGGCGGGACGGTGTTGACGGTGTCCGGGCCGATCAGGGCATCCATATAGAGCGTGTCCGGATAGGCGGGGTTCTTGGTCCCGGTGCTGGCCCACAGCAGGCGCTGCGGACGCGCGCCCTGCGCCTTCAAAGCCTGCCAGCGCGCGCCCTCCAGCATCTGCAGATAGTCGGCATAGGCGGCACGCGCATTGGCGATGGCCACCTGGCCACGCAGGGCTTCCGGCAGCTGGGGGTCACTGGCGGCATCAATCCGGCTGACAAAGAAACTGGCCACACTGGCGACCCGACGGGCATCACCGCCGCCGCCCACCCACTGCTCAAGGCCCTGCAACCAGGCCTCGGCAATGGCGCCATAGGCGCGCCGCGCAAACAGCAAGGTGACGTTCACCGAGATGCCGCGCGCCAGCAGGCGCGGCAAGGCCAGCACGCCGGCGGCGGTGCCGGGCACCTTGATCATCAGGTTGGGGCGGTCGACATCGGTCCACAGCCGCAGCGCTTCGGTGACGGTGCCATCGGCGTCGTGGGCGAGGCGTGGCGATACTTCCAGGCTGACAAAACCGTCGGCGGCCTCGCTGGCGTCATAGAGCGGACGGAAGTGATCGGCTGCGGCGCGGATGTCGGCGATCGCCAGATGTTCGTATAGCGCTTCCGGCTCGCTGAGCCCGCCCTGCACGGCAGTGCGCAGCGCGGCATCGTACAGGTCAGTCCCGCCGATGGCCTTCTCGAAGATGGCCGGGTTGGAGGTGAGGCCGCGGACGCCGTCCTCGGTGATCAGCCGATCCAGTGCGCCGCTGCTCATCAAGTCGCGACGGATGTAATCCAGCCACACGGACTGGCCATGGGTGTGCAGTTGTTGCAGTCGGTTCATGAGGATTCGTTGCCGCGGTGGTAGGTGCCGAACAGGCGATCCGCGATGGGATAGGTGATGTTGAAGTTGCGATGGCTCATCAAGGCCGGGCGGTGATGGTCGAGGTGCAGCCGCCGCAACCGGTCGAGCCCCGGGAGTCGCCGCAACCAGTGGCCGTCGGGGGCATGGTACGCAAAGTGCAGCCACTCGTAGTTGAGGAAGTAGCCCACCGCGGTCGCCACGAACAACCAGGCGACATTGGCGCCCAGCAGCCAGGCGATGAGCCCCCCTGCCGGTACCGCGAAGGCCAGCACGAAGAACACCAGCAGCACCGGCGGAAACAGCACGGCCTTGAAGTCACGCGGCCCATCAAACTGCATCTGCTCCGGCGTGAAGAAGACATGATGCTGGTGGGTGTGTCGACGAAAGATCAGTCCAAAGCCGCGCCTGGGCCGGTGCATCACCCCACGATGGCCGGCCCATTCGGCGATGTTGGCGTAGACGAAAGTCAGCGGCACCGCCAGCCACTCCAGCGGCTGCACACTGTCCAGCCGCGACAGGCTGAAAGCGATGACGGCCAGACACCCCAGGCTGGTGAAGGCGAAATGCGCCCAGCCGCTATAGCGGGGCCCGATGGCCTCACGGCGATATTGTCGGCGGAATTCGCTGGGCTGCATGAACAGTCCTCGGGGCAACCAGACCCCGAGGATAACCGAGGCATCCGGCTCAGGCGGCGACGAGCATTTTCCGCACCACCGCCTCGCAGGCGGCACGATCCATGTAGCGCGGCACGGCGTAGGTCCAGTGGGCTTCGTCCAGGGCGGCATCGACGATGCCCGGGATGTCCTGGGCCTTCAGCTTGTCAACCTGGCTGGGGATGTTGAACTGCTGGTTCATCTCGCGGATGCGCGCAATGAAGCGGTCGGCCAGTTGCGTATCGCTTTCCCCGCCCTGCTTGAGTCCGCCGGCTTCGGCCAACTCGGCCAAGCGGCGGGTGCAGTTGGGCTTGGAGTAGTCCAGCACATGCGGCATGACGATGGCATTGGCCAGTCCATGCGGCACGTGGTATCGGGCACCGAAGTTGTGGGCGATGGCATGGACGTAGCCGACACCGGCGCGGGTGAAGGCGAGGCCGGCCAGGTAGGAGGCCTGCGCCATATGCTGACGCGCTTCCAGATTGGTGCCGTCGGCGTAGGCCACCGGCAGCCACTTGAGAATCAGGCGCGTGGCCTCGAGCGCATCGCGGTCGGTCTTGCCGATGGCATTGCGCGAGATGTAGGCCTCCACTGCATGGGTGAGCGCATCCATGCCGGTAGCGGCGGTAATCGGCGCAGGCAGACCGGTCATCAGGCCACCATCGAGCGCGGCCATGTCGGGCAGCAGGCGCGGCGTCATGATGGCCAGCTTGCGCTGGGCCTCCGGGTCCGACACCACCGCGGCGATGGTCACCTCGGAGCCGGTGCCGGCGGTGGTGGGCACGGCGTAGAGCGGCAGGATCTTCCACCACACCTTGAATAGCCCGGCCATCTTCAGCACCGGCTTGTTGTTGGTGGCGCGCGCCGCGATGACCTTGGCGGCGTCGATGGAGGAGCCGCCACCGACCGCGAGGATGGCACCGGCGTCAAACGCCTTGAGCTGGGCCAGGCCCGCCTCGATCTGGGCCACGGTCGGGTCGGGCAGCACGCCATCGAAGATCTGGGTCTGGACACCAAGACCGTTGAGCTTGTCCACCATCGGCGCGATCAGACCCAGCTTGACCAGCATGGCGTCGGTGACGATCAGCACCCGCTTGACGCCGGTGCCGGCAATGGCCTCACACAGCGCCAGCGAGGCACCCGCGCCGGTAAACATCTTCGGCATCGGAAAGGGGATGAAATAGGAGCCGATCTTCAGGAACCACATGACGATCTTGAAGAACAGGACCTGGAGCGCAAAGGGGATCATGGCAGGCCTCGAAAGGAAAAATCGTTGGAAATCAGGGGTGCGGCCACGCCGCAATCGGCTGGCATCATAGCCAGACCGGTCGTTCAAGGCACCCCTGCCGCCCATCCGTCCGGCCACCCCGCCCGCCGCCGGCCCCGCCGGGCGGCCATCCATGGGCGTATGCTGGCGACTCGCCCCCTCGGGTCCCGACCATGAATACGCCCCGCCTGCTCGCCCTCGCCGCCCTGCTCACCGCCACCGTCGTGCTCGCCGCGCCACAGCTGGAGCAAGCCGGGGTGGCCCACGTCAAGGTCGGGCAGAAACTGATGCTGCAGGCCGATGGCAAGCGCTACGCCGAAGGCACCGAGATCACCGTGATCGACACGCAAGATCGCTCAGTGGCGCGGAAGGCACGCGTGGTCCAGATGCTGGGCGGCAACAAGTCGGTGATGGTGGAGATCCTGGAATAGCCTGCTCTCAGGGCGGCAGCATCAGCTCCACTCGGGTCCCGGGCCGTAGCGGCAGGAACTGCAGGGTGGCGCCGATCTCGCGGGCGCGCTGGCGCTGGTTGGCCAGTCCATAGTGGCCCTCCGGTACCGGCTGTTCGGGATCGAAGCCGGCGCCATCGTCGTCGACCTGCAGCAGCAGCGGCGCTGCCTGATCGGCCTGCACCGCACGCACAACGATCTGCGAGGGCTGCCCATGCCGCAGCGCGTTGACCACCGCTTCCTGGACCACGCGCATCAGTTGCAGCAGCTGCCCGGGCTTGAGTGTCGGGGCGGCGGCCATGCCGCTGAGATCGAGCCGCAGCCGCACCCCCTGATCCTCTCCAAGATCGACCAGCCGCGCGTGCAGGTCAGCGAGACCACTGCGCAGACTGGCCCCCTCGGGTGACAGCGAACTGAGGATCAAACGCAGGTCGTCCAGAGCCGATTGCAAGGCGCGCGCCACCGGCGTCTGACCCGCGCCCTCGTTGAGCAGTCGCGACAAGGCCAGCACCAGCGTCCCACCCATGCCGTCGTGCATGTCGCGGAACAGACGCTCCCGCTCGCTGGCGACCGTGCGAGCCTTTTCGGCAGCCTTGAGCTGCTCGTAGCTGTCGGCAATCTCGGCCTCCCGCGCCGCCACGCGCGACTCCAGGGTGGCCGCCCAACGCTCGGATTCGCCCAGGGCCTGGCCAAAGCGCTGCAACAGCCAGCTGATCGACACCAGCACCGCGATGGGCGCCATCAGCAGGAACCAGGCGGGCGTTTGCCAGAGGCTCCCGCCCGGCAGCAGCGCGGCCTCCCACAGGATCGATGCACCCATGCAGTGGGCGGCGACCTGCATCACGAACGACAATGGCGTGGGCCGCCGTAGGTGCTCCCAGACATACACCACCAGGTTCAGGGTGAAGCCGTAGACCACCAGCAGGCCGTAGGCAATGGTGGCTGCCTGTGGCAGCCACGCGGGCGTCACCAGGCTGGCGGTCACCATGGACAGCGTCAGCAGGGTGACAACGGCTGCCATGAGCCTCCGCAACTGCGGCATGTCCCGGGCAAACAGGTGCAGCCCCAGCATCTCCGATGCGCTGATGTATCCCGCCAATGCAACCACCGACAGCGCGGCTGCCGGGACCGGCAACTGGGTGTGGTCGATCAGCCGCGGCAGGCAGTAAAGACAGCCCGACACACTGGCCACGGCCAGCCACAGAAAGCTGCGTTCCTGACGGCGGCCCCACCAGATCGCCGCCGCCATTATCCCGATCACGGTGGTCGGCACGATCAGTCCCAGCAATAGGAGTGGCCGGTCCAACAGAGACTCGGGCCCCAACTGACGCAGGCCCAACAGCATCAGTCCAGCAACCAACAGCGGCCCCAGACAACGCCAGAACCAGCGTCGGCTGCGGCGATCGACCCCCTCGATGCCAAGACGCTGCAGGCCGTCGATCATTCCGCCAGCTTGCGATAGATGCGGCGAATCCGCTGCGGCAACGGCTCCTCGGCGGCGCCCATCTCCGCGCCCTGATCGATCTGCTGCAACAGGCTCACCTCGTCCGGCCCCAACACCGCATCCGGATCGGTCTGTGTGCGCACCAGAAACCGCGCCACGGCGGGGCTGATAGGCGAGCCGCCGGCACATACCGTGCGAATCGCCCGCGCCACCGCACCCGGCGTGGCGTCCTTGAGCAGATAGGCCACGGCACCCGCGCGCACAGCTTCGATCACGTGCGCCTCGTCGCCGAATACCGTAATCACCACCGCCATGATGGCCGGCGCCGCCGTACAGAACTCGCGGATGAGAACACTGCCTGGTACGTCCGGAAGGCCCAGGTCGACCAGCACCACCTGCGGGTGGTGGGTGGCGAATGCTGCGCGCGCCTCGGCACCGTTGGCCGCGACCGCCACCAGCTCTAGGTCATCAGCGGCGCGAATCGCGCGGGCCAGCCGCTCGCGGGTTTCCGCCTGGTCTTCCACCAGCAGCACCCGCGGCGTGATCGGCGCCGCGTCGGGGGTCTCGGCATCGCCAGCGGTGTTGGCCTCCAGTTCGAGGTAGCGCGGTGCCACCTCGGTGTTCCAGTCCAACACCGGATGCACCGCGCCAAACCCGGGAATCATCGTCTGCCAGCGGCCCAGCAGGTCCACCTCGTCCCGCAACGCGGCCAATTCAGTCGCTGAGTCGACGAACTGATATAGGCGGATGCGCCCAGTCTCCTGTTGCTGCGCGCGCCACAGTCCCGGACGCAATTCGTCGACCAGGGTCCAGCCGGGCCGCAGCGGTGGCGTGTCGCCGAGTACCGGCTTGGCCACCTCACCGACACGCTGAAGTGGCGCATCGAAGCGGTAGCCGTAGCCATGAACGGTACGGATGATCTGCTGGTCGTCGTCGCGCAGTGCCCGCCGCAGCTTGGCGACGCAGCGGGGCAGCACCGACTCGCTGACCACGCGCCCGGGCCACAGCGCCTCCAGCACCTGCGCCTTGTCGAGCACCTCGCCGGGATGCCGCAGCAGCAAGCGCAACAGCTCCAGCGGCAGGCGCTCCACGGCGACGGGTTCGCCGTCAACGCTCAGTGACAATGACCGGGTGTCGAAACGCACGGCGCCGAACACCCAGCTGCTTGGCTCCGACTGCGACGCGGTCTGCCCACTGCCCGCCATACCCCCCACCCGCCTGCCTCGACCCGGTTGTCGCGACGATAGCCGAGCGGTACGGGGCGAACAAGCCAATCGCGGTGCCCGAGTGTGACTGACGGCGGCGCTTGATCGCGCTTTGGCCCGACGCTGACGCGCGCCCATAGCGGCCTCAGTTGTCGCCCAGCTTGCTGCCCTTCAGCGGCAGGGTGGCGGGGCTCTGGACATTGAACCGACCGCTCGCGGACAGATCGACGTCGGTGCCGGACAGTGACACCGCGCCGGACTTCTTCAGCGACAAAGCGGCGCGCCGGGCCGACAGCGTCATCTGATCGGCGGCCTCGATCTCGATCCGGGTCGCCTCCAATTGCAACTGCGCCGGCGCCCGCAGGCGGGCGGTCCCGGACTCCAGCTTGAGGCTGGCCCCCGGTCCGCGCAGCTCGACGCCGCCCGGGGTCACCACCAGCGCATGCTCCAAGGCACTGACCCGTGCTGCCAGCAGCGCCAGTTGACGATCATCGGCGGCGCCCAGGGTTCCGGCGGTGGCGAGGCTGGCACCGAGCAGGGTCCAGCACAGTGCGGCCGCGCCGCGATGAAGATTCGACATGGGAGACTCCGGTGACAAGGGGTTACTGCCAGGCCAGCATCAGCGCCTCGGCGACATCGGCGCGTTGTGTGTCGGCATCGGTCACGCGCAGCCGAAGATCGCCCGACTCAGGCGGACGCAACCAGCGCATGCGCGCCAGTCGTTGCAGGATGGCGGACAGGTCGGCACCGGGTTCGATGCGCTGCTGCCAGCTGTCCAGCAGCTGCTGCGCCACCGCCGCCCGCCGCGCCGGCGATGCCGGGGTCGCGATGCTCAGCGGCTGGCGTGGTGTCACCAGAATCAGCAGCGACTCCTGTCGCCGCGCCTCGCTGCGGCGGTTGGTGAACCAGTCGACGAAGGGAATCCGGCCGATCCAGGGTACCCGCGAGAAGGTGCGGTCGGAGACCTGCTCGGACAGCGCGCTCAGCACCAGTGTCTCGCCGAAACGGATGTCGGCGGTGGCATTCACCCGCTGGCGGAAGGTGGTTAGCGAGCGCTCGAAACTGCCGATCTGATCCTGCGACAGGAAGGAACGCTCGGCGGTGACCTGGAAGGTGACCTGCTCGTCGCTGATGCGCTCGGGTAGCACCCGCAGCTCCACCCCGACATCAATCGGCTGCAGCGTGCCGAGATTGACGCCGCTGACCTCGACATTCAGCGTGCGTCCGGCAAAGAACGAGGACTCGCGGTCCAGGTGTGCGGTGATCGACGGTCGCGCCACCACGCTGTAGGTCTGCCCGGCGTCGTTGAACAGGTTGAGGCTGTAATCCAGGCGCGGCGAGGAGATCTCGGAGGTGATGGTGCGGGCACTGCTGCGGCCAAAGCTGTCGCGCGTCTGCACCAGAGTGTTGGAATAGCCGTACAGCACCCGGAGGCCATCGAACAGGTTGATACCGCGGTTCTCCTGGGTCAGCTGCGAGTTGAGCAGCAGGGTGACTTCCACCACCACCTGCGACGGCGTCTCGGCCAGCGGCCGCGGGTCCGCGATGTCGTCCGGATTCGGATCATCGGCCCAGGCCGGCGACAGCGTCCCGTAGTCGGCCACCCGTCGCAACACATAGGCCCCTGCGGCGGCATCGGTCTGCACCGCGGCCGCACGCTGTGCCGCGGCCGGCGCCTGCGCATCCCCGGCCGCCGCCAGGGCAAAGGCATACAGCCGCATCACGTCCGGGCGCGTCGGAACCAGGGCATGCGCTCGCGTCGCCGCCAGCATCAGCAGCGGCAGGTCCTGCCGGTAGTAGGACGCCACCCCCAACCCGTAATAGGCCTCCCAGCGCGCGGGCTGGTCCAGCACGGCCTCGGCGAAGCGCTGCTGCGCCTCCAGATGCTGGCCCTGCTCCAGCGCGATCACGCCCAGCCGCAGCAACGAGGCGTAGTGCCCTGGTGCGAATCGCAAGGCGCTCTCGAAGCCTACGGCTGCTTGTTCGAGCCCGCTGCGGTCACCCGCCAGCGCCTGCTGCTCCAGCGCCATGGCGTGCAGGAACTGCAGCGGGCCGTTGCGCAGGTCGCGTTGCAGCAGGCGCGCCAGGGGCGCCTCGGCCTCGGACCAGCGTTGGGTGTCCACCGCCCGGGCGATGCGCTGGCGATCCTCAGCACCCCCGGAATGGCGGTCGGCGGTGGTGGCGCAGGCGCTCAGTCCGAGCGCCATCAGGCTCAGCAGCAGCGCTCTCATGGCAGCACCCGCTGCACGCGCCAGACCCGCCCTTCACCGGCGCCGGTGCGCGGGTCTTCCCAAATGAAGTGCAGCCGCCCGGTGTTGCGCAGCACCGCCGTCTCGGCAGCGGCATCACAGCCGTCCGGTCGCACGGCGCCGGGCGTGCCAAAACTGAACTCGATCCGCTGCGGGTCGAGGCGGTGCACCTGCAGCATCAGGTCGCAGCTTTCCGAACGGGGATCGGAAAAGCCCTCCGCGAACAGACGGGCGTTCAGCCCCGACGCGGCGGCCGGCGTCAGGTCGAAGCCATCGAAGCGCAGCCGCTGTCGGACCGGCAGCGACTTCAGGTTGACCCCGTCGCCGAGTGGGTCGAGCCCAACCGGGGTCGACGTGAAACGATAGGCCGGCACCACGGTGATCGGTTGCGGATGGCAGATCGCCTGCTTCTGCCGTGCAGCCTGCACACAGATCGGGCCGGACACGGCATTGGCGGGCACCATCAGCACCACGCGCTCCGCTTCCACCACCATGAACTGGTGGATCTCCACATCACCGATGCGCCAGGTCAGTTTGTTCGCGCCCCCCTCCGGCTTGAGGTTGCGCCCCTTCACTTCCACCCGGTTGCGCGCGGCGAATGGCTGCCGCGGATCATCGATCTGGGTAAAGACATAGGGCACCGGCCTGCCGGTGAAGGTGGCCATCGACGTCACCGACGCCAGTGCGGGCGGGGCGGCATTGGCGGCGGGGGCCGGTGTCGGCGCTCTGGCAGCCGCCAACCTTGCCGCCGAGCCGACCGCCAAGGCGGGGCGATCCGGTACGACCGTGAGATCCGCAGTACCCCGATCAATGAAGTCGTTTTGCGCCGTGAACGCGGTCGGTCGATAGGACTCGAGCCCGTAGGTCAGGGCCTGATCGCTGGCCGTCTGCGGCCGATCGCTCAGCATCAGGAAGCCGAAGCCGCTGCCCTGGGCATTGCGCACCCGCAAGCCCAGGGTGGATTTCATGGCGCCAAAGCCATCGCTCGCCTGGGGGAGAAACAGGCCGCTCAGGCACTCGCCCTGCAGCGTCAAGGTCTGCCCGGGGCGGAATCCGAAGGCGCCATTGGCGAGACGGCGCTGGTCGTCGTAGCCAATGTCGGCCGGCGTGATCGCGGCAACGCGGGGGCGATCGCAGACCGCAAACGCCTCGCTGAGTGCGGTGCTGCCACCGGCCTGTCGCGCCGTCACGGTGGCCGACAAGGCCCCGGTGATGGCATCTGGCGGCAGGTCGAACTCCACGCGCGTGCTGTTGCCCCCCGATCGCGGTACCAGCTGGCGGCTGCGGCTGCCGATGCGCAGCTCCACGCGCAGCGCCTGCGGGTCGAGGTCCCGGCCCTCGACGAACAGGCGTTCGCCGGTCAGGCCGTGGGGCGGGCCGCTGCGGGTGCCGCGTGGCCCCACCACGCCCCAGCGCGTGACATTGGGGCCGCTGAGCTCAAGACGGCGACCGCTGACGGACTGTGGGACGTCCCGCTCCACGGCACCCTTGCTGGCCTGCGCCTTGACCGGTGCCAGCGCCGGGCTGGCCGCGTGAGCGACGGCGGTCGCCACCAGCGCGCCGCCCCACATCAGGCCGACCAAGACCCACCGGCTCGATCCCCACCCCTTGCGATGCTGTTGCATACCCCCTCCCGAACACCCGGGAAACGCTCCGCGGGTTGATCGGGATGGTGGCGCCGTCGGCGCCTCGGGTCCTGATGGATGGTTGACGAAGTTCTGACGTTTTTCTGACGTCGCCCGGCTGCGCCGTTACCCCGCCTTGTAGGTCACCAGCAGATCGTGCGCATTGACGGCCGTGCCCCGCGACACCAGCACCTGGTCGATCACCGCCTCGCGGTCGGCGCGGATCTGGGTTTCCATCTTCATCGCCTCGATGGCCAATAGCGGGTCGCCCTTCTTCACCCGCTGACCGGGCTTCACCGCCACCAGTGACACCATGCCGGGCATCGGTGCGCCCACCTGGTCGGGATTGCCGTCCTCGGCCCGGGGACGCGCCGCCACCGGCGTGGCACCGGCCTTCGGTACCTTCACGGTGCGTGGCTGGCCGTTGAGTTCGAAGAACAATTTGACGGCGCCCTCCTCGGGCAGCTCGGTGGTGCCCTGCAGCTTGATCAGCAGCGTCTTGCCCGCCTCAAGCTCGACGGCCACCTCATCGCCCTCGGCCAGACCGTAGAAGAACGCCGGGGTCGGCAGCACCGAGACGTCACCGTAGTGACTGCGGTGTTCGGCGTATTCCCGGAACACCTTGGGGTACATCAGATAGGCCGCCAGGTCGGTATCACTGAGCTTGCGGCCCACCGCCTTCTCTGCTGCCGCGCGTGCCGCCGCCATATCCACCGGCGGCAAGGTGGCGCCGGGGCGGTCGGTCAGCGGCGCAGCGCCCTGCAGCACCTTGGCCTGCAGCGCAGCGGGGAACCCGTCGGCGGGGAAGCCGAGATCGCCACGGAACAGTGAGATCACCGACTCCGGGAAGGCAACATCACGCGCCGGGTCCAGCACGTCTTCAGGCGTCAGGTCGTTGGCGATCATGAACAGCGCCATGTCGCCCACCACCTTGGAGGTGGGCGTGACTTTGACGATGTCACCGAACAACTGATTGACCTGGGCGTAGGCGCGTGACACTTCCGGCCAGCGCGCTTCCAGCCCCAGACCGCGCGCCTGCTCGCGCAGGTTGGTGTACTGCCCGCCCGGCATTTCGTGACGGTAGACATCGGCGGTGCCGGAGCGGATATCGGCCTCGAAGGGCTGGTAGTAGCGACGCACACCCTCCCAGTAGGTGGAGAGCGCCTGCATCGCCTCGAACGACACGCCCGGATCGCGGGGGCTGCCAGCCAAGGCAGCGGCGATCGCGCCGAGGTTGGGCTGCGAGGTGAGACCGGACATGGCATCGAGTGCACCGTCGACGGCATCGACACCGGCGTCGATGGCCGCCAGCACACTGGCTGCGCTGATCCCGCTGGTGTCGTGGGTATGGAAGTGGATGGGCAGACCCACCTCCTGGCGCAGCGCGGTCACCAGCGCATGCGCGGCGCGCGGCCGGCAGACACCGGCCATGTCCTTGATGCCGATGATGTGCGCACCGGCCTTCTCAAGCTGCCGGGCCATGTTCACGTAGTACTTCAGGTCGTACTTGGGTCGCGACGTATCAAACAGATCGCCGGTGTAGCAAATGGCGGCCTCGCACAGTGCGCCGCTTTCGCGAACGGCATCCATCGCCACCCGCATGTTGTCGACACTGTTGAGGGAATCAAACACCCGGAACAGATCGATACCATTACGCGCCGCCTCCTGCACGAACGCGCGCACCACATTGTCGGGATAGTTGGTGTAACCCACCGCATTGGAGGCGCGCAGCAGCATCTGAAACAGGATGTTGGGCACCGCCAAGCGAAGCTGGCTCAGCCGTGCCCAGGGGTCTTCCTTGAGGAAGCGCATGGCCACGTCGAAGGTGGCGCCGCCCCAACATTCCAGCGACAGCAGTTGAGGCAACAACCGCGCGTAGTCGGGCGCCACTGCCAGCATGTCGTGGCTGCGCATGCGGGTGGCAAATAGCGACTGGTGCGCGTCGCGCAAGGTGGTGTCGGTGAGCAGCACCTGCGGCTGTGCGCGCATCCAGGCTGCAAACTTTTGCGGCCCCAGTTCGCGCAGACGGTCGCGGCTGCCCGCCGGCGGCGCCTGGCTGCGGTCCACCTTCGGTCGCACCGGCGGCGGCAAGGGCAGGGTCGGCGGTGTGCGCCCCTTCATCTCCGGATTGCCGTTGACCACCACTTCGCCAATGAAGCGCAGCAGGCGGGTGGCGCGGTCGCGGCGCTTGGCGAAGTTGAACAGCTCCGGCGTGGTGTCGATGAACCGGGTGATGCACTCGCCTGACACGAACTGCGGATGGTTGATGACGTTTTCGAGGAACTGCAGATTGCTCGACAGCCCGCGGATGCGGAACTCGCGCAGTGCCCGGTCCATGCGCTGAATGGCATCCTGGCGATACGCGCCCCAGGTGGTCACCTTCACCAGCAGTGAATCGTAGTAGGGCGTGATGACGGCGCCCGAGTACGCGGTGCCAGCATCCAGGCGCACGCCAAAACCGGCGGCGCTGCGATAGACGCCCAAGCGCCCGTAGTCCGGCGTGAAGTGGTTCTCGGGATCCTCGGTGGTGACCCGGCATTGCAGGGCATGGCCGCGAAGGCTGATGTCCGACTGCGCCGGCACGCCACAGGCTTCGGTGCCGATGCGCTGCCCCTCGGTGATGCGAATCTGTGCCCGCACGATGTCGATGCCGGTCACCTGCTCGGTCACCGTGTGCTCGACCTGAATGCGCGGATTGACCTCGATGAAGTAGAACGCTCCGGTGTCGGCATCCATCAGGAACTCGACGGTGCCGGCATGGGTGTAGTCCACCGCGTCCGCCAGCTTCAGGGCCGAAGCGCACAGTGCGGCCCGGGCTTCGGCATCGAGATAGGGTGCCGGCGCCTGCTCTACCACTTTCTGGTTGCGTCGCTGAACCGAGCAGTCGCGCTCGAACAAATGGACACGCTGACCGTGGCGATCGCCCAGTATCTGCACCTCGACGTGCCGGGCACGGCGGACCAGCTTCTCGAGGTAGACCTCGTCGTTGCCGAAGGCCGATTTCGCCTCGCGGCGTGCCACATCAATCTGCACATCGAGGTCGGCCTCGGATTCGATGACCCGCATCCCGCGACCGCCACCGCCCCAGCTCGCCTTGAGCATCAACGGATAGCCGATATCGCCGGCCATTTGGCGGACCGCTTCAATCTCGCGCGGCAAGGGTCCGGTGGCCGGCATCACCGGCACGCCGGCCTGTTCGGCGACGCGACGCGCCGCCACCTTGTTGCCCAGGGTGCGCATCACCTCCGGCATCGGCCCGATGAAGCGGATGCCAGCCTTGGCGCAGGCTTCGGCAAACTCCGGGTTCTCGGACAAGAAGCCATAGCCGGGGTGAATGGCATCGGCACCGGCCTGCTTGGCCACCCGCAGGATGTCGTCGATATCCAGATAGGCCGCAATCGGCTGCTTGCCGGCACCGACGCGATAACTTTCGTCCGCCTTGAAGCGATGCAGCGCGTAGCGGTCCTCGTTGGCGTAGATCGCCACCGTGCGAATGCCCAGCTCGGCAGCCGCGCGCATGACGCGGATGGCAATCTCGGATCGGTTGGCAACCAGCAGCTTGCGGATCGGACGGCTCATGCGGATTCCTCGGGACGACAGACCAGATCGGATGTCCGGACCATAACCCGGAAAACCCGTCGGTCACAGCCCAGACACGACGCCGCGCGCACGGCGTCCTGCGTCAGTAGGCGGCCTGATACAACAGGTAAAGCCCGACCGCGCCCAGCGAGCCGTGCATCAGGGCCAGCGGCAAGGTGGCGTTGTCGCGGAACAGCACGCGGAACAGCACCAGCCCACCGACGATGCCGGCGGTGAACACGCCCAGCGCCCACCAGGCCAGTTCCGGGGTGGTGTCCTCGCCTCGCAGATTGGCAACGAACAGCAAGCCGGTGGCAGCGATGGCGCCCAAACCATGGCCCAGCCCCAGGAAGGACGGGAAGCGGACCTTGGCGGCAATCAGCCCGGTCATCAACAGGCCGCCCGCCGCAATCGCGGCCAGGGCCCAGAATGCGATCTGCATCAATGTCATGGTGATTCTCCCCTCGTGTTGTGGAACGCTGGTTGGGATCATACCCCGGCATTCGGCATCCACCCCCACCTTTTCGTTGGGGCGCGCGGCGGTAGCCGGGCACAGGCTAGGATGCCGTGTCTGTTGCGACAGGCGATCCCGTTTATCGACGACTTGTGAGGATCATGAAAACACGAATCACCGAAATGCTTGGCATCGAGTACCCCATCGTTCAAGGCGGCATGATGTGGGTGGGCCGCGCCGAACTCACGGCCGCCGTCTCCAATGCCGGCGGGCTGGGCATTCTCACCGCCCTGACCCAGCCGACGCCGGAGGCCCTGGCCGCCGAGATCGACCGTTGCCGCGGCCTCACCGATAAGCCCTTCGGTGTGAATCTGACGATTTTGCCGAGCGCCAAACCGCCGCCGTACGAGGCCTACCTCGATGTGGTGCTCGACAGCGGCATCAAAATTCTCGAAACCGCTGGCAACAACCCCAAGGAATTCATCGCCAAGGCCAAGGCCAAAGGCGTGAAGATCATCCACAAGTGCACCGCGGTGCGCCATGCGCTATCAGCAGAGCGCAATGGGGTCGATGCGGTCAGCATCGACGGCTACGAATGCGCCGGTCATCCAGGTGAAGATGGCATCGGCGGCCTCATCCTGTTCGCGGTGGCGGCGCAGAAAGTGAAGATTCCCCTGATCGGCTCCGGCGGCATTGCCGACGGCCGCACCATGGCGGCGGCGCTGGCGCTGGGCATGGAAGGCGTCAACATGGGCACGCGTTTCTGCGCCACGGTGGAGGCCCCCATTCACGATGCCATCAAGCAGCGGCTGGTCAGCGCCAATGAGCGCGAAACCAACCTCATCTTCCGCACCCTGCACAACACCGGCCGGGTGTTGAAGACCGTGGTCTCCGACGAGGTGGTGGCCATCGAGAACCGTCCGGGCGGATGCGAGTTCAAGGACATCCAGCACCTGGTGTCCGGCGCCAAGGGCCGCGAAGCACTGGAATCCGGCGACGAGCAGAAGGGCCTGATCTGGGCCGGCCAGACGGTGGGACTGATCAACGACATTCCCACCTGCGCCGAGTTGATCGACCGCATGGTGCGTGAGTGCCGCGAGCACCTCGCGCAGGCCAGCGCCCGCGCCGCCTGATGGGCATCACGTCACTGGCGGCTCAGGCCGCCAGTGACCGTAACTCACCTCACGGTGTCCCCGGCACCACCGGCAGCACCAGGCTGGACGGATGCTCGGCGTCGCTGAGAATGGTCATGGCGCCCAGGACACCGGGCAGCAGGTCCGGCAGCGGCGGCAGGCCGTGGGGGATATCGCTGGGGCCGACCGAGATCCGCAGGCGGTGGCCCTCGGCAATCATGAAGCTGGTGGGGAAGACCTCCACCTGCAGCAGCATCGGCTCGCCCGGCGTGACCGGCAGCTCGGTGTCGGCGGTGAAGGGGTGCCAGGGCTGGATCATTTCGCCGTCGAGGTAGCGTGAGCGGCTGGGGTCAATGGCACGGAAGCTGGCGGTGAGCAGGCCATTGCTGAGCGCGCGGGCCGAGCCATCCGGGGCGACATCGGCGATACGGACGCTGACGCCCGCGTTCAGCGCCGTGGTGCGGATCCACAGGTCGGCCTGGATCGGTCCGCTGACCCACATCGGCGCCGTCATCGGCGGGGTGTCGAAGCGTGCGTCGAGCAGGGTTGCGAGGTTGTCCTCCTCGAAGCAGGGCAAGGGAATCAGCCCCAGCGCGCCAGCGGTCCACTGCACGGTGCTGGCGGAGCACACCCCGGACAGCGGCTGCTGCAGCACCACATTGCCGCCCTCATCGGCCGCCGGCGTGTCGGCGGATAGCGTGCGATCGCCACGTAGGTAGAAACGCTGGGCACGTGCCGCCGGGTGCGGCCAGTCGGCCGCCGTGACGTAGCGCTCGTGGCCGTAGACGAACTGGGTGACATTGGGCAGCGCGGCGGCGCCGGTGGGCAGGCCCTTGAGATATTGGTCAAACCACTGCAGCGCGATCTGGTCGATCGGCGGCACGCCGTCCGCCGGTAGCCCGCTGTTGAGGGCGGTTTCGATGTGGTTCCACGGTCCCATCAGCAGCTTGGCGGTGGTCTGGTCCTTGAGCTGCTCGTAGAGCAGTGGCTCGCCGCGCTGGAAGATGTCCGTCAGGCCACCGACGATGAAGGTCGGCACCATGATGTTATCGGCCTGTTCGATGGGCGAACGAATCTTCCAGAAGTCGCCGTCATAGGCGGTTTCGGGATCGCCCACCACGGCGCGTAGGATGGTCGGCACCTGAAAGTTGGTGACCGCATTGAGCACGCGGTCGACGGTGTGCTGCAGGCCCGTCACCGGGTCCAGCAGCAGGTTGGGGTCGAGCACGCTGAGGCCGGTCACCAGCCCCAACCAGAGGGGGATGAAACCGACATTGACCTGGCCACCGGTGAACACGATGTCGCGATAGCCATCTGCCAGCGGCACGATGGGGAACAAGGCCTTGACCGCCGGGTGCTGCTTGGCCGCCGTCAGGGTCGCCGTAATGCCCAGCAGCGACACGCCATAGAGCCCGATGTTGCCGTCGCAGAAGGCCTGCGCCGCCACCCAGTCGACGATGGGCAGGTAGTCGGCCTGCTCGGTTTCGCCAAAGGCCTCCCACTGGCCGTCAGATGCGCCAGTGCCACGCACATCCACGATGACATGGGCATAACCGTGCGACAGGAACAGCGGGTTGCCGCCACCAATGGCCGGGACGAAGCTGCCCGCCAGCTTGTTGTATCCCGTCAGCGTCAACACGGTGGGGAAGGGCCCATCCCCGGGGTTGCCCTCGGCGTCCGCCGGTAGCACCACGGTCACCGCCAGCACGGTGCCATCGGGCAGGGTGATCTGGTCCTGGCGGCTGACGGTTTCCGGCCAGGTGGCGTCCGGCGCGTACACCGGCCATTCGGCTTTGTTCTGCGCCATGGGCGCCGGCGCGGCCGTCTTGGCGCGCGTGCCCAGGGTGGTCCAGCCGCTGCGCGCATCGGCGCCAAAATCCAGGGCATCGCTGCTGCAACCGGCCAGCAGGCCGAGGCTCAGCAGGGCGACGAGAAAGCGGGCGGGGGAACGGGCCATGGGGATGCTCTCCTCAATAATGTTATGGCGCCATTGTAGAGCGGCCTGCCCCCGCCGCATTGGCTCAGGTGCCGTAGACCTTCTGCGCCGGCGGCGCCTCGGCGATCAGCCGCGCCACCACTTCGGTCAGCTCGGCCGGCTGCCAGCGCGCCTTCTTGTCGGTGACCTGGCCGGTCTTCCAGCCATTGGCGATGGACAGCTTGCCGCCCTCCACCTCGAACACGCGGCCGCTGCAGGCGGCCGAGGCTTCGCTGCATAACCACACCACCAGCGGTGCCACATTCTCGGGGGCGTAGTGATCGAAGCTGCCATCGGCGGGCGGCTTCATCATCTCGCCGAAGGGGCCTTCGGTCATGCCGGTGCGCGCGGCCGGCGCCAGCGCATTGGCGGTGATGCCATAGCGCGCCAGCTCGGCGGCCTGCACCAGGGTCAGCGCGGCGATGCCGCCCTTGGCGGCCGAGTAGTTGCTCTGCCCGATATTGCCCTGCAGGCCGGCGCCGGAGCTGGTGTTGATGATACGCCCGCTGACCTTGGTGCCCGCCTTCACCTGGTCGCGCCAGCGCTTGACCAGGGTATTAGCGATACAGAAGTGACCTTTGAGGTGCACCTTGATCACCATGTCCCACTCCTCTTCGCTCATGGAGGCGAACATGCGGTCGCGCACCACCCCGGCATTGTTGACCACGCCATGGGCATCACCGAAGGCGTCGACCGCCGCCGCCACGATATTGGCGGCACCGGCCATCGAGGTGATGTCATCGCTGTTGGCGACGGCGCGGCCGCCATTGGCCGTGATCTCCGCCACCACCGCCTCGGCGGCCTCACGGCGGATGTCGTTGACCACCACACCGGCACCTTCGGCCGCCAGTGCCTGCGCGTAGGCGCGCCCCAGGCCGGCGCCGGCGCCGGTGATGATGATGCTGCGGTTTTCACAGAGGTTCATGGTTGTCAGGATGTGAGGGGTGAGGGGTGAGGCGTGAGGGGCTTGCGATCACGTCGGCTTCAAATCTCGCCTCACGCCTTACGCCTTTCCCCTCACGGGTGCGGTCAGAGCCGCTCGATGATGGTGACGTTGGCGACGCCGCCGCCTTCGCACATGGTCTGCAGGCCATAACGCCCGCCGGTCCGCTCGAGCTCGTGCAACAGGGTGGTCATCAGCTTGACGCCGGTGGCGCCCAGCGGATGGGCGAGCGCGATGGCGCCGCCATTGACGTTGGTCTTTTCGAGCGGGTAACCGGTGTCCTTGAGCCAGGCCAGGGGGACCGACGCGAAGGCCTCATTGATCTCGACCAGATCGATGTCGTTCAGCGTCATGCCGCTCTTCTTCATCGCCACCTGGGTGGCGGGGATCGGGGCGGTGAGCATGAAGATGGGGTCATCGCTGTACACGCTCATGTGATGGATGCGCGCACGCGGCTTGAGGTTGTATCGCTTCAGCGCCTGTTCGGAGACGATCAGCATGGCGGCGGCGGCATCGCCGGTCTGACTGGAGACCCCCGCGGTGATGGTCCCGCCCGGCGCCAATGGCTCCAGGGTGGCCATCTTCTCGAGCGTGGTATCACGCACTGTCTCGTCCACCGACAGTCCGGCGCATTCAATGATCTCGCGGTCGAAGCGTCCTTCGGCCTGCGCACGGCGGGCCCGCTGATGGGATTCCAGCGCGAACACTTCCATCGCCTCGCGGCTGATCTGCCACTTGTCGGCAATGATCTGGGCGGCGTGGAACTGGGTCACCGGTTGATCACCGAAGCGCGCTTTCCAGCCGGTGGAACCGGAGAATGGATCGCTGAAGCCCAGCGGCTTGGCGCAGAGCATGGCCGAGGAAATCGGAATCTGCGTCATGGTCTGCACGCCGCCGGCGATGACGACATCCTGAGTGCCGCTCATCACCGCTTGGGCGGCGAAATGCACCGCCTGCTGCGAGGAGCCGCACTGACGATCAATGGTGACACCCGGCACGTGCAGCGGCAGCCCTGCCGCCAGCCAGGCAGTGCGGGCAATGTTGCCGGCCAGCGGTCCGATGGCATCAAGGCAGCCGAAGATGACGTCGTCATAGTCTTCGGCAGGGATGGCGTTGCGCTCGACCAATGTCTTCAGCGCATGGGCGCCAAGGTCGGCGCCATGGAGATGGGCCAGGCTGCCCTTGCGCTTGCCGGTCGGCGTGCGCAGGGTGTCGACGATATAGGCTTCGGCGCGGCGCGGCGCGCCGTGAGGCGTGAGGGGTGAGGGGTGAGGTGTCGTTCGCACCGCTGCATCCTGTTGTGACATCAGAAACTCCTGAACTCGGTTGATTGGCAAACGTGATCCGCACTGATGGCGGCACACTCCGTCTCCTCACGCCTCACGCCTCACGCCTCACGCCTCACGCCTCACCCCTCACGCAGCGAAGGTGTGTTGCGGCCCCAGCGGCGCATCGGCCGCCAGGATGTGCTGATCGATACGGCGCTTGTGGAAGCCGCGACTGCCCCAGCTGGCATCCAGCGCCCAGGCGCGTTTCATGAACATCTGCAGGTCGGCTTCCCAGGTGTAGCCCATGGCGCCATGCACCTGGATGCTTTTGCGGGCGGCCAATCGGGCCGCCTCACCGGCTGCCAGCCGTGCGTGCGAGACATAGACAGACCGCAGCGGATGACCACTGTCGAGGGCGTCGGCGGCGCGATAGATCACCGGCTCGGCGAACTCCACCTTCACGGCGACATCGGCCATGTGGTGCTTCACCGCCTGCATAGAGCCGATCGCTTTGCCGAACTGCTTGCGCTGGGCGGCGTAGTCGACGCCCAGGTCCAGCATGCGGTGTGCCAGCCCGAGCAGCTGGGCCGATACCGCCAGCCCGGCTTGGTCGATCAGCCCCTGCCACAGCGGGGCGCCGACCGCGGCCGTACCGATGAGGGTGTCGCTGCTGGGGGTCCACTCGACGTGATAGAGACGACGCGAAAGGTCGATACTGGGGTTGTCGCGCAGCTGCACCTGTTCGCGCCCAAGCGCGTGAATCTCGTCCTGGTGCCACATCAACAGCAGGTCGGCGGCCTCCGCATCGGCCACCAGCGGATTGACTGGGTGACCGAGGGCCACGCGCGCGCGGCCCTCGGCGATGCGCGGCAGCCAGGCACGCTTGAGTTCCACACTGGCCGGCAACTGGTTGAGCAGCCAGACCGCGAGGAAGGCGGTGTCCACCAGTGAATCGGGGATGCCGTGGTAGCCCAGCTCCTGCTGTACCAATACCCAGTCGGTGGCGCCGAGGCCAATGCCGCCGAAGGCCTCCGGCACCGACAGCGCGGTGAGGCCCTGGTCGGCCAGCTTGCCGCGCAGTTCGGCGGAGCGACCGGTCTTGGTGGTCTCCCAGATGTCGCGCAGCATTTCCGGGGCGGCTTCCACCACCAGAAACTTGCGGATGGCATCGCGGAAGGCGAGCTGTTGGGCGTCGAAGGTGAAGTCCATCGTCTATATCTCGAGGCGCGTGACGTCGCGGATGGCTTGCGCAGTAGGCTTATTCATGCGCGGGGCAGGCCGAGCATGCGCTCGGCAATAATGTTGCGCTGGATCTCGTTGGTGCCAGCGTAGATGGGGCCTGCCTGAGCAAACAGGAAGCCATCCAGCCAATGGCCAACGTCGCCCGCATCCGGGGCATGCGCCATCAGCTCGCCGCGGGCACCGAGAATGCTCATCGCGGTCTCGTGCATCAGCAGGTCCAATTCCGACCAGAAGATCTTGTTGGTCGACGCCTCGGCGCCGATTTGCCCGCCCTTGGCCAGCCGGCTGGCGGTGCGATAGGTGGCGAGGGCGTAGGCTTCGGCGTCCATCCAGCTCTTGAGCACGGCATCGCGCACCCCAGGATCGCTGTCGGCGCTGTCCTGATGCGTGCGATAGAGGTCCACCAACTGTCGCGCGGTCTGCTGGAAGCGCGCCGGCGATCGCAGCATCAGGCCGCGCTCGAATCCAGCAGTGGCCATGCAGATTTTCCAACCTTCGCCTTCGCCGCCCAGCCGGTTCTCCACTGGCACGCGAACATTGTCAAAAAAGATCTCGGCAAAGCCGGGCAGACCGTTGAGCTGGCGGATCGGGCGGATGGTGATGCCCGGCAGGTTCAGCGGCAGCAGCACGAAGGTGAGGCCGTGATGCCGCTGCGAATCCGGCTCGGTACGGAATAGCCCGAACAGCCAGTCTGCCCACACCGCACGCGTCGACCAGGTCTTCTGGCCATTGATGACGTAGTGGTCGCCGTCGCGCACCGCCTTGCTGCGGATCGCCGCCATGTCGGACCCCGCGCCCGGCTCCGACCAGCCTTGGGCCCAGATGTCATCACCGGCCGCCATGCGCGGTAAGAAGCGCGCCTTCTGCTCCTCGGTGCCGTACTCCATCAGGGTTGGCGCCAGCAGGAATACACCGTTCTGGTTGACCCGCAGCGGGGCCCGGGCCGCCCAGTACTCTTCCTCGAAGATCAGCCACTCGATCAGATCCAGTCCCCGACCACCCAGATGCTTGGGCCAGGTCACCGCACTGAAGGCGTTGCGATTGAGCGTACGCTCCCACTCACGGTGGGCGGCAAAGCCCTCCTCGGTATCGAAGCTGGGCAGCGGCTCGGCGGGCACATGGGCCGCCATCCATTCACGCACTTCGGCGCGGAAGCGTTTTTGCTTTTCGGTGTAGGCGAGTCTCATGCCTTGGGTCCAAACTGTGCATCGCGCTTCTCGACGAAGGCACGACGGGTCTCTGCGGAATCCGGGCTCATGTAGGCCTGCAGGGTGAAGCCCTGCTCCCAGCGATACTTGGCTTCCAGATTGCCGTCCTCGATGCCGTTGAGGGATTCCTTGGCCAGCCGAATCATGGCTGGGCTCTTGGCGGCGATGCTGCGGGCGATGGCCAGCGCGGCCTCGCGCAACTGCTCGCGTGGCACCACGCGTTCGATGGCGCCCAGGCGGTAGCCCTCGGCGGCGCTGATCGGCTCGCCGGTGAAATACATCATGCGCACCTTCTGCACCGGAAACAGGCGCTGCAGGTGGGCACCGCCACCCATGGCGCCCCGGTCCACCTCGGGCACGCCGAAGGTGGCGCATTCACTGGCGACGACGATGTCGGCAGCACCCGCGAGGCCGATGCCACCGCCAAGCACAAAGCCATGCACGGCGACGATCACCGGTACCGGGCAGCGATGTACGGCTTCGAAGCTGCGGTAGTTTCCGGCATTGACCGAGACGATGCGCTCGGGCTCGCGGTCCAGTTCCTTGATGTCGACACCGGCGCAGAAGCCGCGCCCTTCGCCGCGCAGCACGATCACGTGCGTCTCCGGCAGCTGACCGACGCGGGTGAGCTCATCGGCGAGGGCATGCCAGCCGGCATCGTTGAGTGCGTTCACCGGCGGCCGCGCGATCACGATCTCGGCAATGCCGTCGCTGACGGCGGTGGTGAATCCGTGCGACATGGTTCAGATCCTCAGCGCCGCAAGGCGCGCTTCGGCGTCCGCGACGATGCCCGAGATCACCTCGGCCACCGGCGGCAGCCGGTCAATATTGGCGGCGACCTGCCCGCTGGGGAGCACGCCTTCATCTGGATGACCCTGGACCATCGCGCGCTGGATCAGCACCGGCGCATTGGCGGCCATCATGGTCTGGATGGCGCCGTCGCCCTCGCGCAGAGCCGCAAAGAAGGTGCGCATCATGTGACCGAGCGTCATTCCGGTCTGGGCACGCCATTGCCATGCGCTGCCCAATGCCACCCACAGACGGCGAAGCAGGCCGCCGCGTTCCAGCCGCAGCAGCACCGGGTTGTCGATCATCCGTTGCGGCATGCCATCGACGGCGGTAGAGGCGCGGATCTTCCCGGCATCGCGGACGTCGACGTAGCGCTTGAGCGTGTCGGCCGGTACCGGCGACTCCGCTGTCATCAGGAAGCGGGTGCCCATGGCGATGCCGGCAGCACCGAAGGCCAGCGCTGCGGCCAGCCCGCGGCCGTTGTAGAAACCACCGGCCGCCACCACCGGTACGTTGACCGCCTCCAGCACCTGGGGCAGCAGCAGGGTGGTGGGCACGCTGCCGGTATGGCCACCGCCCTCCCCGCCCTGGATGGTGATGATGTCAGCGCCCAGCTGCACCGCTTTCACCGCATGCTTGAGCGCCCCCACGGTCGGCATGCAGAGCACCCCGGCCGCCTTGAAGCGCGCGATGGTGTCGGCGTCCGGCCCGCGGCCGTAGCTCACCGCTCGGACACGATCGGCGTTTTCCAGAACCACCTCGATTACCTCTCGGGCATTGGCCTGGAACATGTGAAAGTTGACGCCGAAGAACGCGTCGGTCGCAGCCCGGATGGTGGCAATCTCCGCTTTGAGCTGATCGGTGGACATCACCGCAGCCGCCAGAAATCCGAATCCGCCGGCGCGACTGGTCGCGATCACCAGCCCGCTGTCGGCCACCCAGCCCATGGCGGTCTGCACCACTGGGTAGCGGCAGCCCAGCCGCTCGCACAGCACGGTGTGCAGGGCGCTCATGCCTTGCTGCCGGACTTATTGGCCGCCGCCATCGACTTCGCATCCTGCCCGCCGAGCGGATTGCCCTGGGTGAGATCACTCTGGGCATGTGCAAAGTGGTGCATGTGGAACACCGCGTCCATGGCCGTACGCTTCCCGCGCAGGTCCTCGACATGATTGACCGCCTGCTTGGTCAACCACAGCCCGAGCCGTCCTTTCTGCTTGAGGTTGTCGGCCATCGCCTGCACCTCGGGCTGTAGTTGCTCGCGCGGCACGATCCGGTTGACCATGCCGAAGCTGTAGGCGCGCTGCGCTGGCATGCGCTCCCCGAGCAACAGGAATTCCTTGGCCACGCGGGGCGGCAGCTCAAAGGCATGGGCGAAGTACTCGACGCCCGGGATCCCCATACGCTGCACCGGATCCTGGAAGAACGCATCCTCACTGGCGACGATCAGGTCGCAGACCCAGGCCAGCATCAGCCCGCCGGCAATACAGGCCCCCTGCACCATGGCGATGGTGGGCTTGGGCATGTCGCGCCAGCGCCGGCACATCCCGAGGTACACCTCCTGCTCGCGGGTGTAGAGCAGCTCGGCACCCGGCTTGTTGGTGTGGTCCGGCAGCAGCTGCGCCCGATCGAAGGTCTTGTGGACATCGCGCCCCGGGGTGCCGATGTCATGCCCCGCCGAGAAGTGCTTACCCTCACCCGCGAGCACGATCACCTTCACGGTGTCGTCGCTGATCGCGCGCTGGAAGGCGGCGTCCAGCGCGTAGGTCATCTGCGAGTTCTGCGCGTTGTTGAACTGGGGACGATTCATGGTCACCCAGGCCACCCCGTCCTCGACGCGGTACAGCACCGGCGTGTCGGTCTCGTAGGTGATGTCCACCTGCTTGGGCTCGACCAGGTCGGTCATGCACGACTCCGGATACCCACCGGGTTATCTTTCAACTGCTTGGCCCGCACATCGCGCGGATCCAGCTCGCGGATGATCGCCAACTGTTCGTCGGTGGGATGCGCGGTTTCGCACAATTCCGGGGCCTCGATCAGCGGGAACCCGGTAGCGGCCTGCACCTGGGCGAAGTCGACGCCGGGGTGCAGCTTGACCACCCGCACGGCATGGTCCGGGCCGCCGAAATCCATCACGCAGAGATCGGTGACGACCTGGTGGACCTTCATCAGGTCCCGCCGCACCCCGGCCGGCCAGCGCTCGTCGCGATAGCCCACCGAGCACACCACATCCACCTCGCCCTCGACGAAGACCCGCGGACCATGGTTGGGCACGAAGAAGGAATTGGCGTGATTGATGCTGTTGCCGGGAAAGCCGCGCAGGCCCAGCAGCTGGCGCTTGGGTTTGGCGTAATCGCCGATGCAGGCGATGTTGGCCTGGCCCCAGCGGTCCACCTGCACCGGCCCCACCAGGGCGTGACGGCGGCCGCGCCAGAGGTTGTCGAACACCCGCGAGTAGGGCATCCAGCCGCCGTAGGCGCGGCCCTCATGCGACCTGGCGCCAATGCTCACCGGGTTTTCGGTGAGGAAGGCCTCGCCGTCGGTGATCATCAGCCCGGGGCTGTGGGTGCGCTTGGCGAGGCCCTGCGCCAGGCGGGGAATGATGCCGATGCCGGTGGCGAGCACTTCGCCCTCCTCACGCCAGACATCGGCGCAGGCACAGATCAGCAGTTCGGCAAGCGTGAAGGTCGTCGACATGCTCAGAACACCTGACGGGGAAGGGAACGGATGAAGTCGGCACCACCGACGGCCTGCTGATAGGCCGCCTCGTCGCCGCCCAGAAACTCAGCTTGGTACTGTGCCCAGCCGTCGTCGCCCTCCGCAGCGCCGCAGTAGCGCTGGATGTGCTTGGCATCCCAGCCGTAGCCCTCGTCACCCTGCAGGGCCACGTTGGAGGTGGGGTGGGCGCCGCCCGGCACGCAGGCCACACCGGTGACCAGGTTGCGCTCGAAGGGGTTGCGCTGGGCGTCCAGCTCGTCGCTGTCGAGCCGGTCCACCAGGGTTTCGCAGCTGACGTAGCAGCGCTCGGCGGCACGCGCGAACAGTTCGTCGAAGAACGGATCGGGCGCGTACAGGCGCGTGTTGCCGAGACGGTCCGCCGTGTGCACATGCAGCAGGGCGACATCCAGCGGAATCGCCGGCATCGCCAGCAGCACCTCGCCATCGGCATAGGGCGAGGTGACGGTCTTCAGATCCGGGTTGACCTTGGTCATCAGATCGGTGGCCATGCCCACCCGCGTCGGCAGGAAGGGCAGTCGCATCGCGGCGGCGCGCAGGCCCCAGTGCAGCAGGCCCTCGTCCAGCTCCATTGCATCGACGGTGCCGGCCTCGCGGGCCTTACGGAAGAACGGCTCCAGCGGAATGAAGTCCAGCGAGACGAACCCGTAGATGAGCTTGCGCACCTTGCCGGCGGCGCAGAGCATGCCCATGTCCATGCCGCCGTAGCCGACGATGGTGAGGTCCTTGAGCGGCGAGCGCAGGATTTCGCGCACCAGCGCCATTGGCTTGCGCCGCGGCCCCCATCCGCCGATGCCGATGGTCATGCCGTCGCGCAGTTCGGCGACGATCTGGGCCGGCGTTTGTTCCTTGTTGATGATCACTTAGCGAAATCCGACCGAAAAATCGTGGCCCCAGATCGACACCTGCTTCGTCTGCGTGGTCTGCCAGGTGGCCGGATCCACCTCGATACCGCCCCAGCCGTACTCCAGGGCGAAGTTGCCGGGGGTCTGCATGTAGAACGAGGTCATGCGGTCGTTCTCGTGCTCGCCGAGGGTCGCCATCAGCTTGACGCCGCGTTGCTCGCGACGGTCGTAAGCCTTGCCGACATCGGTCAGTTGATTGACTTCCAACATCGCGTGCACGCAGCCCGACGGGCTCGGCATCTCAGCGAGGGCCAGGCTGTGATGGCGGCCGCTGGCACCGTGCAGAAAGTAGATGCGAATGACCGGCGCGTCCGGCCCGGGCTGAAAGTTGAAGACATCCGACAGGCCCATGCCAAACACTTCGGTGAACAGCTTGAGGGTGGCATCGAAGTTTGCCGGCGCCGGCAGCACGGTATGGCCCATGCCGAACTTTCCGGTCTTGAAGCCCGCCACCCCGATCGGGGAGGTAAAGGCCTGCTGGCCGCCCTGGTAGCCGGTCACCAGTTCATGGCCGTTACCATCAGGATCGGTGAAGGTGGCCAGGCGGCGGAAGCCGCGCGCGGCGGCTAGCGTTGCATCTTCGGCCGCTGCAACGCCCGCCGCCGACAAGCCCTTGAGCGCGGCATCCAGCGCGGCATCGTCGGCCAGCTCCCAGCCGGAGGCGAGGTACCGGTCTGCGCTGCCGGCCACCACATGAATGCGGGCATCGCGTTCATCCACCTTCACGCGGGCACCCCCGCCCGGCAGCGTCTCCACCGTCGCGCCGAGGATGGTTTCGCCGTAGGTCTTCCAGGAGGTGGCGTCGGCGGTTTCCGCGACGATGTAGGCCAGAGCCTGAATGCTGGGCATGGAGCACCCTCTTGGTGGGTTCGTTTTCGTGGTGGGGATTATCGGAATCCGCCCCCAAGGACTCTTCACCCGTTGGGGTTAGGGCTCGCCACAACACGCCCCGCATCGCGGTTCACCTGAATGGACGAAGCATCCAGCGGACGATCGCCAATAATCCGGCGCACTCCCCTTGGCCGTGGACCCACCCGTATGGCAACCGCATCTGATGCCCGGACGCCGGACGGCGTGCTGCCCATCGACAGCCCGCTGGCGGTACCGCAACCTGACAGCTTCCGATGGGACGACCAGTGCGATGTGCTGGTGGTGGGCTTTGGTGCCGCCGGAGGCGCGGCCGCCCTGAGCGCCCATGCCGAAGGCGCGGATGTGCGGATCGTCGAGCGTTTCGATGGCGGCGGCGCCACCATCAAGAGTGGCGGCGTGGTCTATCTGGGCGGCGGCACCCGCTACCAGCGCGAAGCCGGCTATGAGGATACGCCCGAGGCCATGTTCAATTACCTGCGCCAGGAGTGCGGCGACGCCGTCAGCGAACCGACCCTGCGCGCCTTCTGCGACGGCAGTCTGGAACTGTTGTCCTGGCTGGAGGGTCTGGGCGTCGAATTCAGCAGCCATCCGGCACCGCCGAAGACCTCCTACCCGCCCAACGGCACCTACCTGTACTACTCGGGCAGCGAATCCGCGCCCGCCTTCGCCGCCCACGCCAAGCCGGCCCCGCGCGGCCATCGCGTCAAAGCCCCCGGCATCGACTCCGGCCGTGTGCTGTATGCGGTGCTGCGCCAGCAGGTGGAACAGCGGGGTATCCCGGTGCTGCGCCAGACCAGCGCCCGTCGCCTGATCACCGGCCCGGGCGGCCGTGTGCTGGGAGCCGAACTGTGGCAGCTGCCATCGGGATCGCCGGCCCAGTTGAAACATCAAAAACTGATGCGCAGCGCCGAGAAGTGGCACAACGTGGCGCCCGGCAAGGCCGACCGGCTGCGCGCCGAGGCGCGTGCGCTGGAGTTGGCCGAGGCCAAGCCCTTGCGGGTCCGTGCCCGCCGCGGTGTGGTGCTGTCCACCGGCGGCTTCATCTTCAATCGCGACATGGTGCGCGAGCACGCCCCCAACTATCTGCCGGCGATGCGCCTGGGCGCCACCGGCTGCGATGGCAGCGGCATCCGTCTGGGGCAGTCCGTCGGCGGCGCCGTTCATCGCATGGAGAAGGGCTCAGCCTGGCGTTTCATCAACCCCCCGACCGCCTGGCCCAAGGGCGTGGTGGTCGGCCCGCAGGGCGAGCGCTTCTGCAACGAGCAGGTGTACGGCGCCCGGTTGGGCGTGGCGATGGTGGACCAGCAGGGCGGCAAGGCCTGGCTGATTCTCGACAAGGCGCTGCGCTGGAAGGCCATCCGCGAGGCGCTGTCCGGCAAGCTGTGGTTCTTCCAGAGCGTTCCGGCCTTTTTCCTCATGCTGTTCGCGCCCCGCGCCCGCAGTCTGGGCGCGCTGGCGCAGAAAATCGGCCTGCCGCCACGCGCGCTGGAGCAGACCGTCAACCGCTATACCGGTGATATTCGCAACGGCGTCGTGGATGCCCAGCGCAAAAGCGACGATATGCGCGCGCCGCTGGACACACCGCCGTATTACGCGCTGAACATTTCCGCCGACAGCCGCAGCTTCCCTTGCCCGACCATCACCCTCGGCGGCCTGCGCGTCAGCGAAGCCGACGGCGCGGTGCTCAATGGCGCCGGACAGGCCATCGGCGGCTTGTATGCCGCTGGGCGCGCGGCCGTCGGGGTTGCCTCCAACGGCTATGTGAGCGGCCTGTCGCTGGCCGACTGCCTGTTCTCGGGCCGTCGCGCCGGGCGCTGCGCCGCGGCCACCAAATCACACAGCAACGCGGCCTGAACCGCCGCCACACAACACCAAGGAGAGGATGGATGGGACGGGTACAGGACAAGGTTGCAATCATCACCGGTGGCGCCAGCGGCGTCGGCCGCGAAGACGCCCTGCTGCTGGCGCGCGAAGGCGCCCGGGTGGTGATCAGTGACGTCAATGTCGATGCCGGTGAGGCGTTGGCCAAGGAAATCGGCGACCAGGCCTTGTTCGTGAAGCACGACATCGCCTCGGAGGCCGACTGGGAAGCCGTGATCGGAACCACCACTGACCGTTTCGGCGGTGTCGACATTCTGGTGAACAACGCCGCAATCCTGGCGCAGGCCACCATTGAGGACACCTCGCTGGAGCTGTGGGAAAAGATCCAGAAGATCAACAGCACCGGCTACTTCCTGGGCTGCAAGCTGGGCCTGCTGGCGATGAAGGACCGCCCCTCCGGATCCATCGTCAACATGTCGTCGATGGCCGGGATTGGCGGCGTCTCCTCGTTCGCTGCCTACAGCGCCTCCAAGGCGGCCGTCGCCGGGCTGACCCGCACCGTTGCCGCCCATTGCCGGGCGCAGCTCTACAAGATCCGCTGCAACTCCATCCACCCCGATGGGATCGCCACGCCGATGGTGTTCAACCTGCACAAGGAGCGCGGCAACGGTCCACAGGCGCATGTCCGCGAGAAGGATCCCAAGCAGCTCCAGGCACGCTTCTGCCAGCCCGCCGACATTGCCAACCTGGTGCTGTTCCTGGCCTCCGACGAATCCAAATTCATCAACGGCGCCGAGATGCGTATTGATAACGGTTATCTGATGTGGGCAGATTGATGCGCGTGCTGAGTGCCAAGTGCTGAGTGATGAGCCAATGCGGGGGGCGCGGATGAGCGAGGCGATGACGGTACCGGCCGCGTTTGCGGCGTCGGTACAGCAGTTTGCCGACCGCCTGGCCGTGATCGGTGAGGACGGCACCGCGCTGAGCTATGCCGCGCTCGATGCCAAGCGGATCGAGGCGGCGCGCGCGTTGACGGCCCTGGGCGTGACCCACGGCGACCGGGTCGCCTTGTGGGCGCCCAACAGTGTCGAATGGATCATTGCCGGCCTGGCCCTGCACAGCCTGGGCGCGGTGCTGGTGCCGGTGAACACCCGCATGAAAGGGCCGGAAGCCGCCTACATCCTCGAACGCAGCGGCGCCCGCGTGCTGTTCTGTGCCGGCCGGTTTCTCGGCCAGCATTTCCCCAGCGTCCTGAGCGGGCATCGCCCGGCCAGCCTGCAGCACATCGTGGTGATCGGCGAAACGCAGGCCGGTGATCTGGCTTGGACAGACTTCCTCGCGCACAGCGCGGACATCCCTGCCGACCACATCGCAACGAGCAGCGCCGCCGTGCAGGGCAGCGACCGCATGGACGTGATGTTCACCTCCGGCACCACCGGCCATCCCAAGGGCGTGGTCACCACCCACGCACAGAACCTGCGGGTGATCCGTGAATGGTCGCGCGCAGTGGGGCTTCACCCGGATGACCGCTACCTGATCGCCAACCCCTTTTTCCATGCCTTCGGCTACAAGGTGGGCTGGCTGGCTGGCCTGATGGCGGGTTTGACGGTGCTGCCCCATGCCGTATTCGACGCGGGTGCCATCCTCCGCCGCATCGAGGCCGACCGCATCTCGGTACTGCCGGGGCCGCCGACCCTGTTCATCTCGCTACTCAATGACCCGGCACGCGCCAACACCGACCTGTCGTCACTGCGCGCCACCATCACCGGGGCTGCGGCCATCGCGCCGAGCCTGATCGAACGCATCCGCTCCGAGCTGGGCTTCCAGGTGGTGCTCACCGGCTATGGCCTCACCGAGACCTGCGGTGTGGTGTCGTTGTGCGATGCCGATGACGACGCCGAAACCATTGCACTGACTTCCGGCAAGGCCATTCCAGGAATTGAGCTGCGCTGTGTCGACAGCGACAACCGCCCGCTGGGCCCAGGCGAGTCCGGTGAGATCGTGGTCCGCGGTTATAACGTGATGCAGGGCTATCTCGACGATGAAGCCGCCACTCGCGAAGCGATTGATGACGACGGCTGGCTGCACACCGGCGATATCGGCAACCTCGATGCCCGCGGGTATGTGCAGATCACCGACCGCCTCAAGGATCTCTACATCTGCGGTGGCTTCAACTGCTACCCCGCCGAGATCGAACGGATCATGGCGGCACATCCCGCCATCGCCCAGGTGGCGGTGGTGGGTATCCCCGACGAACGCATGGGCGAGGTGGGCAAGGCCTTCGTGGTACCCCGGCCCGGACAGGCCCTGGATGCGGACGCCCTCAAGATCTGGTGCCGGGAGCAGATGGCGAACTACAAGGTCCCCCGCAGCTTCGCGGTGGTGGAGGCGCTGCCGATGAATGCGTCCGGCAAGGTGACCAAGTTCGCGCTGCGCTGATTCGGCATACTGTGGTCAGTCCCCTTTCGACCGACCTCCCTTGATTGTCAATCTGCTGATTGTGGGCCTACTGATCACGCTCAACGGCGTGCTGGCCATGTCCGAACTTGCCGTGGTGTCGGCCCGCGACGCGAGGCTCAAGGTACTGGAGCGGCGCAAGGCGCGCGGTGCCCGCTCGGCACTGGCCTTGCGGGCCCAACCCGGCCGCTTCCTCAGCACCGTCCAGATCGGCATCACGCTGGTCGGCGTGGTCGCCGGCGCCTTCAGCGGCACCACCCTCGCGGCCCCCTTGGCCGACTGGCTGATGACCCTTGGGGTGGGCGAGCAGGTCGCAGACGAAACCGCCTTCTTCCTGGTGGTCGCCGCCGTCACGTACCTGTCGCTGATCATCGGCGAGCTGGTGCCCAAGCAGATCGCCTTGCGCAATCCCGAGCGGGTGGCACTGCTGGTGGCGCCCCCGATGCAGCTGCTGGCGCGCCTGGCGCGTCCACTGGTGTGGCTGCTGGATGTGTCGAGCCGACTGCTGCTGCGCCTGCTGCCCGCGCGCGGCGAGGACGCCCGTATCACCGACGAGGAGATCCACGCGGTGGTGGCCGAAGCGGCTTCCAGCGGGGTGGTTGAACCGGAAGAGCGACAGATGATTGCCGCTGTCATGCGCATGGCGGACCGCAATGTGCGCGCCCTGATGACACCGCGGCAGGAGGTCGAATGGATCGACCTGGATGATCCACTCGAAGCGCAACTCCGCGCCTTGCGCAATTGCCGGCACAGCAAGATGGTGGCGGCACGCGGCGATGTCGACCAATTCATCGGCTGGGTCTCGGTCAAGCGGCTGCTGGACGCGGTGCTGGATGGGCAGGACCGGGTGGTCCCATCACTGCATGTGGAGGAAGCCCTGGTGGTCCCGGATACGGTGGATGCGCTGCAGATGATCGCGAAACTGCGCAGTGCGCCCCTGCGCTCGGCCATCGTGGTCGATGAGTTCGGTAGCCTGCAGGGCATCATCACCGTCGGCGACATCCTGTCCGCGATTGCCGGCAGCCTGCTGGACGACAGCGACGAGCAGGCCACCGCGGTCATGCGTCCCGACGGCAGCTGGCTGGTCGACGGCGATCTCGACGTCGCCGGCCTGTCGGATCTGCTGCAGCTTGACCTGCCGCGCCAACAGGATTTCGAGACCGTGGCGGGCATGGTGCTGTCGCTGATGGGGCATTTACCCCGGGTCGGCGAGAGCGTGGATCTGCAGGACTGGTCCATCGAGGTGCTCGACCTCGACGGCCGCCGTATCGACAAGTTGCTGATCTACCGCCAAGTGCGCGAACCGCCCGAGGCATCGGGCTAGCGGCGCATCCGCGTTCGGGAGCCACTTGCATTGGCCACCTCTTCGGCGCACCGTGAAGCCAGGCGCCGGTCACGGCGCCCCTACCTGGAGCGCCATTGATGGATACCGGATCGACCCTGAAAGTCGGCGACATCGTCACCACACTGGACGGCGGCCCCCGCATGAAAGTGGCGAGCATTGACACTGGAACTGGCGATATCCGCTGCACGTGGACCCGCGGCCCCGGCAAGTGCAGTCGTCTCTTCGAACCGCAGCAACTCATGGCGGCCGTCGCGAACCGCCACGTCACGACAGCGGCGCAGCCGCCGCAACGACAACGCCGCCGATAACCGCCGCTCAGCCCCGCTCAGCCAGCTTGAGCCCGAGCACCCCAACGATGATCAGCCCGAGACTGGTCAGGCGCAGCCATCCCATCGATTCGCCGAACAGCACGATTCCCAGGATCACCGTACCGATCACGCCGATCCCCATCCAGACGGCATAGGCGGTACCCACGGGCAGCGTTCTCATGGCCAGTCCGAGCAGCACCACGCTGACCGTCATCGATGCCAGCGTCAGCACACTGGGCAGCGGCCGGGTGAAGCCTTCGGTGTACTTCAGACCGATGGCCCAGCCGATCTCGAACAAGCCGGCCAATACCAGCAGTAGCCAACTCATGGTTGATTCCTCCACCACGAGGGTCGTCCCCCGAACGTAAACCCGGCGAGGTCGTCCTCGTCGGTGCCGGTCAGGCCGGCGCAGCGCGCAGCCGCGCCTCCACTTCCATGCGGCGTCCGATGTACGGAATCTGCAGCCAGAAAGAGAAGTAGAAGAACGTCAGATACCAATAGGGTACGACGAATCCGATGCCGAGGTCTTTATAAACGGCCAACAGCAAGTAGTCGTAGACGAACAATGGCACCGTCAGATAGAACGCCAGCCAGCGCGCGTTGCGGCGATGCTGGCCGTCGTTCCAGAAAGTCCGCAGGGTCCAGCGCGCCATCGGAAAGTACAACAGCGTCACGCCGATGACGATGACGACCTTGGCCCAGCCGTACCACTGCTGGTAGTACTCGGGGAGGCCGATCAGATAGAACGTCAGCCAGGTGGCAAAGCTGTATGCCAACAGCTTGAGATGGTGTCTCAGGTTCACGCCGTCACTCCCGAATGTGTTGATCGGAGACCCAAGGAGTTCAGCTCAACCGGGCCGGCAACGCAATGACCTCCAACGTCATCTCAGGCTTCGGGCGCCCCCGGCCACTGCCGATGCCCATCCGTGATGGCATGCCAGCTCGCCCTTGAGGCGGTGTGGATGTGATACGCCCGCGCACCGCGAATCGGACCATCGACGGTGCCCAGCCGCAAGCGCTTGACCGCTGGAAGATCATCTCGGGCACTGTAGATCGGACTGCCACACCGTCCGCAGAACACCCGCGCCTTGCCTGGCGTGGCGCGAAACTCCCGCAACAGCTCGACCCCCGCCAGCAGCCGGAACCGGTCTGCGTCGATCGGGGTCACCGCCACAAAGGCTGTGCCTTGGGCCTTCTGGCATTGACGACAGTGGCACAGGGAGATCTCGTCGAGGGTGCCGTCATACTGGTATCGCACCCCGCCACAGAGACAGCTTCCGGTGATCATGCAGGCCCTCCTGAGCGAACAGCGTCAGCCCAGAGCCTAGCAAGCTTGACCCGCCCATCGCAGCGGGCTGATCCCACAAACTGACGAGGTCCCGCCACAGCTGCGGCGCTAAGGTCCGATTACAACGCAGCCGGGCGCGGTCCCGGCGCCATCAAGAGCGAGGACCTGGAATGAATCAGCCGTTGAAAGGAGTGGTGGCCGTGGTGACGGGCGCGTCGCGCGGTGCCGGCAAGGGGATTGCCGAGGCGCTGGGCGCGGAGGGCGCCACGGTGTATGTCACCGGGCGCTCGTTGAAGGAAGGCGATGCGCCACTGCCGGGCACGATTGCTGGCACGGCGGATGCCGTGACACGGGCCGGCGGCCAGGGCATTGCGGTGGCCTGTGACCATGCCCGGGACGCGGACGTGAAGGCGCTGTTTGAGCGCATCGCAAACGAGCAGGGGCGCGTGGACATCCTGGTCAACAACGCCACCTTTCTGCATGACGAGCTGATCGTGAAGGGCGGCTTCTGGGAGAAGTCGCTGGATTTGGCGGATATTCTCGATGTCGGCCTGCGCTCGGCGTATGTCGCAAGCTGGTACGCCGCGCCGCTGATGGTGAAGCAGAAGAACGGGCTCATTGCTTTCACGTCGAGCTTCGGCGCCAGCTGCTACATGCACGGCCCAGCCTACGGTGCGCAAAAGGTGGGCGTAGACAAGTTTGCCAAGGACATGGGGGTGGACCTGAAGGCCCATAACGTGGCGACCGCCTCGATCTGGATGGGGA
>CAYROO010000009.1:0-102046 GCA_964425915.1 uncultured Polycyclovorans sp.
ACGTTCAACGGTCGGTACTGGGTGCCCGATCACGTCGGGCATGACGGTAGGTTGCGTCACCCCGGACCTGATCCGGGGTCCACGTTCAACGGTCGGCACTGGATGTCCGATCCAGTCGGGCGTGACGGTGGGTCGCGTCACCCCCGACTTGATCGGGGGTCCAGCTTCGATGGTTGGCACTGGACGCCCAATCACGTCGTGCGTGGCGACGAAAGGTGCTTCTCCCGGTACGCGGCAAACGCCTCCCGAATACCATCGTCGCTGAGTCCAAACTGTTCCGCGCTGTAATCGTGTCCGCCCTGATGGGTTTTCTCGTCTTCCACCAGCCAGGCACGCATGCGCGCTTCGGCATCGTCGTCGCGCGGCCAGCCAAGGAAGGCGTAGACCTGTTCGACCACGGCCATCGGCTGTTTCACGGTGTCGCGGAAATCCACGTCCAGGAACTGGTCCGGTGCGGTCTGCCGTACCTCCATGGTGTGATACAGCGCGCGCCGCATCAGGTCGTGCCAGGTGCGCCCGGCGCGGTGAGCATCAGCATTGGCGCTGTAGATGCACCACAGGGTGTGGATGAAACTGGCGATGGAGGGAATGCTCTGCACCGGGTCCCGGTGGGTGAGAATCACCTGCACACCCGGGAACACCTTCAGCAGCAGGTGCATGCGCAGCAGGTGATGCGGCGCTTTCAGCACCCAGCGGCCGGGCGCCTTGCCGCGCTGCCGCTGCTGCCACTGCAGAAACTGCAGCATCCGGCGCAGGTAGTCATAGGCCGGCGTCTGGTCCTGGGCATCCAGCCAGCGGTCGTAGCCAGGGATGTCGGCGTAGGCGTTGAAGGCGCTCATGAAGCTGTGCTCCATCAGCATCACTTCTTCATCGGCTTCGTCGGCATTCATCGGGTGGATGGCGGCCAGCTTGGGCATGGCGGTGGTCATCATCGCCACCATCTCGTGGGCGGCGCCGATGCGGGCGGTCGGGGCTTCCAGGGTTTCGCCGGGGAAGGGCACCGGGAACTGGGATTCCCAGAACGCCATCCACGAGAAGCGCGGATCGCGCGACAGCAGACGATGCAGCTTGGTGGTGCCGGTGCGCGGCAGGCCGACGATCACCAGCGGCGCTTCCACCGTTTCGTCGGCGATCTCGGGATGCGCCGCAAAGGCGGCTTCCACCCGCAGCCGGTTGGCGAGCTGGGTGACGAGCTTCTGACGGAAGATGCCGGCGCCCATGTCTGACAGGCGCGCCTCGCTGTTCAGCGCAGCGCACAAGGCATCGAGGCCGGGGCGGAAGCTGGCATCGCCAAAGTCATCGAGGCCACTGGCCTGTTGGCGGGCTTCGGTCAGCAGGGCATCGGAGGTGAAGGTCATGTTGGGCATTGCGGTTGCGGTTGCCCCCGCCCGCGTACGGGAGAGGCTGCCCGGATAGGGCGGGAACGGGCGCGCCGGGCGGCGCGTGCGGCGTGCGCGATCACGCCGATTCCGCCAGCAACGCCGTCCGCTTGAGGACACGTGTGGTCGGATGAACCGGCTCGCGGGCACCGACCCAGCGCAGGCACATCGTGCCGCGGTCGTGGCCGGCGGTGTCCAGCCGGTTGGGATGCGGCAGGTCCTCGTGGCTCAGCACCAGAGTGACGCCACCATCGGCATCCGCTTTGGCGCTGTGGGCGTTGTGGTGGATGCGGTGGTAGCGGTAATCCAGTGATTCCATCCACCAGTTGTTGATCTGCAGGTTCCAGAAACGGCAGTCGGGAATCCGCGGCAGGTGGATCACCAACACCTCATCCGGCTGTAACTGCCAGTAGGCGTGGTAGTAGAAGATGTTGGGGTCGCCGCCCACGCGCTGGCACAACGCCTGATCGGCCGGCGGGAGTTCATTGGCACGCGGCAGGTAGCTTTGCGCCCAGTCGGCGAACAGTCGCGCGGTGCCCTCAACGAAGTGCGCGGTACGGCTGAGGCTGGTGGCCAGGCGCTCGGCCGTCAGCGGTTGCGGCGCGCCACCGTCACGGCGGTGGATGCTCATCCGTGCCGGCTGTTCGGCGCTGCGGTCGCGAAAGGTCTGACGCACGATCACCGCATTGCTCTCGGCTTCCAGCCGCAGCCCGTTGCGTGCCGGCGGATGCTGGCTGAGCACGATCTCGAAGCGGCCGTCGGCATCGCAATCCAGATCCGCAGCGTCGAGAAAGCCGGTCTGCGTCATCTTGCCGTCGGTTTCGTAGCCGCCTTTCTGACTGCCGAAGCTGAGGTAGTCAACGCTGCCACGCTCGCCACGGATCACATACTCGTGACGGCCGTCGATGCGCCCCATGAGATAGAGGTTGTCGGGATTGTCGGCGCCGATCTTGGCGGTTTCGTGGGAGGGGGCGAGAAAGCCGGGCGCATCCGGGTCGGCGTATTCCAGGTGCATGTCGAGGCCGATGCGCAGCAGCCGCGTGAGATAACGAAAGCCTTCTGCGCGGTCCAGCTCGCCGACCGGTGCCTCCGGGCGCAACACCTGTTCGCCCGCACGCTTCAGGTGATCACAGAAATCCGCCCAGACCTGGCCGCTGATGACGGCATCCCGGACCTTGCTGTCGGCCATCGATGCTCCTCCGGCGCGGCCTTGCTGCCGCTGTTGTTTTCGGAGTGCCGACAGTAGTCAGCGGCCGAAACGGGGGCGTCACCTGTTTGAGGTAGGGGCACCACGCGTAATGTCATGCCCGCCGTGATCGGGCCTCCAGGTGCCGACCGCTGATGCTGGATCCCGGCTCAAGGCCGGGATGACGTTTCCTACCGTCATGCCCGACCTGATCGGGCATCCAGGCATCCACCGTGGCAGGTGGACCCCCGATCAAGTCGGGGGTGACGATTCCTGCCATCGTCATGCCCGACGAGATCGGGCATCCAGATGCCGACCGTTGATGCTGAATCCCGGCTCAAGGCCGGGATGACGTTTCCTACCGTCAGGCCGCCGCCTCGACATCAAAGGCGGCCTCCAGCTCACGCAACGCATCCCGGGTGTACACCGCCAGCCGCTGCAGGCTGGGTACGGCCTCGCGGCAACCGAGGAAGCCGACCGCCACCTTGTCGCAGTAGCCCACCAGGGTGATGTTGAGGGCATAGCCATCGAACAGGAAGGACACCGGGTACATCGCCTCCAGCTCGGCGCCCATCAGGTAGAGCGGCTGCTTGCTGAGCACCACGTTGGAAACGACAAAGTTGAAGAAGGGCGGGATCTTGGGCAGCAGGCCGGTCATCTGGCCGAGGATCAACGGTGACAGGCCCAGTAAGGCCAGCTGGTTGAGTGCGTCGGGCGGCATTGCCGAAAGTTCGCGCTTGGCACGCGCACTGACCCGGTTGACGGCGGCGAGCCGCGCACGCGGGTCGTCGAGATGGGTGCCCAAGGGGCAGACAAAGCCGGCGACCGCATTGCCGGTCTTGCCGTCCGGCCGGGCCAGGCCCATCGGCACCGAGGCCAGCAGCGGGCGCCCGGGCACCGCATCCTGTTCGACGAGATAGCGACGGATGGCGCCGCCGCACACGGCCAGCAACACTTCGTTGGTGCTGGCATTGGCGGCCGCCGCAACGGCCTTGAGTCGATCCAGCGGCAGGATCTGGGTGCCGAGCCGTCGTTGCTGACTGACGGCGACGTTGAACAGGCTGCGCGGCGTCGCCAACGCGGTCATGGTCGGGCTATCGGCGCCGCGGCTCATCTGCAGCAGGGCCTTGGCGAGATCGCCGGCCGAGCGGACCTGGCGCCCGGCCAGCGCCACCGGCCGCGTGAGACGCTGCGTCAGTGTCGGCGTTGGCCTGGGCGGCTTGTCACGTTTGGGCTTCTCGCCCAGCACCCAGGGGCCGTCGGCGCGGGTATCGGTCGGGTCGGTGGTCAGCCAGCGCTGCACCATGCGCATGGCGCCCATGCCGTCGATGGCGCAGTGGTGGGCCTTGAAGTAAAGCGCAAAGCGGCGGTTCTCCAGGCCCTCGATCAGATGCGCCTCCCACAGCGGGCGGTTCATGTCCAGCGGGTGTGAATGCAGGCGCGCCACCAGAATGCCCAGCTCGCGCTCACCGCCGGGATAGGGCAGAGCCGAATGGCGCAGGTGGTAGTCCATGTCCACCTCGGCCGTGACCCAGGCCGGCGCCAGCTTGGACAGCGGTGATTGCGCCAGTCGCGAACCGAAGGGCTCCGGCATGAACGGATGCTCGCGCATGCGGGCCAGCAGACGTTTGAGGAAGTCCTTCGGCGCGCGCGGCGGCAGGGTGAAGGTCATCAGGGCGCCGACGTGCATCGGCGTACGGGTGGATTCCATGCGCAGAAACGCGGCATCCACCGGACTCAGGTATTGCATCGAACCCCCTCCCTCACGCAGTTGTTATGTCACCAAGATGCCGCAGTTGTCTGGCCTCGACCAGTTCTGTCGGATTTGGCCCACAGCGGCTGGCGCTATTTTCTGTCGATTTGGCCGCCCCGGTTTCACCGGTTTGGATGAGCCGGCAGACCGGACTGCAACGATAGGCTCCCAGCATCACAAGACCGGAGACCGGCCGTGGGCATGGAGCAGAACACGACGCGCGGTGTGATTACGCGCGTCTGGAGTGGCGTTTTTCTGTGGGCAGGGATGGTGGGGGCTGTCAACGCGGCGGAGTTCTCCTTGCTGGGAATGGATGGCAATTACCAGCTGCAGGGCAGCTATGCGCTGGCAACGCGACTGCGCGCGCCGGCACCCGGCATCATCGATACGCCGCCCAGTGCGGAGATTCCGATTCCCGACTTCATCAAGCTGCCGGAGTCGAACAACTATGACGACGGCGATCGCAACTTTGCCGAGGGCGCCATCGTCAACAACCGCCTGACCCTGCTGGGCGAGATCCAGTTGACCCGCGGCGATTACGGTCTGCTGGTGCGCGGTGATGCGTTCTATGACGACGTCTACCTCCGTCGCAACGACAACAACGCGCCCAACACCTTGAACCGCACCGACGGCGATCCGCAGTTTGAATTCGAGGGCCAGGTCGATCGTTTCAGCGATGCGGCGAAGGACCGCTCTGGCCGCCGTGCGCGGCTGCTCGATGCCTATGTCTACGGCAGCTGGTACTTCGGCGAGGCCTCGGCGCTGAACCTGCGGGTGGGGCGGCATATCGCCGCCTGGGGTGAAAGCCTGTTCTTCTCCGGCGTCGCCCTGGCGCAATCACCCGCGGATGCCACCAAGGCCACGGTGCCGGGCGCGGATGTGAAGAGCATCCTGCTGCCGGTCAACCAGGTGTCGATGCAGCTGGCGATCAACGAGAAGTGGACCCTGCTGGGGCAGTACAAGCTGGAGTTCAAGCCGGTGGAGCTGAATCCGGTCGGCGAGTTCTTCTCGGTCAGCGATGTGGTGGGGCCGGGGGCGCAGTTCATCTACGGCATTGAGAACCCGCTCTACCTGCAGAATCTCGAAGACCTCAACCTGTTGTCGGAGAACCTCGCCGAAACCCTGCAGCTGGTGGTGGATCTGCTGGCGCCGCAGTTGCCGACCCAGGGCGTGACCGACCTGGTCGGCAACCTGCTGGGGCTGCTCGACCCGCTGCTGCCCGATGTACCGGTGCCGGGCGGGATCATCAATCAGCCCAACACCCCACGCTATGTCAACGTGGTGCGACAGGAGGATATCCGCCCCAGCGATCACGGCCAGTGGGGCGTGGGGCTGAAGTACCAGATCACGCCGGAGACCACCTTGGGGGCTTATCGGCTGCGCTATCACAACACCACGCCGGCGCCGGTCCAGAACTATGGTGAGGCGCTGCTGGTGCCCGGCAACGGTATCCTGCGGCCGATCACCACCGGCACTCTGGGCTTGCAGGTGCCGGTGACCTACAACATCCGCTATTTCGACGGCATCGACCTGTCCGCGCTGAGCTTCTCCACCTCCTTCCTCGGCGCCAATGTCGGTGGGGAGTTCATCGTTCGCGAAGGGGTGGACGTACTGGTGGATGTCGACGGTGGCCTGCTGGGGCCGGTGCCCACGCCGACCCGCTCCGAGGTCTGGCAGGGCCTGTTGTCGGCGCTGTACGTGCTCGGGCCACGCTTCGGCTGGGACGCGCTGACCCTGGTCGGTGAGGTGGGCTTCGTCCACGTTGAGGATCTGGAACCGGCCTGCGGCCCCAATGGCTGCTCCACTGACCTCAGCTTTACCCGCGATGCCTGGGGATATTCGCTGCTGGGCCTGATGGATTTCCGCAACATCACCGCCGGCTGGGATCTGCAGGTGCCGATCTCCTTCGCCGCCATTGGCAATGGGCAGTCGGCGCTGCTGTCGGGCCTGGGCTCGCTGATGGGCGAGGGTGATATGCGGGCCAGCATTGGCTTCAACTTCACCCGCCTGCAGCGCCTGGAGGTGGGGGTCAGCTACAACGCCTTCCTCGGCAGCCCGCACTTTGAGAAGCGGCCGTACGCCGACCGCGATTATGTGGCCTTTACCGGCAAGTACCGGTTCTGATTCCGGCCATGGATCAATCGCCGTTCCTGACCTGAACCCCTAATCAGTTCGGATGAAGCCGCCCCCCAAGCCGCGCTCTACGGTTCGCGGTAATAACCACAGCGGTGCAGGGAGGAGTTCATGGGCGGATTCTCAGGCCGGGCGGCCGGTATTGGGGCGGGTGTCGTGATGGCCATACAGGCCGGTGCGGCGTCAGCGGCGGGCTTCAGCCTTTTTGGGGTCGACGGCTCCTACAAGGTGTCACTCGGGTACAGCCTGGCGGTCCGCATGCAGGATGCCGCGCGCGAGCTGATCGATGCCCCGGTGGACCCGCTGCAGCCGCAGGTGCTGCCGTCCGGGCAGGTGGTGGGCTTCACCCACACCGGTTTGTCGACCACCATCAATCTGGACGACGGCAACCGCAACTTCGAGAAGTACTCGCCGATCAACAATCGTTTGACCTCGTTTGGTGAGCTGTCCTTCCGCAAGGGCAACTTCGGCATCATTGCCAGCGGCGCGGCGTTCTACGACTTTGCCTTCCAGGAACGCAACGACAACGATTCGCCGGACACCATCAACAAGTTTGAAGGCCCAGTGGACGAGTTCAATCCGGACACGGTCAGCACCAACGGTGAGCGGGCCCGCATTCTCGAAGCCTATGCCTACGGTGACTTCTATCTCACCGACGACATCGCGCTGAACCTGCGCTTCGGCAAGCACCTGGTGGCCTGGGGTGAGAGCCTGTTCTTCCCGGGGATCGTTTCGGCGCAGGGCCCCAACGACGCCACCAAGGCCTTCGTGCCGGGCGCCGAGATCAAGGAAATTCTGTTGCCGGCGCACCAGGCCTCGTTCCAGTTGCAGTTGGGCTTCAACTACACCCTGATGGGTTACTACCAGTTGCACTTCAAACCCACTGAAGTGTTCCCGGTGGGCGACTTCTTCTCGGTCGCCGACGTGGTCGGTCCCGGTGCCGAGTTCGCACACGGCTCGATCAACCCCGCCAGTGGCGCCGGTTGCCCCGGGCTGTTGGACCTCGATCCCCTGCCGCTGGACTTGAGCCAGTTGTGCATGTTGGCGACGCCGCTGGGCGGGCTGCTCAATGCCGAAGACACCATCAAGACTATTCGGGGCCCTGATATCGAGCCCGACAAGGATGGTCAGTGGGGGGTGGGGCTGAAGGCGCAGGTCACCGACAAGACCACGCTCGGCATCTACCACCTGCGCTATCACAACCACAACCCCACGGTGCAGTTGAACTTCGGTTTCGCGCCGCTGGGCGAGCTGCCCAATGGCACGCCGATCACCACCCAGTTGATCAACCAGGAAGTGCCGGTCACCTACCAGATCCGCTACTTCGACGACATCACCATGAATGCGGTGAGCTTCTCCACCACCCTGTTCGGTTTGAACGTGGGCGGGGAAGTGATCTACCGCGAGGACATCGATCTGCCGGTGGCTGCGGAAGTGTCCGGTGTGGTGAGCCCGATCTACTCGCGTGGCGATACCATCCAGGCCAACCTGTCGGCCATCTTCGTGACCAACCCGCGCTTCTGGATCTATGACGAAGTGGCGGTAGCCGCGGAAACCTCCTTCCTCTACGTCGACGACGTGCAGGCCATCGACGCCCGACCCGGCCTGGTGCCGGTGGGCAATGGCGACACGCTGTTCTACGACGAAAAGGCAGCGGCCTATCAGTTCCTGGTGCTGCCCAAGGGCCGCAACGTATTCCCCGGCTGGGATATCGGCACGCCGATCTCGGTGGCGCACGCCTACTACAACTATGCCTCCAGCGCCGGCACCTTCGGTTCGCTGTTCGGCGAGGGCGATGTGCGACTGGGCCTGCAGGTGATTGCCCAGTATCTGCAGAACCTTGAGTTCGCCATCGGCTACAACTGGTTCCTCGGCGATCCGGGGGCGTTGGTGGGCAACAGCCCGATTCCGTCCAATCCTGTGGCCGACCGCGAGTACGCCACCTTTACCATCAAGTACAACTTGTGACCCAAGACACCGCCTTTGACGCAAAAGCCTTTCGCCAGGCGCTGGGCAGCTTCGCCACCGGCGTGACCATCATCACCGCGCGTGCGCCGGACGGCACGCCGATGGGGCTCACCGCCAACAGTTTCAACTCGGTGTCGCTGGACCCACCGCTGGTGCTGTGGAGCCTCGCCAACAACGCGATGAGCTTTGACCACTTCAAGGCGGCCAGTCACTGGGCGGTGCATGTGTTGACGGCGGATCAGGAGGCCTTGTCAGGGCGGTTTGCCCGCCGCGGAGAAGACAAGTTCGCCGGGCTGGAGGTGGAGACCGGTGCCGGCGATGTGCCATTGCTGAAGGACTGTGCGGCGCGCTTCCAGTGCCGCACCGCCTCCACCTATCAGGGCGGCGACCACCTGATCTTTATCGGTGAGGTGCTCGCCTTCGATCAGTCGGAAACGGCCCCCCTGGTGTTTCACGGCGGGCGCTATGCACACGCCACCCGCCGCGACGGCCCGGCCGAAAAGCCGCGCGCGCCGGAGCTGGCGGGAAGCTTTGGTGAGGATTTTCTGGGCTACTTGCTGGGGCGCAGTCACTTCCAGTTCTTCGGCCGTATTCGCGGCTTGCTGGCCGCCCAGCAGCTGGGCGACGAGGCGTTCTACCTGTTGTCGACCCTGACCTTGAAACATGTGATGACCGGCGCCGAGCTGGAGCAGGGCATGGCCGGGGTGCTCAACCGCAGTGCCTGCGATGCCATTGGTGAGCTGATGGCGCGCGGACTGGCCGAGCAGCTGCCCGGTCGCGACGCCGAAGGCGGGGCCTATCAGCTAACGGACCAGGGCAGTGCCACGGCGCTGGAACTGATCGCCGCAGCCAAGGCGGTGGAAAGCGAAGTGCTCGAGCGCCTGGGGCCCGGCGAAGGGGCGGTGCTGAAATCGCTGCTGAACCGGCTGGTACACGCCATCGACCCCGGCGTCGAGGCGCTGTGGCGGAGTCCGGATTGATGGACTGACTGGCCGGGCTGCGCCGGATCACGGATCATGGCGCCCGCATTTCCATCTGCGGTCGTCATGTCCATTGTGCTTACCTCCTTCGCGCGGACCCGGTTGTTCCCGCGGTCGGGCCGTCGTAACGGCATCGTCGGTGTCACGCCGGACGACTACCAGCGGCACCTCAATTCGACGCCGCCGATGAAGGTGTTGGACGGCTACGCGCCGTTCTGCAAACTGCATGTTCATCGCAACTGGACGCAGACCCGCTGCTTGACGGTGCCGATCACCGCCGACAACCAACATCGGCTGCGTTCCGCCTACGAAGTCCGCAACCGCGACGAGCTACCGGTGCTGGTGCGGTGGTTTGAAGGGGTTGAGCCGCCGGTGGCGAACTACCTGGTGGTGATCCTCTACGACCGCGCGCAGATGGCGAAGGAAGGTTCGCCCATCGATGCCGACTGGGGCATCGTCGGCTGCCTCGCCACGGCCGAGCCCGAGGAGATTCCGATGGCGCCCATTACCATGATGCGTAACGCGCTGGGTGTGGCGGAAGGCGGCTCCGGCGTGCCGATCGATCGCGAGGCCTACCGCCGCAGCGTCGAGTACTGGGCCACCCACGCCAACTGGCGGCCCTGACCACGCACCGGCACATCGGCCTATCATCGGATCGGATTCGTATTGGTACGCAGCATGTCCCTGGCCCCCGGCTTCGACGTCGAACCGCACCTGCAGCGACTGCAGCAGCAGGGCTTCACCGTGATCGAGGATTTTCTCTCGGCCGCGGACCTGCAGGCCGTGCGCGAAGGGTTGGCGCCGTTCCTGTCGCAGCACACCGGGCGCAACAACTTCGAGGGCTACCAGACCGAGCGGGTCTACACCCTGGTAGCGCGCGACGCGATCTTCGAGCGCATTGTCGAGGATGCGCGTGTGCTGGCCCTATTGGATCAGCTGTTGCATCCCGGCTATCTGCTCACTGCCAGTCAGGCGATCTGCATTGGGCCGGGCGAAACGCCGTAGCCGATCCACTACGACGATCAGTTCTACACCGTGCCGCGCCCGCGTCCGGCCTTCAGTGTCTCCACCATCGTCGCGGTGGATGCCTTCACCGCCGACAACGGCGGCACCGAACTGCTGCCCGGCAGTCATCGCTGGAGCGATGACGAGATTGCCGGCATCTATGACGGCCTGGATGCCGATGCGCCGGGACGCGCCGATCTCGAACGACAGTTGGTCCCTACCGAAATGCCGGCGGGTGCCTGCGTGGTGTTTCTCGGCACCCTGTTGCACCGGGGCGGCGGCAATCACAGCACGGCCCCACGGCTGGCGTTCTCCAACCAGTATTGCGAGCCCTGGGCGCGACCGCAGGAGAACTACTTTCTGGCCATTCCACCGGAGCGGGTTCGCGCCATGTCGCCGCGTGTGCAGCAATTGCTGGGGTATGCCATCTGGCCGCCCTTCATGGGGCATGTCAGTGCGCAGCATCCGCTGAAGGCGGTGCAACCGGGTTGGGTGCCGCCGGTGGTGGCGCAGGCGCCGCGACCATGAACTTTCTGGCGCACATGTGGCTTGCCGACCGCACGGCGACCTCGCTGGCGGGGGCCGTGTTGGGCGATGTCGTGCGTGGCTCGGACCTCAGTGCCTATCCAGCGGACCTCGCCGAAGGCATTCGCCTGCACCGCAAGGTGGACGCGGCGACGGATCGCCATCCGGTGATGCGTGAGGCACGCCAGCTATGGCCCGACGGTGAACGCCGCTACGCCGGCATTCTGCTGGACCTGGCGGCCGATTACGCCCTGGTCCACGACTGGCCGGCTTATTCAGGGGAACCGCTGACGGCGTTCCAGGCCCGTGCCGGGGTTGCGGTGGCGTCGGCATCCGACTGGTTTGTGCAGGCGGGCGGCCGTGCGACCACCGCCGACGCATTCCGTGATCTGCTGATCTCCTATGGTTCGGAAGCCGGTATCAACCGGGCCATCGACCGCACCGCGCAGCGGCTGCGTCAACCCGAACCCCTGCGCACCGCGGGCGCGCGGTGGCCCCTGGCGGTGCCGCTGCTGCGGGCCGGTCTGCCGGCCTTGTTGGACGATCTCACGGCGGTGGCGGGCGCCGCCTGAGCGATCACTCGATGGCGGCCACCAATTGCGGCAGGGCCCAGGCGAAGGCATCGCGGTAGTAGGGCCAGTCGTGAAAGCCGGGGCCATAGAACCAGGTGGCGTGGTCGACGCCAGCGGCATCCAGGGTGCTGGCAAAGCTCTGGTTCATCAGCAGCAGGACGGGCTCAATGGCATACAGCTGCGGGCTGCCCAACTGCTCGTGCGGCCCGCCGGGCAGACCGTTGCCGGAGGTCAGCAGAATTTTCATGCCCTTGAGGTTGTCGACCCGGGTACCGGGGTTGTGGTCCTGCCAGATGTCGTAGTTGAGCACCGGATCGCCCCAGATCGGCCCGTTGGGCGTCCCTGCGATGGGATTGGCGAGATAACCGTAGAGCGCGCTGATACGGCCCAGGTGCAGAAAATCCACCGCACCGGAAAAGCCGGCCGCCGCGGCGAACAGCCCGGGATGCCGTGCTGAATAGCTCATGGCGCCATGGCCGCCCATCGACGGACCGGCGATGGCGCGATGGCCGTCACCGAGACCGCGTAGGTGACGCTCCAGGAAGGGCATCATCACCTCGATGTGATAGGTCTCCCATTGGAAGCTGCCGTCGCGCCAGTCGCTGTACCAGCCCGGATTGCCGCCACCGCCGTCGGGCATGATGACGATGACGTCGAGGTTTTCGGTAAACGCCTGCGCCTGACCCAGCCGGGTCCAACTGGTGACATCGCCGGGCGCATCGTGCAGCAGATACAGCAGCGGGTAGTGACGGTCGCTGTCGGCGTAGTCGCGCGGCAACAGCAGGCGCACCCGGTTGTCGGTGACGTTGACGCCTTCCGGGAGCGGCACCGCCACCTCCAGGCAGCGTGGGGCCACGCAACTGGGGTCATCCGTGACCGCGCGGGCGCCCGGCGGCAGGCCGCTTCCGGCGGGCGCACTGCTGCCGCAGCCGGCCAGCGCGAACATCAGCAGCAGCGCCGACACCGGGCGCAGGGCGATGACATGTGACATGTTGTCTCCCGATTTTCGGGACATGGTACGCCGAGCGCGACGGCGCTCCCTGCGTAAATTTGGCCCCGGCCCGCGACGGTCTCACCACATTGGACGAAGCCGAACCCGCCCTGCCGACCTAGTCTGGTAAGTCTGACTCACCAGCTGGATGCTTCCCATGCCCGATACCGTTTCTCTTGATCGTCCGTCCGTGATGCAGGCGTTCTCCGGCCTGTCCAGCGACGAGATGGAAATTCTCGCCCAGGCCGACCGCTTTGCCCAGAACGAGGTCTACCCGCTGGCCCAGCGCATGGACGATGAGGAATGGTGGCCCAGTGAGATCTTCCCCAAGATCGGCGCCACCGGCTACTTCGGCGTGACCGCGCCACCGGAGTTGGGCGGTGCCGGCATGGACGTCTTCACCTCCGGGCTGATCCTGCAGGCGCTGGGCCGCTGGAACCACGCACTGGCGCTGGCCTGGGTGGCACACGAGAACCTGTGCCTGCACAACATCCTGCGCAACGCCAACGACGACCAGAAGCGCAAGTACATCCCCGGCATGTGCAAGGGCGAGCTGATCGGTGCGCTCGGCCTCACGGAGCCCGGCGCCGGCTCCGATGCGCTGGGGTCGATGCGCACCACCGCGCGGCGTGAGGGTGGCTATTACTACCTCAACGGCAGCAAGATCTACATCACCAACGGGCCGGTGGCCGACGTGCTGCTGGTGTACGCCAAGACCGATAAGGAAAAGGGCGCGCAGGGCATCTCCGCCTTCATCGTCGAGAAGGACTTCCCCGGCTTCAAGGTGGCGCAGAAGCTCATCAAGATGGGCTTTCGCGGCAGCCAGACCGCCGAACTGGTGTTCGAGGACTGCCGGGTGCCGGTGGAAAACCTGGTGGGCGGCGAGAACCGGGGCGTGAAAGTGGTGATGTCCGGGCTGGACCTGGAGCGCGCCATGATTTCGCCGATCTGCCTCGGCATTGCCGAGCGGGCGCTCAGCCTGTCACTGGACTGGGCGCGCAGCCGCAAGCAGTTCGGTCGCCCGATCGCCGACTTCCAGATGATCCAGTCCAAGCTGGCGGATATCTACACCTGGGTGGAGTCGATGCGACTGTTCACCTACCAGACGCTGCGTGCCGCCAACGTGATCGGCGAGGACGACGGCGGCCGCGGCGAGATCCACAAGCTCACCGCCGCCGGTGTGCTGTACGTGGCCGAGACCATGAACAAGGTGCTCAACGAGGCCGTGCAGATCCACGGTGGCAGCGGCTACATCTGGGAATCCGAAATCAACCGCCTGTACCGCAGCATCAAGCTGCTGGAAATCGGCGCTGGCACCAGCGAAGTGCGCAAGATGATCATCAGCAAGGAACTGCTGTCGTCCTGAGTCGTACTGAGAGACGTCATCCCGGGCGTGACCCGGGATCCAGTTGCGGCGGTGGGTGCCTGGATGCCCGATCAAGTCGGGCATGACGAGAGATGGATAGGAAACGTCATCCCGAGCTTGACGCGGGATCCAGTTGCGGCAGTGGGTATCTGGATGCCCGATCAAGTCGGGCATGACGGGAGATGAGTAGGAAACGTCATCGCGGGTATGACGAGAGATGGATAGGAAAGGTCATCCCGGGCTTGACCCGGGATCCAGTTGCTGCGGTGGGTGACTGGATGCCCGATCAGATCAGGCATGACGGCGCGACGGAGTCCGTCACCCGGCCGCCGCGCTGCGCCACGGTCCCTTAAGGAGAGTTACACCCCCATGTTGCCCGACATCGACGCCCTCAATGCCCCGGAAGCCCTGTGGGCCGCCGATACGGTTTACCGCCCCGACCTGTTCAAGGGCCGGGTGGCGCTGGTCTCCGGTGGTGGCAGCGGCATTGGTCGCGCCACGGCGCTGCTGTTCGCGCGCCTGGGGGCCACGGTGGTGCTCTGCGGCCGCACCCTGGAGAAGCTGGAAGTGGTGGCCGACTTCATCCGCGCCCAGGGCGGTACCGTGATGTGCCAGTCGGTCAACGTGCGTGAGCCGGAGCAGGTGGACGCGCTATACGCCGCGATCCACCAGCAGTTTGGCCGGCTCGACTATGTGGTGAACAATGCCGGTGGGCAGTTCCCGCAGGACGCCATCGACTATGCCCCCAAGGGCTGGATGGCGGTGATCAACAACAACCTCAACGGCACCTGGCTGATGATGCAGCGCGCCGCCCAGTACTGGCGCGATCACGGCGCGGGTATGGCGAAGTCGCTGGTGAACATCGTGGTGGTGACCGAGCGCGGCATGCCCGGCGTGGCTCACACCGTGGCGGCGCGCGCCGGCATCATCGGCGCCAGTCGTACCGTGGCGGTGGAGTGGGCACCGCTGGGCATTCGCGTCAACTGCGTGGCGCCGGGGCTGACCGCCACCGAGGGGCTGCGGGTGTATCCGCCCGAGGCGCAGAAGGAGTTTCCACTGGCCAACCCGCTGAAGCGCCCCGGCACGCCGATGGAGATTGCCGAGGCTTGCATCTACCTCAGTGCGTCCAGCGGCAGCTTCATCACCGGTGAGGTGTTGACGGTGGATGGCGGCGGCAAGCTGTGGGGCGAGCTGTGGACCGCTGGGCGGCCGGCGCATTACGCCCTGGACTGAGTGATTCGGCCCGCTGGCCGTTTCGATCAACCCTCTGACCCCTGCACACCTTTTACCGCGGCGGTAAACCGGCGTACCTTCAGCGCATTATTCGAAATCCGTGCGTTGTCGCTGAAGGAGTGAAGATGTCATACGACTACATCGTGGTCGGTGCCGGCTCGGCTGGCTGTGCGGTGGCCGCGCGCCTCAGCGAGGACCCGCAGGTCACGGTCTGTCTGCTGGAGGCCGGCGGGCCCGACAACAGCGCCCTGGTACACGCCCCTGCCGGGGTGGTGGCGATCATGCCGCGCAAGGGCCGCTTCAACTACGCCTACGAGACCACGCCGCAGGCGGCGATGAACGGGCGTCGGGGCTATCAGCCACGCGGCCTGGGGCTGGGTGGCTCCAGCTCCATCAATGCGATGCTCTATGTGCGCGGCGACAAATCGGACTACGACGATTGGGCGGCACTGGGCAATGAAGGCTGGTCGTATCAGGAGGTGCTGCCGTACTTCCGCAAGAGCGAACACAACGAAACCTACCGCGATGAATTCCACGGCCAGGGCGGCCCGCTCAACGTCGCCGAACTGAGCAGCCCCAGCGAACTCTGCGACGTGTTTGTCGAGGCCTGCGGCCAGCACGGCATTCCGGCCAACCCGGACTACAACGGCGCCACCCAGGAAGGCGCCTTCCACTATCAGGTGACCCACAAGAACGGGGAGCGCTGCAGTGCCGCCAAGGCCTACCTCACGCCCAACCTGCAGCGCCCCAATCTCACCGTCATCACCCACGCTTTGACCGAGAAGGTGCTGTTCGAAGGCCGCAAGGCGGTGGGTGTGCAGGTGAAGGTGAAGGGCCAGCGTCAGACCCTGCAGGCGCGGCGCGAGGTGATCCTCAGCGCCGGCGCCTTCGGCAGCCCGCAGTTGCTGATGCTGTCCGGCGTCGGACCGGCCGCGCACCTGCGCGAGCATGGGATCGACGTGGTCCACGACCTGCCCGGCGTGGGCGAGAACCTGCAGGACCACATCGATATCGTGCACAGCTACCGCGCGCCGTCATGGACCGACACCTTCGGCGTGTCGATACCCTTCGTCGGCCGATTTGTCCGTGCCGTGCTGCAGTGGTGGCGCCATCGCAAGGGTCTGTTGACCACCCCATATGCGGAAGCCGGCGCCTTCTTCAAGAGCACGCCCGACCAGCCGCGGCCCGATCTGCAGTTCGTGTTTGTGCGGGCGGCGGTGGACGACCACGGTCGCAAGATGCACCTCGGGCACGGCTTCAGCTGCCATTGCACGGTGATGCGCCCGAAGAGCCGCGGCACCGTGCGGTTGGCCAGCGCCCGCGCCGAGGATGCACCGCAGATCGATATCGGGTTCCTCAAGGAACAGGCGGACGTTGACCTGCTGGTGAAGGGTGCCCAACTGCAGCGGCGCGTATTGGAATCGAAACCCTTCGACCGCTATCGCGGCACGATGCTCTATCCCTTCGACCTCAACGACGCCCAGGCCTGCGAGGCGGACATCCGCAACCGTGCGGACACCCAGTACCACCCGGTGGGCACCTGCAAGATGGGCAGCGACGCCATGGCCGTGGTCGACGCGCGCCTGCGTGTGCATGGCCTGGAAGGCCTGCGGGTGATTGACGGCGCCATCATGCCCACCCTGGTGGGCGGCAATACCAATGCGCCCATCATCATGATTGGCGAAAAGGGCGCCGACATGATCAAGCAGGATGCGCGCGCCGCTGCTCAGCCGGCGAAGGCGTCGAACTCCACCGGGTCGTGGGCGCAGAAAGCGGAGATGGAACCCGCCTGATCGCGCAGCAGCGTGCGCAGCCGTTCCTGGTTGTGCACGCGTTCGCGCGGCAGTGTCTGCACCGCCTTCTCGAATAGGGCCAGCCCCGGCGGCGCCCAAGGGCGCTCCGGGTCCATCTCGCCACGGTGGAAGTAACTGTCACCGGCGTGGATCAGCCAGCCATCACCATCGCGCACGGCGACACCGGTATGGCCGCGGGTGTGGCCAATCAGCGGCATCAGGAATACCGCGTCCTCCAGGCCGGGGATGGGGTGGAGCTGCTCGAAGCCGTTCCAGGTATCACCGCCCGCCTTGTGCAGTCTCCAGCGCGGCGAATGCTGCCATTGTCGCGGCAGGTAGCGGGCGCGTTCTCGCAGCCCGGGGTTCATCGCAGCCGCGTGCTCATCGGCCAGCACATGCACCTGTGCCTCGGGAAAGTCCGGTAGGCCGCCGGCATGGTCGAGGTCCAGATGCGTCAGCAGGATGTGGCGGACGTCCTCAACGCGAAACCCCAGCGCCTGCACCTGCGCATGCGCGGTGGCGGCGGGGTCCGGCTGTGGCCGCAACAGGGCATTGAACGCGCGCCCCAGCCGCTGCCCGGGGTGGGCCATGTCGGCACGACCGAGGCCAGTGTCGACCAGCAACAGGCCGTCGTTCGGCGTCTCCACCAACAGCACGTGGCAGACCATGCGCGCCGGCGCCGTCCAGCTTCCGCCGCCGGTGATCAGACGCTCGCAGTAGGGGCACATGGTGCCGCAGTTGAGGTGGTGAATTTTCAGGGTCACGGCGGTCTCCGGCGTTTACTGGCGTAGCCAGTCGATCACGTGGCGGGCGAAGGCGGCAGGTGCTTCGCACTGCATGAAGTGGCCGTTGGGCATTTCGCAGAGATCCAGCCCCAGCGGAAACAGCGGGTCCTGGCCGGTGAACATTTCGGGGCCGATGCAGCCGTCATCACGGCCGAAGATCATCCGCGTCGGTACCGGGATGGGCGCAAATGCGGTGCGGCGGATGTCGCCCTGCACGATGTTCAACGGCAGGGCCCGGTAGTAGGCCAGTGCCGCGCGCAGGCGATCCGGTTGGCCCAGGGTGTTCAGCAGCGGCGCGAGGTCGGCCTCGGTGGGCCGCCAGTCCGGGCTCCAGTCGTGGATCAGCCCGCGCAGCCAGCGAAAGTTGTCGGCCGGAATGACCCGCTCCGCCCAACCCGGCCACTGAAAGCGAACGATGTAGTGCGAGCGGGCCGCCTGCTTCAGCGACGGCCGCAGCACGAAACGCCGCAGATGGGGCACCGCCGCCAGCACCATGCGCCCGAAGCGATGGGGGGCGGTAACCGCCGTGTACTGGGCGATCACATCGCCCCAGTCGTGCCCCACCACATGGGCGCGCGCCGCGCCGAAATGATCGATCAGCCCCAGCAGATCACCCGCCAGTACCGGCAGCCGGTAATCGCCATCGGCGCTCAGCCCGGACGGCCCATAGCCCCGCAGGAACGGCGCCACCGCGTGAAACCCCGCCGCCGCCAGATGCGCCATCACCGGCGCAAAGCTCCAGGCCGTGTCCGGGAAGCCGTGCAGGCAGATCACCAAGGGGCCCTGGCCCTGCTCCAGCCAGGCGATGTCGGTGCCGTTGATGGGGTGTGTCTGCGGTGTCAGCGTTTCCATCCGCCGATCATAGGCCACTCGTTTTAGGCACGCCCTCTCCAGTCCCCTCACCCCTCACCCCTCACCCCTCACCCCTCACCCCTCACAGCGCCCCAGGCGCTCCCTGTGTTCCGGATTTCGCATTCCCGAGCGTCTTATCTACATTGGGGCCGACGGCGACATACGATCACCGAGGCCAGACGGCGGAGGAGCCATGGCGGAAATGCAGGACGTGGACCGGTGGTTTGCTGAGGAGGTGCTCCCCCTCGAGCCGGCGCTCATGCATTTTTTGCGCAAGAACTGGCGAAACGAGGTGGATTGGGTGGACCTTCGGCAAGAACTGTATGTGCGGTTGTATGAGGCGGCCCGCAACGGCCTGCCCGCGCAGACCCAGGCATTCGTGTTTCGTTCGGCCCGCAATCTGTTGATCAACCATGTACGGCGCAGTCGCATCGTGTCCATTGAGGCGGTCGCCGACCTCGACAGCCTCAACCTGGCAGTGGACACCATCACGCCCGAGCAGGAGGCGACCGCTGAGGATGATCTTCGCCAATTACAGGACGGGCTCGACAAACTGCCCCCGCGCTGCCGCGAAGCCGTGGTGCTCCGGCGGGTCGAGGGGCTGTCCCAACGAGAGTGCGCGGCGCGCATGGGCGTGGGCGAAGACACCATTGAAAAGCACATGATGTACGGCATGCGTGCGCTCATGGACCATATGCTGGGTGGCACCGGCCGTGTCCTGCGCGGTCCTGCAGGTACCCACCGGCGCAAGGTGGCTCCCCATGAATAAAGCGCACGACATCGAGCACCGCGCCCTGGAATGGCGGCTGGCGGCTGAGGGCGATGGCTGGACCGACGACGATCAAGCTGCCCTCGATCTATGGCTGGCCGAAGACACCGCGCACCGTGTCGCCTGGCTGCGGGCCGGACGGGGCCTGGAACAACTGGCACGTCTTCCCGAATTGCATCGTCCGCAAACCCTGGCCCAGATGCGCCCGCCGAGCCATCGCGAATGGCAGCCGGAAGGGCTGGGTTTGAAAGGCTGGGCGCTGGCCGCCAGCCTGGTACTCGCCGTTGCCGCCGGCATGTTCGGGTGGCAGCAATGGCAGAGCCGCGGCGTTCAACACTACGTCACCGCCATCGGCGGCAAGGCCACCGTGCCGCTGCGCGACGGCTCCCGTCTGGAACTGAACACCGACACCGCACTGCGGGCCGAAGTCGATGCGGAAAAGCGGGTGGTGTGGCTGCAGAAGGGCGAAGCCTTCTTCGACATTGCCCACGACAAGACACGCCCGTTCATCGTGTTCGCCGGGGACCGCCGCATCACCGTCCTCGGCACCCGGTTCGCGGTGCGCCACGACGGCCCCCGGGTGGAAGTGGTGGTCGAGGACGGCCGCGTCAAGGTCGAGGCCAACACCCCGCAACCGAAGGCGGCGCCCACCATCGCCACCCGTGGCAAGCGGGTCATCGCCGAAGCCGACAACACCCAACTGGCGGAAGCCCCGGCCCCCGAGTTGCAACGCGAACTGGCCTGGCGCCGCGGCCTGCTGATCTTCGACAACACGCCGCTGGCTGAAGCCGCGCGCGAGTTCAACCGCTACAACACCCAACAACTGAAGGTGGAAGGCCCCGGTGCCAGTACCACCCGCATCAGTGGCAGCTTCGAGGCTACCAACCTCGACGCTTTCGCCCGTCTGCTGCAACGCGCCTACGGCCTGCACCTGGAACCTCAGGGCACTGCCATCCGCGTCACTGCGCGCGGGGAGGCGGCGAGCGCCCAAGGCCACACCGGGCCGTCACCCCGGACTTGATCCGGGGTCCAGCTTCGGCGGTGGGCCCTGGATGCCCGATCAAGTCGGGCATGACGACACAACAGCGCCCCTCGTTGCCTCTGCTGTGGCTTTTCAACCAATCACCAGTCACTAATCACCCGTCACAGCGCCAAAGACGCTCCCCCGACATCCTCTCGTCACCCCCGACTTGATCGGGGGTCCAGCTTCAACGGTTGGTATCTGGATGCCCGATCCAGTCGGGCATGACGACCGGTAGGCGTTGTCCGTTGCTCGTGCCCGTTGTGCGCTACTACACCTTGGCGCTGGCCCTCCTGGCGACATGTCAGTTCGCGAATGCACTCCGGCCCCGGCATCCATGCTGGTGCGTTCACCCCGCCAGCGAGCAGTGCTCGCAACAACGACGGGCTTCATCCCTCACCAATCACTTGCGCTAACGCAACGAATCACATAGTATGTGAATCACGAATTATGTGATTATTCTATGACCACCAACATCACCATCGCCCTCAACAGTGAGCTGGCCAAAGCGCTGCGCGTTTACGCGGCCGAGCGAGGGATGTCGCTAAGCCGATTGATGTCAGAGCAGGTCACTGAACTCCTCAAACGCGATCAGGGATACAAGAACGCGCGCCAGCGCGTACTGATGGAACTGCGTGAGCCTCGCCCCTTGGGTTGGGCCAAACCTGCCAGCCGGGACGAGCTGTATGAGCGCTAGCGCCTTTGTTGACACCAATATCCTGCTCTACGCGCACGACCCTTCCACCGGCGACAAACATCGGCACGCCAACACACTGGTTCAGCAGCTGTGGCGCCAAGGCAACGGCGCCTTGAGCACCCAGGTACTGCAGGAGTTTTACGTCAATCTGCTTCGCAAGACGCGCGAACCACCCGATCCGCAGTGGGCGCGCCAACTTGTGGAGGACTACCTGTACTGGACTGTCATCGTGAATGACGGCCCGGCGTTGCTGCAGGCAGTGGACCTGCAACTCCGCTATCAACTTTCGTTCTGGGACGCCCTTATCGTCCACGCCGCCAATCGGGCCGATGCCGAGATTCTCTATACCGAAGATCTCAACCACGGTCAGCACTACGGCCGTGTCATCGCCCGCAATCCCTTCCTGATCGACGCATAGCCCTTGCTGTTGTCGTCACTCCGCACTCATCACTCGCCACTCAGCACTCCGCTGTTGCCGTTGCCAGTGCTCACCCCTCACCCCTCACCCCTGCTGTTGCTTCTGCTCACCACTCAGCACTCACAACTCAGCACTCCACCGCCCCCATGTTCCGGAACATCCCCGCTGACGTGTCTTAACCCTTACGCGGCCCATCACGAAGCCGCTCTGAGGAGATCACACATGATGCGTGCCCCCGTTCTGAAATCCGCACTGGGGGGTTTCAGCCTGATGTTGCTCATACCGCTGGTGTCCGCCGAACCCGCGGGTGTGGCAGCGCCCGCCGAGCAGGTGCAGACCTTCAACATTCCAGCCGGGCAGTTGGCCGATGCCCTTGATGCATTGCTTGCCCAGAGCGGCATCCAGCTGATCTATCGCGATGCCGACGTGGAGGGCCTCGAGACGGAAGGGGTCAGCGGCGAAACCACGGTCACGGCAGTGCTGAACATGCTGTTGCAGGAAACCGATCTGGTGGTGACCCGCGATGCGTCGGGCGCCATGGCGGTGGGGGCCCCGAATGGGCTGGGAGACGGCGCGGACCCTTTCGCTGAGGGGGCGGCCACAGGTGCCGTCGAGCAGGCCCGTCGTGCGGGAGTCGAAGAAATCATCGTGACGGGTCAGAAGCGCGAAGAGCGGCTTCAGGATGTGCCGATCGCGATTTCCGCATTCACCATGGAGGACCTCACCAAGAGCCAGATTGCCGGTGGTCCGGACCTGATTACCCAGGTCCCCAACATGACGTTCACCAAGACCAATTTTTCCGGATATTCGATCCAGATTCGCGGCATCGGGACCCAGGCCATCTCCGCGACTACCGATCCTGCAGTGGCCGTGGCCTTCAACAACACCCCGTTCATCCGCAATCGCTTCTTCGAGCAGGAGTTCTACGATCTCGATCGTGTGGAAGTGTTGCGCGGGCCGCAGGGCACTCTGTATGGGCGAAACGCCACCGCTGGCGTGGTCAATCTGATCGCTGCCAAGCCCAAGTTCCATACCGAATCGCGGCTGTCGGTGGACATGGGCAACTACAACAGTCACCGCATCGAGCAGATGGTCAACCTGCCGCTGGTGGAAGACACCGTGGCTCTGCGTTTCGCGGGGGCCTGGACCAAGCGCGACGGCTACGCGGACAACGCCATCACCGACAGTCCGATTGATGGTCGTGACCTTTGGTCTACTCGCACCTCGCTGCGTTTCAAGCCCAACGACTTCGTTGAAGCCAACCTGATCTGGGAGCATTTCGAGGAGGACGATGACCGTCTGCGTTCCGGCAAGCAGCTCTGCGACAAGGATGTGGTGACCCGGGTGGCCGGCTATGACGTCGGATATTTCGACCGTCTCGCCAACGCCGGCCAGCCGGATGCGCTCTATTCGGGCGTGCAGGCCACCCTCAGCCAGGGCTGCAAGCGCGGCTCCCTGTACTCGGCCGATTCGCTGCAGACCCCCAATGGCCTGATGCTGCCCTACTACGTGCCGCTGGCGGGCATCGGCCTGCCGATCGCGCTGGATGACCCCTATCTGAGCACCACTCAGCAGCAGAGTCTGCGGACCATTGAGTCCACCATCGACCCCGAGTATCGCGCCAAGGCAGACGTGGGTCTGCTGCAGATCAACTTGGCGGTAACCGATACGCTGACCCTAAGCTCGGAAACGGCCTACAGCGATGACTTCGTCTATTCGCTGCAGGACTTCAATCGCTTCAATACCGCGCCGGGGGCGTGGAAGAATGCTGCGGAGACCACCGACTATCGCCAAGGCGTGTTGCTGGAGGGGGAGAGTGGCGGCATCTTCTGCGACCCGCAGCTGGGCTGTTCCGATCGGTTGGTGGCGGTGGACATTTCCACCGCCGAGTCGCGCCAGTTCAGTCAGGAACTGCGCCTCGCCTCCGCGTTCGACGGGCCCTTCAATTTCAGCCTGGGGGCCAACTATCTACGCTATACCACGGAGGACAAGTACTACGTCTTCTTCAACTCCATCAGTCTGATTGCAGCGCTTGGTTCAGGGACTTCTGGCATGACACGCCTGCCCTATGTTGCGGGACAGACCGACAATGGGGTCTGCCTGCCGAACGGGTATGCGCCCGGTGACCCGTCCGATGTCTACGGCGTCACCCAGTGTGTGTACATGGATCCCAATCCGATCAGTCATGTGAATGACAAGGGCCATAACTACTTCCTCAGCCGCAATCCCTACACCCTGCACTCGCATGCGCTGTTCGGCGAGGCCTACTTCCAGCTCACCCCGAATCTGAAGCTGACGATGGGCGCGCGCTGGTCGGTGGACGAGAAGGACGCCCCGCGGATCCCAACCTGGACGCTGGCGTCGCTGACCGTGGGGTATCCCACCGCCGAGGTCATTTCGCAAAAGTGGCGGGAGCCCACCGGCCGTCTGGTGCTGGACTGGAAGCCGGATCTGGCCTTCACCGACGAAACCTTGGTGTACGGATCGTTCGGCCGGGGCTACAAGGCCGGCGGCGCCAATCCGCCGGGCTTTGTTTACACCTACTATGCTGATCCCATTCAGTCCCAGGGCCTGGGGGCTCAGTCGGCCACCCGGCCGCGTACCTTCAAGCCGGAGTTCGTCAATGCCTGGGAAATCGGCAGCAAGAACACGCTGTTCGATGGGCGGCTGACCGCCAATCTGGCGGCGTTCTACTACAACTACCACGACTACCAGATCTCGGAGATCGTTGACCGCTCGGCGTTCAACCGCAATTTTGACGCCGAGGTCTGGGGCTTTGAGCTGGAAACCGACTGGTACGCCTTGGAGCAGCTGCGACTGGGCTTCAAGGGGGGCTATCAGCGTACCCGCATCGGCGACGGTGAGCAGGCGGTGGACTTGATGGACCGCACCGCTGGCAACGAGGACTGGGTGGTGGTACGGCCATTCCCCACCTACGCGTCCAGCTGCATCCTGCCGGAACGGTTGTTCTCGGGGCTGATGTACCCGACGAACGAAGGGGTCATGGGGCCTGTCGGGGTGGGGGGTGTCGGTGGGGGGCTCGCAGGTGGCTGCGAGATCGCCTATCTGAGTGGCAACGATCCGGTCACCAATCTGCCATACGTACCCAATCCCACCGAACAGGGATCAGCGGGCACGTTGCAGTTCCACCCGAACTATCCGGGATGGGATCCGGCCACCGCGCCGAACAACGGTGAGGGCTTCGATAAGGACTTGTCCGGCAACGAACTGCCGAACGCCCCGAATTACACCCTCACCCTGACCGGTGACTACATCCAGCCGCTGGGCAACGCCTGGATGATGACCCTGCATGCCGATGTGCACTGGCAGTCGAAATCGTGGTGGCGCATCTTCAACGACCACGAGTTCAGCCGGCTGGACGACTACTACACCACCAACCTGGCGGCGATCTTCGTCCATGAAGCGTCCGGTTGGAACGTGATGGCCTATATCAAGAATGTGTTTGACGAGACCGCCATCTCCGGTGCGTTTCTCAACTCCGACGATACCGGGCTGACCACCAATATCTTCCTGACCGAACCGCGACTGTTTGGCCTGCGGGTTACCAAGACCTGGGATGGCGGGGCGACCCTGGGGAGCTTCGGGCGGCGTTTTGGTGCCGATCATGTGTGGCCGCTGACGCTGGAAGTGGGCGGCCAAGTGCAGCGGGTGGACGGCGACAACACGGCCGCGCTACCGACCTTCTACGATGCCTTTGCGGGGCCACTGGATATTGCCGAGCGCGGGCAGCGTGCGGATCTGGGCTGGGGGCAGACACGGGAGATCACGCTGGGTTGGCGGCCCAACGCCGGTCCGTGGCAGCTGTCGGTGGGGTATCGCCACGGCAGCCTGCGGGACACGGTCAGCGGGCAGGCTTCCTGGGACACCGAGCCCTTCTGCCCGCTGGTGGGCGGGCCTTTCGCGGCACAGTGCACCAATCCGGCGGCGCCACCGATCTTTGCGGATTTGCAATCGTATTCGCAGACCAACCGGGTGGCGGCGGAAATGCAGGCGTCCGAGGCCTACCGGCTGTTCGACCTTACGATCCGCCGGGACCTGAATCTCGACGCCTTCTCACGGTCGAGTATGGCGCTGGCGCTGCGGCGCGCGCGACTGAATGCCCGGACACAGGCCATGCTGGAAGGCGTGCCGGATTGGACGATTCCGGAGAACGTGGACGTCTTCGTGGTCGCTGATCGGCCGGTCACCCACACCGTGTACCAGGCGGACTTCGAGGCGCATCGCAGCTTTGACGGTACTGGCCCACTGCTGACCTGGAGTGCCGCATCACCGCTGTTTGGCAATCGGCAGTCGGGGGTGGTGGAGCTGGATTGGTCGGTGAGTGGGGGTGCCTTGTTTGGTCGTCAGAACACCCGGATTGCGGACAGCGAGGAGTCAGAGTGGTACTACGCATGGACGTCATCGCAGGCCAGCGGGTTCCAGCAGCCACCGCAGACACCCACCACCACCACCGAGCGGATCGTGCCGGGCGCGCGTCGCAGCACCTCGACCACGGTGCCGATGGTGGGCGCCACGCTGGGGCTGAGCTATCGGGTCAACAGCCTGAACCTGTCGGCCGGTTACCGATGGGAACGCTACATCGACGCCATCGACGGTGGGGTGGAAGATCGCCAGACCTATGACCGCACCATCCAGGGTCCGACGCTCAAGCTGGGGATCGGATTCGGGGGCTGATGGTTAGGCAGTCCGTCGCAGGGCGGCGAGCATGACTCGCCGCCTCTTTCCGCGGCTCTGGCGGATTAGGGCTCGGCACGGTCAGTCAACGGGCGTATGCTGTGTCAACTCGCATCACGCCAACACCCGGCGCTGCTGCAGGGGCGCCAGGCAGCCGGGCCGTGAGACCCGGGTTGGGGGTGCGGGCATCGTCCACACCCTGGAGGCGCGTCATGAATCCCGTCGACACCCTGACGTTTCTGAATCGGTTGATCGTTACCACCAAGAACGGCGAAAGCACGCTGGAGGCCGCCGCGCAGGAGGCCCATCACGCGGAGCTGAAATCGGCCCTGGAAGACTATGCGCAGTTCTTTCACAAGGCGGCCGAGGACCTCACGGCGGCGGCACAGCGGTTGGGTGGCCATCCGCATCCCCGCGCCAGTTTCGACAACACCCTGAATCGCTTCATGATGCACCTGCGTGCGCTGGCCTATGGCCGCAACGAGGCGACGATTCTGGAGGATGCCGAGCAGGAGGAGTCGCTGGCCGATGAACTCTATGCCGACGTCTCCAACTGGGACCTGCCGGACGACATCCGCGCCCTGGTGACACGCCAGGGTGAGATGGCCCGCAAGCTCCACGACAACGTTCACGCGCTGCGCGCGCGCCTGCTGCATTGAGCGGCGTGCCGGCGTGGCCGCACGCCCACGGAGGACCGCCGCTGATCGGGGCGTTGCGGACCACGCCGGAGGACTTCATTGTTGAGGAGCTGCCGTCGGTTGCGCCGGACGACGGCGGTGAGCACGACTGGCTGTGGGTGCGCAAACAAGGGGCCAACACGGCGTGGTTGGCCGGCGAGCTGGCGCGCTTTGCCGGTGTCTCGGAGCGGGATGTCGGCTATGCCGGGCGCAAGGATCGCAATGCGCTGACCACCCAGGCCTTCACCGTGCATTTGCCCGGACGTGCGTCGCCGGAATGGTCGCAACTGTCGATCCCCGGGGTGACCGTGCTGTCGCAGCGACGCCACAGCCGCAAACTCAAGCGCGGCGCCCTGCGCGGCAATCGCTTCGAGCTGCGGGTACGGGTGACCGACGGCGACCGCGCGGCGCTGGACGACCGTGTGGGTCGCCTGCAGCGATACGGCGTGCCCAACTACTTCGGGGAGCAGCGCTTCGGGCGCGATGGCGTGAATGTCGAGCGGGCTGCGGCGCTGTTTGCCGGGCAGCGCATGCGCCGCAGCGAGCGCGAGATGCTGATCTCCGCGGCCCGCTCGGCGGTGTTCAACGCGGTGCTGTCGCAGCGCGTGCGCGATGGCAGTTGGGACCGCGGGCTGCCGGGCGAAGTCTGGTCGCTGGCGGGCTCACGCAGTTGGTTTGGCCCAGACGTGGATGATGACGATCTGGAACATCGCCGAAAGATCGGCGACATTCATCCCAGTGGGCCGTTGTGGGGACGCGGCGAGCTACCCACCGCCGACGCCGCGCTCGCCGTGGAGCGCGCGGCAGTGGCGCCCTACCAGACGCTGTGTGAAGGCCTGGCCTCGGTGGGGCTGGCACAGGACCGGCGCGCACTCCGGCTAATGCCGGAGGCGCTGATCGCGACCTGGCTGGACCCAGAGACGCTGGGTCTGGCCTTTACCCTGCCACCGGGCACTTATGCCACGGTGGTGGTGCGGGAGCTGGTGGCGGTGGCTCAGCCTCCGAACAGCCCGCCCAGCCCGCCGCCGCCCACGCAGTTTTCGGCGTCCTCGTAGGTCTCGTCGACGACGTCGTTGATCCACTGCGTGATGAGGGTGAAGGCCTCAGTGTGCACGGTGCTGCGCGCCAACGGCGGCATGCGTGCGGCGAGGGTGGTGGCCTCGGGTCCGATGCGATACGGCAGGATGCTGTCCTCGGCGCTGGTCGGCACAATATCGTGCTCGCGGCCGCCGCGGCCTTCGGTGCCGCTGGCGGTCGGGCCCTTGCAGATGCCGTAGGTGGCGTTCACCGGACGGAACACATCCAGGTAGTAGCCGGTGTTCTGCGCCAGGCCGCGCGGGTTGTGGCAGTGGGCGCAGTTCACTTCCAGGTAGCTGCGCACGCGAGCTTCGATGTCGGCCTTGGAGCCTGCTGGCTGTCCGGAGCTGCCGGGCACGTTGAAGATGGCGTTGTGTTCCACCGTGGTCACCACGTGGCTGACCGGGTCTTCCACCATGCCCTCCGGGCACTGTGACAGCAGGCCGTTCTGGCACCACCAGAGAATCTGGTTGGCGCCCGCCACCGGGTGACTGGCCTGGCCCGAGGGGAAGGGCGACTCGGTGCCGTAGGCGCGGTTCAGGTTGCGCGGCTTGGGTCCAATCGGTGCGGCGCCGGTTTCGGCATCGTCGTTGGCATGGCAACTCAGGCACTGGTTGGCATTGGGCAACAGATAGCTGTCGGTGCTACCGGTATGGCGGACGCCGCTGTCGGCATCGTCATAGTCCCAACGCACGCTGGCGCTGCTGCCCTGCTGGGTGAGGCGCGCCACTTTCTTGCCATTTTCCTCGGCCCACTTGTACTCCAGGCCATCCCAGTACACCTTGCCGTCGGCACGCTGGCGCTTGATCAGCAGGCGGGTTTCCACCGCGGTCTCCACGCCGGCAGTCTGGTCAGGGAAGGAGAAGGTCTTGGCGATGATGGTGCCCACCGGGAACAGGATGACGGCGTTCTCGCCATCATTTCCGTCCTTGTAGATGGCCTGCTGCCCTTCCGGAATGAAGGCCACCCGGTACTTCACCGAATAGTCCGAGAACAGCTTGCTGTTCAGCACGTAGGGCACGCCGCGACCGTTGGGGGTGCTGGTGGGGTCTTCGGCGTCGGCAAACAGGTGGTACTGGTCCAGGGTGGGGCAGTTCACCGTGTAGGCGGCGGCGTTGATCTTGCCGGTGGGCGTGCTGGCCTCGCACAGCGCTTTCACTTCGGCGTCGGTCGGGGCTGGATCGATGTCCCCCGAGGGCGTGTACGGCGGAATCACCACCGGCGCCAGCGGTGGCATGTTGCGGCCGTAAGCTTCCACGCACTGGTGGGCACTCATATCCAGATCAGAGGGGAAGTTGCCGAGACCGGCCACCTGCGCCTGCAGCACCTCCAGGCTGAGGTTGGGCAGCGCCAGCACCAGTTCCAGGCCATCCAGGCCGTGGAAGTTGGAAAACTTCAGGCTGTCGTCGCTGAAGCGGTTGTCGGCGTCGATGCAGGAGAACCACCATTCCGGTTTGATGCGCTGCCCCTCATCATCGAACTTGTACTGGTTGTAGCGGCAGCTCGGGTTGGGGTACTGGTTGCCTTGGATCGGCTTGCCGTCGGCGTCTGCCGGGATCGGCTGTCCGTTAGCATCGGTCGGATAAGGGCAATCGGGGTCGAATTCGTCGGCGTAGCCGTCCCAGATGATGTGGCCGCCGTTGTAGCCGCCGCCACCGAGCAGGTTCTTCAGGCCCACGATGAGCGGGAACACCGAGGTGATCTGTTCGCCCCCGGTGGCGAGAATAGCGGCCACGTCCGGCGGCGGCAGTTTGTTGCCGTTGTTGCGAAAGGTGTTGTTCCAGATATGCATGCCTTCGGTGTACATATCCAGGCGACGGTCGCCGGGGTCGCCGAACAGCTCGTAGCTGGTGTGGATGATGCCGGCGGTGCCGTTGTCTTCGAAGGTGTTGTCGAAGATGTCGATCTTGTCGTAGGCCAGGGTGATCATCCCGGAGCCGGCCGGCACATTGCTGACGATGCTGCCGGGTTCGGCAAAGTTCGGTACGTTGTTGTTGCGCGACATGTTGCGGAACATGCGCGTCTCGCTGCCGTAGCGGGTAAGGCCGTCGAGGTCGTAGATGAGGAAGCCGCCGGTGTTGCACTCCGCGAGGTTGTCGGAGTATTCGCCACGGCGCACGTTTTCGATCTCGAAGCCGAACACATTGTAGGCGGCGCGGCTGGTGCGGATGATGGCGTTGTCGGTCTGGCCGACGTAGATGCCGGCGTCGGAGGCGCCGATGGATTCGGTGTCCTCCACCAGAATGTTCTGGGAGTTCACCGGATAGATGCCGTAACGGCCCGAGGCGGTGCTGGTTTCGTAGTCGTCCAGCTCGGCGCTGCAGCCCACCTGCATCTTGGTGGTGTAGTTGCTGGCGTTGATGGTGTCTTCGTTGGCGGTCTTGCGGCCGGAGGACCACATCGCGCGGACGCGGCTGAGGGTGCCGAAGTTGACGCCCTGCAGCTTGAAGGCATCGCCCGGCGGGTCGAGCACGGTGAGGTCTTCCACCCAGATCCCGCGCACGTTGGTGGCGAGCAGGCCTTCCTGGGTGGTGCTGTTCTTGAACGACAGCACGGTCTTGTCCTTGCCGGCGCCGCGGATGCGGACGTTCTCGGTGCCGGAGATCTGCATGCCGGAGGTCAGCTCGAAGTAGCCCTCGCTGAACTCGATGATATCGCCGGGTTTGGCGTCGATCATCGCCAGCACCATCTCGGTGGTGGCATCGGGCCCGGGCTCGATGACGAAGAGGCGGCCTTCGCCGCCGGGCTTGGGGGCACCGTCGGGAGACAGCGCGTCACCGCCGCCGCAGGCGGACACGACCAGGGTGAGCAGGATGGCTGGCAGAAAGCGCGACATGGTGAACCCTCATTTACGGCTGGTTATATGAGGGTATTGGAGGCCATTCTCCCGGGCGGGGCAATGGTAATTTCGCGCTTATCGGCCGAAATCGGCCGCCCATCAGCTCAGTTCAAGCGCTGTTTGATGATGCCTGACAAGGCGCCCATGTCGGCGCGGCCGGCCACTTTCGGCTTGAGCCAGCCGATCACCTTGCCCATATCGCGGCCGCTTTCAGCGCCCGTGGCGCGCAGGGCCTCATCGATGAGGGCGGCGATTTCCGCTTCGCTCAGGGGTTGCGGCAGGTAGTGTTGCAGCACCACGATCTCGGCCGCTTCCTTGTCGGCGAGCTCGGCACGGTCCCCGGCGCGATACTGTTGTTCGGAGTCGCGGCGCTGCTTGATCATCTTCTCGATGGCAGCGATCACCACCGCATCCGTGAGGGTGATCGATTCCACCACCTCGCGCTGCTTGAGCTCGGCGCTCAGCATGCGCAGCACACCGAGTCGCGCCTTGTCGCCTGCGCGCATAGCGGTCTTGATGTCTTCGGTGATCTGCTGGGTGAGGTCGGTCATGGTGGCGATGAGCTGTTCAACAGAAAACGGCAACGGGCCCTTGTGGGCCCGTCAGCGATCACAATAAAACGGTCACGACCCCAGAGGGTCGGGTCGCCGGCCTCAGTAGAGGCGCGTACGACGGTTGGCTTCGCGAGAAACCTTCTTGGCCTGGCGCTTCACGGCGGCAGCGCGCTTGCGCTTGCGCTCCATGCTCGGCTTTTCGAAGGCTTCCTTTTTGCGGACATCGGTCAGGACGCCGGCCTTCTCGCAGGTGCGCTTGAAACGACGCAGCGCAACTTCGAACGGCTCATTTTCACGGACGCGAACACTGGGCATGCAATAAGTCTCGGATGTAACGGGCGGGCAGCCAAGGCCATCGCCGACTGCGTAAAGGGGCGCAGATTCTATGCGCAGGTCGGCCGTAATGCAAAATAGCGGCCCATGACCGTCCTCGCTCTCGAATCCTCCTGTGATGAAACCGCTGTCGCGCTGTATGACGGCGCGGCCGGCTTGCGCGCCCATCGCCTGCATTCGCAGGTGGCGCTGCATGCGGAATACGGGGGGGTGGTGCCGGAGTTGGCCTCGCGAGACCATCTGTCCCGGGTGGTGCCGCTGGTGCGCGAAACGCTCAGCGAAGCGGGGCTGGGCGTAGCTGACCTGAGCGGTATCGCCTACACCGCCGGGCCCGGGCTGATCGGTGCGCTGATGGTGGGTGGCGCGTTGGCGGCGGGAATGGCGCTGGCGCTGGACCTGCCGCTGATTCCTCTGCATCACATGGAAGGCCACCTGTTGGCGCCGATGTTGGAGCCGGACCCGCCGGCGTTCCCGTTTGTTGCCTTGTTGGTTTCCGGTGGGCACACGCTGTTGGTGGCGGTGGAAGGTGTGGGGCGCTACCGCTTGCTCGGCGAGAGTCTCGACGATGCGGTGGGCGAGGCTTTCGACAAGACCGCCAAGATGCTCGGCCTGCCCTATCCGGGCGGCCCGCACCTGGCGGCGCTGGCCGAGCAGGGGCGTCCGGACCGCTATCGGTTTCCCCGGCCGATGACCGATCGTCCCGGCTTGGACTTCAGCTTCTCCGGTCTGAAGACGGCGGTGCGGACGCGGTTACCGCCACCGGATGACGCGCAGGCGCAGGCCGACCTCGCACATGCGTTCCAGGAAGCGGTCACCGAAACCCTTACCATCAAATGCGCGCGTGCCATCGAGCACACTGGCTTCCGAGGGCTGGTGGTGGCCGGCGGTGTCGGCGCCAACAAGCGGCTGCGGGCGCGGCTTGCCGAGTGGTGTGCCGCGCAAGGCGTGAGCCTGCACTTCCCTCGGCAGGCGTTTTGCACCGACAACGCGGCGATGATGGCCTACGTCGGCTGGCAGCGCCGGGGTGAGGGCCGTGCGGCGGCGGACGGCATCTTTGCCACGCCGCGCTGGTCGTTGATGGACCTGACGCCGCCATGTCCGATCTGATCGTCCTTGAGGGGCTGGCGGTGGACGCGCTGATCGGCGTCTACGACTGGGAGCGCACGGCGCGTCGGCCGCTGGTGCTCGATCTCCGAATGGCGGTGGACCTGCGCCGCGCCGGGCGGTCGGATGACGTGGCCGACACGGTCGACTATGCGGCGGTGACCGCACTGGTCGAGGCGGTGGTTGCCGACACCACGCCGCAGTTGCTGGAGACCCTGGCAGAAGCGATCTGTGCGCGGTTGCTGGCGGCCTTCACGGCGATCCAGTCGATTGCACTGGCGGTGCACAAGCCGGGCATCCTGCCGCAGGTGCGCGACGTGCGGATCGAGATCCAGCGCAGCCGCTGAGACTGGGGTCAGCTGCCCAGCAGGGCGTGGCTGGCAGCGGCCAGGTCGTCGTAGACCTTGACCCCTTGCAGGTCCGCCTCGGCTGCCGTGGCGGCCCCGAGGCCGGTCTTTACCAGGACCGGACGTGCGCCGGCCTGACGCGCCTGATCCAACTCACTGCCGCGGTCGCTGATCCACCAGCATTCGTCGAGCCCGGTCTGCAGGCGTCGGGCCGCATCGCGGACCAGGTCGGCGCTGGACTGGTCACGTCCGAACAGCACCGCCTCAAGCCGCCCGCCAAGGGTGGCGAGCTTCTTCTGCAGCCGGTCGACTGCGGCGAGTTGCGCCTCCCGGCTTGCGGCGTCTGCAGCGGGGCCGGCGAGGGCCAGCACGCGGTAGCCGGCTTGGCACAGTCGCGCCACCGCCTCGAGGCTGCCCGGCAACGGGCGGCGCTCCAGCGGACTGCCGCCATCGAGGTGTTCCTGGATCACCCCGTCACAGGCCAGCACCATCAGTTTGAGCTTGTCGGTGGCGGGCATGGTGCGTCCTCAGGGCAGCAGCGAAATATCCGCCACCGACCGGCAGAGGCGGTCAAGCCGCGCCAGCAGCGCGAGCCGGTTGGCGCGGACGGCGGGATCTTCGGCGTTGACCATCACGGCCTCGAAGAAGGCGTCCACGGGCTCACGCAGGGTGGCCAAGTTGACCAGCTGCTCGGTGTAGTCGCTGATCGCGCCGTTGCGCTCTTCAAGCGCGGTCAGCGTGGTCCACAGCGCATGCTCCGCGGTGTTGTCGAAACGTTTCGGATCAACCGTGTCACCCACTGATTCGGCCTGTCGCAGCAGATTGCGCACCCGCTTGTGCGCGGCGGCCAAGTTGGCGGCCGCGGGCAGCGCGGCGAAGTGGTGGACTGCGCGCAGGCGGGCGTCGAAATCGAGGGGGCGGGTAATCTCCAGCGCGCGAACGGCTTCAAAGGCTTCGGCACTGATGGCGCGCCCGTCCAGCAGGGCGCCTACCCGGTAGGCGCGCAGGCGCTCCATCACGAAGGCCAGCAAGGCGTCGAGCGTGGCACCGCCGCGATCGCCGGCCGGCTGGGCGCCGAGCGCCTGTTGCAGCAGCGGGGCCAGATCCAGCGACAGATGACCTTCGATGCAGATGCGCAAGACGCCGAGGGAGGCGCGCCGCAGGGCGTAGGGGTCCTTGCTCGCGGTGGGTTTCTGGCCGATGGCGAAGATACCCGCCAGGCTGTCGAGCTTGTCCGCCAGCGCGACCGCGCGGCCCGGCAGCGCTGACGGGATGGGCGTGCCCTGCTGGGTCGGAAGGTAATGCTCGCGAATGGCCTGCGCTACCGCGGCGGACTCCCCGCCGGCTGCGGCGTAGTAACCGCCCATCAGACCCTGCAGCTCGGGGAACTCGAACACCATCTTGGTGACGAGGTCGCACTTGCTGAGCTGTGCCGCCCGCGCCACATCGGCCAGCACGCGACTGTCGTCGCTGAGCTGGCCGGCAATCTCGGCGGCCAGCGCCTGCACCCGGTGGGCCTTGTCGGCGATGCTGCCCAGCGACTGCTGGAAGGTGACGGTGACCAGGGCTGCACCATAGTCAGCCAGGGGCTGCTTGAGGTCCTGCTGATAGAAGAACAGCGCATCACTCAGGCGCGGGCGTACCACCCGTTCGTTGCCGGTGATCACCTGCTGGACATCGCGGCTTTCGATGTTGGCGATGGTGATGAAGGCGTTGGTCAGGGTGGTGTGCGCGGTGTCTGAGAACACGGTGAAATAGCGCTGGTTGGTTTCCACCGTGGCGACGATGACCTCCGGCGGCAGCTTCAGGTAGGCCGCCTCGAACTGGCCGGTGATGGCGACCGGCCACTCCACCAACGCGGTCACTTCATCGAGGAGATCCTCGGTGATGCGGGCATGCCCGCCGATGCGGTGAGCCTCGGCCTGGATCTGATCGCGGATGCGCGCCTTCCGCGCTTCGACATCGGCCAGCACTTTGGCTTCCAGCAGGGCGTTCATATAGTCGCCCGGCGTCTTCAGCGCGATGGCCTCAGGTGCGTGAAAGCGGTGGCCAAAGGTTTGCCGGTCGGCGCGCAGGCCAAAGGCTTCGATCGGCACCACGTCGCCACCCAGCAGGCAACACAGCCACTGCACCGGGCGCACGAAGGTGACCTCACCTGAGCCCCAGCGCATACGCTTCGGCACCAGGGTATCCATCGCCTTGAGTGCCTCGTCCAGCAGGCCCTGCAGCAGGCTGGCGGTGGGGGCGCCCGGCTCGGTGCGGCGGAAGTGCAGCTTGCCGTCTCGCTCGCCGAGTTCTGCGAAGTCGACGCCGCAGGAGCGCGCAAAGCCCAGAGCGGCCGGCGTCGGCTTGCCATCTTTGAGGGCAGCGGTCACTGCGGGACCGCTGCGCTCGATGATTTGCTCGGGCTGTTCCGGTGCCACCGCTTCGATCACCACCGCCAGTCGCCGGGGTGTGGCGAGTCGGGTGACCGAACCGTGGGCCACGCTGCGGCGCTTGAGCCCCTGCGCGAGGCTGTCGGCCAGCGCATCGGCCAGCGGCAACACATAGCGGGCGGGAAGGTCTTCGGTGCCGATTTCGAGCAGCAGGTCCAGGGGCATTGCGTTCATGCGATCAGGCACGGTTGGCGGCGGCGGCGGCGGCCGCCGCAGGAGGAAGCATCGGGAAGCCCAGCGCCTCACGCGCCTTGAAATAGGCTTCGGCACAGCCGCGTGCCAGCGTGCGCACGCGCAGGATGTAGGCTTGGCGCTCGGTCACGCTGATGGCGCCGCGGGCGTCCAGCAGATTGAAGGCGTGGCTGGCCTGGATCGTGCGCTCGTAGGCCGGCAGCGGCAGCGGGGTCTCCAGCGCCAGCAGGCGCTGGCACTCCGCTTCTGCCTTGCTGAAGCGCTCGAATAGCGTGGCGGTATCGGCGTGCTCGAAGTTGTAAGTGGACTGCTCCACCTCGTTCTGGTGGTAGACGTCCCCGTAGGTGACGATGCGGCCGCCGGTATCGGACCACACCAGGTCGTAGACCGATTCCTTCTTCTGGATATACATCGCCAGCCGCTCCAGGCCGTAGGTGATCTCGCCGGCCACCGGGCGGCACTCAATGCCCCCCACCTGCTGGAAGTAGGTGAACTGGGTGACTTCCATGCCGTTGAGCCAGACCTCCCAGCCCAGCCCCCAGGCCCCCAGGGTGGGGGACTCCCAGTTGTCCTCAACAAAGCGGATGTCGTGGGTCAGGGGGTCGAAGCCGAGCATACGCAGCGAATCCAGATACAGGTCCTGGATGTTGGCCGGGCTCGGTTTCATCAACACCTGGAACTGGTAGTAGTGCTGCAGGCGGTTGGGATTCTCACCGTAGCGGCCATCGGTGGGGCGGCGGCTCGGCTGCACATAGGCGGTGTTCCAGGGCTCGGGACCCAGCGCGCGCAAAAAGGTGGCCCAGTGAAAGGTGCCGGCCCCCATTTCCATGTCCATCGGCTGCACCACCACGCAGCCGTGGCCGGCCCAGAAGGTCTGCAGCTTCAGAATCAGGTCCTGGAAAGTCATGTCGCCACGGCAAAAATCGTTTGGGGGCGCGAGTATAGCGAAGCCGCCCGGGGCGCCGGCGCCGGTCGGTCGAGCTTTCCGCTAGCATGACGCTGCCAAGTGCGCCGCCACGCCCGGACGCCGTCATCACCCAGCGTGGCACGCTTCATGCTTCATTTTGGCGCACGCCCGCCACGGGCCATCGCATCTGTCATCCACCACTGACCAAGCAGGAGAACCCCATGTCGGGTCAAGACGTTCTGAACACCATCAAGGAAAAAGGCGTGAAGTTTGTCGACTTCCGCTTCTGCGACACCAAGGGTAAGGAGCAGCACGTCACCGTGCCGGCTCACACCATCGACGACAGCCTGTTCACCGAAGGCAAGATGTTCGACGGCTCCTCGATTGCCGGCTGGAAGGGCATCAACGAGTCCGACATGATCCTCATGCCGGATGCCGACACCGCCTTTGTCGACCCCTTCTTCGAAGATCCCACGCTGGTGCTCAGCTGCGACGTGCTGGAGCCGGCCACCGGCCAGGGCTATGAGCGCGATCCGCGCTCGCTCGCCAAGCGCGCCGAGGCCTATCTGCAGAGCACTGGCATCGCCGATACCGCATTCTTCGGCCCGGAAAACGAGTTCTTTGTGTTTGACTCCGTGCGCTGGGAAGCCGGCATGAAGGGCTGCTCGGTCGAGATCGACTCCGAAGAAGCGGCCTGGAACACCAACAAGGCCTACGAAGGCGGCAACATGGGTCACCGCCCCGGCGTCAAGGGTGGCTACTTCCCGGTGCCCCCCGTCGACTCCCTGCACGATCTGCGTGCCGCCATGTGCGACACCCTGGATGCCATCGGCGTGCCGGTGGAAGTGCATCACCACGAAGTGGCCACCGCCGGCCAGTGCGAGATCGGTGTGAAGTTCAACACCCTGACCCGCAAGGCGGACGAGGTGCTGAAGCTGAAGTACGTGGTGCAGAACGTGGCCCACCAGTTCGGCAAGACCGCGACCTTCATGCCCAAGCCCATCGTTGGCGACAACGGCAGCGGTATGCACGTGCACCAGTCCCTGTCCAAGGACGGCAAGAACCTGTTCGCCGGTGACGGCTACGGCGGACTGTCGGAAACCGCGCTGCACTACATCGGCGGTATTCTCAAGCACGCCAAGGCGATCAATGCCTTCACCAACCCGGGCACCAACAGCTACAAGCGTCTGGTGCCGGGCTTCGAAGCGCCGGTGATGCTGGCCTACTCGGCCCGTAACCGCTCCGCCTCGATCCGCATTCCCTACATCGCCAACCCCAAGGGTCGTCGTATCGAAGTCCGCTTCCCGGACAGCCTGGCCAACCCCTACTTCGCCTTCGCCGCGATGATGATGGCCGGCCTCGACGGGATCCAGAACAAGATCGACCCGGGTGGTCCGTCCGACAAGGACCTCTACCACCTGCCGCCGGAAGAGGACAAGAAGATTCCGCGCGTCTGCCACTCGCTGGATATGGCGCTGGAAGCCCTCGACAAGGACCGCGAGTTCCTGCTCAAGGGCGGTGTCTTCACCAACGATCTGATCGATGCCTACATCGAGCTGAAGATGGCCGAAGTGACCCGCTTCCGCATGACCACCCATCCGGTGGAATTCGACATGTACTACTCGATGTAAGTCGCGGTACACGCAGTCAACACGGAGCCCCGCGAAAGCGGGGCTTCTTGTTTTGATACGCCCAAAATAAGTGCGCGACGGGCCTGTGGACGATGGAGGCGCACCTTATCGGTGCAAGCGAGCGCCGCCGCAGCACCGTAATTTGGCGACCTTCTCTGGGCATGTTGGCGGAAACATCGCACCAAAGTGGTGCGTGATCGATGAAATCGGCGTAGCGTAGCGGCGGCTGCATTGGCGCAGCTTTTGCTTCGGCCTATCCATGAAACTGGTTCCCCGCCCGCGCCCCAAACCGGACTGGATTCTCGACGGCATTACCACCGCCGTGATCGCGCTGGATGACCGCCTCTGCGTCACCGCGCTGAACTCGGCCTGTGAGAGCCTGTTCGGGGTGTCCCGTCGGCTGGCGCTCGGGCAGCCGCTGGTGGAAGGCGTGCCCCATTTCCTGCCCTTGCGGCAGCGGCTGCAATCCGCGCTGGACCAGGCCCTCGGCTTCATCGAGCGCGAGCTGCGGCTGAGTCGCAACGGCGATCCCGCCATCACCGTCGACTGCACGGTCACGCCCTACGTGGGCGGCAAGATTCCCGGCCTGCTGCTGGAGCTGCTGCCGCTCGACCGCCACATGCGGATCTCGCGGGATGAATTGATGCTGGCCCAGCACCAGGCCAGTCGTGAGCTGATCCGTGGCCTGGCGCACGAGATCAAGAATCCGCTGGGCGGTATTCGGGGTGCGGCGCAGTTGCTGGAACGGGAGTTCCCGGATTCGGAGCATCGCGAATACACGCGCGTGATCATTCGCGAGGCCGACCGGCTTCAGAACCTGGTCAACCGCATGCTGGGCCCCAACCGCCTGCCGCAGAAGCTGGCGCTCAATGTCCACGAGGTGCTGGAGCATGTGCGGCAACTGGTGCAGGCCGAAGCCCCAGGCGGCGTCAGCTTCCTGCGTGACTACGACCCCTCCATTCCCGAGGTGGTGGCGGATCGTGAGCAGCTCATTCAGGCCACGCTCAACCTGGTGCGCAACGCCGTTCAGGCCCTGGCGGGCCAGGGCGTGGTGACCCTGCGCACCCGCACCAAGCGCCAGATCACCATTGGTCAGCAGCGTCATCGTCTGGTGGTGCAGCTCGATATCGAGGACAGCGGCCCGGGCATCCCTGGCGCGCTGCTCGACAAGATTTTTTACCCGATGGTCACCACCCGTGCCGATGGCACGGGGCTGGGCCTGCCCATCGCGCAATACCTCATCCACAGCCACGGTGGCCTGATCGAATGCAGGTCACGCCCGGGCTGTACCGTTTTCTCGATGTATCTGCCTCTGGAACATGCCGCATGAACGTCTGGGTCGTCGATGATGATGAGTCCATCCGCTGGGTGCTGGAAAAGTCCCTGGCCCGTGATGGTCTGAAGCCGCGCAGCTTTCCGGGCGCCGCCGAGCTGCTCGATGCGCTGGAAGAGGAAGAGCCTGATGTGCTGCTGTCGGACATTCGCATGCCCGGGGTGGATGGCCTGGAGCTGATGTCCCGCGTGCGCGCGGCGCACCCGGGACTGCCGGTCATCATCATGACCGCGCACTCCGACCTGGACGCCGCGGTGGCCGCGTACAAGGGCGGCGCCTTCGAGTACTTGCCCAAGCCTTTCGATGTTGATGTGGTGGCGGCGTTGGTGCGCCGGGCCGCCGACAGCCGCGCGGCCGATACGGGGCCGGCGCCAGAGCCCGCGCGTGCCGCCATCATCGGCGAGGCGCCGGCCATGCAGGACGTGTTCCGCGCCATCGGTCGGCTTTCGCTAAGCCAGATCACGGTGCTCATCACCGGCGAGTCGGGCTCGGGCAAGGAGCTGGTGGCGCGCGCCCTCCACGTCAACAGCCCGCGCGCGCAACGCCCCTTCATCGCCATCAATACCGCCGCCATCCCCAAGGACCTGCTGGAAAGTGAGTTCTTCGGTCATGAGCGCGGCGCCTTCACCGGTGCGGCCGCGCAACGCAAGGGGCGCTTCGAGCAGGCTGACGGCGGCACCCTGTTCCTCGACGAGATCGGTGATATGCCGGCCGATCTGCAGACCCGCCTGCTGCGGGTGCTGTCGACCGGTGAGTTCTACCGGGTCGGCGGTGTGGCGCCGGTGAAGGTGGACGTCCGCGTGATCGCGGCAACCCATCAGGATCTCGACGCCTTGGTGCGCGACGGTCGCTTCCGCGAGGATCTTTATCACCGGCTCAATGTCATTCGCGTACGCATTCCCTCGCTCGCGGAACGTCGGGAGGATGTCCCGCTGCTGATGGCGCACTTCCTTGCGCAGGCCGCGCGCGAACTGGCGGTCGAGCCCAAGCGCCTGCGGCCGGAGGTGCTGGAGCGGCTCAGTCGCTTCGATTGGCCCGGCAACGTGCGGCAGTTGGAGAACGTTTGTCGCTGGCTGACCGTCATGGCGCCAGGTCAGGATGTGCATCTCGCCGATCTGCCGCCGGAGCTGCAGGAGGCCGGCGGAGGGTCTGAATCGGTCCCGGCGGTGACCGGCTTGCGCCCGGAGGACTGGCCGACGTTGCTGCAGCGCTGGGCCGATCGCGCGCTGGCCGATGGTCAGAACGATCTGCTCGAAGAGGCCACCGCCGCTTTCGAGCGCACGCTGATCACATCGGCGTTGCAGGCTACGGACGGCCAGCGGCAGGAGGCGGCGCGACGCCTGGGTTGGGGGCGCAACACGCTGACGCGGAAGATCAAGGAGTTGTCGCTGGACCTGTGAATCCAGCAGGGGATCCTTGTCGCCGTCAGATAATTCGATAAATATAGAAACATGGAATCGGATGCGGCCGTCACCTGTCTGTCAGCCCTGGCCCAGCAGGGTCGGCTGGCCATTTTTCGGGCACTGGTGGTCGCCGGTCCGACCGGCCGCTGTCCGTCTGATCTGCAGGAACAGCTCACGATCACGCCGTCGGTGCTGTCCTTTCACCTGAAGGCCCTGCGGCATGCCGGGCTGGTGCGGGTGCGCCAGGACGGGCGTCACCTCTATTACTCGGCAGACTTCGCCGCGATGAACGCACTGATCGCCTACCTCACTGAAAACTGCTGCGCCGAGGACCCCGGCTGCTGCGCACCTCCGGAGCGGGCATGCGTGACGTCCTGATCCTCTGCACCGGCAACAGTGCGCGGTCCATTCTGGGCGAAGCGCTGATCAATCACCTCGGCGCCGGCCGGGTGCGCGGCCACTCTGCCGGGTCACAGCCCAAGGCTGCGCCGCACCCCTTCGCGCTGGAGACACTGCGCGCGGTCGGTATTGCGACCGCGGGACTGCACAGCAAATCCTGGGATCGATTTGCCGGCGCCGACGCCCCTGCGTTGGACCTGGTGATCACCGTCTGCGATGCCGCCGCCAACGAAGCCTGCCCCTGGTTCCCGGGCCCGGCGGTCCGTGCCCACTGGGGGCTGCCGGACCCGCCAGCGGCCGGTGACGCGCCGGCCCAGCGTGCGCGCTTTGCAGCGGTCCGCGAGGCCCTGCGTGTCCGCATCGAGACCTTGCTGAGCTGGCCCGATGTGGACTGGGACGCGCCGGACTTCGCCGCGCGAGTGCAGGCCCTGCACGACGGGCTACCGGTGCCGGCATGAGCGGCCACCGTCTGGTGTGGGCGCTGGGGGCGGCGCAACTGCTGGCCTGGGCCTCCAGCTATTACCTGTTGGCGACGCTGGCGCGGCCGATGGCCGACCACTTCGGACTGGCGCCGGTGTGGCTGTACGGCAGCTTTTCGGCGGCGCTGGTGTTGGCGGCCCTGATCGGCCCGGCCTCGGGCCATCTCATCGACCGCTTCGGCGGCCGTCGGGTGCTGATGCTGTCGAACGCGCTGTTCGCGCTGGCGCTGATCGTCATGGCCACCGCTGTGCATCCGCCGCAATTACTGATGGGCTGGCTGCTGCTGGGCGTGGCGATGCCGCTCGGGCTGTACGACGCGGCCTTCGCCACCCTGGTGCGGCTGCGCGGCGCGCAGGCGCGCGGCGGTATCGTCGGCATCACGCTGATTGCCGGGTTCGCCAGTTCCGTGAGTTGGCCGCTGTCGGCCTGGGGCGAGGTGCAGTTCGGCTGGCGCTGGGTCTGTGCCGGTTGGGCGGTGCTGCATCTCACGCTGGGGTTGGGCATTCACGCCTGGGCGGTGCCCAGTCTCAAGCGGGCCTTCGGTGTTGGTCAGTCGGACCCGGTCGGCAGTGAGGCGACCCATCGCGCGCCGCTGAGCGCCCTCATCCTGATTGCTGTGGCCTTCACCGCCAGCGGCTTCGTCTTCGCCGCCATGGCCACCCACTTGCCGGCGTTGCTGCGCGCCAGCGGGACTGCCCCCGCCGTCGCGGTTGGCGCGGCCTCGCTGGTGGGTGTGGCGCAAGTGCTGGCACGGCTGGCCGAGGCCGGTGTGTTGCGACGCTGGCATCCCCTGGTGTCGGCGCACGTGGCGGCCGTGCTACATCCCATCGGTGCCGCCGCCCTGTTGTGGCTGGGTGCGCCTGCCGCGGTGCTGTTCGCTGTCTTTCACGGCGCCGGCACCGGGCTCATGACCATCGTCAAGGGCACCCTGCCATTGGCGCTGTTCGGCGCCCAGGGGTTCGGTCGCCGCGGCGGATGGCTGGAGGCGCCGGCGCGCGTCGCACAGGCGGTGGCACCGATCGCCTTCGGGCTCAGTTTGGACCGCTACGGCTTCGCCGCGCTGTGGTTGTCCTTCGGCATTGCGGTGGCGGGCGTGCTCGCCATCGGCCTTGCCGGTTTCATCGCCCATTCAACGAGCCGCGCCGATGCTGCGAACCCTGCCTGACCCCCACCACCTGCCCGCCCTCGATACCCGGGTGGTGCAGGCCGATCTCGCCAGCCGTCTGGGGGCCGCCCCCGGGCATCCGCCGCGGGTATTGCTGCTCTACGGATCGCTGCGGCCGGTATCGTATTCGCGGCTGCTGGTGGAGGAGGCGGCGCGGCTGCTGATCCACTTCGGCTGCGAGGTGCGCATCTTCGACCCCGCCGGGCTGCCGCAGCCCGACAGCCCGGAAGCGGCCGGCCATCCGGAAGTGGAAGAACTGCGGGCCCTGTCGCTGTGGTCGGAGGCGCAGGTGTGGTGCAGCCCCGAGCGCCACGGCGCCATCACCGCGGTGCTGAAGAACCAGATCGACCATATCCCGCTGGCGATGGGGGCGGTGCGGCCGACCCAGGGCCGCACCTTGGCGGTGATGCAGGTCAGCGGGGGCTCCCAGAGCTTCAACGCCGTCAACACGCTGCGCCTGCTGGGGCGCTGGATGCGGATGATCACTATCCCCAACCAATCGTCGGTGGCGAAGGCTTGGCAGGAATTCGACGTGCAAGGGCGGATGAAGGCCTCGGCGTACTACGAGCGGGTGGTCGATGTCATGGAGGAGCTGGTGAAGTTCACGCTGCTTACCCGGCAGCACAGTGAGACGCTGGTGGATCGTTACAGCGAGCGCCGCGAGGCGCTGCGCAAGGCCGAAGCCGCCGCCAGCCATCTGGCACGCCCGTCCGGGGCGGCAGCATGAGCCGGTTCGAGCGCTACTTGAGCCTGTGGGTGGCGCTCTGCATGGCGCTGGGCGTGGGGCTCGGCCAGCTGTTCCCTGGCGCTTTCGCAGCCCTCGGTGGCATGACGGTGGCGCAGGTGAACCTGCCGGTGGGCGGGCTGATCTGGCTGATGATCATCCCCATGCTGATGAAGGTGGACTTCGCCGCACTCGGCGCCGTGCGGCAGCACTGGCGCGGCTTCTCCATCACCTTGCTGGTCAACTGGGCGTTCAAACCGTTCCTGATGGCGGGGCTGGGCTGGCAGTTCATACACGGACTGTTTGCCGATTGGCTGCCGGCCGACCAGCGCGACAGTTACGTCGCCGGCCTGATCCTGCTCGCCGCTGCCCCCTGCACCGCGATGGTGTTCGTCTGGAGCCGGCTGGTGCATGGCGATGCCAACTTCACGCTGACCCAGATCGCCTTGAACGATGCGGTGATGGTGGTGCTGTTCGCGCCGCTGGTGGCCTTGTTGCTGGGCGTCACCTCGGTGCCGGTGCCATGGGAGACATTGCTGCTGTCGGTCGGGCTCTACATCATCGTGCCGCTGCTGATCGCGCAGGCCTGGCGGCGTCAGCGTCTGCGGCAGGGCGCGGCCGCGCTGCAGGCGACCCTGTCGCGACTGGGGCCGTTGTCCATCCTCGCGCTGCTGGCGACCCTGGTGCTGCTGTTCGCCTTTCAGGGCGAGCAGGTGCTGTCGCAGCCACTGATCATTGCCTTGCTGGCCGTGCCGATCCTGCTGCAGGGCGTGTTGACGGCGGGTGTCGGCTATCTCGCCAACCGCTGGGCCGGTGAACCGCACGCGATTGCCGGGCCGAGCTGCCTGATCGGCGCCAGCAATTTCTTCGAGCTGGCGGTGGCGGTGGCGATTGCCCTGTTCGGCCTCAATAGTGGTGCTGCGCTGGCCACCGTGGTGGGTGTCCTTGTGGAGGTCCCGGTGATGCTGGCGCTGGTGGCGATCGTGAACCGCAGCCGCGGCTGGTACGACCGTCAGTCCTGAGACAGCGCCATCAGCAGCGCCCGGCTGGCCTCATCGGCGGGGAACATGGCTTCTACCCGCAGTTCATCGGTGGTGACATCCAGCGGCGTGCCGAAGGTGGTGAGCGTGGTGAACACGCGCATGTCATGCCCGCCCACCCGGAAGTGGGTGGGCAGCACCGGCAGCCGGCTGGCGCCGAGGTCGATCTGGCGGAACCGGCGCGGCAGGTCCGGGTAGGCGAGGATCTCGTCCAGCACGGGCTGGATCTCAGCGTGTTCCATGGCTTCGCGCGCGGTGCGCGCCAGCAGGGGCGGTACGATCTCGTCGAGGTTGAGAATCAGGGGTCGCAGGCCCTGAGGATGCAGGGTGAGCTTGAGCACATTGCGGGGCCCGTCGCCGCAGGTGCGCGCCCAGAGGGTCTCGACATCATCGATGGCGGCCAGCAATTTCTGCATGGCATTGTTGGCCGAGAACAGGTTCCAGGCGCGGTCCACCACGATGGCGGGAAACGGTTCGTGGTGCCGCAGCATCAAGGTCAGCGCTTCGCGGACCGGGGCCATGTCGGCGGCTTCGAGTTGACGCTGTGGGTAAATACCGGCGAAGCCCGCTGAGTTGAGCAGCCGGTTGCGTTCCCGCATGGACAGGTCCAGTGCCTCGGCCAGTGCCACCACCATGCTGCGGCTGGGTTGGGCGCGGCCGGACTCCAGAAAGCTCAGATGACGCTGCGACACGTCGGCCTGCAGGGCCAGATCCAACTGCGATCGGTGTCGCAGCTTTCGGGCCTCCCGCAACAGGGGGCCAAAAGGGGTCTGGTCGGTGGCGGTGGCAGGCTGTTCCATGGGACGGATTCTGGCACGCCGACAGAATGACGCCGATTACCCGATGGGTAATTGTGAGGCCTTCCGGCCCGCGGCATCGTGGCGTCGCGGCAATGCGCCGCCTGTTGACGGAGAACCCCGATGAATGCACGAACCCTGTTGGTCCTGGTGCTGTTCCTGGCGCTCAGCGGCGTCACCGTGGTGGCCCTGCGTGATCACGGCTACCTCGGTCTGTTCCAGTACCAGTTGATGAGCTCTGCCGGCTGGCAGGTCCTGCTGGATCTGGTGGTGGCTTGCGTGCTCGGCATCCTGTGGATGTTCGACGACGCCCGCCGGGTCGGCCGCAACCCCTGGCCCTATGCCGCCCTGACGATGGCGTTCGGGTCCTTCGGCCTGTTGTTCTATGTGTTGGCGGGCGCCTTCCGGCGCGCCCCGGCGGCGCACTACGCATGAAGGACACGGCGGTTGTGGTGATCCTGCTGGCCGCCGGCCTGGTCCACCTGTTGCCGGTGGCCGGCGTGCTCGGTGGCCGCCATCTTCAGACCCTGTATGGCGTCAGCGTGGAAGACCCGGCGGTGAGCCTGTTGCTGCGGCACCGGGCCGTGCTGTTTGCGCTGGTTGGCGCCGCCATGATCGGTGCCGCCGTCTGGCCACCGGCACGGCTGGTCGGCGTCGTCGTGGGCCTGGTCAGTCTGGGCAGTTTTCTGCTGCTGGCGATGTTGACCGGCCCCACCACGCCGGCGCTGGCGCGCGTGTTCCGTATCGACGTGTTGCTGCTGCCCTTGCTGCTGGTCGCCCTCGGCCTGGTGTGGCGAAAGGCCGGATGAGGGCGGGGCGCCGTTACAGCATGCCCGGCGGTGGGGTGGCGTCCACCGCCACGCGCAGGAAGCGTTCGGGGTGGTCGGTGAAGATACCGTCCACGCCGATCGCGGCCAGCGCTTCGGCCGTCTCCGGGCGGTTGACGGTATAGGCCCAGCAACGGCCACCCTGGGCACGGACCGCCGCGACATAATCGGCGTCGACGAATTCGTCGGACAGGTGTGCCTGTTGGGCGCCCAGCGCGGCAAGCTCACGTGCCCCGGCCAGCGGCACCCCGCAGTAGAGGGCGGCAATCGGGATCTCCGGCAGTGCGGCGCGGAAGCGTTGCAGTTCCGGCAGGTGGAACGACGACACCAGAAACTGCTCCGCGTCCCAGCCCTGTGCCAGTCGTGCGCGCAACACCTCGGCGACGGCCTCCGCGCAGCCGTTCCAGGTTTTCAGTTCGATGTTGAGGCGGGAGCGCCGGTCCACCAGATCCAGCGTCTCGTCCAGCGTGGGAATACGCTCGCCAAGCCCGGCATCCAGCTTCCGCAGGGCCTCGAAGGGCATGGCCGTCGCCAGTCCCTGCCCGTTGGTGGTGCGATCGACGCTGAGGTCGTGCAGCAGGAACAGCGGGCCATCGGGGTGACGCTGGACATCGAACTCGATGCCATCGACACCCAGCCGCAGCGCAGCTTCCATCCCGGCCAGGGTGTTTTCCGGGGCGATGCCCCGGGCGCCACGATGACCGATGATGGCGAGCGCCATACTCATTCCCCGACGGTGACGATCTTCATGGTGTTGGTGCCACCGGGCCCGTTGAAGTCGCCCTTGGTGACCAGTGCACGCTGCCCATTCTCCAGCTCGCCGCGATTCACCAGCGCCTGGATGGCCTCGCTGACCGGCTTGATGGTGTCGAGATTGGTGGGGGCAAAGTCCAGCGTGAACACGCCGCGGCAGACCGTCATGCGGGCGCGCGTGCGCGGGTGTCGCGTCAGCGCGTAGATGGGCGTCACGGTATTGATGCGGCTCATCAGCAGGGCGGTGGCGCCGGACTCGGTGAGCGCCACGATGGCATCGGCATGCATGTAGCGCGCGGTGAACATGGTGGCCATGGCAATGGCCTCGTCGGTCCGCCGGAAGTGCTGGCTGATGCGGCTATTGGCGCGCTCCGGGGTCACCTGTCGCTCGGCGGCGACACAGATCTTGCCCATGTGTTCCACCGCCCGCACCGGATATCGTCCCGTCGCGGTTTCGGCGGACAGCATCACCGCATCGGTACCGTCGATGACGGCATTGGCCACATCCAGCACCTCGGCGCGGGTGGGGATGGGCTGGGTGATCATCGACTCCATCATCTGCGTGGCCGTGATCACCGCTCGATTGAGTTCCCGCGCCAGCGTGATGATGCGCTTCTGCACGCCCGGCAGTTCCGCTTCGCCGATCTCCACGCCGAGATCGCCGCGCGCCACCATCGCCACATCGGCCGCCTTGAGGATGGCCTCCAGGTTATCGATGGCTTCGGCGCGCTCGATCTTCGCCACGATCCAGGCGTCGCCACCGGCAGCCTTGAGCAAATCCCGCGCACGGGTGATGTCGTCGGCGGTGCGCGGAAACGATACTGCCAAGAAGTCCGCATTCCACTCCGCCGCGTAGCGGATGTTGGCTAGGTCCTCGTCGGTCAGTGCCGGTGCCGACAGGCCACCGCCCAGCTTGTTGATGCCCTTGCGACCGGACAGGGTGCCGCCCTGGGTGACCACACAGCGCACCTTGGTGCCCTCCACGGCCGTCACCCGCAGCGCGATGGCGCCATCGTTGAGCAGCAATACATCATCGGCGGCGACGTCGTCCGGCAGCTGTTGATAGGCGCAACCCACGGTGGTTTCATCACCGGCCGCCGCGCCGAGCGCGGTGTCGAGCGTGAAGGGCTTGCCCTCGATCAACTCGACCGGCCCGTTGGCGAAGTTCTCGATACGAATCTTCGGGCCCTGCAGGTCGCAGAGAATGCCGACGTCGCGCCCAAGTCGGGCCGCAATCTCGCGTGCCTGTACGATCCGTCCGGCGTGCTCTTCGGTTTTTCCGTGGGAAAAGTTGATGCGGAAAACATCGACCCCAGCGGCAATCAGCCTTTCCAGCACACCCGGCTGGTCGGTGGCGGGGCCCATGGTGGCGACAATCTTGGTTTTGCGTTTCATTGTGATCCTGACCTGACGGCCCCGTTAGTGTAGGCCGCCTGCGTGACGGAAACCCGGGGCCATGGCACTGTCGTACCATCGCGCCCTTCTTGGCCACAGGACGCCCGACCATGACCCGACTTGGTACGCCACTTTCCGACTCCGCCACCCGTGTGCTGCTGCTGGGCGCTGGCGAGCTGGGCAAGGAAGTGGTGATCGAACTGCAGCGCCTGGGCGTGGAAGTGATCGCCTGCGACCGCTATGCCGATGCCCCCGCCATGCAGGTCGCCCATCGCAGCCATGTGCTGCCGATGCTGGATGGCGCGCGACTGCGCGCGGTGATCGAGCAGGAGAAGCCGCATCTCATCGTCCCCGAGATCGAGGCCATCCACACCCCGACCCTGCTGGCGCTGGAGGCCGAGGGCTACACCGTGGTGCCGACCGCACGCGCTGCCCGGCTCACCATGGACCGCGAAGGCATCCGCCGGCTGGCCGCCGAAACCCTGGGCCTGCCGACCTCGCCCTATCGCTTTGCCGACGATGCCGACAGCTTCCGGGCCGCCGTCGCCGAGATCGGCTTGCCCTGTGTGGTGAAGCCGGTCATGTCCAGCTCCGGCAAGGGACAGAGCACAGTGAAGCGGTCCGAGGACATCGAAGCCGCCTGGGCCTATGCGCAAACCGGCGGACGCAGCGGCGCCGGCCGCGTCATCGTCGAGGGATTCGTCGATTTCGACTACGAGATCACCCTGCTCACCGTGCGCCACCGGGGTGCCGACGGTCAGGTGCTGACCCGATTCTGTGCCCCGATCGGCCATCTGCAGGTGGACGGCGACTATCGCGAGTCCTGGCAGCCGCAACCCATGAGCACCAAGGCGCAGGCCGCCGCCGAACGGGTGGGGGAGTCCATCACCAGTGCCCTCGGCGGGCTGGGCCTGTTCGGGGTTGAGCTGTTCGTCAAGGGCGATGAGGTGATCTTCAGCGAGGTATCGCCGCGCCCCCACGACACCGGCCTGGTCACCCTGATCTCGCAGGACCTCTCCGAATTTGCCCTGCACGCGCGTGCCATTCTTGGCCTGCCCATCCCCAACATCCGCGCCCGCGGCCCCGCCGCCAGTTGCGCCCTGCTGCTGGAAGGTGAGGGGCGGGGGCCGGTGTTCTCCGGGGTGGCCGAGGCCCTGGCGGAGGCAGACACCCAGATCCGCCTGTTCGGCAAGCCGGAGATCCAGGGCAAGCGCCGCATGGGCGTCACCCTGGCGTTGGCCGCGACCCTGGACGAGGCCCGCGACAAGGCCCGCCGGGCGGCGGCAGTCGTGCGGTTGACGGTGTGATAACGATCATTATAATGATCAAAAATTAGCCGGAGCCAGCCATGCAGTACAGCACCAAGATTCGCAAGGTGGGGTCGTCCTGCGGCATCATCCTGAGCAAGGAAGTGATGGCGGCGATGAACGTGCGGGAGGGTGATGTGCTTTACCTGACCCAAGGGCCGAGCGGCTTTAACGTGGCCCAGTACGACGAAACCTTCGCGCGACAGATGGCGGTGGCAGACGAGGTGATGCGGGAAGACCGCGACATTCTCCGAGCGCTCGCCAATCGCTGATGGAGTTCTTGATTGCACAGACAATCAAGGCGTTGCACGACGTACAGATTGGTGCGTATGGCGGACTTCCCGGCGTGCGAGACGAGAACCTGCTGGAGTCGGCGTTGGCGCGGCCGATGAACGCCCATGCGGACGGGGTCGACGACGTGTTCGCCCTGGCCGCCACCCTCGCATTCGGTATTGCGCGCAACCATCCGTTTCTCGATGCCAACAAACGTACCGCCTGGGCGAGCGCACGCACCTTTCTGAGGTTGAATGGGGTGCGCTTTACGCCAGATCGTGAAGCGGCCGTGCTGACCATGGTCGCCCTCGCCGAGGGCAGCCTTTCGGAAGACGATTTCGCGGCCTGGTTGCGAAAATCTGCTGGAGCCCCCTGAGGCGCCTATCCGCGTCACGGGCAACCGCGTACAATCTGCGGCCTTTTGAATTGCTGCAATGCAGCACAACGCCGCGCCATGAGCATCAAGAACCTCCGCAACATCGCCATCATTGCCCACGTCGACCACGGTAAAACCACCCTGGTGGACAAGCTGCTGCGGCAGTCGCAGACCCTCGACGCCCGCGAGAACCTCGGCGAGCGGATCATGGACTCCAACGACCTGGAGCGTGAGCGCGGCATCACCATCCTCGCCAAGAACACCGCCATTCGCTGGCTGGATAAGCGCGATGGCACCGAATATCGCATCAACATCGTCGACACCCCGGGGCACGCTGACTTTGGCGGTGAGGTGGAGCGCGTGCTGTCCATGGTCGACTCCGTCTGCCTGCTGGTGGATGCCGCCGATGGCCCCATGCCGCAGACCCGCTTCGTCACCCAGAAGGCCTTTGCCCTGGGTTTGAAGCCGATTGTGGTGGTCAACAAGATCGACCGCCCCGGCGCGCGCGCGCATTGGGTGATGGACCAGGTGTTCGACCTGTTCGACCGCCTCGGCGCCACCGATGAGCAGCTCGACTTCACCACCGTGTTTGCCAGCGCCCTCAACGGCTACGCCGGGGACAACCCCGACATCCGCGAAGGCAACATGGACTTCCTGTTCCAGACCATCGTCGACCAGGTGCGGCCGCCGCAGGTGGATGTCGATGGCCCCTTCCAGATGCAGATCATCAGCCTCGCCTACAGCAGCTATGTCGGGGTGATCGGCACCGGCCGCATCTCGCGTGGTCGTATCAAGCCCAACACCCCGGTGTCGGTGGTGGGACGTGATGGCGCCGTCCGCACCGGCCGCGTGCTGCAGGTGCTGGGGTTCATGGGGCTCGACAAGCTGGAGGTCGAGGAGGCGCAGGCGGGCGACATCATCGCCATCACCGGCATTGACGAGCTGGGCATTTCGGAAACCGTCTGCGACGCCAAGTCACCGGAAGGCCTGCCCACGCTGCAGGTGGATGAGCCGACCATGACCATGATCTTCGAGGTCAACAAGTCACCGTTTGCCGGCAAGGAAGGCAAGTTCGTCACCAGCCGCCAGATCTTCGAGCGGTTGCAGAAGGAACTGAAAACCAACGTCGCGCTGCGCGTCGAGCCGGGCGAATCGCCCGATCAGTTCCGCGTCTCCGGCCGCGGCTTGCTGCACCTGTCGGTGCTGCTGGAAAACATGCGCCGTGAGGGCTTCGAAGTGGCGGTGGCGCGTCCGCAGGTGATCACCAAGATGGTCGATGGCGTGCTGCACGAGCCCTTCGAAACCCTGGTGGCCGATGTCGAGGAAACCCATCAGGGTGGCGTCATCCAGGGTCTGGCCGAGCGCGGCGGCAAGATGGTCAACATGGTGCCGGATGGCAAGGGCCGCGTGCGCCTTGAATACACCATCAGCTCGCGCGGGCTGATCGGCTTCCGTTCCGAGTTCATCAACAACACCGGCGGATCCGGCCTGCTGTTCCACAACTTCGATCACTTCGGTCCGGCCAGCGACAACAAGGACGTGGGCCAGCGCTACAACGGCGTGATGCTGTCCAACGAGCAGGGCAAGGCGGTCGCCTACGCGCTGTTCAACCTGCAGGAGCGCGGCGCCATGATCGCCAGCCACGGCGACGAGGTGTACGAAGGCCAGATCGTCGGCGTGCACTCGCGCGACAACGACCTCGTGGTCAATGTGCTGAAGGGCAAGAAGCTCACCAACATGCGCGCGTCGGGTTCCGATGAAAACGTGGTGCTCACCCCGCCGAGAACTTTCTCGCTGGAACAGGCGCTGGAATTCATCAATGACGACGAGCTGGTTGAGCTGACCCCAGACAGCATTCGCCTGCGCAAGAAGTTCCTCAAGGAACACGAGCGCAAGCGCGCCGACCGCGGCTGATCAGGGTCGGGCCCAACGCCACAGCGCCAACCCGGCCAGCAGCAGCAAGCCCCCGCCACTCCCGCCGCCGCCCGAGGGCCGCGGACCGGGGGTGCCCGGCGAAGGCACCACCGCGCCCGGTGTGACGATGAAGGACGACGCCTCGCCGCCAATGGTGACGTCCGCACGGGTGGTGCCGCTGCTGGGTGACAGCGCGCGCACCCGTACCGTGTCGCCGTTCGCCACCGTGGTCTCGCTGACGTAGTTGCCGCCATTGACACTGATCTGCCCATTGCCCGCATAGGCAAAGGTGGGTGCGGTGATGCCGCTGACGGTGATGGCATTGGACACCGCCAGTTGCCCCGGCGGTACCTGGAGCGCCGGGTTGAAGCTGAAGGGCGCGGGGCGTAGGTCGCCCGCTTCCAGGGTGGCGCTCAGCTCGTAGCCGAAGGCCGCCTGCGCAAAGTTCACCACCGTAAAGAAGAAGCTGCGCGGCAGGGCGCTGCTGTCGGTCAGCACGAAGGTGTTGGCCTCGTTGCCGTCGAAGCGCCCCCCGATAAGGGTGTCCGGGTCCTCGCAGCTTGGACCGCTGCCGGTACAGAAGAAGCCCCGATTGGTGGGGATGTTGGGGTCGATGTTGAGGGTGATCAGATAGCGCGGCGCGCTGTCGGCACGGCCCAGCAGATCGATGTCGATGCCATTGGTGGTGCGGCTGCGCACCACCAGCGTGTGGGTGCCGGCGGGTGCGCTCGGCACATCCACATGCCAGGTGTGGAACTCGTCGTACAGCGATTCCGGTTCCGGCAGGCCGATCTGGAAGCTCGGGTTCGCGGTGCTGCCCAGCGGCAGCAGCGCCACTTCCTGAATGAAGCTGCGCTGCGTGGCGTAGCCCCCGTCCGCGCTCAGTGTCAGGGTAAAGATCACCTCATCATATTGGCCGGGGGTGCCGCCCACTGTCACGGCGAAACGGGCCTGCGCGCTGCCATCGGCACCGATGGCGCCCAGGTGCACCGGACCGCCGTTGATGGTCACCGGCCCCAGTGCCGATAGCGTCGCCTGCACATCGGTGGCGGCTTGCCAACCGTTGAACACGGTGACCACCACGTCCAGGGTTTCGCCCGGATCCAGGCGGCCATTGCCGCCATCGTCGAGCTGTACGGTTTCGATGGTCAGTGACGGCCGGGGGCTCATGTCCAGTGCAGCGGCCGCGTCCACGCGCCCGCCTGCCGCGCGCTGCCGCGCATTGCCAAGGGAATCCCCGCTTTCAATCAGCCGCGCCTTGATCTCGCGCCAGCCTGGCGTCGGGCTGACATGCGCTTTCAGCAGCGCCGCAATACCCGCCACGTAGGGTGCCGAAAACGAGGTGCCGGAGACGCCGCAGTTGCCGCCACTGCCACACCCGTTGCCAGTGACATAGCCACCGCCCACCGCGGTGGTGACGATCTGCAGACCGGGCGCCGCCACATCCGCACTGAGGGGACCGTACATGCTGAAGCTTGCGATATCGTCCTGGCGGTTGGTGGCCGCCACGGTGAGCACATTGCGAGCGTCGTACAGCGCCGGATAGGCCAGTCGCCCAAAGTCCAGATTGGCATCGTCGTTGCCGGCAGCGGCCACGAACAGGATGTCCTGTGCCGCAAGCCCGCGAATGAGATTTTCCTCGCTCTGCGAATACCCCGGCCCGCCAAAGCTGGCGTTGATGATGTCGGCGCCGTTGTCGCGGGCGTAGGCGATGGCCTGCTGGATACGGGCCGAGTCCAGCACGGTGCTGCCGTTTACCAAGCGACCGATCTTCAACGGCATCAGGGCGCTGCGCCAGGTGGTGCCAGTGATGCCGCGCGCGTTGTTGCCGGCTGCGCCAAGTGCACCGGCCACCAGGGTGCCGTGATCCTGGTCGCTGGCGGTGGGGCGCGGGTTGCCAAAGCTGCCGGCACTGATGAAGTTGGCCGCGAGGTCGGGGTGATCGATATCAAAGGCATCGTCGATGATGGCCACCACCACCGCGGGGTCACCGGTACGGGGGAAGCTGCCATCGCCCGCTGGGTCCCAAGCCGCCAGCAGATTCATGTCCGCGCCCACCACGCTGGCGGGGGCGCCAGGGCCGGGGACAAAGTTGGCTTGCCCGGTATTGCGCTGGCCCCAGAGGTCACCGAACAGCGTGTCGTTGGGCGCTGTCTGCAGCGGGTAGCGCAGGTAGTTGGGCTCGGCAAAGGCCACGGCGGGGTCGCCGGACAGGGCCTCGATCATGGACGCCACATCGGTGATGGCGGGCACGGTCAACAGTTCGACCGTGCCATCGCCCAGCGTCGCGCGCTTTTCCAAGCCCCAGGCCGCCTTGCTGAGCACCGCTCCCGGGCGGTACTGCACGATCACTTCGCCGGTGACGTGCGGCGCCAGCGGGATGGGCGCAACTGCGGCCAGTGCCGGCGCCGAACAGATCCAGACCGCAGCACACCAGCAGAGACGATTCATGACATAGCCCTCCTTGGACCTTTGGCTTTTTGATCATACGCAGACCCTGCCGAATCTGATGCGCTGACCCGTCATGGTTCTCACAGCACAGGGGCAGGGATCGACGACGCAGTTGCCCCGTTTTCCGGCATCATCCGGCGCCGAACGTCAGGAATGTGACGCAATCCATCCGCCAAAGGTCGAATTCGGGGGATCAACGGTGCGGTTTTTGCGTGTTGATGCGTCTTAGTGGATAGCGCTGCTGCAATGCGGTCGAGGTCGTTTCGGGCAGCGTGCTGGAGGTTGTGATGACTTGGATTCTGCTCTCTGCGTCAATGCTGCTGCTGGTTGCGGCAGCGGCGGGCTTGGTGGTGTTGCTGCGCCGTCGCCGTGAACGTGATCGACTGACGGGCCGCTGGCCCTACCGGCGTCGTCGTCCCTTGGGTGATCTGGAACAGTCCATCTTCTTTTCGCTGATGGATGCCCTGCCAGAGCACATCGTGCTGTGCCAGGTGGCGCTCTCCAAGCTGGTGTTCGTGCGTGGACAGGACGCCGGGCTGTGGCAGCGTCACGTCCGCGACCTGGTCGCTGATTTTGTGGTGGTGGATCGCAGCTTCCGGTCGGTGGCGGTGATTGAGCTCGAAGACGGGTTCGAGGACGAGATCGAGCGTACCGAGGCGGAGATCCGGCGCGAGAAGGCCCTGATGGATGCCGGCTTCCGGGTCTTTCGATGGAACACCTTCAATCTGCCCACGTCCGCACAGATGCGCGAGGCGGTGGTGGGATTGAAGCTGGCGGTCGATGCGCCGCGGGCGCTGAAGCCGATCGAGCCGGTGGAGCCACCCGGCGCCTGAAACCCCGCGTGGCCGGGGCGCGCCGCCGTTGCCGCTTGCCCGGCGTCGGTTCACAGCGGATGATTTCCGGCCCTGTGTTCCGGATCCCGGGCATGACCGATCGCATTTTCATAGGCAAGGGCGAGACGCCCCAGACCCTTCTCGCCCGCTACGCCAACCGTCATGGGTTGGTGGCGGGCGCCACCGGCACCGGCAAGACGGTCACCCTCCAGGTCCTGGCGGAGGGCTTTTCCGCCATCGGCGTGCCGGTGTTCTGCGCCGATGTGAAGGGCGATCTCTCGGGCCTGGCGGCGGCGGGTGCCGACAACCTCAAGCTCGTTGCGCGCGCTCAAGAGGTCGGCGTCACCGGCTACGCGCCCACCGCCCAGCCGGTGGTGTTCTGGGATGTCTTTGGCGCCTCGGGTCACCCCATTCGCACCACCATCTCCGAGATGGGACCCTTGCTGCTGGCGCGGCTGATGAGCCTCACCGATGCGCAGACCGGCGTGCTGGCGGTGGCCTTCAAGTTCGCCGACGACAACGGCCTGGCGCTACTGGACCTGAAAGACCTGCAGGCGCTGCTGCGGCACGTCGGTGAGAACGCCAAGACCATCGGGCAGCAGTACGGCTTGGTCAGCACGGCCTCGGTGGCGGCCATCCAGCGCGCACTGCTGCAGCTTGAGCAGGAGGGCGGCGCCCATCTGTTCGGTGAGCCGGCACTGGAATTGGCGGACCTCATGCGCACCGACCTGTCGGGGCGCGGCATCATCAATGTGCTGGCGGCCGACCAACTGTTCGCGCGGCCGCGGCTGTACGCCACCTTCCTGTTGTTCCTGCTGTCCGAACTGTTCGAGAGCCTGCCCGAAGCCGGTGACCTCGACCGACCGAAGCTGGTGTTCTTCTTCGACGAGGCGCACCTGCTGTTCAAGGATGCGCCGACCGCCCTGGTGGACAAGGTGGAGCAGGTGGTCCGCCTGATTCGCTCCAAGGGCGTCGGGGTGTACTTCGTCACTCAGAGTCCGTTGGACCTGCCCGATGCGGTGCTGGGGCAGCTCGGGAACCGGGTGCAGCATGGCCTGCGCGCCTTCACGCCGCGGGATCAGAAGGCAGTGCGCGCAGCCGCCGAAACCTTTCGCGCCAATCCGGGCCTGGATGTGGTGAGTACCATCACGGCCATGGGGGTGGGCGAGGCCCTGGTGTCGACCTTGCAGGACAAAGGCATTCCCAGCCCGGTGGAGCAGACCAAGGTGGCGCCCCCGCGCTCTCGCATGGGACCGCTGACGCCCGAGGAGCGGCGGGCGGTGATGGCGCGCAGCCCGGTGTCCGGCCGCTATGAGGCGGCAGTGGACCGCGAGTCCGCGTACGAAGTGCTGGGGCGCAAGGCCGAGGCGGCTGAGGCGCGCGCAGCCGAGGATGCCGCTGCCGCCGAGCGTGCGGCCGAATGGCAGACCCAGGTGCGCGACAGCTACGGGCCCACGACCTCAGCGCGGCGTCCGCCAGCGCCGGCCCGTCGCCGTGCCGCACCCCAGGGCATGGCCGAGAAGGCGCTGCAGTCAGCCGTGCGCAGTGCCGGCAGCGCGGTGGGCCGCGAAGTGGGGCGGCAACTGCTGCGGGGCCTGCTGGGCTCCCTGCTGAAGCGGTGAGACGATGACGGTTTCTGATGGCGACCTGCGGCAACGCCTGGTGCAGGGCCTGGCGGCGATGGGGCATGGGCTGCCGCCCAACACGGTCGATCAGCTGATGGTCTATCTGGCCGAGCTGGCGCGCTGGAACGGCGCCTACAACCTCACCGCCGTTCGCGACATGGCAGCGATGGTCGATCGCCACCTGCTCGATTCGCTGGCGCTGCTGACCCCGCTGTCGCCCGCTCTCGCCGCGCCGGGGGCCCGGGTGCTGGATGTGGGCAGCGGCCCGGGGCTCCCGGGGCTGATCCTGGCCATCGTGCACCCGACGGTGTCGATCACCGTCCTCGACAGCAACGGCAAGAAGGCCCGCTTTCTCCGCCATGCGGTGCGCACCCTGGGGCTGCCCGCGGTGACCGTGGCGGAGTGCCGGGTGGAAGCCTGGCAGACCGGCCAGCCCTACACGCTGATCACCAGCCGCGCGTTCTCTGCCCTGGTGGATTTCTTCGAACTGACCCGCCGCTTGCTGGCCCCAGGTGGTCAATGGGCCGCGATGAAGGGCAAACTAGATGGCAGGGAACTGGCCGCTGTGCCAGCCGACATCACCATCAGGGAGCCGCTGCGTCTGCAGGTGCCCGGTCTCGACGAGGATCGGCACTTGATTTGGGCGCATCCGACATGAGCTACGTCATCGCCGTTGCCAATCAGAAAGGAGGCGTGGGCAAGACCACCACCTCGATCAACCTTGCTGCCTCCTTGGCGGCCACCAAGCGGCGCGTGCTGCTGGTGGACCTGGACGCCCAGGGCAATGCCACCATGGGCGTCGGTGTCGACAAGAACGCAGTAACCCACTCGGCGCGCGACGTGCTGCTGGAGGCCGCCGCCATTCGCGATGTCATCGTGTCGGTGGACACCGCAAACCTGTCGCTGCTGCCGGGCAACAGCGACATGACGGAAGCCGAGATCAAGTTGCGCGAGGTGGCGGCTGGTGACTTCGCCCTGAAAAGCGCGCTCGCCGAAGTGGCCGACGAATTCGACTACGTGCTGCTGGATTGCCCACCGGCGCTGTCCAAGCTGACAGTCAATGCCTTGGTGGCCGCCGATGGGGTTCTCATCCCGATGCAGTGTGAGTACTACGCGCTGGAAGGCCTGAGCGCGCTGGTCGACACCGTTTCCAAGATCAAACGGGTGATCAATCCGCGACTGGAGATCGAGGGGCTGCTGCGCACCATGTTCGATCCGCGCAACAATCTGTCGAATGATGTTTCGGCGCAGCTGACCCAGCATTTCGGCGAGAAGGTGTACCGCACGGTCATACCGCGCAATGTGCGGCTGGCCGAGGCGCCCAGTCATGGGGTGCCGGTGATGTTGTATGACGCCGCCTCCTCGGGGGCCAAGGCGTATTTGGCATTGGCTGGCGAAGTCCTGCGCCGCCATGACGGGGGACAACTGAGATTGAGTGAATGAGCACCAAGAAGCGCGGACTGGGGCGGGGTCTGGATGCCCTGCTGTCGAGTACCCAGGCGGCGGTCGACGAGCAGGCCGGCGATGAGCTTCGCGAAGTGGAGATCGGCCTGCTGGTGGCCGGAGCCCACCAGCCGCGGCGACATTTCGACGACGATGCCCTGACCCAACTGGCCGACTCGATCCGCACCCAGGGTGTGGTGCAGCCGCTGGTGGTACGCGCCAAGGGTAAGCAGTTCGAGATCGTGGCGGGCGAGCGCCGCTGGCGGGCCGCCGAGCGCGCCGGCCTGAAGAAAGTGCCGGTCATCGTGCGCGCGCTGAGCGAGCAGGATGCGATGACCGTGGCGCTGGTGGAGAACATCCAGCGCGCCGACCTAAACGCGCTGGAAGAGGCCGAGGCCCTGCGCAAGCTGATTGACGACTGTGGTCTCACCCACGACCAGTGTGCGCAGGCAGTCGGGCGCTCGCGCGCTCACGTCAGCAATCTGTTGCGCTTGCTAGAGCTGGCACCGGAGTGCCAGGCGCTGGTTCGCAGTGGCCAGCTCAGTCTCGGCCACGCCAAGGTGCTGTTGGGCGCCGAGGGCGCGCGGCAGGTGCAGCTTGCGCGCACGGTGGTGCAGCGCCATCTCTCGGTGCGGCAGACCGAACTCCTGTTGAAGTCGCCGGACGCGGCACCGGCATCGCGCCCGATCGCGGCGCCACAACCTGAGCTGGAGCGCCGATTGTCCAGCGCCCTCGGCCTGCCGGTGCAGTTGCAGGGCAGTGCCCAGGGGCGGGGCAAGGTCGTGATTCGCTACCGGGACGCCGCCGAGTTGCAGCGCCTCCTGGGGGCGCTGGAAGGCTGAAATTTACCTTTTGCGGCAAGCCCCCGGCGCCCGAAACGCCCTTCTCATGGGGGTTTCGGGCGCTGAAGCACGACCAAAGTTGATTGGGTGGGGGCTTTTGGCGGTAGTTGCCAAGAATCAGCCCCTTTGCGTATACTCCCGTCGTTTGGTGCGGTGCATCAATGCGCATCAAGGTATGCGGGAGCGCCATGAATGTCGCCACGCGCATAGCACGGTTGCAGGCAGCAATAGCCGTGTTGATGTCCGTCACTTGGGGTGTTCTGTCAGGGCCAATGCCGGGTTTCGCCGCGCTTACGGGCGGCATGATCGCAGCGGCGCTGACGTTTTACGCGGGCGTTCGAGTATTCGGCGCCGACGCGCGCAGCCCCGGAGATATGGTGCGGACGTTCATGCGGGCGCAGGCTCGCAAGTGGATTCTGGCCATCGTGCTGTTCACGATTGCGCTGCAGGGCTTTGCGTCACATGCCCTGCCGTTGATCGCGGGCTTCATCGCAGCACTGGTGGTGTACTGGTTTGCTTTGCTCTGGGATTGAAGGAACGGATTAATGGCGGCGGAAAACTCAGCCTCGGGTTACGTCACACACCACCTTGAGCACCTGACCGCAGGTGCCGGTGAGACAGGCTTTATCCGTTTTGACACCTGGCACCTCGACACGCTGTTCTTCTCGACGGTGCTGGGTCTGTTCATGCTGACCCTGTTCCGCATTGCTGCAGTGCGCGCCACCAGCGGCGTGCCCGGGCGTCTGCAGGGCTTCATCGAAGTGCTGGTGACCTTTGTCGACGAGTCGGTGAAGGGTAGTTTCCACGGCAACCGCGCCTTTGTCGCGCCGATGGCCCTCACCATCTTCGTGTGGGTGTTCCTGTGGAACTTCATGGACCTCATTCCGGTAGACCTGTTGCCGATCATCGGCAAATACGTGTTCGGTCTGGAGTACCTGCGTGTGGTGCCTTCGGCTGACATGAGCGCCACGTTCGCGCTGTCGATCTCGGTATTCATCCTGATTCTGTTCTACAGCTTCAAAGGCAAGGGTGCGATTGGCTTCGCCAAGGAGTATCTGACACACCCCTTCGGCAGCAACCCGCTGCTGATTCCGGCCAATCTGGTGATCAATACGGTCGAACTGCTGGCCAAGCCGCTGTCGCTGGCGCTGCGACTGTTCGGCAACCTGTACGCCGGTGAATTGATCTTCATCCTGATCGCCCTGCTCGGCATGGCGTGGTCGGGCTTCAACGTCATGAGCCTGGGCCTGTTCGCAGGACAGCTCATCGCCGGCTTCGCCTGGGCGGTGTTCCACATTCTGGTCATCACCCTGCAGGCCTTCATTTTCATGACCCTGACGATCGTGTACCTCGGCATGGCGCACGAGCATCACTGATCTTCAGACCTTTTTCGTTCCACCCACCCACCTCTTTATCTAGTCAACACGGAGCATTTCGATGGAACTCATTGCCCAGATCCAGGCCAGCACGGTTCTCACGGTCGGTCTCATCTTCGGCCTCGCCGCGCTCGGTACCGCCATCGGCTTCGGCCTTCTCGGCGGCAAGCTGCTGGAAGGCGTTGCCCGTCAGCCGGAACTCGCCAACAACCTGCAGACCAAGATGTTCATCGTGGCCGGCTTGTTGGACGCCGTGGCCATTATCGGTGTGGCCATGGGCCTGCTGATGATGTTCGCGAACCCGTTCCTCGCTGCCCTGCAGGGTTGATCGCAGCGCCGGATCCTTTCGGCGCGACATATCGGTTCCAAGCGGAGTTTTAGATGGGTATCAGCATTCCCTCCGTCCTCGGCCAGATGATCGTCTTCATGCTGTTCGTGCTGTTCACGATGAAATTCGTGTGGCCGCCGATCATCAAGGCGATGCAGGAGCGCGAAGCCAAGATCGCTGACGGTCTGGCCGCGGCGGACAAGGCCAAGGCTGCGCTGGCGGACGCTTCTTCCAAGTCCGAGGAAGAGCTCAAAGCGGCTCGTGCGCAGGCGCAGGACATCGTGACCAATGCCAATCGCCAGGCGGCGCAGCTGGTGGAAAAGGCCAAGGCCGATGCCCAGGCTGAACAGGACCGCATCATTGCTAACGGTCAGGCCGAGGTGGAACGCCAGGCGGCGCAGGCGCGGGATGCGCTGCGTCAGCAGGTGGCGGCGCTGGCCGTGCTCGGTGCTCAGCAGATCCTCAAGCGCGAAATCGATGCCAAGGCGCACGCCGACGTGCTCGAACAGCTCGCGGCGCGGGTGTAAGGCACGCCATGGCCGAACTCAGTCAGCTTGCCCGCCCTTACGCCAAGGCCGTGTTTGAATTGGCCCGGTCCGCGAACGATTTCGCGGGCTGGTCCGGCTGCCTGGCAGCACTGGCGTCCTTGGTTCAGGACCCCTCGGTTGCCCCGCTGCTGAATCACCCGAAAGTCACGCGCGCGACCTTGGTGGATGCCATTTCGCAGGGGCTCAAGGGGACGCAGGGTGATGCCGGCCGAAATCTGGTGCGCCTGCTGGTCGAGAACGGTCGGCTGACCGCTGCACCGCAGATTGCCGAGCAGTTCGAGGCCATGCGAGCAGAAGCCGAACAGACGGTGGAGGTTGAGATCACCGCCGCCGTGGATGTGCCGGAAGCGCAGCGGAGCACGCTGGTAAAAGCGATCGGTGAGCGCCTGGCGCGTCAGGTCCAGGTGCAGTGGCACACCGATCCGGAATTGATTGCCGGCGCGGTGATTCGTGCGGGTGACCTTGTGATCGATGGATCTGCAAAGGGCGAACTCGCTCGCTTGCAGACCGTGCTGGCCCAATAAGTCAATGTGGCGCGCCTGCCGCGCGCTGAACGAGTAGAGACGAACATGCAGCTGAATCCTTCCGAAATCAGCGACCTCATCAAGAGCCGAATCGAGAACTTCGAGTCCGCTTCCGAGGCGCGCAACACCGGTACCGTGGTGTCCCTGCAGGACGGTATCGTCCGCATTCACGGGCTTTCCGACGCCCTCCAGGGCGAAATGCTGGAGTTCCCGGGTAACACCTTCGGCCTCGCGCTGAACCTCGAGCGCGACTCGGTGGGCGCGGTGGTGCTGGGTGACTACAAGCACCTCAAGGAAGGTGACACGGTCAAGACCACCGGCCGCATCCTGGAAGTGCCGGTCGGACCCGGTCTGCTGGGTCGCGTGGTGAACGCGCTTGGTCAGCCCATCGACGGCAAGGGTCCGGTGGATGCCGCCGCGTCCAGCCCCATCGAGAAGGTGGCGCCGGGCGTGATCTGGCGTCAGTCGGTGGACCAGCCGGTACAGACCGGTTACAAGGCGGTCGACGCCATGGTGCCGGTCGGTCGTGGCCAGCGTGAGCTGATCATCGGCGACCGTCAGACCGGCAAGACCGCGCTGGCGATCGACACCATCATCAATCAGAAGCACTCCGGCATTAAGTGCATCTACGTGGCCATCGGGCAGAAGAACAGCTCGATTGCCGGCGTTGTGCGCAAGCTCGAAGAGCATGGCGCCATGGCCTACACCACGGTGGTCGCCGCCAGCGCCTCCGAGTCGCCGGCGCTACAGTTCATCGCGCCCTACTCGGGCTGCTCGATGGGCGAATACTTCCGCGACAACGGCGAAGACGCACTGATCATCTACGACGATCTGTCCAAGCAGGCCGTGGCCTACCGTCAGGTGTCGCTGCTGCTGAAGCGCCCGCCGGGCCGTGAAGCCTATCCGGGCGACGTGTTCTATCTCCACTCCCGTCTGCTGGAGCGTGCCGCGCGTGTGAATCCCGACTACGTCGAGAAGCACACTGGCGGCAAGGTCACCGGCAAGACCGGTTCGCTGACGGCGCTGCCGATCATCGAAACCCAGGCCGGTGACGTCTCGGCGTTCGTGCCGACCAACGTGATCTCCATCACCGACGGTCAGATCTTCCTCGAAACCGACCTGTTCAACGCCGGCATCCGTCCCGCCATGAACGCCGGGATCTCGGTGTCGCGCGTCGGTGGTGCGGCCCAGACCAAGATCGTCAAGAAGCTCGGCGGCGGTGTCCGTCTGGCGCTGGCCCAGTATCGTGAACTCGCGGCCTTCGCCCAGTTCGCCTCGGACCTCGACGAAGCGACCCGCAAGCAGCTTGAGCGTGGCCAGCGCGCCACCGAGTTGATGAAGCAGAAGCAGTACGCCCCGCTGTCAGTGGCGTTGATGGGTGCCTCGCTCTACGCGATCGAAAAGGGTTATCTGGATAAGGTGCCGGTGGAGAAGATCCAGGCGTGGGAATCGGGCATGCACCAGTTCCTGCAGTCCAGCCATCAGGCGCTGGTCGACAAGATCAACGTCAAGGGCGACTGGAACGACGAGCTGGAAGCCGGCCTCAAGGCCGCTCTGGATGCCTACGCGAAGCAAAGCGCCATCTGAGCATGGCGCTTGTGAATCGAGAATCGAGAATGGGGAATCGTAGAAGCGGTGGGTCGGCGAGCGGTTGCCCGATTCCCGATTCCCGATTCCCGACTCCCGGAGACTGTTAATGGCAGGCGCAAAGGAAATCCGCGGCAAGATCAAAAGCGTGAAAAACACGCAGAAGATCACGCGCGCGATGGAAAAAGTCGCCATGTCGAAAATGCGCAAGGCGCAGGATCGCATGGCGCAGGCGCGGCCCTATGCTGAAAAGGTGCGCCGTACCCTCGGTCACCTGGCGGCAGCCAACACCGAGTTTCGCCACCCGTTCCTGACGGAACGCCCGGTCAAGCGCATCGCCTACCTGGTGGTGTCGACCGATCGCGGTCTGTGCGGTGGCCTGAACATCAACACCTTCCGTACCACGGTCCGCGATCTCAAGGGCTGGCAGGATAAGGGTGTGGATGCGCAGTTCGCGGTGGTGGGTGCCAAGGGCGTGTCCTTCTTCAAGCGGGTCGGTGGCAAGGTGCTGGCGCAAGTCACGCAGTTGGGTGACCGTCCGCATCTGGAAGCGCTGCTCGGCACCATCAAGGTGCTGACCGACGCCTACCTGAACGGTGAAGTCGATCGGGTCGAGCTGGTGTCGTCCTCCTTCGTCAACACCATGACGCAGCAACCGCGGGTGCAGCAATTGCTGCCGGTGGCCAAGGTGGAAACCGAAGGCTTGCTCGATAGCTGGGACTACCTCTACGAGCCCAGCGCCGAGTCGCTGATCGACACCGTGCTGAAGCGCTACCTCGAATCGCAGGTCTATCAGGCCGTGATCGAAAACACGGCCTGCGAAATGGCCGCGCGCATGGTGGCGATGAAGGCCGCCACCGAAAACGCCGGGCAGATCATCGATGACCTGCAGCTGGCCTACAACAAGGCCCGCCAGGCCAACATCACCAAGGAACTGGCGGAAATCGTCGGCGGTGCCGCGGCGGTATGAATTTAAAGAGTGAATTGAAATGAGTACTGGAAAGATCGTTCAAATCATCGGTGCCGTCGTCGACGTCGAATTCCCCCGTGACGCCGTGCCCAACGTGTACGACGCGCTCAAGGTCGAGGAATTCAACCTCACCCTGGAAGTGCAGCAGCAGATGGGTGACGGTGTCGTCCGCGCCATCGCCATGGGCGTCAGTGACGGCCTCAAGCGAGGCCTCTCGGTGACCAACACCGGCAATCCGATCTCGGTGCCCGTGGGTAAGGGCACCCTGGGCCGCATCATGAACGTGCTGGGCGATCCCGAAGATGAGCGGGGCCCGGTGCAGACGGAAGAGCGGTGGTCGATTCACCGTGACGCGCCGTCCTATGAAGATCAGTCGGGCTCCACCGACCTGCTCGAAACCGGCATCAAGGTGATCGATCTGCTGTGCCCGTTCGCCAAGGGCGGCAAGGTCGGCCTGTTCGGCGGCGCCGGCGTCGGCAAGACCGTGAACATGCTTGAGCTGATCAACAACATCGCCAAGGAACACTCGGGTCTGTCGGTGTTCGCTGGCGTGGGTGAGCGTACCCGTGAAGGCAACGACTTCTACCACGAAATGTCGGATGCGGGCGTCATCAATCTCGAGAACCTGCCCGAGTCCAAGGTGGCGATGGTGTACGGCCAGATGAACGAGCCGCCGGGCAACCGTCTTCGCGTGGCGCTGTCGGGCCTGACCATGGCCGAGTACTTCCGTGACGAAGGCCGTGACGTGCTGCTGTTCGTCGACAACATCTACCGCTACACCCTGGCCGGTACCGAAGTGTCGGCGCTGCTCGGCCGTATGCCGTCGGCGGTGGGTTATCAGCCGACGCTGGCCGAGGAAATGGGGGTGTTGCAGGAGCGCATCACCTCCACCAAGACCGGCTCGATCACCTCCATCCAGGCCGTTTACGTGCCGGCGGATGACTTGACCGACCCCAGTCCCGCCACCACCTTCGCGCACTTGGACGCCACCGTGGTGCTGTCGCGTGACATCGCTGCGTTGGGGATCTACCCCGCCGTGGACCCGCTGGACTCCACCAGCCGCCAGCTCGACCCCAATGTGATTGGTGACGAGCACTACCAGGTGGCGCGTGACGTGCAGGGCGTGCTGCAGCGTTACAAGGAACTGAAGGACATCATCGCCATCCTCGGGATGGACGAACTGTCTGAGGAAGACAAGCAGGTCGTGGCCCGCGCGCGCAAGATCCAGCGCTTCCTGTCCCAGCCCTTCCACGTGGCCGAGGTGTTCACCGGTGCCCCCGGCAAGTACGTCTCGCTCAAGGAAACCATCCGCGGCTTCCGCGGCATCGTCGATGGCGAATACGACCACCTGCCCGAGCAGGCGTTCTACATGGTCGGTTCCATCGATGAGGCCGTGGAGAAAGCCCAGAAGATGTGAGCTGAGTCATGTCCGAACTGCAGATTGAAATCGTTTCCGCCGAAGGGCACATCCATGCCGGCTCGGCCGCCATGGTGTTCGCGCCGGCGGAAATGGGCGAGGTGGGGATCACCCCGGGCCACGCGCCGCTGCTGACCCGGCTCAAGCCGGGTGCGGTGCGGGTGAAGCTGGCGTCCGGCGAAGAGCTGCCGTTCTTCGTGGGCGGCGGGCTGCTGGAGATTCAGCCGAAGCTGGTGACGGTGATGGCCGATACTGCTCTGCGGGCCAAGGATGCCGACGAAGCCGCCGCTGCCGCTGCCAAGCAGGCTGCGGAGGACGCGCTGTCCAACGCCGCCAGCGAAATGGATCTGGCGCGCGCCCAGGCCGAGTTGGTGGAAGCCGCCGCCCGTCTGCAATTCGTCCAGAACCTCAAGAAGGCATCCCGCTGAGACGCCTCCGGGGGTGTTCTGCAGGTGATCAAGGCCGGGCTTGCCCGGCCTTTTTCGTTTCCATGTCCCGGCCGCCGCCGTACACTTTGCGCCCATGACCGACGCCGCGCCGCTCCACCTCGTCATCCTTGCCGCCGGGCAGGGCACCCGCATGCAGTCGGCACGCCCCAAGGTGCTGCACCCCATCGGAGGCCTGCCGATGCTGGGGCATGTGCTGAACGCAGCCGAATCCATCGGCGCGACTGGCCTGCATGTGGTGCACGGTCACGGCGGTGAGGCCGTGCAGGCCTGGGCCGCCACCCGTCCGGAAGGCGATGCGAGGCTGCACTGGGTGCTCCAGCGCGAGCAGCTCGGCACCGGGCACGCCGTGCGGGAAGCGGCGCCAGGCCTGCCGGATGATGCGATTGTGCTGGTGGCCTACGGCGATGTGCCCCTGATCCGCGCCGAGACGCTGCAGGCGCTGGCGACGGCGGCCCGCGAAGCCTTGGCCATCGTCACCGTCGATGTCCCCAATCCCCATGGCTATGGCCGCATCGTGCGCGGTCCGGACGGCGCGGTACAGGCCATCGTCGAGGAACGCGATGCGACCCTGGAACAGCGTGCGATCCGCGAGATCAATACCGGCCTGATCGGCGCGCCGGCGCGCTGGTTCAAGCCCTGGCTGGCGCGCATCGACAATGCCAACGCCAAGGGCGAGTACTACCTGACCGATGTGGTGGGGTTCGCGGTGGCCGATGGGTGCCCCGTGGTCACGGTGACGACAGCCGATGCCGACGAGGTCGAGGGTGTCAATGACCGTGTGCAACTGGCGCGCGCCGAGCGGGTGTTTCAGCGCCGTCAGGCCGATGCGCTGATGCGGGCCGGTGTGGCACTGGCCGATCCCGCGCGCTTTGATCTGCGCGGGCGACTGGCGGCCGGCCGCGACGTCGAAATCGATGTGGGCTGCATCTTTGAAGGTGACGTGCAGTTGGCCGATGGCGTGCGTATCGGCGCCTACAGCCTGCTGCGCGATGTGAAGCTGGGCGCCGGAGCGGTGGTCGAGCCCCATTCCGTGCTCGAAGGTGTGGAGGCCGGTGTCGACGTTCATATTGGCCCCTTCGCACGCTTGCGGCCGGGGACCCGCCTGGCGGATCGCGCCCGCATCGGCAACTTTGTGGAAACCAAGAAGACCGAGGTCGGGGCCGGCAGCAAGATCAACCACCTCAGCTATGTCGGCGATGCCCAGCTGGGTGCCGGGGTCAACATTGGCGCGGGCACCATCACCTGCAACTACGATGGTGTGAACAAGCACCAGACGTTGATTGGCGATGGCGCCTTCGTCGGTTCCAACAGTTCGCTGGTGGCGCCGGTGCGCATTGGCGTCGAGGCCACCATTGGCGCCGGTTCAGTGGTCACCAAGGACGCCCCCGACGGGCAACTCACCGTCGCCCGTGGCAAACAGATCAGTCTGCCCGCCTGGCAGCGTCCCGTGAAGAAGCCCTGAGCATGGCCACCGGCTGGATGCAGACCGCTTTCGAGGGCTTCAGCGGCCTCGCCGATGTGCCGCTGTTCTCGCTGGGTGAGGCGCCGGTGACCCCGGTACGCCTGCTGGTGGGTCTGGTGCTGCTGTTCACCGTGGCCTGGCTGGCGGCACAGGTGGAGCGCGGGCTGCAGCGGGTGGCGGCGCGGCGGCCGGGGCTCAACCGCAGCACCTTTTACACGCTGTCGCGCATCACCCGCTATGTGCTGTGGATCCTCGGCACCCTGCTGGCCCTGCACATCATCGGTGTCGATCTCTCGGCCATCGCGCTGCTCACCGGTGCCATCGGCATCGGCATCGGCCTCGGCATGCAGGGCTTATTCAACAACCTCATCGGCGGCTTGTTCCTGCTGGGTGAGAAGGCCCTGCGCATCGGCGATGTCGTGACCCTGGAGTCGGGTGTGGCCGGGACCCTGCGCGAGATCGGCTTGCGGCACACCCGCATCCAGACCGTGGATGGCGGCGAGGTGATGGTGCCCAACAGCGAGTTGGTGCTGCGACAGGTGACGCACTGGACCCTGCAGACCGCGCGTCGACGCCTGCATGTGCCATTCCGGGTCGCGCCCGATGTCGACCGCGAGCGCCTGCGGGCGGCGGTGGTGGCCGCGGCCAGCCGCGTGCCGGAAACCGTGCCGGACCCGCGACTGTCGCCCGAATGCTGGCTCACCGAACTCCACAGCGACTACCTCGCCTGTGAGCTGGTGGTGTGGATCGGCCGCAGTGGTATCGATCGTCCGACCGCCGCGCATGCAGCCTATCTGGAGGCGATTGTCGATGCGCTCGACGAGTTCGCCATCGCGCGGCCGCTGCCGGCGCAGACCCTGCAACTCCCTTCGCAGCCACTGTCGGTACGGCTGCTGCCACCCCCTGCCTCTGGATAATCACCATGTGCGGCATTGTCGGCGCCATCGCCCAACGTAACGTGAGTCCCATCCTGGTCGAGGGCCTGCGACGCCTCGAGTATCGCGGCTATGACTCCGCCGGCGTCGCATTGGTGGTGGACGGTGCAGTCGCCCGCCGCCGTGCCGTCGGCAAGGTGGCCGCCCTGGCCACCGCGCTCGACGAAGCGCCCCTGGACAGCGTGCTGGGGATTGCGCACACCCGCTGGGCCACCCACGGGGTGCCGGCCGAACGCAACTCTCACCCGCACACCTCGCGCAGCATTGCCGTGGTGCACAACGGCATCATCGAGAACCACGAAGCCTTGCGGGAGGAATTGCGCGCGGCCGGCTTCGATTTTCAGTCCGAGACCGATACCGAAGTGGTGGCGCATTTGCTGCAGCAGCGGGTGGACGCGGGCGACACCCTGCGCGACGCGCTGAGGGCGGTGATCCCACGCCTGCAGGGCGCATACGCCCTGGCGGTGGTCGACAGCGGCAGCCCTGGGCGGTTGCTGTTGGCGCGCAAGGGGAGCCCCCTGGTGATCGGCGTCGGCATCGGTGAACACTTCGCCGCCAGTGATGCGCTGGCCCTGCTGCCGGTCACCAACCGCTTCGTCTACCTCGACGAGGGCGACCTGGCCGAACTGCGTACCGATGGCTTCGAGGTGTTCGACGCCGCCGGCCAGCGCCAGTCGCGTCCGGTGCGGACCTCGACCCTGTCGCCGGATGCGGTGGACAAGGGCCCCTACCGGCACTTCATGACCAAGGAGATCTTCGAGCAGCCGGTGGCGCTGGCGCAGACCCTGCAGGGGCGCATTGCCGGCGGTCGTGTGCTGGAAGCCTGTCTCGGCCCGCAGGCTGACAGTCTGCTGGCGCGGGTTAAGCATGTGCACATCGTGGCCTGCGGTACTTCGGCGCACGCCGGCATGGTGGCCCGCTACTGGTTCGAGCAGATTGCCCGCATGCCCTGCCAGGTCGAGCTGGCCAGCGAGTTCCGCTACCGCGCGCCGGTGATCGCCGCGGACACGCTGTTCATCACCATTTCCCAGAGCGGCGAAACCGCCGATACCCTGGAAGCCCTGCGGCATGCGCGGCAGAGCCCCAACGTGGCCGCCGCCCTGGTGATCTGCAATGCCCCTGAATCCTCGCTGGTGCGCGAGTCCGACATTGCCCTGATGACCCACGCCGGCCCGGAGCGGAGTGTGGCCTCCACCAAGGCCTTCACCACCCAGCTGATGGCGCTGGCACTGGTGATGCTGTTGCTGGCACGCCGCAACGGCCAGATCGATGCGGCGCGTGAGGCGCAACTGGTGGCGCAGTTGGAAGCGACGCCGCGATTGGTGGAGGAGGTGCTGGCGCAGGACGACCACATTCGCGTGATCGCCGAAACCCTGCTGGCCAAGCAGCACGCCCTGTTCCTCGGCCGTGGCCCGATGTGGCCGGTGGCCATGGAAGGCGCACTCAAGCTCAAGGAGATCAGCTACGTCCACGCCGAAGCCTACGCCGCTGGCGAGCTCAAGCACGGTCCGCTGGCGCTGGTGGATGAGGACATGCCGGTGATTGCCGTCGCCCCGCGCGGGGACCTGCTCGACAAGGTGAAGTCCAACCTGCAGGAAGTGCGTGCCCGTGGTGGCGAGCTGCTGGTACTGGCCGATGCCGAGGCCGGTTTCCGCGACGAACCGGGCGTCACCGTGGTGGGCATGCCGCACGGCGCCGAGCTCACCGACCCCATCGTCTACACGGTGCCGCTGCAACTGCTGGCCTATCACGTGGCGGTGCTGAAGGGCACCGATGTCGACCAGCCGCGCAATCTGGCCAAGAGTGTGACGGTGGAGTAGGGACGGGGCCGGTGCCGGTACCACCATAACCAAAGATAGGGGCCGGTACGTACATCGGGGTTGATACTCCTGCGATGTTTCGCAGGAGACCCGACATGGCAGACGATCTCAGCCATCCGATGGACGACTTCCCGGTCCGCCCGCTGCAGTTCGCGGTTTCCAAGCTGGACGCCTCGAGCCGTCTCTGGAGCCGCACCTGTCCGGAGTTCTCGATGTTCGTGAACGCACTGGGCATTCATGTCCCGTACTTCGAGCGCTATCTGGTGCGGACCATGACCCGGGCCAAGGCAGTGATCGAGTCGCCGTCGCTGCGGCGCGACATGGCGGCCATCAGCGGCCAGGAGGCCCACCACGCCAAGAATTTCATCGCGTACAACCAATATCTGGCGACCCAGTATCCGCGTGTTGCCGCGTTCGAGGCGGATGCCCGCCGCTATTTCTCAGATCGCGCCAAGCGGGATTCGCTGAAGCAGATGGTGGCCTTCTCGGCGGGCTACGAGACCTTTACCTTTCTCGGGGGCATGATCGTGCTCGACAACCATGCCCGCTGGTTCGAGGACGCCGATCCTACCGTCAAGGCGCTGTGGGTCTGGCATCAGGTCGAGGAGGTGGAACACGGGGCGGTGGCGTTCGAGGTGTATCAGCACCTCTATGGCCGGCAGGAGCTGTACCGCAAGTGGAACGTACTCACCGCACTGCTGCATATCGCCAAGGAGACCCTCAAGGCCTACGTGCATATGGCCAAGGTTGAGGGCTGGTTCCGCAATCCCTTTCGCGGTATCGGCAAGATCGGCTTCTGTCTCCTGATGCTGTATCGCTTTGTGCGGGCGGCGCTACCGGTCTTCAGTCGGTCCTATCACCCACGGCGGCACCCGTTCGTGACCCAGCGCCAGAACCCCATTCAGATCGCCTGGCGCCGTTATGAACGCAAGGGCGGCGATGTGCTGGAGATCGACCGGCACAAGATGCAGGAAATCATGGGCGTTCCGCCCGAGGTCTGATCGGCGATGCCCTGCAGCCACCCAACCGCGGCAGGGCGACGCGGACATCGCGTCAGGGCGTGGGATCCACCACGATGACGGCTCCGGCCATGTCAACACTGACAAACACCTGACAGCCAAGACGGGTGTCGGCCGTAACCTCGTCACTGCTGAACGCCAGCAGGTCGCGCTCCGCTTCGCCTACTTCTGGAAGGGCTTCCAGCGGCATGGCCGTGATGCGCAGGCGACAGGTGCCGCAGGCGCAGCCGCCGCCGCAGTCCCCCGCTATGCCCTCGATTAGGTGCTGGGTGGCGACGACCATCAGGCTGTCGCCGGTACGTGCGGTGACGTCATGGGCGATTCCAGCGGCGTCGATGAAGCGAAGCGGTACGGTAACCGAAGCAGGCGTATCGTCGGCGTGGTCTGTGGACATGGCCTGTACTGTTCCGGACCAGGGTCCGAGAAGCCCCTAACTTCTGGCAGGTTGCAGATAGGGGGGCGCTACATCAGGTTCAGTTCCCGTGCCCGCCTGGCGGCTGCGGTCCGGTTGCGGACCCCGATCTTGCTGAAGATATTGTGAAGGTGCCACTTCACCGTGCCTTCCGAAATCAGCAGGGTGTCGGCCAGTTGCCGGTTGGCAAGCCCTGCCTCGACCAGCCGCAGCAGCTCCACCTCGCGCGATGTCAGGGGTTCGAACACCAACGCCTTTTCGACGGCATCTGTATGCGTGGCACGGCTGGGGCTCCGGTCATTGGAAAGCGTGGCAATGAGTAGCGTCTCCAGGGTACGGCGAGCGGCCATCTCTGCAATATCCGGCGTCTCCATCCTGCGATCATGGATGGCGTGGAGGACCGGCAGCAGGTCGGGGCCCGCAAGCGCGAGCGGGAAGGCGTGCCGTTCAATGGCTGCGACGGCCAGTGCCTTGTCCAGTTCGCGCAGTGCTTCATTGTGTCGTTGGGACTTCCACAGGGCCGTTGCCTTCAGTGCCCTCAGCGACTGCTCAAGGCTGGTGCGTCGCTCCACGTGCAAGCCATGGAGCATGCGCATGATCTGCCGCAGTGCACTGTCGATTTTTCCGTGAGTGAGGTCCAGGCGAATACGCAGCAGCCCCAGGGCCTCGTGTTCGCCCTGATACAGACAGGCCCCCGATTCTGCAATGTCGTCGTCCAGAAGCCGGGCGCGGGAGGCGATGGCGACGGCAGCGCCGAGGTCACCCTGATCCAACATCAGGCGTGCTTCTTCAATTGCAAGATTGATGAACAGGCGCTTCTGATGCGTGCCGATCGCCATATCCTGGCTGTCCGTGAGAATGCGCCGCGCGCGTTCGAGGTCTCCCTTCCAGGCGGTGATGCGGGATTCGCAGCGAATCGCCAGCAGCAGCGGCTCAAGTGGGCCGAACAGTGCGCTGAATGTTCGTGCTCGCGATACGTATTCTGCGGCGCGAGCATAGTCACACCGCTGAATGGCGATCGCCGCGCTGAGCAGCGATGCCATGCTGACCGTGTAGTTGTGCGCTGCCTCGCCGGCGGCGCGCGTGCTGGCCTTGGCTCTGCGCGCGTGGAACTCCGCAGAGTTCAGACTTCCGCGTTCGATATCCACCAAGCCATGCAAGAAATCGGCCCAGACGGTGGCGTAGTACATATCGGCAAGCTTGCCGAAACGTGCGGCATCTTCAGCAGCCCGACCGCTATCTTCCAATTCACGGCGTGTGAGATGGCAATAACTGATGGTGTTGCAGACCGATGCCGCAAGGAAGGGTTGTTGTTCATTCAGGCGCTTGCGGAGGTCGAGCCCATCGCTCAGTGAATCATCGATGGCATCTTCAGTTCCCTTGGCCATCATCTGAATCACGCGGGCCAGCAAGCGATGGTAAGCGCGTGCCGATTCGTCGAGCTGCCATCCACCCTTGGGCGCGTCGAGCAGCGCCAGGGCGCGTTCCGATAACGACTTGGACAGCGTTGCATCGCGCGAGAATGCCCTGGACCAGGCGTGACTCAGGAGGATCTCAGGGCGGCGCTCGTGATAGGCCTTTGGCAGGCGACGCATCCACTCCAGCACCGTGTAATGGTCACCGTGCATGTGCGCCAGCGCTGGGCTGTGCGCGGCGATCAGGTCACAGGCACGATCAAAGTGCTCACCATCGAGCGCGTACTGAATGGCCTCGGTCGTCAGTCCGCTGCTTTCGCACCAGGCCGCTGCATTGGCACAGATCTCCCTGTATGCCGACAGGTTGGTGCGCCTCAAGGTATGTCTGAGAAAATCAGAAAACAGATGGTGATACCGGTACCAACCGCCTTGGCGATCGAGCGACAGTACGAACAGATTCGATCTGGACAGTTGCGTGAGCAACTCGCCGGCGCGTGGGTCGCCGGATGCCGCCTCGCACAATTCCCGTGACATTCGGCTGAGTGGCGAGGTCTTCAGTAGAAAGTTGCGCACACTCTCAGGCTGTCCGTTGAGCACCGCCTCCATCAGGTAGTCGGTAAGGTCGGAGTCGCGTCCTGAAAACCGCTCGATCAGATCACGTGGAGGACCACGATGTCGACGCAATGCCAGGGCTGCGAGTTGCAGGCCCGTCGGCCATCCCTCGGTGGTCGATATCAGGGCCCCAAGATCGTGCTCATCGAGTTCAAGGTTGTGAACCTGTACAAGAAAGGTGCGGGTGTCGGATGCGCTGAAGCTGAGATCACCCTGCTGCACTTCAAGTAATCGTCCCGCCACGCGCAGCTTGGCCAGATCGATCAACGGGATCTCACGGCTGGCGAAGGCTACCTTGACGCAGGGCGGCAGCCGGTGCAGCAGCTTGTTGAGAAAGCGAAGTAATGATTCGTCCCGGATATTCTGCAGGTCGTCCAGAAAGATCGCTGCCGGCGCCCGTAATGTGGAGATCGTTGCAACGATATCGTTGAACAACGGCTCGAAGTCGCGGGCCGGGTTGGCGCGAGGTAGGTTCAGTGTGTCGGGATGGCGCCCCAGGTTGAGCGTGCCGAGCGCGGCGATCAGATAGGTGGCGAAACTGGCGGGGCTGTCGTCTTCGGCATCAAGGCTGAGCCAGCAGCTGGGCACCTGATCGGCAACGAGTGCCTGGTAGAGCTCGGACAACAGCGTGGATTTTCCCGAGCCGGCCGCAGCGACCACGCTGAGCACATTGCAGTCCGGGCTGGCCATGAAGTCCTGGAACAGTGGCCGACGGCTGACGAAGCGGTCGCCGACCGCAGGCGCATTGAGCTTGGTCTCGATGAATCCAGCGGGCTTGTCGCGTCTCGCCAAGGGCACTCCTCCCCGAAGGCTGCGCCCGGCATGCGGTCGCCGGGATCGTGTAGGTCTGGAGCCTGCCAAGTGTCCGCTGCCCAGGCTCCTTGCGCGATGGTACCCCTCCTTCCACCGATGAAGCCTATCTTTTGACAGGGGGACGTTGCGCATCCCGCCCATAGGCTGAGCGACATCAAACCAAGGGGTAGGGTCGCGATAATGGCAAGCCAACAGGCAGCGCGGGTCATCAAGCACGGCATTCTGGCACTGATTGTGGCGCTGGCCGGCGGCTTTGCGCTCATCTTTTCAATGATTCAGGGCATTTCCCTGTCGCCACTGCCCGTATTCATCGACGTCATCATTCCGGGAACGCCGGAGGGCTGGCGGATTCTGCATGTGGGCATGCTGATGAACGGCATCATGGCTGTGGCGCTCGGGTTGGTACTCGACCGCCTCAGTGTCACAGTGCGCGGAGAGGTGATCGCAGGCTGGGGGATCATCCTGGCGGTGTGGGGAAATTTTCTTTTCTACCTGTTCGGCATGTTTGCGCCCAACCACGGTCTGACCCTGGGCGACAACGCGATGGGCGAGGGCACGCTGGCGGGTGCCATCGCCTTCTTCCCCGCGTTACTTGGCGCGGTTTCCTTGATCAGCGCGCTGGTGGTGATGTTCCGGGCTCATTTCCTCCGCAACTGACGGGCGGTCGCGAGGGCATTGATCGTGTTGCGATACACGGTTGCGCGCATCCGGTGAGATCCGCGATGGATGTCGCGGTCCGCGGCTGTGCCCCAACCATCGATAGGGGCCTGCAGCGCAGGGTTCGGCAACACTGGTGGAAACGCTTTCCAGACACAATCATGAACGCTCAAGCCGCTGACCTTCCCTGCTCCCAGGCCGCTATCGATCTGGATGCCCTGTTCGCGCGTCAGGCGGCAGCCTTCGAACAGGATCGCAACCCCCCACTCGTGGTGCGTATCGACCGCCTGCGTCGCTTGCGCGCAGTGGTGGCGGATCACCGGGCGCGAATCATCAAGGCGGTCAATACCGACTTCGGGAGTCGCGCCGAGGAAGAGTCGCGGCTTGCGGAAATCGGCGCGACGCTGACCACCATCGACTACACCCTGGGCAGGGTGGCGCGCTGGATGCGGCCGCGGCGCCGCGGGACCTCGATCTGGTTCCTGCCGGCGAGCAATGCCATCGTGCCGCAACCGCTCGGTGTAGTGGGGGTGATGTCACCGTGGAACTATCCGGTCAATCTTGCGCTGGCACCGCTGGCAACCGCGTTGGCGGCCGGCAACCGGGCCATGGTGAAGATGTCGGAGTTCACGCCGGTCACCACGGCGCTGATCCAGCAGTTGGTGGCGGCGGCCTTCGACGAGACCGAGGTGGCGATCATCGGCGGTGAGGCCGACGTTGCCACCGCTTTCTCGGCGCTGCCATTCGATCATCTGCTGTTTACCGGGTCGACGGCCGTCGGGCGCCGGGTGATGCAGGCGGCCGCGCAGAACCTGACGCCGGTCACGCTGGAGCTGGGCGGCAAAAGTCCGGTCATTATCGATCCTGACTATCCAGTGGATGAGGCGGCACACCGGGTGCTCTGGGGCAAGACCACCAACGCCGGTCAGACCTGCGTGGCGCCGGATTACGTGATGGTGCCGCAGGGTCGCAGTGGCGACTATGTGAAGGCGACGCGCGAGCACTACCGCGCGCATTTCCCCGAAGGTGCGCGTGCCGCAAGCTACACCGCCGTCATCAACGCGCGGCAGTACGCACGTCTTCATGGTCTGATCGATGACGCGCGCCAGCGGGGTGCTGAAGTGATCCAGATGGAGCCGGATTCCGAGGCCTTGCGTGCGGGCCGAAAATTTCCATTGACATTGGTGGTCAACCCGCCCGCGGATGCCCGGGTGATGCAGGAGGAGATCTTCGGCCCGGTGTTGCCGGTTCTGGAGTACGACCGCTTCGACAATGCGATATCGCGGATCAATGCGGGCGACAATCCTCTGGCCATCTATTACTTCGGATACTCGGCGGATCGTCAGCGGCGGGTGCTTCGCGACACGCTGTCGGGAAGTGCCGCCGTCAACGAGGTGGTTGCGCAGTTCCTGCAGGTGGACCTGCCGTTCGGTGGCGTTGGTGCCAGTGGGTTCGGCCGCTACCATGGCGCTGAGGGGTTCGATACCTTCTCTCATCTCAAACCCGTATTCACGCAACGCGGGATGGGTCGGTTTACCGGCCTCAAACTGCTGTATCCGCCTTACAGCCGTCTCGCGCACCGGCTGATCGCGATGATGAAGGGATGAGCACCATGGCGCAGGCGCTGAAGCTCTCCGACGCCTTTGCACACCACGCGCAATGTCGTCCGGACACGCTGTTGGTCGACAGCGAGCGCGGGACAATTCGCTATGGCGACGCGCTACAGCGGGTGGCTGCGATCATCCATGCGCTGGAGGGGCTGGGTCTCGGGCCTTCGTCGCGCTTCGGCGTGGTCGCGCGCAATCGCATCGAAACCTTGCTGCTGTTGCTGGCGGCACAACGCGGCGGCGCGGTGATCGTGCCGGTCAATCATCGGTTGTCGCCTTCCGAGATGGCTTGGATATTGGAGGACAGCGGCTGCGAGGCCTTGGTCGCCGAGCCGATGTTTGCATCCGCACTGGCGCCACTGCTGCCCGACTGCGTTAAGCCCGATGGGCGGATCGTGATGGGCGAGGCGATGCCGGGCTGGCGCGAGTTCGATAATTGGATTGATGCAGCACCGCCGCCCGCCGGGACGCTACGCGACGATGCACCGGAGCGCCCCTATCTGCAGATGTACACCTCGGGTACAACCGGGCGGCCCAAGGGCGTCGTGCTGAATGGTCGCAATGGTCTGGCGAGTTCACTGGCCGCTCTGATCGGATTTGATGTTGCCGTGCAACCCGGTGAGCGGGCGTACCAGGGGTTCCCGCTTTTTCATATCGGTGGCGTTTTTGCCAGTCTCTGGCTGATCAGTCGTGGTGCCACGATGTTGTTGCGTTGCGACTTCGATCCCCGTGCGGTCAATGCCATGATGTGTGCGGGTGAAGTGGCGCATGCCACCCTGGTGCCGGCGATGATCCAGGCCTGTGTCGGTGTTGACGGGGCTTTCGGCGATGCCGAGGGGTTCCGCAACATTTTCTATGGGGCCTCGCCCATCAACGCACCGCTGCTGCAGGCTGCGTATGCCCGCTATGGCTGCGACTTCTCCCAGGTCTACGGCATGACTGAGACACACAGCACCATCGCCATCCTCACCGCCGCGGATCACCGGCGTGCGCTGCAGGGTGAGAACACGGCGTTGGTGGCCGCTGCCGGCAGACCGGTATCCGGTACCACGCTGCGGGTGGTCGACCCGGAGGGCCACGATGTGGCTCCTGGAACCGTCGGTGAGGTCTGTGTTCGTGGCCCCCAGGTGATGGGGGGCTACTGGCGACGCGACGACGCCAACGCAGAGACATTCCATGGCCATTTTCTGCGCACCGGTGATGCTGGGTACGTGGATGCCGAGGGCTACCTGTACCTGGTGGACCGGTTGAAAGACATCATCGTCAGTGGCGGCGAGAACGTCGCCTCCAAGGAAGTCGAGGCCGTCCTGATGGCGCACCCCGGGGTTGCTGATGCGGCCGTCATCGGCGTGCCCGACGAGCGTTGGGGTGAAGCGGTCAAGGCAGTGGTGGTGATGCGTGATGGTGCGGTGACCGACGATGCGCTGATGACGTATTGCCGGACACATCTTGGCGGCTTCAAGGTGCCCAAGTCGATCGACCGTGCCGATGCGCTTCCGCGGAACGGTGCAGGCAAGGTGCTGAAGACCGTTCTGCGCGAGCCCTACTGGCAAGGCGTGACGCGCCGCGTGTCCTGACGATATGAAAGGCGCGCTACGGTCCGAGCGCCGGATTCATTGATCCCCTGGGAGTATTGCAATGTCGAATCATCCGTCCGTGCAGCGCAGCATGGCTGTCTGGCATGACATGGTGGCGCGCCGTGACATGCGTGCGCTACCCAGCCTCTTGCACCCCGAGGCGGTGTTTCGCTCGCCGGCCGCGTACAGCCCCTACCAGGGCGAGGCGGCCTTGGTGTTGATCCTCAACACGGTCCTGCTGGAAGTATTCGAAGACTTCACCTATCACCGTGAACTGTGGTCGGACGATGGCCTCAGCGTGGTGCTCGAGTTCAGTGCGAAAGTGGCGCGGCGTGACCTCAAGGGCATCGACATGATCCGGTTCGATGCGAACGGCAAGATCGTCGATTTTGAAGTGATGGTGCGTCCGGCCAGCGGCTTGAGAGTTTTGGCGGAAGCCATGGGGACACGGATTGGGGAGCGCCTCGAATCAGTGACAACGACGCAGGTGCTCTAGCCACTACTCGGCAGTCACGCGCCGCGCCCAGCGAGGGGTGTGATTCAGTCGATGCTTGATCACGCGAGCCCGACATGAACAGACGTTAATCGAGCTGAAGCGCCGGAGTCATTTGTCCGGGAGGATGCTGTTGTTTCATTCTTGACCGTATCGTCTTCGATGAAGCAGCAGCCTTCCTGTATCGGCATGACCGTGTCGGCGTCGCAAGGCGCAGAGCGGCCGTTGGTGTCAGTGTTGGTTCCGGCGCTTAACGAGGCGGACAACATCGGAATCCTGATAGTCGAAATTCGGTCGGCCTTGGCTGGGCGGTTCCCCTATGAGGTGATTCTGGTGGACGACGCCAGCACCGATGGTACCTTTGACAGCGGGCTCAGTACCGCGGCACGCATCGGATGCCCCCTGCAGGTGTTGCGACATGACCGTGTCGCCGGGCAGAGCACTGCGGTGATGACGGCGGCGCGCCATGCGCGCGGCCGCTATCTGGTCACGATTGATGGTGACGGCCAGAATGATCCGGCAGATATTCCAGACCTGGTCGACGCGGCGAGGCGGCAGATGTCTGAGGACTTCTGCATCGCCGGACATCGGGTTCAGCGGCAGGATTCCAACTGGAAGCGCCTGCAGTCACGCATTGCCAATCGCGTCCGGGATGCCTTGCTGCACGATGGCGTACCCGATACCGGCTGCGGTCTGAAGCTGTTGCCGCGGGCGACCTTCCTGGCGCTGCCCTACTTCGATCACATGCATCGGTTTCTGCCTGCGCTGGTCCGGGCGCGTGGCGGCACGGTGGCGGTGGTCCCGGTGCACCATCGGCCCCGACTGCGCGGCCAGTCCAAGTATTCTGCGTGGAATCGTGCCTGGGCTGGCATCATCGATCTGTTGGGGGTGATGTGGTTGCAGCGCCGGACCCGGCAGGTGCTGGTGGAGCGGGCGGCCCTGACGGACCGCGCGCCATGAAGCGGCCAATGGTTCGACCGCTGGGTCTGGCATTGATGGCCCTGGCAGCGGCCTACGTCGCCCGGGATGGCGGGGTGCTGACGCTGCCGGATCAGGCGGCGGTGGGTACGCTGATGCTGCATGCCGGCCCCTTGTTTTTGCCGGCGCTGATCGCGCTGGCGGCACTCTTCACAGCGGCGGGCGGACCGCGTCAGGCGGTGGCCGCCCTGTTGGGGTATGTACTGGGACCGCTGACCGGTACCGTGCTGTCCACCGGCGCCGCGCTGGCCGGGGCGGTACTCGTTTATGGCGTGGCGCGGCGCTATGCCCGCGTGCAGTGGCAACCGCGCGGACCGCGCAGCCGGGCGCTGATGGACGCCATGCGGACGCGCCCGGTGCTCAGCCTGTTGACCATTCGTCTGTTGCCGGTGGGGAGCAATCTGCTCACCAACTGGGTGGCGGGCGCCGCCGACATTCCGCTGCGCGGCTTTCTGATCGGCACCGGACTGGGGTATCTGCCGCAGATGCTGATCTTTGCGCTGATCGGTTCTGGCGTTGCGGTTTCAGACGGTGTGCAGCTGTGGCTGGCACTGGTCTTGATGGCGCTGGCGGGTGTGCTGGGGAGCTGGCTGATGGGCCGCACCACCGCAGCCGGGCTTGCCGACAATTCGTGATGGAGGTGAAGCCATCCCTGTGGCGCATGCCCGCCACGCGGCATCTGATCCTGTTGGCCTTGGTGCTGCTCGCGATCGGGATGGGGCAGCGCTCCCCCTGGCCGGCCGACGAGCCGCGCTTCGCGCAGGTGGCGCGCGAGATGGTGGAGACCGGGCAGTGGCTGATCCCCATGCGCGGCGGCGAACCCTATCCCGACAAGCCGCCGGTGTTCATGTGGTCGATTGCCGCGGCTTACCAGGCCGTCGGCGACCTGCGCTGGGCGTTTCTGATCCCCAACGCGCTGAGCGGCCTGCTGACGCTGTTGCTGGTGATGGATCTGGGCGCTCGCCTATGGTCCCCCAGGGTGGGCCACAAGGCGGCGATGTTGCTGCTGGCGGCCCCCCAGTTTCTGATCCAGGCCAAGAATGCGCAGATCGATGCCATGGTCTGCGCCTGGATCACGCTTGGCATGTACGGCCTGATCCGGCATGCGCTGCTGGGCCCCGCCTGGGGCTGGTACGCCCTGTCGTGGATGGCCATGGGCGCCGGGGTCATTACCAAGGGCGTGGGTTTTCTGCCAGTGCTGGCCTTGTTGCCGCTGGCGGCGCTGGCGCTGCGCGGGCATGCCACCCCGCGCGCCGCATTCGCCCCGGCGGCGCTTTTGGGGCCAGTGTGGATGGTCGGGGTGATGGCGCTGTGGTTGGTGCCGATGGTATGGGCGGTCCATGACAGCGGGGATCCGCTGTTGCTGGCCTACCGCGACAACATCCTGTTCAAGCAGACCGCGGAGCGCTATGTCGATCCCTGGATGCATGTAAAGCCCTGGCACTACTTTCTGACCGCGGTCATTCCACTGCTGTGGTTCCCGCTGCCGCTGTTGCTGTTGGCGCAGGGCGGCCGCCTGTTGCGTGCCCTGCGGCGGGAGCCTGCACTGATCGTCCTGGCGAGCTGGATCGTGATGGTGGTGGTGTTCTTCAGTCTCAGCCCCGGTAAGCGCGGGGTGTATGTGTTACCGGCCTTGCCGATGCTGAGCCTGCTGACGGCGCGGGTGGTGTCGTTCCAGTACGAGCCGACCTGGCTGCGATGGCTGTTTCGTAGCGTGTCGGCGCTGCTGGCTGTAGTGCTGTTGGTGATCGGTGTCGCCGCCGTGATGGGCCATCCGGCGATCATCAAGGCGCTGCGGCATTACCCCCTGGAGGCAGGTGATCTGAGCGCGCTGGGTCGGGTACTGACCCTGTTGGGGGTGGCGTGGGGGGCGATCCTGATCGGCCTCTGGCGCTGGGCTTCGGTGCCCCGCTGGCTGGCTGGCCTATCGATAACCTGGTTGCTGCTGGCAGGGATTGCCTATCCGTTAATGGAGCCGCTGCGCACCCCGGCGCGGGTGATGGCGGCCGCTGCCGCGGCCCTCCCCGCCGGCGCAGAACTCGGCTTGATCGAAGCCAAGGAGCAGATCCTGCTGTTCTGGTCAGGACGGATCACCCATTTTGGCTACAACACCGACCGGGACGAACAGGCCAAGCGGGCCTGGCAGTGGATGGCGGCATCGCCGCAGCGGATCTTGCTGGTGCCCGATGGTCCCGATCTGCCCTGTTTCGACCTGTCGAAGGCGGCAACCTTGGGAACTGCCCACCGCCGCGACTGGCGTTGGCTGACCCGGGCGCAGATGACGGCCGAGTGTGCGCCGCCGCTGACGATGGCGACGTTCGTGTCCGGCGGCGGCTAGCGGCCCTCGGTGCGATGCACCAACCACCACAGCAGGTTCGGGAACCATCGCCGCAGCGCGTAAGACAGGCGGGTCACGGGGCCGGGGAAGGACCAGAAGCGGCCGCGGCGCAGTTGCCGCTCGATGTCATCGAGCACGGCGTCGGGGGTGATCGGCGGCACCAGGTCCAGCATCTTCGGCCAATGGGTGTCGCGGCCCTGCTGCAACAGCGGGGTGGCCACGGCCGGCGGACAGACGCAGACGAAGCGCACGCCGCTGCCGCGGTTTTCGTGGTGCAGCACTTCGGTGAAGGCCACCACCGCATGCTTGGAGGCGTTGTAGGCGCCCATGTAGAGAATCGGCCAGTGACCGGCCATCGAGGCGAAGCTGACGAATTCGCCCCGCTGGCGCGCCAACATGCCCGGCAGCACGGCGTGGGTCACGTTCACCAGTCCGCCGTAGTTGATGTCCATGATCTTCATCATGGTGTCGCGGCGCTGCTCGGAGAGCAGCCCCAGGGGCATGATGGCGGCGGCGTTGACCAACCGGTCAATCGGGCCCAGCCTGGCTTCGCAATCCGCGACCGCGGCCTGTACTGCGTCGAAATCGGTGATGTCGGTGATGCACTTCAGCAGTTCCGGGCGGTCACCGAGTGCGGCCAGGCCCTCGGCGTGGACGTCGAGCGCCGCCACTTTCCAGCCTGAGGCCAGCGCGCGTCGCGCCGCCAGCTGCCCCATGCCGCTGCCGGCACCGGTAATCAACACCACCTTCTGTGTCATGCATCTCTCCAGGTTGCCCGCGAAGAACTATTCTTCGATCAGGTCGTAGTCGTCCTTGGTGGCGCCACATTCCGGGCACTGCCAGTCGTCGGGAATGTCCTCGAAACGGGTGCCGGGCGCGATCCCGCCGTCGGGGTCGCCGAGGCGTTCGTCATAGATGTGTGAGCAGTAACGACACTGGTAGCGGCGCATCTGGGGCTCCTCAACGGCTGTCGGCATGCAGCCGGATTTCCGGGTGGATGGCAAAGTTGTGCTGAATCGCCAGATCCTGCTTCATCAGCGCCGGTTCCAGCAGTTTCCACACCTTGTAGTTGTTGTAGAACGGCGTCATCGGATACAGGTGATGGATGAGGTGGTAGTTCTGGTACTGCAGTGCCGGGCCCAGCAGCCACTCCCAGCCGAAGCGCACGGTGGTGGCGCGGGTGAAGTTCTCGGCCTGACTGACGTCATGCGGCACATGCGGCAACCAGAAGAAGCTGAAGCCCAGCATCAGCATCACCAGGCGCGATGGCACGAACCACAGCATGAACAACTCGACGCCGTAGCCCATCAGGATCAGCGCCGTAAAGAGGGCGGCCACGCCGGCAAACATCCACAGCGAGCTGCGCAGGTAGGGTTTGGAGATTCGGTCGGCGTGCTTCAGGGCGTGGATGAAGTAGGCCACATCGATGAACATCCAGCGGAACGGCAAGCTCCACCAGGCCCCTCGGAATACGATATCGGGGTCGCCGTCGCCGCTGGCAAAGCGGTGGTGCAGGATGTGCGCCCAACGGAACATGCGGGTGTCAACGTAGGGCAGCACCACCATCAGCCCCACTTGGCCGATGGCGTCGTTGAAGCGGGTGTGGGTGCTCACCGCCCGGTGCAGCGAGTCGTGGGCCACACTGAAGGCGACATAGCCCACCACCGTGTTGATCACGGTCCCGATCCACAGCGGCACCCAGCCAAGCCCGCACACCGCGTAGACGGTGAGGAAGGTGCTGACCAGAATGAGGAACAGGATCACCGTCGGCCAGGCCACCGGTGGCGCGCTGGTCAGGCGTTTGAGTTCCTGCTTTTGGGCGGGGCTGAGGTGGTCGAGTGCGATCTGGGCGCGGCTCATGATGGCGGGTCTCCTGGAGCGGATCAGGGGCGGGCGGCGCGGATACCGTGCGCGTCGCGGTGGCGGCTCGGTCCCAGCAGGTGGTCCAGCAGGGTGGGAACCAGGGCATCGAGGTCGTAGCCGTGTACCAACTGGTTGGCGGTGTGCAGGCTCATCAGACCATGCACCTGGCTCCAGACGATGTGGGCAAAGCGCCGGGCCTCGCCGGCAATCAAGCCGCCATCGATGGCACGCTGCGCCACCGCCACGGCATGGTCGAACAAGGCACGGCGCGCCGCCAGCAATTCCGGAAACTGGGTGGGTGCCGGTTGATGCGTGGCGAAGATCAGCAGGTAGTCCTGCGGAAACGCGCGGCCGAAATCGATGAAGGCGAGCACCGTATCGCGCATCTGTCCGAGCACGTCGGCACGGTTCGGCGCACGTTGCAGCACGTAGTCGCCCAGTCGCTGCATGGCCTCCACCCGCACCCGGGCCATCAGCGCGTCCTTGTTCTCGAAGTAGCGATAGGCGCGGGTGTGACTGATGGCCAGCGCCTCGGCAATGCGGCGGAAGGTGACGGCTTCCAGGCCTTCGGCGCGATAGATCGCCAGCGCCGCCGAGCTGAGGCGGCGGCGGGTGGCTTCCAGCTCCAGATCGGTCAGGGAGGCACGCGGCATTTCAATGCGAACCGTTGTTTATTAAACAGTGGTAAATAATTAATGACACAGCCGCCACTGAATGGCAAGGCCAGCGGCGATGCCGCCTTTCGGGCTCAGGGCGCGGCCAGTCGGGCCTGGATTTCAACCTCGAGCCGCCAGATGCGGTCCTGCCCCCATAGGGTGAAATCCGGGGCCCCGTACGCCGCCGGCAGACGAAAACTGGGGACCCCCCAACTTCCGGCGGCGATCATCGCCTGTACGTTGGCCTCCATCTCGGCTTCCCAGTCACGGCGGTCGAGCACGGCTTGGGCGCCAGCCCAATCCAGCCCGGCGCGCTCGACAATGCGACGCAGGCCGCGCAGGTCCCAGGCGTTGACCCCCTGTGCCCAGACGGCCTCACTGTAGGCCTGTAGATAGGCCATCGCGCGGCCCTGGTCGCGGGCCCAGGGAAACAGCGAGTAGGCGCGGCGGATCGGTTCGCCGAAGGGGTCCCAGGCATGGCCGAAGGGGATTCCCAGGGTTTCGGCTTCGCGCTGGGTGTCGAACAGGATGTAGGTGGTCTTGCGGCGGTCGGCCTTGACGCCTCGCATCATCATCGGCAGCACCGGGCGCACCACCAGATCGATGGGGTAGCGCTGCACCAGCGCATTGATGCGGTCGTAACTGAGGTGCGTATAGGGACTGCGCAGCGAAAGAAAGTACTCCAAGCTCAGTCGCCGCCCCGGTTGTGCCGGTGCCGCCGGCGGCAGTTCGCGGCGCACGCTGGGACCGTCGGGTGCATCGGCATGGCGGGCGCCGAGGGCGTCCAGCCGTTGCTCCAGGTAATGCAGGCGGTCCAGGCCCCAGTACCACTCTCCGGCGTAGCAGAACATGCCGCCCAGGTAGTGGCCGAGCCGATGCCGCAGCCGTGCGGCGTCCACCAGCCGCGCCGTGACGGCAGCGGCGGGCGGCGGTGACAGTTCCTCGGTGAGCGCCGCAATCGCCGCGTGGTCGCCCTGGGCCAGGGCCTCGCCCAGGGTGAACGCCATCAGCGCCTGGGCGCGTGGTTCGCGCGACATGCACAGCAGGGCCAGCGCCTGCTGGCGGGCCACCGGGTCGACCGCCGCGGTTTGCGGCGCGAGCCTCAGCGGACGGTCCTGGCAACGCCAGTACGGTGCGATGGCGGCGGTGTCGGCCTCGGCCCAATGCGCCCACAGTTGGCGGTCGTGGATGGCGATGGGCGCGGCTTCGGCGACGGGGTGAAACAGCAGCTCGATGTCGTAGCGGTCGAGCAGCGCGCCAATGGCCTGGACCGCCAGCCGCGCGTAGGGATCGTCCACCTGGTGGAAGTAGTGCACGAGGTGGGGGGCCTGCTGCCGTTGCCGACGACGTTCTGCTCTCTGGCGCCGGCGTTCGCGACGTGCGGGATCGGTGATGTGCCGGATGGCAAGACTGCGGATGAGGCGGGCGAGGTCCATGCGGGGCTCCGGCCAGGGTGGCGGAAATGGAGAATGAGCGTAATATAAACACAGTGTAAAAATCGACATCCCCGAGACGGCCATCGTTCGTCGGGAGGGTGCCAAGTGGAGGAGGCTGGGATGCGGGGCGTCCAAATTGGAGCGCGTTTGATGCCTGGACTGGCGGGCGGCTGGCGGTGAGCCCGCGCGTGGCCCGGGGGCTCTTGGTGGCCGGTTTGCTTGCCGGGGCCGTGCTGGCGGCCCGACCGGTGCTGCAGGTGGCCCCCGACGACACGCTGCCCGCGCAGGCGGTGGCGCGGGTGGGTGATCGACTCATCCTGCGTGACGAGTGGCTGCGGGCGGTGGCCGCTGTCGCGTCGGAGCGGCGCACGCCATTGGATGCCGACGATCAGGCCGCAATCCTGGAACGCTTGGTGGATGAGGCGCTGCTGGTGCAGTACGGGCAGTCGCTGGACCTGGTGGCGCGCGATCCCCGGTTGCGCGGACAACTGGTGGACGCGGTGATGCAGGTGACGCTGGAGCAGCGCGGTCAGCCGCCGGACGAGGAGACGCTGCGCGCCTACTACGCAGCCCATGTCGCCCAGTTCCAGCCGCCACCACGGTTGCAGGTCGCGGCACAGCGTGTCGATGCCGCGGGCACGGTGCAGCCCCTGCGGCCGCCGCTGCCCGCAGAACCGCTCCCGCTGACCCAGTTGCGTCAGCGGCTCGGGCCGGCCGTGGCCACCCGGCTGGCCACCGCGGCCGTCGGACAACCCCTGTCGCTGAAGGGTGCGGATGGCGAGCGGCTGCAGATCACCGTTGAGGCCGTGGTGCCTGCACCGATCCCCGCGTTCGAAGTCGTTGAGCCGGCCGTGCGAACGGCCTGGCAACGGCATGCCGATGAGCAACTGGTGCGCAGCTTGCTGGATGAGCTGCGCCAGCGCTATCCGGTGGTGCGCGCGCCATGAGCGGGCTGTGGCGCGGCGTTTCGGTGCTGCTCACCAGCGGACTGATGGTGCTGTGGAGCGGGTCGGCCGCCGCCCACGCACGCAGCCTGTCGTACGGTCACTGGCAACTCGACGACGCCGGGGGCACGGCCGCCGTGCGCGTTTCGCAACTCGATCTCAGCCGGCTGGGACTGGACCCTCGTCATACGCCGGACTACCTCCAGGCGGTGGCCGCGCGGGTGGCGGGCGATCTCACCCTGTGGTCGACGCAGTCAGCCTGTCGTCCGGGGCCGGTGCAAGCCCGTAGCGACGACGCCAGCGGCTGGGTGCATCTGCGCTGGGCGGTCCGTTGCGACGGCCCACCGGCGGCCTTGCGTACGCGCCTGTTCGAATCGGTGGCCCCTGCCCACCTGCACATTGCAGTGGTGGTGACCGAGGACGGGATGACGCGACAGCAGGTGCTCGGATTCGCCGACCCAGTGTGGCGTTTGACCGGCCCCGCAGCGCCGACGCTGTCAGGGTTCCGCGCCTTCGTTGCGGTGGGATTCGGCCATATCCTCAGCGGCGCCGATCATCTGGTGTTTGTCGGCTTGCTGCTGCTGTTGGCGGCAGGGCTGCGAGAGGTGGTGGTGTTGGCCAGTGTGTTCACCCTGGCACATAGCCTCACGCTGGCGCTGGCAGCGCTCGGCTGGCTGCGCATCAACAGCGCCTGGGTGGAGGCCCTGATCGGCCTGTCGATTGCCCTGGTGGCGGCGGAATACCTGTGGACGACGGCGCGTCGTGACCGCGGCGTGCCGATCCTGACGGTGGTGCTGCTGGCGGTCGGCATGGGGCTGCTGTGGCCGGCAGTGCCTGCCACGCTGGCTTTGGGCGTCGTGCTCTTCAGCGCCTGCTATTTCGCCTTGCTGGCCAGTCATCCGCGTCCGCAGGCGCTGAGACTGTTGCTGGTGTTCGGATTTGGCCTGGTGCACGGCCTCGGCTTTGCCGGCGAGATGCTGGCGCTGGCGGTGCCACGGGATGCGTTGCTGCCGGCCCTGTTGGGTTTCAACCTGGGGGTTGAGCTGGGGCAGCTGGCAGTCATTGCGGTGGCCTGGCCATTGTTACGCGGCGTGGCCCGGTGGCCGGCGCTGGCTTCAACGCTGCGGCCGGCGCTCGGGGTGGCGGCGCTCAGCGTCGGCAGCTTCTGGTGGGTGGCACGGATACTCGGATGACGGGAGAGCAATCATGAATCGACGCATCCTGATGGGGTTGATTTTGGTAGCGGTCGCCGCAGCGGTCTGGTGGGATCGCCGGCCGCAGCCGGAGCTGCCCGGGACCCTACAAGGCAGCGCGGTGCCGCCGCCGGTCCTGATGGCGCGCGCCGAAAGCCAGCAGCAAGCGCTGGCATCGCTGGCCACCGACAGGGTGGACACCCAGGTGCTGTTCGGCGATCTCCATGTCCACACCACCTACTCGGTGGATGCCTTTGCCTGGAGTCTCCCCATCTTTGGTGGGGAAGGTGTCCATCCGCCAGCGGAGGCCTGTGATTACGCGCGGCACTGTGCCGCCCTGGATTTCTGGGCCACCACCGAGCATGCCGAGTCGTTGACCGCGCGCCACTGGTCCGACCTGAAAGACATCGTACGCCAGTGCAATGCCCTCGCTGGCGATCCGGCCGATCCCGATCTGGTGACCTTTCTCGGCTGGGAGTGGACCCAGATGGGCTACACCCCCGAGACGCACTACGGCCACAAGAATGTGATCTTCCGGGGCACCGACGACGACCAGGTGCCGACCCGTCCGATTGGCGCAGGCGGCGTGGCGGCGACGGCCATGCGCAGTCCTCGTCCCCTGTGGCAGGACGTGCTCGGACCCTATAGCGACTTTGCCAACCGTCAGGCCCAGTTTGACCAGCAGGACAAACTGGCGCGTCTACGGGCGCAGCCCATCTGCGACAGTGGGGTGCCGGTGCGCGATCTGCCGGCGGATTGCTCCGAGTTCGCCACCACGCCGGAGGAGCTGTTTGCCAAGCTCGCCGACTGGGGCCATGAACGGTTGGTGATTCCCCACGGCAACACTTGGGGCTTCTACACACCGCCGGGCAGCCGTTGGGACAAGCAGCTCACCCCCCGCCATCATGATCCCGACACCCAGCGACTGATCGAGGTGTACTCGGGCCATGGCAGTGCCGAGGAATACCGACCCTGGCGCGAAGTGGCCTTCGACGCCGAGGGCGAGGCGGTCTGCCCGGCGCCGACCGAGGACTATCTGCCCAGTTGCTGGCAGGCGGGCGAGATCATCCGCCAGCGCTGCGGAGACCTGCCGGCCGAGACCTGTGAGCAACGCGTGGTGGAGGCGCGCCGCAACGCGCTCGAGGCCGGTATCGCCGGGCATCACACGGTGCCCGGCAACCGTCCCGAGGACTGGCTGGATGCCGGCCAGTGCCGCGATTGTTTCCTGCCGGCCTTCAACCATCGGCCGACCAACTCGGTGCAGTACGCGTTGGCGATTTCCAACTTCGATGAAGTGAACGATGCGGGCGATGAGCCGCTGCGGTTCCGCTTTGGGTTCATCGGTTCCAGTGACAACCATTCGGCACGGCCGGGGACCGGCTTCAAGCATGACGACCGGCAGGGCATCACCGACGTCTACGGGCAGGAAGGCCATGTCCGCAAGGTATTCGTCGAGGCGCCACGGCCCAAGGGCGAGGCGCCGCAAAGCCAGCCGTTCGACCTTCAGACCAGTCGCTTCAACTTTCTGCAGGTGGCCGAAAGTGAGCGCGTGCAGTCCTACTTTTTCGCGGGCGGTCTGGCGGCCGTGCACAGCGCCGGCCGCTCACGCGACGCCATTTGGGATGCGCTCAAGCGACGGCAGGTCTACGCCACCTCGGGCGAGCGCATCCTGCTGTGGTTCGACCTGCTGGGTGCCGACGGTCGGGAGGCGCCGATGGGCTCGGTGGTGGTGGCCGAGGGGGTGCCGCGCTTCCGGGTGCGCGCCGTCGGCGCCTTCGAGCAGGCGCCGGGATGTCCGCAGCAGAGCCTGACCGGTCTTGGCGCCGATGCGGTGGCAGACCTGTGTCGTGGCGAGTGTTACAACCCGACCGACCGTCGACAGGTGCTGGACCGTATTGAAGTCGTGCGCATCCTGCCGCAGGCGCATCCCGACGAGGACGTGGGCGATCTCATCGAAGACCCCTGGCAGGTGTTTCCCTGCAGCGGCGATCCGCGCGGCTGCACGGTGGCGTTCGCCGATCCGGATCCGCGTCGCATCGGTCGCGAAGCCCTGTACTACGTGCGCGCCATCCAACGACCCAGCGCGACGGTGAATGCCGCTGGACTCCGCTGCGAGTACGACGAACAGGGGCAGTGCATCGCCGTCAACCCCTGCTATGGCGATGACCGCACGCCTGCCGATGACGATTGCCAGGCCCCAGCCGAGCACCGCGCCTGGAGCTCACCGATATTCATTCAAGACCGCAGCGTACTGGGGTCAACCGAGGAGGCCAATCATGGCTAGACGTTGGGTGTGGGGCGTGGCAGCGGCCGCTGGATTGACACTTGGGGCGGCGGCGCTGTGGGGTGATCGCATGTTGTTGTCGTTGATGGAACGCCGTGTCCACGACACCCTCTCGGGTGCCGTCATGTCGCGGTTTGGCGATGGTCTCGATGTGGTGCTGTGTGGTGCCGGGTCGCCGATTCCCGACCCGCATCGCAGTGGACCCTGTGTCGCCGTGGTGGCCGACGGCGCGGTGCTGATCTTCGATGCCGGTGCCGGCAGTGTGCGCAATCTCATGGCGCGCGGCATCGGGCCTGGACGCATCGAGCGGGTATTCATCACACACTTCCACTCGGATCACATCGATGGCCTCGGCGAGCTGTTCATGCAGCGCTGGGCTGGAGGACGCCACACCGAGCCGGTGCCGGTCCATGGGCCGGAGGGCGTCGATGCCGTGGTCGCCGGCTTCAACCAGGCCTATGCCCTCGATGCCGGTTACCGGGTGGCGCACCATGGACCGGACGTGATCCCGCCGGGCGGCGCAGGTGGCCGCGCCGTGATGTTTGCGGCCCCGGTCGACGATGAGCGCGTGGTGGTGTTTGAACGCGACGGCCTGATCGTGACCGCGGTGACGGTGGCGCATCCGCCCATCATCCCTGCGGTCGCCTACCGAGTCGACTATCGCGGACGCAGTGTGGTCATCTCCGGTGACACCGTGAAATCGTCCACGTTGACGGCGCTGGCCTCGGGGGCGGACCTGTTGGTGCACGAAGCGCTGGCGCCCCATCTGGTGGACGTGATGACCGCAGGCGCCGAGGCGGCAGCGATGCCCCACATGGCCCAGATCACCCGCGATATCCACGATTACCACACCACCCCGGTGGCAGCCGCCGAGGTGGCGAGCGCGGCCGGTGTCGATCACCTGCTGTACTACCACATCGTGCCGGCGCTGCCGCTCAAGCGGCTGGAAGCGATGTTCCTGCAGGGCGTCGCCGACGTCTATGCGGGTGGCGTCACCGTCGGTCGTGACGGGACCTGGGTGCATCTGCCGAGTGGCAGTGACCGGCTGGCCGTCGAGGCATTGTGATGAAGGGGCTGCTGGGACGCATGCTCGACGCGATCAGTCGCGTGCTGCACCGCCACGCCCTGCTGTGGTTTCTGCTGTTGGGGGCGATGCTGTTTGCGGTCGATCACCTGCGACGCCAGCCACCGCCGCTGACGCCTCCCCCCGGCCTCGATCAGGGCGCGGCACGCCAGTGGCTGGAAGAGGAGGTGCTTTATCGCGAAGCCAGTCGGCGCGGGCTTGGTGAAGGGGACCTCATCGTGCGCCGGCGGATGGCGCAGAAGATGCGCGCGCTGCTGGAAACTGCCGCCACCGTGGCGCCGCCGACCGATGCCGAACTGCAGGCCTTCATGGCGGCCGCACCCGCCCGCTACGGCGGTCTTGAGCGACTGGATTTCGATCACGTCTTTCTGTCGCGTGGCGAACGTCCCGCCGCAGGGGCGACCGATATCCAGGCCCTGCGCGAACGTCTGCCCGCTATGACGGCGTCGGCGCTGCGCAGCGCTAGCGATCCGCACCCCGCCGGCGTCGCGGTTCGCGGCGCGCCCTTCCGTGACCTCGAGCGCTGGTTCGGCACGTCCCTGGCCACCCACGTCGCGGGTCTGCCGGTTGGCAACTGGCACGGTCCCATTGCGTCGTCGCTGGGAACGCATTTCGTGCGCGTCACGGATCGCCAGTTGCATGCGCTTGATGTCGGCTCAGCACGGCAGCAGGCCCAGCAGGACTGGCTGCAGGTGGCGCGCGCCGAAAAGACCCGTGCCGCGATTGATGCGCTGATGGCGGCGCATGGCGTGGTGCCGACGGCGAGGGCGCCCGATGCGTGATGGTTGGCGCCACGTCGGGTGTCTGTTGCTGCTGGCCTGGGTGCCCGCGCTCTGGGGGCACAGCATGGAGAGCGCGCACTGGCGGTGGGTGCAACAGGATGCAACGCATTGGGAAAGCCGGCTGCGGGTGCCGGCCCGGGCCGATGGCGGCCTGGCGCCACTGGTGCCGACCCTTCCACCCGGCTGCGTCACGCTGGGGATACCGCAAAACCTGCCCGCCGACGACAGTCGCGTATTGCAGTGGCGCTTGCGGTGTACCGACGGCCTGACCGGCGGTCTCGGACTGAGCGGATTCACCCTGAGCCTGCCGGATGCCGTGCTGCAGGTGGTGCCCTTGCAGGGGGAGGCGGTGCACGTCGTGCTCTCCCGCGCGCGCCCGCACTGGACGCCACGGCAGGTAACGCCGCCACCGGTGGCGCATTACCTGGGTCTGGGCGTCCATCACATTCTGCTGGGCCCGGACCATCTGCTGTTTGTATTGGGGCTGTGGGCGCTGTGGCGACGCAGCGGCGCACCCGCGCGCCAGCTGGTGCTGACGGTGACGGCCTTTACCGCTGCCCATTCGCTGACCTTGGGCGGTGCCGTGCTGGCGGGGTGGTCACTCCCCAGCGGCGCCGTGGAAGCGGCAATCGCCGCCTCCATCCTGCTGCTGGCGGTTGAACTGGCGCTGCCGGGCCGAGGCGCCGCGCAACGCTGGCCTGCGGCGGTCGCGTTCGCGTTTGGTCTGCTGCACGGATTCGGCTTTGCCGGCGCCCTCGCCGAGACCGGGCTGCCACCGGCAGCGCGCGGGTGGGCCTTGGCCGCGTTCAATCTGGGCATCGAGATCGGACAGCTCGCCTTCGTGCTGATGCTGAGTCTGCTGTCGCGCGCGCTGTCGCCGCCGCTGCGGCGCGTGGCGCCCTTGTTGTTGAGTGCCTACGGTGGTGTCGCCGCCGCCTGGCTGATCGATCGGACGATCACCGTCTGGTCGGGCTGAAGGAGGTCGTAGATGGGAATGCAATCGATACGCGGGTGCCTGATCGGGATGGGGCTGATGGCCTTGGTGGCCTGTGGCGACTCCGGCCCCTTGTCCAGCGATCTCGGCGGGGGCGGCAGCGGGGTGGGTGACTGCGGGCCGCTCGCGGGCGGGCGACAGGTGGCGCTGTTTGGCGACCTGCATGTCCACACCCGCAATTCCTTCGACTCGTACTTCTTCAACAGCATCAATGGACCGGAGGAAGCGCTGGACTTCGCCCGTGGCGCGCCCGGCGGCTATCCCGGCGGTGATGATGACCCCAACACGCCGGTCCGCTTCGACCAGATTGATCGGCCGCTGGACTTTGTCGCCATCACCGACCACGCGGAGTTTCTGGGCGCCTTCAACACCCTTTGCGAGGTCGGCGGTACGGTGCCGGCCGGGACCAATCCAGCCTGCGAGATCGTCGGCGACGGCATTCGCGGCGACATCCGCGCCTTCGTCGAGGGTCGTACCACGCCGCTGCAGATCATCGTGCAATCGCTGCTGTCCGAGAGCCCGATCGACCGTCCGACCTGGATCAAGCAGCAGGCATTGATTGACGCCCGTAATCAGCCCTGCCAGTTCACCACCTTGCACGGCTACGAATACAGCTCCAACAAGCGCGGTCAGATGCTGCATCGGAACATCATCTTCCGCGGCGATGCCAGCGAAGTGCCCGATGTGGTGTTCGATTCGGTGTCGCCGGTGACCGGCGTGATCGACACCAATGCCAACGACGAATGGATGCTGTTCGACCATCTCGACAGTACCTGCGGAACCTTTCCCGGCTGCCGGGCGCTGACCATTCCGCACAGCAGCAATCTGTCCGATGGGCGCTTCTTCCTCCCGCGGGATGAGGCCACCGGCTTGCCACCTGGCCGGGACGGCGTGGCGATGACCGCCGCCGACGCCGATCTGCGCCGGCGCTTTGACCGGGTGCTGGAGATCTATCAGCACAAAGGCAATTCCGAGTGCGCGGCTGGCGTGGAGGGCCCGTATCTGCAGGGCGAGGAGACCACCTGCGATTTCGAGCTGTCGAAGAACGTCTGCGCGGGCGGGCCGGACGATCCGCCGGCCTGCGCGCAGTACTGCAGTGGGGATCCGGCGGTTGATCCGGCCTTCTGCAGCCTGCAGTTCAGCCCCACCAATCGGGTTGAAGTCTGTGAGACGGTTGGGGTTGACGGTGCCTCCGGGCCGCACAGCAATTGCACCGCGCCGCTGGACTACTACCGCAACGCGATGGTGGAGGGCATGGCGATGCGGGGCGCCCTGGGCACCAACCCTTATCGGCAAGGCATCATCGCCTCGTCGGACACCCACAACGGCACACCCGGCATGGTGCGGGAGCCGGATTTCCCCGGACATGGCGGTGTCCTCGACAACGATCCCGACGACCAGCTCGGCAGTTGGGATTGCGACAACGCCAACCGGGCGCTGGCCCCCGAGGACCCGGCTGACCCCGACAATTGCACCAATCGGGTGTTCCTCGATCGCGCCCGCGGCTTCTCGCCGGGTGGCCTGGCTGGGGTCTGGGCGCGCGAGAACACCCGCGCGGCGGTCTGGGATGCCCTGCACCGCGGCGAGAGCTTCGGCACCTCCGGCCCGCGCATGCGGATCCGCATGCAGGCCAGTTGGACACCGCCGCCCGATGACATCTGCCACCGGCTGGCCGAAGGCGGTGCCAGCGTTACGCCTGCCGACGGCGCGGTGATGGGCGGCGATCTTCCGCCGCCGCCCGCGGGCGCGACGGCGCCCTATGTGACGATCTGGGCGATGCAGGATCCGGGCGGTGCGCAGGCTGGCCTGCCACTGCAGGCACTGGACATCGTCAAGGGATATCTCGACCCCAGCGGCGAGCCCCGCGTGCGCGCCTTCGAGGCCGTGGCTACCACGGCACACGCGGTGGTGCCGCCCGCGCCGGACTGTTCGGTGCTGCCCGGCGCGCACCCCGCCCAGCTCTGTGTGACCTGGCAGGACCCGACATTTGATGCAGGCCGCGATGCCTACTGGTACGCCCGCGCGCGTGAGATTCCGAGCTGCCGCTGGAGTACCCAGCAATGTGTCGTCGCCGGTGTCGACTGCGCCGCGCTGCAAGCGGCCAACGGCCTGTTCGACGAAGCGGGCCCCTGGGCCGGCTATGAAGGCTGCTGCAAGATCGAGGGTACGCCCGGCAGCTTCCACGGGCGCAATGTCTTCGCCGCCATCGAGGAGCGGGCCTGGGCATCACCCATCTGGTACGAGCCGTGAGCTACACGGTCTACCTCTCGGACGTCTCCTACTTCAGCGGCAAGCTGGAGGCTGGATTACGCGCCAAGCGCATTCCCTACCGGCGGGTCACGGTGACCCCGGACATCCTGCTGCAGACGGTGCTGCCCAATACCGGCTGGATGAAGGTGCCAGCGCTTCAGCGTGACGACGGCCTGTGGCGGTGCGACACCACACCGCTGCTGGACTGGCTGGAGCAGGCGCATCCGCAGCGACCGCTCATGCCGGGCGATCCCGCGGCCCGCTTCCTGACCGCGCTGGTCGAGGACTACTGTGATGAATGGCAGTGGCGCGCCGCCATGTTCTGGCGCTGGGCCTGGCCGGACAACGCGCGCTATCTGGGCGCCCGGCTGGGGGCCGAGCTGTCGCGCGGCACCCCGCATCCGGCCTGGCTGATGGGGCTGTACTTCCGGCGCCGGCAGCAACGGGTGTTTCTGCGCGGTGATGGCGTGCGGCGTGACAACTTCGAGGCCATCGCGGGGCTGTATCCACAGACCCTTGCCTGGCTGGAGGCCCTGCTCGCCCGGCGCCCATTTCTGCTGGGCGATCAGCCCAGCCGGGTCGACGTCGCCTGGATGGGGCCGATGTTCCGTCACTACGCGCAGGACCCCAGACCAGCGGCCCTGATGGCGGCCACCGCGCCGCGCGTATGGGCCTGGGTCAGTCGGGTCTGGAACAGTGGTGAGCGGGCGATGGCCGAAGCGCTGAGCGGCGATGCGTTTACCGATCCCGCCTGGCAGCCGATCTGGGCGGATATCGGCCAGGCCTATCTCCCGTACCTGTTGGACAACCACCGCGCGCTGGCCGGCGGCGCTGTCCGCTTCGACGGCGTCTATGGCGGCATCGCCTATCCACGATTGCCAGTGGTGGTGTATCGCGCCCGCTGCCTGCTGAGTCTGCAGCAGGCCTTTGCAGCGCTGCCGGCGGCCGTCCGGGACGATGTCGCCGCGCGACTCGCCGACAGCGGGGTGGTGGCCGCGCTCACGGCGCCGCTGGATCCGGTGCCAGGCCTGTCGCCGGTTGATGCCGGGCCCGCCCGGCCCCTGCCGCGACTGACACCACTGCAGCGAGTTCAGGCCTATTTTGGCGGGACGCCCTGGGACCGGTTTCAGAACACGTAGGCAACGAACGCCGACACGTTGTCGCGGTCGCGCAGGCGGTGGCGGGTACCCCCGCCACTGAAGACCTGGTAGCTGAGGCCCGACGACCAGTTGTCGCCGAAGTCCATGAACAGGCTGGCGAGGATGACACGGCGATCTTCGATGAAGTTGATCACCGGTGCCGGTGAGGTGCCGCGCAGGTCATGCAGGAACAGCAGGGTGGGGTTGAGCTGAATGCGGCCCGGCAGGTCTGCATAGTTCAGCCGGATCAGGGCGCGGTAGCCGTAGGACAGGTCATCGCCGAAGCCGCGGGTCATCTGGGTGGGATTGATACGGCGGGTATCGGGCTGGCCGTCGACGCTGCCGGTGCCGTCGGCGCCGGGGGACGGATGGGTGCGATCGCCGGCGCCCTCGAACACCAGGCGGTTGCGTCCCGGCATATCGTGGACCACCAGGGCGGCGCCTTCGATGGCCAGAATCAGTTGGGTGGCGGCGAAGGGATTGCGGGCAAAGGTGCGGGCGCCGGTGAGGGTGAACTGCGAGGTGCGCAGGCGCTCATATCCGCGCACCCGCTGTCCTGCTTCCACTGTAGTCCCCCGGTACTGACTCAGCTGGTCAGGCACCGCGTTGTCTTCGCCCGGCAGGGTGAAGATGGCGTCGACCGGCAGGGCTTCGCGCAGCGAGGCCAGCGGTGCCAGCAGGTTGGCGGGTAGTCCGGCCAGCAGTTGCGGGTCGGCCAGGGCGGCGGTGCCGATGGGCAGATCCTGGGCCGGGAAAGCCGGTCCGAGCAGCGCGAACACCACGTCGGTCTGCAGGATCTGCAGGGGCTGATTGGGTCGGTGGGCCCATTCGCCTGATACGGCCCAGTCGCCGACATTGGTGTTGAAGCTCACCCCCATCAGATCGACGTTCTCGGGATAGTCGAGATACGGCCGGACGGTATCGACCGGCAGCGGCTCTCGCCCCACGGGATTGAACGCAGCGTTGAAGCCCTGGCAGGCCAATACCGCGCCGGCGATGCCCGGTGCGGTGGCGTCCCGGGTGCAACTGGCGTCCGCCGCGAAGCCGCTGAGCACGGGATAGCGGCTGTGGTAACGCAGGTAGTGAAAGGCCAGTTCGGTGCCATTGTTGAGCCAGTCCGCGAAGTAGCTCAGGCGTGCGCCGTACTGGCCACTATCGCGCGGTGCACCGAAATCCTCATCCAGCAGGATCGCCGTGCGGCTGGACTGTGACACCAGTGCGGTGGGGCCGGCCGGGGTGAACTGTCCTTCGGGGTCCTCGCTGTAATTGCTGAATCCCAGCATCGCGTAGCGGCCGCCGCCGGCGATGTCGTTGAACGACAGCAGGCTACCACTGGCGGGGGTTTTGGCGGCGCGCCACTGCAGTTGATAGACCAGCTCCAGCGACAAGCTGGGACCGAGTGTCAGGCCCGCGACCGCCAGCGGCATGTGGAGCTGCAATTGACTGATCTCGGCGCCAGGGAAACCGAGGACCGGGGCATCAAGCGGGTTGAGTTCGGCCAGGCCATTGAACTGCACCAGATTGGCCTCGCCCCAGTTGAGCACCTGGTTGCCCACCTTGACCAGCAGCTCCTCCCCGCCGAGATCGAAACTGCGGGTCAGGTAGAGATTGCCGATCCGAACGCCGGAGGCGAACTGCGATTCGATCCGTTCGCTGCGCGGCGTGCGGGCCGGCTGAAAGCGGGTGTCTGTGTGGCGCTCGCGGAATCCGCTGTTGATCGCATCGTGGAAGAACAGGGCCGAGGCCTGCAGTTGCCAGTCGCCCCAGAACAGGTCGAGCTTGGGGCGTAGCTGCACCAGCGCGGCGGTGAGGTCGCCCGCATCGTAGTTGAGGTTGCCGTTGTCCTCGTTGACGCCGGAGAAGGCGCCCCGGGCATCCACCAGTCGCTGGTTGGGCGCCGGGTCGCCGCGCGCCGAGATGCAGTCGTCTGCCCGGCACAGGTCCTGCTGTCCGGGTACCGACAGTTTGCCGATCAGCGCCGCATCGCGCGACTGCACTCGGACCTGGAATCCCGCTGCAACGCGGGTGTTGAGCACACCACTGAGTGCGCCAATGTCGAATTCAGCGCTATGGAGGGCCGGGCTGGCCAGTAGCAGGCCAAGGGCGAGGATCAGGCGATGCATCGGGTTACTCCCTCCCATCGTCAATGCGGACCTGGTGGCCGCTTGACGCAATATTGTCAGTGTGTAAAGTATACGGCATGTCAAGCGCCGCGCAAGCCGGCGTCCGGTCTGGAGGAAACGCGATGCGTGGGCAACAGTGGGGTTTGTGGGTGGGGGCGCTGGCCGTCGTGGCGGTATCGGCACATGCCGGCGTGAGTCCGGACGAGGCGTCGGCCCTCGGTCAGCGGTTGACGCCCAGTGGTGCCGAGGCAGGCCCAAGCGCAGATGGACAGATCCCCGCCTGGCGGGGACGCGATGGTTACCGAGCCGAGCAGTTGCGCCTGACCCATGCCGAACTGGAAGCCCTCAAGGCCCAGGGCGACGCTGCCGTGCTGGCCGCCATGCGACCGGAGGGCCTCGGTGAAACCCCGCTCTATACGGTGACCCGCGACAACCTGGCGGCGCATGCCGAACGCCTCAGTGCGGGGCACCGCAAACTGTTTGAGCGCTACCCGAGCTTCCGCATGCCGGTTTATCCCAGCGCCCGCCATGCCTTCGTGCCGGACGCTGTCAACGAGGCCACCCGCGAGAATGCGGTGAAGGCCGAACTGGTCGGTGCCGACGACGTTCGCGGTGCACGCCTGGGCGTGCCGTTCCCGCTGCCGCGCAATGGCGCCGAGGTGATCTGGAACCACAAGCTCAAGTACCGGGGTGCGGCGGTGCGGCGGTTCAACAACGAAGTCATCGTCGAGGCCGACGGCAGCTTTCAGTTGGCCCGCATCATCGAGGACGTCAAGCTGAAGTACGGGCATCCCACGCAGCCCAGTCCGATCGAGGACGGCCTCATCCTCTACTACCTGCAGGAAGTGATTTCCCCGCGCCGCATTGCCGGACAGATGCTGTTGGTCCACGAGACCACCGACCAGACCTCGGGGGGGCGCAATGCCTGGCTGTTCAATCCCGGCATGGGCCGCACCCGTCGTGCCCCCAACGTCGGCTACGACAACCCCAAGGTGTCGGCCGATGGTCTGATGTTCAACGACCAGACCGACATGTTCAACGGCGCACTCGATCGCTACCAGTGGAACCTGGTGGGCAAGCGCGAGATGCTGATTCCGTACAACGCCCTGCACATCATCAAACCGAGCGCGACCTACGAAGCGCTGGTGGGCAAGGGCCATCTCAACCCCGACTTCACCCGCTATGAAATGCATCGGGTCTGGGTGGTGGAGGCCACGCTCAAGCCCGGGCTGCGGCACAGCTTCCGACGGCGGGTGTTCTACGTCGATGAGGACAGTTGGAGCATCGCGCTGGTCGATAACTACGACGACCGCGACGAACTCTGGCGCTTCCAGGAAGCGCACATCAGCACCTTCCCGTTCGTGCCGGCCACCACCGGCAGCCCTGAGGTGCATTACGACCTGCACAGCGGACGTTACTTCGTCACCGCCAGTTTCGCCGGAGACAGCTATCCCGACTTCAACCAGGAATTCGAGGACAGCTACTTCCGGTCGCAGGCGCTGGGCAGCCGTACGCTGCGCAAGTAAGGATCAGCGGCTGGCCAGCACGCGTTGAATCAGGCTGCCGTAAAGCTCGATGCCTTGTGCGCGCGGCATCTTCTGGTCACGGATGAGTTGGCGCATGCCCCAGAAGGCCATGACCAGCATCCAGGCATAGGCCTGCGCTTCTTTCGGCTTGAGGTTCAGTGCTGCCGCCAGCGGTTCGGCCCAGACGCCTACGATCATGGTGCGAAGCTGGCGCCGGATCTTCTCCAGCTCGGGGCTGGCCGCAGCGGTGCCGGCCAGAAGATGCCAGAGGGCGTCGCCGCGCCCGGGATTGAGGTCGAGGCTGACCGCTTCCGCAGCCTTCACCGCTGCGACCAGGTCGCGTGGATGCGCCATCAGCGACGCCTGCGTTTCACGCATGGTGTCCATGAAGATCAAACGTGCCGTCGCCGCCAGCAGGTCCTCGAGGTTGGGAAAGTGCAGGTATACCAACTGGCGGCTGGTGCCGCCCTGCTCGGCCAGGGCGCTCATGGTCAGCGCCGACCACCCGTCGCGCTCGACGATGCCGGCGGCGACCTCCAGCAGGGTTTGCCTGCGCAGGTCGCGGCTGAGGTAGGTCCGCTTGGCCAGCGCACGCACACGCTTCGCAGCCGGCTTGGTGGCAGCGGTGCGCGACGAGGTAGCGGAACGCGGAGCGGCAGGTTTGCGGGGCATCGGTGGCAGTTTTACAGCGCGACAAGTTTGAGATTCGCATTATGCGATATCCCCACCAAGAACATCGCCCCGAAACAATATTGACACAATGTAAAAAAGACCTAAACTCTCCCCGATTCCCGATTCCCGATTCCCGATTCCCGATTCCCGATTCCCGATTCCCGAT
>CAYROO010000010.1:0-95235 GCA_964425915.1 uncultured Polycyclovorans sp.
GAATCGGGAATCGGGAATCGGGAATCGGGAATCGGGAATCGGGAATCGGGAATCGAAAAAGCGTAGGGGAAAACGGTCAATCGACCATCGGGCTGGGCGGATGGGCCGTTACGATTCCCGATTCTCCATTCTCGATTCCCGGCTGTTCAGAACAACCACGGGGCTTCGACGCGACGGCGCGCCTCGTAGTCGCGGATTGCATCGGCCTGCTGCAGGGTCAGCCCGATCTCATCGAGCCCGTTGACCAGGTTGTGCTTGTGGTGCGGGTTGATCTCGAAGCTGAAGGCACGTCCATCGGCCAGCCGAACCTGTTGGGCCGGCAGATCGACGGTGACCGGGGCATCCGGATCGGCGGCCACCTGCTGGAAGATCGCCTCCACTTCGTCCGCCTTCAGCACCACCGGCAGCACGCCGTTCTTGAAGCAGTTGGAAAAGAAGATGTCGGCGAAACTGGGGGCAATGACGGCGCGAAAGCCGTAGTCATCCAAGGCCCACACGGCATGCTCACGGGACGAGCCGCAGCCGAAGTTGTCGCGCGCCACCAGCACCTGACTGCCTACATGCTGCGGCTGGTTCAGCACGAAGTCGGCGTTGATCCGACGCGTGGCGGGATCCACCTCCAGGGTGCCGGGGTCGAGATAGCGCCAGTCGTCAAACAGGAACGGTCCAAAACCGGTGCGCCGGATGGACTTCAGATACTGCTTGGGAATGATGGCGTCGGTGTCGACATTGGGACGGTCCAACGGCATCACTTTGGCGGTGAGCGTGGTGAAAGCTTGCATGAGAACCTCTCAGACAGCGAGCAGATAATGAGTGTTGGCGGCGGCCACCGGACGGGTTTCATCGTCCTGCCAGGCCACCACACGGACATTGGCGAGCCGACGCCCGTGGCGGATGATCTCGGCGCGCGCCAGCACGTCGGCGGTGTTGGCACCGCGCAGATACTCCACGGTGATATTGATGATCTTGGGTACCCGCTGGATCTCCGGCAAGGTCAGCAACTGGCAGGTGGCGGTGAGTTCCATCATGGCGCCGAGGGTGCCGCCGTGGAGCGCCCGCGCCCGCGCATTGCCAATGTGCCCCTCGGTAAAGGCCATGCGGCCGACCAGGTGATCGGGCGTGCCTTCCAGCGAGAACCCCAGGAAACGCGCATACGGGATGCGCGCCAGCAGCGGCGCCAGTACGTCGGGGGTGCGTTCAATGGGCAGGCTCATGACGCGGCCTCGGTCGCGCCAGGCCGGATCACTGAGCGATCCTGGTGGAGCACCATGAAGGTCGCGGCCGAGGTCGCCACCGGGTCTGCCTCGTCGCCGTCATCGACCACCGCCCGAACGAACGCCACCTGGCGGGTCAGGCGATAGCACTCGGCACGACAGCGCAAGCGCTGCCCCTGTGCCGCCGGCCGCAGATAGTCGATGCGCAGATCGAGCGTGACGATCCGCTGCAGTTCCGGCAGCGCGGTGAGTACGGCACTGCCGCAGCAGGCGTCGACCAGGGTGGTGATGACGCCACCGTGCACCACGCCGCTGTCGGGATCACCGACCAGATCTTCACGCCAGGGCAGCGCCAATTGCACCCAGCCGTTGCCGGAGGCCACGAACTGCAGCCCCAGCGCCACACTGTGCGGCACGGTCTCGACGAAGAAGCGCTGCCCCTTCGACGGATCGAGGTCGCGCAGGGGGTTCACGCCGCGCCCAGACGACGGACGTCGGTGAAGTGGCCGGCAATCCCGGCCGCCGCCGCCATCGCCGGCGACACCAGATGGGTGCGGCCACCCTGCCCCTGCCGCCCTTCGAAGTTGCGGTTGGAGGTCGAGGCGCAGCGCTCGCCCGGCTCCAGCCGGTCGGCATTCATGGCCAGGCACATGGAACAGCCCGGTTCACGCCACTCGAAACCGGCGTCCAGGAACACCCGATCCAGCCCTTCGGCTTCGGCCTGCTGCTTCACCAGCCCGGAGCCCGGTACCACCATCGCCAGCTTGACGTTGTCGGCCTTGCGGCGGCCCTTCACCACGGCGGCGGCGGCGCGGATGTCCTCGATGCGGGAATTGGTGCAGGAGCCGATGAACACCTTGTCGATGGTGATCTGCTCGATCGGGGTGTTGGCGGTCAGCCCCATGTAGGCCAGCGCCTTCTCCAGACCGTTGCGGCGGACCGGATCCGCCTCCGCTGCCGGGTCGGGCACGCGGGCGGACACCGGACCCACCATTTCCGGCGAGGTGCCCCAGGTGACCTGCGGCTCGATGTCGCGGGCGTCCAGTTCCACCACCTTGTCAAAGGTGGCGCCCGGGTCGCTGCGCAGCTGGCGCCAGTTGGCCACGGCCGCATCCCACTGCGCCGGCGTCGGCGCATAGGGCCGGCCCTTCACGTAGGCGATGGTCTTGTCGTCCACCGCCACCAGGCCGGCGCGGGCACCGCCCTCAATGGCCATGTTGCAGAGGGTCATGCGTCCTTCCATCGACAGGTCCTCGATGGCTTCGCCGGCGTACTCCACCACGTAGCCGGTACCGCCTGCGGTGCCGATGCGGCCGATGATGGCCAGGGTGATGTCCTTGGCGGTGACGCCTGGACCGACGTGGCCGTTGACCCGGATCAGCATGGTGCGCGCCTTTTTCAGCACCAGCGTCTGGGTGGCCAGCGCATGTTCCACCTCGGAAGTGCCAATGCCGAAGGCCAGCGCCCCGAAGGCGCCGTGGGTGGAGGTATGCGAGTCGCCGCAGACCACGGTCATGCCCGGCAGGGTGGCGCCCTGCTCCGGGCCGATGACGTGGACGATCCCCTGTCGCACATCCATCAGATCGAACTTGGTGATGCCGAACTCGGCACAGTTGGTGTCCAGGGCGTCCAGCTGGGCCCGCGAAATCGGGTCCTTGATGCCCAGGCGGCGGTCCACCGTCGGCACATTGTGGTCCGGCACGGCCAGGTTGGCGCTCAGCCGCCAGGGCTTACGGCCGTTCAGGCGCAGGCCATCGAAGGCCTGCGGACTGGTCACTTCGTGGACCAGATGGCGATCGATGTAGATCAGGGCGGACTGGTCGCCAAAATCCTTGACGACGTGCGCGTCCCAGATTTTGTCGTACAAGGTCTTGGCGGTCATCGAGCAGGCTCCCGTAGTGGCTGGCCCCGGCACAAAGGCGGTCAGGCGACCGGCAGCGGCATGGGCGGATCAGGGCGCGCAGACTACCGCTGCGCTTCGAATTACTCCAATGAATCGTTTTTATACAAACGATTCCAAACAGCTATATTCGAAGCATGATGGACTTTCAGACCTTGGGCGCCTTTGTCGCCGTCGCCGATACCGGCTCCTTCTCACTGGCCGCCGAGCGCCTGCACCTGTCCCAGCCGGCGGTCAGCAAGCGTATCGCCTCACTGGAGTCCGGACTCGACCATCCGCTGTTTGACCGAGTTGGGCGGCGCGTGCATCTCACCGAGGCGGGCCTGGCACTGTTGCCCTATGCGCGCCGGGCGCTGGCCGACCTGGAGGACGCGCGCCGGGCACTCACCCACCTTCAGGACGCAACGCAGGGTCGTCTCAGTATCGGGACCAGCCATCACATCGGCCTGCATCGACTGCCCTCGGTGTTGCGGCTGTTCACCCGCCAGCACCCGGGGGTCGATCTCGACCTCAGTTTCATGGACTCGGAGCAGGCCTGCGAAGCGGTGGCTGCGGGCGACCTTGAGCTGGGCATTGTTACCCTGCCGCTGAATCCCGAGCCGCGATTGCACTGCGAATTGATCTGGCCGGACCCGCTGGCGGTGGTGGTGGGCCTTGACCACCCGCTCGCCGCCGACCCCGCGCCCCGTTTGCTGGCCCTGGCTGAGCACCCTGCAGTCCTGCCGGACCGGCAGACCTACACCCATCGGATCGTTCGTGAAGCGCTGGAGGCTCACGGGCTCACGCCACGGGTGCGATTGGCCACCAACTATCTGGAAACCCTGAAGATGCTGGCGGCCATCAACCTCGGGTGGAGCGTGCTGCCGGCCTCCATGGTGGACGACAGCCTGCGGGTGTTGGCGCTGCCGGAATTGCGTCTGAGCCGCTCCCTGGGGCTGGTATGGCACCGTCGGCGGGTCCGCTCACAGGCGGCCCAGGCGCTGATCGCCCTGTTGCGGCAGGCGAGCACAGCCGAAGCGGCTTGAAGTGCCCCGAATGATGTGTTGTGCTCGCTGGACCCAGGCCAAACCCTTGATCGGCTCGATACCGCCGTTCATCCCGCGGTAATATTCACAGTTGACTGCCACGTCAGCATTGGCTTACGCCGGTCGGCGCGAACCTCCTAGGGCCATCCAAAAGGCTGCCTGCTACCGTACATGAACCGGTCATCATGATGCGGCGCGATCAGGATTTCCGGCGGATGGGGCGGGCGAACCAGCCGGGCTCAAGCCGCCCGGAGGCAGGGCGCGACATCCTCCGGGTTGTCTTCGGCCGTCGTGCATGGGCACGGCGGATCTACACAGCGAATCAGGGCTACACCAATTCGATATGAGCAAGGACGTCGTCTTCATTGTTATGGACAGCTGCCGTTTCGACAGCTATGCCCGCGCGCGCACGCCGAACATGGACCGGATCGGGGCTGGCGAGAAGCGTTTCAGCTACGCCTCCTGGACCTCGCCCTCGCACTACACCTATTTGATGGGCATGGTGCCGCACACCAGCCCGCAGGGCGTGTTTGCATCCGAGGTCTATAAAAAGGAGTTTGCGCACTGGGTGCACCGCCTGGGCGTTGACGGCCTGTCGTTCAAGAACTTCGTCCCGCAGCTGTCATTGCCGCACGTACTGCAGGAAAACGGCTACCGCACCGTGGCACGGGTGTCGCTGCCGGTGCTGAACCCGCTGTCGCACCTGAATCGTCACTTTGACGACTACAAGCTGATGGCCAACCACAATGACTTCGGCGGCATCATTCAGCAGGTCGAGTTCGACGAGGACGAGCCCAGCTTCCATTTCCTGAATCTGGGCGAAACGCACTATCCCTACATGCTCGACGGCGACAGCCTGCCGCATATCTCGGGCGTGCACGGCGTCTTCAAACGCCTCGACGATGAGCTCGGAAAAGACACGGATGACCGCTTTTTCGACGACGATCAGATGAAATACCTGCACGAACAGCAGGTCCGCACGGTCGAACATGTTGACACCCTGCTGGACGCACTGATTGCCAAGGCGCCCACCAACACCCACTTCATCATCACCGCCGACCATGGCGAGTGCTTCGGTGAGGGGGGCTACTTCGGGCACGGCCCGATTGTTCACGAAAAAGTGATGGAAGTGCCCTTCCTTGAGGGCATCAAGCGCTAACGCGCGGGTCCGAACATGCCGCATACCCCGACCTCTGCTCCCGCCTTCGACCTCTTCGGCCTGAACCCGGCGGATCTCAGTCCCAGTCTCGCGCTGGCCTTGGCGCGCGCCGGTGCCACCGGGGTTCTCGACCTCGAACACAGCGCCGATCGACAGGCTGCCACCGCGGCCTTCCGGAGCCTCTGCGGACAGACCGAGGCCCGCATCGGCCTGCGCATGACACCGGCGCAAGGCGCGTGGGTCAGTGCGCTGCTGAGCGGCTGCACCGATCGCAGCCTGACCGTGTTTCTGGCCGCGGCCCCGGCCGAGGCGCAGCTGGCGGCCGCGCAAGCGCTGCGCGAGGCGCACGGCAGCCTGCAGATTTGGGCGGAACAATGCAGTGTCGAAGGCGCCGCAGCCCTGGGGGACGGCGTGGATGGCCTGATCGCCTTGGGTCATGAGGCCGGCGGCTGGGTGGGCGAGGACACCAGCTTCATTCTGTTGCAGAAACTGCAGGGACACTGCGCGCTGCCGGTGTTGGTGCGCGGCGGTGTCGGCGTGCATACCGCGGCGGCCTGTCGCGCCGCCGGTGCGCGCGGCGTGATTCTCGATGACGCCCTGCTGCTGCTTCAGGAATCCCCTCTGTCGGCTTCGCTGCAGACCGAATTGTCGCGCCTCAATGGCGCTGAATGCCGCCTCTACGGCGAACGCATCGAGACCCTGCTGCGTGCCTACGGCCGCCCATCCTCGGCGGCGCTGAAAGATGCCGAGGCCGACGATCGCACCGCCGAGGCCGGCGACCTCAGTGTCGACGACTGGCGCGCCCGCCGTCAGGCCCGCCTCGGATGGAGCGGACAGCCTGAACACCTGATTCCGGTCGGTCAGGGGATCGGTATTGCCGCGGTTTACCGACGTCGTTTTGGCCGCGTTGCCCCGCTGCTGCAGGCGCTGCGTCGTGCCAGCCAGCAACAGATCACCCAGGCCGCCGAACTGGCCTTCCTGGACGAAGGCGGACCGCTAGCCGCCTCGCACGGCACTCGTTTCCCGCTGGTGCAGGGCCCGATGACCCGCGTCTCCGACGTCCCCGACTTTGCGGTGGAAGTGGCCAAGGGCGGCGCCCTGCCGATGCTGGCGCTGGCGCTGATGCGTGGCCCGCAGGTGCGCGAGATGCTGGAGCAGACCCGAGACCGCATCGGTGATCGCCCCTGGGGCGTGGGCATGCTTGGCTTCGTGCCCCACGCCTTGCGCGAGGAGCAGTGCGCCGAGATTTGGAAGTGCCCGCCGCCGTTCGCGCTGATTGCCGGTGGCCGCCCCGACCAGGCTGCGGCGTTTGAGTCCCGCGGCATCAAGACCTACATCCACGCACCGGCACCGGCGCTGTTGCGCCTCTACCTGGAACAGGGCGCCCGCCGCTTCGTGTTCGAAGGCCGCGAATGTGGCGGTCACGTCGGGCCGTTGGCCAGCTACGCCTTGTGGGAGCAGATGATTGAGGTACTGCTCAGCGACGTGACGCCCGAGCAGGCCAAGGATGTCCACGTGCTGTTCGCCGGCGGCATCCACGACGGGCTGTCGGCCGCCATGGTGGCGGCGATGACCGCCCCGCTGGCCGCCCGCGGCATGAAGGTCGGCGCACTGATGGGCACCGCCTACCTGTTCACCCGCGAGATCGTCGCCACCGGCGGTATCGTCCAGGCTTTCCAGGACGAGGCGCTGCGCTGTGAGCACACCGTCAATCTGGAAACCGGCCCCGGCCACGCCTCACGCTGTGTCGATACCCAGTTTGCCCGCGAGTTCTTTGAAACCCGCCGCACCCTGATCCGCGAAGGCCGCAGCGCCGAAGAGATCCGCGACGTGCTGGAAGACCTCAATCTGGGGCGCCTGCGGATCGCCTCCAAGGGCGTCAATCGCGGCGAGGATGGCCGCATCGTCACCATTGACGACGCCGGCCAGCGCGATCAGGGCATGTACATGATCGGCCAGGTCGCCACCCTGCGGCGCGAGGCGGTCGGCATGGAAGACCTCCATCTCGACGTCTGCCGCGGCGCCCAGGTGCAGCTCGATACCCTCGCCGAGGGCCGTCGTCAGCGCCAGCAACAGGCGCAGCCGGCCGACATCGCCATCGTCGGCATTGGCACCTTGCTACCCAAGGCGGATGGTCCCGACGCGTTCTGGCACAACATCCTGCACCAGGTTCGCAGCATCGGCCCGGTACCGCCGGAACGCTGGGATCCCGAGCTGTATTTTGATGCCGACCGCAAGACCCGCGACAAGGTCTACTCGCGTTGGGGCGGCTTCCTCGACGAAGTCCCGTTCGACCCGATGCGCTACGGCATCCCGCCACGCTCGATGAAGTCGATCGACCCGATGCAGCTGCTGACCCTGGAAGTGGCACAGCGCACCCTGGCCGATGCCGGCTATGGCGAAGGCGGCTTCGACCGCGAGAACACCTCCATCATCCTCGGCGCCGGCGGCGGCCTTGGCGACCTCGGCCTGCAATACGGCGTGCGTGCCGAACTGCCCCGCTTTGTCGAGAACCCCGATCCGCGCGTGTGGGAACGGCTGCCGGAATGGACCGAGGAGTCCTTCGCCGGCACCCTGCTCAACGTGGCGGCCGGCCGCGTTGCCAACCGCATGGACTTCGGCGGTCTCAATTTTACGGTGGACGCCGCCTGCGCCTCGTCGCTGGCCGCCATTTCCATCGGCGTCAGCGAGCTGGAATCGGGCCGCAGCAATTTCGTGCTGGCCGGTGGCATCGACACCGTACAGTCGCCGTTCGGCTTCCTCTGTTTCTCCAAGACCCAGGCGCTGTCGCCCACCGGCAACCCGCGCACCTTCGACCGCCAGGCCGACGGCATCGCCATCAGCGAAGGCCTCGCCGTGGTGGGCCTGAAGCGCCTGGCCGATGCCGAGCGCGACGGTGACCGTATCTACGCCGTCATCAAGGCGGTCGCAGGCTCCAGCGACGGCAAGGCGCTGGGCCTCACCGCCCCGCGCCCTGATGGCCAGATCCGCGCGCTCAATCGCGCGTACGCCAAGGCCGGCTTCTCGCCCAGCACCCTGAGCCTGTTCGAGGCCCATGGCACCGGCACGCCAGTGGGCGACAAGGCCGAAGCGGAAACCATCACCCGTGCCCTGCGCGCGGAGAACGCGGCCCCGCAGACGGTCGCCGTCGGCTCGGTGAAGACCCTGGTCGGCCACACCAAGGCCAGTGCTGGCGTGGCCGGCCTGATCAAGATGGCATTGTCGCTCTACCACCGGGTGCAGCCGGCACACTTCGGCGTCGACACGCCGATCGAACCTCTGGCTGCGGCAGATGCCCCGGCCTATCTGCTGAAGCAGCCGCGCCCGTGGCTGGCGCACCCCGATCACCCGCGGCGTGCGGGGGTCTCGGCCTTTGGCTTTGGCGGCACCAACTTCCATGCCGTGCTGGAGGAATACCAGGGCGCGCAAGCTGCCGCCGCCGGAGACGACCAATGGCCGCAGGAACTGCTGGTGTTCCGCGCCCGCGATGTCGCCCAGTTGCAGCAACAGATCGAGCAGCTGGTCCCGGTGACTCAGTCCCCAGGCCGCCTCAAACTCGGCACCCTGGCGCAATCGCTGGCTGCTGCCGCGGGCCGTCACGCCGACGCAGCGGTGACCCTGGCCCTGGTGGCCCAGGACTTCGACGCGCTGCATCGCGACCTTGGCGCGGTGCTCAACCACCTGCGCGAAGGCAAGCCGCTGCCCCCGAGTGCACGACTCAACCGCGAAACCCCGCGGGAAGCACCGGCCGTGGCTTTCCTGTTCCCTGGACAGGGCGCCCAGCACCTCAATATGGGGCGTGAGACTGCGCTCTATTTCGATGAGATTCGCGGCGCGCTGGAACTGGCCGACCGTACCCTGGCGACGCAGCTGCCACGTCGCCTGTCCGACTACATCCTGCCACCGTCGGCCTTCGATGCGGCCACCGAGCAAGCCCAGCAACAGGCGCTCACCGATACCCGTGTGGCGCAACCCGCCATCGGCGCGGTGGCCCTGGGTTATCTGGGGCTGGCCCGCCGCCTCGGCCTGCAAGCACAGGCCACTGCCGGCCACAGCTACGGCGAATATGTCGCGCTGTCAGCGGCGGGCGTGATCTCCGCCGAAGACTGCCTGCGGCTGTCGGCCGTCCGCGGTGCCGCGATGGCCGCTGCCAGCGCCGCCTCGGTGCCGGGCACCATGGCGGCGGTTCAGGGCGAGCGATCGGCCATCGAAGCCCAACTCGGTGCCTTCGAGGGCGTTCGGGTCGCCAATCACAACAGCCCGGGTCAAAGCGTAATTTCGGGTCCGCGCGCCGCGGTGGAAGCGGCCGTGGAAGCCCTCGGCAAGGCTGGACTGCGCAGCACCCTGCTGCCGGTCTCCGGCGCATTCCACACCGAGCTGGTGGCCAGCGCGCGGCCGCCGCTCTCCGCCGCGATCCAGGCGACCCCCTTCCACCCCGCTGCAGTACCGGTTTACAGCAATCGTAGCGGCGCCCCCTACCCGGAAGGCCCGGAGGCCATGAAGGCCCAGCTCGACGAGCACCTGCTGTCGAGCGTGGAGTTCGTCCAGGAAATCACGGCGATGGCCGATCAGGGCTGTCGTCTGTTTGTCGAACTGGGGCCGAAAAGCATCTGCGCCAACATGGCGCGTGCCATCCTCGAAGGGCGCGCCGACATCGCCACCGTATCCCTCGACGGCCAGGGCGGCGGCATGCGCGGCCTGCTGCTCGGGCTCGCCGAACTCTGGACCCGCGGCGCGGCCCTGCAGCCGCAACGCCTGTTCGACGGCCGCAACCTGCCGATGCTGGAGATCACCGCGCTGGCGCAGGCGGCGGCTGAGCCAACACTGCCCGCGCACGTGTGGATGGTCAGCGGCGGCTGCGCCCGCCCGCAGCAGGATCGCGAACGTCGTACCGGCAGCCTGCCCGCGCTGACCCGCGCCACGGCTGAAGCCGCACGCGCGGCCGCTGCAACCCCACCGCCCGCTGCCGCCGTCGCATCCCCAGGGGCGCCGGCACCGGCGGCCCCGATACCCGCGGCCATGCCGGCTGGCTTCGGCAGCGACGCTTTGCTGGCATACCAGCAAACCATGCAGCAATTCCTGGCGCTGCAGGAGCGGGTGTTGCAGCAAGCCCTGGGCGCCCTGCCATCCGGTACACCGACCACGGCACCGATGCTGGCGCCCTCGGTGGCGGTTATCCCGCCGTCGATCACGCCCACCGTCCAGGTGGCGCCCCCGACGCCGGTGGCCGCCGCGGCTGCACCGACGGCCGCCACCACCGCGCCGCCAGCAGCCGCTGCGACGGCCCCGGTGCCCGCGCCGGCCGCCGTGGATCGCCGTGCGGTGTTGCTGGCCATCGTCGCCGAGCGCACCGGGTATCCCGAGGACATGCTGGGACTCGATGCCGACCTTGAGGCCGATCTCGGGGTCGACTCCATCAAGCGTGTCGAGATCATGGGCGCCTTGCAGAAGGCTCTGCCGGGCAGCAGTGGCAGCGCGCTGCAGGCCCACATGGAGCAGTTCACCCAGGCTCGCAGCCTGTCCGCCATTCTGGCCGCGCTCGATGCGGTGGCCCCGGACCTCACCGAGGCCGCCACGCCGGCGCCGATGAAGCCCGCCACGGCGCTCGCCCCGACAGTGGATATGCGTGCCCTGCTGCTCGGCATCGTCGCCGAGCGCACCGGTTACCCGGAGGACATGCTCGGCCTCGACGCCGATCTTGAAGCCGACCTCGGCGTCGATTCGATCAAGCGCGTCGAGATCATTGGCGCTCTGCAGAAGGCACTGCCCGCCGAAACCGGCGCCAGCCTGCAGGGTCAGATGGAGACCCTCACCCAGGCGCGCACCCTAAACGCCGTGCTGACCACCCTAGCGGCCATCGCGCCAACCGCGACAGCAGCCTCTGAGGCGGTCACGCCGGTGGCGCCTGTTGCGGTTGCGGCCGCGCTGGACCCCGGCCCACTGTTGCTGGGCCTCGTCGCCGAGCGCACCGGTTACCCGGAGGACATGCTCGGCCTCGACGCCGATCTTGAAGCTGATCTCGGTATCGATTCGATCAAGCGCGTGGAAATCATCGGCGCCTTGCAGAAAGCACTGCCGGCAGAGGCCGGTCAGGCCCTGCAAGCCGAGATGGAACGCTTCACCCAGGCGCGCACGCTCAACGCCGTGCTTGCAGCGCTGGGTGCCGTGATGCCCACCGCCGCGACGCCCGCCGCCACAGCGGCAGCCGTGACGGCAACCGCTTCCGCTCCCACGACACCCGACTATCCAGCACTGTTGCTGCGGATCGTGGCGGAACGCACCGGGTATCCAGAGGACATGTTGGGCCTGGATGCCGACCTCGAAGCCGATCTCGGTGTCGACTCGATCAAGCGCGTGGAGATCATCGGCGCCTTGCAGCAGGCACTGCCACCGGCGATCGGACAGGCGCTGCAGGCCGGCATGGAGCAGCTCACCCAGGCCCGCAGCCTCAATGCCGTGCTGCAGGCACTGGCGGTGTTGGCGCCACAGGCCGTCCCCGCGGCAACGGCCAACCCCTCGGCATCCGCGGCATCCGCGGCATCCGCCCCCCTCAGCCCCGAGGTGCCGCGCGCGGACGCGACCATCCCGCGCTACGTGGTCCGTCCGATCCCGGCACCGCTCCCCCCGCATCGCACTAAGCTGAGTGGCGCGACCCTGGTGCTGGGCGGCCCGGAAACCATCACCGAGGCCCTCGTAGCGCGCCTTCGCGCCGAGGGCTTGAACCCCACCGCCCTGAAGCAGCTGGACGCGGACGCACTGCGCAAGGCGCTGGACGCGGCTACGGCTGCCGGCACGCCGGTGAAGGCGGTCCTGCATTTGTCGGGCCTGACACCGGCGCAAGATCCCGATGGCGTGGGCGCCCACCTGCTGCCCCTGTTGCACCTGGCGCAGCTGATGGGCAAGCACTTTGACGGCATCCGTCTGATTGCGGCATCACGCCTCGGCGGCAGCTTCGGACGCGACAGCGAGGGCGACGGTGACCTGCTGGCGGGTGGTCTCAACGGCATGCTCAACTGCCTCCGCTTCGAATACCCGGAAGCGCGTCTGCGCGCCGTCGATTTCGACGGGCAGACCGATACCGAGATTGTCGCCGCCCTGTGCGATGAGCTGCTCTGCGACGACCCTGCCCCGGAAGTGGGGTACATCGGTAACGACCGCACCGGCAGTCGGGTGCTGGCGCAATCCGTGGGCTCGGGTGCCGGACTCGAGCCGGCAGCCGACTGGGTGGTGCTGGCCACCGGCGGTGCCCGTGGCATCACCGCAGAGCTGCTGGAGGCGATGGCAGTCCCCGGAATGCGTTTGGTGCTGGTGGGTCGCACCGCCGAGCCCACCGCCGAAGCCGAGGCGATCCGGACCTTGCGTGATGCAGCGTCCCTGCGCGGGCACTTTGTCAGCGAGGCCCGCAAGGCCGGCGAAACGCCGCGCCCCGCCGAGATCGACCGACGTATCCAGGCGGTGCTGGCCGCACGCGAGATTCGCGACAACCTCGAACGCTTGCGCCACACCGGCGCTCAGGTCGACTACCGAGCCTGTGATGTCCGGGATGCCCATGCCTTTGCCGGGCTGCTCGACCAGCTTTACCAGCAGCACGGTCGTATCGACGCGGTGATTCACGGCGCTGGCGTGATCGAGGACAAGTTGGTGGTCGACAAGACCGAGGACTCGTTCCGTCGTGTCATCGGCACCAAGCTCGACGGCGCGCGCGTACTGGCCGATCACCTGCGGCCGGACAGCCTCAAGCTGCTGTGTTTCTTCACCTCGGTTGCGGGCCGCTTCGGCAATCGCGGGCAATCGGACTATGCCGCCGCCAACGAGACCCTCAATCGCCTGGCCTGGGCGCTGCATCGCCGCTGGCCCGACACCCGCGTAATGGCGATCAACTGGGGCCCCTGGGACGCGGGCATGGCCAGTGAGGCGGTGCGCGAAGGCTTCCGCACGCAGGGTATCGAGCCGATTCCGGTTCCCGCCGGCCGGCGTTTCTGGATGGATGAGATTCGCCACGGCGCGCGCAGCGATGTTGAGCTGGTGGCCGGTCGCGGTCGCTGGGGCGATGATGACGCTCAGCCGGTCAATCCGCCTGCGGCGGCCGCCAACGATCTGGTGTTGATCGCCCACGCCCCGCGGATGGGCCCTGGCGGCGCCATGACCCTGGACCACGTGTTCAGTGCCGGTCGCGATCCCTATCTGCTGGATCACCGCATCGATGGCAAGCTGGTGTTGCCAGCCGCGGGCGCCGCCGAATGGATGGCGCAGTTTGCAGCCGCTGCTTGGCCCGGTTGGCAGGTCAGTGAGATCCGCGATCTGCGGCAGTTCAACGGCATCACCCTGGACCGCGATGGCGAGCGCCTGATCCAGCTTCGGGCACGGGCCTCATCCCACTCCGATGCCGGCACGCAGTCGATCACGGTGGAGATGGTGGACCCCGCGCAGAAGCGACCCTGCTACCGCGCCACCATCTGTCTGGTGGAACAGTTGCCTGCGGCGCCGGTACTTGACCTCGCCGCACTGGCGGAAGCGCAGGCGGTCAGCGCCAGCGATGCCTACCATCGTTATCTATTCCACGGGCCGCGCTTCCAGCTGATCGACCGCATCGATGGGGTCGCCCGTGCCGGTATCGACGCCAAGGTCCGCGGCGCCGACGTCAATGCCTGGGTGGAACGACCGGGGCAGTGGCTATTCGATCCAGGTTTGCTCGATCTGGCGCCGCAGCTGGCCATCGTCTGGTCACGCGTCCAGCACGACATGACCGCCCTGCCCTCGGCCTTCGGTCGGGTGCAGCGCTTTGCCGGTGCCCATCGCGATCAGCCCCTTCGGCTGGCCCTGCGCATGCTGCCCGAGGAGCAGGCCAACGCCATCCGCTACGACGCCTGGTTCGTCGACGCGCAGGGGCGCGTGGCCTTGGCGATGGAGCGCTGCGAGGGCCACATGAGCGCCGCACTCAACCGCCTCGCCGGCGAGGCCAGCCAGCGTGGCTGAGCCCTTGGATATCGCCATCATCGGCATGTCCGGCGTTTATGCCGGCTCGCGCGATGTACCGGCCTATTGGCAGAACATCCTCGACCGGCGCTATTGCGTCAGCGAGGCACCGGAGGCCTGGTCGCGCGGCGTGCTCGACCGCGACGGCCGCGCGCCCAACCGGGTCTACACCGCGCAAGGGGGCTGGCTGCACGATCTGGCGGAGTTTGATCCCCGCGAGTTTGGCGTCATGCCCAACACCGTGGACGGGCGCGAGCCTGATCACTTTCTGGCGCTGAAGCAGTCGCGCGATGCCCTGCGCGACAGCGGTTACCTCGACAAGCCGTTCAACCACGAACGTGCCGGGGTCATCCTCGGCCGCGGCAACAACACCAACCGCGGTGCGGCCAACCTGATCGCCCATGGCAACGAAATCGATCAGATGGTCGATCTGGTAGCCAAGGTTCGCCCGGACCTCAGTGAGACCGAGCTGGATGCCCTGCGCGAGGGTCTGCGCGCGCAGCTGCCGCCCTTCAATCCGGAGATGCTGCCGGGGCTGATTCCCAATGTGACCACCGGGGTGATCGCCAACCGTTTGGACCTGATGGGGCCCAACTGCATCGTCGACGCCGCCTGCGCATCATCGCTGGTGGCGCTGGAGCAGGCCTGCCGTGAGCTGCAGCTCGGGCGCTGCGATCTGATGCTGTCTGGCGGCGTGCACGCGCAGACGCCGCCCCACAGCTACATGATCTTTTCGCAGATCAACGCCCTCTCGCGTGAGCGAATCCGCCCCTTCGATGCAGCCGGCACGGGCACCCTGCTCGGCGAGGGCTGCGGCGTCGTTGTGTTGAAACGCCTCGCCGATGCCGAACGCGACGGCGACCGAATCTATGCGGTGATCAAGGGCATCGGGGTCGCCAGCGACGGCCGCGCCAAGGGCCTGTTCGCGCCACGCAGCGAAGGCCAGGTGGTCGCCATGCGGCGCGCCTATGAGGCGAGCGGCATCGACCCCGCCACGGTCAGCCTGATCGAGGCGCATGCCACCGGCATCCCGCTCGGCGACCGCACCGAAATCCAGTCGCTCAAGGAGATCTTTGGCGAACGCCAGGGGGCGCTACCGCATATCGCACTGGGCTCGGTGAAGAGCCAGATCAGCCATGCGATCCCGGCCTCGGGCGCGGCCAGTCTGATCAAGATCGCCTTGGCACTGCAGCAGAAGGTGCTGCCGCCGATGCTGATCGATGCACCGGCCCCCCACCTGGAACTCGAACAGACCCCGTTCTACCTCAACTCCGAAGCTCGCCCCTGGGTCCACGACCCGCGTCAGCCACGTCGGGCGGGCGCCAATGCCTTTGGGTTTGGCGGGATCAACGCCCACGTGCTGCTGGAGGAATACCGCCCGGGTAACCGACCAGTTCAGGTGCCGGTACTGCACGCCCCCAGTGACGGCGAGTTGGTGATGCTCGCCGCGGCCGACCGGACCGCCCTGCTGGTGCGGGTGGCGCAGCTACAGCACCGTCTGGAGCAGACCCCGCGCCCACCGCTATCGTCGGTCGCCCAGCACTGCGCAAATATGGCCGAGGGCGCCCATCGCCTCGCGATCGTCGCCAGCGACATCGACGACCTGCAGAAGAAGCTCGGGCAGGCGCATGACAAGCTGGCCAAGGACGATGCCCGCCCGTTCAAGACCCGCAACGGGATTCATTACGGGGCCGGCCCCGCGCCTGGCAAGCTGTGCTTCCTGTTCCCGGGCGAAGGCGCGCAATACCCGGGCATGCTGCGCGATCTCTGTGTGCAGTTCCCGGCGGCGCGGGCCTGGTTCGATTTTCTTGAAGAAACGGTGGTGCCGGGTGAACGCGATTCGCGCGCGCCGATCGTGTTTGCCCCGCCGACCACCCTGGACGCATCGACCCGGGCCGCGCTGGAACAGCGCTTGTTCGACATGGATATTGCCTCCGAAACCGTGTTTGCCGCGAGCATGGCGCTGTTCGACGTCCTGACCGGACTCGGTCTCAAAGCCGACGCCATGCTCGGCCACTCCACCGGCGAGAACACTGCCCTCACCGCCTCGCGGGTGCGCCGCTTCACCGACCGGCGGGAGATCGCGGACACCGTTCGCGACCTCAACCGGATCTACCGCGAACTGGACGCCCGCGGCGAGATCGTCGAAGGCAGCCTGCTGACCATTGGCGCGCTCAAGCCCGACCGTCGCCAGGCACTGCTGTCACAGGCCGGTGGCGACATCGTGGTGGCGATGGATAACTGCCCCAACCAGCTGGTGATCTTCGGCAGCCGTGAAGCGGTGGCGTCGGTGCGCGAGCGCGAAGCGGCCGAAGGCGCGATCTGCGCCGAGCTGCCGTTTGGCCGTGCCTACCACACCGCCCTGTTCAAGCCGATTGCCGATGCCTATCGCGAATACTTCGCCGGCATCGAGTTCGGCGAGGGGATCGCCACGCTGTACAGCGCCCGCAGCGCCGCGCCGTTCAGCCATGACGCCGCGGGCATCCGGGAACTGGTGGCGCAACAGTGGGAAAGCCGGGTCCGCTTCACCGAGACCATCGAACGGCTGTATCAGGACGGCTACCGCGTGTTTGTCGAGGTCGGCCCCAGTAGCAACCTCACCGGTTTCGTCAGCGATATCCTGCGCAGCGCCGACGATGTGGTGGTGGTCGGCACCGACAGCCGTCGCAAGGCCGGTCTCGCCGCGCTGCGTTCGGCACTGGCACAGATTTTTGCCGCAGGGGTCAACTTCCCGCCGGCCGCGCTGTTCGCCCATCGCGACATTCCGCCGATGGCGGATTCGGCGCCACTCAAGCCGATGCCACGGCTCAACCTGATGATGCCCCGGCTGAGCTGGCCGGAATCACTGCCGGTGCCGCCGCTGCCGATGACCCCCGCTGCCGCCGATGGGCCACTGCAAGCCGCACCGGTGGCAGCACCGGCAGCGTCGGTGGCCAGCCCCTCGGATCCGCGTCAGCTCGCCTTGCAGACCCATTTTGCGCTGATGCGCGATTTTCTCGATTCCCAGGCCCGGGTGATGGGGCTGGTGGCGGCGCCGGCCGGATCCGCCGTGACGGCTCCCGGACCCGCGGCGACTACGATGACGTCCCAAGGCGTGCGCTTCCCCCTGTTACACGGCGCCGAGAAAAAGGTCGACGGCACGCGTGTGGTGTTCGAGAAGCGCCTCTGTCTGGAGCAGGACGCGTTCCTGCAGGATCACACCATCGGCGGCGCCCCCAGTGCCCACGACCCGACGCTGTTACCGATTCCGGTGGTGCCGTTCACCTTCAGCATGGAGCTGTTGGCGGAGGCTGCCCAATCCATGCTGGGGCGCAGTGACCTGCGCGTGGTGGGGCTCGACCAGGTCCGCGGCAGCCGCTGGCTGTCCTTGGATCAGGGGGAATTGCGGCTGCGCGTGGTGATGGAACCGCGCCCCGGCAGCGATGACGCACCGCAGCTGTTCGGGCGGATCTTCGCGCTTGGCATCGGAGGCCCCCCGGGCGGCCTGGCGGTCTTCGAGGGCCTGGTACGCCTCGGCCGCGCCTATGCAACGCCGCCTGCAGCACGCCCGTGGAGTTCGCCCGATGAACACCCGCCGCGCAACAATCCGGATGGCGAGCTGTACGCCCACGGCATGTTCCATGGGCCGCGACTGCAGGGCGTCCGCCATATCCGCCGCTGGGGCGAAAACGCCATCGAGGCGGATCTGGAGGCGATCCCCACCCACGACTACTTCAGCCGCTTCAGCACCCCGTCGTTCGAGCTGGACGCGGCCATGCTCGATGCCGCCGGACAGCTTGCCGGTTACTGGCTCACCGAGAAACATACCTGGGGCTTCAACTGCTTCCCGTTCCGCCTGGCTCGCTTTGACCTTTTCGCACCGCCGCCGGCGCCGGGCACCCGGGTGCTGTGCCGGATGACGCTGCGCATGACTGGAGAGCAGTTGCTGGAAGCCTCGATGGACATGATCGGACCGGACGGCACACTGGTCATGCGCGCCGATCATTGGGAGGACCGCAAGTTTTCGGTGCCGCAGCGGCTGTATGACTATCGTCTACAGCCACAGACCCGCACGATGTCCGAGCCCTGGCTGCGGTCGCAGACCGGCCAGGATCATCACTACGCCCGCCTGATGGAACCTTTTGCCGCCGATTTCCTGGATGAGGGCGGCGGGATCTGGCGGCGCATGCTGGCCCACATGGTGCTGGGTCATCGCGAGCGAGCGGCCTTCTACAGCCTGCCCGCCAACAGTAGCCGGCGCGAAGAGTGGCTGATGGGCCGCATCGCCGCCAAGGAGGCACTGCGCGAGTGGATGAAGGCCACGCACGGCCATGAACTCGCCTCGGCCGACTTCGAGCTGATCGCCGATGAGCGCGGTCAGCCCCGTGCCAGCTGCGCGCCGTTGCCCGAGCTGGCCATGCCAACCGTATCGATCAGCCACAGCCGTCGCTGGGCGGCGGCCAGCCTGTCGCCTCCTGGCGAACCCTGTGGACTCGACTATCAGCGGCTCGATCATGTCGACCCGGATCTGCTTGCAGCCGGCGCCCTCACCGACCTCGAGCGCGCACTGCTGCAACCCTGGCGCTCGCTGCCCAGCTATGCCCAGGTCACGGTGGCGCTGTGGGCCAGCAAGGAGGCCGCAGCCAAGTCGCATGGTGAGGGTCTGGGTGGCCGACCGGTGGACTGGCGCGTGGTGTCGCTATCGGGTGAGCCCTTGCCGGCCCACGCTGCGGTAGAGCACCGCGGGTGGCGCTATCTGATCAGTCTTCTCTACCCCGGCCCCGGCGAGGTGGTCGCGTTCTGCTGCGAGCGCCACAACATCGCCCTGCCGCAGCCTGCCTGAACCCCATCACACGCTTCTCAAATCCCATTACCAAGACGTCCGGATTTTCCCATGACCTCCACGCTGTTCATCGGCCTCGACGGCTGCACGTTCACTGTTCTCAACGAGATGGTGAAGGACCTCCCCGGCGAAGGCATCACCATGCCGTTCATGAAGAAGGTGCTCGAAGGCGGCGTCCGCGCCCGTCTGCGCTCCACGCCCAACCCGCTGACTCCGCCCGCATGGTGTTCCATCATGACCGGCAAGAACCCCGGGGCTCACGGCGTGTTCGACTTCATCCGCGCCGAGGACAAGGGCGGTGAGGTGTTCTGGACGCTCTATGACGCCCGCGATGTCGACAGTGAGATGATCTGGTCGATTGCCAGCCGCAAGAAGAAGTCGGTGGCCGCGCTCAACTTCCCGCTCACCGCACCACCGCCCGAGGTCAACGGCTGCATCGTGCCCGGGTTCATCCCGGCCAAGCACCTGCGCCGCAATACCCACCCGCGGGAACTGTTCGAACGGTTGAAGCAGAACGTCCCCGACTTCAACCCCAAGGAACTGGCCTGGGATTTCGACAACGAAAAGCAGGCCCTGGAAGTGCTGTCGCCCGAGGACACCGAAAAGTGGGTGCGCTACCACCTGCCGCGTGAGGAGCAGTGGTTCAAGGTGGCGGAGTACGTGCTGGAAAATGACAAGCCGGACCTGATGGCCGTGATGTTCGACGGCACCGACAAGATCCAGCACCAGGCCTGGCCCTCACTGGATCCCGCGCTGGTGCCGAAGAATCCGCAGGGACACGACCTCGCCATGCGGCAGGTCTGCCTCGAGTACTTCCGCAACCTGGATCGCTATATCGAGCGCCTGGTCTCCCTGGCCGGCCCGGAGGCCCAGGTGTTCTTCGCCTCCGACCATGGCTTCACCGCCAGCACCGACGTCCTGCGTATCAACGCCTATCTGGCCGAGCTCGGCTACCTCACCTGGGCCGAGAACGATGGCTCTGAGCAGGCCCTGCGTCGCGAGGCCAGCGACTTCGCCAACCTCGACTGGTCGAAGACCACCGCCTATTGCCGCACACCGTCCTCCAACGGCATTCACATCCGCGTGGCGGAAAAGCCCGGCGATCCGGGCATCTCGCCAGACGACTACGAGCGCTTCCGCGACAAGCTGATTGCCGACCTCAAGGCGCTGCGTCACCCGATCACCGGCAAGGCCTTCGTGGCCGACGTGCTGAAGCGTGAGGAGTGGTTCCCGGGCGCGCACATGAAGGAGGCCTGCGACCTCACCCTGGTGCTGCACGACCACGGCTTCGTGTCGATCCGCAATCTCAGCCCCTCAGTGGTGCAGCGGCCGACGCCGGCAGGCACCCACCATCCGGACGGCATCTTCCTGGCCTACGGCAAGGGCATCGCGCCGCGCGGCGAGGTCGATCTCCAGCAAATCGTCGATGTCTGCCCGACCCTGCTGCACAGCATGGGACTGTCGGTCCCCTCAGACCTGGAAGGCCAGGTGGCGCTGAACTTCTTCGACGAGGGCTGGCTCCAGGAGCACCCGGTCAAGCAGGGCGCCAAGACACGCGCCGTCGCCTCGCGCGCGCCCAGCGAGGAAATGGATGCGCAGGAGCGTCAACAAATGATCGAGCAGCTGCAGATGCTCGGTTACATGGAGTGAGGCCGATGGCACCCGACACCATCATCGCCAGGCTCATCGCCCTGCTTGAAGACTTCACCCAGGACTGGGACCAGGAGCCCGACGCCGGCATGTCGGCGGATACGCTGCTGCTGGCCGATCTCGGCTTCGAGTCGGTCGACATCATCCAGCTCACCGTCGCCATCGAAGAAGAGTTCAAACTGTTCCGCACGCCGTTCGACAAGCTGCTGATGAAGGACGGCCGCTACGTCGATGACCTCAGCATCGGCCAGATCGCGACCTTCCTGCAGCCCTACGTGCAGGCCGCCTGAGGCCGGCGCATGGCTTTTGCCTCGGTCGACAATGCCCAGCTCGCCTGGCAGCAGCTGGGCGAAGGTCCCGACCTGGTGCTGGTTCACGGGCTGGCGACCAATCGTGCGTTCTGGTTTGGCCATGCCATGCGGCTGTCGCAGCGGTTCCGCGTCACCCTGTTCGATCTGCGGGGTCATGGCTACAGCAGCACGCCAGAACACGGCTACGAGATTCGACGACTGGGCGCCGACATCCTTGGCCTGATGGATCAACTGTCGATCCCACAGGCGGCGCTGATCGGCCATAGCTACGGCGGTGCGGCCGCCATTGAAGCGGCGGTGCAGGCACCGGAGCGGGTCACCGCAATGGCGGTGCTGGATGCCCGCAGCCTGCTTTTTCAGCCGCAGATGTGGCTGCATGAGGCGCCCGACCTCAGCCCCTTCGAGGCGGAGATCGCACAGGGCACGGAAGTCGACTGGCCGCGCGAGCCGCAGGTGGGACTGCGTTTCCTGGAGATTGCCGCGCGGCGCTGTCTGGCCGGGCAGGCGCCTGGCGCGCGCGATCCCGTCACCCCCTTTGGCGAAGGTCGCGGTGCCCGCAAGGCGGCGCGGCAGTGGCTGAACCTGATCGAGCAGACCACCGCCTGGGACGACTTTCATCGCCCGGGCGCCGACATCCCGGCGTTACGCTCGCTTTCGCAACCGACCCTGCTGATGTACGCCGATGGCAGCCGCTGCCTGAAATCGGGAGAGGGCCTGCGGAACCTGTGGCCGGCGGCGCGTTTCCAATTGCTGGAAGGCGCGGCGCACTTTTTCCCCCTGACCCACGCGGAACAAGTGGTTCACCAGCTGTTCGACTTTCTTGCCCCCCTGACCCTGACGGAGGCCTGACCGATGAAGTCCTTGATCCCCCTGTTGCTCACCCTGACGACCCTGGCCTGTCACGCCCCGACCAGCGTCCGTGCCGACGACGGCAGTACCCAGACCTATACGTTCAAGGCCGGCGGCCACGAGCGCAGCTACGAGGTCTATCGCCCCGCCAGCGCGAAGGGCAGCGACAAGCGTCCGCTGGTGGTGGCGCTGCACGGCGGCTTCGGCACCGGCGAGATCATGGCGGAACAGAGCCGCTTCAACGCGGTCGCGGATCGCGCCGGCTTCATCGTGGCGTATCCGGACGGCATCGCCCGGGCCTGGAACGCCGGACGCTGCTGCGCCAAGCCGATGAAGGAGAAAGTCGACGACGTCGCCTTCATCAAGGCGGTGATCGACCGCATCGCAGCCGACTACCCGATTGATCGCAGCCGGGTGTTCGGCACCGGTTTCTCCAACGGGGCCATGATGGTGCACCGGATCGCCTGTGAGGCGCCGTCGGTGTTTGCCGCCATCGCGCCGGTGTCGGGTGGCGTCATGCTGGACCGTTGCGACAGCGGACGCGGCGTCCCCACCCTGATGATCCAGGGCAAGCTGGACAAGCGCATTCCCTGGGACGGCGGCACGGTGGAAGACAGCTACCGCCCTTCGATGGCGGCCTTGGTGGACATGCTCGGCAAGCGCAACGGCTGCGGGGCGCAAGCCAAGCAGCTGCAGAAGCGCGGCCAGCTCGCCTGCTACCGGCAGGAGGGCTGCAAAGCCGCCCTGGAATGGTGCGGGCTGGATGAAGTCGGGCATCAATGGCCCGGCGGCAAGACCTTGATGGCCCGCTTCCTGGGCCCCAATACCCAGGCCTTCGATGCCAGCCAGGGGATCTGGGCGTTCTTCGCCGCTCAGCGCTGAACATCGGGGTCAATTCTCCCGTTGACCCTGCGGGGGCGGTCCGGTAGAACCGGCGCTTTACTGCGGCCTGCCGGCCGCGGAGGGCGGCCCGTCCGCCCCTGACATCAACAATCGGACCGACCGGGCCTGCCCACGCAGGCGCCTGCCGGCGTGGGGGAGCTTGACCGTATATGTCGCTAACGGCGTCTAGAGTGGCACTGATCACCGGTGCCGCCGGGGGTATCGGTCAGGTGACCGCCCAGCAGTTCGCGCAGGCGGGGTATCGTTTGGCCCTGCTCGACCAGCAGGCCGGTCCACTGGCGGTGACGGTGGACGGCCTGCGGGCCTCCGGCTTCGAGGTGCGCGGCTACGTCGCCGACCAACGTGATGCCGCGGGGCTGACGGCCGCCTTTTCGGCCATGCGGAACGACTTTGGCCGGCTCGACGCCGCCTTCAACAATGCCGGCGTGCCATCCCGACACTTGCCCCTGCACGAGCTCACCGATGAGGAGTGGGGCAACTGTCTGGACGTCAATCTCAACGGCACCTGGCGTTGCATGCGCGAGGAGATCCGCTGGATGCTCGACGTCGGTGGCGGCTGCATCGTCAATAATGCTTCAGTCTACGCACTCAATGGCGGTCCCAGTCCGGCCTACACCGCCAGCAAGCACGGCATTGCCGGCCTCACCAAGACAGCTGCATTGCAGTACGCCGCACGCAGTATTCGGGTCAATGCGGTGTGTCCGGCGTTGGTGACGGCTGGCATGGGCTTGAAGGCGATTCAGCATGCGGCGCTGAGCAAGACCGACCTGCTCGAAAAGCATCCCGCCGGTCGTGCTGCCAGTGCCGAGGAAGTGGCGCGCGCGGTACTCTGGCTATGCTCGCCCGACGCCGACTTCATCCACGGCCACATGCTGGCGCTGGACGGCGGTTACGGGGCTCGCTGAAGCCCCGGATCGAGACCGGAGATCGCGCCCGCGCAGGCATAGCCGCGATTGCGTTCGGGCGCCCCAGAGGTCCCGCCGTTCGCCGCCAGGAGCGTCTCGAACGGGGTCTCCAACAAGCTGTCCACCAGCTGCTGGTAGGCATCCCGCATGGCAGGCAGCGCCTCGAACAGCACCTGCTCGGTGCTGTCCTCGGCAGTGTGATGAAAGGGGTTGGCACCGGTCAGACTCATCATCGGGATGCCGAGGTTGTACGCCACCTCGGCCTCGCCCGGCGCCGCCTGCCCCGCAGCAAAGCGGAAGAACATCCCCAGGTCACCGACCCGGAAGGCATCATTAACGAGGGCTTCCAAGACTGGGTTTTCAGACACCACTAGGGCGCGGGTCTGGGTCGGCCCTGGCATCGGCACGGCACCGCCCAGGGCCTCCAGATAGCCGCGGCTGACCAGACCGGCACCCAGGTGCACGTAGGCCATGACACCCTCTGGGCGCACACAGTTCAGCGCCCGCTCCAACCCATAGCCATAGACCTCATGACCGCCGGTGGCGAGAAACATGACGGTGTAGGGCAGCGGCCCCTCACGGCGCGACCGCGCGGCCAGATGTCGGGCCAGGGCCACGGTCAGGGCCGCGCCCGGGGCCCGCTCACCCGTCCCGCTGAGCCAGGTGTTCATGGGTGTGCCGATGATGAGAAGGCGGGGATCCCGGCCCGGCAGCAGGGCGATACTGTTGTCAACGGCGCCGCTGACGACATCGGCCGTCAAGGTCAGTGTCGCCGACTCACCGCGTCTGGCGGCGCTGGCCAGGCGGTTGAAGTCCTCGCGCCCGACGATCACTGTGGGTAGCTGCCCCAGTGGATACTGGATGTCGTAGTTGTGCGCCGCGATCAGATTATCTGGGGCATCAAACGTGACCACGGCGCCGACCGCGCCGTCGGCCTCGGCGGCGCGCAAGGCTTGATGGGTATCGGCGGCATCTGCATTGAACTGGCGGGAGAACCGCAGCAGCGCGATGCGCCCCTCCAGCTCCGGGCGACCGATCAGCGGCAGACCGGGCGGCGCCAGTGGCGCGCGTAGGCCAGCAGCGGAGGTCACCCCCTGTCCGAACCATGGAAAAGCCGACACTGCCTCGGGCCCGTCTCCGAGATCCGCCTGCAATGACACCGCCCGCACACGGAAACGCGGAAAGGCGAAGCGCTGTCGCTGCACCTGTGTCAGCTCCGGAATCGCGGAGAACTCGGTGCGGATCCACTCATGCACCGCGTCGCCCAGGCCACTGCCACTGCGCGGGCCGCGCAGGCAGTGTCCCACCGCCGCCGGTGCGCCCTGCCAGCATTCGTCGAAGCGGGGATCCAAGGCCACCACATCCTGGTAGGCACGGACCAGGGCACCGACATCGGCAGCGGCGCTTGGCGGCCCCGCCGGCGCCTCAATTGCGCCGCCGCCGCCACAGGCCGCCAGCAGGCCCACCGCGAAAAGCGTGAGCAGACGCCCCCTCATGATCCCCCTCCGGTGATGACGATATAGGTCCATCATCGCGTGTGTCTCCCGTGACATTCCGGCTACCGCACGGTGCCCGCTTCGACCGTGTCTTCGCGGTCTTCGTAACCGTAACTCCGGGCCAAGGCGCGGACCTCGGGATCAAACGCGGCGCCGTCATCACGCCAGGGCACCGGCCCCGCAAGCGAATAGGGCGGTGCCGGTAGGGTGATGCCGTCCAGCACGGGATCCAGCACCTCCATCTCCAGACCACGCGGCGCCTCGGGCGGCCCGAACCCCGCAAATGGGCTGTCGGCTGCCGCCATCATCCGGTCGCACACCGCGGTCTCGACGGGCGCCAGGCCAAGCCCGGCGATCAGCGCCGACAGGGCCTGGTCCGGCTGCGACTGCAGGGATTCCATGCGCAGCATCCTGCGCTGTGCGGCGGGCCACCAGCGCTGCAGATTTCGCTGGCAGCGAAGCCAGGGCAACTGTGGTTCGATCGCGGCCGGCTGCGGTGAGCGTGCGTGGTCACGATAGTCGGCCGGGACAAACACTTGCGATGCCAGCCAGCGCGACCACACCACACCGTGTGGCAGCGGGTGCCGCAGGCAGTGAACGAGGTCCGCCTGCGGCGCCAACGCCTGCCAGCGCAACAGTTCATGGGGCCGCAGGGCGCTTTCACTGTCCGGGATCACCAATCGGCGGGGCGCCACGGCGGCCGCCAGTGCAGCCAACACATCGGCGGTACGCTGATTCGAGCGCTGCTGCAGCCAGTCCCGAGCGGCCGCGATGCCGCGCGCATTCTGGCCGCCGGTCAGGTGCTCAGCGATGGCGCGCAGCAACCCGTCGGCGATGGGGGCCTGACTGATCGCAAAGATTTCGAGCAAGGCATCCACCCGCTCTGCGAGGCCCAGCCTAAGCTCTGGCATCGGCGCCAGCTGCGGATGCGACCCCAGCATCTGTGCCAGCAGCGACGTGCCCGAGAACGGCGCGCCGAACACCAGGATGGGTGCGCTCATCGCCAGCCTCCAGGCCGCCCGAGCCAGATCTCACAGCCACCGCGATGGTTGTCGATGTAATGCCAGTCGCCACCCGTCTGCTGCTGGGCGATGGTGGGCCCGTAGGGGTTGGCGGTGGCGACGAATAGCCCATGCGGCGTCGACGCAAAATTGCGGATGCCCCAGTTGTAGCGGTTACCAAAGGCGTTGCGGGTCACCGGCTGCCAATGCTCGCCATCGGCGCTGCGCCAGACCTCGGCGCCCCCCAGGTGGGTGGTCAGCCAGTCCCTGCCCCACAAATCGAGTAGGGCCACCGCGTCGGGCGGCCAGGTGTGCAGCGGCAGATAGGCCAGGTTCTGGCCCCAGCTGAAGGTTCCGGCGTAGAGCCAGCCGTCATGCACGACCATGCGCCACACATAGCCGTTGAACAGCTTCTCGAAACCCGGCCCCAGCCCCGACAGCGGGTAACGCAGACCCTGGGGTGTGCTGCGCGACTCGCCGACGATCAGCTCCCAGCGGTCATCGGGCCAGACGCGAATGATCTCAGCAGCGGCTGGGCCGATGCCCGTGGCGCGGTGAAAGCCACCGTTGAGCACCCCGGTGCCGACATAGAGCGCGCCGCGAAACGCGCAAAGCGAGACGCCCACTTCGTTAAAGACACCCCGCCCGGCGCCGCGCGCCAGCACCCGGGTCCAGCGATAGGGCAAGTCACCGCCTGCGGTCTTCCATAACTCGAAGCCGGTCTTGGGGTTGACGGTGGCGGCGTAGAGGTGGCCGTTAAACTCCTCCATCTCGAAGACGGTGACGTTGGCCTTGCTGCCGAAGCCCTCCTCATTGGCGGCCTGCCAGTCGGCACTCTGAATGTCGTCCGTCGCATAGATGGTGGAGTCGGAGCCGATACTGTCGGAAATCTTGCGGGCGCCCTGCGATGAGCTGGTCGGCGTGGTGTGGACACGCCCCTGAAACACCTGCAGGGTCCGAAAGGACCGCACTGCCGGGCTGAAAGGCGGACGCGCGGCCGGCGCAAAGTGACGGCCGTCCTCGCTGCGCAGAATATCCGGCGGATCGGTCAGCTGTGGCGCCCAGGTCGACACATACAGGCAGGGCTTATGGTCGCTGGCGCCCTGAAAAACGCCGATACCGCGGTAGCCGATGTAGCGCGGCACCTGCAGGTTGCCGCGGCTCGCTGGCACCAGTGGCGCCTGGTACACGCGGGTCCACTGATCCTCGGCCGGATCAAAACACCAGATCTCCGCCTGTCGCGGAATGTCGTAGATGAAGTCCGGACTATCGACCGGCCAGGGCCGAATATCCGGACGCAGCTGGTTCCACTTGTGGGCCGGGATGATCGCCCGGGTGGTGCCGACATACACCCGCCCTTCGAACACGGCCATGCTGTGGGCATAGTGATTCTGCCCATCGCCAAAGCCGTTGGGGCCGGTCAGACGGAAATCGGCCTCGCCAAGCCCGGCGGCCTCCGGGATGTCGGTGCTCAGGGCAGCCACGACCAGACTTCGACAAACAGGAATCGCCAGAGCGCACGAGTGAACACCACCAGCGCGATGTGGCGCTCGCCGGTGGCCTTGCCGACCCCCGTCATCCCCGATTTCAGCCGCTGCTCCTCATCCTGGAGCGCGATCTGTACACGGACCACCTTGCCGTAACGGGATGCCTCGGCGGCCGGCGCGATGGCCGTGACCTCACCGTCGAACTCGGTGCCCGGATAGGCCCACACCTTGGCGGTCGCCGGACGCCCAACGGCCACCTCGCCGACCGCGGACTCCGGCAGTTTGATTTCCGCCTGGCGCAGGCCGGCATCCTCGATGACCGCGAGCACTTCGCCGCGCTCCAGATAACGGCCCACTGCGAACTGCAGCCCGCTCGATACCACCCGCCCCGCGATCGGCGCCGTCAGCTCGGTTTGCGACAGCTGCTCCCGATGGAAGGCCAGCAAGGCCTCCTCGCGAGCAATCTGCGCCTGCACCGCATTGATGTTTTCGTCGCGCGCCGGGCTGGTCAGCAATTCCAGGGCGCGCTGCGCCTCGGCCAGCAATTGGGCATCGACTTCAGCGGTGCCGCGGGCGCGATCGAAGTCCTCGACGCTGACGCCGCCCTGCCGATAGGCGCGCGCCAACCGGTCGGCGCTGCTGCGGGAAAACTCATTGCGCTTGGTGAGCGTGGCGACGCGGCTACGCGCCACTTCGATTTCTTCCTCCCGAGCCCCCTTTTCCAGCAGGGTCAGGTCGGCACGCAACTGCGCCAGATTGGCCTCACTGGCGGCGACCTTGGCACGCTGCTCCGCATCGGCAATACGCACCAGCGGCTGCCCGGCAGCGACCATGTCGCCTTCGGCGACCAGCACCTCGCGGATATCGCCGGGCACCAGCGCGCGCACGTCGGCACGCGCCTGCGGCAGGATCTCCAGGTCGCCACTGGGCTCATAGCGGTAAGGAAACAGGCAGAGCAACAGAATGCCGCCGAAGATGAACCCTTGCCGCCGCGTCGGCCGCCAGGCTTTCAGCTGCTGCCAGCGTGTATCCCAGCCCAGACCGTCTCGCGGCATCGGCGGCCGCCCCAATTGCTTGAACATGACTACCCCTATCACCGCGAGGATTGCAAGAAAACCCAGACCGCCCGTGACGTCGATCAATGCGGGCGCCGAGTAGCGCCCGATCAACAGCAACACCAGGGAACCGAACAGAAAAGTGGCGATGTAGTACGCCCGCAGCCACCGCTGCGTCAGCGGGCGCAATTGCTGCTGCCATGGCCGGCTTTTGCCGAGAATGGCGAAAAAGGACTGCTGCTTGAGGTCCGGCATGCCGACCCAATGCGACAGGAAGGCGTAGCCATCGTAGCGGGCCAGCGGGTTCGCCCGCACCAGCACCGAGGTGGCGATGAGGACCATCAAGGCGGTAAGGCTCTCGGTCAGCGCCCCACCCTCGCGAAACTGCACCAACCAGACCAGCATGAGCAGACCCATCAGCGCCAGGCTGCCGGTCACCGGCGCGGCGATGATGCGCAGTCTGACGGATCGCCGGCTGAGCTCGGGAATCCCCCGGGTATCGACCTTGATGACGGGCACCGGCGGCCGGCCCCAGCTCAGTCCCACGCGCGGCGCAGCTGCACAAAGTCGCGCCACCGCATAGGCACAGCTGGCCTGCGACACCAGGTTGATCAGGACCACCCCTGATGGCAGAGACCACCACAGGCCACCGCTCTGAACGTGCTGAACAGCCGCGTCCCACCAAACCATCCGGTGTCCCCACACGGCAGCCAGCAGCAGTATCAACACCATCAGCCCCAGCAGGCCCGCAGATCGGCTGATCAGCGGCCAGGCAAACAGTCGTCCCAGTGCAACGAACGGCGCGGCCGCCAGCGGCCGGTCCAAGGCACTGTCGTGGCCGGCACCCACATAGAACTTGTGAAGCCCCCCCACCAGTGCCGGCTGCGCTAACGACCCCGGCACCGTCGACGGCACCAGGGCTGCCGCGCGGTTGGCGCGAATCGGGCGGCCACGACGTTCGGCTTCGTTCCAGGCCAGCGTATTGCGGGGCACCGGAATCGGCTCCAGCCGTCCCGGCGCCAGCAGTGCATGCTGTCCGAGCCAGGCCTCGATGTCGCGACATCGCGACGGGTCGATCCCGGCCTCCGCCGCCATCGCCCAGCGCTGTTCCGGGGCACGGGCGCCGTTGAGGGCTTCGGCGACCCGCTGCACGCTGCGATCGTCGGCAGGCCAGGCTTCCGACAACTGCAGCCGCCGGCCGAGCTCATCGACCGGAATGCGCAGGCTGAGATAGCGCGACGCAGCGCTCACGGCGTGCCGGGTACGCGGACTGGCGTCCATGGACGTCCGACGTCGGCCATCAGGGCGTGAGCGCGACGGCGCCCGACAGCAAGCGGTTGAGATGAACCGCGTCGGCCGCGACCAAGGTGCCGGCAGCCTGCTTCAGCGCCAATGACTGCAATAGCAGCTCGTAGCGCAGAGCCTGGTAGCGCACCTCCGCCGCAAAGCGCTGCTCCAGTGCGTTGAACACATCGGCACTGGTCCGGGTGCCGGCCTCGAAACCGGCACGCGTCCCGGACTCGGCAAGTCGGGCGGCCTCCACCGCATCCTGCAATGCGCTGACCTGTTGTTGCGCCGCCATCATGCCAAGAAATGCCTTGCGTGCGGCGAACACCGCATCGGTCTGCGCCTGTTCCAGGGCTGCTTCGGCGCGGATCCGCTGGAGGTCGGCCTGATCGATAACCGCACTGAGCTGCCCGCCCGAGAACAGCGGCATTGCGGCCCGCAGACCGATCCGCGCTTCTCGCTCGTCACGCTCGCCGGCGAGCCCGCCGCCGGCATCAATCTGATAGGCGGCTCCGACAATATCCAAGGTGGGCCAGCGGCCGCGGTGCGCCTTACGGACATCCAGTTCCGCCAACCGCAAGGACAGCGCAGCCTGCAACACCTGCGGGTTGTCAGTGCGGGCACGCTCGACCCAGGCGTACTCGTCGGGCGGATTCGGCAGCAGGCCGTTGAAGCTGGGCGACAGGCCCAGAATACGCGCATCGCGGCGGCCGGCCGCGGCATGAAGGCGGCGGGTGGCGATGCGGGCATCCGACTCCACCTCCGTCCGCCTCGCCACCGCCAGCTTCACTGCCGCCTCGGCATACTGGCGTTCCGCCTCGGTGGTGAGCCCGGCATCGGCCTGACTGACCACCTGGTCCCGTTGCTGACGCACCGCACTCAAGCGGGCCTTGGCCAATCCCACCGCTTCCTGGGCCGCCAGTGCACCGAAGTAGGCCTCCGCTACGTCCAGCAGCAAGCCGCTGCGTTGCGCCTTCAGCGCCAGTTGCGATTGCTGTTCCCGCACTTCGGCCTGATCGAGCTCGGCCCACAGAGTGGGCTGCACGACGGCCTGGCTGAGGTTGACCCCGTAAAGATACCGCTCGTATTCGTCTTCGCGGTCGACGTCAACGATGCCGAAATAATCACCGGTGATGGATTCATCGACATAGGCGCCCTCGGCAAACGCCGAGAGTTGCGGCAACAGCTTGCCGCGCGCACGCTCGATGCCGCGGGCGGCCACCGCCGCCAGGGCGTCCGCACTGCGAGCGTCAGGGTGGTTCCGCAGGGCATCACCGTAGTAGCTGACCAGGTCCGCGGTGTCCTCCGCTGCCACTGCCAGCGGTGCCAGCAGGATCGACAACACCATCAGCAGCACGCGACGTTGCCCGCCCCGGGCGGTGCCCCAGCAATATTCAGCCATGTCGTTCGTTCATTGGTAGGTCCCCGGTGCCCGCGCTCTGGCCACCAGGAGCGCGCTAGCTTGCCTCAAGTCGTCAAGCGAAAATGTAAGACAATGCCGTGATCATCGGACTCGTCGCCGAGCCGGTCCCCGGCCGGTGCAGGATACCGAGATTGCCGTTGGAGGGCATATCTATGTGGCCATTGCTGTTGATATTTGCTGTCGCCATCGCCGCCCTGGGCTGGCGTCTGCGTCAGCTTTCCCGGCTGATGAGCCGGATGGAAACCGAGCTTTCAGCGCTGGCGGGCGCCCGAGCGTTGGAGGGTCCGGACGTCGAGGCATTGCTGGCGCCGGAGCGTCCCAGCCTCATCACCATCGAGATCCTCAACCCGTTTGAACTGGCCATGCGCGAATCCAAGCTCGCCGGCACCTTCGGGTCGCTGGCACCGGCCCTGGTCCGCCAGGAAGTGCTGCGTCAGGCCACTCAGCGGGTGCGTCAGCAACTGGCCGAACAGGGCGTTGAAGCCGAGGTGCAGCTTGTTCGTGGCCGCTAGTGCCGGGCTGCTGGCGGTCGGCCTGATCGCGCTGCTGCTGGTGGAACGCGCCTTGTCGCGTCGCGCCCGGCACTGGGCGCGAATGGCAAGACGCCTGGCTGTGCGGGCCCACGATGCCGAGCTTCGCATCGAGCAACAGCAGCGGCTGGCGGACATGCAGCGCCGGGCCGAGCAGGCGGTGGAACAGACCAATGCCACGGTGCGCGCCATCCACCGCGGCATCGCCCGGATCCCCTTTGGCATCCTGTCGCGCTTACAGGCGACTCGGGCACCCGCACGCGTGGTGGAAGTGGTCCACGACGAAACCAGCGATGTGGTCTATGACAGCATCTCGGCGGTGAATCGACTGGTCGGCGCCCAGGTCCGGCGAGGCCTGCGCCCCCAGGAAGACCTGCCGACACTGAAGTCCGATGATCCGCCCCCGCTATGATCCAGCCTCCGCTTCCATCCGCACCTCGCCATGACCGCCCATGCACGCTACGCACCCATCAGCATCGCCCTGCACTGGTTCATGCTGCTGTTGTTGGCGGCCACCTACGCGTGCATTGAACTGCGCGAGCTGTTTCCCCGCGGCAGCGACCCGCGCGAGCTGATCAAGACCTGGCATTTCATGTTGGGCCTGAGCGTTTTTCTGCTGGTGTGGGTCCGACTGCTGGCGCGCTGGCGCCACCCGGCACCGCCCATCATCCCGACCCCATCCCGCTGGCAGCAGAGACTGGCGGCCGCCATGCACATGGCGCTTTATGGCCTGATGCTGGGTATGCCAATCGGGGGCTGGCTGATCCTCAGTGCCGAAGGAAAGCCGGTCCCTTTCTTTGGCCTGACCCTGCCGCCCCTGATGGGCCCGGATGCCGACACGGCCGAGCTGATCGAGGAGCTCCACGAAACCTTCGGGGTGATCGGCTACTGGCTGATCGGCCTGCATGCCGCGGCCGGCCTCGTGCACCACTACCTTCTGCGGGACAATACGCTGGAGCGTATGCGCCCTCTTCGCAGGACCGAAGGATGAAGCGCGGACGTCACCCGATGCTGAACCGAACCGCCGTCGGCGCAGGCCTGGTGATGCTGCTCGGCGGCTGCGCCCCAGTGCAGCCCTGGCAGCGGGGCGACCTTGCCCGCGAGGACATGCAACTGATTTCCGATCGAGCCCAGGCGGCCTTCGAGGACCACGCCTATTTCAGCAAGGAGGGCTCGAGCGGTGGCCGCGGCTTTGGTGGTGGAGGTTGTGGATGCAACTGAGGCCGGGGCTACTGGGTGCCGCAGCTGCTGCGATGCTGGGCGCCCCTGAGGCCGCGCCGGCCGAAACCACCTGGGACGTCGACGCCGCAACATTGCTCTACAGCGAATTTGATGGCCGCGTCAGCGGCATCGAGTCTCGACTCCGAGGCGGTCGCGAACTCGACGACATCCGGCAGTTGAGCCTGGGCGCGACGGTTGACGTCCTGGTGGGCGCGTCCCCCAACGGGGCGCTGCCGGCGGACGCACCTCAAACCTTCTCGCGGCCATCCGGCAAGGGCGACTACACGACGCAAGCCGGCGATCTGCCACTGGACGATACGTTTCAGGACACCCGACTCGCACTGGACGTGGCTTACCTGCACACACTTGACGTGCTTCGCGCCAAGGCGACCGGCTTTATCTCGGCCGAGTACGACTACCTCTCCATTGCCCTCGGTGGCGTCATCGCCAGAGACTTCAACCTCCGAAACACCACGGTGAGCCTCGGCATCAATGTGGCCCAGGACACACTGGATCCGGTGGGCGGCCCCCCGAAAGCGCTATCCATCATGCCCGCCCCCGGTCAGCCCACCGGCCGTACGGTGCGCACCCTGGAAAAGCAGGTCCACGACCTGCTGCTCAGCTTGACGCAGGTCCTCAGCGCGCAATCGCTACTGCAGGTCAGCTACTCCATGAGTCACGCACGTGGGTATCTGACCGACCCCTATAAGGTGCTGTCGGTGGTCGACGGCCAGGGTGCGCCGCTGCGTTACGCTTACGAGGGTCGGCCAGACCGCCGCCTCAAGCAGGCCGTCTACGCCCAGTACAAACAGCTCACCGCCGGCGCTAACGTGCTCGACACGTCGGCGCGGCTGATGCGTGATGACTGGGGCCTGCAGTCGTTGACCCTGGATGTCAGCTTTCGATTCAACTTCAGGCCCGACCGCTATCTAGAACCCCATCTACGTTGGTACCGACAATCCGCCGCCGACTTTTATCGGCTCGCCTTGTTCGATGGCGAGGAGACAGCTTTGCGATTCGCCACTTCGGACCAACGCCTCGGTCGTTTCGATGCGATCACGCTGGGCCTGAAGTATGGCGGCCGGCTGCGCTCCGGTAATGACTGGAACATCCGGCTCGAGGGGTATACCCAGATTGCCGAGATCGCAGGCCTTTCCGCGCAAGCTGCGCAAGCGCTGGCAGCGCGAGCCATCGAGCCCGAACTCGACGCGGTGATGCTCAGCGCGGGATACCGGTTTCGCTGGACACCATGACGACGCGCTGGACCCTTCATCCCGCAGCTGGCGGCCGCCGTTGCCGCATCCAATTTTCGGCAATGGCCTCTCCCTGTGAGATCTGGGTCGACGGCGCCTCGCCCGACACTTGGCCGGATCTCGCCGAATGCGCCTATCAGGAGGCCCATCGCATCGAGCGGAAGTGGAGCCGATATCGCGATGACAACTTGATTCACCGGATCAACTCGGCCAACGGATCTGAAACCGAAGTCGACGAAGAAACCGCGCGTCTGCTCGACTATGGCGCGGTGCTGTTCGAAGCGAGCGAGGGTCGCTTCGACCTGACGTCTGGAAGGCTACGTCAGGCATGGCGATTCGACGGCCGCCATCGTCTGCCGGACCCAAAGCAGATTGAACAGCTGCTGCACCATGTGGGCTGGCATCGGGTTCGCTGGCAGCGGCCGATTCTGCAGATGCCGGCGGGCATGGAGGTCGATCTGGGTGGCATTGGCAAGGAGTACGCGGTCGACCGCAGCCTGGCCTTGTTGCAAGCCCATACCGATGCCGCGCTGCTGGTGAACTATGGTGGCGATCTCGCCGCCAATCGGGCGCCTGCAGGGGACAGCCCCTGGCGTGTTGGAATCGGCGATGAGGGCCAGCCGGAGGGTGGCACCCCGCTCATCCGACTGCGCAATGGCGGCATCGCCACCAGCGGCGATGCGCACCGGTTCATCGAGGTCGATGGCATCCGATACGGGCATGTCCTAGACGCCCGCACCGGCTGGCCGCCGCCTCGGGCACCCCATTCCGTCACCGTCGCTGCCAGCACCTGTAGTCAGGCGGGCAGCCTGTCAACCCTGGCCATGCTGAGCGGCACCGGTGCGGAAGCCTTTCTGCGCGATCAAGGTGTCGACTTCCATGTCCAGCGCGCCACCGCCGGGGCATCCCCGGGTTAACGAATGTTCATGTCCTCAACAGGCTGGGGACAGACCGCAAAGCGGACACTGGCACTTCATCAACAGCGTGGAGTGTCATGTCAAAACTGTCGACCCTGCTGGGCGGCTTGCTGATTGGATTTTCAGCCGTGGCCGCCGCCAACCCGGCCCTGGAGGTCCTCAAGCCCTACCGCGGCAAACCGGTATACGTTGATTTCTGGGCCTCCTGGTGCGTGCCCTGCGCGCAATCGTTCCCATGGCTCAATGACATGCGCTCACGGTATGGCGACGACATCCAGTTTGTCGGCGTCAATGTGGATGAACATCGACGGGATGCCGACCGATTCCTGAAACGCCACCCCGCCCAGTTCGATCTGCTGTTCGATCCCGCAGGCGCGATGGCCACTCATTTCGCGCTGGAAGGCATGCCAAGCGCCGTGATTCTCGATGCCAACGGTCAGGTGCTGTGGCAACACAGCGGCTTCCGCGCTGCAGAAACCCCGAACTACGAACAGGCGATTCAGGAGGCCATTCGTCCATGATCAAGCGACTTTCCCTCACGCTGGCCCTGGCGCTGATCGCCAGCGCCTGTGCGCCGGTGCAACCCTGGCAACGCGGCACCCTCGCGCGGCCGGACATGCAGCTCGTGACCGACCCGGCCCAGGCCGCTTTTGAAGACCACACCTATTTCAGCAAGGAAGCCTCCAGCGGCGGCCGTGGCTTTGGCGGAGGGGGCTGCGGATGCAACTGAAACCGAATGCCTTGAGCGCGGCCGCGCTCGCCCTACTGGGGTCGACGGGCACCCAGGCTGCCGATACCGGCAAATGGCAATTCGACGCCGCCACCCTCGTCTACAGTGAGGCTGACAGCCGCGTTCAGGCAGTCGAGCCGAAGCTGCGCGCCACCCGCGCGCTCGACAATGACCGGAGCATCAGCGCGGCCGTGACAGTCGACGTCCTCACCGGCGCCTCCCCCAACGGCGCCGCCCCCGCCGACAGCCCACAGACCTTCACCAGCGCCTCCGGCAACAAGCCCTACACGGTAGACGCGTTCGAAACGCCACTGGATGACGACTTCCGTGACACCCGTGTGGCAGTGGACGGCAGCTTCACCACGCCGGTGGGCGATCAGACCCTGACCACATCACTGGCGGCATCCAAGGAATACGATTACCTGTCGATCTCTGCAGGTGCGGTGCTGTCGAAGGACTTCAACCGCAACAACACCACGGTCAGTGCCGGCATCAACGTGGCCAACGACACCATTGATGCCGTCGGCGGAGCGCCAGTGCCGCTGTCGGTGATGCCAGCGCCCGGCAATCCACGGCCAGAAACAACCGAAACCAAGCAGATCTACGATCTGTTGTTCAGTGTGACGCAGGTGCTATCGCCGGTCAGTCTGATGCAGATCAGCTACTCGCTGAGCCAGTCGGACGGCTATCTCAACGATCCTTACAAACTGCTGTCGGTGGTGGACGCCAACGGGGACCCATTGCGCTACGTCTACGAATCTCGACCGGACACGCGCCTCAAGCATGCGCTGTTCGCGCAGTACAAGCGTTTTGTATTCGGGCGCGACGTGATCGACGTATCACTCCGACTCATGAGCGACGACTGGGGTATCACGTCCGAAACCCTGGATACCACCTACCGCTGGAACTTCTCCGAAACCCGATACCTGGAGCCGCACCTCCGCTACTATCGTCAAAGCGAAGCCGATTTCTATCGGGCGGCCTTGTTCGACGGTGAGGAGAACACGCTGACCGAGGCCAGTGCAGATCCGCGCCTCGGCCAGTTCGATGCCGTCACGGTGGGCTTGAAGTATGGCCAAACCCTCCCCAGCGGTAACGAGTGGAATGTGCGCCTTGAGGCGTACACCCAGCTCGGCAAGACCAGCGGGGTACCCGCACAGGCCGCTGCCGGACTCAGCCGTTTCGACCTGGAGCCTACGCTCGATGCGCTGATGCTCACTGCGGGCTACCGCTTCAGCTGGTAGGACAGCGGGCGCGTGAACGAGACCCGCCCGGTGTCGACAACCGGCTACCCTATGCAGGCTGACGATTCGGTCAGCCTGCCGCGGGGGAGCGGCTGTACCATGCGGATCTTGATCATCGAAGATGACGCCGAGCAGGCGCGTTTCCTGCTCAAGGGCTTGCGCGAAAGCGGGCATCGGGTGGACCACGCCGCCAACGGCCGTGACGGTCTGTTTCTGGCCGTCTCAGAGCCCTACGACCTGTGTATCGTCGACCGCATGCTGCCGCAGATGGACGGGCTCGCCGTGATCACGGCTTTGCGTGCCGCCGGCCAGCAGACGCCGGTCATCATCCTGTCAGCCCTCGGACAGGTCGACGACCGCGTGCGCGGGCTGAAGGCGGGCGGCGATGACTATATCGTCAAGCCCTATGCCTTCCAGGAGTTGCTGGCACGAATCGAGGCCATCACCCGTCGAGGCAGCCCGACGGTGGCGGCTGAGGCAACTGTGCTGCGGGTTGCCGACCTTGAACTCGACCGCCTGTCGCGAACCGTGCGCCGCGGCGCCCACACCATCGATCTCAAGCCGCAGGAATACCGCCTGCTGGAATACCTGATGCGTCACGCCGGCCAGGTGGTCACCCGCACCATGCTGCTGGAGGGGGTCTGGGACTACCACTTCGATCCGCAGACCAATGTCATTGACGTCCACATTTCACGCCTGCGCGCCCGAATCGACCCGGCCGGCAATCGACCGTTGATCCATACCATCCGCGGCGCTGGCTATTGTCTTCGGGACGAAAGCTGATGACCTGGCGCTTCCGCCCGGGCCTTCTGCTCCGGCTTGCGCTGACCAATGCCCTAGTGTTCAGTGTGGGCGCCGGCCTGGTCATCTTCAGCATCACCTCGCTCAGCCTGAAGTACCTGCAGGGTCACCTCGACGAAAGCGTCACCGCAGAACTGGAGATCCTGGAGTCTGACTACGTGATCGACGGGCTCACGGGTGTGGTCGGACTCATCCGTGAACGCGACCGTCTCGAATCCGCATGGCATGGCCGGATCTATCGCCTGGAAACACCGGACGGCCAGGTGCTCGCGGGCGACTTCCCGCACTGGCCGGAAGCCCTCGACATCGGCGCGGGGCCCATTGCAACATCGGCACAGATCACGCCCGGGGCGCCGATAACCGAGTGGATGATGGCCGCCCGCCTGCTACCCGGCGGCGAACGCCTGCTGGTCGGCTTTGATCGTACCGAGACGCTCGCGCTGTCTTCGCAGATCCGTCGTGCTGCCGGGTGGAGCATCCCCCTGGCGGTGCTGCTGGCGGTGATCGGCAGCATTGCCGCCAACCGCACCGCAGCACGGCAGATCCGCACCATCGATGCCAGTGCGCGACGCATCGTCGAGGGTGACTTGCGGCACCGTATTCCGCTACAGGGCAGCGGTGATGAACTGGACCGCCTGACCCAGACCCTCAACACCATGCTCGACCGGATCAATGACCTGATCGCCGCGACCCGGGGCGCCACCGACGCCATTGCGCACGACCTGCGCACGCCGCTCGCGCGCTTGCGCGTGGCGCTGGAAGATGCCCAGCCGCACCCGCCGAGTGCAGATCAGTGGCATCCCTGGCTACAGGACCGTGTCGATGACATAGACCGCGTACTCGGCAGCTTCTCGGCACTGCTGCAACTGGCCACGGTGGAGTCGGGCGTGCTGAGAACCCAATTCCAGTCCGTGGGCCTGGCGACGGTGGTCAGTGACGTGGTGTCCCTGTACGAGGCGGTGGCCGCTGACGCGGACTGCACCCTGAGATTCAGCGCAGTAGAGGGCAATACGCCCATCATGGGCGACCGCCACCTGCTGTTTCAGGCCATCGCCAATCTGCTCGACAATGCCCTCAAGTTCACGCCGAAGGGCGGTCAGATCCAAATACGGCTCACGCGCGAAGGCAGCCACCTCCAGTTGGAGGTCGAGGACAGCGGTCCGGGCATTCCCACCGGCGACGAGGAGCGGGTATTCGAGCGGCTGTTCCGCCACGACCACGCACGCCAGTCTGCCGGCTTTGGTCTGGGGCTCAGCCTGGTCCGCGCAATCGCGCGCCTGCATGACGGCGACTGCGTGGTGGTGCCGAAGGCGCAGGGCGCGCTGTTGCGGATCCGCCTACCGGTAGCTCAGAGAAACTCGCAGAGGTAGGCGGCGGGCCCGTCCACCGGGCTGACGTCGAAGCCGCTGTTGGCGGCGATTTCGAAAGCGGTGCCGGCCGGGTATAGCGCCCATTCGCCTGCGTCCGGCCGCACCCGCAGCTGCCCACTGACCACGGTCATGCGCTCTGCCGCCTCGGTGCCGAAGTGGTAGGTCCCGGGGGCAATGACACCAACCGTGGCCCGACGACCATGACGTTCGTATCCGACACTCTGGACGCCGCCATCGAAATAGCTGTTGTGCTTGAGCATATCGCCTCTGATCAATGAGAAATACCGTGAAGGGCGGCGCATTGTAGCGGCACGATGGCCTACACTTTGCTTCCCTGAAATCACTCCCGAGCAGGAACGCTGTCGTGATCAAACGCGTGGTATTCAACCAGAAGGGCGGTGTCGGCAAGACCACCATCGTCGCCAATCTCGCCGCCATCGCCGCCAGCCGCGGTCTACGCACCCTGGTGATCGATCTCGACACCCAGGGGAACGCCAGCCAGTACCTGCTGGGCTCGTCGGTCACCCCGGCCGAGACCATCGCGGACTTCTTCGAGGGCACGCTGTCGTTCTCGCTCAGTCAGCCGGGGTTTGCCAGCTTTGCCACCGCCACCCCGTTCGACAACCTCGATGTTGTGGCCGCCAGCCCACGACTCGATGAGCTGATCGTCAAACTGGAAGCCAAGCAGAAGATCTATAAGCTGCGGGACGCCCTGCGCAAGCTGCGGGGCTACGATGCGGTGTTCATCGACACCCCACCCGCGCTGAACTTCTACAGCCGCTCCGCCCTGATTGCGGCGGACCGGGTGCTGATCCCCTTTGACTGCGACGAGTTCGCCCGCCAGGCGCTGTATACGTTGTTGGAGAACCTGCAGGAGCTGAAGGCCGACCACAATGAAGACCTGCAGGTCGAAGGCATCGTGGTCAACCAGTTCCAGTCGCGCTCGCGGCTGCCGCAACGGCTGGTCGACGAGCTGCGCGAGGAGGGTCACCCCGTGATGGCGCAGACGCTGTCCAGCTCGGTGAAGGTCAAGGAGTCCCACGAGCACCACCGCCCGCTGGTGTGGGAGGATCCCCGCCATCGCGTTACCCAGGAGTACCTGGCGCTGTTTGCGGCGCTGGACGCCTGAGCCCCAGTCTGACCGGGGGCGCCGGCCAGCCTCAGGGCTTGAGGTGGTCGTCGAAGAAGCGCTTGGCCTTGTCCAGCCAGGAGGTGGTTTCCGGATTGTGGCGGGCGCCGTCGCCGGCGAGCGTCTCACCCAGCTCGCGCAGCAGTTCACGCTGACGCTTGCCGAGATTGACCGGCGTTTCCACCCGCACATTGCAGAGCAGGTCCCCCTGCCCGGCACCTCGGACCGACTTCACCCCGAGGCCGCGAAGGCGGAAGGTCTTGCCGGTCTGCGTGCCCTCGGGAATCTTCAGTGCAGCGCGTCCATCCAGGGTGGGCACCTCAAGCTCGCCACCCAGCGCGGCGGTAACCATGCTCACCGGCACCGTGCAGTAGAGGTCGTTACCCTCCCGCTCGAAAAAGTCATGCGGGCGGACGTTGATCTGGACGTAGAGATCGCCCGCGCCGGCACCGGTCTCGCCGGGCTCGCCCTCACCGGACAGGCGGATCCGGTCGCCAGTGTCCACACCGGGGGGCACCTTGACCTGCAGGGTCTTGTCGGTCTGCACCTTGCCCGCGCCGCGACAACTGCGGCAGGGGTCGGTCACCATCGTGCCGCGCCCGCGGCAATGGGGACAGGTCTGCTGCATGACAAAGAAGCCCTGCTGGACCCGCACCTTGCCGGTGCCGCGACAGGTCCCGCACGTGCTGGGCGCCTTGCCGTCGGCGGTGCCGTGGCCGTGGCAGGGCTCACAGTTGTTCCAGGTGGGAATGCGAATGGTTTCCTCAGTGCCGAACGCCGCCTGCTCCAGAGACAGTTCCATCATGTAGCGCAAATCGGCTCCGCGGCGCGGACCGCCACGGCCGGCGCCGCCGAAGATGTCCGAGAAGACGTCACCGAAGATGTCCGAGAACCCGGCGCCGCCGAAGCCGCCACCACCGCCCCCACCGCCGCGGTTCAGACCATCATGGCCGTACTTGTCGTACACCGCGCGTTTTTGGGTATCGCTGAGCACCTCGTAGGCCTCGCTGGCCTCCTTGAACGCTTCTTCGGCTTCGGCATTGCCGGGATTACGATCCGGGTGATGTTTCATCGCCAAACGGCGATACGCCTTCTTGATGGCGTCGTCGGCGGCATCACGGCCGACGCCGAGCACCTCGTAGTAGTCGCGTTTGGTCATAAAAACGTGCGGCGTTCGGGGTCAGGCGGGAGAGGCAAAAAGCGTCAAAGGCGAGGCGCGAGGGGAATGCTCCGCCTCGCGCCCCGCCCTTCGGGCCTCACTTCTTGTCGTTGTCCTTGACTTCGGTGAACTCGGCGTCAACCACATCGCCATCCGCGCCGCCATCGGCCGCGCCCGGCTGGCCACCCTCGGCCGCACCGGCCTTGGCATAGGCGCGCTCTGCCAGCTTGGCGCTGGCCTCGCTGAGCGCCTGGGTCTTGGCCTCAATGGCATCCTTGTCATTGCCCTTGAGGACTTCCCGCAGTTCAGCGATCGCCGCCTCGATACGCGTCTTCTCATCGCCTTCGACCTCGGATTCGAGATCCTTGAGCGACTTTTCCACCGCGTGGACCATCTGGTCGCCCTGGTTGCGGGCGGCGACCAGTTCGTTGAACTTGCGGTCCTCTTCAGCGTGCGCCTCGGCATCCTTCACCATGCGCTGAACTTCCTCGTCGGACAGGCCGGAGTTGGCCTTGATGACGATGGACTGGGACTTGCCGGTGGCCTTGTCGCGCGCCGACACGTTGAGAATGCCGTTGGCGTCGATGTCGAAGGTCACTTCGATCTGCGGCATGCCGCGCGGTGCCGGCGGGATGTCCGCCAAGTCGAACCGGCCCAGTGACTTGTTGGCCGAGGCAATCTCACGCTCACCCTGGTAGACCTGGATGGTCACCGCCGTCTGGTTGTCATCGGCGGTGGTGAAGGTCTCCGACTTCTTGGTCGGGATGGTGGTGTTCTTCTCGATCAGCTTGGTCATCTTGCCGCCCAGAGTCTCGATGCCCAGCGACAACGGGGTCACATCCAGCAGCAGCACGTCCTTGACGTCGCCGGCCAGCACGGCGCCCTGAATCGCGGCACCGACCGCCACCGCTTCATCCGGGTTGACGTCCTTGCGCGGCTCGCGGCCGAAGAAGCTCTTGACCGTCTCCTGCACCTTCGGCATGCGGGTCTGGCCACCGACGAGGATGATCTCCTGGACGTCGCTCGCCTGCAGGCCGGCATCCTTCAGCGCAATCTTGCAGGGCTCGATGGTGCGGCTGACCAGGTCATCCACCAGCGATTCCAGCTTGGCGCGAGTCAGCTTCAGGTTGAGGTGCTTGGGCCCTGAGGCATCCGCTGTGATGTACGGCAGGTTGATTTCGGTCTGGGTGGTGCTGGACAGCTCGATCTTGGCCTTCTCCGCGGCTTCTTTCAGGCGCTGCAGGGCCAGCGGATCCTTTTTCAGGTCGACCCCCTGCTCCTTCTGGAACTCGGTGGCGATGTAGTCGATCACGCGCATGTCGAAGTCTTCCCCACCGAGGAAGGTGTCCCCGTTGGTGGCCAGCACTTCGAACTGATGCTCACCGTCGACTTCCGCGATCTCGATGATGGACACGTCGAAGGTGCCACCACCCAGGTCGTAGACGGCGATCTTGCGGTCGCCCTTGACCTTGTCCATGCCGAAGGCCAGCGCTGCGGCCGTGGGCTCGTTGATGATGCGCTTAACTTCCAGACCGGCGATCTTGCCCGCGTCCTTGGTGGCCTGGCGCTGGCTGTCGTTGAAGTAGGCCGGGACGGTGATCACGGCCTCGGTCACAGGCTCGCCTAGATAGTCCTCAGCGGTCTTCTTCATCTTCATCAGCACTTCGGCGCTGACCTGCGGCGGGGCCATCTTCTTGCCCTTCGCCTCGACCCAGGCATCGCCGTTGTCGTTCTTGATGATCTTGTAGGGGACCATGGCGATGTCCTTCTGCACCACACCATCGTCAAACCGACGACCGATGAGGCGCTTCACCGCAAACAGGGTGTTGTGAGGATTGGTCACCGCCTGTCGCTTGGCGGGACGACCGACGATGGTGCCATCGTCGGTGTAAGCGACGATGGACGGCGTGGTGCGCTCGCCCTCTGCGTTTTCGATCACCTTGGCGTTGCCGCCGTCCAGGATTGCCACGCAGCTATTGGTGGTGCCGAGGTCGATACCGATGATTTTGGCCATGTTGGGCTCCGAAAAATTCGTAAAACGTCTGTCTGGAAGGTGGGCGCGCCGGCGCCCGATTCAAGGGGCTCAGGCGGCCGAATCAGTGCCGCCGGTCGGGGCTTTGGCCACCACCACCATGGCAGGACGCAGCAAACGGCCATGCAGCTGGTAGCCCTTCTGCATCACCGACAGCACATGGTTGGGCGCCACATCGCCGCTCTCGATCATGCTCATCGCCTGGTGCAGCTCGGGGTCAAACGGCTGGCCGGCGGGGTCGACCACGGTGACGCCCTGCTTCTCCAGCAGGCTGCCGAACTGCTTGTGGGTAAGGGCCATGCCGTCCAGAAGGGCTGGCATCTGAGCATCGGGCCGTTCGGCCGCCTTGATGCCCAGCTCCAGCGAATCCACCACGTTGAGCAGCTCACGCAAGAGTCCTTCGGCGGCAAAGCGGGCGCTGTTCTGCGCCTCACGCTCCAGTCGTCGACGGCTGTTCTCCAGCTCCGCGGCAGCCCGCAGCTGGGCGTCTCGGGTCTGGTCGGCCTGGGCATGGGCATCGGCCAGGGCCTTCTCGAGCTCAGCAATTCGCTGCTGCGGGTCCTGGGCTTCAGGCGGAAGATCTTGGGACATGTCGGTCGGGCTCATGGTTGGGCCTGGGTGTTCGATAGGGATGGAACGCGCGGACCACCGACGGCTGAACCGCCGGCACCTGCGAGGACGTGGGGGCAGCCGCCCGCCTTTTCAAGGGGGCGGAGCATGCCGAGCGCGGTGGCGCTAGTCCAGCCCCTGGGACAACAGGCGCGCGGTTTCGCGGACCAAGGGAATGATGCGCTGGTAGGCCATGCGGGTCGGTCCGATAACGCCGAGTATGCCGGCCACCTGCCCTTCGACATAGTAAGGCGACGTCACCACCGCCATCTCATCGAGCACCTGATAGCCAGACTCTTCGCCGATGAAGACCTGGACCCCATCGGCCTCCAGGCATTGGTCGAACAGATTGAGCAGATCGCGCTTGCGGTCGAGGGCGTCGAACAGACCCCGAAGTCGCTGAACATCCGCGAGCTCCTGGAAACCGAACAGGTTGGCGCCGCCCGCGTGTACGAAGTCCTTCTGCTGCCCCGGGGCGACCGCCTGGCTGGCCATGCGAGCCGCTTCTTGTAGCACGCGGTTCACCTCATTCTGCGCAACCACCGCGTCTTCCAGCAGGGCGCGCCGAAGGTCTACCAGATTGCGACCGGCGAATCGCTCATTGAGCAGGTTGGCGTACTGCACCAGCTCGTCGGCGCCATAGGCGCGGTCCATCTGCAGCACCCGGTTCTGAACCTCGTGCTGATTGACCACCAGGATGGCCAGCACTCGCTGATCGGACAGCGGCAGAAACTCGATCCGTCGGAGCACCGTCAGGTTGCGCCGGGGCAAGGTCACCACGCCCGCCATGCGCGAAAGCTGGGACAGCAGCCCGCTGGCGGCCTGGGCCAGATCCTGCGGCGAGCCGTGGCGACTGCGGCCGAATTCCGCTTCCAAGGCCTCCCGGCTGGCCTCGTCCAGCGGCTCGGGCGCCAGCAGACTATCGACGAAATAGCGGTAGCCCCGCTGCGTCGGAATCCGCCCCGCGGAGGTATGAGGCGACGCAACAAAGCCCAACTCATCGAGATCGGCCATGACGTTGCGGATGGTGGCCGCCGACAGCCCCAGGCCAGCCGCGCGCGACAGGGTACGGGAGCCCACCGGTTGGCCGTCCTGGATATAGCGCTGAATCAGCAGCTTGAGCAGCTCTTCGGCGCGGCTGTTGAGCACGTCAGACATGGAACTCGCGGCAGTCGTGGTGTTCGGGACGCTAGCGAAAGGGGGCCGCCACCGCAAGGTGTAGGGCGGATGCCGCAGCGCTCAGCGGTATGAAATACTGCGCGCATGTCCCATTTTGCCCGCCTCGGTGTCATCGCCAAGCAGGACGCGCGCGCCGTCGATACCGCCCGCCGCCTGCTCGTCCACCTTGCGCACTGCGGCCATGCCCCTTTGCTCGACCGCCATCTGGCGCACCGTCTGCACGCCGATGCCGCGCGCATTCGCGACCGCCACACGCTGGGCACCGAATGCGACCTGGTGATCGTGGTGGGAGGCGACGGCACGCTGTTGTCCGCCGCGCGCGATCTCGCCCCCAGTGGCGTACCGATCCTGGGAATCAATCAGGGGCGGCTGGGCTTTATGGTGGATGTTGCCCCGGACGACATGGAACGACATCTCGGCGACGTCCTGGCGGGCCGATACGTGGCTGAACAACGCTTGCTGCTGAGCGCACAGATCGAAGGCAGTGGCGGCTTGCGCGGGCCGTTCCTGGCGGTCAACGACGTGGTGGTGCGCAATCTCGCCGCCATTCGCATGCTGGAGTTCGAAACCTGGCTTGATGACCAGTTCATCAGCCAGCATCGGGCCGATGGCATGATTTTCAGCACGCCCACCGGATCCACGGCCTACGCGCTGTCCGGTGGCGGTCCGGTGGTGCACCCCACGCTGGAAGCCCTGTCTCTGGTGCCGATCTGTCCGCATACCCTGTCGGATCGCCCGATCGTGGTCGGCGCCGACCGGCCGGTGCACCTGGTTCTCGGCGGCGGCAGTGGTGCCACTGCTACCGTGACCTGCGATGGCCAGACCAACGAGATGTTGCAGCTGGGCGATCGCCTTTCCATCAGCCGCTCCAGCCATCGACTGCACCTGATTCATCCGGCGCCGTACGATTACTTCAGCATTCTTCGCGACAAGCTTCATTGGGGCCGGGCACCGGCCTGAGACGGCATGCTCATTTCCCTGACGATACGCAACCTCGCCATCATCGAGCAGCTGACGCTCGAGTTCGAACCGGGCTTCACCGCACTGACCGGCGAGACCGGCGCGGGTAAATCCATCCTGCTTGACGCCCTGGGGCTGCTACTTGGCGGCCGTGCCGACACCCAGCTGGTCCGCGATGGCTGCGACCGCGCCGAGGTCAGCGGTATCTTCAGTGTGCCGGCGGATGGACCAGCCCGAGCCTGGCTGGAGACCCAGGCGCTCAGCGATCCGGATGCACCCGATCAGCTGTTGATCCGCCGGGTTGTCAGCACCGAGGGCCGTACCCGCGCCTTCATCAACGGTCAGCCCGTTAATACCGGCCCACTGCGCGAGCTCGCCGAGACGCTGGTGGAGATCTTCGGCCAATCGGAATCGCAGACGCTGTTGCGCGCCGAAGTGCAGCGCCAGCAGCTCGACGCCTTCGGCAATACCGCTGAAGCATTGGCCGAGGTGGCGCGCTGTCACGACATCCTGAAAACCCTGGACGCCCGCGAGACAGCCCTACGCAACGCCGGCCAAGTGGATCCGACCCAGTTGGAGTTCCTGCGCTACCAGGTGCAGGAGCTGGAGGCACTGGACCTGCGGCCGGAGAGCCTCGGGCAGCTGGAACAGGATCACCGCAGACTGGCGCATGCCGGCCAGCTGCTGTCCGACGGCGGTGCCGCGCTGGACCTGCTCTACAGTGGCGAGAGTTCAGCGGCCGCCCGAGTTGGCGAGGCCATGTCGCGGCTGACTGCACTGGTCGATCTGGACCCCGACTTCGAACAGATCCTGCGGCTGGCCGAGGGCGCCGACGCGCACCTGTCGGAGGCCGCCGAAAGCCTGCGCCGTGTGCTGGATCGTCTGGAACTGGATCCCACCCTACTTGCCGAGCTGGAGCGGCGCCTGGAGGCGGTCCACGACCTGGCGCGCAAGCATCGCGTCAAGGCCGGCGCCCTGGGCGAGCGTTTGAGCGCCTTGCAGCAGCAGCTGGCCGACAGCGAGGGGGCGGAATCGGCGCTGGCCAAGATCGCCCAGCAGCGGAAGGCGGCAACCCTCGACTATCGAAAGGCCGCCGAGACCCTGCGCCAGCATCGCCTACGGTCCGCCGACGACCTGGCGCAGCAGGCCACCGCGCTGATTCGCCAGCTGGGCATGCCCAATGCCCGCTTCCAGATCGCGGTGCTGCCGCTGGCCGATGACGACTTGCGACGGCACGGCCAGGACGATGTGCGCTTCGACTTCAGCGCCAACCCCGGCCAGGTCCCCCGCCCGCTCGCCAAAGTGGCCAGCGGCGGCGAACTGTCTCGGATCTCACTGGCGCTGCAAGTGGTACTGACCCGCGACCTTGGCGCCGAGACGCTGATCTTTGATGAGGTCGACGCCGGCATCAGCGGCGCGGTGGCCGAAATCGTCGGCCAGCAATTGCGCAGCCTTGGACACCAGCACCAGGTGCTGAGCGTGACCCACCTGGCGCAGGTGGCCGCACAGGCCATGCATCACGTTGGCATCCGAAAGGCGGTCCGCGACGGACAAACCTTCACCCAGGTTCAGGTGCTCGATGCCGAACAGCGGGTGGACGAGCTGGCCCGCATGCAGGGCGGCGTATCGGTTACAGCACGGGCGCGTGAGCACGCCCGGGAGCTGCTGGACCGGGCGGGAACCTGAGCCTCAGGCTTTCTTCTTTTTGGGCTTCACGTACAGCACGAGGCTATGGTCGTGCACCACATAGCCGTGCTTGTCGGCGATCTGCTTCTGCAGCCGCTCAATTTCCTCGCTGACAAACTCGATCACGGTGCCGGTCTCGACACAGACCATATGGTCGTGGTGGTCGCCCTTGGCCAGCTCGAAGACCGCGTGGCCGCCTTCGAAGTTGTGACGAACCACCAGGCCCGCTGCTTCGAACTGGGTCAGCACGCGGTAAACGGTTGCCAGCCCGATCTCTTCATTGGCGTCCAGCAGGCGGCGATAGATATCCTCAGCCGACAGATGGGCATCCGGATGCGTCTCGAGGATCTCGAGAATCTTCAGCCGTGGGAGCGTGACCTTCAGGCCGGCACTGCGCAGATCGGAGGATTCCACCGGCAAATCTCATGAGGGCGATGGGGTATTATGCCCGCTCACCCTGTTCCGGCAAGCCTCTACGATGCGTGGATCGTTGCTCTCCGCAGTCTTCCTGCCCTTGGCCCTGTTCATCTCCGGCTGCCAGCTGGTGTACACCCTGCCGACCCGGCAAGGGAATGTGATTGAGCAGAAGAAGTTGGAACAACTGCAGGTCGGCATGACACGTGAGCAGGTTCGCTACCTGCTCGGCACGCCGCTGGCAGCAAGCCCCTTTGACGCTGATCGCTGGGACTACCTCGGCTACTACCGCTCTCCGCGCGGTTCCGAAGTCGACCGTACCGTCACGCTCTATTTTGAGCAGGACACCCTGGTCCGGATGGAAGGGATCGAGATGGCCGATGCCAAGGCCGCCATTGAGACGCCGGACCTGCAAACCGTCGTGGAAGAAGAAGAGCGCGCCCTGCTGGAAGCTGAACGCAAGGAAAGCGAAGCACGGGGCGTCATCATCCGACAGGAAGAGGACGCCGGTCAGCCGGGCAATCCCGGCCCCTGATCGCCGCCGGCGGGGCCAGGTCGACGGCGTCAAGCGCCACGCGCTGCGCGCTGTCTCCGGACTTCCTTCGGGTCGGCGATCAGCGGACGGTAGATCTCCACCCGATCGCCACTGGCGACGGTGTCGTCCAGGCGCACCAGCCGAGCGTGGATGCCCACCTTGTTGTCGCCGTCCAGATCAATCTCGGTGAAGCGTCCAAGGATGCCCGACTGAATCACCGCATCGCGGACGGTCGCACCCTTGGGCAGATCCACCTTGAGCACGACCTGATCACCCGGTCGGGCGTAGGCCACTTCCACCTGCAGCAGATCACCGCTCACGATTACCCTCGTATCGATCAAGGCCCTCAGGCCTCGTTCCAAAGTCCCAGCAGCGCCTCTGTCACGCCAAGCGCCTGTAACAGCAATACCATCAGCACCACCCGCGTCGGGTAGCGCAGCACGAAATACCAAAGGCCAAATCCCCAGCCGCTGCCGTAGGCGGCACGCGCCATTTCGCGCGGAATAATGCGGGCGCAGAATACACAAAACAACAAGGCTGCCAGAGGCGCCGCCAATTGCGCGGTGATGAACTGCAAAGCCTCGAATACGGTGACGCCGGCAAAACGCAGCGGGGCATCCCCGGCAAAGCTCAGCAAGGTGAGCACGCCGAGCGCCCAGATCACCACCGCCGCGCTGGTGGCTGCAAAAACGCGCGTGACCCGCCAACGCTCCATGGCGAAGCGGGTCACCGGCTCCAGCAGTGCGACCGCCGACGCCAGCGTGAGGATGACCACCAGGCCGTAGAACGTGACCCCGAGCAATGCCCCTTCGACGCCGGACGGCAGGGCCAGCGGCAGACTCTGGAAGATGACGCCAAGCCCGCGTGCTGGCGCCAGGTCGGCGCCACCGAGCAGCAGATACAGCGCAGCGCCGAGGGTCATGGAGAACAGTAGATCGAGCCCGATCACCAGGCTGGCAGTGCGGACCAGCGGTGTCCGCGCTGGCAGGTAGCTCCCCAGCATCAGCATCACACCCAGCCCAAGGCTCAGGGTTACGAAGGCCTCCTGCAGCGCGCGCAGCGCCGTCACCAGCAGACCGGCTGGCGGCAGCGCCGGACGCAGCCAGGCGACAAGACCGTCCATCGGCTGGCGCCACAGCAGATAGCCCACCAACAGCAGCGCCACCAACAGGCTCAAGGGAATGATGCGCAGCGCGATCCGCTCGATGCCCTCACGAAAGCCATGGGCCACCACGATGCAGGCCATCACCATGAAAATGGTGTGCCAGGCAAGACCACGTTCCGGCTCCCGCGCCAGCGTGAGGAAGGTCGCCACCAGATCGGCCGGGGCCTGTCCAGCGAGGGCGCCGCTGGCGGCGCGGAACACATAGCCGAGACTCCAACCGGCCATGACGCTGTAGTAGGAGAGGATCAACCCGGCCGATGCCACCATCAACATGCCCAGCCAGCGCCACTGCGCGCGCGCGCCGGCCCCTTCGGCGACATGGCCAAGACCACTGACCGGCTCTTCCCGCATCCAGCGCCCGAGTCCCCACTCGGCCACCAGTAGCGGCAGCCCCACCAGCGCCATCGCCAACAGGTAAAACCCCAGAAACACCACGCCACCGTGCTGCTCGGTCAAACCCGGCAAGCGGACCATATTGCCCATCCCAACGCAGGCGCCCACCGCCACCCAGACAAAGCTACGGGTGGATTGCCAGGTGCCGAACCGCGGTTCACGGATTTCCATGGCCGCAGTGTAGCGTTCGTATAATCCCCCCATGAAAGCAGCTTCCAGCGCTGGCGACAGCAACCCGGTCATCGCCGTCAATCGGCGCGCCCGACACGATTACTTCATCGAAGACCAGTACGAGGCTGGCCTCGCCCTGCAAGGCTGGGAGGTCAAATCTCTGCGCGCCGGTCGCGCCCAAATTGCCGAGGCCTACGTCGTCCTGCGCGCAGGCGAGGCCTACCTGATCGGCGCCCACATCACACCCTTGCCCCAGGCCTGCACCCATGAGGTGGCCGAGGCCACTCGCACCCGCAAGCTGCTGTTGCACCGAAAGCAGCTCGCCACCCTCATCGGCAAGGTCGAGCGCGCTGGCTACACCCTGGTGCCGCTTGACCTGCACTGGACCCGCGGCCGCGCCAAACTGGTGGTCGGCCTCGCCAAGGGCAAGAAGCAGCATGACAAGCGCGCCGACATCAAGCAGCGCGACTGGAAACGCGAGCAGGAGCGTCTGCTCCGCAAGCGGGCCTGAACTTCCTGGCGGCGTGCTACTCTAATGACCACAACGGGGATGACTGGCTTCGACGTCGGTGCCGAAACCCGCGGTGCATGCCGAGCTGCAGGTCTGCTCGTTAAACGGTCTGCAAACAAGCTAGTTGCGAACGACGCTAACTACGCCCTCGCCGCTTAATCCGGCGAGCGTCTGACCGGTCGGTGTTGGTACCGCCGAATCAGATGTCGACTCATACCAACTCGCGCTGAGGGTCGCCCTTACCTGATGCGCTAAAACCCCAAGGGGATAAGCGTCGGCGATCCGTGCCGGTCCGGGAGCCGACGACGAAAACCAAAGATTCGGCTACGCATGTAGATCTGTAGGCGTAAGACTGGCGGACGCGGGTTCAATTCCCGCCATCTCCACCAACATTGTCAGGCCGGTGCAGCCTGATCGCGGTACCCCAAGGGAAAGCCTCGGCTTTCCCTTTTTTGTTGCCTGAACCTGCGCCTCAACCCATGGCACTGGGCAGCGCAGGTGATGCAGGGATTCCGTTTGCGGCTTCCAGACCCGCCATCAGCGTGCGCACCATCTGCGGCACCAGTTGATGGACCTGACGACCCATGACGAACTGTCCCGCCACCTCCAGTGACACCAGGCCGTGGGCACCCGCCCAGAACAGGTGGCTGGCGGTCAGTGGGTCGACGGACAGCTTGAGGTCGCCCGAGGCCTGCGCGGCGGCAACCGTTCGGGTGCAGACATCCAGTGAGTCCCGCTTGGCCGCAGCCAATTCCAGTGAGCGCGGGCCTTCCTCGACCCCCGGCAGACGAAAGAACATCAGGGCGTAGCGGCCGGGCCGTTCGATGCCAGCGCGGACAAAGGCCTCGGCCAGTTGCCACAGGCGCTGGCGCGGCGGTGCGGTCGGCACGATCGCCTCCAGCATGCTGCGTTCCATCCACCGGAAGGCCTCCGCCCGCATCGCAGTCAGCAGCGCGTCCTTGCTGGGAAAGTACCGGTAGGGTGCGGAGTAACTGCAGCCCAATGCGGCCGCCACCTTGCGGAAACTCACCGCCTCCAGCCCACCGGCCTCAAACAAGGTCATGGCGGCATTGAGGATTTCGGAACGGCGCTGCTCCACCGCGTGTTCGGTCAAGGATTGTCGAGGCATGAGCTAGAGTTGACGTTATTAATTTAATAGTGTCAATCTTTCACCGCGCCCGAGTGGCGAACCACAACCAATAAATGAGAGGGGACCCGAAATGCATCAGGAACGCCTGAGCGCGCGTGAGCGCGCGCGCATTCTGGCACCGGCCGCGGCGCTGTTCGCGCTGGCCCTGGTGATTGGACTGATCTTCACCTTCAAAGCCATTGGCCACGTCGCCGCGTGGCCACTGATCCCCGTTCTCGATATCGAGATGCCGGGGACCGAGGCGGCGTGGCGACGGACGCACCTCGGCGCCCTGATGAATGCGCTGGCGATGATGGCGTTCGCCGTCGCCGGCAGCAGTCTGCGACTGAGTGCGCGCGCCCGTCAGTGGTATGTGGTCAGCGTCTGCATCACCGGCTGGGGCAATACCCTGGGCTTTCTGGTCGGTGCATTGTTCGGGGTTCGTGGGCTCGCCTTCGGTGGCGCCTGGGCCAATTCGCTGAACTATCTGCTGTTTCTGGTGGCCGCCGCCACCGCCTTCATCCAAGCCTGGTTGCTTTGGCAGGGTGCCCGCGCGCGCAGTCACGAAGGGGAGGACACGCCATGAATCCGCTCGCCATCATTGCAGGGCTATTGCAGGGGCTGTGGCAGGCACCGCGGCATCTTCGCTTCGCCAGCGCATTTCTCGACCACTGGAACGCCCATGACGCGGCCGCCGTCACCCAGGCGCTCTCCGGCGGTCGCTATCGTGATCCGCTGACCCAGCGGCCGATCAGCGGCGCTGTGCTGCAGACGCACGTGCAGGCGCTGTTCACCGCCTTCCCCGATTTGCGGTTGTCGCTGGGTGATGCCGTGATGGCGGGGCGCAACGCGGTGTCCGCCCGTTATCGTCTGGAGGGTCACCACACCGGGCCACTCCCCGGTGGCCTCGGGATCGACGCAGTCGCGCCGACCGGCCAGGCGCTGTCTCTGGAGGCGACCCTGTTCATCGCCTTCAACAGCGATGGCAGCGTCCGGGTGGAAAATCACTTCGACCTGCAGGATCTCGCCCAGCAGCTGGGCTTCATGTCACTGCTGATGCCGCGACAGCAGGGCCATTATGACTTTGGCGCCTTCTACCGCCTGCACAAGGGCAATCCGACGCCACCGGAGGCGATCGGCATCACCTGGCTGCATGTGCGAGGCGGTGAGGCCGCCTTCGACGAGGCGGCCGTGGTCACCAATGCGGTGCTGGAGAGCTTTTCCGACAAGCCCGGCTTCGTCACCGGCATCATCGGTGCACGGCCACCCGACACCGCCGGTCATTCCTTCGGGTTCACGCTGTCAGCATGGGAGTCTTTGGAGGCCCTGGAGGCCAACCTTCTGCCCAATCCCGACCACCAGCAGGTGGTCCACAAGTTCATGAAGGAAGGTTTCGCCTACGGCACCCACTCGCGGGTCTATCAGCTGGTACGGGCCAAGCCGGTGATGATCGCCTGCCCGCAGTGCGGCAAGAAGAACAACGCCCACAAGAAGGTGCACACCTGCTCCGCCTGCCAGACCGCCTTGGAGCCGGCGCCGCCCTATTGGTGAGGCTTCCGAGGCATCGCAGCCGGTCGCGGTACCATGCAACTAGATGACGGTCGGGAATCCTGCGGGGTTCCCGCGGTCCATCTGCATCGCCCCCCGCTTCCGGACCTCCCCAGTGTGGCTGACTGATACCGCCGTCAAACGACCGGTTACCGCAACCGTTTTCAATCTGCTGCTGATCGTATTCGGGGTGTTCGCGGCCACCACGCTGTCGGTACGCGAATACCCGGACGTGGACGCGCCGGTGGTTTCAGTGGACACCGAGTATTTCGGTGCATCCGCTGCGGTGGTTGAAACCCAGATCACCCAGGTGCTGGAGAATGAGCTTGCCGGCATCGAGGGCGTCCGCAGCCTGACCAGCAGCTCACAGGACGGCCGCTCGCGCATCACGGTGGAATTCGAGCCCAATCGGGACATCGACGCTGGCGCCAATGACGTCCGTGACCGCGTCTCGCGCGTGCTGGACCGGCTACCGGACCAGGCAGAAGCGCCCGCCATCGAAAAGGCAGACTCGGACACGCAACCCGTCATGTGGTTCGTGCTCACCAGCGACCGCCTCAGTAATCTCGAACTGTCGGACTACGCGGAGCGCTACCTGGTGGATCGGCTGTCCACAGTCGAGGGCGTGTCGCAGATCCGCCTCGGCGGCGACCGGCGCTACGCCATGCGGGTGTGGCTGGACCGGCAACAGATGGCCGCACGGCAGCTCACGGTCGAGGACATCGAGAGCGCGCTGCGCGCCCAGAACGTGGAACGCCCGGCCGGTCGGGTCGAATCCATTGACCGAGAATTCAGCCTGCGCACGACCCGCCCGTTCCGGACAGCGGCGGATTTCGAAGACCTGGTCATCCTCCGCGATAATGACGGCTATACCGTGCGACTTGGCGATGTGGCCCGCGTCGAGCTGGGCGCCGAGAATCCGCGCGGCAGCTTTCGCGCCAACGGTGTGCCTTCCTTGGGCATGGGGGTGATCAAGACCTCTACCGCCAATACGCTGGCAGTGGCTGAGGGGGTTCGCGCCGAAGTCGACCGCCTGCGCCCTGGGCTACCCGAGGGCATGCAGATCGGGCTCAACTATGACGCCTCCGAGTTCATTCAGGGCGCGCTGGACGAGGTGACGCGCACGCTGGTGTACGCCGCCCTGTTCGTCATTGCCGTGATCTTCATCTTCCTCGGCAACGTCCGCGCCACCGTGGTACCGGCGGTGACCGTACCGATTTCGGTGGTGGCCTCCTTCATCTTTCTGGCATTGATGGGCTTCTCCATCAACATCCTGACGCTGTTGGCGCTGGTGCTGGCGATTGGCCTGGTGGTAGACGACGCCATCGTCATGGTTGAGAACATTCACCGTCGGCTTGAGCTGGGCGAGACCCCACTGGTTGCGGCCTACCGCGGCGCACGCGAGGTGGGTTTCGCCATCGTCGCCACCACCGCCGTGCTGATCGCTGTGTTCGCGCCGTTGGCGGTACTCGAAGGCAATATCGGACGCCTATTCCGTGAGTTTGCGCTGGCGATGGCGGCGGCCGTGGCGGCGTCGTCACTGGTGGCACTTACGCTGTGCCCGGTTCTCGCAAGCCTGCTGCTGCGGCGGCACGCTGCGGCGGACAAACCGGGCTTCCCCCGCGCAATGGATGCGCTGTTTGAGCGACTTTCGGCAGGCTATCGACACCTGCTAGAAGCACTGATCCAACGATCTTGGATTGGGCTTGTGATGCTGGTCGGGCTGGGAATCGGCGCCTGGCTGATCCTCGGGCAGATTCGTCAGGAATTCGCGCCGTTCGAAGACCGTGGCGGCTTTTTCGTCAGTGTTACCGGCCCCGAGGGCGCAAGTTTTCCGTACATGGAATCGGTGATGACCGCCGTCGAAGCGCCGCTGCTCGACCGCCTCGATGACGAGGTCAAGCGCGTCCTGATTCGGGTACCAGGATTTGGCGCCGGCGACGAGGTGAACTCCGGCATCGCGATTGCCACACTCGACCATTGGGACGCACGTGCGCGCAGCTCCGACGTCATCGCCGAAGAGGTGGCGCGCGCGCTCGGCGACATCACCGATGCCCGGGCGGTCGTCATCCAACGCAGCGGCTTCCAGAGCCGCCCCGGACAGCCGCTTGAGCTGGCCATCGGCGGTGGCACGTATGAGGAGCTGGCGGAATGGCGTGACCGTATCCTGGCGCGGGTCGCCGAAAACCCGGGCCTGGTGCGTCTCGACGCCGACTACAAGGAGACGAAACCGCAGATCATGCTGGACATCGCGGTGGAAAAGGCCGGCCAGCTGGGCGTACCGGTGGTCCAGATCGCGCAGGCACTGGAAACCTTCATGGGCGGCCGACGGGTCACGACGTTCGAGGACGCCGGCGAAGAGTACGACATCATTCTGCAGGCGCCGGACGACGCCCGCCGCTCACCGGCCGTCCTCGACGACATCCACGTCCGCTCCAGCATCGACGGCAGCCTGGTGCCGCTGGCCAACCTGGTCAGCCGCCGCGAAAACGCGGCCGCGGCGCGCCTCAACCGCATTGATCGCCTGCGCGCCATCACCTTCAGCGCCAACCTTGCGCCCGGCTACACCCTGGGCGAAGCGCTCGACTACATGCAGCGGATCATCCGCGAGGAGTTGCCGGACACGGTGCAGATCAAGTTTGTCGGCGAATCCCGTGAGTATCGTGATTCATCGCAGGCCATCGTATTCACTTTCGCCATGGCGCTGCTGATCGTGTTTCTGGTGCTGGCGGCTCAATTCGAAAGCTTCGTCCACCCGTTGGCGATCATGTCAACGGTGCCGCTTGCTGTATTCGGCGCCCTGCTGGCGCTCTGGGGCCTCGGCATGACCCTCAACATTTATTCACAGATTGGCGTGGTGATGCTGGTGGGGCTGGCGGCCAAAAACGGCATCCTGATCGTCGAGTTCGCCAACCAACTGCGCGATGCGGGACGGCCGTTCGAGGAGGCATTGATCGAGGCCGCGACCATCCGCCTGCGTCCAATCCTGATGACCAGCCTGTCAACGCTGGCCGGCGCGCTGCCGCTGATGATGGCCAGCGGTGCCGGCAGCGAAGCGCGCGCGATTCTCGGCGTCGTCATTTTTTGCGGCGTGGCCTTTGCCACCCTGCTCACCTTGCTCGTGGTACCCACCGCCTATGCGCTGCTGTGCCGACGCACCGGCTCGCCGGAGGCACGCACGCGCGCCCTGCAGTCGCAAAGCGTCAAGTCGGACGTGTTCTGATGACGCGGCCGGCTTAGCGCTGGCGCAGCAGGCCCAGGAACTCTCCACGAGTGCGGGCGTCCTCGCGGAAGCGCCCCAGCATGGACGAGGTGGTCATCGAAGCCGCCTGCTTTTCGACGCCACGCATCATCATGCACATGTGCTGCCCTTCGACGACCACCGCCACACCTTCGGCGCCGGTGACGGTCTGGATGCACTCGGCAATCTGCCGGGTCATGTTTTCCTGAATCTGCAGACGCCGCGCAAACATGTCGATGATGCGGGGGATCTTCGACAGCCCGATCACCGTCCCCGCCGGCAGGTAGGCAATGTGAGCGCGACCGAAAAACGGCAGCAGATGATGTTCACACAATGAGTAGAACTCGACATCGCGCACCATCACCATTTCGCGGTTGTCAGACGCAAAGCGAGCACCGTTGACCAGTGTCTCCACATCCTGCTGATAGCCGCGCGTGAGAAAGGCCATGGCCTTGGCGGCCCGCTTCGGTGTGCTCAGCAGACCTTCACGCGCAGGGTCCTCGCCGAGCAGGCGCAAAATCGCTTCGTAATGAGATGCCGTAGCATCGATCACATCGGCGTGGTCGCGGTCCAACAACTCGACGGGGCGTAGGTCGTCCATGGGCATCTCCTCAGTAGGTGTGCCGATGCTACGTGTTCAAGGCCTGTATTACTTTTGGCTAGGCAAATACGATACAACTTCAGGCAGCCTGCCGTAGCCCCAGGGCAGACAGGTCGAATCCGTCACTGCGCAGCACCTGCAACAACACCCGTTCCATGCTGTGCCGCGCCGCGGCGGTGGTGCGATGCAGGCGATCATGCAGTTGGGCCTCTTCAGGCGAGGCCGAGGCGCACTGCTGGCTGTACTGCTCAAAGGCCGACAGGCTGCTGATGAGACTGGCGAGATGCTGCGGGCACTCGCAGCGCAAGGTGGGGTCCAGCGCTGCCACCTGTAGCAGCTGATGGTCGTTGAAGGTACGCGGTTGTGGCGCATCATTGGCCGCATCCGCGGCCGCCTGACCGTTGCGCGGCGCGGCCATCCGGCAGATCCGCATCAGCTGCGTGAGGTCTGCTGGCGCGCGGATGCACAACACATTGAGCAAATCGAGCCGCCGCAGAATGCGGCGCCCGGTGAACCCGTAGACCACGATGGTCAAGCCGGCGCCCGCCTGCTGCACCAGCTGGCACAGCGGCTCGACGTCATCGGGATGCAGGGTCGGCACCTCGATGATCAGCACATCAGCACGATGGTCCGCGATCCCGGCGCGGGCTGCCGGCACATCCTCAAACGTGGCGGACACCTGAAGATTGGGGTCAGCGCCATCCGGCCCGCCCATCAGGGTCGGCAAACTCGGTCCCACCACCACCAGCCGGGTCCCCGCCAAGCTCGACGCCGAACGTCGCGCCGACGAGGCATCCCGCAGGCGACCCCGAATGTCTTCGTCGGACAGCGGCGCCACGGTGCCAATGGCGTGGCCAGCCTGCACGGCAGCCTGCAGCAATGCCAGTCGCGCCACGTGCTCACGCGTGTAGAGGCGCCCGCCAGCCGGCGTCCGCAGCGGGGTCACCACCCCATAGCGGCGCTCCCACATGCGCAGGGTGGGCAGCGCAATGCCGGTCATGCGTGCAACCGCGCCGATGCGGTATTGCCCGTGCTCGGTGTCGGGGGTCATGGGGCGTCCTCTTTTTTGATCATCAATCATCGTTCAAGAAAAAATAATACCTTTTTACAGCTGACCATCGTTACCGGTCGCGAACGAACAAAAAAAAGCCCCGGCATAGCCGGGGCCCGTGAACCGCGTCAGCGGTGACGTCAGGCAGCGGAGGGTTTGGCCTCGCGCTTGGTCTCGGCGCTCTCGTAAACGATGAAAGGCTTCACCTCGCCTTTCACCACCGCCTCGTCGATCACCACCTTGGCCACGTTCTGCATGGACGGTAGGTCGTACATGACGTCCATCAAAATGTTCTCCATGATGGTCCGCAGCCCGCGCGCGCCCGTCTTGCGCTCGCGCGCTTTGGCAGCGATGGCATGCATGGCGTCATCACGAATCTCGAGCTGCGCACCCTCCATCTGGAACAGCTTGGCGTACTGCTTGACCAAGGCGTTCTTGGGCTCGCGCAGGATGGAGATCAGAGCCGCTTCATCCAGTTCCTCGAGCACGGCGGCGACCGGCAGGCGCCCGACGAACTCCGGGATCAGGCCGAAGCGCACCAGATCGTCCGGCTCAAGCTGGCGCATCACCGCGTTGATTTCCTTGGCATCGCCCTTGGAGCGAACATCGGCGTTGAAGCCGATCCCGGTCTTCTCGGTACGCTGCTGGATCACCCGGTCGAGCCCCGGGAACGCACCGCCGCAGATGAACAGGATGCCCGCCGTGTTGACCTGCAGGAATTCCTGTTGCGGATGCTTGCGCCCGCCCTGGGGCGGAACGCTGGCGATCGTACCCTCGATCAGCTTAAGCAGCGCCTGCTGTACGCCCTCCCCCGAAACGTCGCGGGTGATGGACGGGTTCTCCGACTTGCGGGCAATTTTGTCGATTTCGTCGATGTAAACGATGCCGCGCTGGGCCTTCTCGACATCGTAGTCACACTTCTGCAACAGCCGCGCAATGATGTTCTCGACATCCTCACCGACGTAACCGGCCTCGGTCAGGGTGGTGGCGTCGGCGATGGCGAACGGCACGTCGAGCAGACGTGCCAGCGTTTCCGCCAGCAGCGTCTTGCCGGACCCGGTGGGCCCGATCAGCAGAATGTTGGACTTGGCAATCTCCACCCCGTCAGCCGCCCCCCGGGTGGAGAGCCGCTTGAAGTGGTTGTAGACCGCTACCGCCAGAATCTTCTTGGCCTGGTCCTGGCCGATGACGTATTCGTCGAGCACCGCACGGATTTCATGCGGCTTGGGCAGGCCTTTTGCCTGCGGCTTGCTCTGGACCTCTTCGCGGATGATGTCGTTGCACAGGTCGACGCATTCGTCGCAGATGTACACCGACGGACCCGCAATCAACTTGCGAACCTCGTGCTCGCTTTTTCCGCAGAAGGAGCAGTACAGAACGCGACCACCCGATCCGCTGCGTGCTTCGTGACTCATTGGCTCTCTCGTTGCACCGGAATGACGTCCCGGTGACAGGTGTATAGCACAGCGTCGCCTCGTGGCAAACCGCGCCCCGACGAGTGTCTCAAGCGGGGGCGCCGCCCGGTCGACGCTCGATGATGCTGTCGATCAGACCGTAAGCCTTGGAGGCCTCGGCGTTCATGAAGAAGTCACGCTCGACGTCCTGCTCGATTCGTGACAGCGGCTGACCGGTATGGTGCGCCAGCAGTGCATTCAGCCGCTCCCGCATGTACAGGATTTCGCGGGCCTGAATCTCGATGTCCGACGCCTGCCCCTGGGCGCCGCCGGATGGCTGGTGGATCATCACGCGCGAATTGGGCAGGCAATAGCGCTTGCCCGCCGCCCCCGCCGCCAGCAGGAACGAGCCCATACTGCAGGCCTGGCCGATGCACATGGTGGCCACGTCAGGCTTGATGAACTGCATCGTGTCGTAGATCGACATACCGGACGTGATGATGCCGCCCGGCGAGTTGATGTACAGGTGGATGTCCTTGTCCGGATTCTCGGACTCCAGGAACAGCAGCTGCGCCACCACCAGGTTGGCGACGTTGTCGTCGATCGGGCCGACCAGAAACACCACCCGCTCTTTCAGCAGGCGCGAGTAGATGTCGAAAGCCCGCTCACCACGAGCGGTCTGCTCGACCACCATGGGAACGAGCATGGACTGCGGGGGCATCATGGAGTTCATGGTCATCTCGATCGAAAAACGGGAAAGGCGACGCGGCGCCTGCCGAATCAGGCGTCTGCCGACGGTGCTGCCGGCTGCGGCGGCTGCAGCAGCGCATCCAGCGACATGCTCACGGCGGTCGGGCTTGCCTTGGCCAACAGCGCATCCACCACCTGCTCTTCCAGCACCATCGCACGCAGGCCCTGCAGCAGGTCCGGCCGCGACTGATAGTACTGACGCACCTGCTCGGGTTGCTCGTAATCGGCGGCAATGCTGGTGATCTCGGCGTCAACGCGGGCAGCGTCGAGTTCGATCTTCTCGGACTTCATCACCTCCCCGATCAACAGACCCAAGGCCACCCGGCGCTGTGCTTGCGGCGCAAAGATCTGTGCCGGCAGCATCTGATCGAGCTGCTCGACCTTGAACCCGGGCTGGTTCTGTAGGCCCATGCGAGCCGCTGCCTCCTGCTGCAGACGCGGCGTCTCCTGCGTGATCAGTGCCTCCGGGACCTCAATCGGGTTGGCAGCCAGAAGCTGATCCATCACCTGCTGCTTGAGCCGGTTGCGCACGGCCTTGTCGCGTTCCTTCTCCAGCGCCTGCCGACACTTGTCGCGCAGACCGCTCTCGCCGGCGTCCGGATCGACGTTGTGGCTTTTCAGGAACTCGGCGTCAATGTCGGGCAGTCGCGGCGCTTCCACCTTCTTCAGGACAACATCGAACTGCGCCGTTTTGCCCTGCAGGTCTTCCCGACGATAGTCGGCGGGAAACGCCACATCGACGGTGAAGCTGTTCGGGGCGGTCTTGCCCACCATGCCGGCTTCGAGGTCGGGCAGGAACTGGCCGGCGCCGATCTCCAGCCGGACATCCTTGCCCTCACTGCCACCGAAGGGCTCGCCATCAAGCTTGCCGACAAAGTCCACCGTGACCGTGTCGCCCTGCTCGGCAGCCCGCTCAACGGGCTCAAAGCTGCGGCGCGACTTGCGCAGGTTTTCCACCAGACGGTCGACATCGGCGTCGGTCACCGTAACCTCCGGCCGCTCGATCTTGAGGGCATCAAGCCCCTGCAAGGTGATCTCCGGATACACCTCAATGTGGGCGACGTATTCCAGCGGCTCGCCGGCTTTCTCCGCGGTGATGTCGATCCGCGGCTGTCCGGCCGGCGCCACCCCCGCCTCGCGCAGGGCTTCCGGGTAGGTTTGATTGACCAGATCCGACACTGCGTCCAGGCGCGCGGCGTCGCCATATTGCTGGAGAATCACCTTCATCGGCGCCTTGCCCGGACGAAATCCCGGGACCTTGGCGCGTCGCGCCATGCCCTTCAGGCGCTCATCGACGGCTTGGCTGACACGCTCGGCGGGGAGGCGAACACGCAATTCCCGGCGCAGTCCACCGGGGTTGTCCAGTTGTACTTCCATGGGTGTAAAGGATTCTCTTCGTCAGTCGTTCAGGATGCACGCCACGGAGGCCAGCAACGACGCGTAAACGCGGGCCACCGTATTGGGGTTCGGATCCGATGCGATCCAGATGGTGCGGGAGGCGAGACTCGAACTCGCACGCCTTGCGGCGCTGGAACCTAAATCCAGTGCGTCTACCAATTCCGCCACTCTCGCATCGGGCCGCACAGTATATCAGCGTGCTTCCTGAGCGGCGGGAACGTCGTATGGCGTTGCTGGGCTCATGACGGCTTGCATTACTAATGATAATCGTTATCATTTGAATCACTGATGGAGGACCCCATGCAAGACGCCCTGACCCGCCCGCTGACGCCGCACCTTTCCGCCTTCCGCCGCCCGCGCACGCCGGCTCCACGTTTGCGCAGCGAAGACCTGTTCCGCGACACCCACGAACTGGTGATCGAACACCACGGCGAGGAATACCGGCTTCGCCTCACCCGCAACGACAAGCTGATCCTGAACAAGTAGCCCGCCCGCGGCCGCGTTGCCGCAGGTAAGCTTGGCGGATGCTCGTCGCCCGCCCTTTGCGCCTGCTGCCGCTGGCCCTGTTGACCGTCCTGTTGGCGGCGATCGCCCTGTGGGTCGGCCCTTCGAACCTCGGGCCTGCTCGCATCGCGGCCAGCCTGGGCATCGGTGCGGCAGCGCCACTGGCCCCTTACGAATGGGCGGTGCTCACCGACATCCGCCTGCCGCGCGTCCTGCTCGGCTTGCTGGTCGGCGCTGCCTTGGCCCAGGCCGGCGCAGCGATGCAGGGCTTGTTCCGCAACCCGCTGGCAGAGCCGGGCGTAGTCGGCGTATCGGGAGGCGCGGCGCTGGCCGCGGTCTGCGCACTGGTCGTCGGGTTGCCGTCCGCCCTTCCGCTGCCGACCGGCTTGCTGTTACCGGCGGCCGCTTTCCTCGGCGGCTGGTTGGCGACGCTGAGCGTGATGTCACTGGCGCGCGTCGATGGCAGCCTGCGAATGGCCACCCTGCTGCTTGCCGGCATGGCCATCAATGCCCTGACCAGTGCGGGCATCGGCTTTCTCGCGCATACCGCCGATGCCACCGCACTGCGTACCTTGACCTTCTGGCTGTTCGGCTCGCTCGGCCGCGCCAGTTGGCCAGAACTGGCCTGGACTGCGCCGCTGCTCTGCCTCCCCCTGCTGTGGCTACCGCGCCGCGCCCGCGCCCTCAACGCACTGTTGCTGGGCGAAGCCGAAGCTCAGCATCTCGGCGTTTCGGTGGAGCGACTGAAGCGGGAGATCGCGCTGCTGTCGGTGTTGGCGGTGGCCACGAGCGTCGCCGCCACTGGCGTCATTGCCTTTGTCGGACTGATCGTGCCGCATTTGCTGCGCCTGCGGCATGGTCCCGATCATCGGCTGCTGCTGCCGGGCGCTGCGCTGGGTGGGGCCTGCCTGCTGACCGCCGCCGACCTGCTGGCGCGAACCCTGATGGCTCCAGCCGAGTTGCCCATCGGCGTGTTGACCGCACTGCTGGGCGGACCATTCTTCCTTTGGCTGCTGGCGCGCGGGCAGGACCGCGAAGCGCTGGCATGAGCCTGGACCTGGTCGACGTGAGCTGGCATGACGGCGCCCAGGCCCGCCTTCAACGCGTGAGCCTGTCCCTCGAACCTGGACAGATGCACGCGGTACTCGGCCCCAACGGCGCCGGCAAATCGAGCCTGGTGACACTGCTGGCCGGCGACCACCCGCCGACGACCGGACAGGTCCTGCTGGACGACCGCCCCTTGGGTCAGTGGTCGCCGAGCGCGCTGGCGCAACGTCGCGCGGTGATGCTGCAGCAGGATGGGCTGCAATTCGGATTCCGAGTGGCGCAGGTGGTGGCGCTGGGCCGACTGCCCCACCCGCCGTCGGCGGCGGACCTTGAACACCAACGGATCATGGAGGCGCTGCAGGTCACCGGCGCGGCCCACCTCCTCCAGCGACGCTACACCCAGCTCAGTGGTGGTGAACGTCAGCGCGTCCGCCTGGCGCGGGTTCTGGTACAGGTCTGGCCGACACCGGACGCCACGGGCTATTTGCTGCTCGACGAGCCCACCACGGCGCTGGATCTGGCCCATCAGCACGATTGTCTGGCCGCGCTCCAGCGCTGGGCGCGTGATGGCTACGGTGTGTTGGTGGTGCTGCACGATCCCAACCTGGCGCTGGCGTTCGCCGATCAGGTCTCACTGATGTGCTGCGGTGAGCTGGTCGCCCAGGGCGCACCGGCCGAGGTGCTGACACCCGCCCGCATGCAACAGATCTTCGGCATCCGAACCCGGATGCTGCGCCGCGAGGACGGGCGCCCCCAGCTCCTGGTCGAGGGTCGCTGAGGTATGCCTGCGGGTCACTCGTCGTCGTCATTGCCCTCGGGGGCCGGCACCTCCAGCGAAGCCGCCTCGGCCTGCATCAGGCGTTGCGCCAGCAGCGCCGCCTGGGTGCGTCGGACCAGCCCCAACTTGCGCAGTATGGCCGTGACGTGGGCCTTTACTGTGGCCTCAGTGACGTGAATCTCATAGGCGATCTGCTTATTGAGGAAGCCTTCCGCCAACATCATGAAGACGCGGAATTGCTGCGGGGACAGACTGGCGATGCGCCGCGCCTGGTCCCGATCAGTCTGCGATACCGATGCCCCCTGCAGTTGCGACGGCACCCAGATGCCGCCTTCGGTGACCCGGTTCAGCGCCTCCGACAGCACCGGCAGCCCAGCCGACTTGGGAATGAACCCCGACGCGCCGAAGTCGAGCGCGCGTCGCATCACTGCCGGATCCTCATGACCTGACACCACCACCACTGGCAGCGCCGGATGCTCGTTGCGCAGATACAGCAATGACGAAAAGCCCTTCGCGCCCGGCATGTGCAGATCCAGTAGCACCAGTTCGGCTTCGGGCGCCTGCTCCACGGCCGCTCGCAGGGATTCGAAACGGTCGACCTCGATGACCCGAACGCCGGACATCAGACCAAGCAGCGCCTGCACCAGGGCGGCCCGGAACAGCGGATGATCGTCCGCCACGATCACAGTGGACGGCAGCATGGTGGTCACGCCTCTCGTCGATACCGGAAGTTCCGGTTGGATGGTTGCCGCCATGGTATCCGCCTTATCTCGAATCATCACCCGCTTCTACGCCTCTGCCCGACCGAACGCCATTCGACCTTGGCGGCAATCGCCTTTGGTCGTAGCCAGCGGCGTCATTCGACCAAGGAGGAATGGCGGTCTTTCAAGCGTCGGCTGACAGTCAGCCATCGCGCCCAACGAGGCGCTCGCGAAGAGAGGAGACACCACCATGACCACCCGTTTCGGCGCCACCGGCGCCCTTGCCCTGTTGATGGGGCTGCCGATGAGCGTCCACGCAGGGGACATGACGCTGGGCAGCACGACGCTGACCTGGGGCGGCTATTTGAAAGCCGACGCACTCTACAGCCGCTTCTCCGAGGGGCGCGTCGCACAGGGTCTCGCCCGCGACTTCTACCTGCCCTCTGCGATTCCGGTGTCGGCCGGCGGCGGCGATAGCTACAGCGTGCTCGATGCCCATGCCAAGGAAACCCGATTGTTCGTCGCCGCAAAAACCCACTATGAAGGCATCGCCATCGGCGGCCATATTGAGTTCGACTTCATCGTCAACCAGGGCGCCGGCGCAGACGAACGCATCACCAACGCCTACAACCCCGGGTTGCGACGCGCCTTCATCACCGTCGGCGACTGGCTGGTCGGGCAGGAGTGGACCACCTTCCAGAACCTGGGCGCCATTCCGGAAACCCTGGATTTCGTGGCGTTTCCCTCCGAAGGCACGGTATTCGAACGCCAGCCGATGATCCGCTACAGCCGTGGCGGCTTCGCCATCGCCCTGGAGAATCCTGAATCCACCATCCAGAACGGGGTCAGCGGCGGCGGCGCACCGATACGCGTCACCACCAACGACAACCGGCTGCCGGACCTCACGGCCCGGTACCTGTTCAAGCTGACCGGCGCCGACCTCGGCATTGCCGCCCTGGTGCGCGAGATCGCCGTTGACCAGGCCGTGCCCGGCCTCGACGACCGCGAGACCGGGTTCGGAATCAGCCTCTCGGGCAAGGTGCCGCTGGGCGGCCCAGACCTCCGCTTCATGGTCACCACGGGCGAAGGCATCGGCCGCTACGTGGCCCTGAATCTGGCGCCCGACGCGGCAGTGGACGCCAACATGGCGTTGGACGCTGTGGGGCTTACGGCGGGCTACATCGCCTATCGCCAGCCATGGTCAACCCAGTGGCGCAGCACCGTCACCTACTCGCACCTGGCGGTGGATAACGACACAGCCACCACGGGCACCGCGACCACCCGGTCGGTCAGCAGTGCGAGCGTCAACCTGCTGTACTCGCCGGTGCCGAAGATCACGGTTGGCGTTGAGTTCCGCCACGCCGAACGCGAGCTGGAGAACGGAGACGATGGCAGCCTGGACCGACTGCAGTTCTCGGCCAAATACCTGTTTTAGGCTACACTCCCGCCCCTCGCGACATGGTACCCGGCGCATGCGCCGGGTACCGTGATTCTGGAGTCCGGCTGTCGGGGCGTAGCGCAGTTTGGTAGCGCATCTGCTTTGGGAGCAGAGGGTCGGGGGTTCGAATCCCTCCGCCCCGACCAATCCGGCTTCAGATGCCCAGGGCCGCCAACGGCCCGGCGCCTTCGCGCAGCACTTCGGGGACGTCGCCGGTGAGATCCACCACCGTGGTCGGCACCGTTCCGCAAGGCCCCGCTGCCACCACCACATCGACCTGCTGCAGCAGGGCATCGCGCCATTCCTCGGGATCATCCACCGGCGACGACGCCTCAGGCAGCTGCAGCGTGCAGGAGATCAGCGGCTGGCCCAGTGTCGTCAACAGTGCCTGGCTGACGGTGTGCTGCGGCACACGGATCCCAATGGTCTTGCGGCGTTCATGCGCCACCCGCTTGGGCAATTCCTTGGTCGCCAGCAGGACGAAGGTATAGGGCCCCGGTGTGAGCTGCTTGAGCAATCGGAACTGCCGGTTATCCACCCGCGCATAGGTCGAGATTTCGGAAAGATCCCGACAGACCAGGGTGAACTGGTGATGTTTGTCGAATTGCCGGATGCGACGCAGGCGGTCGGCAGCCGCACGGTCGTCGAGATGACAGCCGAGCGCGTAGCCGGAATCGGTGGGATAGGCAATCACCGCACCCGCCTGGATCCGCGCGGCCACCTGCGACAGCTGACGCCGGTGCGGGTTGTCGGGGTGTACGTCATACCAATCGGCGGCCATCGCCCATTGTACGCCGCCGACTCCTTACAATGCGGCGCATGAAGCAGATCCTCGACCTCGCCCCCGCCGTTGTGTTCTTCGTCGCCTACTATTTGGGCGACATTTACACGGCCACCGCCGCCGTCATTGTCGCGCTGTTTGTGGTGGTGGCGGTCTACGGCCTGATCGAACGACGCCTGCACAAGATGCACGCGGCGGCAGCCGTGCTCGCCCTCGCCCTGGGCGGTCTCACCCTCTATGTGCGGGACCCCGTCTTCATCAAGTTCAAGCCCAGTGTGGTGTATGCCTTGCTCGGCCTGATTCTCGCCGGCAGCCACTGGATCGGCGACCGGGTGCTGCTGGCGCGCCTACCGCAAACGCTATTTGTCCTGCCGCCTGCGCTTTGGCGTCGCATCAATGCCGTCTGGGCGGCCTTTTTCTTTGGTCTGGCTGCGCTCAACCTGTACGTGGCCAGCCAGCTGAGTGAAGCGACGTGGGTGCAGTTCCGCACCTATGGCTATTCCATCTTGATGTTCGCCTTCCTGATGGCGCACTTGCCATTTCTGTCCAAGTACATGCCGGAGTCGCAAGGCTGATGCAGTATTTGATTCTCGCGGATGACAACCCAGGCAGCGGCGCGTTGCGGCGCGAAACCCGCCCTGCCCATCTTCAGTATCTGCAGGGCCTGCTCGATCAGGGCCGCTTGTTGCTGGCCGGGCCGCGGCTGCTGACGGACGCCCCCGATCCCAGCGCCGGCGTCATCGGCAGCATCATCGTGGCGGAGTTCGACAGCCTGGAAGCGGCACACGCCTGGGCAGAACAGGACCCTTATGCCCGAGCCGGACTGTTCGCCGCGGTGCGCATCGAGCCGATGATCAAGGCCCTGCCAGCATGACCGACCGTATCGCACGGATCGAAGCGGCGCTGCGGGCCGCCTTGGCGCCCACCGAGCTGTCGGTGCGCGATGACAGCCACCTACACGTGGGCCATGCCGGCGCCCGAAGTGGCCGCGGGCACTTTCACCTCACGCTGCGCAGCGCGATGTTTCAGGATATGCCGCTGCTGGCCCGGCATCGGGCCGTGTATGCCGCTCTGGGCAGCCTGATGGACACCGATATTCATGCCCTATCGATGGATTTGCAGCCATCGAAGCCGTCGCGCACCTGAATTCCGCTGCCGATCCTGTAGGACATTACCGATAGTCACAACCCCCGCCAGCCCCAGGGGGTATGCCACAGCCCTGGCACTGTGAGAAGATCGTGGGGTCGTTTTTACCTCACAGAAACACATAGGGGCTAAGGGTATGAAATCCAAAGTGATGTTGAGCGGGGTGGTCCTCACCACCGCAATCGGGCTCTCCGGCCCGGCCGCGGCGCAGAGTCTGTTGTGCGATTGCAGTGTGGTCGACCGCTATCTGGGCGTGCTCGGCACCTACACCTTCGCCGACGACGAGCGCCTGGCTGATATCGATTACGCCACCGGCATCAAGCTGCTCTATGGCAAGCAGTTTGCGGAAAGCAATTTCGGCTACGAGCTTCATGTGGCGCTCGATACCTACGAAACCGACCTGATCGGCACCGACTTCTACCGTCATGGCCTCGGCCTTGACCTGACCTATCGCTTTGGCGACCGCAGCGGCTTCACGCCGTTCCTGATCGCGGGCATCGGCGGGGCCTACAACGATGTGGTCCCTGACAAGGAAGACGACTTCGACTTCACCGCCAACGCCGGCCTGGGTTTCGTATCCGGCCCGCTGACCGATTCCGGGCAACTGCGACTGCGTGGCGAAGGCCGCTATGTCTATGACAATTTCCTCGACGGCTTCGATGAAGCACGCGTGTCACTGGGCCTTGAGTACGCCCTGTTCCGCCCCGCCGCCACACCCGCACCGGCGGAAGCCGATGTACAGGTGGTGGAAGTGCCCACGGGATTGCTGGACTCCGACGGCGATGGCGTCGTCGATGACAAGGACAACTGTCCGGACACCCCGGCCGGTACCCGCGTCGATGGCGCTGGCTGCCCGCTGGAGAGCGTCATCACCCTGCACGGCGTGACCTTCGAGTTCGACAAGGATCGCCTGACCGCGGATGCCAAGACCATCCTCGAACAGGGCGTGGAAATCCTCACCAAGTACCCGGACATGCAGGTCCAGGTTGCCGGTCACACTGACTCTGTGGGCTCCGACGACTACAACCTCGCCCTGTCCAAGCGCCGCGCCGCGGCCGTGGTCGAGTACTTCGTCGCCAACGGCGTCGGCGAGAGCCAGCTGAGCTCGGAAGGCTACGGCGAGTCCGAGCCGATCGCTACCAACGACACCGCTGAAGGCCGCGAGCTGAACCGTCGCGTCGAGCTGCGCGTGCTGAACTAATTCAAGGGATATCACACCATGAACAACCTCAAAAACTGGATGGGTACCGCCGCGCTGGCGGGCTTCGTCACCCTGAGCGCCGGCCTGGCCGGCTGCAGCGCCGACGGCGCGCTGGATTTCGACTCCGGCTCAGGCTCCGTTGGCGGCGGCCTCGACCCGGACGTCGACGTCATTGATCCCGTCAACGGCTTCCTCAATGACGGCTCAATCGGTGGCTCGGTGTCTGTCGATGGCGTGCTCATCGACGGCACCTTCAAGTGCCTCAACAGCGCGCAGTCGCAGTTCGGTGCCACCACCGAAGTGGGCAGTGGCGGCCTGCTGGGCGGTCCGCTGTCGTTCCTCTTGCAATTGCTGGGTGGCGTGCCGGTCACGGCCCTGACCAACAGCGTCAAGGACAAGAACGACGCCATCGACGGCAGCCTGACCACCCACAGCACCTTCCAGCTGACGGTCGACCTGCTGAGCCTGCTCGATTCGCTTGACCAGTCCGTGCTGCTGCCGACCAGCCGCAATGCAGGCAGCTATGCTGCCTTCGCGGTGGGCTTCCCGGCGGGCACGGTGAACCTGTCGCTGGCGAACCAGATCAGCGTTACCACCTTCCTCAATGGTGTCGAACAGGAAACCTCGGTGCCGCTCAATCAGAGCGCACTCGACCTGCTCGGCCTCACCCTGGCGGGCGACGCTTACGCGTTTGTGGGCCTCAAGGCCACCAAGCCGTTTGATCGGGCGACCCTGAGCCTGGCGCCGGCACTGCTGAGCCTTGACGTCGGTGAAGGCATGTATGTCTACGAGATGTGCACCAACCTGCAGGTGATTCCGCCCGCGCCGTAACGGGCGCATCGCGGGATGCGGGATCAACGGGGGCCTTCGGCCCCCGTTTTTTTCGGGCGATCAAATGACCGCCGACCGCGCCACCACAGCGTAACCGCCGACTGAACGGCCAGCGCTGCCAGCGCGCCGTAAAGTGCCAGCATCAACTGCGGCCAGGCCCGCGCCACCAGTCGCGGCAGGTGGCCCTTGTATAAACCCTTGACCAGCCCAAGCCCTGGGTGCGGTCGCAGCAGTCGTGGCGCTGCCGCGATGACGAAGTCCAGCCCCGCAGGCCCGCGGTGCGCCCCTTCGCGCAACACGGGCAGCGCCTCGTCACCATAGCGGCGACCCAGGTCGAGCACAGGCGCGCCGCCGACCCATAGCGCATACCGCGCTGCTGGGTCAGACGCCCAGCGACGCAGCTGCGGCAGGTCCTCGACACCGCGCGCGCTGCGCAGCAGTCGCAGCGCGATCGCCGGCTCCGCCACCTCGGCGAGATGGCCCACCTGCTGCACTGTGCTGCGCAGTGCCGTGCCGTCTCCCCGGCGCAGCGCGGCCTCGGCAAGCTGGCGCAGCTGCCCCAGGAACCGGGCGCTGAGCGCGCCCGTCCGCCGTGCCAGCTTGAGTGTAGCGGCACCCAAATCGGCTGCCGGTGTCGCGGTGAGCGCCAGACCAAGCCCCGACAGCGCGATGATCACCGGGTCGGTTGGCGCACCCCGTAGGGCGCGGTCCCCTTGAATGACCAGGTCGCGGACATCACCGAATACCAGCAGGTCAGCGACCACGGCACCGCTCAGCGCCTCCGTCGTATCGCCTTCGCCGCGCCAAGCGCCGCGCATGACCTCGCGGGCACGGTAGCGCCAATCTTCGCGCGCAGCCTCGATATCCGCCCGAAGCCGCTGGCCGGACACACTGTCCGGCATGGCATCGAGCATCACCAGAGCCTCGGGATAGCGCTGCTCCGCAGCCAGCGCACGGGCCGATGCCACGCCATCGAACACCGGCAGCGCTTGCAGCGCCAGATGCGCCCGCAAGCCTGACCAGCCGGGCAACAGCCAGGCCAGCAGCGCCAGCGACAAGGCCAGCCGAAGCAGCGGCGATAGCAGTTCTAGAAAGCGGCGCACCGGCCCAGTGTGCCGGATTTCAGTGCCCGGTCCGAAGCCTAGGGCACGCCCGTATCGATCAGCGTCTGCAAAGCCGACCAGTCCAGCACCGGCACCCCCAATGCCTGCGCTTTGGTCAGTTTGGACCCCGCGGCCTCACCCGCAACCAGATAGTCGGTCTTCTTCGAGACACTGCCCACCACCTGCCCACCCGCGCCGACGATGCGCGCCGCAACCGCGTCACGTGCCTCCGGCAAGGTCCCGGTGATGACAAATTTTTGGCCTTTCAGCGGCCCGTCGACGGTGGCGATCTGCAGGTCGGGCCATTCGAGACCGGCCTCACGTAGACGGGTGATCAGTTGGCGGTGTCGGGGATTCACGAACCACTGGACAACGTGCCGGGCCACCTCGATGCCCACATCCGGTACGGCCTGAAGTCGAGGGAACCGTTCACGCGCCTTCAGCGCAGGATCATCGGCGGCAGCATCGGCCTCGCAGGCTTCGATCAGGGCATCGAGGCTGCCAAAGTGCCGGGCCAGGGCCTCGGCAGTGGCCTCGCCGACATCGCGGATGCCGAGTGCGAAGATCAGCCGCGGCAGGCTGGTCTGACGCGCCTTTTCCAGGGCCTGATGGACATTGGCAGCGGATTTCTCCCCCATCCGTTCCATGCTGGCGAGCGTTTCCACCGATAGCGCGAACAGATCCGCCGGGTCGCGCACCTGGCCTTCTTCGATCAGCTGCTGCAGCAGCTTCTCGCCGAGCCCCTCAATATCCAGCGCCCGGCGCGACACTGCATGTAACAAGCCGGCATGGAGTTGGGCACGGCAGCTGAGGCCCCCCGTGCAACGGGCGACCGCCTCACCGTCGACGCGTTCGATGGCACTGCCGCAAACCGGGCAGGCGGCGGGCAGGGTCACCGGGCGAGCGTGATCGGGACGCCGATCGCGCCGGACTGACAACACTTCCGGGATGACGTCACCGGCACGCCGGACGATCACCCGGTCGCCGATATGGAGGTCCTTGCGCAGGACTTCATCGTGGTTATGCAGCGTTGCGTTGGCAACGGTCGCACCGCCAACGAACACGGGCGCCAATCGGGCCACCGGGGTCACGGCGCCGGTGCGCCCCACCTGCCACTCGACATCGAGCAGGTCGGTCTCGGCTTCCTGCGCTGGGAATTTGTGGGCCACCGCCCAGCGCGGAGCGCGGGCGACGTAGCCCAGTTCCTCGCGCGCGGCAAGATCGTCAAGCTTGTAGACCACCCCATCGATATCGAAGGGCAGCTGAGCGCGCTGCGCTTGGATGTCGCGGTAGTACGCCAGGCAACCGTCAACCCCCTGCACCGGCTGCGCCAAGGCACTGACCGGCAATCCCAGGTCCTTCAGCGCCGCCAGCAACCCCCATTGCGAGGCCGGCAATGCCCAGCCCTCGTGGGCGCCGATGGCATAGGCCAGGAACTGCAACGGGCGCTGGGCGGTGATCGCGGGATCCAGTTGCCGCAAGGCGCCCGCGGCCGCATTGCGCGGATTGACATAAGTCTTCTCGCCGCGTGCCTGCTGCTGGGCATTGAGCTGGGCGAACCCCGCCAACGGCAGGAACACTTCGCCACGAACCTCCAGCAAAGTCGGTGGTGTGCCGCTCAACCGTAGCGGGATACTGCGCAGGGTGCGCAGGTTGGCCGTGACATCTTCCCCGGTCTGACCATCCCCGCGTGTGGCGCCCTGCACCAGGCGACCCTGTTCGTACCTGAGGCTGACCGCGAGGCCATCGAGCTTGGGTTCGGCCACATAGCGTACCGCCGACCAGCCGAGACCTTCGCGCACGCGGCGATCAAAATCGGCCAGCTCGGCGTCGCTGAAGCAGTTGTTCAGCGACCGCATCGGCACCTGATGCCGCACCTCGGCGAAGCGCGTCGAAGGCGCTGCGCCTACGCGCTGGGTCGGCGAATCCGGCGTCAGCCACTCGGGAAAGCGGGCCTCCAGAGCCTGCAGTTCGCGGAACAGCTGATCGTACTCGCCGTCCGTGAGGGTCGGCGCATCAAGGACGTAGTAGCGGTGGTCGTGCGCGCGAATCTCCTCGCGCAGGGCTTCCAGCCGCGTGCGCGCCTGCGCCGCGTCCACGGCCTCAGCCGAGCTTGCGGGCGCGGGCCCAGTCGGCCACGCGCTGCCGCAGCGCCTGGCGCGTGTCGTCAGTGAGAATCTCACGCCGCTGGTCGAACACCTCGGCGTTGAGTGCCCCGGCCAGACGGTCACAGGTGCTGAACATATCGTCGAGGCATGCCACCGGTTTCAGGGGTCCGGGCAGGGTCATGAAAACGGTCAGCCCTGGCGTCGAGAAACGCGCGGCCTGGGCCGGGTCGAGCTCGCCGGGCTTGATGATGCTGGCCACGCTGAACTGCACCATGCCGTTGCTCACGCGATGATAAATCTGCTTGGCGCCGAAGCTGAGACGCTGTGCCTCCAGCGCGGCATGCAATCGTGTCCCCTCAATGGGGTTGCCGTCGCGCTCCGCCACAAACAGCACCACCAGCTCTTCGTCCCCGCGGTCCTCTGCGGGCGGCGGGGGCGGTGCTGGCTCAGGAGCGGGTACTACCGCCGCCGCTTGGCCGACGGTGGGTGGCCGGCGCGCCTTGACGAACGCCGGCACCGGTGGCTCCGTCGGGGGCGGTTCATCGACGCGCTCGGGGGCGCCGCCGAACAGGTCGGCCGATTGCCCGGGCACGCGCGGGGCGTCCAGCCCGGGGCTGGTGCGCTTGCGCGGCCGCCCGACCCCAAATTCGTCGAACTGCCCGGTGGCCCCAAATATGTCCATCTGATCGGCCCCCGGCAGACCGCGCGGTCGATCACCACTACTGGGTGGGGTCCAGCGGTCGCCCCCGCCTGCGCGCTCACGCCGGCTCACGACCACGATGGCGACAACCACCGCCACGCCCAAAATGAGCAAGGCCCACTGCAAGATGCTCATGCCACGACCTCTCGATCTTCGGTCAGGGCCACCGCCTGTTGCACATCCACGCTGACCAGGCGCGAAACGCCGGGCTCTTGCATGGTGACGCCGTGCAGATGTGCGGCCAGCTCCATGGTGATTTTGTTGTGGGTAATGATAATGAATTGAACGGCTTCCGACATTTCCCGCACCACGTCGCAGAATCGGCCGACGTTGGCGTCGTCCAGCGGTGCGTCCACTTCGTCCATGAGGCAGAACGGCGCCGGGTTGAGCTGGAACAAGGCCAGCAGAAGCGCCACAGCCGTCATCGCCTTTTCGCCCCCGGACAGCAGCTGGATGGTGGAATTACGCTTGCCGGGGGGACGCGCCATCACCCGCACGCCGGTATCGAGCAGGTCGTCGCCGGTCAGTTCGAGATACGCCTCGCCCCCGCCGAACAACTTCGGGAAGCGGTCGACGAACACTGTGTTCACGCGATCAAAAGTCTCGCGGAATAGCGTCTTGGTCTCGGTGTCGATTTTGTGCATGGCCGCCTCGAGCGTTTCCAGCGCACCGACCAGATCGGCATGCTGCCGCTCAAGGTAATCCGCCCGCGCCTGGCCCTCTTCCAGTTCCTGGATCGCTGCCAGGTTGATGGCGCCGAGCCGTTCGATTCGCCGCAGTACGGCCGCCAGCGCCTGCTCCCAGTTCGACAGCTCGGCGTCTTCGGCGAGATTGGCCTCCAGAGCTTGCCGTTCAAAGCCGGTTTCGGCGAACTGCGCCGCAAGCTCCTCGGCGCGCGCCCGGCTGTTCTCGGCGGCGAGCCGCGCCACCTGCACCGCCTCGCCAGCCGTCTCCCGCTGCTGCTCGGCGGTCATCAGCGCCTGCTGCGCCTGCGCCAGGCCCTGCTCCACCCCTTCCGTATGCTGGCGGACCTGCCTGAGCTGCTCCCGCGCCGCCTCCGTGGTCTGCTGCGCGTGCTCCAGCGCCTGCTGCTGCTCCGCAAGCGGTTGCGCCCATTGCGCAGACTTGTCGACATTGGCGGCGACCTGCTCCGCCATGCTCTGGCGCCGCTGCTCCAGCTCGGTCACACCCTGTTCCATCGCCGACAGAGCCGACTGCCGGGCGGCGCGCTGGACCTGCTGTTGATTGCGCGCAGCCTGATGGCTGGCGAGCATTGCGCGCGCGCGCTGCACCTCGTCGCGGCGCTTGGCCAAGGTCTGCTGCACTTCGCCGCGTTGCTGCTTAAGCGCGGCCGCCACTGATTCCAGATCGGTGAGCCGTTCCCGCGCCGTGCCCAGCTCCTGCTCGGCGGATTGCATCGCGCCGGTGGCCTCTTCCTGCTCGGCCTGCAAGCGCGCCTGGCGCGCCTGCATCTGCTCCAGGCGGACATGCTGAGACTGCTGAACGGCCAGCTTCTGGGACTGTCGGCTACGCCCCTGCTCGAATTGCGCGGCCAGCTGCCGACGCTCAGCTTCAAGTCGCTGCATCTGCTCGACCTGGCCACGCACGGTACCGTCCAGGCGGGCCATGCGTGCCTCCAGGCGTTCCAGCTCCTCGCGCAGTTCCTGAATCAGGCGACCGCGCACGATCACGCCCTTGTTGTCCTCGCCGCCACGCGGGTAGCGCAGCCAGTCGCGCCCCGCCCACAGCCCCTGCTGCGTGATGCAGGACTGACCGGGTGCCAGCGCGCCTCGTCGGGCCATCAGGGCCTCGGCGCCGTCGACCGGCTCGATCTCGGCGAGCGCCGCCAGCACCGCGCCCGGGCCCCGTACATGGGCGGCCAGGCCACGATCCCCCTGCCGCAGCGTGCCGTCCATCACACTGAGTCCGGCCTTGGGCCCCTTCGCCGGCCAGCGGCGGTCATCGAGGCGATCCAGCACCGGCGCCTGCAACAGCCCTTCCAGCACCTGCTCGACGGCAGCCTCCCAACCCGGTGAGACCTCCAGCACCTGCGCCAGGCGCGGCGCTTGTTGCAGCTGTTGCTGCTGCAGCCATTGATTGAGCTCGGCGTCGTCCCGACGCATCGCAGCCTGCTGAAGCGTCTCCAGCGAAGCCAGCCGGCCCTTGACCGACTGCTGCTGCTGGCGCGCCTCGTGCAGGGCCGTTTCGTCACCTCGGCGGGCTTCGCGCACCTGACTCAGTTGCTGGTCCACTTCGGCCAAGCGCTGCTGCTGCTCGGTGACCTGCGTCTGCAATACCGCGAGCTCGGATTCCGCTTCCTGCAAGGCCTGCCGAACCGCCTCGATGTTGAGCCCGCCGAGCTCCTGCTCCACCCGCTTGAGCCGCTCCTGCGCCTGGAAGCGGGCACGCTCCAGTGCCTGTACGCGCACGCGCTCCGCTTCCGTTTGTGTCAGCGGCGCTTCGGCGTCATGGGTGAACAGATCCCAGGCCTTCTGTGCATCGGCCAGCTGCGCTTCGGACTCAATCAGCGCCGACTGCGCCGACTGTTCCTCCGCCTCGGCGCGGGCAAAGGCCTCATCCAGCTGTGTCAGCTGCTCACGCGCCTGCTGCAAGCGCAGCCGTTCGCGCTCAATGCGCTCATTGAGGTCGGCGAAACCCCGTTCAACGCCCTCGCGCTCCCGCTGCTGCAGCTGCTGCAGTTCGCGCGTGTGGTTGAGGGTCTGCAGCGCCTGTGCCTGGGCCGCCTCGCACTCGTACAGGCGCGTCTGCGCTTCATGGATGGCCGCCTGGCTGGCGCGAAGCCGCGCCTCCGCTTCGGCCCGTTGCCGCTGCGCCGCTTCGAGATCCGCTCGTGATTGCTGCGACGTCGCCTCACGCGCTTCGATTGCGGCCTGCTGGCTGGCCTGCTCCGCTTCCAACTGCTGCGTTCGTAACAGCAGCAGTTCCGCCTTGAGTCGCCGCTCATCCGCCTTGAGTTGCTTGTATTTCTCGGCATTGGCCGCCTGACGCTGCAACACTTCGAGACGTCCCTGCAGTTCGGTCCGGACGTCGTTGAGCCGGTCCAGGTTCTCCCGGGTCTGCCGGATGCGGCTCTCGGTCTCGCGGCGGCGATCCTTGTATTTGCTGATGCCGGCCGCCTCTTCAAGCCAGTGGCGAAGTTCCTCAGGCTTCGCCTCGATCATGCGGCTGACCATCCCCTGTTCGATGATCGCGTACTGGTTCTTGCCGCCCAGGCCGGTCCCGAGAAACAGGTCGGTGACATCACGCTTGAGGCATTTGCGACCATTGAGGAAGTACTGCGAGCTGCCGTCGCGGGTGAGCTCGCGGCGTACCGAGATCTCGCTGTAGGCCGCGTAGGCGCCGACCACCTGTCCGTCACTGTTGTCGAACAACAGTTCAACGCTGGCACGCCCCACCGGCTTGCGGCTCTTGGAGCCGTTGAAGATCACGTCCTCCGCATCGGCGCCGCGCAGATTCTTCATGCTGGTCTCACCCAACACCCAGCGCACAGCGTCGATGATGTTGGATTTTCCGCAGCCGTTCGGCCCGACCACACTGGTCAGGTTGGCCGGCAATGGTAGATGGGTAGGGTCCACAAAGGACTTGAACCCGGCGAGTTTGATGCCCGACAGTCGCATGGATGGCTAGGATTTGCTGGCACGGCCCGTACGGGCAAAGGCGGCAGTGTAAATTATGACGCTTTGACTAGCGCCCCCTATCATGGCCAGCCAGCCCAGCAAGACCCTCGAAACCTTCCCGAACCCGGCGCCCGAGCGCGATTTCACAATCCGCATGCGCATCCCGGAGTTCACCTGCCTCTGCCCCAAGACCGGCCAGCCGGACTTTGGCACCCTCTACCTGGAGTACATCGCCGAGGCGCAGTGCGTGGAGCTGAAGTCCCTCAAGATGTACGTCTGGAGCTTTCGCGACGAAGGCTGCTTCCATGAGGCGGTGACCAACCGCATCCTGGATGATCTGGTGGCCGCCACCGCACCGAGGTTTATGCGATTGACAGCCGTCTTCAACGTCCGGGGAGGGGTTTACACCCACGTGACGGCCGAGCACTGCGCGCCCGGCTACTCCCCGCGCCTGCCGCCCCCGGCCTGGCACGTCGACCCCACGGGCGCCGGCCATCCGCCGCTGTAGCCTCACGCCGCAGGCGGGTAATCGGTGATGGCCCGGATCCGCTGGTAGAGCGGCCGCAACCGCCCATAGAGCGGCTGGTAGACCTGGCGATAAAGCGCTTCATAGCGCGCGCGCGCTGTGGGCCCGGGGATAAAGCGCTGACCCACCCGCGTCATCGCGGAAACGGCCGTGGGGGTATCCGCATACCACCCCAGCCCCACCGCCAGATTGATGGCGGCGCCCAGCGCCGAGGTCTCGCTCAATGACGGTCTTTCCACGGGCTGGCCGAGGATATCGGCGGTGATCTGCATGATGGCATCGCTGCGCGAGCCGCCCCCTGAGACGCGCACGACGGTCAGCGGGTGTCCGAGTCGGCGTTCAATCTGCTCCTTGCCCGCCCGCAGGCCGAATACGAGCCCCTCGATCAAAGCGCGGTAGAGGTGCGCCCGCGTGTGCACGTCACCGAAGCCGATCACTGCCCCTTTGGCCTCTGGACCGGGCTCGCGAACGCCCGGCGTCCAGTATGGCTGCAGTACAAGGCCCTGACTGCCCGGCGGCACCGACTGCAGCAGGCGCTCGAAGATCGTCTCGACCGGCACGCCCTCCCGCAACGCGACGGCCTGATCGGCCTGCGCAAACTCACGGAGAAACCAGCTCACCATCCAGAAGCCCCGGTACAGCTGGATCTCGGTGTTCCAAGCGCCTGGCAGCGCCGCCGGATACGCCGGCAGGTGGCGCTGCACCTCGATATAGCGGGTCTGGGTTGTGTTGATGGTGGCGGAGGTGCCGTAGGACAGCTGGGCGATGTCGGGTGCAAGGGCACCGCAACCCAGCACCTCACAGGCTTTGTCGGCCGCACTCGCCACCACAGTGAGCCCGGGGGCAAGGCCCAGCGCCGCGGCGGCGGTGGCCGACAGGCCGCCCATCGGTTGACCCGCCGAGATCAGCTCAGGCAGCTGTGAGGGCCTGATCGCCAGCGCACGCCACTTGAAGTCGCGCCGCCCGGCCCACTGCTGCCGCCGGTAGTCGAATGGCAGATAGCCGACCTGCGCGGCCCGGGCATCACGGTAGTGGCCGAGCAAACGGTGGTGAAGCCATCCCGACAGCAGCAGAAAGCGGTCGGTACGGCGCCAGATGTCGGGCTCATGCTGCGCCAACCAGTTGGCTTCGGCTTGTGCCTGCAGATGCCCAACCAGATCGCGGGCCCCGGCCAGCGCAAACAGGATGTTCCACCCCGCGCCCATTGGCGGAGGTTGGGTACACCGCCGCTGGTCGAGCCAGACCATGGCTGGGCGCAGCACCTGGCCGCGGGCATCCACACAGATCACCGTGGCCCGCTGCGTGGTCAGCGCCAAACCCGCCACCTGTTCGCGGCGGACCGTTCCGCGTGACCACAGGGCCTGCGTCACCGAGACGATACCGCGCCAATAGACTTCGGGATCCTGTTCCGCCCAACCTGCGTGAGGCGCTTGGTAAGGGGGATCAAACGCCTGCCGGGCCTGATCAAGCACCTTTCCCTCGGCATCGAATACCAGCGCGCGGACACTCTGAGTGCCAACATCGAGGCTCAGCAAGGCATCGGTGCTCACGCCGCCCCCTCCGGGGCATGGTCGCGTTGCCAAAGCGCCCGATAACGCGCGCATTCTGCTGCCGCCTCGGACGGACTCCATCCCATCGTCGGCTGCACCCGCGCAAGGATTTCGGGCAGTAAAGCCGCGCCGCCCTCCGGCAGCAACAGACCGAGCCGGGTGCGCCGCAACAGCAGGTCGTCGAGATGACGGATCCGCTCAGCCTGCGCCGCCCAGCGCAGCTCGGCCCAGGTAAAGGGCGTGTCGGCGATCGCGGCATGATCCTCGCCTGGCGTCTCTGCCAGGCAGCGACCGGCGGCGAGAATGCCCAAACGGCCGTAGAGCCGCTGCTGACTCGGCACCGGCGAGGCCGCCAACAGCCGACCGGGAACCAGCGCCATCTCCAGTGATGGGCAGTCACGCGCGGCGCTACGGAGCACATCGGTGGCGGTATGACGAAAGGTGGTGAGCTTGCCACCGGTCACACCAACCAGACCAGGCGCCGTCCACAGCGCCGACTCACGTGACTCGGCGGAGGGATCGGCGCGCCCGCCAGCCACCACTGGCCGCACTCCGGCATAACTGGCTATCGCATCGCGCAGTCGCGGTGCACGCGTCGGAAAGGCTGCGCGCAATCCGGCGAGTAGATAGTCTGCCTCCGACGCCGACATTCGCACCGGCATGCCGACGGAATGATCAACATCGGTGGTGCCGCAGATCACCCGGCCCAGCCAAGGGACGGCAAACACGGGGCGCTGGTCCTGTGGGTGCAGCCAGGACACCGCCTGGCGCAGCGGCAGCTGCAGCGACGAGAACACCAGATGGCTGCCACGCAGCGGCCGCAAGGCGGGGGCACCCCAGTCGGGATCAGCCTGCCGCCCTGTGGCCAGCACGGTGACGTCGGCCTTGAGGCGTCGCTGCTCACCGGTTTCGACATCGACGAGATCGACACCGGCAACCCGATCGCCACGGCGCCAGACTTGGGCACGCGTGTAATTGCGAGCCTGTCCACCGGCCTCGATGCCGTCGAAGATCAGCCGCAGGACCAGCCGGGCGTCGTCGGTGACCGCATCCTCAAAGTGAAGCGCGCCACGCAGCTGCGGATGAGACAAGGCGGGCACTGCCGCTTCAGCCTGCGCGGCGGTCCAATGACCGGATCGCCGCCGACCGGCCAGTCGGTCGTATAACCAGAGCCCTGCCTGCAAAGTCCACCGTGTCGGGGACTGACCCTCATGCAAGGGCATGACGAATGGCATCGGCTCGACCAGCCCCGGCAAGGCGGCCACCAGCGCATCGCGCTCGCGCACCGCCGCACGGGTCAGGCGCCATTGCCCCTGCTTGAGATAGCGCAACCCCCCATGCACCAGTTTCGACGACCAGCTGGACGTGCCACTGGCAAAGTCGGCCGCCTCCACCAGCACCACGCGTCGCCCCGCAGATGCCGCCTGGTGGAAGATCCCCGCCCCGGTAATGCCACCACCCACAATCACCAGATCGACCGACTCTGGCAGGCTGGCGAGAGGCTCCACGGTCACGCGAACAGCTTCCCGGGATTCATCCGCCCCTCAGGGTCGAGTGCATCGGCGGCTGACCGAATCAGCGCCATGCCGAGCTCGCCCTTCTCCTTGGGCAGGTAGGGCGCATGGTCACGCCCCACACCATGCTGATGAGAAATGGTGCCGCCGTGTTCGACAATTGTGGAGGACAGGGCCTGCTTGAGCGATTGCCAGCGCGCCAGGTCGGCGTCCGCATCGCCGGCACTAGGGAACACGAAGGTGCTGTAGATGCTGCAGCCCTGAGGATAAACATGAGAGAGGTGGGTGAACGCCAACATGCGGTCACCGAAGCCCTCGTAGACCTGTTGTGCGGTGCGCTCAAGCGCACGCATCAGCGGGGTCGCAGATGCCCATGGCACACAGGTTTCGACGGTATCCGCTCCATAGCCGAGCCGCCACAGGCTATTGCGCAGATAGGGCCCGCGGAATCGGTTGCGCGACCAGGCCTGGCCCATGGCCTTGCCGACATGGACTCCGCGCTGTCGCTTGGCCACCGCGAGCGCTTCCCGGAGGTGGCGTCGACACTGTCCGAGACTGCCGGTCACGCCGATCATCAACAGGCACTGTCCCGACCCGACACCGCGCAGGCCGAGATAGCGCTGTAACCAGGCAATGAGCTTTTCATGACCGGCCAGGCGCAGCTGGGTTTCGGTCTCCAGCTCATTGGAGACCCGCAGCATCGACAGCGGGATGGCCTGATGCACCATCTGACGCACCGCCTCCAATGCCACATCCCAGGCCGGAAAGAACACGGCATGGAAGGACTCATGCGCTGGCCGCGGCCGGATACGCACGGTGGCCTCGGTGAGCAGACCCAATCGGCCCTCGGATCCCAGCACCCACTCGCGGAGATCGGGGCCAGCGCTCGACGCAGGCACCTGTCCCACCCGCAGACGCCCCCGCGGGCTGATCAGTTCGCCCCCCTGGAACAACTGTTCGATACGACCATATCGGTAACTCTGCTGGCCGGAGGAGCGTGTCACCACCCAGCCGCCCAGCGTGGAGTACTCGAAACTCTGAGGGTAATGTCCGAGGACATGCCCCTGCTCACGCAACTGTGCCTCCAATGCCGGACCTGCAACCCCCGCGCCAAAGCGGGCCAATTGATGCCGGGGGTCCAGCTGCAGCAAGCGGTTCAGGCGCGACATCGCGATGTTCACCACCGGACGGTCGTCAACCGGCACGGACAAATGGCCGACCACCGAAGTGCCACCACCGTGTGGAATCACCACGGCCCCGGCAGCGCACGCCTCTTGCAGCACCGTCTCTGCCGCATCGGAATCCGGGGGAAACGACACTGCATCGGCGACCGGCCCCACCCGCCCCGACTTCAGCGCCAGCCAATCGGGAAAGCTCTGACCCCGGGCATGGTCCAGTCGTATTTCGGGCTCGGTGTTCCAGTGGGCACCCCAGCGCCCACGTGCAGCCGCGATGCTCGCAACCGCCTGAGCACGGCTCGCCTCAGCCTGGGGACGACCACGGCCGATCCGCTCGACCAGATAGGTCTGAGCAAGCGGCGTTAACGGGAAGTCGGTACTGTCGTCACCCCAGCCGTTCCAGCGACGCATACGGAGCATCCGGCGCAAATTCGCGACCGAGTATAACCAGCGCTCAAGAACTCGCTGTGGCGTGCAGCTGACGCAGAGTTTCCAGGGTGACCCACGGCAGCGGCCCCCCCTGCCCCTTCAGCACATGGGTGGGGGCACCCGGCTCGCCCAGGCTACTGACCACCAGCGCCGCACCACTGAAATCCTGCCCGACCGTGTCCTCGTTGACCGTGACGATGGCCGGCAGACCGGCCGCACGTGCTGCGCGCAGGCCCATCTCAGAATCCTCCAGCGCAACGCAGTCCCGAGCCGTCAGTCCCAACCGCGCCATCGCCAGACGGTAGAGGTCCGGCGCTGGCTTCTTGTGGCTGACTTCCTCACCACTGGCCACCACCTCAATGACGCTGGTGAGGGCGGGTCCCAGGATGTATCGCAGCACCGGATTAAGCGTCTTCCGCGTGGCATTGGTGACGATGGCGAGGCGGATGTTCTGCTCGGTCGCTTCGCGGATGATGCGGGCAATGCCGGGCCGTAGCGGCACCCGTCCACGCCGCATGTAGCGCCGGAAGTACTTGGATTTGAGCGCGTGCACCTCGGCCACCCAGTTGTCGAGATTGGCGTCGACCGCCGCGCGGTGCGTGCCGAGCTCGGGCTGATATTGCTGAACGTAGTGCCGGAGTCGCTCACGTCCGCCCGGCTGCCGCAGCAACTTGCGGTAGAGTTTGGGTCCCCAGCGGAACCCTAGACCCATTTGGCGGAAAGCGCGGTTGTAAGCGGGACGATGCCCCAGCGCCTCGGTGTCGGCGAGCGTGCCATCGACGTCAAACAGTATGGCTTGGAGCGTCATGCGCTCGAACACGAGACGAAGGCGGTCCGACGGGACGGCACCATGATTTTTTTGTGTACGCGAATGTGGGTCACATGCTAACAAAGTGTCCAGTCGAATCGTAGCGCCCAGCCCCTATGTGGGGCGTTTCGCCCCCACTCCCAGCGGACCGCTGCACCTGGGATCGCTGGTGACCGCGGTCGCCAGCTGGTGGCATGCACGACGCGTCGGTGGCCGCTGGCTGCTGCGCATCGACGACCTCGACAGACAACGCTGCCCTCCAACCGCGGCCGATCGCATCAAACGTCAGTTATCGCACTGTGGACTGCATTGGGATGGCAGCGCTGTCCACCAGCGCGAACGCATTGACCACTATAGGCAGGGACTGCAGCAGTTGCTGGCCAAGGGCCATGTGTTCCCCTGCAATTGCACGCGCGCCGCCCTGCGACAACGCGGCCCGGCGGGGGCCGCCCCTTATGATGGCCACTGCCTGCAGTTCCCGCCCACCAGCGGTCCGCTCAGCCTTCGCTTTCAGCCGCTACCCGGTGCGCCGGTGCGCTTCATCGATGGACAGTTCGGCATGCAGCAGCGTGCCCGCCAGAACTGCGTGGGCTTCCCCCTGTGGCGAGTGGACGATGTGCCGGCCTATGCCCTCGCGGGGGCGGTAGACGAAGCGCACCTGGGTGTCACCGAAGCGGTCCGCGGTGACGACTTGCTGGAGGAAACCTTCTCGCAGCTCCTGGTCATGGACGCCCTCAAGCTGCCGTCACCGCGATGGCGTCACTTGCCGGTGGTGCGCGGCGCGGACGGCCGTAAGCTGTCCAAGCAGAACCATGCAGCCGCGGTCGCCGAGACCCCGGCCTCTGCGGTCGCGGCAGTGCGGGAAGCCCTGGCGCGGATTGGGTGGCAGGTTCCGGCCGATCTGGCAACAGCGCCGGCTGCCGATCAGTTGGCCTGGACACTGAAACAACCGTGGCCGACCCCGGCGGCGGTGCCGCAGTAGTGGTCCGGCCACGCTTCTGGCATCATCGCTTGATGCACTGCAACAAAGCTGCCGTCGATCATGTCTGAAACGCGCGTCATCAAGAAGTACCCCAACCGCCGGCTGTACGACACGGCCATCAGCCGATACATCACACTGGAAGAGATTCGCCAGCTGGTGATCGACGGCGTCGAGTTCCGAGTCGAAGACAAACGTACGCACCAGGACATCACCCGCAGCATCCTTCTGCAAGTCATTTCCGAGCGGGAGGAGAACGGCACCCCGATCTTCACCAACGAGTTGCTGCAGTTCATCATTCGGTACTACGGCGACCCCATGCAGGCGAGCATCACCCGCTATCTGGAGCTGTCACTGCGGATGTTCGCCGAGCAGCAGCAGCACTTCACCGAGCAACTTCGCACCATGCTGGGTCAAGCGCAGCAGCCCCTGCAAAGCCTCAAGGAGCTTGCGGATCGGCAGCTGCCAATCTGGAAGTCGGTGCGCCGTGAATTCATCCGGAACCTTTCTGATCGGGCACGGTCCATCAAGTCGAAGTTGCCAGAAGGTTGATGGACGATCGTTCAAGTCCCGCAGCCCAGGGACGACGAAGCAACTTAAGTTATTGAACAAAAACAAACTTTAGTTCTCTTCGTCGATTGACATAGTAGTAAGTCAATCTTATACTGCACTGCAACATAACCAAGGCAACAAAAAACCCGACATGTCGGGTGACCTGCCGGGTTGAAGAGTCTCCTCCAGAAAGGCCTAGCGCCTTTCTCGCACCTTGCCCCCCATCATCATTGGGGGGCTCTTTTAGTTCCCCCCTCCAGAGGCCCCAAAAGTCGCCGCTATTGCGGTTCGACTCCTTTATTTCGTTGATTCAGTATTGTCATAAATCCGACTCAGCAACGCAAGCGCTGGCGTCGCCATGACGGACGCCCTGCCCAGTACGGTGACCGGGCAGGGCGTCATGTTCATGCCTCGGCAACGTCCACTGACTTCATGGACAGGCGAATCTTGCCGTCGCGGCTGACTTCCAGCACCTTGACGCGAACGGTTTCGCCCTCCTTGACGACGTCATCCACCTTCTCGACACGCTTGTCGGCAAGTTGCGAAATGTGGACCAAGCCATCCTTGCCCGGGGCAATGGTCACGAACGCACCGAAATCCATGATCTTGGCGACCTTGCCTTCGTAGATCGCACCGACCTCGACATCGCGGGTCAGCGCTTCGATCCGTGCCACCGCGGCCTGCGCTGCGAGGCCGTCGGTAGCCGCGATCTTGATCGTGCCATCGTCATCAATATCAATCTGGGTATTGGTATCGCGGGTGATGCTCTGAATCGTGGCGCCGCCCTTACCGATCACTTCGCGGATCTTGTCCGGGTGAATCTTGATGGTGGTGATGCGCGGGGCATACGGCGACATTTCGCTGCGCGGCGTCGGCAACACTTCGGACATCTGCGCAAGAATGTTCAGGCGCGCGGTCTTCGCCTGCTCCAGCGCCTGCTGCATGATCTCACCGGTGATCCCGGCGATCTTGATATCCATCTGCAGCGCAGTCACGCCATCCTGGGTTCCGGCCACCTTGAAATCCATATCACCCAGGTGATCTTCGTCGCCGAGAATGTCGGTGAGCACCGCCCAACGCTGATCTTCCAGAATGAGGCCCATCGCCACACCGGCCACGGGCGCCTTCAGCGGCACGCCGGCATCCATCAGCGACAGGCATGCGCCGCACACCGACGCCATCGATGAGGATCCGTTGGACTCCGTCACCTCCGACACCACGCGCACCACGTACGGGAACTCTTTTTCGAGATCCGGCATGACAGCGGCGACCCCGCGCTTGGCCAGTCGGCCGTGGCCGATCTCGCGCCGCTTCGGCATGTTCATGCGCCCGGTTTCGCCCACGCAGTACGGGGGGAAGTTGTAATGGAACATGAACTTTTCATGCCACTCCCCCTCGATGGCATCGATGATCTGGTAGTCCTTACCGGTGCCCAGCGTGGCCACCGCCAGCACCTGGGTTTCTCCCCGGGTGAACAGGGCGGAACCATGGGTGCGCGGCAGTACCCCTGCGCTGATCGCCAACGGACGAACGGTGAAACGGTCACGGCCATCAATGCGCGGCTGCCCTTCCAGAATGCGATTGCGAACAATGCGCGCCTCCAGCTGGTGCATGCCCTCCTTGACCTGCAGGTCACTCATCCCTTCGGGCTTGCCTGCCATCGCAGCGGTCCGCACTTCGCCGAGCTTGCCGTAGCGGGCCTGCTTGTCGGTAAAGGTATAGGCCTCGGTGACGGCGCCCGCGTACTGCTCGACGTAGCGGGTAACGTCATCAACGTTCGGGGCCTGCCAGTCCCACTTCGGCAGACCGGCCTCCGCAACCAGAGCATTGATGGCATCGATGGCCACCTGCATTTGTTCGTGACCGAACAGGACCGCGCCGAGCATCACTGACTCCGGCAGCATCTTGGCTTCGGACTCCACCATCAGCACGGCATCCCGGGTTCCGGCCACCACCAGTTCGAGTGCAGAGGTCTTCAGCTCGCTCTCGGTGGGATTGAGCAGGAAGTGCCCATCCTTGTATCCAACCTTGGCGGCGCCAATCGGCCCCATGAATGGCGCACCCGTGAGGGCCACCGCCGCCGAGGCGCCGATCATCGCGGGAATGTCGCCATTGATGTCGGGATCGAGCGACATTACGGTGGCGGCAATCTGGATCTCGTTGAGGAAGCCTTCCGGGAACAGCGGACGCAGCGGACGATCGATCAGACGCGAGGTCAGCGTTTCCTTCTCAGTGGGACGGCCTTCGCGCTTGAAGAAGCCACCGGGGATGCGACCACCGGCGTAGAAGCGCTCCATGTAATCGACCGTCAGCGGGAAAAATGACTGGTCAGGCTTGGCCTCTTTCTTGGCAACACAGTTGACCATCACCACGGTGTCGCCCATACGCACGATGACGCTGGCGGCTTGGCGCGCGATGGCGCCGGTCTCGAGGGTGACGGTCTGGTTGCCGTACTGGAACGTCTTGGTGACGGCCTGGGCCGGCGTGGCGGGAATCGCCATGGTTTTCAGCTCCTCAGAAAAGAAGAAGCCGCCGGGCCCGACTAGGGCGTGGTGGCGGCTTCTTGGACAATCAAGATCGGGTGTGCGATTGGGCCATGAGCATCATCGGCCGCGGCCGCATCATCCCGGCGTTAGCGACGCAGACCGAGATCGGCGATCAGCTTCAGGTAACGGGCTTCGCTCTTGCGCTTCAGGTAGTCGAGCAGCCCACGACGCTGGTTGACCATCTTCAGCAGACCACGACGGGAGTGGTGATCCTTCTTGTGATCGCTGAAATGTGGGCTGAGGCTGCTGATACGGGCCGTCAGAAGCGCAATCTGCACCTCGGGCGAACCGGTGTCGCCGGGGGTACGTGCAAACTTCTGGGCCACTTCGGCCTTCTCGGCCACGGACATCGTCATGTAAAACTCCGGATAAATCGGTCTTTCGAAAAACAGTCGGTAATAAAGTCCAATATTGTAGCTTTCAAAACAATGAAGCTGCAATACATTTCTCAGGAATACCGGTCGGACAGCCAACGCCGAGGTTGCAACCGTCCGTCCAGCACTTCCGCCAGCGCCACCACCTCGCCGAGCGGATCCACCACCGCCACCTGCCCCGACGCGGCAGACACCGCCAACCGTCCGCCACGCCTCAGCAAGGCAGCCTGATCGTGACTGACCGCCCATCGTGGCCAGTCCGGCAGGGCCTGCGACAACGGCAACAGCAGACGATCAAGGGCCGCCAGCCCGCCTGCCTCGGCGCTTTCGGCCAGATCATCCAACGTCACCATCGCCCCAGCGAAGGGCCCCGCGGCGATCCGCCGCAGTGACACCAGGTGACCAACCTCGCCCAGAGCCCGCGCAAGGTCCTCCGCCAACACGCGCACATAAGTCCCCTTGGAACAACAGACTTCGAGGTCGAAGTGGCCTTCATCACGCGGCGTCAATAGCAACTGGTGAATCACGATGTCGCGCGGGGCGCGATCCACTACCGCGCCCTCTCGCGCCAGTTGGTAGAGCCGCACCCCCTGCTGCTTGATCGCCGAATACATGGGCGGAATCTGGCGCTGCGGGCCGGTGAACGCGGCCGCTACGGCCGGCAACTGCTCAGGCCGGTACCGGCACAGGTCGCTGCGTGCCGTCACCTGCCCCTCGGCGTCTCCGGTGTCGGTGGCCGCCCCCAGTGCGACCGTAGCGCGATAGCGCTTGTCGGTTTCCAGCAACTGACCACAGAGCTTGGTGGCCTGCCCCAGGCATATTGGCAACATCCCCGTTGCCAGCGGATCGAGGCTGCCGATATGACCGGCCTTCTCAGCCTGATAGCGCTTGCGCACCTCAATCAGCGCCGCGTTGGAAGACCACCCCAGAGGCTTGTCCAGCAACAGGATGCCGCTGACGATGCGGCGCGGTCGCCGCGGCTTGCTCATTCTGGGTCGGGTTCCGCGGCTGCGGCGCCCTCGCCGCGCGCGCGGGCATGGTGATCGTCCTCGCGGACGGCATCGCGGATGAGCGCGCCGAGACGGTCGCCGGTCCGCAGCTGCTCATCCGCCTGGAAATGCAGCTCAGGCAAGTAGCGCAGGGCCAGCGCCCGGCCCACCCCGTGCCGCAGCCGACCGGCTGCGCGGTTCAGCGCCTGCACTGCCTGGCGCAACTCATCGTCACTGCCCAGTACGCTGACGCGCACCTTGGCATGGCGGAGATCCGGTGCCACTTCGGCACCGGTAACCGTGACGGCAGCCACCCGGGGATCCCGCAGCTCCGTCCGAATCAGCGTGGCCAGCACCTGTTGGAGCTGGGTGTTGACACGAAGCTTGCGAGAGAATTCACGGGGCATGCGGGTTCCGGATCAGGTCGTGGCCGCGGCCTTGACCGTGCGTCGCACTTCTATGCGCTGGAAGCACTCGATCTGGTCGCCCACCTTGACGTCGTTGTAGTCCTTGACCCCGATGCCGCACTCGGTCCCGGCCTCCACTTTTTGAACGTCATCCTTGAACCGCCGCAACGATTCCAGAGTGCCTTCGTAAATGACGGTGTTATCCCGCAGCACACGGATCGGCAGGCTCCGCTGCACCGTGCCTTCGACCACCAGGCAACCGGCGATGCTGCCCAGCTTCTGACTACGGAACACATCGCGGACCTGTGCGATGCCGACGATCTGTTCGCGCGTTTCGGTCCCCAGCAAACCGGATACCGCATCGGACACATCGTCCAGCACGTTATAGATGATCGAGTAGTACCGAACATCGACGCCGGTTTCCTGAATCCGCTTGCGGGCCCCGCTGTCGGCACGCACGTTGAACCCAATGATGATGGCCTTGGAGGCCAGTGCCAGGTCAATGTCAGACTCGTTGATACCGCCAATCGCCGACGACAGCACGTTGACGCGGACCTCTTCACTGGGAAGCTTGCGCAATGCCTCGGCCAGGGCCTCGGACGACCCCTGCACATCGGCCTTGACCATCAGGTTGAGCTGCTTGACCTCGCCCTCGCCCATGCGCGCCAAAATCTGGTCCATTCGCATGGCTTGGTTCTGCGCAAGCTTCTGCTCGCGCATTTTCACTTCGCGCAGGTCGGCCAGCTCGCGCGCCTTGCGCTCGTCTGCGACCACGACGACATCATCGCCAGCGTCCGGAACCCCAGACAGACCCAAGACCTGAACCGGAATCGACGGACCTGCACTCTTCACCGGCCGTCCGGCCTCATCGAACAGGGCACGCACACGGCCGAAGAATCGGCCGGACAGCACCACATCGCCCTGATTGAGCGTGCCGGAGCGAACCAGCACGGTCGCCACCGGGCCACGCCCCTTCTCCAGCGAGGCCTCCACAACGGTGCCACGGGCATCCGCCTCTACCGGCGCGCGCAGCTCCAGAATTTCGGCCTGCACCAGCACCGCATCCAGCAGGGCGTCCACCCCTTCGCCGGTGTGGCTGGACACGCCGACCATCTGCGTATCCCCACCCCACTCTTCCGGAATAACCTCTTCCTTGGCGAGATCGTTCTTCACACGGTCGAGATCGGCTTCAGGTTTGTCGACCTTGGTGATCGCCACCACCATGGGCGCGCCTGCGGCGCGGGCATGCTGGATGGCCTCACGGGTCTGCGGCATGACACCGTCATCCGCAGCCACCACCAGAATCACCACGTCGGTAATCTGGGCGCCACGGGCGCGCATGCGGGTAAATGCAGCGTGACCGGGGGTATCGAGGAAACTCACCACGCCCTTGTCGGTTTCGACGTGATAGGCCCCAATATGCTGGGTGATGCCTCCGGCCTCACCCGCTGCCACCCGCGTCTTGCGGATGTAGTCGAGCAGGCTGGTCTTGCCGTGGTCGACGTGACCCATGATGGTGACCACCGGCGGACGCGGCAGCAACTCGGCGTCGGTGTCATCGCCAAACGCAGCCTGTTCCAGCGACTCCTCGGCATCGGTGGCCTTGATCATGGTCACCCGATGACCCATTTCCTCGACCATCAGCGCCGCAGTGTCCTGGTCGAGACTCTGGTTGATGGTGGCCATCAGGCCGTTCTTCATCATCACCTTGATCAGGTCGGTGGCCTTGACCGCCATGCGGTTGGCCAGTTCGCCGACGGTGATGATTTCCGGCACCTCGACATCGCGGATGACCGGGGCCGTCGGCCGCTCGAAGGTATGCTGGTTATCAACCCGAACACGACCGGCAGCGGCCTTACGCCCCTTCTTCTCGCGCTTGCCGGACTTGCCTTCCGAAAGGTGAAGTTCCGCACGCCCGCCGCGCTCCGGCGCAGCACGGCGATCACCCCGACGCACTGCCGCGCCCGGCGCCGCGGCCGCAGCCGCCGGGGTCGCGACCACCGGGGGCGGCGGACTGGCCGCGCGCATCTCGGCAGCGCGACGAAGGTTCTCCTCGGCACGACGACGCGACTGCGACGCCTCCCACCGCTGCCGGTACAGCGGGTCTTCCTGCAGCTGACGCTCGTGCTGCTCCTTATCACGACGCAGCTTCTCGTCGGCTTCCTGCTGTGCCTTTTCAGCGGCTTCGCGCGCTTCCTGCGCCTCGCGCTCGGCGGTCTCTTTGGCCTCGCGCGCCGCTGCCTCAGCGGCTTCCGCAGCCTGGCGCTCAGCGGTCTCCCGCGCGACACGCGCAGCCTCGGCCTCGGCTGCCGCCGCCGCCGCGGCGGCCTGGGCTTCCTCATCCACCTCAACCGGCGCCGAGCCGGTAGCCGCCTCGATGGGGTCTGTCTTGAGAATGGTCCGCTTCTTGCGGACTTCGATGCTGACGGTCTTAGCCGGCGCACCACGCGCGCCACCCAAACGCAGCTCGGATGTCTCCTTGCGCTTCAGCGTGATCCGCCGCTCACCGCCTTCCGGCGCCATCGACAGCGGAGCCCCGGCGGCGCGTGTCTTCTGGCGCAAGTAGCTCAGCAGGGCGAGCTTGTCCTGCGCGCTGATCTCGGAGGCCTCGTCCTTCGCGGTGACGCCCGCCTCGCGGAACTGGGCCAGCAGCTCGGCAACCGAGCGGTTCAGTTCGTTGGCAAAATCTTTGACAGTTACCGTCGACATTCGAATTCCGTTGTGTGACTGGGGGGCGTTCAGGCGTAGACCTTGTCGCGCGCCGCCATGATCAACTTCGAGGCCAATGCCTCGTCCATCGAGACTTTCTCGAGCAATTCATCGGTGGCGAGGTCGGCAAGATCCTCTGCCGTGACCACGCCCGATTCGGCGAGCACGAAGGCGATCTCTTCGTCGACCCCCTCCACCTCCAGCAGATCGTCGGCCGGCTTGACCGATGCCTGCCGCTCGGCTTTGGCAATCGCCTTGGTGAGCAGGACGTCCTGCGCCCGATTCTTGAGCTCGGCGACGATCTGCTCATCGAACTCTTCGATGTCGAGCATCTCTTCGTCAGGCAGGTAGGCGATTTCTTCCAGCGTGGAGAAGCCTTCCTGCACCAGGACCAGGGCCACTTCGGCATCCACGTCTAGCGCCTCCATGAACATCTGCTGCACGCTCTGGTTCTCCGTTTCGCGGCGCGCTTCGGCGTCGGCGGCGGTCATGACGTTGAGCGTCCAGCCAGTGAGCTCTGAGGCCAGCCGCACGTTCTGACCACCACGGCCGATGGCCTGGGCGAGTTTTTCTTCGGAAACCCCGATGGTCATCGCGTGGGCATCCTCGTCCACCACAATGTTCTCCACCTCGGCCGGCGCCATAGCGTTCACCACGAACTGGGCCACGTTCTCATCCCAGGGCACGATGTCGACGCGCTCGCCGGCCAACTCGTTAGAGACCGCCTGCACTCGCGAGCCACGCATGCCGACACAGGCCCCTACCGGATCGATTCGCTTGTCTTTGGCCTGCACGGCAATTTTGGCGCGCAGCCCCGGGTCACGCGCAGCGCCCTTGAGCTCGATCAAACCTTGCGCAATCTCTGGAACCTCAAGCTTGAACAGCTCCATGAGATAGCGCGGGTCGGTCCGCGATACGAAAATCTGCGGGCCGCGAATCTGAGGGCTTACCTCATAGATGTAGCCCCGCACGCGGTCGCCGGGCCGGATCGGCTCGCGCGGGATCACCTGCTCACGCGGGATGATGGCTTCGGCGTTGTTACCAAGATCCATGATCACGGCGCCCCGCTCGATGCGCTTCACCATTCCGGTGATGAGCTCGCCAACCCGCTCGCTGTAGGCTTCCACCACCATCGCACGTTCGGCCTCGCGCACTTTCTGCACGATCACCTGCTTGGCCTTCTGGGCGCCGATCCGGCCGAAGTCCACCGAGGCAACCGATTGCTCGATGACCTCGCCTGGCTCAATGTCGGGATGGTCCTTGCGAGCGTAGGTCAGCTTGATCTGCCGCTCGGGATACTCGAACTCCTCCGAGTCATCCTCAAACACGGTCCAGCGTCGAAAGCTCTCGTACTCCCCAGTTTCACGATCGATCGCCACCCGGATCTCGGCCTCGTCGCCGTGATGCTCCTTGGTGGCCGACGCCAGCGCCGCCTCGAGCGCCTGGAAAATGATCTCCTTCTCCACGCCCTTTTCGTTGGAGACCACATCCACCATCAGCAGAATGTTCTTGTTCATGATTTCGCCAGTTCCCGGTCAAAATCGGGCACCAGACGGGCCCGCTCGATCTCCGAATACGTCAAGGTCACGCGCCCCTCGGGCGCCATCAGTTCGATACCGTTTTCATCTGCAGACAGCAGCACGCCCATCCACTTGCGTCGATTGTCCCGGGGCGCCAGCAGCATCAGCTTGACCTGCTCACCGATGAACCGCTGATAGTGCGCCGGGGTTACCAGAGGGCGATCCAGCCCCGGCGACGACACCTCCAACTGGTAGGCCGTCGGGATCGGATCTTCGACATCCAGCAGAGCGGCGACTTCGCGGCTGACCCGCTCGCAATCGGCGATCACGATGCCACCCGGGGCGTCAATGAAGAGTCGCAGGGTTGCCGCACGGCCCGACCCCTGGAACTCGAGCAGCACCAGCTCGTAGCCCAGGCCCTCGATGACCGGCGTCAGCAATGCTTGCAACCGCGATTCCAGCATGGCGCTCCTGCACTCAAACGCAATAAAAAAGGCCCACAAGGGGCCTGGACCAACCAAAAATGTGGTAGCGGGGGCAGGATTCGAACCTACGACCTTCGGGTTATGAGCCCGACGAGCTGCCAGACTGCTC
>CAYROO010000011.1:0-67359 GCA_964425915.1 uncultured Polycyclovorans sp.
GGATCAGAGGTTTTCAGCTCTTTCTAAACCGTCCGTGATTACGGGGTAGAACCCCATGGACATCCTGCTGTTGGTGATTTTGATGGTTGTTGTCGTCGCGGTCCTCGTGTTCGCGAAGGGGAAAGGCGAGGCCATCGCCTATCCCTACCAGCGGTCCAGGTACTTCTTGTCGAATGCCGAGCGGTCTTTCTATGGCGTTCTGGTACAGGCGGTTGATGGCTCGGACGCGGTCTTCACCAAGGTGCGGGTTGCTGATGTGATCGCGCCGCAGAAGGGTTTGGGGCGATCCGCTTGGCAGCGGGCGTTCAATGCGATTTCGGCGAAGCACTTCGACTTCGTGGTCTGTGCCGGCGGTGATTTTTCGGTGAAGCTGGTGGTTGAGCTGGATGATGCGAGTCACGGGTCATCCAAGGCGCAGAAGCGGGATGCCTTCCTCAACGGGGCCTGTCAGTCGGCCGGGGTGCCCATGTTGCGTATCCGGGCGGCCCGGGGGTATTCCCTCGCGGATGTGCGACAGCAAGTCACCGACGCCATCACGCCCCGGCCGGAGCTGCCAGCGGAGATGGCTGCAGTCACTAGTACGGGCGACCGCTTGTCACACTAGGCCCGCCTGGGGCGACCACTCATCGGTCACCCCTGCCGCTGGTGTGACTTTTAGTACCGCTACTTCAATGGTGGGTCATTCCAGCCTTATTGCGCCTTAGGATGCAGTGATTCTCTCAGCTGCATGAAAAGGTGCTCGGCATATGCGCGGTCGCAGATTCGTCGGTTTCCTCCGGAGTCCCGCTTGGCTGGCGCTGGTCTTCGCGCTGCCCATCGGGGTTGCCCACGCGGGCGCCATCTCGATCAACGTGGTGGATGCCGTGACGGCCACGCCGCTGGCCGGGGTGACGGTGACGGCCGAAGACCGCAGCGGTGAGACCCGGAATACGGTCACGGGCGCGGATGGCGCCGCTTTGTTTGAGGATCTGGACGAGGGCTTTTACCGGTTCCGTGCGGAATCAGCGGGGTATCTGCCGGGCACGGAGCCGGCGGTGCGGATTCTCGCCCGCCGCACCGAGCGGCTGCGGTTTGAGTTGCAGCGCCAGGAGACGGCGCTCGACACCATCGTGGTGGTGGGCCGCCGGGCCATCGGTGCCGACCCCAATGGCTCGGTAGCGGACCGCTACCTGGCGCGCGATGAGCTGCGCAAGGCGCCGGGTAGCGGCAGTGATGTGATGCGTTCGCTGGTGGGCCTGTCGGGGGTGGTCTCCAGCGGGGAGTTCGCCAGCATTACGGTGCGCGGGCATGGGCCGAAGAACAACCTGATCTTGGTGGACGGCTTTCCGTTTCCGCAGGTGGCGCATTTTGAGCAAACCCTGGGCGAGCAGTCCGAAGTCATCAATGGCGGTCGCTATTCCATCTTTGCCCCCAATGCGGTGACTGGCGCTGAGTTTTCGCCCGGCGGTTGGAGTGCCGAGTTCGGGGGTCGCAAGGCCTCGCTGTTGCAGCTGGAGGTGGCGGAGGGCGCGCCCTCACCGGTGGGCCGGCTGCGGTTGGACCTGGCCGGCATCGAGGGCATCTACGACGGCCCCAGCGGCGTTCATGACGGCACGACGATGTTTGTGCAGGCGCGGCGCTTCGACTTCGGGCAGCTGTTTGAGGCCATCGGCGAGGAGAGCCTGGGCTCGCCGGTGTCGACCGACCTCATCCTGAAAACCAAAACCCGGCTGGAGAATGACGAGTTCGAGTTCCTGACGATTGTGGCGCCGGAAACCAACACGCGAACGGTGGAGAACATTCTGGCCGCCATCGAGGAAGGCGAGGGCATCGAAGACCTGACCCTGCAGGACGACAAGCAGGACCTGATGCTGACCGGCCTGACCTGGCGGCGGCGCTTCGGCGAGGGCCACCAGTGGACCAACCGGCTGTATGTGCGCGAGAGCGACCGCAGCTCCGCTGAAGGAGAGGCCAATCCCGATCTGGTACCGCCAGGCACCCCGGCCGACCAGGTGCCGGCGCGGGAGCGCTTGCTGACGGTGACCGAGAACGATTCCGAGATCGGCTGGCGCAGCGACCTCGAAGTGGGCAACGCACTGGGGCGTTTTTCCGCCGGCCTGTACCTGGTCAACATTGACCTCGACTACGGCGCCTTCCTGCGGGAGGACTGGATTCGCTTCATCTACGAGTCCGACGATCCGCGCCCGCCTGGCGAAAACTACATCCTGCTGACGCCCGCCGAGATCAACTCGCAGTATCGCCAGCGCGAGACCAATGTCGCCGTCTATGGCGAGCAGGTGTTCGATTGGGGGCTGGCCAGCGTGCGCACCGGCCTGCGCTACGACTACGACGGCTTCAGTGACGAGAATCTGCTGTCGCCCCGGCTGGCATTCAATTATCAGCTGTCGCCGGCGTTACGTTTTTCGGCGACCACCGGCCTGTTTTATGAGGCGCCCAGCTACCTGATGCGGGCGCTCGATCCGGGCAATGCCGGCTTGAAGAACGAAAGGCTCACGCACTTCGGTGCCGGGCTGGAATATCGGATCAATGACGACCTGAATCTGCTGGTAGAAGCCTATACTCAGCAGATTGACCGTCGCCTGGTGGAAGGGAGCCAGGTCTCCGGTGAGATCAGCAACGCCGGTGAGGGCAGCAATCGCGGCGTCGACCTGGTGCTGACGCGGGCCTTTGCCAGGGGCTTTGCCGCCGATTTCGTCTATTCCTGGAATCAATACCGGGTGGACGACAAGGATGGCCGGGGCGAGTACAACTGGGATTTCAACCGCACCCACTTTGCGGCGCTCAGCGGCCGCTGGGAGATCAACCCGCGCTGGCAGCTTGCGGCGCGTTGGCGCTACGGCTCCGGGCAGCCCGGCCAGCGGTTCGTCACCTATGCCGACGTGCTGTCGCCCGATCTGCCGGTGCGCTTCTCGCAGGAGATCACCCAAACCAACGTCGGTCGCGGCCCGGCCTTCAATGCAGTGGATTTCCGGGCGGACTACCGGCGTCCGATTGGCCGGCTCGATCTGGTGTTTTTCCTCGATATCCTCAACCTGAACGCCGGGCCCTCCGGCATCGCCGATGAGTTCAACGTGCTGACCGGGCAGACGATCAAGGAAGAAGAGGAAACCCTGCCGCTGCTGGGCGTTACCTTCGAGTACGCTTGGTAGCCTCCAGGGCGCGCCACATGAATCGGAACGACGTTGTCAGCAGCGGTACCGTGTTTGGCGCCTGGCCGCTGGGCCGGTCCATTGCGATGATCGGGCTGCTGCTGGTCGTCACCTTTGTGGTGGTTGAGCCCGAGGCCAGCCGTGGCCTGGGGCTGGGCGCGCGGACGGTGTTCTGGATCATCCACGTCGGGCTGGGGCTGTTTGCCTTGTACGTGGCCAGCTGGCTGGTGTTGCCGCACATGATGCATGCCCTGCCGCCCTGGCTGGCGCTGCTGATGGCCGGGATCAGCGCCGCGCTGCTGATTGCGCCGGTGAGCTATGTCGTGGAGCAGGCGCTGCCGCCATGGTTGAGCGCCATCGAGGATGACGACGGCTGGCTGGATGTGTTCTCAAGCCGCAGCTGGGTGCATGCCATCGCCGTGGAGTTCCTGCAGCTGGCGCCGGCCACCCTGGCCTCGTGGATGATCATCAACCTGCCATTTCTGGCGCAGTGGCGGCGGCTCGATCAGGCGCAGGGCACCGCTGCCGCGGATGCCCCCGTGTCCGCCGATCTCGACAAGGCCGAAGCCGGGCGCTATGCGGATTCGGTGCGGGCCGCCTTCTTCAGCCGCTTGCCGGAATCGCTGGGGACCAACGTCATCGCCATTTCCTCGGACCTGCACTACCTGCATGTGTATACCGATCTCGGGCGCTGCATGGTGCTGGGCTCGCTGCAGCAGGCGGCCGATGCCATGGGCGACACCGGCCTGCGCGTCCACCGCGCCCATTGGGTGGCGCGGCGCGCCATCGTCAAGATCGTCCGCAACGGCCCGCAGTGGTACTGCCTGTTGTCGAACGACCTGAAGATTCCGATCAGCCGCCGCAACAAGTCGACGGTGGCCGGCTGGTTCGGCCATTCGACGCGGATTGTGCCGGTGAAGAAATCCGGCGCGGGCGGGCAATAGGCGCCAAACCGCCGAAAGCGGATTGCGATGATCGTGCACGGCCGTGTTTGACCGGCTATCCCCTGGACGGTACGGTCCGGCAGCGCAATCACGCGTGGCCTGATGGAGCCGCCATGAGTCTTTCCGAACAGTTTGCGATCTGGAAGCGTGCCTTCGGCCGCGGCGTGTTTCCGGACCAAATGACATGGATTCTGGATCTGCCCGGGCGCGGGCTGATCATGTCCGCCAGGACGGTGGCCGGCCGCTTGCCGGTGGCGCCCGATGCCACGGTGGTGGAGGTGGGGCCCGGCTCGGGCTACTACAGTGTCGAGATCGCGCAGCGCATTCCCCAGGGGCACCTGCACTTGTTGGATGTGCAGCAGGGCATGCTCGACAAATCCGCCAGCAAACTGCGTGCAGCGGGTCTGTCGCACTTCGCCACACACCTGTCCAACGGCAGCGGCTTGCCGTTTGATCGCGGGTCCATCGACGCCATCGCCATGGTGACCGTCTTCGGCGAGATTGAAGCGCGCGAGGCCTTTCTCACCGAGGCGCGGCGTGTCCTCAAACCCGGCGGCACGCTGTCGATTACCGAGCACCATCCCGACCCCGATTTCGAGCCAGCCGAGCAGGTCATCGCCTCGGCGGCGCCGCATGGTTTCACACCGATCCAGGTGCTGGGCTGGCGCTGGGCCTATACCGTGAACCTGAGGGCGGAGGCCTAGCGCCTGATGCGCTGTCTTACGCGAACCGGGAGGCCGTGGTGAAAGGACAATACTTGTGTGGCGCGGTTGCGTTCTCCGTGCCGGCTGGCGCGCACATCGTGAAGCCGGCGCAGGCCACGTTCTATGCCGGCTATGCCGGCTATTTCCAGGACCCGGATGGCCACCTGTGGGAGGGGGTGTTCAACCCGGGACTGGCCGCGCTCTGAGCCGCAGCGGGGTCGACCCTCCGGGCCGTTTGCGGCAAGGTCGGGCATCACTGTTTTGGGAGACGTGACGCCATGGCGACCACAGGCTGGCGCGGTATCGGAGCTGGGCTGCTCATTCTGCTGTGCTCCACCGCATCTTGGGGCGGGGGGCTTTCCAGCGCCGAGGTGAAGCAGTTCCTGACCCACCGCATTGCGCTGGGGCATATCCAGAACGACATGCGTTCCAACGCCCACCAGTACGAGGACCTGCCGCTGGCCTATGCCCGCAAGGAGGCGGACTACCTCACGCGCCACGGCTATGAGGTCGACCAGTTCAAGACCCTGGAAGCCCGTATCTACGAGGCGCATGACGCGCTACGTGCGCAGCAGGACGGTCGGGCGCCCAAGCCGATGCAGGAATCGACCGCCGCCTGCGAGGCGCGGGTGGCGGCCGAGATCCGCGCCGCGGCGCCGCCGGCCGATGACATGGCGCAGCAGATCGCCGAGATGCGGGCCATGGGCGTGCCGGAAGCCACCATCGCCAAACTGCAGGCCGGGCTCGGGCAGCTGGACCAGGTCGCCGCCACTGCCGATCAACAGGCCCGGCAGACCTGTGCAGCAGAACAGGCGGTGGCGGCCGAAACGGTGGCCCTGTCCCAGCGCAGCCAGGCCGACTGGGACGGCGTGCGCCCGTGGATGACGACCCTGCAGCAGTTCAGCGACTGGTATGCCGGCAATACGGATAAGCCGCCGGTGTTGGACTGAGCGGTCATGCCGGGCGAGGCCAGACGTGCGCCGAGGTCCAAGATCTGCGAGACCGAAAGCCACGCTTGGCGTCTGGATATGTTCATAATGAGCAAATATGAATATTGCGGGAGGACCGTATGGCCACCACCAGCCTGAGCCTTGGCGAACACTGGGAAACCTTCATCCGCAACGAATTGGCGAGCGGGCGCTATGGTTCCGCCAGCGAGGTCATCCGCGAGGCCCTCCGCACGCTGGAGGAGCGAAAGGCCCGCATGGAAGCCTTGCGCGTACATCTCGCTGAGGGCGCGGCGCAGGCGGCACGTGGGGAGTTCGTGGAGCCCTATTCGCTGGATCAGCTCATTTCGGATGCGGATTCGGAAGCGTGACGCCAAGTGCCTTCCGGCTGACAAGGCGCGCCTACGAAGACTTGAAGAACATCGCGCGTTTTACCCGACGTCAGTGGGGGGAGGCGCAGCGCCGCCGCTACCTGGCCGCACTGGACGCGAGGTTGCATTGGCTCGCTGAGCACCCGCAGTTGGGCAAGCATCGCCCTGATGTTGCGGAAGGCTACTATTGCTTTCCGCAGGGCGCCCACCTGATTTTCCATCAGATGAGCGAACGCGGTGGCATCGACATCATCGGCGTGCTGCACCGGCAGATGGACCCAGCGCGCCAGCTGTAGTGTGCGCTGACCGCTTCAGCCCTTCGCCTGCGCCGCAAAATAATCCAACGCCGCCCGCGCAACCGGTTCGCCCCATTCCTGGACGAAGTGGCCGGCTTCCTCGATCACCATCATCGGGCCGGCGCCGCGGATGTCGGCGTGCAGTTTCTGCATCACCGGGCCGCCCAGCACCGGGTCGGCGGCGCCCAGGGCCATGAAGCAGGGGCCGTCCCATTCGTTGCGGAAGTAGTCGCGCGCGGTGCGGGAAATCTCCACGCCGGGCATGGCGGGGTCGGTCATCACCAGCTGCGGAAAACGGCGCACGCCGGCCTTGGCGCGTTGGTCGGGGAAGGGCGCGCCGTAGGCGGCGGCTTCGGCATCGCTGAGGATGGGGCTGGAGCGTTTCATCAGCCCGGCCACATCCAGATCGGGGCGGCTGGCGACATAGTTCCGCCAGTCGATGAAACCCTGGGTGGGGGCCTTGCCCACCGCCAGGGTGGTGTTCATCACGATCATGCGGCGGAAGCGGTCGCGATATTCGTGCGGCAGGGTCAGGCCCAGCAGTCCGCCCCAGTCCTGACACACCAGGGTGATGTTGCGCAGGTCCAGGTGCTCGATGAAGGCCTTGAGGTAGTTGCGGTGGAAGTCGAAGGTGTAGACGGCATCGTCCACCGGCTTGTCGGAGCGGCCAAAGCCGAGCAGGTCGGGCGCCACCACACGGCCACCGGCGGCGGTGAATACCGGAATCATCTTGCGGTACAGGTAGCTCCAACTGGGCTCGCCGTGCAGGCAGAGGAAGGTATGCGCGGCATCGCGCGGGCCTTCATCCACGTAATGGCCACGCAGGCCGGGGTAGCCCGGCAGGTCGTCCACATAGTGCGGGGCGTAGGGAAAGCCGGGCAGGTCGGCAAAGGCGCTGTCGGGCGTGCGGACGCATTCGAGGGTCATGGGGTTCTCCTGTCGTTCTGCATTATTGACGCAGTGTAAATCGTGGTGGCGATCAAGGTCAATGAAAATCGCGCGACAGATGCGGCAGCCCGTGCACCCAGTGCGAGTAGTCATCCACGCCTTCGGCCAGCAGGTGGACGATACCCTGCTGACGTTGCAGCCGGCCACGCGCCACCAGCATCTGGCCGCCGACGATGGCCTGGCGGTCGCGGTTGATGAGATCCGGGCGGATGATGAGGTTGACGATGCCGGTCTCGTCTTCCAAGGTGAGAAACATCACGCCCTTGGCCGAGCCCGGCCGCTGGCGGAACATGGCCAGCCCCGCCACACGAATGCGCTGGCCGTCGGCCACCTTCGCCAGATCGCCGTTGCGCCACACCCGCAGGCGGCTCAGCTGCGACCGCAGCAGCGCCACCGGATGGCGCCGCAGGGTAAGGCCCACGCTGCTGTAGTCGTGAATGATGTCGGCGCCTTCGCTGGGCGCCGGCAAGCTGTGCTGGGTGGACTCCGCCGCCGGGGTCTGCAGCAGGTCGTCGGCGGGCTGCAGGCCCAGTACCGCCCAGCGCGCCTGATGGCGATGTCCGGCGAGGGCGGCGAGGGCATCGGCGCGCGCCAGTACATTGCGCTCGCGGGCATCCAGGCGCGCACGGCGCACCAGATCGTTGAGGCTGTCGAAGGGGCGCAGGGCACGCGCGGCGATCAGCCGTTGCGCGGCGGCTTCGTTGAAGCCGTCCACCTGCCGCAGCCCCAGGCGGATGGCGGGCTGGCCCTGGGCATCGGGTTGCAGATGGCTGTCCCATTCCGAGTGCTGCACATCCACCGGCTGCACGGTGACGCCCATGCGCTGGGCTTCGCGCACCAGCATGGAGGGCGGGTAGAAGCCCATCGGCTGGCTGTTGAGCAGGCCGCAGATGAAGGCGGCCGGGTGATGGCACTTGAGCCAGGCCGAGACATAGGCCAGCAGGGCAAAGCTGGCGGCGTGGCTTTCGGGAAAGCCATAGGCGCCGAAGCCGAGAATCTGCTGGTAGATCTGCTCGGCAAAAGCGGGGTCGTAGCCGCGTTCGGCCATGCCGGCCATCAGCTTGTCGCGAAAGTGCTGCAGCCCGCCCTTGCGTTTCCAGGCCGCCATGGAGCGCCGCACCTGGTCGGCCTCGCCGGGCGAGAACCCGCCGGCCACCATGGCGATCTGCATCACCTGCTCCTGAAAGATGGGGACGCCACTGGTGCGGCCCAGCACCTTGCGCAGGTCTTCGTGCGGGTAGGTTTCCGCTTCCAGCTTCTGCCGGCGCTTGAGAAAGGGATGCACCATGCCGCCCTGGATGGGGCCGGGCCGCACGATGGCCACCTGGATGGTGAGGTCGTAGAGCCTGCGTGGCTGCAACCGCGGCAGCATGTTCATCTGCGCGCGCGATTCCACCTGAAACACGCCCAGCGACTCGCCCCGGCAGAGCATGTCGTAGGTGGCGGGGTCTTCGCGGGGGATGTCCTGCACCGTCATCGCGGTGCCGTGAAAGCGCTGCAGGCTATCGAGGGTGCGGCGGATGGCGGTGAGCATGCCCAGCGCCAGCACGTCCACCTTGAGCAGCCCCAGGGATTCCAGATCGTCCTTGTCCCACTGGATGATGCTGCGCTCCGGCATGGCGGCGTTTTCGACCGGCACCAGGTCGGCGACGGCATGCTCGGCGATGATGAAGCCGCCCACGTGCTGGCTGAGGTGGCGCGGCAGGTCGATCAGCTCGCGTGCCATCAGCAACCAACGCTGCACGCGCGCGTCCTCCGGGTTGAGCCCCACGCCCTGCAGGTGCTGGCCCCAGTCCTCCGGCGCATCCCACCAGGCATGGGCCTTGGCGAGATGGTCGACGGCCTCCGGGGCAATGCCCAATGCCTTGCCGGCATCGCGCAGTGCCGAGCGCGGCCGCCAGTGGATCACCGTGGCTGCCAGTGCGGCGCGCTCGCGGCCGTATTTGCGGTAGATGTACTGAATGACGTCTTCGCGGCGCTGGTGCTCGAAGTCAACGTCGATGTCGGGGGCCTCACCGCGCTCCACCGAGATGAAGCGCTCGAACAGCAGGTCGTGAAACTCCGGGTTCACCTCGGTGATGTGCAGGACGTAACACACCACCGAGTTGGCGGCGCTGCCGCGGCCCTGGCACAGGATGCCGCGGTCACGGGCCCAGCGCACCACATCCTCGACGGTGAGAAAGAAGGCCTCGAACTGCAGTTGCTCGATCAGCCGCAGTTCCTTTTCCAGGGTGCCGCGTACCTTGTCCGGCATGCCCTGCGGCCAGCGCCGCTGCACACCGTCTTCGCACAGCGCGCGCAGCCAACTGATGGGGGTGTGTCCTTCGGGCACCAGCTCCGCCGGGTACTGGTAGCGCAGCGTGCCGAGGTCGAATTGGCAACGCTCGGCAATGGCGACGGACTCCCGCAACCAGGCGGCGGGGTAGAGCGCCTGCAGGGTGTCCAGTGGCCGCAGGTGACGCTCGTGGTTGGGGAACAAGCGCTGACCGCAGTCCGCCAGCGGAATGCCCAGGCGCAGGCTGGTGACCAGGTCCTGCAGCGGGCCGCGCTCGCGGCTGTGGTGGTGCACGTTGCCGGTGGCCACCAGGCGCAAGCCATGGCTACGGCCGAGCGCGCGGCACTGGGCCAGGTAGTCGCGGTCGCCCGGTTGCCGGTGGCGCGACACGGCCAGCCAGGCGGTGTCGAAGCGTGCCCGCAGCCAGGCCGCCTGGGCGGCATCCGGGCTGCGGCCCGGCACCCACAGCACGGCGACGTCCGGCAGCGGCGGCAGGTCAGCGGCGGCGAGGTGGTAGTCGCCCTTGGGGCTGTCACGGCGGGCGCGGGTGATGAGATGGCTGATGGCGCGATAGCCGCTGAGGCTCTGCGCCAGCAGCACCAGCCGGGGGCCGTCGGCGAGCTGGATTTCGGTGCCGGTGATGTAGCAAAAGTCGGGATGCGCCTTGGCCACGTCCCAGCCCCGCACCACACCGGCCAGGGTGCATTCGTCGGTCAGCGCCAGGCCGCGATAACCCAGCGCCAGCGCGGTCTCCACCAGTTCCTTGGGCCGCGAGGCACCGCGCAAAAAACTGAAGGCGGACAGGCAGTGCAGCTCGGCGTAGCTCATCCGTCCAGCCCTTGCAGCCACCAGGCATCGCCCAGCGGGTCGCCGCTGCGGTCCTGCCACAGCCAGCAGCGGCGGCCGCGGGCATCGTCCAGCCAGTGGTAGTCGCGGCACTGCAGCGGCCCATCCCACCAGCCGCTGTCGATGCGCTCGCCAATGCCGGGCTGCGCCGGGGGATGCGCCAGCCGCTGGGGCTGCGGCAACCACCACAGCGGTCGCGGGACGGCGGGCGGGGCGGTGCCCTCACTGCCCGGCGGTGCCGGACGATGGGCCTGCTCCGGCAGCAACTGGTTGACGCACACCGGCGTCCACAGCTTGTGGCGCCCCAGCCGTGCCTGCAGGCGCTCCAGGGTGGCAGGCCAGTCCAGCGGGGTGGTGGCGCTGTCGAACAGGTCGGTTTGCTGGCGGTTGGGCGTGGTCCATTCGTCGGCCACCAGATCCAGCCCGCGCACCGGCGCCGGTGGTGGCGACTGCATCAGCTGTTCGCGCAGGGGGTCCAGCAGGCGCGGCAGCGCGCGGCTGGCGCTGAGCAGGCGCACTTCATAGTCGCAGCCGGGGCCCCAGGCCAGGCTCAGCCGCAGGCGCAGCCGGGTGAGGGCCTGATCGCGTGCGGTGAGAAACGCCACCAGTTCCTGCAGCAGGCGCCGCAGCGGAAACAGCAGCGGTTCGACGTGGGCGATCTCTTCCATCAGGGTCAGCCGCCGCTCGAATCGTTCGGCCGGCACCAGCGGCTCGAAGGGATGCGGGGCCAGCCCGTAGAGGCGGTCCAGGTCGGTGAGCAGGGCGGCGCCGAAGCGGCGGCGCAGGTTGTCGCGGGGCAGGGCGCGCAGCTGTGCCAGCCGTTGCAGGCCGACTTCCTGCAGGGTGTCGAGACGGCTGCGCGGCCAGGGCAGTTGCGCCAGCGGCTGGGCATCCAGCCAGCCCGCCAAGGCTTCGGGGGTCAGCGGTGCGGCCAGACCGGCCTGGGCGCGCAAGGCCGCCGCCATGCGGGTGGGCGCGATGCCGCAGCGCAGTTGCAGATCCTGTGTGGCAAAGGCGTCCAGCAGGCGTTGGCGGATGGCTTCGGCGTGGCCGAACAGGCGCGCGCTGGCGCCGATCTCCACCCAGGTCCACCAGCGTGGTGCCTGCTGGCCGGCGGGGTCTTCGAAGCCGCCGGTCACCACCGGGCTGCCGACCCCGTAGGCCACCTGGGCGCGGCTGATCAGGGCGCGGGCTTCGGCAGCGGTATCGCGCGGCAGCGGCTGGCGGTCGGGTTCCCGCAGCTGGGCCAGCCGGTAGGGCATGCCGGCCTGTACGCTGCCGCTGTCACTGATGGCCCAGCGCTGGCTGCCGTGGGCGGCCCACACCCAGTGCGTGTCCGGCGACAGGCCCAGGGCCTCGACGGCCAGTTGTGGGTGATCCATACAGAGCCACAGCATGACGGCCTCAATGCGGCAGCATCAGCCCGGTGTGGGCGCGACCGCCGCGCACCTTCAGCACGTCCACTTGCAAGGCCGAAGGGTGGCGCTGCACCCACAGCCGCAGTGCGGCGAGGCTGCCCGGCGCCTGCAGGCTGCCCTGGCGCAGCCACAGCATCGGCGCATCGGCGGACTCCGCCGCCAGCGACAGCCGCCGCAGGTCGGTGTCGTCCAGCCGCGGTCGCCACAGGCACACCGTGCCGGCGCCGGCCTGCAACAACTGCACGGCGGCCTCGACGCCGTCATCCCCCGCATCCACCACCACCAGCCGCGACAGCGCCACGCCCGCCTGCGCCCAGCCGGGGGCATAGGGCGTGAGCGGCGGCGACACCAACGCCAGCGGTCGCCCCGCCTGGCTCAGCCGTGCCAGCAGCGGCAGCACCAGCCGCAACTCACCCTGGCCGGGGGCGGCATGCAACACCTCGCTGACCGCCGCGCGCGGCCAGCCGCCGCCGGGCAACACCGCATCCAGTGCCGCAAAGCCGGTGGGCAGGGTGGCCACCCGCTGACGCGCCTGGCCGCGCCAGAGGCGGCCACTGTCCAGCAGCGGGTGCAGGGTGGCGGGTACCGCGCTCACAGGCTGCGGGCCATGTCTCCGCTGCGGATCAGCCCCACCGCGCGGCCTTCGATGACCAGTTCCTGGCGGGTGAGATCCACCCGGATCGGCGCATAGGAAGCATTGGCCGGCAGCAGCTCGGCAATCTCGCCGCGCAGTCTCAGCCGTTTCACGGTGATCTCGTCCTCCACCCGGGCCACCACGATCTGGCCGTTGTCGGCATTGGGCGTGCGGTGCACCGCCAGCAGATCGCCATCGAGGATGCCGGCATCGCGCATGGAGTCCCCATGCACCCGCAGCAGAAAGTGGGCACGCGGCGAGAAGAAACGCGGTTCGATGGGAATCCAGCGTTCGATGCCCGCATCCGACATGATCGGCTGCCCCGCCGCCACCCGCCCGACGATGGGCAGGCCATCATTGGCCGGCGGCTCATCGGCCAGCAGCCGAATGCCCCGTGCCGCGTTGGGCAGCAGCTCGATCGCCCCCTTGCGCGCCAGCGCCTTGAGGTGATCATCCGCCGCCGTGGGGGAGCGAAACCCGAAGCGCTGCATGATGTCCGCCCGCGTGGGCGGCGCCCCGCGATCCCGCAGGGTCTCGCGGATGAACTCGAGGATGTCGCGTTGACGGTCGGTGAGGGGGAGCATGGGCGCGCACTCCAAAAGACTGATAGTGCATACAGTGCGCTGGCGTCAGGGAACTGTCAATTCATACAGGTGACACCAAACCACGATGAATGATCGAAACCCCAATAAAACGTGGTCTGTCCCTGTTGCCCCGCTAGCGTAGACACGTCCCCACCGATTGCCCCGCAAACTCGGGGTCTGCCACGGCGGTGGGGTTGTCGCGGCGGCGTACGCATTCACGGTGGCGGCGGGCATCCTGGAACACGTCCACGCCATCATCGTGGATCTCCCAGGCGCGTCGCATCTGGTCGGCGAAGGCGGCGCTGTTCTGCTGGTTCTGCTGCTGGCGTGCCTGCAGGCGCACCTGGGTGCAGCGGGGGCCACCCATGCGGCAGTACAGCTCGGCCTCGTAGGCATCCGCGGGACCACCCTGTTCGTGCACTTTGCGGATGACGGGGTTGCGGTTGAGGGTGGCTGTGCGTTCACGTTGGGCGGCAGCCTGCGCATTCAGTTGTATCTGGCGTGCCTGTGATGCTTCCACCAGGCGGCGTGCATCGCTGGGGGTTTGCATCATGGTGACGGTTTGGGGTTCGCTGGTGAATACGTTGATCTTCTCCGCCTGAAGGTAGGACGTGGCGGCGGGCATCAGCAGCAGGTGAGTGTCGTCCAGCATGACCGCGTGCGGGGCGTCCTGTCCGTTGTTGACGGACCAGGGGGGCAGCACCAGCGGGACGGGGTGCACGGGCAGGCCGGTGTCGAGCTGGAAGACCTGACCGTAGTAGCCGTCCCTGCCGGATCCGTCGCGCTTTCCATCGGTGCGCCACAGCGCCAATACGGTGTTGTCGGAGGTGATATGGCCCGTGATCTCGCGGGGGTTCTGGATGACCGATGGGCTGATTCTCAGCTGCAGCGGCACCTGGACCACCTTGTGAAACGGGCGGTCGATCTGGGCTGTGATTTGGTAGTGCGCTGCGCCCTGGGCGGGTGTGCTCACCCGCAGGATATTGGGGCGGTTCGTCATCTGGACCGGTTGCGGTTGCCAGGCGCCCAGCTCAACCACGCCGTAGCGTGCGTCGCCTCTGGAGGTAAAGGTGGTGGTCATCAACACGGCCTGCCCGTTGTCGGCGGCGAACAGGCCATTGAGGTGGTTGACGGTTTTTTGCGGCTTGCCTTGAAACAGCATGTCCAGCGATTTCTTTTCGCGCTTCCCGCCGACGGGTTGCAGGTAGATGCCCCTGACCCGTTCTTTCTTGTCGAGTTCGCCGAGCAGCAACTGATCTCCGTAGAAGGTGACGACGGTTCGGTCGTCGTAGCGGATCAGGTGACGGCCGTTGTCATACACATCCACGCAGCTGGCACCCGCCTCACCAAGCGAAAACGCCAGATAGCGGCCATCCGGGGAGACGGAGAAGGGGAAGAACCCCGGATAAATCCTAATCACGCCCGAGGTGCGCGGGGTGGCGCCGGGAATGGGGGGCACGCGGTCGGCGGACTGTGCCAGCACATGGCGCGGTGTCAGGGTGTCGCCATCCCAGACGATGATGCGGCCATCCGGTGCCGTGGTGCCGCGCAGCATGGAGGTGTAGTCCCAGCCGTTGGCGGTCACCAACACCTTGCCCTGTCGCGACATCGAGAGGTGTTGTGGCCGACCCATGTGATGCACGCCCTGCGCGGGCGCGGGCGCCAGTTCGGCGGGCGGAGCCGTCTTGCAGTCGTTGGCCTGTGCCAGGGGGGTGAGCAGGGCAGAGAGCCCGGCCAGCGCGATCGCGATCCGTTGAAACGGCATGGTTTCTCCTTCCTGTGTTGCAGGACGACACCGGGTTTTGGGTGAGTATCGACATCGCGTGCGCTAGGGCACATCCTCGTTACGGGGGGTGGGCTGTCAATCCCATTGAAACGACGAGAGTCAGCCTGCGCAAGCGCGTACACTCCGCGCCCCATGCTCGCCCTCCAGAACATCACCATCCGCCGCCAGACGCGCACGCTCATCGAGGGCGCGACCTGCACCATCTACGCCGGCCAGCGGGTGGGGGTGATCGGCAAGAACGGGGTCGGCAAGTCCACCTTGTTTTCGGCCATACGCGGTGAGCTGCTGCCCGATGTCGGGCGCATCGATCTGTCGAAGAACGTGGTGGTGGCCAATGTGTCGCAGGACACGCCGGCGCTGGACCAGCCGGCGCTGGACTATGCGCTGGACGGCGATGTGGAGCTGCGGGCCCTGGAGGCGCGTCTGCGCGATCTGGAGCAGCGCATCGAGCTGCATGCCACCGAAGCCGACGTCAATGCGCTGGTGGAGGCTCATGATCGCCTGACCACCATCGACGGCTACGGGGCGCGGGCGCGGGCCGCGCAGTTGCTGCACGGTCTGGGCTTCGTGCCGGACCAGCAGGAACGGCCGGTGGCCAGTTTCTCCGGCGGCTGGCGCATGCGCCTGAATCTGGCGCGCGCGTTGCTGCGGCGGTCGGACCTGTTGCTGCTGGATGAGCCCACCAACCACCTCGATATGGATGCGGCGCTGTGGCTGCAGGAAACCCTGGCCACGCACCAGGGCACCCTGCTGCTGATCTCGCATGATCGTGAGTTTCTCGATGCCGTCTGCACCCACACCCTGCACCTGGAGCGCGAGCGCGCCACCTTGTATGCGGGCAATTACTCGCAGTTCGAGCGTCAGCGTGCCGAGCGCCTGACCCAGCAGGCGCAGGTGCATGCCAAGCAGCAGGAGAAGGTGGCGCATCTGCAGTCGTTCATCCAGCGCTTCAAGACCCACGCCAGCAAGGCGCGACAGGCGCAGAGCCGGATCAAGGCGCTGGAGCGCATGGAGCTGGTGGCGCCGGTGTTGGCCGAAAGCGAGTTCGCGTTCCGTTTTCGCCGGCCGGAGAAGATCCCCAGCCCGGTCATCCACATCAGCAACGGGCAGGTGGGCTACGGCGATACCGTGCTGCTGCGCGATCTGCGCTTGTCGCTGGAGCCGGGCGAGCGGGTGGCGTTGCTCGGTGCCAACGGCGCCGGCAAGTCGACGCTGATGAAGAGCATCGCCGGCGCCCAGGACTTTCTCGGCGGCGACATCATCCGCTCGCCCGACCTGCGGGTGGGCTATTACGCCCAGCACCAATTGGAGCAGTTGGACCCGACCGCCAGCGCCTATCTGCACCTGCGGCGACTGGATCCCAGGGCAAGCGAGCAGAGCCTGCGGGACTACCTGGGCCGCTATTCCTTCCATGGGGATCAGCAGATGGGCCCGATCGCGCCGTTTTCCGGCGGCGAGAAGGCGCGCCTGGCGCTGGCGCTGGTGGCCTACATGCGGCCCAACCTGTTGCTGCTGGACGAGCCCACCAACCACCTGGATCTGGAGATGCGCCAGGCGCTGGAAATGGCGCTCAATGATTACCCCGGCGCGGTGCTGCTGGTGAGCCATGATCGCCATCTGGTGCAGAACGTCTGCGATACGCTCTGGCGCGTCTCCGAGGGCACCTGCACCATGTTCGACGGTGATCTGGATGACTATGCCGTCTGGTTACGGGAATCTCGGCGCAAGGCACAACGTAACTTTCGCCGCGGCTGATGTCGGGTTGGCGCCACGGATAGGGCGCTCGGATGCGCTCATGCTCCGCGTACCGGGCTTGCATTTCAATGGCGGCGGCGTAGGGTCTGGTCTCTGCCCTGTGTTGCCCGCGCCTCACCCATGAAGACCATCGCCCCAACCCCCGAACCGCCGTACTACGCGGTCATCTTCACCTCTCTGCGCACATCCGACGATCAGGGGTATGCCGATATGGCAGCACGGATGGAGGCGCTGGCCGCCCAGCAGCCGGGTTTCTTGGGTATCGAATCGGTACGCGAAGGCGTGGGTATCACCGTCTCATACTGGGACAGTCTGGCCGCCATTCGCGCCTGGAAGCAGCAGTCGGAGCACCTTCAGGCGCAGCGGCTTGGCCGCCGCAGCTGGTATGCGGATTTCAAGGTACGCATCGCCAGGGTTGAGCGTGACTATGGCATGTGAAATGGCCATGCCAAGTCTGCCTGAGCGGCCGCAATGAAGTTGAGTAGTGTGGTGCCCTGGGGCCGTTCGTTTGCCGAATATCAGGCCATGTTTGCGCTGTCTGCAGACGACCTTCAGGGGCGGATTCTGGGGTGCGGTGATGGTCCCGCCAGCTTCAACGCTGAAGCCACCCGCCTGGGCTATGAGGTGGTGTCCTGTGACCCGATCTACCGATTCGACACGGCAGCCATCCGCGGCCGTATCGATGCGGTCTATCCCGAAATCATGAAGCAGATGCGTGAGGGGGCAGACCAGTACCTGTGGGATGTGATGGGGAGTGTCGAGCGCCTGGGCGAGACCCGGATGCAATCGATGTCGCAATTCCTGGAGGACTTTGACGCAGGCCTTCGGAGCGGCCGGTATGTGCCGGCATCCTTGCCGTCGCTGCCGTTCGCAGATGCCTCCTTTGCCCTCGCGTTGTGCTCGCACTACCTGTTTCTCTACAGCGAGCATGTGGACTGCGCCACGCACTTGGCGTCCATGCGCGAGTTGTGTCGAGTGGCCCAAGTGGTGCGGGTTTTTCCCGTGGTGGCTCTGAATGGGGCAGTGTCGCCGCATTTGGCAGCGGTGATGACAGCCTTGCGCGCAGAAGGGCTGTCCGCCGAGTTGCAGCCAGTGGCATACCGCTTTCAGCGTGGTGCAGATCAGATGCTGGTGGTGCGGGCCCAGGGATGCCGATGAAACGTGCGATCACTGGCTTTCTGCAGGACGAGGCGGGCGATTGGGTGGCCCGTCTGGCCTGTGGCCATCGACAGCACACGCGCCATCGTCCGCCTTGGATCAACCGCCCCTGGGTGATGACCGCCGCGGGTCGACAGGCCGCCGTGGGTGCCGAGCTGGAATGCCCGAAGTGTGACGAGGGCGCGCCGCCGGACGGCTAGCCGCCGCAGGAATCGATTCGCAAGATCCGAATAGAACGCACTCGGTCGACGGTGGATGCTGTGCCCCTCGCCATTGATCGCAGGAAAGAGGACGCGCGCCATGAACGAATCGCAATGCTGGACGGCCGTGGAGACCCGGGATGCCGCGCAGGACGGCGTCTTTCTATACGGGGTGGTCACCACCGGCGTGTACTGCAGGCCGTCGTGCCGGTCGCGCTTGCCGCTGCGTCGCAATGTGTGCTTCTACGCGACCGCCGCCGACGCCGAGCGCGATGGCTTGCGGCCGTGCAAGCGTTGCCGGCCGCTGGCGGCCTCGGCCGATGAGGAGACGGTGCGCAAGGTCCGCACCTTGTGCCGGCACATCGAAGCGCATCCGGAGGACAGCCATTCGCTGCAGGCCCTGGCGCAGCGGGTGCACCTGAGTCCGCATCATCTGCAGCGCCGGTTCAAGGCGGTGCTGGGAGTGAGCCCGCGCGAGTACGTGGAGGCCTGCCGGATCGCAGCGCTGAAGCGGGGGCTGCGTGACGGCGCGGCCGTCACCGGGGCCATCTTTGACGCGGGCTTCGGCTCGGCGAGCCGGGTCTACGCGCGGGTGACGACCCGCTTGGGGATGACGCCCAAGCAGTACCGTGCTGGCGCCAAGGGGGTGCCGATCAGCTACGCACTATCCGATACGCCATTGGGCCTGTTGATGATGGGGGCCACCGATCGCGGGCTCTGCTTCGTGCAGTTCGGCACCAGTGAAGATGCATTGCTTGAGCGCTTGAAAGCGGAGTTTCCAGGCGCCGTCATCTCCAAGATGGCGGCGGGGGAGGGATCCTCATTTGGCGCCTGGATGACGATGTTGCGGGACCACCTCTCCGGCCTGCGCATGTCGCTGGAGATGCCGGTGGACCTGCGCGGCACGGCGTTCCAGATGACGGTCTGGAACTATCTGCTGAAGATTCCCTATGGCGAGGTTCAGTCGTATTCGGAAGTGGCCGCGGCCATCGGCAAGCCACGCGCCGTCCGTGCCGTGGCCAGTGCCTGTGCGGCCAATCGCGTGGCGCTGTTGGTGCCCTGCCATCGGGTGATTCGGGGGGACGGAAGCCTGGGCGGTTATCGCTGGGGGCTGGATCGCAAGCGGGTGCTGATTGACCGGGAGCGTGCGGTTCGCCGCGGGGGCGCCTGAGTTGGCTACGACCATGAAGACGGTGGGCAAACTGCCGGTGACGGCCCCGCTGCCGTGGGCGCCGTTGCTGGCCTATCTGAACCCGCGCCTGACGCCCGGGGCGGAGCGGGTGACGCACGACGCTTATGAACGGCGGCAGGGTGACACGACGCTACGGGTGACATTCCAGGCGGGCGCTTCATCGCTGCACGTGCAGGCTGACGGGCCGCTGGACGTCGACGATGCCCGGCGGCGGGTCGCGCGCCTGTTTGATGTGGTGGACGACGCTCGCGATGCCCGTGTCGCCTTGCGCGATGACCCGGTCATCGGGCCGCGCCTGGCCCGCCTGCCGGGTCTGCGGGCAATGGGGGCCTGGTGTCCCTTCGAACTCTGCGTGCGGACGGTGATGGGTCAGCAGGTCACGGTGGCGGCGGCCGCGACCTTGATGCAGCGACTGGTCGCGCGCTGCGGCGGGCTCACGCCGCCGTCGGTGCTGGCGGCGGATCTGTCGGCGATGGGCATGCCAGGGCGGCGGGTGGCGACACTTCGCCGCCTGGCGGCGCTCTTCGCAGACCACCCGCCGCTGCTTGCGACCGCACCCTGGCCGGCGATGGCGTCGGCGCTGCAGACCGTCGCCGGGATCGGGCCCTGGACCCTGGCCTATCTCGGTATCCGCCTCGGCCGGCAGGCCGATGCCTTTCCCCATACCGATGTGGGTCTGATACGGGCGGCCGGTGTCGCATCATCCGTCGAGCTGCTGGCGATGGCGGAGGCCTGGCGTCCGTATCGGGCGCTTGCCGCCATCTACCTCTGGAACGTGCCATGAGTGCCGTCGGCAGTGTCGCTGAGGCCCTCATCGGAAGCGATCCGATTGCGGTCGTCGAGGCTACGGATTGGGCGCAGGCTCACGCCGAGCTCGACCGGGATGGCGTCACGCGGATCCCGGGCGTGCTAATCGCGGCCGACTGTGCGGCGCTGCGGGCCGCGTATGCTGAGCGCGAACGGTTCCGCACCCGGGTCGTCATGCAGCGCCACGGCTTCGGGCAGGGTGAGTACCAGTACTTCCGGGATCCTTTACCGCCGTTGGTGCAACAGCTGCGTGAATCGCTGTATCCCCATCTGGTGCCGGTGGCCAATCGCTGGGCCGCGCAGCTTCGCCAATCGCCGCATTTTCCGCCCACCCATACCGCCTTCCTCGATCAATGCCACGCGGCCGGACAGACGCGCCCGACGCCGCTGCTGCTGCGCTATGGCGCGGGCGACTACAACTGCCTGCATCAGGATGTCTACGGCCCATGGGTGTTTCCGCTGCAGGCGGTGTTTCTGCTGAGCACGCCAGGCGAGGACTTCGACGGCGGCGAGCTGGTGCTGGTCGAGCAGCGGCCGCGTATGCAGTCTCGCCCGCAGGTGATCGGACTGCGGCAAGGCGATGCGGCCATCTTTGCCGTCCATCATCGTCCAGTCTTGGGCGCGCGCGGCGCCTACCGTGTGGCCCTGCGTCATGGTGTCAGCCGGCTGCATCGCGGCGAGCGGTACACCTTGGGTGTCATCTTTCACGACGCGACCTAGGCCGCCCCACCGGGATGGTGCGCCCGCTCGGCCGATACGCCATCATCGCGCCCATTCGATAACAAGCGGAGGGGACGATGAACCAGAATGTTTGGGTGGTACCGGGGCAGGGCTTTTCGAGCCGCATCAGCGGCAAGCTGTTGGCGCACTGTTTCGTGATGATGTTCCTCGGGTTTGCCGGTGGCTTCGTGTGGCTGATCGCGCTGGCCGACAACGTGTTTCACATCCTGCCGCTGCCGCGCCTTGAGATTGTGGTGCCCGACCAGAAAGAGCTGCTGCGCAATGCGCATACCGGGCCGTTGATGAACGCCATGTACGTGATGCTGATGGTGGCGCTGAGCGCGCGCATGAACTTCAGCGTGCGCCAGGCCAAGGGCGTCTACTACGGCGCCATCGTCATGCTGTGGGGCAATCTGATCGGTTACTCGGCGGCAGTGTACGCCCCGGAGCGCGGCCTGCAGCCGGTGGGCGATTGGCCCAACCTGCTGTCTTACGGCGCCTTCTATGCCGCGGTGGTCGGGGCCACGGTGGCTACCGCTATTTTCCTGACCGGCGCGCTGCGTGCGGCGAGACAAACGCCCGCCTGAGGCCGGCAGGCTGGAGCGCCCGCGTGCAGATACCGCTTGTTACCTTGCCGGTGCATCAGGCGCTGTGCGCGGCCCGTGATGGCGGCGGCGAGCTGATCTGTTCCCTGGATCTGGGGCGCAGCACCACGTCCGTGATGGCCGGCACGGACACCTGGCACTGGGCGGGTCGGGACTATCCCTACCTTTCGCGCTGTCGTGAGCGCACGGTGTACTACTGGGATGGCGATGAATTTGCGGTGGTCTCGCGTTTCGGTACGGGCCTGATCAAGCTGGTGCCGACCGAGTGGGGGCCCCCTACTTTCGAGATCGATGGCATCAAGATGCTGCCGACCGCGCAGGTCTCGCCGTACGCGGATGCCGAACGCAAGGTGGGGTTGGTGGCACCGCACGACAAGGTGGTGCTGGACACCTGCGGCGGCCTCGGCTACTTCGCTGCCTGTTGCCTACAGGCCGGCGCGCGGCGGGTGCTGTCGTTCGAAAAGAATCCCGACGTGATCTGGCTGCGCAGCCTCAATCCGTGGTCTCCGGTGGTGGCGGAGGCGCCGGCGCTGTCGCTGACGGAAGGTGATGTCACCGAAGCCCTGCCGGCCATGGCGGCCGCGTCGGTCGATGCCATCCTCCACGATCCACCGCGCTTTGGCATCGCGGGTGAGCTGTATTCACAGGTCTTCTACGGCGAACTGGCGCGGGTACTGCGGCCGGGCGGCATGCTGTTTCACTACACCGGCAGCCCCAATCGCCTGACCAGCGGCCGGGATGTGCCGCGCGAGGTGGCGAGCCGGTTGCAGAAGGCAGGTTTCGCGGTGCGCCCGGAAGGCGATGGGCTATTGGCCGTGAAACATCGCTGATCCCGCAGGGGCGGGGCGCGGGTCCCGCCCGCACTGGACGGCGCGATACCCCTTCGGCAAAATGCTGCAGCGCACAATTGCGCATCCGCGTGCGCCGCTCTGCTTGGCGCACGGTCGTGGAAGGTTGCGGTGTCGACCCCGCGCCGGTCCCCTTATCTCACTCTGCTACCGCAGGCATGCCGCCTGGGGTCGCTCGCTTCCGGAGTGCTTCATTCGATGCTGTCGCCCGCTGTCGTCAAAACCAATCTTCTCAGCGGGCTCACCGTTGCCCTGGCCATGGTTCCGGAAGCCGTGGCGTTTGCGCTGGTGGCACAGGTGTCGCCGCTGACCGGCCTGTACGCGGCCTTCCTGGTGTCGCTGATCACCTCGGTGTTCGGCGGTCGGCCGGGCATGATTTCGGGGGCCGCGGGCGCGCTGGCGGTGGTGATGGTCGGCCTGGTGGTGTCGCACGGCGCCGAGTACCTGTTCGCCGCCGTCGTGTTGATGGGTGCCCTGCAATTGCTGTTCGCGCTGGCGCGCCTTGGCAAGTTCATCCGCATGGTGCCGCACCCGGTGATGCTGGGCTTCGTCAACGGCCTGGCCATCGTCATCTTCCTGGCGCAGTTCACCCACTTCAAGGTGGTGCAGCCCAATGGCGATCTGGGCTGGATGTCGGGCTCGGCCTTGTACGTGATGCTCGGGCTGATCGCGTTGACCATGGCCATCATTTACCTGTTGCCCCGACTCACCCGGGCGGTGCCTGCGACGCTGGTCGCCATCCTGGTGGTGAGCACGCTGACCTTGGGCTTTGACATCGACACCCGCACGGTCGGTGATCTCGGCTCGATTGCAGGCGGCCTGCCCCGCTTTCATCTGCCACAGGTGCCGTGGAACCTGGAGACCTTGCAGATCATCCTGCCGTACTCGCTGGTGCTGGCCGCGATCGGACTGATCGAGTCGCTGCTCACGCTCAATCTCATCGACGACATGACCGATACCCGCGGTCGTCCCAACCGCGAGTGTGCGGCGCAGGGCGCGGCCAATGTGGTCACCGGTTTGTTCGGCGGTATGGGGGGGTGCGCGATGATCGGTCAGAGCATGATCAATGTCGGCAACGACGCGCTGCACCGGCTTTCCGGTGTGGCGACCGCGTTGTTTCTGCTGTCCTTCATTTTGTTCGGCTCGGCGTTGATTGAGCAGATTCCGCTGGCAGCCCTGATCGGCGTGATGTTCGTCGTCGCCGAAAAAACCTTTGAGTGGGGGAGCTTCCGACTGTTCGGCAAGGTGCCCAGGGCGGATGTGTTCGTCGGCCTGCTGGTGGCCGTCGTCACCGTGCTGGCCGACCTGGCGATGGCGGTGGTGGTGGGCGTTATCGTGTCAGCGCTGGTGTTCGCCTGGGAGCATGCCAAGAAGGTTCGGGTGGTTCACCGCGATCGCGACGATGGCACCAAGGTCTACGAAGTCGAGGGGACGGTGTTCTTCGCGTCCGCAGCTGGTTTTCAGCAGTAGTTCGTACCCCGCGAGGACCCACCGCAGGTGGAGATCGACTTTCGCAATGCGCGGCTGATCGACCATTCCGCCATTGAGGCGGTCAACACGCTGGCCGAACGCTACCAGCGCGCGGGCAAGCGATTGGTACTGCGGCACCTCAGCCCGGACTGCATCGAGCTGCTGGACAAGGCGCGCCGCATGATCGTGGTCGACTATCGCGAGGATCCGCAGTACCGGGTGGCCGACGACACGCTGTCCTGATCGGTCGCACCAACCGCAGGCAGATGGACTAGCGCTTGGGCTTGCCGCCGCGCAGGCCGAGCTTCACGGCGTCCACCAGATCCAGGGCCACCTGGCGGCGGATGCTGCTGATCTGGCCCGCGCGGATGCGGCGCTTGGTGTCGGCGTGCGCCCGCATGTCGAGTGTGCCGAACTGTTCCGCCAGCGCCCGGGCGCGGGGCATCAGTTGATCCGGAGCGACCAGCTCGTCGAAGAAGCCGGCCGCCATGGCCGACACAGGGTTGAAGTGTTCCGACAGCACCACGGTGCGTTGATAGGCGGCGGGTGTGAGGCGCTGCTGCATCACCGTGCAGGCGACACGCGGCATGGTCAGTCCGAGCGCCACCTCGTTGGCGGCGATCTGGAAGTCGCCTTCGCTGCCGATGATGTAATCGGTCGACAGCATCATGAACACGCCCATGGCGAAGACGTGGCCGTTGCAGGCGGAGATGACGGGGTAGGGGTATTCCATGATCCGCGCGGTCAGCGAATAGCCGGCGCGCAGCATGCGCAGCGTATCGACGCCGCCACGCTTCATCACCTTGAGGTCATAGCCGGCAGAGAACACGCCTTCGCGACCCGTCAGGATGACGGTGGCCTTGTCCTGCTCGGCCTGCCGCAGGGCGCCGTAAATCCCCTTGAGCACGTCCGGTGGCAGGGCATTGCGCTTGCCGTCATCGAGGGTGATGACGGCGATGCCGTCCTGCTGCTGGTAATGAACGTGGTCGTGATGGGCCATGGTGGATTCCCCGGAAAGTGGACTTCCCGCAGTGTAGACCCGAAGTCCTTGAGGCCGGGTTGACTCTGGCGCCGATCGGCGGCGGCGCGTAGGGCGTTTCGCAGCTTGACCTTTGGGGTCATTGATCCGGTGGCGGCTGCCCCTTACGGTGTGCGGAGGAAAAATCGTGATGACCCCTGCCTATTGGCTTGTGTTGCTCAATGCCGCCGTATTCGGTTTGTACGGACTGGCCTTCCTGGTCTGGCCCTCAGCGATGGCGGTGTGGGTGACGGGCGTCGCGCCGCTGTCGTCCTCGGCCATGATTGACTTGCGCGCCACCTACGGCGGGATGTCACTCGCCGTCGGTGGCGTGCTTTACCTGCTGGCGCGGTCGCCACAACATCACCGGCTGGGCCTGCAGGCCGTGCTGTCGCTGATGCTATGCATGGCCGGCGGGCGGATCATCGGCATGTGGGTGGAGGGGGATGCCAATGCAACGATGGGGCTCTACCTGGCCTTGGAGTTGCTGATGGCGGTGGTCGCTGCGCTGGCGCTGAAATCGCGCTGATGTCGATTCCGCTCTCCTCGGTTCGACGTAGTGCTGAAGGGACATCCTCCGCACCCCAAGGAGGGTATCGATGCGCGCTGTTGCGCTACACCGACGTCTTCGATGATCCCGGCTTGCCTGGCGAGATGATCACCACGGTGACCTTGGCAGCGGTGCCGATGGGGACCGAGTTGCGGGCGGTACAGGAAGGCATTCCCGAGGTGATTCCGGTGTTGGCCTGCTATCTCGGCTGGCAGGAATCCCTGGCGATGCTGGCGCAGTGGGTGGAAGCCGACATTCCGGAATGAGGGTTTTTTGCAGCGGGCCCGGGAACGGGACCCATGCGGTAAGATGTGAATCATTCTCAAATGAAACTCGTCATGAACCGCCTGATCCTGTCGCTGAGTGTCCTGCTGCTGGTGTCCGCCTGTTCCCGTTCCGAGACGGCGCCGCCGCCCACGGAGTTGGTGGTGTATTCGGCCCGGGCCGAGCACCTGATCCAGCCCCTGTTCGAGCGCTACCAGCAGGAAACCGGCGTGGTCGTCCGCTACCTGAGCGACAGTGAGGCCTCACTGATCGAGCGTCTGAAGGCGGAGGGTGCGCAGAGCCCGGCCGATATCCTGCTGACGGTGGATGCCGGCAACCTCTGGTACGCCGCCGAACAGGGCGTGCTGCGGCCCCTGGAGTCCGACGTGCTGACGGCCAATATCCCCGCCGTCTTGCGCGATCCGCAGATGCGTTGGGTGGGGCTGTCGGTACGGGCACGCACCCTGGTGTACGCCACCGAGCGGGTGCAGCCCACTGAGCTGAGCACCTACGAGGCGCTGGCCGATGACACCTGGAAGGGCCGTCTGTGTTTGCGCTCGGCGAAGAAGGTCTACAACCAGTCACTGGTGGCGACCATGATTGCCGAGTTGGGCGAGCCTGCCACCGAGGCTGTGGTGCGGGGCTGGGTGGACAATCTGGCGGCGCCACCGTTTGCCAACGACACGGCCGTGATCGAGGCCATTGCGGCGGGTCGCTGCGATGTCGGGCTGGTCAACACCTATTACTTCGGCCGCCTGTTGAAGGACACGCCCGACCTGCCGGTGGGGTTGTTCTGGGCCAACCAGGGTGAGGGCGCGCGTGGGCTGCATGTGAATGTATCCGGCGCCGGTGTCACCACCGCATCGAAGCAGCCCGAAGCCGCGCAGGCGCTGCTGGAGTGGCTGTCACAGGGCGAGGCGCAGGCCCTCTTTGCCGGCAGCAATCTGGAATTCCCGGCCAACCCGATGGTGCCGGCGGATCCGCTGGTCGCCGCCTGGGGCCCGTACCGCGGCGATGATCTCAACGTATCGGAAGCGGGGCGGCTGCAGGTGCAGGCGGTGCGGCTGATGGATCGCGCAGGTTACGAATAGTGTCGGCGGCCGCCTCCGGCGGACGCGCCGCGCGATTCGCCTGGGCGCTGCTGGCCGCCGGCTTCTGTCTGCCCACACTGGTGCCCTTGGCGGCGGTGTTGCAGGCCCTGCTGGTGCCGGAAGGCGAGGTCTGGCAGCACCTGCTTGCCCATGTGTTGCCCTCGGCCGTGGCCGATACGCTGTGGCTGTTGCTGGGTGTCGGACTGGGCGTGGTGGCGGTCGGCGTGAGCCTGGCAGGGCTGGTGGCGATGGCGGACTTTCCGGGGCGTCGCTTCTTTGACTGGGCGCTGTTGCTGCCGTTGGCGATGCCCGGCTATGTCCTGGCGGTGGCGTTCCTGGGCCTGTTCGACTACAGCGGCACGGTGGCGACTGCGCTGCGTGCATGGGGCATCGAGCTGCCGGCCTTTCGTGGTCGAGGCGGCCTGATCCTGGTGCTGACGGCGGCCTTGTATCCCTACGTATATCTGGTGGCGCGACAGGCTTTTGCCTCCACCGGCCTGCGCACGCTGGAAGTGGCGCGCAGCCTCGGCCATGCGCCGTTGCCGGCGTTCCTGCGCACCGTACTTCCGCTGGGCCTGCCGTGGATCATGGCCGGGACCGGGCTGGCATTGATGGAGACGCTTGCCGATTTCGGCACGGTGGCAGCCTTCAATTACGACACGCTGACGGTGGCGATTTACAAGACCTGGTACACGCAATTCTCGCCACGCGGCGGCCTTCAGGTGGCGGCGGTATTGCTGCTGTTTGTGCTGGGGCTGCTGGCACTGGAAGCACGCGGTCGGCGCGGCATGCGATTCGCCACCATGGGGAGCGCACCCTTGCGTCGGCTGCCGTTGACGCGGCTGCGCTGGCTCGCCACCGCGTGGTGTGCGCTGGTGCTGTTGCTGGCGTTCGTGCTCCCGGTGATCTGGCTGGCGGTGGCGGGCTTGCAGCATGTTCCGGACATGCGTGGCCGTTTCTGGGCGCTGGGACGCAACACCCTGAGCCTTGGCGCGCTGGCCGCCTTGCTGACCGTTGCGGTGGCCTTGCTGATCGCGCTCGCTGTCCATTTCGCTCCGTCGTGGATCACCCGGCTGACCCAGCGCCTGTCGACGCTGGGCTATGCCTTTCCGGGCGCGCTGCTGGCGGTGGGCCTGTACGTGCCGATGGCTGCGCTGATGGCCACGCTTGCGCAGGCGGGATTTGCCATCAGCCTGGTTCAGATCGGCGTTCCGCTGCTGCTGCTGGGCTACGGCGTGCGGTTCCTGGCGGTGGGTCATGCGCCGGTGGCGGCGGGGTTGTTGCGGCTGCGCCCGTCGATGATCGAGGCGGCGCGCCTTTCCGGCGCCGGTCCGCTGCGTATCATCGGGCGCATTCACCTGCCCCTGTTGCAACCGAGCCTGATGACGGCGTTACTGCTGGTCTTCGTCGATGTCCTGAAAGAAATGCCGATCACCTTGATGATGCGTCCGTTCGGCTGGGACACCTTTGCTACCCGGATCTTCGAATTCACGCGTGAGGGGGAGTGGGGCATGGCCGCCGTGCCGTCACTGGCGTTGATGGTGGCCGGCCTGCTGCCGATCTGGCTGTTGCATCGGGGTCGGCGGGCGTCGGAAGGCTTGCATCTCGGGGGGCAAGCGCATGCTTGAGGTGGTCGGCCTATGGGCCCGCCACGGCCTTGCGGTGGTACTGCGCGACATCAACCTGACATTGGCAGAAGGGGAGATCGGCGCGCTGCTGGGCCCCAGCGGCTCAGGCAAGACCACCCTGCTGCGAATCCTCGCCGGGTTCGACCTGCCGTCCCAGGGCGAGGTGCGCTTCGCGGGCGCAGCCATAGCCCGTCCGCAGGGGGCCGTGGCGCCGGAGCATCGCGGTTTTGCGATGGTGTTCCAGGACCACGCCTTGCTGCCGCATCTCAGTGTTTCCGGCAACATCGCCTTTGGCCTGCATCGCCTGAAGGCGGCTGCACGCAGCGAACGCATCGCCGAGGCCATGGCGATGGTGGGGCTGCAAGGCCTGGATGCGCGCAAACCCCACGAGCTGTCCGGCGGACAGCAGCAGCGGGTGGCGGTGGCGCGCGCCTTGGCCATGCGACCGCGACTGCTGTTGCTGGACGAGCCCTTCAGCAGCCTGGATGAAACCTTGCGGCACCAGTTGCAGCGCGATCTTCGCCGCTGGCTGAAACAGACCGGCACCACGGCGCTGCTGGTGACCCACTCGCAGCAGGAAGCCTATGCCGTGGCGGATCGGGTTGGTGTCATTGGCAGCGGCCGTTTACACCAGTGGGATACGCCGTACCGGGTCTATCACCATCCAGCCAGTCGCTTCGTCGCCGAGTTTGTCGGCGATGGCGTGTGGCTGGCCGCGCAGGTCCTGGCGGACGGCGCCTTGCAGACTGAAATCGGGGTGCTGCCAGCGGCTCAGACGTCAGTCTTTGCGCCGGGGCAGCATGTGGAACTGCTGCTGCGCCCCGACGACCTGATCCATGACGATCTCAGCCCGTGGCGGGTTCGTGTGGTCGCGTCCACCTTCCGGGGCGCCGATCGTCTGTATCGGCTGGCGCTGCCCTCGGGGACCGAATTGTTGTCGCTGGTGCCCTCGCATCATCCGGCCCACCCAGTGGATGAGGAGATCGGCATCCGACTGGATCTGCAACATCGGATCTGCTTTTCCGTGGGCTGAATTTACCTGCCTGGCTTCATCGGGGCGCCAACGGCGCTGGGCATACTCGGCGGATGAACGGATTTCGCGCCTGTGTGATGTCGGTGTGGTTGGGCCACGCGGTGTTGTTGGTGGCCTGTAGTGGCAGTGAGCCAGTGGAGAATCGTCTCGACGGCGCGCCGTCGGGCGTGTCACCGCCACCGGTGGCGCCGTCAGGTCAGTGGCTGACCACCGACGCCCACGTCCATACCGACCACTCCTCGGATGGCTCCGCATTCCGCCAACTGTCGAGTGACGCCTTGCCCGGCAACGTCTCCATTGCCGACCAGATCGCACAGGGGCGGTTGCGCGGGCTGGATTTCATGGCCTTGACCGATCACCGCACCTACGACCAGCACTGGGACCCGCTTTGGACCAGTGACGACATCCTGCTGATCCCGGGTGAGGAAGCCAATGGCAGCCCGCATGCCAACATCTTCGGCGCGGTGGACACCATCCTCGATGGCGCCAACGGCCCCGAGGGCTTCGATCACAAGCCCACGCAGCAAAGCCTCTGGGATGCCCATGCGCAAGGCGCGGTGTGGCAGGTCAACCACCCCAACCGCGACTCGATGAACGAGGATGGCAGCGCCAATGACCAGGGCAGTGTGGTCGGGGCCAACCTGATCGAGGTGTGGAACATCGCCGAAGACATCGAGCTGCAGCTCAATTACGCAGAAAGCCGCTGGAACCTCGGCTTTGAGTCTGGAATCACCGCCAGCTCAGATAACCACTTCCGTGAACTGTGGCTGATCGGCTTTGGCCCCGGCACCGTGCACACCCATGTGCTGGCCGCTGACGACAGCGAACGCGCCATCCTGGAAGGGCTGCGCCGCGGCCGTACCACCCTGAGCGATTTTGGCTTGCTGTCGGCCTTCCTCACCCTGGAGGCCGACGTCGATGGCGATGGCAGCTTTGAGGCGGTCAATGGTGACACCGTGGCCGTGACGCCGGGGCAGGAGATCACCCTGCGCCTGCGTGCGCGGCGCGCCATGGGTCAGACCCTGCAAGTGATCGGTCAGCCGGGCCGCACCGCTGCGCCGCTGGCGGTCTTCCAGCCCCGGCTGCCGGACGAAACCTTTGTGATGACGCTGACGGCGCCTGAGCAGCCGTACTGGCTGCGTGCGGAGTTGCGCGGCATCGGCATGGGGATGCCCGACGACGACGCACTGCCGAACAGTGAGCGCAGTCGCCGCGCCCTGACCTCGCCGCTGTTTTTGCGGCCGCATGGCACGCCGGTGGTGCCCGCGGGCGAACGCCCGGTACCGGCCGATGCCGGCGGAGAAGATGGTGCGGTCTGGGCGCTCGGTGCGGCAGGGCGCTTCACCGGTTTTCCTGATGGCCTGCAGCTGGAGGATGGCGTCGCGCTGACGGTGGCGGAAACCCACGACGAGGCTGGCACCCACATTCTGTTCCGTCGTGCCGACGCTGCGCCGGTGGTGTTGAACCGGGTGCCCGGCTTTGCCCGCTTTCCCCGCATCGCGGCGCAGGGGCAGCAGGTGTGGGTGGTTTGGGAGGACGAACGTGCCGGGCAGCGCCCCCGCCAACCCCGCATCCTGCTGCGCGGCTCAACCGATGGCGGTCGCAGCTGGGGCGATGAGCAGTGGCTGGATCCGGGGCCCGCCCGCAGTATCCGACCGGCCTTGGCGGTACTGCCCGACGGGCGTCCGGTGATCGCCTGGAGCGACAACCGGCGGCGTTGTTTCGACCTGTTCGTTCAGGTCGGCGTCGAGGGCGCCCCACAGTCACTGAGCGGCGACAAGCCCTGCACCCCGGGCACCTTGGTAGACACCCGCAGCTCACGCGATCCGGCCTCGCTGCACCCGGCCCTGGCGGTGATGCCGGACGGTGGCGCGGTGGTGGTGTTCCAGGACAACCGCTTCGATCCCAACCCGGGCTGGACCGGCGAAACCGGCTTCAACGGTGGGTTCGAGGGCGTGGACCGCACCGACCCCGACAACTGGGAGATCCTGGCGCGCCGTTTCGACCCGGTGAGCGGCGCCTGGTCGGCGCCGGTGCGGGTCTCCAACAATGGTAGCGAGGATCCCTTCGATGAGACCGCGCTGGCCGACCGCCATCCGGCGGTCACGGTCACCAACGATGGCGTGTTGATGGCCGCCTGGGATGCCAAGCCCCTGCAATCCTCCGGCGTCAATAGCGTGGTGATGGCCAGCCATTCGCTGGACGGCGGCCTCAATTGGTCACCGCCGGTGGTGGTGGACGACAGCGTGTCGGCAATGCAGCAGCGTCCGGCGCTATCCGCGCAGGGTCAGCAGGTGCAGCTGGTCTGGATGGACAGCCGCGACGAAGACTGGCGCCACCGCATCTGGTCGCGCACCTGGCGGGCGGATACCGGCTGGTCACCCGCCAGCCTACGGCTCAGCGGTCGTGGCAATGCCGGCTGGCCGCGGCTGCAGGGCGACCGTCTGTTGTGGACCAGTGATCGTGGTGCGACCGCTGGGCAACGGGACCCCACCTGGCAAGTATGGGCGCTGCCGGTGACACCGTAGCGCTCGGCGCTAGGTTAAGCCGATGGCGCCCGCATGATGAGGCGTTCCAGCGCATCGTTGCGGTGACGTTGGGGCGTGGTGATGGCGAAGAAGCGTTCGGACAGTTCGGCGGACTGTCCGACCACCACCAGGATGCCGGTGCGCAGTTCGTCCTGCACCACCACCTCGGGCAGTACGGTCAGCCAGCCGCTGTCGCGGGCGATCAGACGCAGCATCGCCATGTCGTCCACCTCGGCACGCACGCGCGGGGTCACATCAGCGGCCGCACATAAGGCGTCGAACTGTCCGCGAAGGGCATGCCGCCGTCCCGGCAGGGCGATATCCAGGCCATGCAAACCCTGCGGGATCTGCAAGCTGCGGCCCTTCCAGCGCCCCACCGGCCCGACCAGGGAAATGGACTGGCTGCCGAGAAACCGGCAGTGCAGGGGGCGATCGGCGTCGGCGGGCACGGTTTCATTGGCCAGCACAACATCAAGTTGGTGCTGCACCAATCGCTGGATCAGGCCTTCGAGCAGGCCCGACTCCAGTGTGAGCATGATGTTCGGGTCCGCCAGCAATGGACGGATCCAATTTTCCTGATAGTTGCGCGACAGGGTTGCGACGCTGCCGACCCGGAGTTGGGTAATCCCGGCAGCCTGTCCGCGCAGGCGCCCGAGCATCTCCTGGCCCAGGCCGAAAATGTTGTCTGCGTAGGCCATCACCAGCTGCCCGGTGTCGGTCAGCACAAGACGCCGGGCCTTGCGCTCGAACAAGGGTTCGCCGAGCCGGGCCTCCAGTTGGCGGATCTGCGCGGACACCGAGGACTGTGAGGTATGCAGGGCCTCCGCGGCGCGGGTGAGATGGCCCAGCTTGGCCACGCGCCAGAAATAGAGCAGATGATGAAAGTTCAGCTGTTCGAGATTCATGATTCTGTTATAACGAACAAAACATTCTGTTCAATATAATATACAGAACAAATAGCCATCGCCATGATGCACTCACTGCAACACGGTGATGGATCTCGCGATGGATTTTCTGCCCCTTCTGTTGACGTCCGCGGCGCTGACACCCCTGGTCGCCATGACCGTCATCGGCGGGCTGAGCCTGTGGCCGACGATGTCCGTGCGGGTGCGCTGGCGCCTGCTGCTCATCGCCAGCACCCTCGGTCTGGCGGCGGTGGCGCTGGCGCTGGCGTTGGCGGCATGGGACGCGCCGGCGGAAACCGGCGGGGTGGGGCTCGGTCCGCTTCGGGTCAGTGTGCTGGGTCTGGTGATTGCGCTGCTGGTCCAGTTTCTGGGGGTGGTGATTGGCCGCTTCTCGGCGCGCTATCTGGATGGCGAGCGGGGGCAGAAGGGCTATATCACCGCATTATCCGGGACTCTCGCTGGGGTGCAGCTGCTGGTGCTGGCGGACCATTGGGTGTTGCTGATCGCTGCCTGGGCCAGTGTCGGTATCACACTGCAACGCTTGCTCTGCTTCTACCCTGAGCGGCCGTTCGCCCGCCTCGCGGCACACAAAAAATTCATCGCTGATCGGGTGGCGGACGTGTTGCTGGTGGTGGCCGCCATCATGGCCTGGAACACCGTGGGCAGCGGCTCGCTGTCGGCGCTATGGACGCATGTGGCAGCCCACGGGATGAGCCCCGCACTGCATATCAGTGCGCTTGCCACCGTGCTGGCTGTGGTGCTGCGCACCGCCTTGTTCCCGGTTCACGGCTGGTTGATCCAGGTGATGGAGGCGCCGACCCCGGTCTCGGCGCTGCTGCACGCGGGTGTACTCAATCTGGGGGGCTTCGTGCTGATCCGGTTCGCGCCGCTGCTGGAACAGGCGCCGGTGGCGCGGACGCTGCTGGTGCTGGTCGGGCTCGCCACCGCCGTGCTCGCCGGTATGGTCATGCTGACCCGCATCAGCATCAAAGTCCGGCTGGCGTGGTCGACGGTTGCCCAGATGGGATTCATGGTGCTGGAGTGCGGGCTGGGGCTGTACACACTGGCGGTGCTGCATCTTTTGGGGCACTCGCTGTACAAGGCGCACGCCTTCCTTTCCTCGGCCGGCATTGTCCGCGAAGTCCGCTTGCGGCGGCTGCGGGTTGCCGAACCGATCTCGGCACTCAGCGTGTGGCTGGCACCGGTGGTCAGTACCTGCGCGGTCGCAGTCGTGCTCGGATTGATGAATACCAGCGCCTGGCCGTGGTGGTGGACCGTGGTCATCGGCCTCGCTTGGGCGCCGATGATGTGGTGCTCGACCACCGACGCGGCTGAGGCGCTGCGGGCTTACAGCTGGGGCGCCCTGATGGTTGCCGGGCTGGCCCTGGCGGCTTTGCTGGTGCATCAAGTGCCGATCGGCATCATGGATCACCCGCATCATGGTTTTGGCGTGATGGCGATGGTCGGGATGCTGGGTCTCTACGTGTGCCTGGTGCTGCTGCAGCTACGACCGCAGGTCCTCGGCACCTGGCGTCGCTGGGCCTACGCCGGCTTCTATGTCGATGAGGCCTACACCCGGGCGGCGCTGCGTCTGTGGCCCAGCCACTGGGGTGCGCCGCCATTCCGCGCCGCCCCGACCGCCACTGAATCCCTGCTCTGACGACCCGGAGGCGCAAAGCCATGTCTGTTGCCGAGTTCACCCTTCGCCGCGATACCGATGACACCGCGATGGCGCGCGCCTGCCAGCAGGCCTGCGATGCCATCGCCCCGGTGTGGCCGTTGGATCGGTCCATCGCGGTCAACCCACACTGGCAACGGATCGGTTTGCCGGTGCGAACGGTGGCGGCACGTATGGCGGTGCTGGCCGGAATCGAGGTGTTGCCACCGCGGTCACGCATGCGGGAGGCCTGGCAATCGGGTCGCATCACACCTGCAGATCTGCGCGACGCGCTGCTACGTTCGCCAGACGCGCAGGGTCTGACCGAGGCGGACTGTATCCAGGCTCTGGATCAGTCAGTCGATATCGCGCCACTGCCTTTGTTGATCGACTTACTGGACCAAGACCCGAAGCGGCATAGCCGGCTGTCGTGGCGGCAGGCGATCATTCAGCAGGTCAGTCAGAGCTGCGCGGCGTATTTCGACCAGCATCAGGCCGAATGGCACCCGGATCGAAGTCGGGGACTCTATGCCTTCTGGCATGAGGCACTGCGTAACGATCACGGCATCGGATTGCTGATGGGCTTGCCGCGCATCGGGCGCGTGTTGTCAGCGGTCCCCGAGAGCCGTGCCGCTGCCGAGCAGTGGGCTTTGCAGCGCCTGGGTTTGCCGCCTACCGTGTGGGCCGACTACCTGGAAGCCGTGCTGCTGACGATCAACGGCTGGGCATCATGGTGTGCCTATCTCGGATGGCAGGCGCGTCTGGCCGGTGGCGAGGATCAACACCTGCGCGAGTTGTTGGCCATCCGGCTGGCCTGGGGCGCCATCCTGCTGGAGTACCAGCGCCAGACCGACACCGGCCCTGCCTTCGATACGTTGCGGACGGCTTGGGCCACGGCACCTCAGCGGTTGGCAGAGGCTGAGACACGGCTGGTGGTGGACGAGGTCTGGCAATCGTCCTACGAAATCGGCTTCCAGCGGGATCTCGCGCGGCAGTTGTCGGCGCCGGGTGGCGCTGCCGGCCCAGCGGACGCACCGGAGGTGCAGGCGGCGTTTTGCATCGATGTGCGAAGCGAGCCGCTACGCCGGGCGCTGGAGGCGGTTTGGCCGGCGGTCCAGACATTGGGGTTTGCAGGCTTTTTTGGATTGCCCATCGCCTATACGCCATTGGCGACCACGGCTCGGCGTCCGCAGTTGCCAGGGCTGCTTGCGCCCTCGGTGGAGGTGGGCGATCGCGTGCGGATGCCGACCGGGTCATCGGCCGCCGCGGCCGCTGCACACCAGCAGGCCGCCCAGCAGACGCGGCTGAACCGACTTGCACGTGTGGATCAGTGGTCCGCGGGCAATCGCTGGCCAGGGGCAAGCTTTTCGTTTGTGGAAGCCGCAGGGCTCGGCTATCTCGGCAAGCTCGGCCGGTGGCTTCACCCTGGCCAGCAGGGGCGTCCGCGCGATGACCTCGCAGGTCTTGCCGCGCGCTATCGGATGCTGTGCCGGCCCCAGGTTCAGGGGATGCGCTTGGACGACAAGATCGCACTGGCGGCAGGCGTGCTTCGCGCCATGGGCCTGGACCGCCAGCTGGCGCCCTTGGTGCTGCTGGTGGGTCACGGCAGCCAAACTGCCAACAACGCACATGCCGCCTCGCTCGATTGCGGCGCCTGCTGCGGCCAGAGCGGCGAGGTCAATGCGCGCAGTCTGGCACAGCTGCTGAATGATCCAGCGGTGCGGGCGGGCTTGCAGCGGATGCAGATTCATGTGCCAGCAACCACATGGTTCCTCGCCGCTCTCCACAACACCACCACCGACGACATCGAGGTGTTCGACCTGGATCTCGCGCCGGCCACCGCCCTCGGTCGCTGGAATCGGCTGACGCCGGTGATTGCACAGGCCTGCGATCAGGTCCGGCGGCTACGTGCGCCGAGCCTGGGATTGAGCCCGAGGCTGGCAGTCGATGAGCTGAGGGTTCGACTGCGCCGCCGCGCCAACGACGGAGCAGAGACGCGACCTGAATGGGGTCTGGCCGGTAACGCAGCGTTTCTGATGGCCCCACGCTGGCGCAGTCGCGGGGCAGGGCTGAACGGGCGGGTGTTCCTGCACGACTACGATGCCGCTCAGGATCAGGACGGCAGCCAGCTGGAGCTGCTGATGACCGCGCCGATGGTGGTTGCCCACTGGATCAATTGGCAATACCACGCCTCGACTTGCGCGCCGGATCGTCTGGGCAGCGGCAACAAGCTGCTGCACAACGTGGTGGGCGGTACGCTTGGGGTGTTTGAAGGCAATGGCGGTGATCTGCGGATCGGACTGTCGCGTCAGTCACTGCACGATGGCGTGCGCTGGATGCACGAACCCCTGCGCTTGACGGTGGTCATCGATGCGCCGCAGGCGGCTATCGCAACAGTCATCGCGAAACACGAGAAGGTTCGCCAGCTGGTGGACAACGGCTGGCTGCATTTGTGGCGATTCGAAGGTGTCGGCTTCCAGCGCTATCAATTAGGCAGCTGGAGAACCTTGGCGTTCTCTGTGCCATGAGCGCCCCGTATTCGCCCTATGCCGGGTGTGTGGCTGCGCTGCTCACTCAGCATGGCAAGGAAAAGCTGGTGGCCCCGGTTCTTGCCTCGGCGCTGGGCTGTCGCATCGAACATGTGACGGGTTTCGATACCGATCGTTTGGGCACGTTCACCCGGGACATTCCGCGCGACGGATCGCAACGGGACGCCGCGCGCAAGAAAGCACGTATCGGCATGTCACTGGCCGGGCTTCCGATCGGGATGGCCAGCGAGGGAGCGTTCGGTCAGGACCCGATCGCCGGCATGCTGCCATGGAATATCGAAGTGTTGCTGTGGATCGATCAGCGACGTGAGCTGGAAGTGGTGGGATTTGCGCAAGGCCCGGCCTGTCATGCGCATCAGTGCTGCGATGATTGGGCAGCGCTCGAGGCCTTCGCACGTAAGGTGGGCTTCCCTGCTCAGCAGCTGGTGCTGCGCCCGGATCACGTCGATCACCCTGTGGTGGCCAAGGACATGCACGACTGGGCCGCGCTCGCAGCTGCCTTTGAGGAGATGCGGGCGTGGTCCAACACCGCGCGGGTCGCGGTCGAGACCGACGGCCGTGCGCACGCCAACCCCACTCGCCAGGCGATGATTCGTGCCGCTGCACAGGATCTGGTGGCACGACTCGGCCGTGCCTGCCCCGCGTGCGGCGCTCCCGGGTTCGGCCAGGTCGCAGCGGTTCCTGGCTTGACATGTATCAACTGCGACACGCCGACTTCGCAGGCTCGGGCGGATCGGCTTGGCTGCCCAGCCTGCGGCTACCAGACCGACCAGCAGCGCAGCGGCCCGACGACCGCAGATCCCGCCCACTGCCCACGGTGCAATCCATGAGTGCGAATCCGTTGATTGGCGACCTGGCGGCGCCCGCGTGCCTGCCGGGGGTGCATCCGCAGACGCTCCCCGAAGCGACGCTGCGCGAAGCCGTGCATCACCTGCGTAGGGGCGGGCTGGTCGCTTTCCCGACCGAAACCGTCTACGGCCTCGGGGCCAATGCACGGAATCCCGACGCGGTGGCACGGGTGTTCGCTGCCAAGGGCCGACCCAGCAACCACCCGTTGATCGTACATTTGGGCGACTCCGCTCAAATCCATGATTGGGCGGCAGAAGTTACCCTCGCTGCGCGGGCCCTGGTGCGCCACTTCTGGCCTGGGCCCTTGACGCTGATTCTGCCGAGGCGACCGGAGGTGCATGACGCGGTGACTGGGGGTCTCGACTCGGTCGCGCTGCGGGTGCCGGCGCATCCTGTGGCGCGCGCGTTGCTGCAAGCCTTCGGTGGCGGAATCGCGGCGCCGTCCGCGAATCGCTACGGGCGGGTCAGCCCGACCTGCGCGGCGCATGTCTGCGAAGAGCTGGGCGATGCGGTGGACCTGGTGGTGGACGGCGGCGCCTGTCCGGTCGGCATCGAGTCCACGATTGTCGACCTCTCGGCGGGTGTGCTGCGGTTGCTGCGGCCCGGCGCCATCTCGGCGGCCGATCTGACAGCGGTGACCGGCCAACCTTGCTTGGGACCGCAGGCACCCGGAGCGCCCCGCGCACCCGGGAGCGCGGTCTCCCACTACGCACCGATAGCCCGGGTGGTACTCGCCACGCCGCAAACGATGGGCCGGCAATTGTGGTCCGTGATGAAAAACCACGCGCGGGTCGGCTTGCTCTCGAGTACCGCCCCGGACCACTTGCCGACATCGGTGACCTGGTTGGCCTTGCCGCATTCCCTCGAAGGACAGGCGAACGCTCTCTATGGCCGACTGCGGGCGGCCGATCATCTCGGCCTGCAAGCGGTGGTGGCGGTACTGCCACCTGCGATTGGCATTGGTGTGGCCATTCAGGACCGCCTGCGCAGAGCGGCCGGATGTGGACTGTCATTCAATACAATGGCGGCCTTTCCCGAGCCGGAGTTGTCCGATGTCCGCTGAAGCTGTCCAACGCCTCACCCTGACCCGGCCGGATGACTGGCACGTGCATCTACGTGACGGCGCGGCGCTCGGTATGACGGTGCCAGACATGGCGCGGCAATTCGGGCGCGCCATCGTCATGCCCAACCTGAAGCCGCCGGTGACCACCACAGCGCAGGCGCTGGCCTATCGCGAGCGGATTGTGGCGGCGGTTCCGGCAGGTGCGGCATTCGAGCCGTTGATGACGCTGTATCTCACCGATCGCACTCCGCCTGCCGAGATTGCTGAGGCCAAGGCTAGCGGTAAGGTGTTCGCGGTGAAGTGGTATCCGGCCGGCGCCACCACCAACTCCGACCACGGGGTCACCGACATCCGCCGTTGCGAAGCGACGCTGGCGGCGATGGCGGAACACGATGTGCCGCTGCTGGTGCATGGTGAAGTCACCGATCCGGCGGTGGACGTGTTCGACCGTGAGCACGTGTTCATCGAGCAACTGCTGAAACCCTTGGTCGACCGTCATCCGAAGCTGCGCGTGGTGCTGGAGCACATCACCACCCGGCAGGCGGTCGAGTTCGTCAGCGCCGCCAATGGGCCGGTGGCGGCCACCATCACCGCCCATCACTTGTTGCTGAACCGCAATGCCATGTTCACCGGGGGCATGCGGCCGCACCATTACTGTCTGCCTGTGATCAAGCGCGAAACCCATCGCCAGGCATTGCTGCAGGCGGCCACCAGCGGCAATCCGAGATTCTTCCTGGGGACGGACAGCGCGCCGCATGCGAGGCGGGACAAGGAGTCGGCCTGTGGTTGTGCCGGGATCTACACCGCACATGCCGCCATCGAGCTGTATGCCGAGGCCTTCGACAGCGTCGGCGCGCTGGACCGACTGGAAGCATTTGCCAGCCATTTCGGGCCGGACTTCTATCGGCTGCCACGCAATACCGCGCGCATCACTCTGGAGCGCCGACCCTGGACGGTGCCCGCAGTTCTTGGATTTGGCGACACCGAATTGGTCCCGATGCGTGCCGCAGATACTGTGGCCTGGTGTCTTTCAAGCGCCTAGGGTTCGGGCGGTGAGACCCGCGGTCTGTCGCGGGTCGCCGAACAAGGGCGCGCGCTGCGGCCATCGGCATGCCGCCGCTCGTCCGGGCTGGCGCCACCGGCCGTCCCGCTTTGGCGTTCCCGTCGGAAGTGATCGGCCCTCCATCGGCGATCAGCCGACCGCGCGTCGGAGGAACGGCAGATCCGGCGGACGTCTCGGCTACCCTTGCACGCTTACGAACGTCGGCAGGAGGCCGCGATGCGCCGAGGATTTCGACCATGAGAATCGTCGCCATGATGGCCGCTGCGGTCGCCCTGCTGATGGTGGTCCTGCTCCTGCAGGATGTCCTGGACACGCCGGCAGCGGCTGAGACCGAGACACTTCCCGCCGAGGTTTCCCCGCCGTAGCCGGCTAATGCCCGGCGGCCCCCAAGCCCATCCACAGCGCCATCGCCACCATCATCAGGTTTTCGGTGAGCGAGACGAAGCCCAGCGGCACCTGACTGTTGCCGCCAACACAGGCGCATTTCAGTTCTCGCTTGTCGATGTAGACCGCCTTGAACACCGAGACGGCTCCGACACTGCCGATGAACAGCGCCAGCGGCACCGATACCCAGCTGAGCATCCCGCCCACCATCAGCACCCCTGCCAGGGCTTCCGCATACGGATACAGGGTGGCGTACGGCACCCAGCGCTTCGCTAGCAGATCGTAGTTGAGGAACATGGTGGCGAAACGGTCGACATCCTGTAGCTTCAGCAAGGCCAGCACCACCATCGAGAAAGCGATGAACCACTCGGCGGCCTGCACTGTGAAGGACTGTCCCAGTGTCGCCTGACTCGCCGCCAGCGCCATCAGGGCGGTGAGGCTGAACAAGGCGATGACGGGCCGGTAGGAGGTGGCATTCGCGGCACGGACCGGCAGACCGAGATGGCGCCGAAGATCCTCGTAGCCACCGATGCGCTGGCCATCGATGAACACCTGCGGCGTAGTGCTGACGCCCTGCTCGGCCTTGAAGGCCTCGGTTTCCGCCTTCGAGGTCAGGGGGTGGTCATTCACCTGAAATCCGGTCCGCTTCAGCAAGTGCCGCGCCTTCAGGCCGTAAGGACACTGATGGGAAGGCATCACCATACGGTAGAGGTCGGCGGTGCGAGGGGCGTGATGCGACATGGCAAGCTCCTTGTGCGGTTGTTGCGCTCACTCTACGCTCCGTACCATGGTACGGAGTCAAGACGAAGCCGGGTACAGCATCCGCCAGTTGGCCGAGGCCGGTGGCGTGGGTGTGGAAACCATCCGCTTCTACCAGCGCAAGGGCCTGATGGCGGTGCCGGCCAAAGGCATCGGCATTCGGCGGTACGGGGACGCCGCGCTGCGCCGCTTGCAGTTTATCCGGCAGGCGCAGGGCGCCGGGTTCACGCTGGAAGAGATTCGCGAGCTGCTGGCACTGGATGCCAGCGAGGACCGGCTGCGGGCGCGGGCGCTAGCCGATGCGCGCATTGCCGCCCTGGATCAGCAGATCGAACGCCTGGTGACCGCACGGGAGGCCTTGAAACGGCTGGCGCGCAGCTGTGCCGAGGATGGGCAGGGCCCGTGCCCGATCCTCACCGCCTTTGACCGCTAGGGCGCAAGCTGAGCCAGGATGGCGTCGGCGTCCTTGCGTGCAAAGCCGACCATGAGGCGCCCATCGGCATCAATCACCGGCCGCTTCACCAGTGAGGGTTCGCGCGCCACCAGGGCGGCCGCTGCGGCATCGGTCAGACGGTCACGCAGAGCCGGGTCGAGCTTGCGCCAGGTGGTCCCGGCGCGGTTGATGACGGTATCCACACCGAGGGTGTCGATCCACTGCCGCGCTAGCGATTCCGGCAGGCCATCTGTCTTGAAGTTGTGGAAGCGGTGGGCGATGCCTGCCTGGTCCAGCGCCTGGCGCGCACGCTTGACGGTATCGCAGTTGGGAATGCCGTAGAGGGTGATCATGGGCGGCTGCACGAGAAGGGGCCGACATTATCCCCGACGCAGCCCGATCCAGACGCCGAGTGCGGCGAGGGCGAAGCCGAGCGCCTCTCGCGCGCCAAACGCGGTGCCGAGCACCAGCGCTGCCATCACCGCGGTGACCGGCGGTACCAGATAGAACAGGCCGGCGACGCGTGCCGCCGCACCGCGCCCCAGCAACCACAGGTACAGCAGCAGTCCGGCGCAGGCGTTGACCAGAATCACCCACAGAAGACCGCCCACCGACGCCGCATTGGCCTGGAACTGAAAGCCTTCCACGCCGATGGCGAGTGGCAGCAGGACCACACCCGAGGCGAGCAGCTGCATCAGCAGTGACAGCCGCGGATCCAATGCGGTGTTGTGGTGCTTTTGGTAAAGGGTGCCGCCGCTGAGTGACAACAGCGCACAGGCCATCAGCAGATATCCAAGCAGGCTGGCCGGGACCAGCAGCGCAGGGCCAATCACCAGCAGCACGCCGGCAAGGCCGATGGCCAGCCCGGGCAGGGTCCAGCGGGTCATGCGCTCGCCCAGCAGCAGTGCGGCGCCGAGTGTCGTGACCAGCGGCATCAGGCCGGCGATCAGGCCCGCCACTGCCGCCGATACGCCCATGCGCATGCCAGAGTAGGTGAAAGCGAAAAAGCCACCCTGCAGCAGGATGCCGGCGACGGCAGCATGCCCCAGCGCACGCCGCGAGACCCGTGCCGTCGGTCGCGCCCATAGCCACAGGCCGATGATGGCGCCGGCGCCCAAGAAGCGCAGCACCGCGACCGTGAAGGGTTCGCCACCGCGCAGCGCGAAATCCACCGCGATATAGCCGCTGCTCCAAAGCACGACGAACAGCAGGCCGCCGAGCGTGTCGGCGCGGGCATCAGGCGGGGTGGGGGACGACATGGCGCGGCATGCTAGCGCCTTCGCAGGCGAGGGCATAGCGGAGCTGGGCCGTGGTCAGCGACGGGGGCGTCGTGGCTTGGGCTCTGGCCTGGGCTCAAGACCGGCGGCGGGGCTGGGTCGGGATCGATTCAGTTTGAGTACCGCGCGGTCGCCGATGCGGCGAATCGGTGCAGCATTCTCCGGCGTGCCCAGCAGCACGCGCAGCTCTTCCTCGGTGAGGTCTCGCCACTGTCCAGCCCTGAGCCCGTCGAGATGGATGTTGACGATGCGGACGCGCTGCAGCCGTCGCACGGTATACCCGAAGGCCTCACACATGCGGCGAATCTGCCGATTTAGCCCCTGCGTGAGGATGATGCGGAACCGGTTCGGCCCCAGCTGGGTGACGCGGCAGGGCTGGGTGACGGTGTCGAGGATCGGCACACCCCGCGCCATGCCGGTGACGAAAGCGGGCGTGATCGGACGGTCCACCGTCACCAGGTATTCCTTTTCGTGGCGGTTCTCCGCACGCAGGATGCGGTTGACGATGTCACCGTTGTTGGTCAGCAGGATCAGCCCCTCGGAGTCCTTGTCGAGCCGGCCGATGGGGAAGATGCGCTCGCGGTGGTTGATGAAGTCGATGATGTTGCCGGACACATGGCGCTCGGTGGTGCAGGTGATACCCACCGGCTTGTGCAGGGCGATGTAGACGTTCTTGCGGCTGGGGCCCACCGGTTTGCCGTCGACCCGCACCTCGTCACCGTCGGCGACCTGCGTGCCGAGGCCGGCGGTCACGCCATTGACGGTGACCCGACCGTCCTCAATCCAGCTGTCAGCGACGCGCCGCGAACAGATGCCGGACTCACTGATGAACTTGTTCAGGCGCATGCGGTGCGGCGATGGAAGAAGCAAGCAGCATACGTCAGCGGACGGGGGACGAGCATGGCGGTCAGTCCGGTTTCTTGGCTTGTACCAGTCGCGCCAACACCTCCTTGAGCAGGGTGCTGGTGGTCGGGTGGTAGGTCAGGCGCGCATTGCCTTCGCCGTAGATGGCCTTGATCAGGCTCAACTGTTGCGGCACGGTCAGACCCTCGAACCGGGCGCCCAGACGCACGCTGTGCACCGAGGCATCATCACGCAGGATCTCGGCGGGCAGCCGATCGCCGTCGCCGAGATCGATGTCGGCCCGCCGGTCAAGAAAGCGCTCGACATCGGCATCGTATTCCTCCAGTTCCAGCGAGCACCCGGACAGCGACAGCTCGCGGATTCGCACCGGCCAGCGACGCCCGGCCACCCACAGGCCGGCCCGTCCGCGGCCGAGATAGGGAAAGCGCTCCTGACTGCGTCGGCGCGGCAGCTCGATGCAGGTCAGCACGGCGACCGCCAGGATCAGGAAATTGATCACCAACCAGAACAGGTTGACCATTCGCGGCGCATAGGGGAGACCCGGCTGCAGCCCGGGGATGGCGGCCAGAATCACCCCCACCAGATTGATGGCCAGCAGGATCAGGATGGGGCGTAGCGCCTGCCAATCAACGGTGACCCGGTCGCCCAGCAGTCCCTTGGGTGTCACCTTGAACTTGTGTTTGGCCCGCGAAAACAGACCCGTCAGGGTGGCATGGATGGCGGCGGGCACGATCAACAATTGATTGATGTCGTTCAGCACGGGTTGCAGCGAGCCGCGTGAGATCCAGGTCATCACCGTCATGTGCAAGACCAGCCAAGGCACCAGGTAGGACAGGATGTCCGGAAGTTGCGCATCGATCACCCGCCAGCCGGTGGTCCAGTAAATGGCCGGTGCCAGCAGGAACAGGTAGCGGGTGGGGAAGCTCATGCCCCAGTACAGGAAGGTATCGAGAATGTGCAGACGATCGACAAAGCCCAGACGGTGTCGTCGCGAGAACGGGTTGTAGTGGTCGCGGAAGATCTGGATGAAGCCCAGGCACCAGCGGTGGCGTTGCACGATGTACTCCCCCAGGCCTTCTGGCGCCAGGCCGGTGGTCAGGGGCTCATTCAGGTAGCGGGTTTGCCAACCCTTCTCGCGCATGCGTAGGCTCATCAGCATGTCTTCGGTGACGCTGTCGGTCGGGAAGCCGCCGATGGCGTCGACCGATGCGCTGCGAATCACCGACGAGGTACCGCAGCAGAAGGCCGTGCCCCAGGCGTCCTTGCTGGGCTGCAGTTCATCAAAGAAGAAGCGCTGCTCGTCCGGCGCAATGCCGCTCAGCGACAGATTCATCTGTACCGGATCGGGATTGAAGAAGTGCTGTGGCGACTGCACGATACCGGTGTCCGGCCGTGCTGCATGCAAGGCCAGACAACGGCTGATGAATGCCGTAGTGGCGACAAAGTCGGCATCCAGCACGCCGATGAAGACGGGATCAAAGCCCGAGGCGCGGATGGCGGCGAGTCCATGATTCATGTTGCCGGCCTTGGCGCCATGGTTGTCCTGGCGTGCCACATAGCCCACACCGAGTTCCTCGCAGTACAGCCGCAGCCAGTCGCGGCGACCGTCGTCGAGCACCCAGACGCGGGTGCCGGGATGGTCCTGACCCATGGCGCCCAGGATGGTGCGTTGCAGGACGCCGAGCGGTTCGTTGTAGGTGGGAATCAGCAAGGCGACGGGGGTGTTCGGATCCACCTGCGCCAGCGACGCGTTTACCAGGGCGGTCCAGTCAGTGCGGCGCGACAGGGTCATGTAGGTGACCGCCAGCATCAGCATGGCGGTCAGCTCGAACACTAGAAACAGGTAGGGCCACAGTCCCGCGACCGAAAGCTCGGGTGGTGGCACCGTCTCGGTCAGGCGCCAGTACAGATAGCGCGCCAGCAGGACGGCCAGCACCGCGAACAATGCCGTCCGCATGCGCGGGTCGTCCGGCCGTAGCGGCAGGTTGATGCCCAGGTCGCGGAGGCCGAACATCAGGATGAACAGGCCGACGACCAGCAGGGTGGGTGCGAGCGTCAGCAGCACGACGTCAGTCCCGGAATGACACCCGTGCCGCCCGGCCGATCGGGCAATCGAGGGCCGATGCGTCGTCCAGCCGTACCACCACACCATAGCCTTCCTTGGTGGCGGCACGACCGAACGGGATGGCCATCACCATTGCGTTTTCCGCGGATGGCCCGGTGAGCGCGATCAACTGGCCGGTGAGTCGGTGCGTCTTGCCGTCCGCGTCCTCGGAGCGGATGCGCGCCTGCATGCCCACGCGCAGACGGCGGAACTCGCGCTCGCCCATGCTGGCAGTGAGCACCAGGTCCTGGCACAGCGCCAGGCGGCCGACTTCGCCACCCACCGGCACAAAAACCCCCTCGGGAATACGCTGCCATACCAGGGCTTTGGGCAAGGTCAGCGCCACGCGTGCCTGTGCCTCGATCTGTGCTGACTGGGTGGCAATGGCGGCCTGCAGCCCGTCGCGCTTGGCCTCCAGTGCCACCTGTTGCGCGCCGGCGAGCCGCAGCAACACCCCGGTTTCTGCCACCTTCTGGTCGGAGTAAGCGCGCTCGACATCACTGGTGGCTACCCGCAGACGGCGCTGAAGCGCCTGCTGTTCGGCCTGGATCTGGGCCACCCGCGCGCCGGCGGCACGCGACTCCTCTTCTGCCACCGCCATGGCGGCTTCCGCGGCGCGCAGGGCCCGCAGCGAGATGCTGTCACGACTACCCTCCAGCCGCTCGAACTGATCACGCAGATCCTGGAAGCTGCGCTGCCGTGCCTGCGCCTGGGCGCGGGCTTCGCGCAACTGTTCGTCCAGGTAGCGACGACGGGCCTGTTGCCACTGGGCGGCATCGGCGCCGTAGCTTTCCAGGCTGGCACGGAGCTGCGCTTGCTCCGCCTTGACCCCCAGCAACTCCGCTTCGACCTCGCTGAGGCGCGCCTGCAGGTCAATCAGGGTGCTGCGTTCAACCTGCGGGTTGTCCACCTCGACCGTATCGGATGGCGTGACCCCGCTGCCGACGGCCGGAAGCGGGGTGACGATACGGCCGGCGATTGGGGAAATGAGCGGCAGGAGTTGGGCATTGAAGAAAGCCTCCTGGGCATCGGTCCGGTAAAGATTCTGGATCAGCGCCAGCAGCGCGAGCAGCACCAAGCCGCCGCCGGCGATCACGCGCCAGTACCGTTTCAAGTCCATGCCCCACTGCTCCCCGCGCCGACTGCCGATGAACCAGCAGCTTACCGAAAGTCACACGTAGGCTGTGCCGAGATGCGACGGAGACAGGTCCGGTTGTCCGGCGAGGCCCTTCGGATGGTGCGGAAAGTAACGGGTATTGTCGCTGCCAAGGTCCGGCCCCAGAGACCGCAGAGCGCCCCCCGCCGACGCGAAATGGAAGGGGAAGCCGGGAACCTTGAGCTTTTCGTGGGATAGAAACCACTGACGCGCCGCCAAATGTGGACAGGCATGGAGGTCGGCGGCGTTCATCACCGCGCCGGCTGCCAGTTGCGCTGCTTGCAGTTGGGTCATCAAGGCGAGCGCGTCCTGCGGCTGGGTCCAGCCGGCGATCACCTGATCAATCGCGTCGGCGTCGCGGTGGCGTGCGTCGGCGGTTTGCCATTCGGGTCGTTGCGCCGTTGGGCCGATCAGTGTGGCCAGACGTTCCCACTCAGCGTCGTCGCGGATGCTGAGCGTGATCCAGCGATCATCGCCACTGCAGCGGTAGCAGCCTTGCGGGGCGTGCTCGGGATGACGATTGCCGAGCGCGGCGGGTTGGGTATCGGCATCCGGCATCCCGGCGAGGATGGCGCCAAGCGTCCATATCGAGGTTTCATTCTCGGACAGGTCGATATGGTCACCCTGGCCACTCTGGTCACGTTGCAGCAATGCGCTCATCACCGCGGCGACCCCGAACATGCCGTTGATGACATCCATTTCGCGGACCCGATAGGGGTTTTCGCCGCCGGCGTAGGCGGTGAGCGACTGCACGCCACTGATGGCCTCCAGCGTGCCGCCGTAGCCAGCATAGCCCTGGTACGGACCGGTGGCGCCGAACGCGGACATCGACACCAGAATGATGTCCGGCTTGAGGCTGCGCAGGCTGTCGTAGTCCATGCCGAGACGGGCCATTACACCGGGGCGGCCGTTCTCCAGGACGACGTCGGTATCACGCACCAGTTGATGGCACAAGGCGCGGTCATCAGGCTGCTTGAGGTCCAGTGTCAGCGACTGCTTATTGCGATGCAGTTGCCAGAAGCGCGGGAAGCCGTTGATACGCTCGGGGTAGCCGCCGCGCATGCCGTCGAGGCGGCCATGGAACTCGATCTTGATCACCTCCGCACCGAAGTCGGCCAGCACGCGTGCCGCGTGCGGCCCTGCCCAGTCGTGGGTGAAATCGAGGATACGGACGCCGGATAGCGGCTGCGTCGGCGCCATTTCCGCAGGCGGTGGCAGCGCTTGCGACGGGGATCGCAACGGTCTTTCATCCCACTGCAATTGCCGGCCGCGCCAGGGCGCACCCGGCAGCACGCGGGGAACACCGGCGTCATCGGTCTGCACCTGGAAATAGTCACGCGCCCGATGCTGAGGGTCACGCAGGACTTCCGGCAGCGTCGCCACGTAGGACCAGGCGAGGCCGTTGGCCTGTCCCAGATGAAACAGATCCTCACGGGTCTGACTGGCCAGCCACGGGCGGATCAGCGCTTCGAATCGGTCGCGATGCTCGATGCGACCGGCCGCAGTGCTCAGCGGCGGTGCCAGCAGTTCGGCCTCACCGAAGCGCGGCGCAATCTTCATCCAGTGACGGATGGGGCCGCCGATGATGGTGGCCTCGCCGTCCCGGCACGGGTAGGTTCGCCAGGGCACCATGGCATGGCGATCGCCGTTGCGTCGGGCCACGCGGCCATGATGGGCGTACTCGGCCAGCGCGATCTCGATGTTCTGCATCGCCGCTTCATGGATGGACAGGTCGATGCACTCGCCGCGGCCGTCCTGCTGTCGCCGATGCAAGGCCATGGCGCTGGCCACGAAGCCATAAAGGCCAGCGCTGACGCTGGCCAGCGGGGGGCGCGCATTGAGCGGCGCGCGTGCGCCGTCGCCCGTGCTGTTCATCAGCCCGGATAGCGCGTAGAGGGTGATTTCCTCAGCCCGGTAATCGCGCCACGGGCCGTGCTGGCCGAACGGGCTGATCCGGCACACCACCGGGCGGCGCCCGTTGCCCACCAGCACCTCGGGCAGCAGTCCGGCCGCTTCCATCTGCCCCGGCCCCCAGGCATCGATGATGACATCGGCCTCGGCACAGGCGGTGGCGAGCTGGTCAGCTGCAAGCGGCAGTTTTCCGGCATTGGCCCAGAGTGACTCCGGCCCGGTCAGTGTCGGGTTCCGCGGCAGGCACAGCGTGCGCACCTCCGCGCCCCAGCCAGCGAATAGTCGCCCGCAAAGCGCGCCGGCCAGATGTTGTTGCAGCTCCACCACTCGCAAACCCGAAAACACGCGCGCGCACTCCGCTACAAAGGATTCAGTGGAGGTTAGCGGAGCGCCGCTGCCGGCGTCAGCCTGCGGTGTCAGCAAAACCGATATTCTTGGTGTCGGTCAACGTCGCATTGCAGGGGAGGGTGGCTTGGCGCAGGACGACATCATCATTTGCGAGCACTGTGATGCTGCCTACCGCCGTGCCAGCGTGCCCGCTGGCCATCGCGTCACCTGCGTCCGCTGTCACAGCCCCCTGCAGCTGCATCCGCCCCTGCGGCTCGACACGGTGATGGCGTTCACGCTCACCGCACTGATGTTGTTTGCCATCGCCAACAGCTTTCCGATCATGCGGCTGGAACTGGGCGGCGAGCGCACTGAGGCCAGCCTGATCGGTGCCATCATCGCCACCTGGCAGTCCGGTGTGCCGTTGGTGGCGCTGCTGGCTGCCGCCACCACCGTGGTGTTTCCGTTGGCGGTGATGCTGCTGACCCTCTATGTGGTGACTCCGCTGCGCTTCGGGCGTCGTCCGCACGCCTTCGTCGCCGTGATGCGGGCGCTGCGCTGGACCCGCCCCTGGAGCATGGTCGAAGTGTTCATGCTCAGCGTGCTGGTGGCGGTGGTGAAGCTGGGAGACTCGGCGACGGTGATCGTCGGGCCGGGCCTGTGGGCCATCGCCGGGCTGACGCTGCTGCTGACGGCACTGAGCACCCTGGACCTGCACGCCCTGTGGGCACAGGCCGACCGGGTTCCGACGTGGTGAGCCCGCCGACCGCTGCCAGCCTTGGACTGGTGGGTTGCAGCACCTGTGGTCAGGTGTGCCGCATGACGTCGTCTGTCAGTGGCCGCTGCCCGCGCTGTGGGGCCCATCTGCACCATCGTCGTCCCAACAGCCTGATGCTGAGTTGGGCACTGCTGATCGCGGCCGCCGTTCTCTACATCCCCGCCAACCTGCTGCCCATCATGAAGACCTCCACCTTCTTCGATGGGCGCAGCGACACCATCCTCAGTGGCGTGGTGGTGCTGTGGCAGGAAGGGGCCTGGGACCTGGCATTGATCGTGTTCGTGGCCAGCGTGATGGTGCCGCTGCTGAAGATCGGCGTGCTTGCCGGCCTGTTGCTGAGCGTGCAGCTGCGCGCGCGCGGGCGGCGGTTGGAGCGGGCGCGGTTGTTCCGCATGATCGAACGGATCGGCCACTGGTCGATGCTCGACATCTTTGTGGTGGCGCTGCTGGTGGCGCTGGTCAACTTCCAGAGCTATGCCCAGGTGCAGGCTGGCCCGGGTGCTGCTGCTTTCGGCGGCGTGGTGATCCTCACCATGCTGTCCGCGATGTGTTTTGATCCACGTCTGATCTGGGACGGCGATTCTGCCGTACCCACGGGACCTCAAGCCGATGAATGAGCAAGACGATCCGCTGAACCGCCTGCCGACGCCGGATATGGCGCCGCGGTCACGACTGTTGCCGTCGCTGATCTGGCTGGTGCCGCTGGTGGCAGCCGTCGCCGGTCTGGTGCTGATCATCCAGACCTATGCCGGCCGCGGCCCCACCATCACCATCCAGTTCGAGACCGCCGAGGGGCTGGAGGCCGGCAAGACGGAGGTGCGCTACAAGAACGTGGTGATCGGACGCGTCAGCACCATCGAGCTCAGCGAGGACCGTCAGCACGTCGTGGTCAGCGTCGACCTGCGCAAGGATGCCGCCTCGGTGGCGGTCGAAGGCAGTCGCTTCTGGGTGGTGCGGCCGCGCATCGATTTGGGCGGTGTTTCCGGGCTCGGAACCTTGGTGTCCGGCGCATTCGTCGGGGTCGATATCGGTCTGGGTGACGAGCAGATCCTGAACTTCGTGGGTCTGGAAGTGCCGCCCGCCGTCACCCATGACCAGAAAGGGACGCGCTATGTGCTGACCGCCAGCGAGCTCGGATCGCTCAATATCGGCTCGCCGATCTATTTCCGCAGTATCCCGGTCGGCCGCATTGTGGGGTTCGATCTGGACGAGGATGGCGAGGGCATCACCCTCCAGGCCTTTGTCGATGCGCCTTACGACCGCTATGTGACCTCGCGTACCCGCTTCTGGAACGCCAGTGGTATCGACGTCAACCTTGATGCCAACGGCCTGGAGCTGAGCACCCAGTCGCTGGTGACGCTGGTGGCGGGCGGTGTCGCCTTCCAATCCCTGCCGCGGCGTGGCGAGCCGCCGCCGCCAGCCGCTGCGGACAGCGCCTTCAGGCTGTATGACGACCAGATCACGGCTCTGGCACCGGCTGACAACATCGCGATGCCGGTGCGGATGCGGTTCTTCCAGTCGATGCGTGGGCTGTCCAAGGGGGCGGTGGTGGACTTCAAGGGCGTCGAGGTGGGCAAGGTGACCGACCTTGAGTTGGAGTACGACCCTGCGCGCAAGCGCTTTGCCGCCAATGTCAGCGCCGTGATCTATCCGGAGCGCCTGGGACGCGCCTACGCGCAGCTGCGTGAGCGCGAGGGCGGCCAGGATCCGGCGCCTGAAGCACTGTTCCAACGTATGATCGACCGCGGTCTGCGGGCACAGCTGCGTAACGGCAACCTCATCACCGGACAGCTCTATGTGGCGCTGGATTTTCTGCCACGAGGCCAGTCGAAGCAGCTCGACCGCGAGTCGCGGCCGCTGGAGATTCCCACCGAGGCAGGCAGCTTCGACCAGCTGCAGGCGCAGATCGCCGACATTGTCACCAAGATCGACGCCATTCCATTTGACGATATCGGCGGCAATCTGCGCGACACCCTGGCGCGTGCCGAGCAGCTGATGGCGCAGATCAACACTGAGCTGGCGCCGGAGCTGCAACGCACACTGGAGGAGACCCGGGCCACCGTTGCGGCCGCCAACCGGGCGCTGGCGGCGCCGGACGCTCCGCTGCAGCAGGACATGCGCATGATGATGGAGCAGGTGGACCGCGCTGCCCGGTCACTGCGCAATCTGTCGGATACCCTGCAGCGCAACCCGCAGTCACTGCTGCGCGGAAAACCTGATGATGGCGAGGAAATCAACGATGACTGAGCGGCTCTTCCGGGGGCTGGCCCTGCTGCTGGCGTCACTGTCGCTGGCGGCCTGCGCAAGCCCGGCCAGCACGCGCTTCTACACCCTATTGCCGGCGACCGCGGAGCTGCAGACCCCGCAGGTGGGCGAGCGGGCCTTTGAACTGATGCCAGTGCGGGTACCCAGCCAGGTGGATGTCCCACAACTGTTGGTGCGCCGCAGCGATGGCGAGCTGGGGGTGCTGGAAACCCATCAGTGGGTGTCCCCTCTGCCGGAAGAGTTGCGACTGGCACTGTCGGCCGGCCTCACCGCGGCCCTGGGTCAGCAGGACCTGTACGGCATCGCGCGCCCCGATGACTTGCCGGTACAGCGTATCCAGATCGAGCTGCGCCGCTTCGAGGTCCGCCCTGGCGCCGCCGCTCAGCTGCAGGCGCTGTGGGCCGTCCGGCCGGCCGGCGAGGGCGATCCATTGAGTTGTGCCGGCGGCTTTCAGGCGGCGGTCAGTGATACCGGTGTCGCCGGCCTCGTCGCGGCCTATCAAGCCGCGCTGCAGGATCTGGTCCAGGCCATCGCCGACAGCGCCCATAGCGCCCGTTGCTAGGGCGTTCCGACTGCGTTTAACGCACTGACATGGTGCTTGATTCCGCTGCTATGATCCGGCGCACGCCGGCATGCACGGCCGTGGGGCGATGGGCCACCCGGCGCGCACTGAGCCGGGGCTTACGGGGAGACCAAAAATGACCTTCAGACAGGCTGGGATGGCGCTGTTGTGCGCCCTGCCGGCAACCACCTTTGCGCAGGATCCGGCCTTCAGTGGGGCCGATACGGCCTGGATCCTGACAGCCACCGCGCTGGTGCTTTTCATGACCTTGCCGGGGCTGGCGCTGTTCTATGGCGGCTTGGTCCGGACCAAGAACGTGCTGTCGGTGTTGATGCAGTGTTTTGTCATCACCGGGGTCGTCAGCATCCTCTGGCTGGTGGCGGGCTACAGCCTGGCCTTCAGTGGCGGCAACGCCTTCATCGGTGATCTTGGCAATGTGATGCTCGGTCGTATTGCTGAGGACACCCTCAGCGGCAGCATCCCGGAATCGCTTTTCGCGATGTACCAGATGACCTTTGCGATCATCACGCCGGCGCTGGTGATCGGCGGTTTCGCCGAGCGCATCAAGTTCTCGTCGATGGTGCTGTTTTCCGCGCTGTGGCTGATGCTGGTGTACGTGCCGGTGACGCACTGGGTGTGGTCAGCTGAGGGCTGGCTCTACAAGATGGGGCTGCTCGACTTTGCCGGCGGCACCGTTGTGCACGTGACGGCTGGCGTTGCGGCGCTTGTGGCCGCATTGGTGCTGGGGTCACGACAGGGCTTCCAGACCACGCCGATGCTGCCGCACAACATGACCATGACAGTGACCGGCGCCGGCATGCTGTGGGTGGGCTGGTTCGGCTTCAACGCCGGCTCCGCGCTTGGCGCCAGCGGCAACGCTGCCATGGCCATGCTGGTGACGCACATTTCAGCGGCGGCCGGCGCCATGGCCTGGTCGGTTGCCGAGTGGAAGCGCTATGGCAAGCCGTCGGCCCTGGGCACGGTGACCGGTATGGTGGCGGGCCTGGGCACCATTACGCCGGCGTCTGGATTCGTTGGCCCCGGCGGTGCCCTGGTCATCGGTCTGACCGCGGGGGTGGTCTGTTTTGTCATGACCAACGTCCTCAAGCGGGTGCTCAAGGTCGATGACTCGCTGGACGTGTTTCCGGTCCACGGTGTCGGCGGCATTCTGGGCACTCTGGCGGCGGGCATCTTCGCCTCCGATGCACTCGGGGTGTTCAGTGGTCAGGGCTATGCCGAAAACGTCACCATGGGCTCGCAGATGAGCGTGCAGGCCATCGGCGTGCTCGCCACGGGCGCCTACACCGCCGTGCTGACCTGGGTGATCTTCAAGGTGGTGGGCCTGCTCACCGGCGGCCTGCGTGTGACCAGCGAGGAAGAGCAGATCGGCCTCGACCAGGTGAGTCACAACGAGCGCGGTTACGATCTGTAATCCGATCGGCGGCAAGCCTTGTTGAGTCCAGCCGCGTCCACCCCGGTGGACGCGGCTTTTTCATGGCCGCGCCGTGAGCACGAGCTTGCCGATGTGCTGGTTGCTTTCCATCAGGCGATGCGCTGCGGCCGCTTGCGCCAAAGGGAATTGCGCGTGGATCACCGGACGAATCCGCCCGGCATCGATCAGTGGCCAGATCTCCCGTCGCAGCGCCGCGGCCAGGGCCGACTTGTAGGCGATGGGGCGGGGCCGCAGGGTGGCGCCGGTCACCGTCAGCCGGCGCATCAGGATGGGGGCCAGTGGCAACTCGGCACGGACCCCGCCCAGTAAACCGATGATGACCAGCCGACCGTCGTCGGCCAGCGCGGCGAGGTTACGCGCCGTGTAATCGCCGCCCACCATATCGAGAATGAGGTCGACGCCGCGTCCGGCGGTTCGCGCCTGGATTTCGGTGACGAAGTCCTGTTCACGATGGTTGATGCCCTCGGCACCCAATGCCACGCATGCCGCCACCTTGTCGGCGGTGCCGGCGGTGGCGAACACCCGGTGTCCGCGCGCCACCGCCATCTGGATGGCGGTGATGCCGATACCGCTGCTGCCGCCGTGCACCAGCAAGGATTCGCCGGCCGCGAGCGCGCCGCGTTCGAACACGTTGCTCCAGACCGTGAAGCCGGTTTCCGGCAAGCTGGCGGCCTCGACGTTGGACCAGTTCTGGGGCACCGGGAGACAGTGTCCGATCGGCGCGCAGACATACTCGGCATAGCCGCCGCCGTGGACCAAGGCACAAATGGTGTCGCCGATGGCGAAGCCACTGCCATCGACATCGCCCGACACGATACGACCGCTGACTTCGAGACCCGGCAGGTCGGAGGCGTCGGGCGGCGCGCGATACAGACCCTGGCGCTGCAGCAGGTCAGGGCGGTTGACGCCCGCCGCGATGACCTCGATGAGCACCTCACCCGCGCCCGGTTGTGGCAATGGACGGGTGGTGATCGTGAGCACCTCCGGTCCGCCGGGTTGGCGGATCTCGACGGCTTGCATCTGGCGTGGAAGTGACATGGCAACAGTATGGCGCAAGTATCTCAGTGGCCAGGGTCCACAACTTGCAGCCCCGGTGGCGTCAGCGTTCAATCGCAACACCGCAACGGAGACTGATATGCACCTGCTCGACTATGGCCTGCGCCCCCTCGATTTCTGCCAAACGGTGGTGGCGCCGGCGGGGATGAGCCGGCGTGGCTTTCTCGCTGCCGCGCTGGCCAGTGGATTTGCGCTGGCCGCCGGCCCGGCACGCGCCAGCACCATCACCACCGACAGCGCCGGACTGGTTGCCGGTGCGGTGAAGATCCCGGTCGCCGATGGCCATATTCCCGCGTACAGGGCGATGCCGGCACAAGGCCGCGATTTTCCGCTGCTGTTGGTGGTGCAGGAGATCTTCGGCGTCCATGCCCACATTCAGGATGTCTGCCGCCGCTACGCCAAGCTCGGGTACTGCGCGGTGGCGCCGGAAATGTTTGTGCGCCAGGGCGATGTCTCCAAGCTGCAGGACATCAACGCGATTCTGTCGCAGGTGGTCTCCAAGGTGCCGGATGCCCAGGTGATGGCCGACCTTGATGCCACGGTGGCCTGGGCCGCCACGCTGGGCCCGGTCGCCACTGACCGCCTGGGCATCGTCGGCTACTGCTGGGGCGGCCGCACGGTGTGGCTGTACGCCCATCACAATCCGCAGGTGAAGGCCGGCGTGGCCTACTACGGCTTGCTCAGTGGCATGAAGGGCGAGATCAAGCCGGCCGACCCCATCGACATTGCCGCGAATCTGAAGGTGCCGGTGCTCGGCCTTTATGCCGGCGAGGATGCCTACATCCAGAATGAGGCTCTGGTAGCCATGCGCGCCGGGCTGCGGAAGGGCAACAGCGGGTCCGAGATTGTGGTGTTTCCCGGGGTGCAGCACGGCTTCAATGCCGACTACCGTCCTACCTATGACGCGGTAGCTTCCGCCTATGCGGCCAAACTGGCGCAGGACTGGTTGGCCACCCATGGGGCCTGATGGCGGGCTTCTGTGCATATTGTTGCATACTAAAATAGTTGCATATAAAGTGCGGTAAATCCCTCTCACAAGGAAGCCCGCTTCATGAGCCTGCCCGCCATCCTGCGCCAGAACCTGCGCCTGCCCGTCGTCGGTTCACCGCTGTTCATCGTGTCCAACCCTGAGTTGGTGATCGCCCAGTGCAAGGCGGGGGTGATCGGCTCGTTTCCGGCACTGAATGCACGCCCGGCCGATCAGCTGGAGGTTTGGCTGAAGCGGATCAACGAGGAACTGGACCGTCACAACCAGGCAAACCCGGACCGTCCGGCAGCGCCGTTTGCGGTCAATCAGATCGTCCACCGGTCCAATACCCGGCTGGAGCATGATCTGGAGATGTGTGTGAAGTACAAGGTGCCGATCGTGATCACCTCACTGGGCGCCCGCACCGACCTCAACGATGCGGTGCATTCCTATGGCGGCATCACCTTGCACGACATCATCAACAACCGGTTCGCGCGCAAGGCCATCGAGAAAGGCGCCGATGGGCTGATCGCAGTGGCGGCCGGTGCCGGTGGCCATGCCGGCACACAGTCGCCGATGGCGCTGATCCAGGAGATTCGCGAGTGGTTCGACGGCCCCTTGCTGCTGTCCGGCGCCATCGGTTCCGGCGCGGCAGTATTGGCCGCGCAGGCCATGGGCGCCGACATGGCTTATATCGGATCGGCCTTCATCGCCACCACCGAGGCCAATGCGGACGCGCGCTACAAACAGTGCATCGTCGACAGCGGCGCCGAGGACATCATCTATTCCAACTTGTTTACCGGCGTTCACGGCAACTATCTGCGGCCCTCGGTGATTCAGTCCGGATTTGACCCCGACAACCTGCCGGAGTCCGACCCCAGCAAGATGGACTTCGGCTCGGGGGGCAACACCGACGCCAAAGCCTGGAAAGATATTTGGGGCTGCGGCCAGGGCATTGGTGCGGTCAAGGCCGTGGTGCCGGCGGCCGAGCTGGTGGCACGCCTCGAACGCGAGTATCAAACCGCCAAGCAGCGCCTGCTGGCACTCTGAGCCATCGGCAAATCTGATGGCGCTGTCCCACGCCATTCTGGTGTCACTGCTGGATCGGCCCGCCTCGGGTTACGACCTGGCCAAGCGCTTTGACCAGACCGTGGGGTATTTCTGGAAGGCCAGCCATCAACAGATCTACCAGGAGCTGCACAAGCTGGCCGAAGGGGGGTATGTGGATGCCGAGACGGTGGCACAGAGTGCGCGTCCCAACCGCATCGTCTACCGCATCACCCCGCTCGGCCAGTCCGCCATCGATGCCTGGGTGAAGGTTCGTACCGGCCCGCCCAACGTCAAGGAGGAGTTGCTGGTGAAGTTGTTCGCGCTGGGCTCTGTCGATACCGCGACGGTGTTGGCCGAGCTGCAACGCCGGCTCGGGGATCACCGCGAGCGATTGGCCCGCTACGAAGCGGTGATGGCCGAGCACTATCCAGATCCCACCCAGTTGAGTCCGCGCCGTCGAGGCCGCTATCTCGGCTTGCGCATGGGGATCCTGTTCGAGCGCAGCAGTATCGTCTGGTGCGAGGAGGCCGTCGGTATGGTGGCCGCCCTTTGCGAACCGTCGTGAGCCCGGCTGTCTATTGGCTACGCCTGGCTTGCGGGGCCTACCCACGCGTCGTCGGCAGAAAGTTCCGACAGCACCCGGGTCAGCGCCGGGTTGTCGTCCTGACGTCGCCAGATCAATGCGGTCTCCACCGGCTTGCCGGCATCGGTCAGCGAGCGGTAGACCACACCCGGGCGTTGCAGCGTCGCGATACTGGCGGGCACCAAGGCCGGGCCTAGACCGGCCGATACCAAGCCGACGATGGTTTGCATCTGCACCGCCTGCTGCCCGCATTTCAAGGAAAAGCCTGCCGCGTCGGCCATGCTCAGAATATGGTCGAACAGGCCGGGCGAGCGCTCGCGCGGGAACATCACAAAGGCTTCTTCCCGCAGGGCCTCCAAGGCGAGCGCCGCGGGTGGCTGGCGCGCCAGCGGATGGTCGATAGCCAGACAGGCCACCAGGGTTTCCCGTTGCACGACACGTTGATCGAGGCCGGGCAGGGCCTGCGGGCACAGCGCCAATCCGAGGTCGATACCCGCGGCCTGTAGGGCGCGCTGCTGGTCGCCGACGGTCTGCTCCTCCAGTACCAGCTCAACGCCCGGCAGGCGTTGACGCAGCTGCCGGACCAGGCCCGGCAGCACACTGTAGAGCGCGGTACTGACGAAGCCGATACGCACCGTGCCGGTTTCGCCTCGGGCGGTGCGTACTGCGTTGCGCTCGGCACGCTGCAGCTCCACCAGCATGCGGCGGGCGTCGTGCAGGAACTGGCTGCCGGCGGCACTGAGCTGTACGCCGCGGCCGACCCGCAGGAACAGCCGTGTGCCGAGGTGTGCCTCCAGCTGTTGGATGGCACGGCTCAATGGCGGTTGCGAGATGTGGAGCTGAGCAGCGGCGCGGCCGAAATTCTGCGTTTCGGCGACCGCGATGAAGTAGCGCAGATGACGCAGTTCGATCATTCAATGATACCTAGCAGGTATTGATATTGCCTATCAATGATATTGGACGCTATCGATCTTCGCGCCGAGACTGCTGGCCTCGCAAGTCCACGTCTGGAGCCCCGCCATGACCGTTCGCAATCGTTACAGCGCCCGCATCACCCAGCCACGATCCCAAGGGGCCGCACAGGCCATCCTGCACGGCACCGGTCTGACCGACGCCCAGATGAATGCACCGCAGGTGGGCATCACCACGGTCTGGTACGAGGGCAGTACCTGCAACCTGCACACCCTGGACCTCGCGGCCGAGGTGAAGGCGGCCGCGGAGGCCGAGGGCTTGGTGGCCTATCGTGCCAGCGCCATGGGGGTCAATGATGCGATCTCCATGGGCACCGAGGGGATGCGTTATTCGCTGCCCTCGCGCGACCTCATTGCCGATTCCATTGAAACCCTGATGGCTGCACATTGGTACGACGGCAATGTGTCGATCCCGGCCTGTGACAAGAACCTGCCCGGCTGCTTGATGGCGATAGCCCGACTGGATCGACCGTCCATGGTGGTGTTCGCCGGCACCATCGCGCCGGGTTGTCTGGATGGCGAGGACATTGACGTCATCAGCGCGTTTCAGTCCTACGGCGCATTGCTGGCGGGCCGTATCGACGAGGCCGGGCAGCGCCGGGTGATCCGCAACGCCTGTCCCGGTGCGGGGACCTGCGGGGGCATGTACACCGCCAGCACCATGGCCATGGCGATCGAGGCGATGGGCATGTCCTTGCCCTACAGCGCCTGTACGCCGGCAATGAGCGACGCCAAGCGCGCGGAATGTCGCGCCGCCGGGCATCACATCGCGCGCTTGTTGGCCGACGATCTGCGGCCGCGCCGGATCATGACGCGGCAGGCGCTCCTCAATGCCCTCACCGGGCTGATCGACAAGAAGGCGGAATTTGTTGCGGTGGCCGGTTAAAGGCCTCAGATTTCTACGTGCTTTCCGAGAGTTAGCGTTAATTGGGCTGAGTATAGGGACAATCTCCTGCGCAACTCATTCTCCCCCGGCGCCATGCACGGCCGATCACTGCAGGCCGAAGACCGTCAGGGAGTAACTGGTGAGTTCGGCCGGACGGTAGTCGGCGAGCAGCGTGATGGCGCGCCCATCCTTGAGTGCTTGGTTGAGGTAGGTGGGCAATTGCCCGGGTGTCGGGATCGGTCTCTCCAAATCAGGTGCAAGGTGGCTGTGTTCACAACGGATGATCTTCTGGATTCGGCGGATCAGCTCCGGATTCGCCGTTTGAAGGCCCTTGGCATAACTCATGGACGGACAGCGGTTCGGGCTCTACATCGAACGCGCCGGTGATCTCTTCGAGCAGGTACGGGCCGAAGTCCTGCGTGCCCGCCAGTCGAAGGACGTAATACCACCCGGCATGGTCTTGCAAGACACGCAGCATCTGCTCCGGATGCCCCCGCCGGCGCAGACGGATTTCGCGGGCGAATCGAATGGTCTGATCGGTAGCCATCAGCGCCTCCCGGTGCGCTGAATCAGTGCTTGTGTTGCCAGTTCGACTCCGTGCCGGCGCCAAAGAGCTTCCGCGAGTTCCTGGCCGAGCTGGATGTCCATCACGTCGGTGCCGAAGATGCGGTCCGCCATAACAGGAAATACGAGCCCGGACGATGCCAAGGCGAATATCGCAATCGGTCCGCAGCTCGCGGTCACGGCAACTTCGTTCGTCGGAACGACGCCGTACTGGTGCCAGCGGATCTCCGGATACTCCCGGTCAGGTTGGTTCTGGACCTGGGGGATCACCTCGCCTCGGGCAATGTGCCGCTCAAGCGCTGAACCGCTCAGCGGCCCTGCATGCAGTACGTCGATCAATTTCGATGCCCAGCGTCGCGTTTGGGCTGACGTTCGAATTACGTCAGCGCACGCGACTCTTCCGGTACGTCTCGGCGTGGCTGGCCAGAAACTCGGTCATCGCGTCGCGGTGCTGCAGCACCGTGGCCGGGATCTGTAGGTTTAGTTCACGGGCGATCGCGACCGCGTACTTGACCTGCTTTTCCGAAGGGGGGATCACGTTGTTCTCCAGCATCGACGAGATCACCTCGACGATGCTGGACGACAGCTCCAGCCGCCTGCGCTCCTGCGAAGGAGACTCCAGTGGCGCCCTCATCAGGCGGATCAGCTTTTCTTCGACATGCGCTTCGAACTGCAGCGGAAGCGCGATCTCGTGATCGCCGTAGACGAGAACAAAGGACACGCTCGACCCCTTGATATTCCGGTGTTCTGGATGGGTTCGACCGCATGCCCCAGCTTGCCTGTCGCGGCTTCGGACTGTCCGCTGACACATCGACAGGCATTTCGAGCGCCAGGGAGCGCCGGCGTGCGCATTATGACCTATAGGTCGTGGACAGTCCACGGCCCGGACCCAAGCCTTTGCGCATGGTCCGGCCGCGCAAAATCAGCCTTCGTGAGAGGCTCGCTGTGAATGTGCGGAATGAACGTCACGCACGCCAGTGGACTCAGGAGGATCTGGCGCACCGCTCGGGTGTGAGCCAGAGATATATCAGCCGTGTTGAGTCCGCCAAGTCGGCGATCTCCGTTGACACGATTGAGAAGCTCGCGGAGGCGTTCGGCATCGACGGCGAGCTGCTGCTCAGACGCCCCACATAGACTGCCCCATGTTCGCCGGGCACCGCCTTGTTCAGACTAGCTGGGTAGAAGCGTAAATCTTGAACATGGGTCCGGAGTCAAGCCCGGTTGCAGCGGAGTCACTCCAGTCTGGATGATGGAGCGATGTGGACAGGCAAAGCGATCATTCAGCCCGGATGGGCCATCTTTTTCGGCACGGCAGGCGATCACGTGCCTCACCGTCATCACGCGGTGCAGCTCGTGGTTGGCCTGACCGGGACCGTTGGGCTGTGGTCTGAGAAGTCGGGCGAGTTGGAAGGGGCTGGTGCGGTGATCGCAGCGGACCACGCACACCGGCTGACCGGCGGTCGCGATCCCTTACTGCTGGCGTACGTGAATCGGGAAACGGATCTCGGCCGACAGCTGGATGCCTGGTGCGGCGCCGGAGCTCGCGCGCTCAGTGCCGGTCAGGCAGAGCACCTGCGCGGCTTACTTCGGCAGCCTGAGTGCGTCACCGCGCAGACACTGAAGAGGGTGGTCGCAATCATCCTGGATTCCGCTGCGGCAAGCGGAACGCCACCGTTCCATGATCCACGCATTGCACAATTGCTAGCGACGCTTCCGCGTCCGTTACCTGAGCGCATCAGCACGTCGGAACTCGCGGCCCGGGTGAGCCTTTCACCCGGCCGGTTCGGCCATCTGTTCCGCGCGCATACAGGGATGCCGTTGCGGCCTTACCTGCGGTGGCTGCGGCTGCAGCAAGCCCTGGCCAGCGTGGCGCAGGGCTACCGTCTGACCGAGGCCGCGCACGCCGCCGGATTCGCGGATTCCGCCCATCTGTCGCGCAGCTTTCGACGGACCTTCGGGATCCCACCGCAGGTGCTGCTCAATCCGGCCTTCTCGCTCAAGACTGGACTTGAGTGAGGGTTCAGCCAATTCGTTCAAGCGATTCTCGATCCTCACGTCGTAGCGTGTATCCATCGGTGGAACCAGCGATGGAGCAAGACGCATGAAGCCCGCAGTTCGATATCTCTCGTATCCCGCGGTCATGGGTGGTTTGGCCCTGACGCTGGTGGTACTTGCGGCAAGTGGCGTGGCCTATTGGCCAGTATTTCCCTTGCTCGTGGTCGCCGGCATGGCGGTGGTTGCCCTGTTGGAGAGACTGGCGCCCTTTGAGCCGGACTGGAACCGCGATCACGACGGCGATACCAGGGTGGACGTACTCCATCTGCTGGTCAGTCATGCTTTGATCCAGATCAGCGTCGCGGGTGCGTTCGGACTGCGGCTGTGGGTGCCGCAGTGGCCGCCTCTATGGCCAGCCGCGGCGCCCATGTGGGCTCAGGTCCTGGTCACCGGCGCAATCATGGATCTGGGGCTGTACCTGATGCACCGGGCTAGCCATGCCAGCGGCTTTCTCTGGCGGCTCCATGCGATTCATCACATGCCGGAGCGCCTCTACTGGCTCAACGGTGGTCGCCGCCATCCGCTATCCGCTCTGGTGCTCGCGGGCCCCGGTTTGACCGTGCTGCTGGCATTAGGCGCTACGCCCATTGCGGTCGGAGCCTGGCTCGGCATCATGAGCGTGCACTTGGCGTTTCAGCACGCCAACCTTGACTACCGGCTCGGACCGTTCCGCCATCTGCTGGGCGTCGCCGAGATGCACCGCTGGCATCACAAGCGTGACTTCGAGGACGCTCAAGTGAATTTCGGCGAGGTATTCCTGATCTGGGACAGGATCTTCGGCACGCATCACGACGCGCCGCACAGTCCCGCACGTGGTGAAGTGGGGCTGAATGAGGCGGACATTCCAACAACCTACATCGGCCAGCTTCTGTGGCCGCTCAGGCGATCATCAACTTGAGCCGACCTAGCGTTCCGGCGGTTCAAGCAGCAGCCGCAGATATCACGAGCCGCTCGATGCCCGCCCCAAGTGGGAGTCTGGGCTTCAGGCGGGTCATGCCTGCGCCGCGCTCTGCCGGAGAGCGAAAAGCGGTACTGGCATGCCCCGCAAGGGAGAAGGCAGGTCGCATCCCATCACCGCCACGTTTCGCACTCACGTTCGGAGGTATGGAGCAAATGATTGTTCACGCTCAAAATTGGGCGCCGTGCGTTGCGAAGACAGATGGGTCACCTTCGCTGGCGAAGAGCAGAACGTCGTATCGATCAATGCGGCTCCCGCTTTCCATCCCAGGAGATCCGACGGGCATGCCGGGGACCGCAAGCCCGTCCGCATCGGGCCTGCGGGCGAGCAGCGCTCGGATGTCTTCGGCAGGTACATGCCCCTCAATGACGTAGCCGTCCACCTGGGCGGTGTGACAGGACGCGAGCGACGACGGCACGCCGAGGTCGCGCTTGACCGCCGCCATATCTGAGCGATTCTCGACTGCAACCGAAAAGCCGGCCCTGCGCAGGTGATCAACCCATTTCGTGCAACACCGGCAGCCCGCGTCCTTGTAGACCACGATGGCGCCAGCGTCCGCCGTAGGCGGCAACCCTCGCCGCGACTCAATCACGATAGCGACGCCCAGCGCAATCGCGACCACAGCGCCGAGCCCGGCCATGGCCCGCCGTCTGGACCGGAATGAAGTCTGTTTTACTCTCGCGTTCATCCTATCGGCTCCGATCATTGCGTTGACGCGTGATCGCGTGAAGACCAGTGCAGGTGCGTGATCTGCCACCCCTCTGCGCCGAACTCGAGCACCGCCGTCTCGGTGTTCAGCAGACTGACGGGTTGATCCTGCGAGGACGCCTCGATTCGCGACTCCGTGAGAACGACGACGGCGGTGCCGACCTTCTGTACCACGCGATTGCGGATGTCGATGCGGGCCTGGCTCAGGAAGGCCATGTCGGCCTTCAGGTGGTGATCCAGGTATTCATCACGCGAGCGCTCAGCACCGCCGCCTTCATAGATCAATACCTGAGGCGACAGCAGTGTGAGCGCAGACTCGGCATCGCCGGACCGGAGGGCGTGGGTGAAGGCGTCCAACGCTTTGACAGCACTTTGGTCCGTAGGATCAAGGTTCGGTTTCGGAGCTTCGCCGTGCCCGGTATCGGAGTGCGATTGTCGGCTTGCACCTGAATCTGCGGCATCGCGTGCCGTCAGGATCTGATACTGAGCTGGTGTGAGCTCCGGCAGCTTCTGCAGAAACGCTACGAGCGCCCATATCCGCTCGTCATCATGGGTCGGACCAAACGCAGCCATCCCGCTCGCCTTGATGCCGTGCTTGATGATCCAGAACTGACGCGCTGCACTGATGGCCGGATCATGAGCATGACTGTGATCATCGCTCGCTTCTGCCAGATTCGGCGGTTGCGGGTACAGGCCTTGACTCAGATCGGATGCGGAGCGGCCCGGCTTGAGATGGCAACCGGCACACATATCGTTGTAATCCGGGCCACCTGCCAGCAGCAGTTGTGGATCACTCAGATCCGGTGCTTCGATGTCCCGGATCGCGCGTGCAATAGAGCGCTCGCGCAACGTCTCCAACGCCCAGTAGACCGGGCCGGTGTGCGGGGTATCGGCGCCCATCGGATACAAGCCCGAGTACAAGAACCCGACGGCGCCGATCGTCGTCGCAAAAGCAACCAGTAGTACAGCGCGTAGTAGCTTCACGGGATGATCTCCTTAACCGCCATGGCGGGAGTGATCCATCTGCGGCTGCTTCACCTTGGCCGGCGTGTCGGTCGGTGAGCCGTAGGGGTGGCGACGATGCGGCTGGCCGAATCCCGGATCGACGCTGATGCGTCGAGCCATCTGGTCTTTCGGCGAGCGATACCAGCCCGGATCGGTGTAGTCCCCCGGCTTCTGGTCGTCGCGCACCTTGACGATCGTGAACATGCCACCCATCTCGATCGGCCCGTGCGGCCCTTCGCCGGCCATCATCGGCAGCGTGTTCTCCGGTCCGGGCAACCCCATGGCCACGTGCCCACTGTGCTCGCTCATGCCGTACCGGCCCATGGCGCCGTAACCGGGCAGCATGCGCCGGATCTCGGCCTCGACACCGGACTGGTCCACGCCCACCGGATTGGGCACACCGTGGCCCATCGGTCCCATCGTGTGGTGGGCCATGTGGCAGTGGAAGGCCCAGTCGCCAGGCTCAGTGGCGACGAACTCGATGTCGCGCATCTGGCCGACGCCGACGATTTCGGTCGTCTCGCGTCGCCACTGACTCTGCGGCCAGCGGCCGCCATCGCTGCCGGTGACCCAGTACGGATTGCTGTGCAGGTGGATGGGGTGGTTCCACATCGACAGGTTGCCGATGCGCACGCGCAGGCGTTCTCCGGTGCGCATCACCAGCGGCTCGGTGGCCGGGAACACCTTGCTGTTGAAGGTCCACAGATCGAAATCGACCATGACCGACGGATCGGGCCTGTAGGTCCCCGGGTGCATGGACCAGTTGTGCAGCAGGAAGGCGTAGTCGCGGTCGACCGCTACAGCCTCCGGTTCGCGTGGATGGATGATGAACAGACCCATCATGCCGAAGGCCATCTGCGTCATCTCGTCGGCATGCGGGTGATACATGTGGCTGCCGTGCTGTTGCAGCCTGAATTCGTACACCCAGGTTTCACCCGGTGCGATGGCGGGCTGGTTGAGCCCGCTGACGCCGTCGTAGCCGCTGGGCAGGTCGATGCCGTGCCAGTGCACGCTGGTGCCTTCGCGCAGGCGATTGGTAACGTAGATGCGCACCCGGTCGCCCTCGACCGCTTCGATGGTCGGTCCCGGCGTGCTGCCGTTGTAACCCCAGCAGCGCGCCTGGGTTCCTGGCGTGAATTCGTGCTCGATCTCCTCCGCGACCAGATGGAATTCCTTGATGCCGTCGCGCAGGCGGTAAGGCAGCGTCCAGCCGTTGAGCGTCCGTACCGGGCGATACGGAAGCCCGGTCGGGGGAGCGTTCGACGCGCCGGCCGGGCCACGACCGGCCCGCGCCTGAGTCGCGGTACCAAGACCGCCGATGAGGCCGCCGCTCAGCAGTCCGAGGCCTTGAAGAAGATGTCGTCGCGTCAGCATCAGGGGTGTCCTCCCGCAGCGGCGTCATGACCGGTGGAGGGTTCGTCGGCCGGCATGGCGTGATGATGGTGATGGCCGTGCGGATGCACGTCCTCGGCGTTCGCATCTGGCAGCTGCACGGGCCCGGCTTCGGCGGCGCCGATGAGGACATCGCTGGGCAGCGCGCCACCAGTCGCCCGTGCGAGCCGCACGCGGGCCAGCCAGTAGTCCTGCAGGGATCGCAGGTAAGCCTCGTAGGCGGCGTATTCCTGTTGCTTGGCCTGCAGCAGTTCGAATTGCCCGACCAGCATGTAGTTCTGCATTTCCTGCAGGCGCATGACGACCGTCTCGCGCAACGGGATCAGGCGCTCGCGGTATCGCTGCGCGCGGGCACGCGCGGCCAGCATGTCCGCATAGGTCGAGGCCACCTCGGCCATCGCCTGGTTGCGCAGACGCTGGTTTCTCGCACTCGCGGATTCGTGCAGGGATTGCGCGCGTAACGGCAGGCTGCGATTGCGTCCGAACAGCGGCAGTTCGAACGACAGACTGGGACCGATCAGGTGACTGCCGTCAGTGTCGCGCTCGACCTCCAGGCCTACGTCCAGGAACGGGATCCAGCGCAGGCGTCTGGCCAGTGTCGCGGCGGCCTCCAGTGCCTGGAGTTCCGCCCCGGCAGCCTGCAGGTCCAGTCGGCGGGCCAGGGCCAAGGCGCTCAATTCTGACAGCGCGGTTTCGTCCCGCACCGGTAGCGGCAGGCTCGCCGGCAGCTTCCAGTCGCGTTGGGATGGCAGGCCCAGAATCCCGTTCAGCGCGATGTGTGTCGCCTGCACGCGTGCGTTGGCGGCCAGCAGGTCCAGTTGCGCCTGCTCGGCGGCAGCCTGCTCGCGGGCGCGTTGCAGATCGCTGAGGTTGCCGGCAGCGAAAAAGCGCTCGGCGAGTTCACCGGAAACCGCCGCGGCCTCCGCGATGACCGCGAGCATCTGCCGGATCTGCTGCGCCGCAAGCGCGGCGTAGTAGTGATCGCCGACGTCGGCCGACAGAGCCTGCAGTTCGGCCGCGAAGCGCGCTTGGGCGC
>CAYROO010000012.1:0-66527 GCA_964425915.1 uncultured Polycyclovorans sp.
CGATCACGTCGGGCATGGCAGTGGGAAACGTCATCCCGGGCTTGACCCGGGATCCAGCTGTAACGGTCGGTGCCTCGATGCCCGATCACGTCGGGCATTACGGGACGCAAATACACCTGTAGGAGCGGTGCTTGCCCGCGACCGGCTGGTCGGCAATGTGCGAGCTTTCAGGTCGCGCGCACGCTGCGCTCCTACAGCGTGGACCCGCACGTCATCCCAGAGCGGATATACCGCTCACCCCACCTGCTGCTTGCGCGTGAAGTAGACCGTGAGCCGCTGGTAGGCGCTGGGCAGCAGGCGTTGAATCTTGTCCAGCACCACAGCATCAGGGCCGACCAGCACGCGCCGTTGGTCGCGTTCGACGGCGCGCAGGATGATGGCGGCAGCCTTCTCGGCGGTGGTGATGAAGTTCTTCTCGAACTTGCGTCCGGAATCCTTGGCATCCATGCCCAGGGCGCCGACGCTGCTGTCCATCCGCGCGTTGCGGGCGATGGCGGTCTTGATGCCACCCGGGTGGACGCTGGTGGCGGAAACGCCGCAGTCCATCATGTCGAGCTCCTGACGCAGGCACTCGGTGAAGCCACGGACGGCAAATTTGGCGGCGTGATAGGCGGACTGCGATGGCACGGTCAGCAAGCCGAACAGGCTGGAGGTGTTGATGATATGCCCCTCACCGGCCGCTTTCAGGTGTGGCAGGAAAGCCTGGGTGCCATGGACCACGCCCCAGAAGTTGATGTTCATCAGCCACTCGAAATCTTCCAGCTTCATCCCCTCGACGGTGGCGCCCAGGCCGACACCGGCATTGTTGAAGATGAGGTTGACCTTGCCGTGATCCGCCACCACCTGGTCGGCCCAGGCGAACACGGCGGCGCGCTCGGCGACGTCCAGACGCTGAGCGGTGACCTTGACGGCTGGGCTGGCCTTTTGGACCTGCTGCACGGTCTCCGCGAGTCCGTTTTCATTGACGTCGGACAGCGCCAGATGGCAACCGCGGCGGGCCAGGTCCAGGGCCAGGGTGCGGCCCATGCCGGAGCCGGCACCGGTGATGGCGGCCACTTTGTTATGGAAGGATTTCATTCAGGCTTCTCCAGGTGCTCGTTGTCGGCTTCAGGCCGTGGTGTGGTGGGGAATCGCGCGATAGGCGGCGCCGTCGAAACGACGCGTGCGGCGCCAGAAGTCGAAGGTGAAGCCCGGCCACAGCGCGGTGATCTTGCCGCTGCGATGCTTGTACCAGCTGTTGCAGCCGGTGGCCCAGATCGAGCCGCTGAGGCGGCGCTGCAGGTCGCGGTTGTACTCGGCCTGCACGCTATCGCGCACTTCCAATATCGACTCGCCGGTCTGGGCCTGGTGGTCTAGTAGCCCCATGATGTAGCGCACCTGCGCCTCGATCATGAACACCATCGAGCTGTGGCCGAGCCCGGTGTTGGGTCCGACGATGAAGCACAGGTTGGGGAAGCCGTGCACGGTGGTGCCGAGATAGGCCTCCTCGCCGTCGGCCCAGGCCTGCGCCAGGGTCTGCCCGTCGCGGCCCGTGATGACCTCCGCAATCGGGTTTTCGGTGGCGTAGAAGCCGGTGGCAAAGATCAGGCAGTCGATCTCACGCTCGGTGCCGTCGGCACTGACGATGCTGTTGCCGCGAATCTCGCGGATGCCGTCGGTCACCAGATCGACGTTGTCGCGTCCCAGGGCGGGATACCAGTCGTTGGAGATGAGAATGCGCTTGCAGCCGATGGTGTAGTTGGGCGTCACGGCCTGGCGCAGTACCGGGTCCTTCACCTGGCGGCGGATATGGCCCTCCGCCACTTTCTGAAACAGCTTCATCAAGCCGGGGTGCAGCACCATGCCCATGACCCGGGCTTCGTGACTCCAGTAGATGGCATCCCGGTGGAGCTGACGGGTGATCGGCAGCTTGCGGAACAGGGTTTTCTCAAGCGCCGAGTAGGCGCGGTCCGGGCGCGGGATGATCCAGTTGGGGGTGCGCTGATAGACATCGAGCCGACCGGCCTGGCGCGCGATCTCGGGAACGAACTGGATGGCCGAGGCACCGGTGCCGATCACGGCCACGCGCTTGCCGCGGAGGTCGTAATCGTGATCCCAGCGCGAGGAGTGGAAGGTCTTGCCGCGAAAGTTCTCGACGCCGGGGATGTCGGGAAGCCGCGGTTCAGCCAATCCGCCATTGCCGGCCACCACCACCCGCGCGGTGAGGCTGCCCTGTGAAGTACGGACCAACCAGCGCCCCTGTTCTTCGTCGAACTGGGCTGACTCGACGGACGTGTCAAAGCGAATATGCGGTCGCAGCCCGTACTTGCCGGCCACGCCTTGCAGGTAGGCGTAGAGCTCGGGCTGCGTGGGGTACTTGCGTGACCAGTCGGCATTGGGCTCGAAGGACAGCGAGTACAGGTGGGAGGGCACATCGCAGGCGGCGCCGGGGTAGTGATTGTCGCGCCAGGTCCCGCCGACATCGGCGCCGCGTTCAAGGATGACGAAGTCCTCGCGTCCTGCCTGCTTCAGCTGAATCGCCATGCACAGGCCGGCGAAGCCGGACCCGATGATCGCAACATCGTGATGCGGGAAACCCTTGCTGCCGCCGTCGGCCATGACCGCTACCTCGCTGATGGAGTGACAATTGATGTTGTCAGTTTGAATCTGACAACAGCGCATGTCAACATCAACCCATGACCGCCCCCGCCCGCTCACGACCCCCTGCCCGCACCTACCGCGGCACCCGCCTGGAGGAGCGGCGCGCAACGCGCCGGGCGCAGCTGATCGATGCCGGTCTGGCCTGCTTCGGCAGCGTCGGATACCAGGCCAGCTCGGTGCGCGCGATCTGCGCCGAGGCGGGTCTGACCGAGCGCTATTTCTACGAGTCATTCCCCCACAGCGAAGCGCTGCTATGTGCGGTGTACGACCACCTCATCGAGCAGTTGTTTGCGCGCGCGGTGATCGCCCTGGAAGGCGCGGGCCGTGAACCGGCGGCGATGGCGCATGCGGTGCTGGAGGTGTACTTCCAGTTCAATGAGGATCCGCGCATCGCACGGGTCACGCATTTCGAAATTCTTGGCGTCAGTGACACCGTCGACCAGCGCTACCGCCAGGCCATGGATCGCTTTGCCGAGCTGTTCGTCAACACGGCACTGCCGATGACCCCCAAGCGGCCCGCCGGCGTGCAGACACCACTGGTGGCCATCGGCCTGGTGGGCGCGGTGGTGCAGATCGCCATGCAATGGTCGTTGTCCGGCTACCGCCTGCCGCGCGACACCGTGGTGCGTAGCGCCGCCAGCCTGTTCGAGGCGGTCATTCAGCACACCTTGAAACCGTCTCGTCGCGGTAAATCCGACCCTCATCACAGATCGCACTGAGCACGGTTACACAGCGACCACCGGTGGAGGTATCATCGCTGCCCCCCAACGGTCCCCCGGCGCCGGTCGCCGAACTCCAAGGATGTCGCTCCATGCGTTCGTTTCGTGGTCATGACGTCAAGCCATTGTCGCAGGCCTTGACCGAGTCACTCGAAGATTACTTCCGTGAACTCAACGGTCACGCACCCAAGGAGCTGTACGACACCATCCTCAGTCAGGTGGAACCGCCGCTGCTGAAGATCACCCTGCGCTACACCGGCGGCAACCAGTCCAAGGCCGCCGAATGGCTGGGGCTGAATCGCGCCACGCTGCGCAAGAAGCTGAAGCAACACAAGATCGAACCTCAGGCCTGATCTCCGATGCACCATCCTGTTCGTCGCGCCCTGCTGTCGGTCTCTGACAAGACCGGCATCCTTGAACTTGCCCGTGCCCTGGCCGCACTCGAGATCGAGTTGCTCTCCACCGGCGGCACCTACAAGCTGCTGCGCGACGCGGGCGTAGCGGTGACGGAAGTGTCTGCGCACACCGGCTTTCCCGAGATCATGGACGGCCGCGTCAAGACCCTGCACCCGAAAATCCACGGCGGGCTGCTCGGTCGCCGCGGCACCGACGATGCCGTCATGCAGTCGCATGACATCGCGCCGATCGATCTGCTGGTGTTGAACCTTTACCCCTTTGAAGCCACCGTCGCCCGCCCCGACTGCACGCTCGAAGACGCGATCGAGAACATCGATATCGGCGGCCCAGCGATGCTGCGCGCAGCGGCCAAGAACTGGGCCCACGTGGCAGTGGTCACCGCGGCCGACCAGTACCCGGCCTTGATCGAGATGCTGCAGGCCCATGGTGGCCTCAACCGCACGCAGCGCTTCAATCTGTCGGTCGCCGCCTTCAACCGGGTGGCGCAATATGACGCCGCCATCAGCAACTATCTGTCAGCGCTGAGCCTCAACGACGCGGCCGACGCGATCGCCGCACTCAACGACTTTCCGGCCCAGCACAACAGCTGCTTCGAGAAGGTCCAGGATCTGCGCTACGGCGAGAACCCGCATCAGCACGCCGCGTTCTATCGTGAGCCGCATCCAGCCGCCGGCACGCTGGCCACCTACCGCCAGCTGCAGGGCAAGGAACTGTCCTTCAACAACCTGGCCGATGCCGATACCGCCTGGGAGTGCGTCCGCCAGTTTGATACCCCGGCCTGTGTCATCGTGAAACATGCCAACCCCTGTGGCGTGGCGGTGGCCGAGACCGCGCTGGCCGCCTATGAAGGCGCCTACCGCACCGACCCCACCTCGGCCTTCGGCGGCATCATCGCCTTCAACCGTCCCCTGGACGTCGCGATGGCCGAGGCCATCATCAGCCGTCAGTTCGTCGAGGTGATCATCGCGCCGGCGGTGGATGACGCCGCACTGCAGGTCACTGCTGCCAAGGGGAATGTTCGGGTGCTGGTGATTCCCGCGGGCGACGGTCGCAATCCGCATGACCTGAAGCGGATTGGGGGCGGCCTGTTGATCCAGAGCAGTGACCACCGCGTGGTGCAGCGCGAAGACCTCAAGGTGGTCAGCCAGCGGGCACCCACCGCAGCCGAGCTTGATGACCTGCTGTTCTGCTGGCAGGTGGCCAAGTTCGTCAAGTCCAACGCCATTGTCTACGCCAAGGGCCAGTGCACAGTCGGCGTCGGTGCGGGTCAGATGAGCCGGGTGTACTCGGCCAAGATCGCCGGCATCAAGGCCGCCGATGAGAACCTGCAGGTGGCCGGCAGCGTCATGGCCTCGGATGCCTTCTTCCCGTTCCGCGACGGCATTGATGCGGCTGCCGCCGCCGGTATCACCGCGGTGATCCAGCCGGGCGGTTCGATGCGCGATGCCGAAGTCATCGCCGCCGCCGACGAAGCCGGCATGGCGATGGTGTTCACTGGCGTCCGCCACTTCCGGCACTGAGCCGCGGATCGGTCAGGCGTTTCCTGACCACTGATCGGCTCCAGCCCTACCTTCGGTCCTCGACGGCCCTGCGTTTGCGGGGCCCAGGGCGTCGCTGACGGTTTCGGTCCCGGGGTGCACTGCAACCGCAGTGCCACCAGGTGCCGCTTCCGACAGCGCAGGCACGACCCCACCGAGGACCCACCGATGAACCTCCAACGTCCGCTGACATCCGCCACCGCGATGGCTGCGCTGATGGCCCTGCCGATGGCACAGGCGCAAACCGACACCAGCAGCTTCAACGTCCTGCTGCAGATCAACGAAACTTGTGACGTCAGTAGCACAGCGCCGACCGACCTCGATTTCGGTACCGCAACTCTGCTGACCGGCAATCTCGATCAGACCTCGACGATCACGGTGCTGTGCACCACCGGCACTGATTTCGATATCGGATTGGACGCCGGCAGCCACGAGTCGACCCCGGATGACATCACCACCCGGCGCATGACCGACGGCTCTGCCCATGTCGGCTACCAGCTCTACCAGGATGCCGGGCGCACCACGGTCTGGGGCAACACCGTATCCACCAACACCGTAAGCAGCAGCGGCACCGGCAACACCCAGGGCTTCACGGTCTACGGCCGGGTGCCGGCGCAGACCACACCGCAGGCCGGTAGCTACTCCGATAGCGTCACCGTCACCGTCACCTACTGAACCGGCGACAGACGATGGACAGACTCGGGCATCACACCGCTGCCCTGAGGGCGGCGCTGCTCGCATTGCTGGTGCTGCTGGCGCCGAGTCGCGCCTGGCCCGCCGGCCTGAGCGTGATGCCGGTCAGCCTGGAGTTCGCCCCGGGCGACACCATGCAGGGTTTGTGGCTCAGCAACCGCAGTGACAAGCCACTGACCGCCCAGCTGCGCGCCTTCGCCTGGGACCAGCAGGGCGAGGAAGAACACCTGCAGCCGACACGGGCGCTGCTGCCCAGCCCTCCCCTGTTCACGCTGGCGCCCGGCCAACAGCAGTACGTGCGTATCGTCCGTGCCGACATTGCCCCGGGTGGCGTGGAGCGCAGTTTTCGTCTGCTGGTCGACGAGCTGCCGGACGCTGGCAGCCCGGCGCGACCGGGATTGCAGTTCGTGATGCGCTACGTCCTGCCCGTGTTCGTCGACAGCCCGCCAGGCCTCCCAGCGCTGACCTGGCAACTGATGCACTCGAGCGACAGCGCCCTGCTCACCGTTGACAACGATGGCGGCCGGCGCGCCCAGCTGTCCGCACTGCGGCTCACCGATGCCGACGGCAGCGTGCTCTACGAGAAACCGGGCCTGCTCGGCTACGCGCTGGCCAGCCGCCAGCGGCAATGGCGCTTGCCCCTCACGGCATCACAGGCAGCTGCGGTTCGCGCATTCACAGTGAATATCGACGGACATCCGGCCCATGGCGCGCTTGCCACCGCTCCGCCGGCGCCGGGCGCCCGTTAGGGCGATCCTGGTGATGGCCTTGGCCGCGTCCTTGACCTGGGCGGCGCCGGCCCGGTCAGCGCCTGATCTTGCCCTCGCCGCGCCTCGTGACGTGCACCTGATCCTGATGCCGGGACCGGGGCTCGCCGACGCGCGCGCAGAGCTCTACCTGGAGGTGCTGCTCAACGGCGAGGCGACGCGGCGGGTGATCCATGTGCTGGCGTTGCCAGAGGGCGAGCTGATGGCTTGGGCCCCCAATCTCCGAGAGCTGGGTCTGCAGGTCGATGCGGACCCCGCCGACCGCTACCTGTCGCTGGCACAGCTACCGCGTCTGCGCAGCCGCTACGACGCGCTGAATCAACGGCTGCACCTGGACGCCGACACCGCCCTGCTGACGCGTGCGACCCAGCGCTTGAATACAGCGCATCTGCCCAGCTGGGAGGTACAGCGCGGCCGCGGCGCGGTCCTGAACTATGACCTCTACGCCCAGCGGGGCGGCCACTCGCAGAACTACAGCGGCCTCACCGAACTGCGGCTGTTCGAGGGCAACGACAGCTTCGAGCAGAGCGGCCTGAGCCGCTGGACCGAGGGCGCGTCAAACCGCGGCTATCTGCGCCTGGATACGGCGTGGACGCGCGCGTCCCCGGACCAACTCTGGAGCCTGCGGGTGGGTGATCTGATCAGCGGCAGCCTGTCCTGGACCCGGGCCACCCGGCTCGGCGGCATCCAGCTGCGTCGCGACTTCGGGCTTCAGCCCGCGCTGCTCACCTATCCCCTGCCGCAATTCGTCGGCGAGGCCGCCCTGCCCTCGGACGTTGAGTTGTACGTAAACGGCCAGCGCCAGTATCAGGGCACGGTGCAGCCCGGTCCGTTTTCGATGGCGGTGACACCCGGTCTCAGTGGCGCCGGCAGCGCCACCGTGATCGTCACCGACGCACTGGGACGCAGCCGCCCGTTCACACTCAGCTTTTACAACAGCCCGCGGCTGCTGCAGGCCGGCCTGCACGATTACTCGGTGGAGGCGGGTGCCGTGCGTCAGCGCTACGGAATGACGTCCTTCGACTATCGCGACGAGCTGGCCGCCAGTGGCAGCTACCGCTTTGGGCTGTACGACCGGCTGACACTGGAGGCCCATGCGGAAGCCGACCACCGTGTCCAGCTGGCCGGCGCCGGTGCCGTGGCCGGGCTGGCGGACGCCGGCACCATCGCCGCGGCGTATGCCGTCAGTAACAGCCGCGATGAGGGCCGCGGCGGACAGATCAGTCTCGACTACAGCTGGATCGGGGACCGCCTCAATCTGGGGTACGGCCTGACGCGCACACACGGGACTTACCGTGACCTCGCCGCGCGTGAGGGCCGCGGCGCGGCGGATCGCAGCGAGCGCGCACTGATTGGGCTTGCCCTGGGCAGCGCCGGCAGCCTGTCACTTCAGTACACGCGGCTGGACACGGCGGAGGGTGGTCGCGATCGCCTGCTTGGGCTTAGCTACAGCGTTCCGCTGCTCGGCACCGCAGCACTCTACGTCAGTGGGACCACCAACCTGGACGATCGTCGTGACGCCGGCGTGTTCGCCGGCCTGTCGATGAGCTTTGGACGAGACCACGCCGCCGGTCTGGAGGCCAGCCAAACCCGCGACACGCACCGCTATGGCGCCTATGCCTCACGCGCCGTCGACAGCGATGGCGGCTTGGGTTGGCGGCTGCGCGGTCAACAGGGCGATGACACCGATCTCGTGCAGGGCGATGTCCGCTACCTGGGCGCGCGGGGCGATGTCACGGCCGGTGCCTGGTTGATCAACGGCGATCACAGCGCCTATGCCAGCGCCAGCGGCGCCCTGGTGTGGATGGACCGCGACCTGCTGGCGGCACGGCGGATCGATGACAGTTTTGCCGTGGTCTCCACCCGCGGTGTATCGAAGGTCACCGTCCTGTCGGAAAACCGACCGATGGGGGTCACCGATGCGGACGGTCGACACGTACTGACCGGTCTCAGCGCTTACCAACCCAACCAAATCGGAATCGATCCGTTGGACGTCCCACTGGATCACAACGTCTCCGATGTCAGCCAAGTCGTGGTGCCGGCTCGGCGGGCCGGCGTCCTGGTGCAATTCGACATGACGCCGATACGCGGGACCCTGCTGATCCTGCACGACGAGCAGGGCGAACCGCTGCCGCTCGGCAGCCGTGTGCGCTGGACCGGCGACAACGGCGGCGTGCCGGTCGGTTACGACGGCCAGGCCTATGTCGAGGCGTTGGCCGACAACACGCGACTGCGGGTGGCGCGCCCAGAGGGGCCAGAATGCAGCGTGATGATCCGACACACGGATACCCGCAGCGACCGCGTGGCGGGCCCGCTCATCTGTCGGGGCGGGCCATGATAAGCGGGCACCTGGCACGGGGGTGGCTCAGCAAGATCCTGGCCGCGCTGATTCTGGGCCTCTGCGGCACTGCGCAGCCGGTGCACGCAGCGACCACCTGCAGCGCGACCATGAGCGATGTCAGCTTCGGCAGCGTCGACCCTTACGGCGGCAACGTCGATGTGCAGGCGACGATCAACTACAGCTGCACCATCACCTCGGTGCTGTCCAGCGCTTACGTCCGCATGTGCTTCAGCATCGGTGTCGGGTCCAGCGGCATTGGCCATTTGACACCGCGACGGATGACCAACGGCCTCAACGCCATGACATTCCAACTCTACAAGGATGCGGGTCGCAGCCTGGTCTGGGCGACCCGGTTCAACAGCGAGGGGGCCGTTGGCGTCGATGTGGTGGTCGGCGCGCTGCTCGGGAGTGCGACCGCGAGCGGCTCACTGACCGTGTACGGGCGGGTACCCACGGGCCAGACCACCTTGGTCCCAGGGAACTACAGCAACACGTTCAGCGGCCCCCACACCGAACTCGTTTATCGGTACAACGAGTCACTGCTCGGTTTGTTGAGCTTCCCCAGCAGTTGCGACAGTGGCGGCAACGGCAGCGGCGCGGGGAGCTTTCCGTTCACCGCCAGCGCCTCGGTGGCGAAACAGTGCGCACCCGACTTCGCGGTCCAGGATATCGACTTCGGCACCCAGGGCTTGCTGGACCAGGCGGTGGATACCACGGCCTTGCTGACGCCCCGATGCACCAATACAACGCCCTACCAGATCGGCCTCGACAACGGCCAGCACGCGGTTGGCAGCACGCGGCGCATGCGCTCAGCCAGCGGCGACCACGTCAGCTACGAGCTGTTCCGGGATGCCGGGCGTAGCCAGCGCTGGGGCGATACCGAGAACGTCGATACGGTGAGCGGCACCGGCAGCGGTGCCACCCAGAACATCGCCGTATACGGCCGCGTCGCCGCGCAGGCCACCCCCCCAGCCGGCAGCTACAGCGACACCGTCACGGTGACCATTTCCTACTGAGCCTGCGGCCCTCAGCGGCTGAGCAGACGGTCGTGCACCAACATGCCGGCGGCCATCGCTGCCACAAACACCAGCACCATCGGCAAGGCGCTGGACAGCGAGGCGATGGCCGGCCCCGGGCAGAATCCGGCAATGCCCCAGCCGATGCCGAACAAGGCGGTGCCGGTCACCAGCTTGGGATCAATATCCTTGCGCGTCGGCCAAGAGAACACCTCCTCCAGGATCGGACGCCCGCGGCGACGCGCCAGCCAGAAGCCCGGCACCGTCACCATCAGTGCGCCGCCCATGACAAAGGCCAAGGTGGGATCCCAGGCACCGGCGAGGTCGAGAAACCCGAGCACCCGCAACGGCTCGGTCATGCCCGACAGCGACAGGCCCAGGCCAAACACGAGGCCGACCAGCAAGGCGATACCGTTTTTCATGACAGCCCCAGCAGATGGCGGGTGACAAACACCGTGAGAAAGCCGAATGCCATGAAGCTGGCCGTGCCGACCAGCGACCGGCCGGAGAAGCGCGCCAGACCACAGACACCATGACCCGAGGTGCAGCCACTCCCCATTCGGGTGCCGACACCCACCAGCAGTCCCGCCAGCACGGTGAGCCCCAGCGAAGTGGGCACGCCACTGATCACCGGGCGACCCGCCACCACCATGAACAGCAGTCCGCCGCCGATCAGCCCGGCGATGAACAGCAGCCGCCACAGGCGATCGCCGGATCGGGCGCCGGTGAGCACCCCCCCGAGCACCCCACTGACGCCGGCAATACGGCCATTGAACAGCAGCAGCAGCAGCGACGACAGGCCGATTAACAGGCCGCCGGCCAGCCCTCGCATCCAGGCCGCCTGATCCACCACGATATCCATGTGTGCTGACCCCCGATTCGGTTGTTTCGATGGCGATCAGTATACGCCACAGGGTATCCACTGATGGGCATCCAGCGGCAGCGCAGGGGTCGTCAAGGTGGCCAGGCTGGCGCAGTGGCCCGCGCCCTGTTCCGCCGATGCGGTCCACGACCGCGAGATTCCGACCGTTGGTCGGCCCCGACACTGCCGCTCACGCGACGTCGGAATTGGCTTACATTCGCTTGACCTAGCCTCTGTTCCCAGGTCGCGATCACGCCGACCGATCGAGTCCCGAAACCCTGGAAGGAGCGCCCCCATGTTCAAACCCCTTTTGGTCAGCGCCGCGGCGGCTGGCACCTTGATACTCGCCGCCTGCGGTGGCGGCGGTGGCAGCAGCAGCACCGCACCCGGTGGCAGTGGTAGCGGCGGCAGCGACGTGACCGCCCGCGCCATGGGTCCGTTGGATCCGGTGCAGAGCCAGATCAGCAACAGTGTCTTCTCACCGCTGGCCGGCGCAGTGGCCGGGACCCCGCTGGAAGGGGTGGTGACCTGCGCCGATGAGCTGGTCACGTACGAGGTGCTGGACATCGTCGACCTGCTGGCGGCTGCACTGCAAGACGCCGCCAACCCGCAGGACCTGTCGCGCCTGCCGCTGGCTCCCGAAGCGTTGGTGGGTCGCGTCCGCGCGGTCGCCTTTGACCTCACGCAGCTGCTGCTGAGCCTCGCCAATCAGGGCACGGGCTGCCTCACTGCCGGCAACAGCACCCTCAACAACCCCGCGGCGCTCGGACTGCTTTCCGGCGCCAGCAACCCGCTCTCGGGAACCCCGCTGGCACCCCTGGGCAGCGTGCTGGGGCCGGCATTGGGCAGCTTCCTGCAGGCCACTGGTGGCGCGCAGCCGGCCGATGATCTGCAACTGACGACGGTTGCCGATCTTTACGCACAGCTCAACAACGCGCTGCAGACCGCGCTGGCACAGATCCCGGCACCCGCCCTGGAGGCGCCGGTGGTGGGTGGCGCACTCCTGACCGTGGGTGATGCGCTGCAGGATCTGCAGACCCTGCTGCAAGGCGTGACCCGTTATCAGACCGGTGCCACCCAGGTGGCGTTGAACGATCTGATCACGCATACCGTCGACAACCTGCTGACGCGGGTGGTGCCGGTGCGTTTGATCGAGGACCAGGCCGGACAGCCCGGCGCCATCTCCGGACCGATCATCAATGGCACCACGCAACTCGCCGCGCGGCTGACGACGGTGGTGGCCTTTGCCCTGGATCCGCTTAACAACCAGGTGCTCAACGGCCTGCTGTCGCCCGTGCTCGATCCGATCGAGAACACGGTATTGCCGACCCTGTTGGGGCCGATCATCGATGCCCTGGATGGCGGCCTGCCGATTGGATCCGGTAGCGGCGGCCTGCCCAACACCCCGCTGACACCGGTGGTGGACCTGGTGCAGGGCGTGGTAGGCGGCCTCCTCGGCGGTGGCGGCCTCGGTGGCGGCGGTGGCGGCGAATGCGCATTCGCCGGCATTCCGCTGTTGGGCATCCTGTGCCCCAACTGAGCGCTTGAGCAGACACAAAAAAGGCCACTCCTCGGAGTGGCCTTTTTGATTGCGGCGCGATCAGTTGCTCATCGCATCCTTGGCTTCCTCAGCCTTTTCTTCGGCAGCGTCTGTCGCATCGTCCATGGCATCGGCGGCGTCATCACCCATTTCTTCCATGGCGTCCTGCGCGTCTTCGGCGGCATCCTTGATGGGCTCGTTCTCACGCAGGTCCAGCGCGTCTTTCACCCCTTCCTCGGCCTGCTGCAGCGGCGTCGGCTCTTCCTTCTTGCCACAGGCCGCAACCGAAAGACCCAGGCCCAGCAGGGCGGCCAGCATCAGCGGTTTCATTGTCAGCGACTGCATCGAAAATCTCCTTGTTTCGGGTGGATGTCGGCAGGGGCGTGGCCCCCTCTGACGGCACCAGTATGACACACAAAGAACAACTTTCTTTATAGATCAATATGTTAAGCGTGCATTCAGTCGGGACTTGGCTTATCGGGTTGCGCCCGTTAGGGTGGGCGCCTTTCCCCACCCCGCCACCGGAGCACCCACATGGATGTCCGCGCCGCCGTCGCCTTCGAAGCCGGCAAACCCCTTTCTATCGAAACCGTTCAGCTGGAAGGCCCGCGCGCCGGTGAGGTGCTGGTGGAGATCAAGGCCACCGGCCTCTGTCATACCGACAAGTACACCCTCTCGGGTGCCGATCCGGAAGGCCTGTTCCCGGCGATCCTGGGCCATGAAGGCGCGGGCGTGGTGGTGGACGTCGGCCCGGGGGTCAAGCACCTCAAGAAGGGCGATCACGTCATCCCGCTCTACACCCCGGAATGCCGCGAGTGCGAGTACTGCCTCAACCCCAAGACCAACCTCTGCCAGGCCATCCGCAGCACGCAGGGCCAAGGCCTGATGCCGGACGGCAGCAGCCGCTTTTCGTTTCAGGGCAAGCCGGTATTGCACTACATGGGGTGCTCAACCTTCGCCAACTACACTGTACTGCCGGAAATCGCGCTGGCCAAGATCCGGGAGGACGCCCCCTTCGACAAGGTCTGCTACATCGGCTGCGGCGTGACCACGGGGATTGGCGCGGTGTTGTTCACCGCCAAGGTGGAAGCCGGCGCCAATTGCGTGGTGTTCGGCCTGGGCGGCATCGGGCTGAACGTGATCCAGGGCTTGAAGATGGTGGGTGCCAACCAGATCATCGGCGTCGACATGAACCCGGCCCGCGAATCCATGGCACGGCAGTTCGGTATGACCGATTTCGTCAATCCCAAGGACGTTGCAGGCGATCTGGTGGCGCACCTGGTGGCGCTGACCGGCGGCGGCGCCGACTATACCTTCGAGTGCATCGGCAACGTGCAGGTGATGCGCCAGGCACTGGAGGCCTGCCACAAGGGCTGGGGCGTCTCCACCATCATCGGCGTGGCACCCGCCGGTGCCGAGATCAGCACCCGTCCGTTCCAGTTGGTGACCGGCCGTCGCTGGATCGGCAGCGCCTTTGGCGGTGCGCGCGGCCGCACCGACGTGCCGAAGATCGTCGACTGGTACATGGACGGCAAGATCAATATCGATGCGCTGATCACCCACACCATGCCGCTGGAAAAGATCAACCACGGCTTTGAGCTGATGGAACGCGGCGAGTCGATCCGCAGCGTGGTGATGTTCTGATGAGCCTCAAGCAGATTTCCGCCAACCGCTGCTGGGGTGGCACCCAGTACGTCTACAGCCACGAGGCGACTGAAACCGCCTGCACCATGCGTTTCTCGCTGTTCCTGCCACCGCAGGCACAGCAGGGCACGGTACCGGTGCTGTACTGGCTGTCGGGCCTGACCTGCACCGAAGAGAACTTCACGGTGAAGGCCGGCGCGCAGCGCATGGCCGCCGAACTGGGGCTCGCCATCGTCGCCCCGGACACCAGTCCTCGGGGCCTCAACCTGCCCGGCGAAGGCGACCGCTACGACTTCGGCCTGGGTGCCGGTTTCTACGTGGATGCCACCGAGACGCCCTGGTCTCAGGGCTATCGTATGTACAGCTACGTGACCCAGGAGCTACGCGAACTGGTCAATCGCGAATTTCCGGTGGACCTGGCCCGCAGCAGCATCTTTGGCCACAGTATGGGCGGCCACGGCGCCCTGGTCTGTGCCCTGCGCAATCCGGCCATCTACCGTAGCGTCAGCGCCTTCGCACCGATCACCTCACCGACCCGCTGTGACTGGGGCCGTGGCGCGCTCAAGGGGTATCTGGGGGACGACGAAACCGCCTGGGCCGACTATGACAGCACCTTGCTGTTGCAGAAACATGGTTGGATGGGGGCGGAGATTCTGGTCGATCAGGGTGACCAGGACGTGTTCCTGTCGCAGCTGCAGCCGCAGCTATTGCAGGAGGCGGCCAACGCCGCCGGGGTGTCGCTCAAGCTGCGCATGCAGCCGGGCTACGACCACAGCTACTTCTTTGTCCAGACCTTCATCGCCGACCACCTGCAGCATCACGCCCGCGCCCTGGCCGCCTGAGGCCCGTGAGCCGGATCAGGCGCCGGATTCGGCCGGCAGTTGGCTGGCGGAGATCACCCGATCGCGCCCGGCACGTTTGGCGCGGTAAAGGGCCCGGTCGGCGGCATCGAGGATCTGTGCAGGCGTTTCGCCGTGTGTGGGGAAGTGTCCCACGCCGATCGAGATGGTCACTGACAGCAGGCTGTGATTGCGCGTCTCTACCCGCACACGGCGGATTTGCGCGCACAGCGCCTGCGCGCGCGCCACCGCCTCATCTTCGGAGATCTGTGTCATCACCACGGTGAACTCCTCGCCGCCGTAGCGGCTGGCGAGATCGCCACGACGACAGAAGGCAGCGATCTCGTCGGCCACGCGGCGCAGCGCGATGTCGCCGACGGTATGCCCGTGCTCGTCGTTGAAGCGCTTGAAGTGATCGATGTCGATCATCAGCACCGCCAATGGACCCGCATCGCGCTCGGCACGGGCAAAGTCGCGGGATAGCGACTCTTCCAGATGGCGACGGTTGTAGAGCCCCGTCAGCGGGTCGCGGATCGACTGGTTTCTAAGCGTTTCGCGCAAGGCCAGGTTCGCCAGCGCCAAACCGACCCGAGCCGCCACCAACTCGGCCACTTCCAACGCTCGCGGCGCCAGCTTGGCATCCGCCGACCATTGCACATAGAGCAGGCCGATCAGGTCGCCCTGCCCACTCAACGGCAGACACAGGCTGGATACCGACCCATGGGTGGATACCCGCGGTCGTCCGCGATGCTTGCAGGATACCCGTCCGCCGTCACCGGCGACGCACAGCCAAGGCTCGCCGCGACGCAGGCCCCAGCAGTCCTCGGGGCTGAACACCGGCTCTGAGGCCGCCTCGTCGCCCCAGGTTTGCAGGCTCTCCAGATGCGTTTCCGACGCATTGATGCGATAGAGCCCACCTGAGCCATCGGGGAACAGTTGCAGGCAGGCGCGCGCCAGGAAGGGACCGATTTCATCAGGCGTGATACAGGACTGGAGGGCATTGTCGAGATCGCTCAACAGACGCGCCTCCGCCTCGCTGGCGCGCAGGCCCGCCACCATCGCCTGTCGCTCGGTGATGTCCTGAATCTGGGAGATGAAGTGCTGCGGCTTGCCCTGTTCATCGCGCAACAGGGCGACGTCGAGCTGAATGGCAATCACCGTTCCATCCTGCCGTAAGTAGCGCTTGTTGATGCGGTACTTGGCCTTGCGCCCTTCGATGAGGCCGCGCACCTCGGCAAGGTCTCGCACCAGATCGTCGGGATGGGTGATGTCCTGAAAGGTCCGCGCAAGCAACTCCTCGCGGGTATAGCCCAGCATCTCGCAAAGGGCGTTGTTGACCTCCAGCCAGCGGCCATCGAGCCCGACGATGGCCATACCGATGGGCGCGGCCTCAATGGTCAGGCGAAACCGCCGCTCGCCCTCGGAGAGCGCCACATTTTGCTGCTCCAGCGTTTCGCCGCTGGCCTTCAGGCGGGCATTGACCTCCCCCAGCTGACGCCCCTGTTCGCGCACCTCGTCGAGATAGCCCGCGGCGCGTGGCACCAGCGGGAACAGGGTCAAGGCGGTTGCCACCGACACGCCAGCGGTGATGGCCATCACCATCGCGTCCAGCCGGTACAAGGGGTACCAGAGGTTGACGATGTCGATGACGTGCGTCAGGCCGCAGAAGAAGATGAAGCCGCCAAACAGTGTGAACATCCAGCTGAACGGCAGCTCCGGCTGCTTGCGCAGGAACCGTCCCAGTGCAAATGGAATGGAAAAATACGCCGAGGCCACCAGCCCGTTGCCGATGACCATCGCCCACAGCAAACGTGGCTCCCAGGCAATGCAATAGCCATGCGGGATACCCCGGCTCTCGAGCAGGGTGGCGATCCATTCCACCATAAGGATGTGACTTTAGGTAAGGTTGTTCGGACGGTAACACTACGGTCCAAGGCAGCCCAGCGATGCCCCCGACAGGACCAGCGGCGGCCACTGCCTTCTGGACGGCGATTCGCGCGATCCGGCGGTGCGGGTGATACTCCGATCGAGGGATCCGATCGAGGTCCCCACCACAACCGGAGGAGACCGCCGTGCAACCCGAGACAAGTCCCCGTGGCTGGCGTTGGGGCCCGTTTACCTTCCGCCTGCCCTTCCTGCACACCCGCCTGCTGTGGCCGGAGTTCCTTCAGGGCCTGCTGGTATCGGCCGCCACCGGACTGGCGCTGGTGCCGGTGATGATCCACTTCTTCGGATTCAGCTTCGAGCAGGCACTGACCTGCGCCATCGTCCACAACATTCTCATCACCTCCGCCGTGGTGGTGTTCGGCGAGCCCTATGCGCCCGGCTGGGTGACGCCCGCCCTGCCCCTGGTACTGGCCTTCATCGCCAGCGGCTACGAGACCCCGGTGGAACGGGTGCAGGCGATGACCGCGTTGTCGCTGGACTTTGCCTTGCTGGTGTTCCTGCTCGGCGTCACCGGCCTCGGCAGCCGACTGCTGCAGTGGATGCCACAGACGCTCAAGGCCGGCATCATCCTCGGCGCCGCGCTGGCGGCGTTCAAGCGGGTGTTCATCGATGACGCCGAGCGCTTTCTGCTGGTGCAGCCGGTGGCCACCCTGACCGCCTGCGCGGTGGCCCTGCTGCTGATCTTCTCGGAGCCTTTCCAGCGCCTCATCGCACGCCGCCCCGGCCTCGGCCGTCTGGCGGCGCTGGGGCTGTTGCCGGGATTTGCCGCGGCGGCGGTGGTCGGCCCCCTGGTCGGCGAAGTGCAGTACGACATCCAATGGGGGATTTTCATCCCGCCCGTGGCGGAAACCTGGGCGGTGGCCTCGCCCTGGGCGGTGGGCTGGCCGTCGCTGACCCTGCTGCTGCAGGCGGCGCCGCTGGCGCTGATCACCTATATCATCCTGTTCGGCGACATCGTCACCGGCCAGGCGGTGCTGGCCGAAGCGCAGCCGCAACGTCCGGATGAACCGATCCAACAGGATGCCCGCCGCACCCACCTCAGCCTCGCCGTGCGCAACGCCGTCATGGCCATCACCACGCCCTTCTTCCCCACCCAGGGCGCCCTGTGGACCGGGGTGCACGTGGTGATCGTGCAGCGCTGGCGCCAGGGCGTGCAGCAGATGCGCTCGCTGCATGACGGTCTGCATTCCTATTACCTCATGGGCATCCCGGTGGTGTTCTTTCTGCTGCCGCTGCTGACCGGACTCAAGCCCTTGCTGGGCATCGCGCTATCGCTCACCCTGGTGGTGACGGGCTTTGCCTGCGCCTACATCGCCCTGGCCATGCCACAGCGCCCCGCCCAGCGCGGCGCGGTGTTGCTCACCGCGGCTGCCATCGCATTTCTTGAACCTTGGGTCGGCCTCAGCATCGGCATCGCGGCCGCGCTATTGTTGGTGACCCCCGACGAGACCCCGGAGCCGCCCGCCCCATGAACCCCGACAACAACACGCACAGCAAGGTGGTCGGTTATCTGTTGTGGATCATCGGCTTCATGGGGGCCCACCGCTTTTACTACGGGCGGCAGGTCACCGGCACCATCTGGTTCTTCACCCTGGGCCTGTTGTTCATCGGCTGGATCGTTGACCTGTTTCTGATCCCCGCGATGGACCGCGAGGCCGACCGCAAGTACACCGCGGGGGCCACCGACTACTCCGTCGCCTGGCTGCTGCTGGGCTTCCTCGGTATCTTCGGCGTGCACCGCTTCTATCAGGGCAAGTGGATCACCGGGATCCTCTACCTGTTCACCGGCGGCCTGTTCCTGATCGGCTGGCTCTATGACCTGCTGACCTTGAATTCGCAGATCGACGCGCTCAATCGCGGCGCCTGAGCTGCGTCCGCCCCCCACCCGACGGGCCGCCGCATACCCGCGGCGCGCCCGCCGCAATACCGCTGGTGGCCTTGCCATGGCGCTCACCGCCACCCTGCACACCTTCGCCCTGCAAATCGCCGACATGGACCGCAACGTGTTCGCCGACGTCGAACTGCGGGTCGCGAGGCAAGCTTCCGAGACCGCCGAGTTCATGCTCGTGCGGCTGCTGGCCTACGCACTGGAGTACGAAGACGGCATCGCGCTGACCGAAGGGGTGGCCGCCGTCGACCAGCCAGCGGTCTGGGTGCGTGACCTCACCGGCCGCATCACCGCCTGGATTGAAGTGGGTGCACCCGACCCCGAACGGCTGCACCGCGGCAGCAAGCAGGCGGACCGCTGCGCCCTCTACACCCACCGCGACCCGACGCCACTGCTCGCCCACTATGCCGGCCACAAGATCCACCGCGCCACCGAACTGCCGGTCTACGCCTTCGACCGTGGCTTCCTCAGCGATGCCGCCCCGCGCCTGACCCGACGCTCAGCGCTGGCCATCTCGGTGACCGAGCGGACCTTGTATCTGGACATTGATGGGCATTCGATGAGTTCCGCCCTGGTGTCGCACCGGCTTGCCGGTTGATCATCCGCTGCGCGCGGGAATGTATGGAAAAGGTCTGCCTTCATCGATCGCGCATCAGGCTGTACTAGCATCCCCCCGCACACCGACTCGCTCCGAGATCCCGCATGCGCTTTGACCACGTCCCCGCCAAAACGGTGCGCTTCTGGGCCTCGCTGGACACGGCAGCCGGCGGCCTGATCGCGACGCCGTTCGGCGCTGAGCTGTTTGTGGGCTTTCTCTACTGGGCCAACGGGCTGCTGGGGGGCGAGTCCACCGCGCCGACGTTCACGGCCCTGCAACTGCTGTTCGTGTGCCTGATGGGCGCCCTGGTCAGTGTCTGGGTGGTGGCGCGCTGGCTACACCCGACCGGCCTGATGGCGGTGGTGGACGGCTGGGGCCGTACCTACATCGGGCTGCTGTTGGTGTACTTCATCGTCTGGCGCGATGCGCCGCCCATCCTGTGGCTGTTCGTGTTCACCGAGTGGGCGGGGGCGGTGGCGCAGCTGCGCGTCGCGTATCGCCCTCCGGCGAGTTGAGGAAGGCTTCTGCGAATGCGCTGAAGCTGCCAGCCTCCAGGGCTGCCCGGATGCGCTCCATCAGACGGTGGTAGTAGCGCAGGTTGTGGATCGTATTGAGCCGCGGCCCCAACATCTCGTTGCACTTGTCGAGATGGTGCAGATAGGCGCGGGAGTAGTGCTGGCAGGTCTCGCAATCGCAGGCGGGGTCCAGTGGACCGTCGTCGTCGCGGTACTGGGCATTGCGCAGACGGATCACCCCCTCACTGGTGAACAGGTGGCCATTGCGGGCGTTGCGGGTGGGCATCACGCAGTCGAACTGATCGACACCCCGCGCCACCGCCTGCACCAGGTCGCGCGGCGTGCCGACGCCCATCAGGTAGCGCGGCGCTTCGGTGGGCATCACCGGGGCCAGGGCGTCGAGCACCTTCAGGCGTTCGGGCTCGGGTTCGCCGACCGACAAGCCGCCAATGGCGTATCCGTGGAACCCGATCGCCCTTAGCTGGGACAGCGACTGCTGGCGCAACGCCGGGTACATGCCGCCCTGGACGATGCCATAGAGCGCATTGGGATTGTCCCCGTGTGCCGTCTTGCAGCGCTGCGCCCAGCGCGTCGACAGCGCCATGCTCTTGGCCGCCTCGGCTTCGGTGGCGGGATAGGGGGTGCATTCGTCGAACTGCATGACGATGTCGCTGTTCAGTGCGTGCTGCATCTCGATGGCACCCTCAGGCGACAGGAAGATGCGGTCGCCATTGACCGGCGAGGCGAAGGTGACCCCTTCCTCACGGATCTTGCGCAGGCCCGACAGGCTCCACACCTGAAAGCCGCCGGAGTCGGTGAGGATGGGACCGTCCCAGTGCATGAACCGATGCAGCCCCCCCACCCGCTCGAAGGCGGCCTTGCCCGGACGCAACATCAAGTGGAAGGTATTGCCAAGGATGATCTGGCTGCCGACCGCCCGAAGATCCTCAGGCGTCAGGCTCTTCACCGTGCCATACGTCCCCACCGGCATGAACACGGGGGTTTCCACCACCCCATGCTGCAAGTGCAGGCGCCCGCGCCGGGCAAAGCCTTCGGTGTTGAGTACGTCGAACTTCATCAATGAGGATCCTCAGGGGCGTGGACACGCCGAAACACGCCGGAAACCAGGCCGTCGCCGGCATCGGGGCCTGGAATCCAGCCCCATGTCTCACCGAGTGCGGCGCGCTGACGCTGCAGCCGGTCGGCAGTCCAGCCGGCATCCCAGTCGACCAGTACGAGATTGACGCCCCAGGCCGCCAGCGGCTGCGCGGGGGCCGGACCGACCTCGCGATACCAGGCCTGGATCGCGGCCAGCCGGCGCTGCTCGGCGGCGGGATCACCACTGGCCTGGGCCGCATGGTGGGGCCAGCCCGATACCGTGGCATGGCCGGCCAGCTGGGAGGTCAGCGGTGCCAGGGTGTAATACCCGCGGTCCAGCCGTTCGAGCGTGCGCCCGCGCGGCAGGTCGGCGACCGCCCGCAGCAGAAAGGCACGGTCCGCCCGCTGGTTGAGACGGTCCGCGCCCTGCCACTGCAACGGCACCTGGCCCTTGTTGATCTGCGATCGCAGTACATCGCGGCTGTGAACGCCGGCCGACACCGCCAACGGAACCGCCAGCAGCCAGAGCAAACGCGCCCGCCCACGCAGCGCCGACAGCGCATACAGCGCCAGTCCGATGGCCAGAAAATGCAGTGGACTCCATACCTTCAGCACCCCATTGAAGCGGGCGCCCGCGCCACTGTCGTCGCCCTGACTGAAGTGCAGGAACTCCATGCTCAGGACCAGCGCCGCCACCCCCAGCAGCACCCAGGCACTGCGGGCGCGGCTTGCCACCACGGCCACCGCGAGCAGCAGCGCCGGTCCCCAGATGATGAGTAAGGCCGGCAGCGGCGACCGCAGTTGCGCGGGGAGTGGGCGGAACGTCACGCCTTCGAGAAAATGCCCGTTCAGGACCAGCGGCATCACCACCGCCCAGCTCACCAGCAGGCCCGCCAGCGCGGCGCGCCAGTGTCGGCGCACCGGTGGATCCAGCAGGAACAAGCCCAGTGCCAGCATCCCGAAATGCGGGATGGTCCAGGGGTTGCTGGCCCAGGCCAGCCAGGGCAGCGCCCCCAGCAGCCCGGCATGCCAGGCCAGGCCCTCGCCGCGGTCGCGACGGGCCCAGCTCCACAGCAGCAGGGCCATCAGCAAGAAGCTGAGCAACGGCGGGTGGAGATCGCCCAGATAAATCCCGATGTGCAGTGGGTTCTCCACGGGCAGAGATGGTGTGCGTTCCACCAGTGCCGACAGCCACGGCCAGCTGAACTCATCGGGCCGCATGTCGAACATCCGCACATGGGGGTAGCCCAGCATCATGCTGTCGGCGGGATGCACAGACCGCCACAGCAGCGTCGACACACCGGTTCCGGCGGTCACCGTGATGGCGGCAGCCAGCGCTGACAGCGGCCCGTTCAGCCGGGTGCGCAGCACCTCGAATACGATCCACCCAAGGCTGACTAACACCAGAGCGATTGAGAGGCTGATCGCGAACGGCAACGGCAGCAGCAAGGCCCGCGAGAGCAGCGCCGGCAGGTTGTGGATCAGGGTGTAGTAGGTGTCGACGGTGGGGCTGGCCTGCCACAGGTCGGCGGCCGGGTAGACCGTCGCCAGGCGCAGGCTCTGCACATAGCGCAGCGAAAAGATGTTCTCGCCAAAGCTGTCGAAGCCAGGCGCGAGGCCGCGCAATAACAGTGCAAGCAACAGCACAAGGGCAAAAGCGCCAAGCCGCCACCAGGGCACGGTGGCAGCGCCACGCCACGCGGTCCAGATTCCGGCGGCGACCAACAGGTAGCCGCAACCCGGGAACACCAGCGGCAAGCCCAGATGTCGCAGGCTGCTGTCGAGCAGGGGCAGGCCCAGCACCAGCGCCGCCAGCAGCGGAGTCAACCCCCAGCGGGAGGCGCCGGTCGATGCCGGTGCAGCCAGCATCAGCGTCAGCGCCATCACGGCCGCGACGGCGAAGATCAGCGCCATCATGACCGGGCGTCGGGCGTCGGGGTGATCAGCATCGCATCGCCATAGCTGAAGAAGCGATAGCGCTGTGCCACAGCGTGCTGATAGGCCGCCATCATGCGGGTGTAGCCGCCATACGCACTGACCAACATCAGCAGCGTGGACTGCGGCAGATGGAAGTTGGTCAACAGGCGGTCGATGACCTTGAAGCGGTAACCCGGCGTGATGAACAGCCGGGTCTCGCCGGCACCGACGCGCGGCAGGCCACCGTCATCCACCGAGGATTCCAGCGCGCGACAGACGGTGGTGCCGACTGCCACCACGCGACCGCCGCGCGCGCGGGTTTCGGAGATGGCCTGGCGCAACTCGGCGCTGATGCGATAGCGCTCCAGGTGCATGCGATGCGCAGTGAGATCGTCGACGCGCACCGGCTGGAAGGTGCCAGCGCCGACGTGCAACGTCAGCGTGGCACGCTGCACGCCGCGCGCATCGATGGCGGCCAGCAGGGCCTCGTCGAAGTGCAGTCCGGCGGTGGGCGCCGCCACGGCCCCCGGCTCGCGGGCAAACACGGTCTGATAGCGTTCGCCGTCTTCGGCACCCGGTGCATGGGTGATGTAGGGCGGCAATGGCAGCTGTCCGGCCTGTTCGAGAAAGGCGTGAACACCGCCCTCGCCTTCCAGGCGCAGGTGGAAGAGATCGTCTTCGCGCCCCAGCACGGTGAGGGTACGGCCGCCTACCTGCAGCAGAGCACCGGCCCTGGGCGACTTACTGACGCCCAGCTGCGCCCAGAAATGGCGGTCGTCGTCGAGGCGCTCAACCATCACCTCCACCCGTCCGCCGGTGGCCTTGTGACCAAACAATCGTGCCGGAATCACGCGGGTGTCGTTGAACACCAACAGGTCGCCGGGCGCCAGACGCTGCGGTAGGGCACGGATCCAATCGTCCTCCGGCTGCGCGCCCTCCAGCACCAGCAGGCGGCTGCCAGCCCGCGTTGCCGGCGGATGCTGGGCAATCAGCTCGGGAGGCAGGCGGTAGTCGAAATCACTGCGGCGCATCGGGGCGTCGGGGCATCGTATTGGGCCAAAGGCCGCGTATAATGCCGCGCGCCGACAGCCCTGTGCAGCGTCGCCCCTCGCGGGCACGGTCACGGGCAGCAGGCCCGGGTGGCGGAATCGGTAGACGCAGGGGACTCAAAATCCCCCGAGGCAACCCCTCGTGAGAGTTCGAGTCTCTCCCCGGGCACCATTGAATTGAAATGTCGCGGACTCAGTCGACAGGCACCACGCGCAGGACCTTGCCGGCATCCTCGTCGGTCAAGAGGTAGAGGGCGCCGTCCGGGCCACTGCGAACATCGCGGACCCGCAGGCCGAGCTCCTCAAACAGCACCTCGCGGTCCTGCAGGCGCCCCTCGGCATCGAACACCAGCCGATGCACCGAGCGGTCGGCCAGTGCGCCGACAAAGAAGCTGCCCTGCCACTCGGGAATGGCCTCGCCCTGATAGCGGGTCAGACCGCTGGGGGCGATGGACGGCGTCCAATGCAACAAGGGCTGCTCCATCCCTGGCAGTGCGGTGTAGGGCGAAATCTGGGCGCCGGAATAGTCAACGCCGTGGGTGATCGCCGGCCAGCCGTAATTGCGGCCAGGCTGGATCCGATTAACCTCGTCGCCGCCGCGCGCGCCGTGCTCATGTGCGTAGAGGCTGCCGTCGCTGGCATCAAAGAACAGCCCCTGCACGTTGCGATGGCCGTAGCTGAAGATCTCGGGCCGGGCATCCGCTTCGGATACGAACGGGTTGTCCGCCGGCACGGTGCCGTCCGCCTTGAGCCGCACCAGGGTGCCGAGGTGGCTGTCGAGCTGCTGTGCCGCCTCACGGAAGTTGTAGCCATCGCCCAGCGCCACCACCAGGGTGCCGTCGGCCAGCCACACCATACGCCCGCCGTAGTGAACCGGCGTGTTCTTGAGCGGCTGCGCCGTGAAGATCGCGGTGACGTCCTGCAACTGGTTGCCGTCCAGGCGCGCGCGCACGACGCGGGTGTTGTTGGCCTTGGCGGTGCCGTGGGCAAAGGCCAGGTAGAGCACTCCGCTGTCAGCGAAATCCGGGGCGGGCAGCACGTCGAACAGCCCTGCCTGGCTGGCCACGAACACCGGTGGCACCCCGGCGACCGGCTCGGCCTGCAGGTGGCCGTCGGCGTCGATCACGCGCAGGCGCCCGGCGCGTTCGGTGACCAGCATCCGGCCATCCGGCAAAAAGGCGATGGACCAGGGATGGTCGAGCCCTTCGGCGACGGTCTGCACCGCCACTTTGGGGCCGGCGTTCGCACCCGTGCAGGCCGCCAACAACAGGAGGGTGAGCAGGGCGGCGGATCGAAGGTGACGCATAACGGCGCTCCAGACGTGAGACGGTGCTTGAGGATACCCGGTCACCACGCCGACGAGGCTTGCGGCATCATGCATCGATACTTGTACCCAAGAGTTTCGTGTGCGCCGCTCCCTTTCCCTGCTGCTGGCCTGGTTGGCCGCCACCGCGCTGACCGCCGTGCTCGGTAGCCTGTTTCACACCCACCACAGCCTAAGCGCCCTGCGTGCACTTGGGGTCGACATCCCGATCTCGGTACAGGCCCGCAGCAGCGTCGCCGACCTGCTCGGCTTTGCCCCCAGCCTGGCGGCACTGGTGGCCGGCGGCTTTGTGGTGGCGTTCAGCGTGACCGGCCTGCTGCGCCGCCGCTGGCCCGGCCGGCGGCCGTTGTGGTTTGCGGCGGCCGGGGCCATCACCCTGCTGGCCATGGTGATGGTGATGGAATGGGTGTTCGGCCTGACCGCGCTGGCCATTGCCCGCAGCGCCGACGGCATTGCCATGCTGATGCTGGCGGGCACCGCCGGCGGGCTGCTGTTTGATCGGGTCAGTGCGCAGGGCACCGCGACTGATCTCGCATGAAGGCCCCCGATCCGCCCCAGCTGATCCCCTTCATCACCCTGCCCAACTGGGTCAAGGCGGCCACCGCCTGTGGCGTCAATATCCAGCGCGTCTTCGAAGAGCAGGGCATTCGCATCGACGGCCTGCAGCTGGAAAACGCCACGGTGGAGCGCGCGGCACTGGAGCGGGTCATGGCCAGCTGCGTCCGGCGCGCGGAGCAGCATCATTTTCCCTTCGTACTGGGCGAGACCTATGCCTTCGAGTACCTGCCGGATCTGGAGACCTTCGTCACCACCAGCCCCAATCTGCGCGAAGCGGCCGTGGTGTTCGAATGGGTGCGGGCGCTGATCAACCCCTACATCGACGTACAGCTGCGGGAACAGGGGGATGAAGCCCGGCTGGTGCTCAACTTTCTCGGGATCGACGGCGGCGCGCCGACCCAGCCCTGGTTCGCCGAGACCATGTTCACCGCGATTCACAAGTTCGCGCGGCTGCTGATCGGTGCGGACCGGCACTTCCGCGCCCTGCGGCTGCGGCATCCGGCGCCGCCCTACGCGGAGCGTTATCGCACGCAGTTCGACGCTGAGATCCTATTCGACCAGCGCGAGGATGCCCTGGTGTTCGACCGTGCGCTGCTGGACCTCCCCTTGGCTGGCAGCTTCCCGTCATTGCACGCACAGGTGCGGCAACGCATCGATCAGCAGATCAAGCGGCTATTGCCCAGCGAGGGACTGGTGGCCACCCTGGAACTGACCTTGGAGCGCAAGCCGGCCTTGTTCGCCCACGGCGCCGAAGCCATGGCCGAGGAGCTGGGCATGCACCTGCGCACCCTGCAACGCCGCCTCCACGAGCAGCAGGTGCACTACCAGGAGATCCAGGACCGGGTGCGCTATCGGCTGGCGCGGCGCGCCTTGCGCGATCCCGATGTGGGGCTCGATACCCTCAGTCACCAGCTGGGCTTTGCCGATCGCCGCAGCTTCACCCGCGCCTTTCGCCGCTGGAGCGGGCAGACGCCCAGCGCGTTCCGGAACCCCCCGCGCGACTGATCTGTCGCGAATTGTTCCCTGCGGTCGTGGTCCGTCATGGTGAGGCCGCGACCTGGCCGCTAGTCTCTAACCGTCAGATCACTATGGTGGAGCTTGCAATGGACGGACGTCACCCCCCTGCCGACATCGTGCCGCGCAAAGGACCGGACCTGGGCCTGGACGGCGACATCCCCAAGTACTGGCTTGAAGGCGACGCCTTCAAGACCCGCTTCTTCGATGCCATGTCGATCCTGTTCCCGGAGGGCGAGAAGTTCTTCATCGCCTGCGTCCGTGACTATCGCGACCAGATCACTGATCCCGAGCTGAAGGCACAGGTCAAGGACTTCATGTACCAGGAAGGCCAGCACGGCATCGTCCACACCCAGTTCAACAATCGCCTGAAGGCGCAGGGCGTGCAGGTGGACCACATCCTGGAAGAGCAGAAGCGGATCATGTTCCAGGTGTTCCGCAAGCGCTTCCCGAAGACCTTCACCCTGGGGCAGACCGCGGCTGCCGAACACCTCACGGCGCTGATGGCACACGCCTTTTTCGGCAACGGGATGTTCCGGCATGCCGACCCCCGCGTTCGTGCCATGTTTGCCTGGCACGCGGTCGAGGAAATCGAGCATAAGGCGGTGGCCTTCGATGTGTTCCGGGACATCGCCAAAGGCAGCTGGCTGATGCGGGCAGTGAGCATGCTGTTCGTGTCGGTTACCTTCCCGATGCACACCTTTCTGATCATGCGTCACATGTTTCAGGTCGACGGGGTAAAGCAGCGCTGGAAGGTATGGGCCAAGGGCCTGTGGTGGCTCTACGGCTACAAAGGGGTGTTCCCGCGCATGCTGCCTGCCTATCTGGCCTACTTCCGCCCCGGATTTCATCCGCGCGAGCATGGCGACCTTGATGTCTACACCCTCTGGCGCGAGGCCTACGAACGCAACGGTCACGATGCCATCGCCGCCGGCGATGCGGTGATCGCCATGACCACCGCCTGATGCCAGGCCGTCAGGCGGCGGGGGTGACCGGAACCACCTGGTCCCGCCCCTGCCGCTTGGCCTGATACAGGCCCTGGTCGGCCCAGCGATAGGCTTCTGACAGCGGCGTTCCAATCGGCACCGCCACCAGTCCGATACTGCAGGTCACCACACCGCCTGGCGTGCCGTGGTTCTCGATGCCCATGTCGCGCACCAGCGTGCAAAGGCTCTGGGCGCGTTCCAGGCCGTCCCGGGCCGAGCAGTCATACAGCAACAACGCAAACTCCTCGCCGCCAATGCGGGCGGCAAGGTCCAGGGGCCGCCGCGCGAACTGCGAAAGCGCCACCCCCAACTCGGACAGCACGCCATCGCCATAGCCATGGCCATACTGGTCGTTGATACGCTTGAAGTGGTCAAGATCGATCAGCGCCAGCACCATCGTGCGGTCGGGCTGGCCCAGCCGTTGCAGGGCGCGCATGGCGACGTCGTAGTGATCGTCGAACGCGCGCCGGTTGGGCAGCCCGGTGAGCGCGTCACGGAATGCCATGGCGCGCAGGGTGATCATGGCCGCCCATTGCTGGCGTGAGGCCGCAGCGGACCAGGCGGTGGAGCCACACACCACACCCAACACCAGCACCTCCATCATCCAGGTCGAGGCATCCTTCTCCGAGGCCGGATAACGAAACAGCGCCGCCATGCCCAGTACCACGCCGATGTAGGCCGCGAAGAACAAGGCGACCCGGCTCAGGCGGATGCGCGCCAGCGACACCACGGCCAGCGGAACCAGCAGCGGCAATGACGCATTGAGGGGTTCGCCAGCAATGTCACTGCGATAGCGGAGGAACTCGATTGCGGCCATCTCCACAGCGAACGAGAACAGCAGCACCCACTCCGCCCACGGGCGCTCGACCCACCGCCGCTGTACCCAGGCGGTGACAACGAATAGCGGTGCCACCACCCCGTAGATCATCAGCAGCACGGTCGGATGCTGGGCCGCGTTGCCGCCCAGCAGCAGCGGCACCCAGACCGGCGCCGCCAGAAACAACGCCAAGGTGAACAGGGTGATGGCTACCCGCGCGGGGGCGCTGGTGCGGCGCACATAGCGCTGGAAACTGCGCTCAAGTCGACGGGGCAATTGCCAGGCTGCCCGTTCACCAGAGGCGACACTGCTGAGCAACTGCAGGTCACCCAAGGGGAGCTGGTCCAGGGCCGCGTCGCCAATATCGCCGGGCACGCGTCGCCGACCGTGAGACGGTGGCCGGTGTCGCTCCGGGGGAACTTGGGAAGCGGCGGCAGTCACTGCGGTCCTTCGGCAACGGGCCTGAATACCGGTCCATGATGCCGATTTTTCGCCGACCCTGCCGGGTCTGGCGCTACACTCTGGTTATGAAATTCTGTTCAAGCTGTGGACACACCGTCTCCTTGCGGGTGCCCGCTGGCGACCATCTGCCGCGCCACGTCTGCGACCACTGCGACACCGTGCATTACCTGAATCCCAAGGTGATCGTCGGCTGCATCCCCGAGTGGCAGGACGGCCGCATCCTGATGTGCCGTCGCGACATCGAGCCTCGGCGTGGCAAGTGGACCTTTCCCGCCGGTTTCATGGAGCTGGGCGAAACCAGCGGTGAGGGCGCTGCGCGCGAAACGCGCGAGGAGTCGCTGGCGGCGGTCGAGATGGGTGAGGTGTTCTGCGTGTTCAACGTGCCCCGCATCCACCAGGTGTATCTGCTGCATCGGGCGCGGCTGCTGGACCTCAAGTTTGGCCCAACGCCGGAAAGCGTCGAGGTGCGGCTGATGCGCGAGGACGAAATCCCCTGGGACGAGATCGCGTTTCCCACGGTGTGGCACGGCCTGCGCTTCTTTTTCGCCGACCGCGTGGCCGGGGTCCGCGGCTTTCACAGCATGGACATCCGCTGAGCGACGGATCGTTCCTTAGGACGAGACGATTTTTGCCTCGATTCCATTACAATTCAGGCCCGCGGCTCATGCGCCGCGTTTTACGCCCCCGGCCCCAACGCCCAGGAAACCAGCACCATGACCTTCGTAGTGACCGACAACTGCATCAAGTGCAAATACACCGACTGTGTCGAGGTATGTCCGGTCGACTGTTTCCACGAAGGGCCGAACTTCCTGGTGATCGATCCCGAGGAGTGCATCGACTGCACCCTGTGTGAGCCCGAATGTCCGGCCGAAGCGATCTTTGCCGAGGATGATGTGCCGGAGGATCAGGCGCACTTCACGGACCTCAACGCGGCCCTGGCCAAGAAGTGGCCGGTGATCACCGAAAAGAAGGATCCCCTGCCCGACGCCGCCGACTGGGACGGCAAGCCCGACAAGCTGGCGATGCTCGAACAGTGACCCCTCAGCCCCTCCCAGCGAGGGGCTGATGCTTTGCGGCCCGGATCGGATAGGCTCTTGAGGCCATGACCGTGTTGCGCCTGACGCCCACCCACCTTGCCGCTCGCGAAGCGCGCGCCGATGACGCGCTGGCGCAACGCCAGGCCGGCGCGCGGGTCTGGCAGCCGACGCCGGTGGCCGCGTTGCCCGCCTGGATCGAACAGCAGTGGTTGCGCCAATGGCCGACCGAGCAGCTGCTGTCCGGTCCACCCCTGCTAGCGCTGTGGCGTCAGGTGGTCGAGTCGGATGACCGGTCGCTGCTGTCGCCCCAAGCCTGTGCCCGTCTGGCGCTCGCCGCTGACCAGTTGGCACGCCGACACGGGATCGACCCGGCGCGGATGCCGGCCTATACCGAAGAGCATCAGACGTTCCGCCGCTGGCATCGGGAGATGCACCGGCGACTGCAGGACCTCGACGCCCTGACACCGGCGGACCTTCCGTCGCGCCTGCCCTGCCCACAGCCGCCGCCCGCGGTGACCACCCCCGGCCCATGGCCACCGCTACCGCCGAGCGAGCATCAGCTGCTGGCGCGGTACGGCAATCAACTGTCCGTACCAGCGGCGCCCGCGCCGGTGGAATCCGCCTGGGTTTTCGAGGATGCCGATGCCCAGTATCGCGGGCTGGCTGCAGCGCTACGACCGGTCCTGCTGTCTGCCGAACAGCGGCCGTTACGCGTGTTGATGGTGGTCAACGACCCTCAGGCACGCGCCCGTATCGAGGCCGCTTTAACCGAGGCCCTGGCCCCCTGGCGGTACCAGCCTGAATCCGCCGCCCTGTTGCCTTGGCGCTGGGCCACGGCCGCGCCGCTGACGGACACCGCCTGGGCACAGGGCTGGCAGCAGCTGGCGCAACTCTCGGATCGCGTGATGCCGTTCGCACCATTGTCCGCACTGCTGTTGAATCCGGCCCTATGGCCCGGCCCCCTGGCGCTGGAAGCCGCGGTACTGGAATGCGCCCTGCGCGCCGCGGGGTGGCGCCGTATCGATCTTGACGGCCTCGCCGAGCTGGCCGACCGACATGCCCCCAGTCTGGCGGTGCCGCTGCGACGGCTGAGCGCACAACTGCGGCGCGAGCCCCGACAGGCCCTGCCAGGCGATTGGCACGGCCACTTCGCGGCGCGCATGGCGGCCTTGCTGGGGGCAGATGAGGCAGTGTCGGACTCACTGCGCTTCCAGATCCGGCGCGCTACCACCCTCGCCAGCAGCCGCCTCGGCAGTCTCGACCGCCTGCTGGGGCCGATCAGTGCAGGCCGCGCTGCGGAATGGCTGAGCGAGTGGCTACAAGCCCCGTTCCAGCCGCGCGTAGAACATCCGCAGCCGCTGCTGCTGGGACCACCGGAAGCCCTGGTCGGCATCCCCTGCGATCTGTTGGTGGTGGCCGATGCCAGCAGCGACCTGCTGCCCGGCAAGCCGCCGCTGAATCCCTTCCTGCCGGTGGACAGCCAGCGTGCCAGCGGCGTTGCTGCGGCCCATCCGCTGCAGTGGCAGGCGCATCAACAGCAGCTGTTCGCGGCGCTGCAGGCCGGCGCCAAACGCTGTTGGCTGGCACGACCCCAGGTCGATGCCCGCGGTGCGCCGGTGCTCCCCTGCCCCTGGCTGAGCGGCGACTGGCAGACCCCAGCCGTGTCGCCGATGACGGTTCCAGTACCCGCGGTGTTGCCGCCCGCCGACGATCCGGTACCGCCGGTCTCGGCGGCCGAAGGCGTGGTCGCCAGCGCCGCGCTGTTCGAGCGACATCTGGCGGCGCCGCTGCTCTCACTGTGTGTCGATCGCCTGGGGGCCAGTCCGCTGGATCCGGCGCCACGCGGGCTGCCGCCCTGGCTACAGGGCACCTTGATTCACGAAGCCCTGGCCCAGGCCTGGCAGTCGCTGCAGACCGCGCAGACCCTGCGCCAGCAGGACGATGCCGCCTGTGTCACCGTCGCCACCGAGGCCGTCGATGCCGTACTGCCGCTGCGGCTTCCGGAACGCCGATTCGGCTCGATCTGGGTTGCCCTGGAGCGGCAACGGGCGATCGATCTGGTCGCCGCCTGGTTGCGCCATGAACGCCGTCGCGACGACGATTTCACGGTCATCGCCCATGAGCTGACACTCGAAGGACAGGTGGCGGGGCTGCCGGTCAAGCTGCGTCTGGACCGTGCCGACCGGGTACGCACCCCCTTCGGCGAGCAGGTGCTGCTGCTGGACTACAAGACCGGGCGCGAAGCCAACCCGCGCGGCTGGGATGAGGATCGTCTGGCCGCGCCACAGTTGCCGTTGTATGCGGTCCTGGGCGAGAAGCTGCCGCAGCTGCAGCCGGTGGGCGGCATCGGGTTCGCCCATCTCAAGGAAGGCCACCCCACGTTATCGGCCCGCACCGCCTGGGCCACCCGCCTGATTGATGGCGTCAACACCGCCGCAGACGCCGATTGGCCATCGGTGCTGAGCGGCTGGCGGACGCGGCTGGAACTGGCCGCACAGTCCTTTCTGGCCGGCGACGCCGGTGCCGACCCGCGGGTGCTGACGCACCACCTTGCCCCCTACGCCGCACTGCTTGCCGATGCCACGGATCCTGACGACGGCGAGGACCGGCCATGATGCTGGCCGATGCCGATGCGCGCGCTGAGGCGCTGGACCTGCGGCGGCACATCCTGGCGGTGGCGCCTGCCGGTTCCGGAAAGACCGGTCTGCTGGTGCAGCGGATGTTGGTGGCCTATGCACAGGTCGACCATCCCGAACAGGTGGTGGCGATCACCTTCACCAACAAGGCGGCGGCGGAGATTCGCCTGCGGGTACTCGACGCGCTGCAGGCCGCCGTCGAGGCGCCACCAGCGGACGGCTTCGCCCGCCACACCTGGACCCTGGCCCGCGCCGCGTTGGACCATGCCGAGCAACACGGCTGGGGTCTGCTGCAGCAGCCGGCCCGGATACAGGCCCTCACCATCGACGGCTTCAACACCGCGATTGCGGCGGAGCTGCCCCTGTTCAGCGGGCTGGGTGGCCACACGCGCATCAGCGAAGACGCGCGTGGCCTCACCGAAGCGGCGGTGGAGGCCCTGTTCGATCGCGCCCTGCAGGCTCAGGCACCGGCCCCGCTGCGGAACGCCGCCAGCGCTTGGTTGCGGGCCACCGGCAATCGCATGGACCGTTTACTCGCCGCGCTGTGCGGCTTGCTGGAACGGCGCGAGCAATGGATCGACCTGTTGTTCGACGGCGAACCGGATGCGCGGCCACTGGAGCACATCCACTGTGCCGCCCAACAAGCACTGCGCCAGGCGCTGGGCGCGGCCGATGCCGATGCGCTGGCGCAGCTGGCAGCTGCGGCTCAGGCGGCCAGCGGCCACCCTGCTCTGGCGGCGACCGCCGGTTTGCGCGCCTGGCCAGCCACCCGTGGCGATGCCTTTGCCGCCTGCAACGCGCTCGCCAACCTGTTGGTGACCGGTCAGGGGACGGCGCGCAAGCCAGGCGGCATCAACAAGGCCCTCGGCTTCGCCGCGAAGTCCCCGGAAAAGGCGGCGCTGCAGGCCCTGCTTGCCGCCCATGAGGACGACCCCGCAGTCGCCGACGCCGCCCAGCGGCTGCGGCAGTTGCCGCCGCCCGAGCTACCGGATGCCCTGCGCCAACTGCGGGCGCATCTGCAAACGCTGCTGCATCACCTGCTGGCAGAGCTGCGCGTCACCATGGGCGCGCGCGGCGAAACCGATTTCACCGAGATCGCCCTGGCGGCGCGGGCTGCGTTGCGACCGGAAGGCGGCTACGGCGAGGCGCTGCTGAAGCGCGATGCCCAGCTGCGCCACCTACTGGTCGACGAGATGCAGGACACCTCGGAAGCCCAGATCCGCCTGCTGGAGCAGCTCACCAGCGGCTGGCAGACGGGCGACGGTCGCTCGCTGTTTCTGGTCGGCGACCCCCAGCAGTCGATCTACGCCTTCCGCAAGGCCGACGTGCGCCTGTTTCAGCAGCTGATCGACCAGCGCCGGCTGGGCGGGCTGCCGCTGCACTGTCTGCAGCTGGTCACCAATTTCCGAGCCGACGGCGAGGTGGTGGCCTGGGTGAACGCGGCCCTGGCCCCCCGCTTTCCGACACACCCGGTGCGCGACGATGGCGAAGTGGCGTTCTCCCCCAGCGTGGCCGCCCGTCCCGCCATCGGCGGCCGCGTTCAACTGCAGGGATACGCCCGCCCGGAGGATGCCGCCACCGCGGCGGTGGCGGCCGCCGAGGGCGCGCTGGCGCGTGGCGATACGGTGGCCATCCTGGCGCGCGGCCGCAGTCATCTGGGCGCGGTCTTGCGCCACCTGCGTCAACGCGGAACCGCCTACAGCTGCGTCGAAATTGATGCCCTGGCCGCACTGCCGGCGGTACGCGACCTGCTGGCCTGCCTGCGGGCGCTGTGGCACCCCGGCGACACCCTGCACTGGCTGCTGTGGCTGCGCGCACCGTGGATCGGTCTGTCCTGGGCCGACCTGGTGGCGTTGTCGGCCGGAAAACGCGACTGGCCCTGGCCGCAGCGATTGGCGCAAGCGCCCGACACGCTCAGCACCGACGGTCGCCAGCGGCTGCAGCGCCTGCGCGAAGTACTGGACGCCAGCGCGCGTGACCCGGCGATCAGCGAGCATCTGTCGCTGCGTGTGCGGACGCTGTTTCACGCCCTGGGCGGTGCCGCCATCACCCCGCCTGGACAACAGGACGATGTCCGCCGTTGCCTGGCGCTGATCGATACGCACACCGAAGGCGGCAGCCTGCGCGACGAGGCTGCGTTCGACCGTGCCGTACAGGCGCTTTATGCGCAACCGGCCGCCGGCCGCCTGCAGCTGATGACCATCCATCGCGCCAAAGGCCTGGAGTTCGACACCGTGATCCTGGTCGGCTGCGCCCGCATCCCGCGTGCCGAAGCGCGGCCCTTGCTTCATGCGCTGGACACGCCACAGGGGCCCTTGCTGATCCCGGCGCCGCCCGACGCACTGCCCGAAGGCGACCCGTGGCACCGCTGGTTCGATTACGCCCAGGGACGGCTGCGTCGCAGCCGCGAATCCGAGGCCCTGCGCCTGCTGTATGTGGCGCTGACCCGCGCCAAGCGCGACTTGCTGCTGTTTGCCGAGGGTGAGGCTGACGACCCGAATGCGGGACAGCTCAAGCTCCCGAGCCGCAGCCTCGGCGCGCTGCTCGGGCAGCCCTTCCCACGTCAGGGCGCCGCGCACGATCCCGGCGGCGATCCTCCGCCACCTGATCTGCGCAGCGCACCGCGTGCGCCCCGGCTGCCGGCGGCGTACGTGCCGGACGCCGACACCCTGCCCCGCTTTCGCCCGCGCGAGCAACGACAGCTCAGGCCCTCCGAGACACTGCTGGAGGGCGGCAGCCCGGCAGCGCTGGACGAGGACCTCTACGCGCAATCGGTGGGCACGCTGTATCACCAGTCGATGGAACGCATCGCTGAGATCGGGATTACGGCCTGGCAAGCCGACCCCGACCGGCGGGCGCAGTCGCTGCGGTCTGCGCTATTCCGGCTAGGCGTGTCGCCCCAGCGGGTAGCGCCGGCGCTGGCGCGGATTCTCGACCTGGTGTCGCGCAGCCTGGCCAGTCCCATCGGGCGGGCGATGCTCGCCCCCAGGGCCTGGGCCCAAAGCGAGTATCCGCTGGCCGGCGTCGAGGGTGAACGCTGGGTCAGCGCGGTGCTGGACCGCTGCTTCGAGACCGCTGACAGCCTCTGGGTGGTGGACTACAAAACCACCGCCCATGCGCTGCCGCCGGAGCAGCACGGCAGCTACGTGGCGACGGCGCGACAGCGATACGCAGCGCAGCTGGCGCGCTATGTCAGCCTGCTGGCCGCCCACCGACCGGGCAAACCGGTGGTGGGCGCCTTCTACTTCGTTGAGCCCGATCAGCTGGTGGACGCTGAGGGCCGCGCACTGACGCCGCCGGATTGATCCCGGCGTCAGCCGCCCTGCGGTGCGGCGCCGGCCTGCTGGGCCTGCAGCGCCCGCATCGCGAACTGCGCCGCCAGTGAACTGGCCGGGACATAGCCGTTGACGGTCTCACCGTCCGGCAACACGATCAGCGGCGTGCCACGCAGGCCGATCTCCTTGCCAAGCTGATACTCGCGCAGCACCGGGTTGTCGCAATCGCCCTTACCGGCAACGGCTTCCCCGGCCTTGGCCTGGGTCAAGCTGGCTTTGCGATCCTCAGCGCACCACACGGCCTCCGCCTTGCGGAAGGACTCGGTGCCGGGGCCAGAGCGCGGATAGAACACGTACTGCACACCGATCCCGAGCTTGTTGTAGTCGCCGATTTCGCGATGCATCTTGCGGCAGTAGCCGCAGTCGATGTCGGTGAACACGGTGATCACGTTCTGGGCGTTGTCGGGCACGAAACGGATCATGTTCTCCTCGCCCAATTCATCCAGCAGCGCCAGGCGCATGGACTTGCGGCTGCCTTCGGTGAGGGCTTCGCCGGTCTGCAGGTCGAGCAGATCCCCGTAGACCATGAAACGCCCGTCAGCGGTCACATAGGCGAACTCACTGCCCCAGCGCGCCTCCAACATCCCGGGCGCCGCCGCTGCGCTGAGGCTGTCCGGCGGTGTCCCCACCAGGGCTTCCAGGCGTGCGCGGAGTTCGGGTTGGGCATCCGGCGGGAGCGCATTGGCGTCGGTCGCTGAAGATGGCGCAGGGGGTGTCTTGGCAGCCTCGGGCAGGGGTTCGGCGCAGGCACCCAGGACCAGGACGGACAGGCCGATCAGGCCAGGACGGAGATGACGAAACATGCGCGAGACTCACGAATTGATGATGGTGACCAGTATGACACCGGCCCGCCGCAGAAGTGTCCTGCAGGCTAGGCCCGCGGATGGTGGGCGGCGTGCAGGCGGGCCAGCCGCGCCTGCGCCACATGCGTGTAGATCTGGGTGGTGGAGAGATCGGCATGTCCCAACAGGCGCTGGACACTGCGCAGGTCGGCACCATGGTTGAGCAGGTGGGTGGCGAAGGCATGTCGCAGCGTATGCGGCGAAAGGCGGCCGGAAATACCCGCCTGGCGCGCATGCTCGCGCAAACGCTGCCAGAAGTTCTGTCGGGTCATGGCGTCGCCGCGTCGGGACAGGAAGACCACATCCTCGGTGCCCGTCGCCTGCAGCAGCGGCCGTGACTGGCGCAGGTAGCGCGCCAGCCACTCGCCCGCCCACTCGCCCACCGGCACCAACCGTTCTTTGCCGCCCTTGCCCAGCACCTGCACCAGGCCGCGCGCCAGATTGAGCCGGGCCATCGGCAGTTGCACCAGCTCGCTGACCCGCAGCCCGCAGCCGTACATCAGCTCAAGCATGGCGCGGTCCCGAAGGCCGAGCGGGTCTTCGACATTCGGGGCCTCCAGCAGCCGGGTGACGTCCGCCTCCTCCAGGCTGCGCGGCAGCCGACGCCCCAGGCGCGGCATCTCGATCCGCGCGGTAGGGTCATCACTCCGCTGCCCTTCGGCCACCAAACCGCGGAAGAACTGCCGCAGCGCCGACAACCGTCGCGCCTGGGTCCGAGGGCCGGCCTGCCCCCCGACGGCCGCCAGCCACTGGCGCAGATCGGCCTCGGCTGCCGCCACCATCAGCACGCCCCGCGGGCTCAGCCAGCGTGCCAGCAGCAGCAGGTCCGAGCGATAACTGGCCTGCGTGTTGGCGGCGGCACCGCGCTCCAGCCACAGCTGGTCAATGAAGCGGTCGATGGCCGCCTGATCTTCTGCAGCGGCGGCAGGGGCATCCTTGGGCGCGCGGGGCATGGCCTATCATACGGTGCGTTCCAATCCTGCTGGAGTTCCCTTGCAGCACGCGATGTATGCGGCCGTGGCCGCGCCCGTGTTCGCGGTGGTGTTGTTCCTGCTGTGCTGTCCGCTGATCGTCGCCCTGCCTACCTTGCCGCTGCGCCGGGCGATGGGGCGCCTGTCGGTGCGTATCAGCCTGGGCGCCATCGCGGTCCCCATCCGGGTACGCGGCCAGGGGCACCTGCCGACCGGCCCCTGTGTGGCGGTGGCCAACCACGCCAGTTACCTGGATGGCCTGGTGCTGACGGCTGCCCTACCCGGACGCTTCACCTTCATGGTGCAGGACGGCGCGGCACGCTGGCCGGTGGTCGGCTTCATCCTGCGCCGCATGGGGGTGAGCTTCGTCAACCGCACGGCGGTACGGGAAGGGGCCCGTCAGACGCGGGCGCTGATGAAACGTCTGGGCGGTGGTGAATCGCTCGCGGTGTTCGCCGAAGGCACCTTTGAGGATACGCCGGGGCTGTTGCCCTTCAAGACCGGCGCCTTCCTGTTGGCAGCGCGCGCCGGCGTCCCGGTGGTGCCGGTGGTGATTCGCGGCACCCGCCGCCTGCTCGGCGGCGGACGCCTGAGCCTGCGTTGGTCGCAGGTGACCGTGGAGATCCTGCCCCCGCTGGTCCCGTCCGGCACCGACCGCGCTGACATCGCTGTGCTGCGGGATGCCGCGCGGGCAGCCATCGCCCAGCGCTGTGGCGAACCGGACCTTGTCGCCGAGCTGGTCGATTGATGCACCGCACAAATCGCCCCCGGGAGGCTATCCTAGCGGTCCACCCCCGCCCCTGATGCGCCTGTGACCGATCCCGCTGACCTCCTGCTGCGGCCCCTGTCGGCCCACTGCCATGCGCCATCGCGTAATGCGGCATAGCCTGGGCCCTCAGCCCTGGCGCAACTGGTCAGGGACGGTGGAATGCGAGCCCGCCCACCGCGCCTTCCCGGTGACCCTGGAAGAGGTGCAGTCGGAGCTGTTGCGCTGTACCGAAGAGGGCGAGCGGGTCCGGGTGGTGGGCCATGGTCACGCCTTTACCCCGCTGTGCCACAGCGACGAAAACCTGATGTCGCTGGACCGCTTTACCGGCATCGAGTCGGTGGATCTCACCGAGAAGCGCGTGTGGGTGCGAGCGGGAACCCGCCTGCATCGCCTGGGCGAGCTGCTATCGGCGCGCGGATTGGCGCTGGATCTCTACAGCGGCAGCAAGCAGCAGACCGTGGCGGGCGCCATCTCCAGCGGCGCGCATGGCAGCGGCCGCGATGTTGGCAGCCTGGCAACCTTGGTCACCGGTCTGCGCATGGTGATGGCGGATGGCTCGGTGCGCAGCTTCAACGCAGCGGACGGCGAGATCTTCGATGCTGTGCGGCTGTCGCTTGGCGCGCTGGGGGTGATCACCCATGTGGAACTCGCCTGTCGTGACCGCTACCGTCTGGAAGTGCGGCGACGGCGCACTACGCTGCCGGCGGTGATGAACGACATTGAGCGTCTGCGACGTCAGCATCGACATCTCAGCTTCTATTGGTATCCGTTTACCCAGCACGTGCAGGTGATCACGCGTGACGAAACGCCGAAGCCGGTAACCCGTGTACCGGCGCAGCGATTCGTCCAGGATGTGCTGACCGACAACGTGATGGGCTGGGGGCTGTCGCGCATGACCCGGCGGGTGCCGCTCATGGCCGAGCGCAGCAGCCGTCTGGCCACCCGAGGTCTGCGCGACCATTCCTGGGTAGCCGAAGCGCACGATGCCTTCGCCGCGCCGCGCTGGGTGCGGTACGTCGAGTCCGAGTACGCCGTGCCGGTGGCCAACCTGGCGCTGGTGCTGCGGCAGATGCAGCGGTTGATTGATGCCCTGCAGTTCCGGGTGCACCTGCCGGTCACCGTGCGCTTCGCGCCCGCGGACACGCTGTGGCTGTCGCCGGCCTACGGTCGCGATGTCGCCTACATCGCCATTCACATGGCCCACGGCATGCCCCATCAGGATTATTTTGCGGCGATGGGCGACCTGTTCGATCGTCATGGCGGCCGCCCCCATTGGGGCAAGCTGCACGACAAGCGCGCCCGGGAGCTGCGCCAGCTGTATCCGCGCTTCCAGGACTTCCTCGACCTGCGTCGAAGCTTCGACCCGCGCGGCGTCCTTCTCAACCGCTATCTCAGTCAGATGCTGGACGTGCCGGAACGATGAGTCGGCCGCCGTCCCCGGCTGCTCGTTATGCGGCCGATCTGCAACAGCCCGGCTTCGTCCAGGACGCTGCACAGGCCGCAGCGGTGGCGGAACTGGAGGCGGTCTACCAGGCGCTGCTGGCCGCTCCGCCTGCGCGCAACCTGCTGGGGCGGCGCAAGCGCCCCTGGCCGCCGGTTCGCGGACGCTATCTGTGGGGCGGGGTCGGTCGCGGCAAGACCTATCTGATGGATGCCTTCTTCGACGCCCTGCCGTTCTCGGCCAAACGCCGCACCCATTTCCATCGGTTCATGCTGGACGTGCATGCACGACGCCAGGCCTATCCCGACACCGCAGACCCGCTGCTGCGGGTCGCTGCCGACATCGCCGCGGAAACCCGAGTGCTCTGTTTCGACGAATTTTTCGTCTCCGACATTGCGGATGCGATGATTCTGGGGCGCCTGTTCGAAGCGCTGTTCGCCGAGGGCATTTGCCTGATCGCTACCAGCAACATTCCGCCGGACCGGCTCTACCTGAATGGGCTGCAGCGACAGCATTTCCTACCGGCCATCGAGACGCTGAAGCGGCACGTCACCGTAATCAATGTCGACGGCGGCGTCGATTACCGCCTGCGCACCTTGACCCAGACCGAGATCTACCATCATCCCTGTGACGCGGCTGCCGAAGCCAACCTGGCGCAATGGTTCGCGCAGCTGGCCCCGGATGCCGGGCACGCCGACCTGGCCATCACCCTGCACGATCGCCCGGTGCTGGCGCGCCGCCTGGCCGATGGCGTGGCCTGGTTCGATTTCGCTGCCCTCTGCGAAGGTCCGCGCAGCGTAGCTGATTACATTGAACTGGCCCGCACCCATCACACGGTCCTGCTGTCGCGGGTGCCGTGCCTGGGCGTGGACGGTGAGGACCCCGCGCGACGCTTCATCCATCTGGTCGACGAGTTCTACGACCGCGGCGTCAAGCTGGTGCTCGCCGCCGCGGTGCCGCTCACCGAACTCTACGGTGGCGAACGCCTCCGCTTCGAGTTCGAACGGACGCGCTCACGCCTGCTGGAAATGCAATCGGCGGAGTATCTGGCCCGTCCACACCTGCCCTGAAGATCACGGGGGTACACTGTGCGCTTCCGCCCCTGAAGCCGCGAGGTCCGCTGTACATGATGCGTCGCCTGCTTGCCGCCCTGATCACCAGCACCCTGCCCCTGATGGCGCAGGCCAACACTGTCCCGGAACCCCCGGAGGTCGAAGCCAGCAGCTATGTCCTGATGGATTTCCACAGTGGCCAGATCCTCGCCGAGAAAGCGGGCGACTTGCCGGTGGAGCCGGCCAGCATCACCAAGGTGATGACGGTCTACGTGGCCTTCGATGAACTCAAGGCGGGTCATATCCAGCTCGACGACGAGGTGTTGATCAGCGAGAAAGCCTGGCGCAGCGAAGGCTCGCGGTCGTTCGTCGAAGTCGGCAAGCGGGTGCGACTGGAAGACCTGCTGCACGGCATCATCATCCAGTCGGGCAACGACGCCAGCATTGCGCTGGCTGAGCACATCGCCGGTGACGAGAGCGTGTTCGCACAGCTGATGAACAAGCACGCCAAGCGACTGGGCATGAAGAACACCTACTTCACCAACTCCAGCGGCCTGCCCGATCCCGAACTGAAGACCACGGCGCACGACATCGCGCTGTTGTCGCAGGCCCTGATCCGTGACTTCCCCGACCTCTATCCCTGGTTCAAGGACACCGAGTTCATCTACAACGGCATTCGTCAGCGCAACCGCAACCAGCTGCTCTACGAAGACCGCACCGTGGACGGCATCAAGACCGGCCACACCAATGCGGCGGGCTACTGCCTGGCCGCCAGCGCCATCCGCGACAGCCGTCGCCTGATCACCGTGGTGATGGGCACCGACAGCCCGCGGGCGCGCACGCAGGCCTCCCGCGCCTTGCTCGAGTACGGCTACCGTTTCTTCGAGACCGCCCAGCTGTTCGGGGCGGACAAGCCGGTGGACACGCTTCGTGTCTACAAGGGCGCGGTGGACAGCGTCGCGGTCGGCGTGACCGCGCCGATCGCCCTGTCCTTGCCGCGGGATGCGGGTGAGCGGCTGCAGGTCCAGCACACGATCGAAGGCGCCCTGGAGGCACCGCTGGCCGCCGGCCAGGCGATTGGCACGCTGTCGGTGTCACTGGATGGCAAGACCCTGGCCAGCGAGCCTCTGGTGACGCTTGCCGCGGTGCCGGAAGGGTCGCTGTGGCAGCGCGCGGCGGACACTGTGCGCCTGTGGTTGGCCGACTGATGTTGCCCGCGTGACCGCCGGTCCCGCGGTTGCGGTTCCAGTGCCAGTCATCCGCTGGCTCGGCCGGGTCGACTACGAACCCTGCCTCGCCGCCATGCGCGCCTGGACCGACGCGCGGGACGCCGGCACCCCGGACGCGTTCTGGTGCCTTGAGCATCCGCCGGTGTTTACCCAGGGCCAGGCCGGCCTGCCGGAACACGTGTTGTTGCCTGGCGATATCCCGGTGGTGGCGAGCGATCGCGGCGGACAGGTCACCTACCACGGTCCTGGGCAGCTGGTGGTCTACGTCATGGTAGACCTCACCCGCCTTGGGATCGGAGTGCGACGGCTGGTCACGCACATTGAACAGGCCATGGTGCGCATGCTCGCCGCGCTCGATATCCACGCCGCTGCCGACCCCGACGCCCCCGGCGTCTACGTCGATGGCGCCAAGATCGGCTCCATCGGCCTGCGGGTGCGCAAGGGGCGCAGCTACCATGGCCTATCTCTCAACGTGGATATGGATCTGGCGCCATTCGCACGCATCAACCCCTGCGGCTTCCGGGGTCTGAAAATGGTCCAGCTGCGCGACTTCCACCCGGGACTGACGGTGGAAACGGCGGCCCGTGCGCTGGTGCCCATGCTGTGTCACGAGTTCGGCTTCAAAGCCTCGTCATTTGAGAGCGCGGACCGCAGTCTGCCTACAATAGCCGCATGACCTGCTTGCCCCCCCACCTTGCCGCTGTCCGACCGGAGCGCTGCGCATGAGCATGACGCCGACCCCCAAGGACGTGCTGGTGCGCGTGCGCGGGCTGCACTTCCGGCTTGGGTCCCGGGTGATCTACAAAGGGATCGATCTCGATGTGATGCGCGGCAAGGTGACCGCCATCATGGGCCCGTCGGGCACCGGAAAGACCACATTGCTGCGCCTGATCGGCGGTCAGTGGCGGCCCACCCAGGGCGCGATCGATTTTGATGGCCACACCATTCACAAGCTGGGGCGCGGTGCACTCTATGCGCTGCGCCGCCGCATGGGCATGCTGTTTCAGCATGGCGCGCTACTGACCGATCTGACGGTGTTCGAGAACGTGGCGTTCCCACTGCGCGAGCACACGCGGCTGCCGGAGCCCCTGATTCGCGACCTGGTCCTGATGAAACTGCAGGCGGTTGGGCTGCGCGGCGCCGCGCAGTTGATGCCCGAGCAATTGTCCGGCGGCATGGCGCGTCGGGTGGCGCTGGCCCGCGCGGTGGTGATGGACCCGGACCTGGTCATGTATGACGAACCGTTCACCGGGCAGGACCCCATCAGCATGGGGGTTCTGATGCGCCTCATCCGCAGTCTCAATGACGCACTGGGACTGACCAGCATCGTGGTCTCGCATGATGTCGATGAGGTCCTGTCGATTGCGGACTACGTGTACGTCGTGGCCGGGGGCGAGATCATCGCCCGTGGCACCCCTGCCGAGCTGCGCGCCTCCGAGAATGCGCTGGCACAGCAGTTCCTGCAGGGCCAAGCCGATGGGCCGGTGGCCTTCCACTATCCGGCCCCCGATATGGCCGACCAGCTGATGGGAACATCGCGATGAACCTGATCGGCAATCTCCTCGCCGGGCTCGGCCGCGCGCAGTTCTTCCTGCTGCAGATCCTGATGGCGCTGCCGGCCACCCTGCTCCGGCCGCGCCTGATCGTGCAGCAGCTCTATGCCGTGGGCGTGCTATCGCTGATCATCATCGTCATCTCCGGCAGCTTCGTCGGCATGGTGTTGGCCCTGCAGGGCTATCGCACCCTGATCCGCTTCGGTGCAGAAGAATCGCTGGGCGTATTCGTCGCGCTGGTGATCGTCCGCGAGCTGGGACCGGTGGTCACCGCGCTGCTGTTCGCCGGGCGCGCCGGGTCGGCGCTGGCCGCCGAAATCGGCCTGATGAAAGCCACCGATCAGCTGTCGGCGATGGAGATGATGGCCACCGATCCGATGCGTCGGGTGATCGCCCCGCGGTTCCTCGCCGCGGTATTGGCGATGCCGTTGCTGGCCTCCATTTTCTCGATCATGGCCATCGGCATTGCCGGCGGGCATGCCATCGGCGTCGAGCTTTTGGGCGTCGATGACGGGGCCTACTGGGGCCAGATCCGTGCCGCAGTGGAAGGCCAGGACGTGATCGACAGCTTGATCAAGAGCGTCATCTTCGGCGTTGCCACCGCCTGGATCGCGGTCTATCAGGGCTATCACGCAGCGCCGACCTCCGAAGGCGTCTCGCGCGCCACCACCGGGACTGTGGTGGTGTCGTCACTGGCCATCCTGGCACTCGACTTCATCCTCACGGCATTCATGTTCCGTTAAGTGCGGACAAGGACACTCAATCATGCAATCACGTGCCCTGGAGATCCTCGTTGGCTTCTTCGTCTGCATTGGCGTCGCAGCCGTCTTCGTCCTCACTTTCCGCGTGGCCAGTCTGGACACGGTGGGAACCGGCGACGGGGTCTATCGCGTCACGGCGCAGTTCCAGAACATCGGCGGGCTCAAGCCGGGCTCAGCGGTCACGCTGGCGGGTGTCCGAGTCGGCCGGGTGCAGGGCATCGTGATTGACCCCGACAGTTTTCAGGCACGGGTCACACTGGCCTTGGATGGTCAGTACGACAACATCCCCGAGGACAGCTCGGCGTCAATCCTGACCGCCGGCCTGCTCGGTGAGCAGTACATCGGCCTGACCCCCGGTGGCATGCTTGATCCGCTCAAGGACGGCAGCGAAATCATGTTGACGCAAAGTGCCCTGGTCCTGGAAAACCTGATCGGTCAGTTCCTCTCGAACATGGCGTCGAAACAGGAGTAATTTCATGATCCGCAAACTCGTTGGCCTGCTGGCACTCGGCATGGGTCTCTCGGCGCACGCAGCCGCAACCATGCCCCCTGATCAGCTGGTCAAATCGGTGACCGATGAACTCCGCGCCGATATTGCCGAGCACCAGGCCGAATACAAGGCTGACCCAGACAAGCTTTCGGCCCTCATCGATGACAAGGTGGTGCCGCACTTCGACGTGCCGCGCATCAGCCGCCTGGTGCTGGGCCTGCACGGCCGCCAGGCCTCGCCGGAGCAGATTGAGCGCTTCGGTGCAGCCTTCAAGAACATGCTGTTCCGTTCCTATGCAACTGCACTGGTCGACTACCACGACTCGGTCAGCATCGAGTGGAAGCCCCTGCGGCTTGCTGACGATGCCACCCGTGCCACTGTGCAGTCGACCCTGATTCGCAAGGATGCGCCGGCGGTGCCGGTGGGCTTCGTCATGCACAAGACCGACAACGGCTGGAAAGTGTTCGATATCACCGTCGAGAACATCTCGCTGGTGAACAATTTCCGCGCGCAGTTGAACGGCGAGATCACCAAGAACGGACTGGATGCGGTGATCCGCAAGTTGGAAGGCGGGGCGCTGGAGCCGGATACCGACAGCGTCGAGGACGCCGCCGGATGATCGAGGGCGCGCTCAATTTCCAGACGGTCCCGGCCCGGCTTGCCGAGGCGGAACACTGGTTGCGGCACCCCACGCTGGACCTGCAGGCGGTCACGCACGTGGACAGTGCGGGCATCGCCCTGCTGCTGGAACTGCGTCGCCGCTCGGGCGGAAACCTGAGCTTCACCGGCGTGCCGGCGCAGATGCGCGCCCTCGCCGATTTTCTTCACGTCGGTCCGTTACTCGGGCTGGAAGCGAGTGACGCATGATCAAGCGGAGTGTGGCCGCGGTAATGGCGTTGACAGTGGTATCGGGCTGCGCACACCGCCCCGCCTACGACCCGGCCGATCCGCTGGAGCCGGTGAATCGCAAGATTTTCGCGTTCAACAATACGGTCGATCGCTATGTCGCGGAGCCAGTCGCGCGTACCTACGTCAAGGTGGTGCCGGCGCCGGTACGAACCGGCGTCGGTAACTTCCTCGACAACCTCAGCTACCCGGTGGTGATCGTCAACAGCCTGCTTCAGTTCAAGCTGCTGCAGGCGGGGCACGATACCGGACGCTTCCTGTTCAACACCACGGTCGGCCTCGGCGGCCTGCTCGACCCCGCCACTGACATCGGGCTGACCGCCAACAACGAGGACTTCGGCCAGACACTGGGACACTGGGGCGTCGGCGAAGGCTGGTACATCGTGCTGCCGTTCTTGGGGCCCACCACCAACCGCGACCTGGTTGGGCGTGTCAGCGATGGCTTTGCGACCCCGCTTTACTACCTGGAAGGGCCTTACCAGGAAGAGACGCGTATTACGCTGCTGGCACTGGGTGTGGTCGATACCCGCGCCAGCCTGCTCGGTACCGAGAAGCTCATGGCTGAGCAGTTCGACCCCTATGTGTTTCTCCGCAGCGCCTACCTTGAGCGCCGCCTGAACCTGGTCCACGACGGCAACCCGCCGGTCGAAGAGATCGACTACGACGCCCTGCTGGCGGAGTAGCGCGCCGCGATCGGCCGCCATAGCCCGCCGGTCGCCTGCGGAATCGTGCGAGGGCTCAGCTGGACCGGGTCCAGCGCCGCGCGTTGGCGAACAGATGCAGCCAAGGCGTGGTCTCGCCGCGGGTTGACGACGGCCACCAGGAGCCGGTGACGCCCGCCACCGTGCGCTCTGGATGCGGCATCAGGATGGTGACCCGCCCATCGGCGTTGCAGACACCGGTAATGCCGCCTGGCGAGCCATTCGGGTTGTCCGGATAGCGCTCGGCCACGGATCCACGGCGGTCGATGAAACGCAGGGCCAGCTGGCCATCAGCTTGGCAGTGGGTTTGGTGGGCGTCAGCCTCGAACACCGCGCGTCCTTCGCCGTGCGCGACGGCGATCGGCATCCGTGCACCCGCCAGGCCTTCGAAGAACAGCGATCGCGAGGGCATCACCTCCACCATCGACCAGCGCGCTTCAAACTGCTCGCTGCGATTGCGTTGGAAACTTGGCCAATGCGCCGCCCCCGGCACCAGCGACTTCAGCGCTGCGAACATTTGGCAGCCATTGCAGATCCCCAGGGCGAAGCGATCCGGGGTGGCGAGGAAGCGGGCGAAAGCGTCTCGCGCGCGCGGGTTGAACAGGATGGTCTTGGCCCAGCCCTGCCCTGCCCCCAGCACGTCGCCGTAGGAGAAGCCGCCACACGCGACCAGACCGGCAAACTCCATCAGATCTACACCGCCGGCGAGGATGTCGCTCATGTGCACATCGACGCTCTCGAAGCCGGCGCGGTCGAAGGCCCAGGCCATCTCGGCGTGACTGTTGACGCCTTGCTCGCGCAGCACCATCACCCGGGGACGTTGACCGATTGCGGGCGCCGACGGCACCGGCGCCAGGCCGATCGGCAGAGACACCTGCAGGCCAGGGTCGTCGTCATCGGCCAGCGCCTCGAAAGCCTCGCGGGCACAGTCCGGGTTGTCCCGCAGTGCAGCCATGCGATAGCTGGTCTCGGCCCAACACTGCTCCAGCTCGGCGCGGCCGGCGGCAAAGTGCTGGGCGCCATTCATGCAAAAGCGCAGCGTGCTGTCCGCGGTAGGCAGGCCCAAGCGTTGCACGGTGAGCCCCGCTGCCAGCCCTTCGCTGGCAAAACGATCCGCATCGCGGGCGTGCAGCTGCACCACCATGCCCAGCTCTTCAGCGAACAGTTGCCCGTGCAGATCGCCCTGCGGCAAATCGATGTGCAGGCCACAACGACCGGCGAAGGCCATCTCACAGAGGGTGACCAACAAGCCGCCGTCGCTGCGGTCGTGATAAGCGAGAACCCGCCCCTCGGCATTCCAGCGCTGAAGCAGATCCCAGGCCGCCACCAGTTGCTGCGGCTGGTCGAGATCAGGCGCGATGTCGCCGAGTTCCCCATACACCTGCGCCAGCGCGCTGCCGCCAAGACGGTTGCGACCGTTCCCCAGGTCTACCAGCATCAGCACACTGTCGGCCTGCGGCTGCAGCTGAGGGGTCAGGCTGCGGCGGACGTCGGTGACCGGCGCGAAGGCGGAAATGATGGCGGACACCGGCGCGGTCTGCTTGTGATCCTGGCCATCCGCCGACCGCCAGAGGGTCTTCATCGACAGCGAATCCTTGCCAACCGGGATGGCCACCCCCAGCGCCGGGCAGAGTTCCTGCCCCACCGCACGTACCGCATCGAACAGACGGGCGTCCTCATCGTCGTTGCCACAGGCCGCCATCCAGTTCGCCGACAGGCGCACGTCGCGCAGGGAGCCGATCGCGGCCGCCGCGAGATTGGTCAGCGCCTCGCCCACCGCCATGCGACCAGACGCTGCGGCGTCGAGCACCGCCAGCAGCGGACGCTCGCCCATGGCCATGGCTTCTCCGGTGGTGGCAGTGAAACCGGTGGCGGTCACCGCGCAGTCCGCCACCGGCACCTGCCAGGGCCCGACCATCTGGTCGCGCACGCTGAGGCCGCCGACACTGCGATCGCCAATGGTGATGAGAAAGTGCTTGCCGGCCACGGCCGGCAACCGCAGCACGCGGCGCACGGCGTCCGCCACCGGCACACGCGACAGCGGGCGGGTCACCGGCGCCTGGCGCCGACTTTCGCGCTGCATCCGCGGTGGCTTGCCCAGCAGCACCGGCATCGGCATGTCCACCGGGAACGCGCCATCGAGACGGTCTTCAACCCGAAGTTGCGGTTCGGCGGTGGCCCGCCCGACCACGGCGAACGGACAGCGCTCGCGGGCGCAGGCCGCTTCGATCAGCGCGAGGCCTTCCGGAGCGATTGCCAGCACGTAGCGCTCCTGGCTTTCATTGCACCAGATCTCCATCGGCGACAGGGCCGGATCGGCGGACTGGATATCACGCAACTGGAAGTGGCCACCACGGCCGTCGGCATCCACCAGCTCCGGCAAGGCATTGGAGACACCACCAGCGCCAACATCGTGAATGGAGAGAATGGGATTGTCGTCACCCAGGCGCCAGCAGGCATCGATCACCTCCTGGCAACGGCGCTCCAGCTCGGGATTGGCGCGCTGCACACTGGCAAAATCGAGGGCTTCGGACGAGCTGCCCGTAGCCATCGAGCTGGCGGCGCCACCGCCCAGGCCGATCAGCATGGCGGGCCCGCCGAGCACCAGCAGCAGGGCACCCTCCACCACTTCGCGCTTCTCGACGTGGCCATCGCGGATGTTGCCGAAACCACCGGCGATCATGATGGGCTTGTGATACCCGCGGTTGCGGCCGTCTGGCGTGATCATCTCCAGGGTGCGGAAATAGCCGTTGAGACAGGGCCGACCGAACTCGTTGTTGTAGGCGGCGCCGCCGATGGGCGCTTCCAGCATGATCTGCAGGGCTGAGGCCATGCGCGCCGGCCGGCTCAACTCGGGCTCCCAAGGTTGGGCAAAACCGGGAATGCGCAGATTGGCCGTGGTGAACCCGACCAGACCTGCCTTGGGCTTGCCGCCACGGCCGGTGGCCGCTTCGTCACGGATCTCACCGCCGCTACCAGTGGCTGCACCCGGATCCGGGCTGATGCCGGTGGGGTGGTTGTGGGTTTCCACCTTCATCAGCAGGTGGACCGGCTCCTCATGTCCACGCCAGACCCCATCGGGATCCGGGAACCACCGCATCGCGGTCGGGCCCGCCACCACGGCGGCATTGTCCTTGTACGCCGAAAGCACCCCCTCCGGGGCGGCAGCGTGGGTCATGCGGATCATCTGGAACAGCGAGTGCGGCTGAGGTTCGCCATCGATGGTGAAGGTGGCGTTGAAGATCTTGTGGCGGCAATGCTCGCTGTTGACCTGCGCGAACATCATCAGCTCGGCATCCGTGGGGTTGCGTCCGGCGCTGCGGGCGTGATCGGCGAGATAGTCGATCTCCGCCTCCGACAGCGCCAGTCCCCAATCCCGGTTGGCCGACGCCAGTGCATCCCGGCCGCCGCCGAGCACGTCGACGGTGCGCAGCGGCCGCGCCGGCTGCGGATCGAAAAGGCGGAACAGCGATGCCTGATCGCTCACCACCGACTCCATCATCGGGTCATGCAGCGCCGCGCGCTGAGCGTCAGTGAGGCCGCTCAGTCCATCGATTGCGATGACCCGCCCGCGCTCGATCCGCTGGACACCGTCGAGCCCGGCCACCCGCGCAATGTCGGTGGCCTTGCTGGACCACGGCGAACGGGTACCGACCCGCGGCACCACGTAAAGCGTGAGATCGCCCTGGGGGAGCGCTGCCGCACCCGGACCGAGCAGGGCGCGCAGGCGCTCCGGATCGGCTTCCCCTTCGATCAGAAACAGCTCGCAGACGCGGATCGCAGCCACCTCAAGCCCCAGCGCAGTGGCCAAACGTTCCAGGCGAAAAGTGGAGAACGGGGGCTGTCCGCTGAGCAGTTGCACGGTCATGGCAGGCTGGGTCTAGAAGGCTGATTCGAGCCCGGTATTGTCCCATGGAAGTGGGGCCCCCGCGCGGTCAGCCAGCGGGATCAGGCCAGTTCGCACCAACCCATGCCGTCCGACTGGTCGGCACAACGACACCAGGCGGGATCGTCTTCCAGCACCTCAAGGATGGCACCGCGCGCCAGCGCGGGGGTGTTATTGACCTCGGACAGGTGCGTGAGGATCAGGTGCTGCAGGCGCTGCCGGTCGAGCTGACGCAGCAATTCCGCCGCCTGGGCGTTCGAGAGATGCCCGAAGTGCCCACCGACACGGCGTTTGAGGCTGAATGGATAGGGGCCATCGGCCAGCATGGCCACGTCGTGATTGCACTCCAGAAGCAAGGCATCGCAGGCCTGCAGATGCGCCACCACATGGGGCGTTACGTGACCGAGATCGGAGACCACGCCGAGCTGATGGTCCGCGTGGGAGAGCCTGAACTGGCAGGGCTGCGCGGCGTCGTGCGGCACCGCAAAAGGCTCGATCCGCAGCGCGCCGATGTCAAAGGCATGATCAGGGTCGAAGCGGCGGACCTCAAGGCCACCGGCATCCTGCCAGACTCGCGCGGTGCCGTGGGTCAGATACACCGGCACCCCGTGACGTCGCGCCAGTCGCCCGACCCCACCCAGATGATCACCGTGTTCATGGGTGACCAGAATGGCATCGAGCTGGCCCGCCTCCAACCCCAGGCGGTGCAGGCGCTGCTCGGTCTCTTTGAGCGTGAACCCGCAGTCGATCAGCACCCGCGTACCGGCAGCGGTCACCAGGGTCCCATTGCCCTTGCTGCCGGAGCCCAGCGAGGCAAAGCGCATCAGCGGTTGGGCAGTGTCGGATAGATCGGGAACGGCGTGACCTTACCGCCATCGCCGGCCTCGGTGATGCGCGCTGGCCCGTGATGCTTCACTTCATCAATCCGGATCACGGCGTGCACCGGCAGATAAAAGCGCTCGACGCCTTCAAACTGGGTACGCAGCTTTTCCTCGGTGGGGTCGACCACCACCGTACTGCGTTCGCCGAACACCAGCTTGCCCACCTCGACAAAACCCAGCATGGCGCCGTGACTGACTTCACGCGCATAAAGCTCGAAAAGTTGATCGTGGTTGCGAAAATGGATGCGGAACAGCTTGGACTTGGCAGCCATATAGGAAGGTCAGGCGGAAAACGGTAGTGTAGCCGCGCTGTCACCGCACGAAGGATCAGGCCGGCAGCGGGATGAATTCGGTTTCGCCCGGGACCGGCGGAAACCGACCTTCGCGCCAGTCCGTCTTGGCCTGCTCGATCCGCTCGCTGCGGGTCGACACGAAGTTCCACACGATGTGACGGGTCTCTGGATAGGGCATTCCGCCGATGATCACCACCCGGGCGCCGTCACCGCTGGTCAGCAGCAGCTCGCGTTCAGCGTCCACCACCATCAGGTGCTGCAGCGGCAGTGGTTCGGTATCGACGGCCAGACTGCCGCCCGCCAGATACAGCGCACGATCACCATCGCCCGGCGGCAGACGCCATTGCGCACCCGGCTTCAGCTCCAGCACCGCGAACAGCGTCGGGGTGCCGGTCTCCGCAGGCGAACGCAGCCCTGACAGACTGCCGATCAGCAGGTGCAGCGTGCCACCGGGAATCTCAGCACGCGGCAGATCGGCGGCTGGATAATGGCGAAACCCCGGATCGGCCTCTTCTTCCGCGGCCGGCAGCGCCATCCACATCTGGATACCTTCAACCGCGGTGCCGGCGGCGCGAATGTCTTCTGGGATGCGCTCCGAATGCACGACGCCGCGCCCGGCCACCATCACGTTCACCGCACCAGGCTCGATACGCTGGACCACGCCGAGGCTGTCACGATGCATGAAGGCCCCGCTGAACAGGTAGGTCACAGTCGCCAGCCCGATATGCGGATGGGGGCGGACGTCGCCTTCGGTGCTGCCGGCCACGAAGGTCGCCGGCCCCATATGGTCGAGAAAAATAAAGGGCCCCACCATCCATTGCTGGGCGGAGGGCAGGATGCGCCGCACCGGGAACCCGATGTCGCGGGCATTGGGCTTGATCAGCTTGGACATTCGGACACTCCGTCGATGACGCGGGGGCCTAGCGTAGCGAATCCCCCGAGCCGAATGATTACCAGAAGGCAATGACCATGATCGCGGTCAGCGCTACCAGTCCCCAGGCTAGCCGCTGCAACCCACGATGCTGCGGGGGATCGCCCGACACCTGGCTGACCGCAGTGGCCGCCACGGCCGGCGGCATGCAGGCCTGCCAGACCACCGCTGCGCTTGCCGACAGCAGGGTGAGCACGCCGGCCACAATGGTGAAGTGCAGCGACAGCCAGCCGGCCTGGGTGGCGACAAACCACAGCACACTGATGACATGCCCGCTGACCACCGCCCGCAGCGCGGCACTGGCGGTCAAGCCTGGCCAGAAGCGTCCGAGCAGGAACACCGCCACCAGCGGCGGCGTGACATAGGCGAAGCCCTGCTGAAGGTAATCAAACAGCCCGGGGAACTGGTCGATCATTGGCGCCCACACCGCTGCCAGGGCCATCAGGCTGAGGGTCATGATCCGGCCCAGTCGCGCTAATTGCGTCGGGCTGATCTGGGGCCGCCGGGCGCGCACGAAGTCCACCGAGATCAAGGTCGACGCAGAATTCAGCGCCGAGTCAACGCTGGACATAATGGCCGCCATCAGTCCAGCCAGAATAAGCCCCGACAGCCCGACCGGCGCGTACTCGGCGATCAACCGGGGGAACACGGTGTCTGCGCGCTCCAGATCCGTGAACAGCACCGCCGCCAATGCCCCCGGAATCACCATCAGGAACAGGGGGAGTAGCTTCAACGCCGCCGCCAGCAGGGCGCCCCGCGTCGCCGTCTCGACGTCGCGCGCGCCAAGCAGCCGCTGCGCCACGTACTGGTTCATGGTCCAGTAATAGAAGCCCAGCACCGGCAGCCCGATCAGGGTCCCGAGCCACGGCAGGGCCGGATCGTCAATGGGCCGGATCAGCGACAGTCGCTCGGCGTCCAGCGCCGTGGTGATGCGCGACCAGGAATAGTCGAATTCACCCAGCACCAGGGCGCAGAGGATAGCCGAGCCGACCAACAGCACGACGGTCTGCAGGACATCCGTATACACCACCGCACGCAGCCCACCGGCAGCGGTATAGAGCCCGGCAAAAATGGCCATTGCGGCACAGGTCCAACCCAGGGTCAGCCCGGGGATGAACAGCATGAGCACCAGAGCACCGGCATAGAGGCTGCCGGCGGTATCGAGCACGATCGACAAAAAGATGCTGACCCCGGAGAGATACTTGCGCAGCCGCCCGTCGAACCGGCGTTCCAGCCATTCAGGCACCGTGGTGACGCGGGCGCGCAATAACTTCGGCAGGATGAAGAAGGCGCTGAAGATGAGCACCAAGCCGGCCATCCATTCGTAGTTGGCGACGGAAATGCCGCTTTGCCAGGCCGCACCGGGCAGGCCGATCAGCGTGGTCGAGGAGATGTTGGAGGCAAACAGCGAAAGACCGACGACGCCCCAGCCGAGGGAGCGCCCGGCAAGGAACAGGTCATCGGCATCAGGGCTGCGTCGGGTGACCCGCCAGCCGATCAGCGTAATCACCACCAGATAGCCGATGAGCACGGCGTAGTCCACCGCGTGCAAGGCGCCCATGCGCGAGGTCTCCCTGTCGTATGAGGTTCCGGACCTAAGCACATTGGCCCGTGACGGGGCAAGGCAAGCGCCTGTTGACGCCCTGTCGAACACCGCTGACGCGCTGCGCATCAGGTCAAAAAAAAAGGGCACCCTGAGGCGCCCTTTTCGTTCAGCTGTGGCGGAGTGGACGGGACTCGAACCCGCGACCCCCGGCGTGACAGGCCGGTATTCTAACCAACTGAACTACCACTCCGCGTATTTGAAACTTTGGTGGGTGCTGACGGGCTCGAACCGCCGACATTCGCCTTGTAAGGGCGACGCTCTACCAGCTGAGCTAAGCACCCTGGCGGTACTTGCTACAGCACCCCGGAAAGACAATTACTTTATCAGGTCCTTAAGCGCTTTGCCAGCCTTGAATGCCGGCGTCTTGCTGGCCTTGATCTTCAGCGGGGCGCCGGTCTTGGGGTTGCGGCCGGTACGAGCAGCGCGCTCACGCAACATGAACGTGCCGAAGCCCACCAGTGACACCTTGTCCTTCTTCTTCAGCGCCTTGCCGATCACCTCGAACATGGCATCGACCGCACGGCCGGCGTCGGCCTTGGACAGGTCAGCCTTGTCCGCGATGGCGGCAATCAGTTCCGTTTTATTCATTCAACAGTCCCCTCAAAAAAAGATGGCCATGAGGCCGATGGAGTATCCCCGGAGCCCGCGTCATGAGACCGACGGGATAGATGCTGCGCAGTGCCCTGCCACTGGAAAGCCCCGGTTGCGAAGCTTTATAGCAAGCGCTCACGGCGAGCGTCAACGCCGATGAGCCTAGTAATTTCGGGCATTTCCGGCGGTTGACAGACCCCATTGAATATGGACGGAACACCACCATGATAGAGAGCGAAGGCGGTCAGGCTCCGATGCAGCCGCCGCCATGCCGCCATGGTGTCTGACCAGATCCGTGCTGAACGCCGGGGTCCGGCATAATCAGGCCAAGACTCATCCAGAACCGCCGAGGAGCCCCCGCGTGGAGTCATTCAACGATCGCAGCGCCCCCGTCCTGCCGCTACGCGATGTGGTGGTGTTTCCCCACATGGCGATCCCCTTGTTCGTGGGCCGCGAGAAATCCATCAAGGCCCTCACTGCGGCGATGCAGGATGACAAACGCATCTTGCTGGTGGCCCAAAAAACCGCCGATGTCGACGACCCGCGCCCCGGCGATCTCTATGAAGTCGGCACCTTGGCCAGCATCCTGCAGATGCTGAAACTTCCGGACGGCACCGTGAAGGTGTTGGTGGAGGGCGTCCGCCGCGCGCGCATCCTGCAGTGGAACAGCGAGGGCGAGTTCCTCAATGCGGAGTGTCAGCCGCTCAGCGAAGAGCTGGCCGAAGTCAGCGACAACCGCGAGCTGGATGCGCTGACGCGCTCGACCTTGGCGCAGTTCGAGCAGTACACCAAGCTCAACAAAAAGGTGCCGGCCGAGCTGCTGCCCTCTCTGGCCAGCATGGATGCGCCGGGGCGCCTGGCCGACACCATCGCCGCCCACCTGTCGCTGAAGCTGGAAGACAAGCAGCGTGTGCTGGAAATCGAGTCAGCCAAGGCCCGCCTTGAGCATGTGTTCGCCGAGCTGGAAGGCGAGATCGACGTTCTGCAGATCGAGAAGAAGATCCGCGGGCGCGTCAAACATCAGATGGAAAAGAACCAGCGCGAGTACTACCTCAACGAACAGATGAAGGCCATCCAGAAAGAGCTGGGTGATGGCGAGGATGGCCCCAGCGAGCAGGAGGAGCTGGCGCACCGGATCGAAAAATCCGGCATGCACAAGGAAGCCAAGGCGAAGGCGCGCGCAGAACTCAACAAGCTGAAGATGATGCCGCCGATGTCGGCTGAGGCGACGGTGGTCCGTAACTACCTCGACGTGCTGACCCAGGTGCCCTGGAAAAAGCGCAGCAAGACCGTGATTGATCTGGAGGCCTGCCAGAAGAAGCTGGACGAGGACCATTACGGCCTCGACAAGGTCAAAGAACGTATCGTCGAATACCTGGCCGTGCAGAGCCGGGTGAAGAAGGTGAAAGGCCCGATCCTGTGCCTGGTCGGCCCGCCGGGCGTGGGCAAGACCTCGCTTGGGCGTTCGATTGCCGAGTCGGTGAACCGCAAGTTCACCCGCATGGCGCTGGGTGGTGTGCGTGACGAGGCAGAGATCCGCGGCCACCGGCGTACCTATATCGGCTCCATGCCCGGCAAGATCGTTCAGAACCTATCCAAGGTCGGCACCAAGAATCCGCTGTTCCTGCTCGACGAGATCGACAAGATGAGCACGGATTTCCGCGGCGACCCCGCCTCGGCCATGCTGGAGGTGCTGGACCCGGAACAGAACCACGCCTTCCAGGACCACTATCTGGAGGTGGATGTCGACCTGTCCGACGTCATGTTCGTGGCCACCGCCAACACGCTGAATATCCCCGGGCCGCTGCTGGACCGCATGGAGATCATCCGCATCCCGGGCTATACCGAGGACGAAAAGACCCACATCGCGCAGCGCTATCTTCTGCCGAAGCAGATTCGCGAGAACGGCTTGAAGGAGGCCGAGCTCAAACTCAGCGAGAAGGCCATTCGGCACATCGTGCGCCACTACACGCGCGAAGCGGGCGTGCGCAAGCTGGAGCAACACCTCGGCAAGATCTGCCGACAGGTGGTGAAGCAGCTATTGCTCAAGCCAAGCAGCAAGACCGTCAGCATCACCGAGAAAAATGTCAGCAAGTATCTTGGGGTCGAGCAGTTCCGCTACGGCCGCGCCGAGGAGCAGAATCGCATCGGTCAGGTCACCGGCCTGGCGTGGACCGAGGTGGGTGGCGAACTGCTCACGATTGAAGCTGCGCTGGCACCCGGCAAGGGCAAGCTGACGCAGACGGGCTCGCTCGGGACGGTGATGCAGGAGTCGATCCAGGCGGCGTTGACCGTGGTGCGTTCGCGCGCGCGGGAGCTGGGCATCGACCCCAAGTTCCACGAAAACCAGGACCTCCACGTCCACGTACCGGAAGGCGCCACGCCCAAGGACGGACCGTCCGCCGGCGGCGCCATGTGCACCGCCCTGGTCTCGGCATTGACCGGGATTGCGGTGCGCAGCGATGTCGCCATGACCGGCGAAATCACCTTGCGCGGTGAGATCCTGCCGATTGGTGGCCTCAAGGAGAAGTTGCTGGCAGCGCAACGCGGCGGTATCCGCACCGTGCTGATCCCGCAGGAAAACACCAAGGATCTCGCGGAGATTCCCGAGTCCGTGAAGAACGCGCTGCAGATTGAGCCGGTCCGCTGGATTGAGGACGTTCTCAAGGTGGCCCTGGAGCGCCAGCCGGAACCGCTGCCGGACGACGCCCCGGTGGCGGCGGCGGCCAGCAACCCACCGACGGACGCGCCGCGCGCACACTGAATCGCGCGCCACCAAGGTCAGCGACCCGCTGCGTGCGCCACCCGCGCAGCGGCGTCGGATGACCATGACTGTTATTCTGTAACAGTCTCCAGTCGCGGTCCCTCATGCCCGTCTACCTACTTGCCACCTTTGCCGCGATTGCCAGCGGCCCCGCCCTCTATGCCGCCGCGCGTGGCCGCCCCGGGCTGCAGCGCGGGATGGCCGTACTGGTCTGGGCCGGGCTGTTGTCACTGCTCGGCTTCGAGGTGATCCCGGAGGCACTGGCCGATGGCGGACTGCCCGGCATCGCGTGGTTCGTCGCCGGCCTGGCCGGCCCCACGGTGATCGAGCACACCGTCCGTCGGCTACGCCGGGAAACCCATCTGGCAGCGCTGGCGGTGGCCGTGGCCGGACTCGGCGTCCATGCGCTGGGCGATGGTGCCGTGCTGGCCTCAGTCGGCCCGGACAGCGCTGCCCTGGGTGCGGCCGTGGCGCTGCACAGCGTACCGATTGGTCTGACCCTGTGCTGGCTGCTGATCCCCGCGCTGGGCTGGGCGCGGGCCGTGGGCGTGTTACTGGCAGTCTGCATTGCCACCCTGGTGGGCTACTTGGCCACGCCGGATCTGTCACGCAGCCTCGGCCCGGTGGCCTGGGCCTGGTTCCAGATGCTGATCGCCGGCCTGTTGCTGCATGCGCTGTTGGGACGGCCGCACCTGCATCACCCGCATTCAGCACCGACGCCGCCCTGATCAAGGGCCTCGCGGTCCCGGTGTTCGGCCCGCCAGGGCGTACACGCGGCGCAATTCATGCTTGGCGTTAAGGGGCCTCGGCTACACTCCTTCGCATGACGCTCACGACCGATCTGATTCTGCTGGCTGGACTACTGCTCGCCGTGAGTATTCTGGCGACCGCGGTGACGCCGCGGCTTGGCGTGCCCTTGCTGCTGGTCTTCCTGCTGGTGGGCATGATGGCCGGCGAAGATGGTCCCGGCGGGATCCGGTTCAACGACTACCAGCTGGCCAATCTGGCGGGCACCCTGGCGCTGGCGGTGATCCTGTTCGACGGTGGCATGCGCACGGCCTACAAGAGCCTGCGCGTGGCGATGTGGCCGTCGGTATCACTGGCAACGGTCGGGGTGCTGATCACCTCCGGATTCACAGGTGCCTTCGCCGTGTGGTTGCTGGACCTGCACTGGGCGGAAGGCCTGTTGATCGGCGCCATCGTCGGCTCCACCGACGCCGCCGCTGTGTTCGCCCTGCTCAGTGCCCGTGCGGTCTCGCTCAACACCCGCGTCAGTGCCACCCTGGAAACCGAGTCCGGAACCAACGATCCGATGGCAGTGTTTCTCACCCTGGCGGTGCTGGGATATCTGACGACCCCCGAGGGCAACGTCTGGTGGGCATCCTTGCAGCTACTGATCCAACAGTTGGGTGTCGGCGCGGTGTTGGGGCTGGGCGGCGGATTCGCGCTGGTCCATGCCCTCAATCGCCTGCGCTTGAGCGACTCGCTCTACCCGCTGATGGCATTGGCCGGCGGCCTGCTGGTGTTCGGCGTGACGGCGCAGCTTGGTGGCAGCGGCTTTCTGGCGGTGTATATCACCGGCCTGTGGGTGGGCAATCATCGTGTCCACGCGCTGCCCAATATCCGCCGCTTCCATGACGGGGTGGCGTGGCTGGCACAGATCGGCATGTTCGTGATTCTGGGCCTGCTGGCCTCGCCCAGCGCGCTGGTCGGCGTCGCCGTGCCGGGGCTGCTGATTGCGCTGGTATTGATCCTGGTGGCGCGACCGCTGGCGGTGTGGCTCAGCCTGCTGCCATTTCGGTACCCGGCTCGCGAGCAGGCCTATATCGCCTGGGTGGGTCTACGCGGCTCGGTGCCCATCGTGCTGGCAACCTATCCCTGGTTGGCCGGTCTCGAAAACGCGTCCCTGTTCTTCAACATCGCCTTCTTCATCGTCATCGTGTCGCTGGTGATCCAAGGCTGGACATTGGCACCGATGGCGCGGCTGCTGGACCTGTACGTGCCCAACAACAGCGCACGCATCCAGCGCGTCGATGTCGACCTGCCGGGGGCGGTCGACCATGAGATCGTCAGCTATCGGGTGCCGCGCCACTCCGGTCTGACCGGCCTGACGGTCAAGGAACTGAGCCTACCGGAGGGCACCCGCGTGGTCTGTATCACACGCCAAAACCAATTGCTGCCCTATCGCCACTGGGGCCAGCTGCACGAGGGCGACAGCGTCACCCTCCTGTGTCATCAGGACGAGTTGGAGCCCCTCGACAAGATTTTCGAAAGCAGCCGAAAACCGATGAAGAAGGCCGATCAACGCTTCTTCGGTGAGTTCGAGATCCGGCCCGATGCCGACATGCAGACATTGGCCGAAGCCTATGGCATTGGTCCCTTGCCGCTGCACGCGACCCGGCTGACGGTCGCCGAGTTCATCGCCAGCAGCCTGCCAAAACCGGTAGTGGGCGACCGACTGCGCCTGGGTGAGCTGGAGCTGGTGGTGCGCAAGCTCGACGGCGAACGGATCGAGAGTGTCGGCCTGCGGCTTCCGCACTGAGCCCGCCGGCCTGCGTCAGGCCATCTCCACCATGGTCAGTGCCAGCTCCAGCGCCTGCTCGTAGTTGAGTCGCGGATCGACATGACTGGTGTAGGCCCGCGACAGATCCGCTTCGGTAAGTCGCCGCGCACCACCGGTGCACTCGGTGACATCCTCGCCTGTCAGCTCCAGGTGCACGCCGCCCAGGCGGGAGCCGTGCTCGCGGTGGAGCGAGAACGCCAGCCGCAGTTCCTGAAGAATGTCCTCAAACGGCCGCGTCTTGTAGCCGTTGCCGGTACTGCGGGTGTTGCCGTGCATGGGATCACACAGCCATAGCACCGGGTGCCCGGCACGCTGCACGGCTTTGATCAGGCCTGGCAGGTGGGACTCGATGTGGCCAACGCCCATGCGATGGATCAAGGTCAGTCGACCGGGAATCCGCTGGGGATTGAGCACGTCGCACAGCCCCAGCAGCCAGTCGGCATCCATCGCCGGCCCGACCTTCACCCCCAGTGGATTCTCGATCCCGCGGCAGTATTCGACGTGGGCGCCGTCCAGTGCGGCCGTCCGCATCCCGATCCAGGGAAAATGGGTGGACAGGTTGTACCAACCCGGCGACCGTGGCACCTGCCGCGTCTGCGCCTGCTCTGCCCACAACAGCAAGGCCTCGTGACTGGTATAGAACGCGACCCGGGAGAACTCACCCACCGGCCGCCCGGCCAGCGTTTCCATGAAGCGCACCGCATCACCCAACTGATCGACCCGACGCTGATAGTCAGCCGCCAACGGCGCATGCTGTACCCAGTCGAGGTCCCAATACTCCGGGTGATGAAGGTCGGCGAAGCCGCCGTCGATCAGGCTGCGGATGAAATTGAGCGTCATCGCCGATCGCGCATGGCCTTCCAGCAGCCGGCGAGGATCGGGTGTACGGGCCTCCTGTGTGAACGCCGGAGCGTTCACCAGATCACCGCGGTAACTCGGCAAGGTGACGCCATCGCGCGTTTCGTGGTCGGCGGATCGTGGCTTGGCATACTGCCCCGCGAACCGCCCGATGCGCAGTACCGGCGTCCGCATGCCATGCACCAGCACCAGTGACATCTGCAACAGCACCTTGAGGCGGTTGGCGATCAGCGCCGACTGACAGTCGGCGAAACGCTCGGCGCAATCCCCTCCCTGCAGCACAAAACAGTCACCAGCCTGCGCGGATGCCAGTTGATGGCGCAACTGGTTGATCTCCCAGGAAGTCACCAGCGGCGGCAGTCGCGCCAGATCAGCGAGCGCCGCCTGCAGCACCGCATGGTCGGGATATTCGGGCTGCTGGCATGCAGGGCGCTGTTGCCAACTGTCCGGCGTCCATTGCACGGGATCGGTCACGGTCCGGCATCCGGTTGGTGATAATGAGCGTTCGAGTATAGGAGTGCCCTGCCCCCATGTCGTCCCCGCCGCTGAGCGCCCACACCCCCCTGATGCAACAGTTTCTGGGGATCAAGGCCCAACACCCGGACACCCTGGTGCTGTTCCGCATGGGTGACTTCTATGAGCTGTTCTACGATGACGCACGCAAGGCCTCGGCGCTGCTCAACATCACGCTGACCCAGCGCGGCGAATCCGCCGGCCAACCGGTGGTCATGGCGGGTGTGCCGCATCACCAGCTCGACAACTATCTGGCGCGCTTGATCCGCCTGGGCGAATCGGTGGTCATTGCCGAGCAGGTGGGTGAAGTCGGCGCCGAGAAAGGGCCGGTACGTCGCGAGGTCACGCGCATCGTCACCCCCGGCACCGCCACCGAGGAAGCACTGCTGGATGCGCGTGATACCCACTGGCTTGCCGCTGCCTGCACCCTGGGCGGGCGCTGGGGCCTGGCCTGGCTGGAACTGTCGACCGGTCGATTCCAGGCCCTGGAATGCGCCGATGCCGCGCAGCTGCGTGCCGAGCTGCAACGGCTGCGACCACGCGAGCTGCTGCTGCCCCAGACCCTCGACTGGCCGGGAGAGGCGCCGCTGCGCCGGCGCCCGGAATGGCATTTCGATCGCGATGCGGGCTACCGATTGCTGTGCACCCAGTTCGCAACCCGCGATCTTCGGGCCTTCGGCTGCGAGGACGACATCGCTGCAGTGGCCGCGGCCGGCGCCCTGCTGCAGTACGTCCAGGAGACGCAAAAGACGGCCTTGCCGCACCTCAACGGGCTACGGCGCGAGCGCCTTGACGAGGCCCTGCTGCTCGATACCGCGACGCGTCGAAATCTGGAGTTGGACCGCACCCTGTCGGGCGAACACGACCGCACCCTGCTGTGGCTGCTGGATCGTTGTGTCACGCCGATGGGCGCGCGCTGGCTGCACGCGACATTGCTGAGGCCTTTGCGCGACGCCACCACGCTTGAGCAGCGTCTGGACAGCATTGCCGCCCTGCTCGCGGACAGCCGTTTCGAAAGCCTGCGTCGAAGCCTCAAGCCGATCAGCGATATCGAGCGCATCCTGGCGCGGGTGGCGCTGCGCAGCGCCCGCCCTCGCGACCTGAGCGGGCTGGGCGCGAGCTTGCAGGCCTTGCCGGCTGTCGCGGCGGCGCTGCAGGGCGAGCGGCCCACCCGTTTACAGTCGCTGTTCACCGCCTTGGGCGACCACCAGACCTTGGCCGATCATCTATCTGCCGCCCTCGCCGACGAGCCGCCACTGTTGGCCCGCGACGGAGGGGTTTTCCGCGATGGCTTCGACGCCACCCTGGATGAACTGCGGCAGTTGTCCAGCAATGCCGATGGCTTTCTGGTGGAGCTGGAACGCCGGGAGCGGGACCAGACCGGCATCGAAACCCTGAAGGTGGGGTACAACCGCGTACACGGCTACTACATCGAGATCGGCAAGTCACACGCTGCCAAGGTTCCCACGCACTACAGTCGGCGACAGACCCTCACCCACTATGAACGCTATATCACCGAGGAGCTGAAGCAATTCGAGGACAAGGTGCTGTCGGCACGCGATCGCGCGCTGGCGCGCGAGAAGGAGCTCTACGAGCACCTGCTCGACCGCCTGCAATCCGATCTCCCGGTGCTTCAGGAAGCGGCGCGCGCGCTGGCCGAACTCGATGGGCTGGCCTGTGCCGCTGAGCGCGCCCAGACGCTGCAGTGGTGCCGCCCACAACTGCGTCAGGACATCGGCATCCGCATTCGCAACGGTCGCCACCCCGTGGTCGAGCAGGTACTGGACGGTCCCTTCATCGCCAATGATCTGGACCTCGCCCCGGACCGCCGCCTATTGGTGGTGACCGGCCCCAACATGGGCGGCAAGTCCACCTTCATGCGGCAGACCGCGCTGATCACGCTGCTCGCCCATGTCGGCTTCTATGTGCCGGCCAGCGAGGCGGAAATCGGCCTGGTCGACCGAATCTTCACCCGTATCGGCGCGGGTGATGATCTGGCGGCCGGCCAGTCGACGTTCATGGTCGAAATGAGCGAAACCGCCCACATCCTGCACCATGCCACCGAGCGCTCACTGGTGCTGATGGATGAGATCGGTCGCGGCACCTCGACCTACGACGGCCTGTCGCTGGCGCGCGCGGCGGCCGAGTATCTGGCCCACACCAGCCGCGCGTTGACCCTGTTCGCCACCCACTACTTCGAACTCACTGCCTTGTCACAGTCGCTGGATGGCGTCGTCAACGTACATCTGGACGCAGCGGAGTATGGTGATCGGCTGGTGTTTCTGCACGCCGTCAAGGAGGGGCCGGCCAATCGCAGCTATGGCCTGCAGGTGGCCAGTTTGGCCGGGGTTCCGGCGCCGGTGATCCAGCGCGCACGTGGGCTGCTGGCCGAACTCGAGGCACAACGGACGCCCTCGACACCGGCCACCCGCGCCGACGCGCGCCCCCAGTTACCGCTGTTCGCGCCGCCGCCGTCGGCCGTGCTCGATCTGCTCGATCGGATCGACCCGGATCGGCTGACGCCGCGCGAAGCGCTCAATGCGCTCTATGAGCTGAAGGCATCGCGCTGACACAAAAAAAACCGGCGACCGCCAACCTCGGCGGTCACCGGCTCAGGGGAGCAAAACCTCAGCGAGTAGCCTTGGCGGTGGTCAGCGCCATATCGACGAAGCGCTCGGCGCCGGTGGTGGCGGTCTGCCCGAACTGCGCCGGGTTCACCCGAACTTCATAGCGGGTGGTGTCGTAACTGGTGGAGCTGACGCCGCTCATGGCCGACAACAGGGCAATCCCCTTGGTCAGCACGGCAGCGGCTTTGTCGCCGGTGGTCGTGGTGTCTTCCACGCTTTCATAGAAGGGCTCCTGCATCAGCACCGGCATCTTGCTGGCAAACATGGGCGTGTTGCCGTTCTTCACCATGCATTCGCGTTTGCCAAAGCGATCCCAGCAGTCCATGTGCTTGGAGAGCCGGAACGACACGTCGCCGGTGATGCTGAGACCCACTTCGCCACTCACCTTGGCTTCGTTGACCTCGGCCAGCTGAAAACCGCGGGAGGCGCCGCTGGACTGCAGCTGCGCAAAGTCGACCAGCAGGTTGATGCTGATGCCGTCGGCGCCGAACTGATCCATCACCGAAGTGGCCAGCTGATCCGCCGAGGTGCCCTTAGCGGCCTTGAAGGCCTGCCCGAGCCCGGACATCGTCCCGATATAGCGTGGGTCATAGAGGCTGGCGCCACCGGCCGCATACACCATGTACCGGGCATTGCTGTCCCCACCGGCCGGTTTGAAATCGAATGGCGTCTCACGGCCGGCGACACGCAATGCCTGGTACTCGGCGTTCGCCTCCAGCTCGGCCTTCGGCACCAGCTGGAAGCCCTTGGCCACCAATTGCTGCTCAGCCTTGGCGCAGATCTGGTCCGCCATCCGCTGGTAGTCGGCATCGGTCAAGCCGACCAGCGTGTAGAACACCGACACCTTGGCCTCGGCGCGGGTGTAGCCGCTGTGATCGAACAGCCCACCGCCGGTGCCAGCGTGCGCCGCTGCACGATGGGCAAACATCACGTTACAGGCCAATACGGCACCCTTGCCGACATCGCCCATCTTCTTGGCGTCCTTGTTCGGCGCAATGAAGGTCGCTGCCTGGGCTTCGGGCGTGGCCGCACTGTCGTACTTCGGCGGTGCCTTGGCGCCGCCGGCGCAGGCCACCAGCGTGAACGCCGCCAGCATCATCGATGCGGTGCGGACGGGCGGTGCAATGAATGTCATGTCGAGAATCCCTTGGTCTGGTCACCCCCCGGACGGGCGGCAACCGGATTCTCAAGCCCGCAGCCAGACGCGCCCACCCCCCAAACAGGGGTCAGGCGGCCTGCTGCAGGATCAGCCGAACCAACAACACCAGGGTACCCACCAAGGTCACCGTCATCAGCAAACCGACCACAATGAAATGAAGCGGCTTGCCGCGCGTGAAATCACGCGCTCGGTTACGGCTGCTCTGGACACCAAAGAACGCCGCCACCACGCTCTGAATGGTCTGCCAGAGCGTGGGCGGCGTGTCATCGGGAGGCCGTTCAGGCGCTCTGTTCATCCAGAATCTTCTGAGAACGGGCCTGGTCTGCACCGGCCTTGGACTGAATGTCGGCCGCAATGACCTTCTCTACCTTGCCGCCGATCAGCGGAATGCCGCACTGAACATTCCAGACGAAGTTATTGGAAGCGCCGCCATCGGCCTCACTCCGAATCGCCATGTCGGCACTCACCTTCACCGGGGCGCCCTTGATCTCCACCTTGATCGTGCCCTTGAGCGCCTTGCGATCCCAGGTATCGGTCTGAGTGATCGCCAGCGAGTCGCCAATGACCCGCTTGGCGAAATCCGGCAACGGCGCGTCGGCATCGGTCGTGAAGCGCACGACGATGTGGAAGCGCTCAGCCGTGTCGACCAACTCCAGTACGTCCACGTTGCGCGCCTTCATCATGTCGTATTTGCGCTCATGGTAGGCGCGGCTGAAGTACATCTTGGTGAGGGCCTCCACCGGCTGGCGGAACCGGTGCTTGTCTTCGAATTTCATGGTGTGATGATCTCCCGTTGTTGACCGTCTGATGGCGATATTGTCCGTTAACTGTAGCCGAAGCTTCGTCCGCGCGGACGGGCCGCGCCGCCAACGGCGACACACGGCGGCAAAACAAAAACCCCCAATCGTTTCCGATCGGGGGTTGGTTGTAAGTGCCTGGCAGT
>CAYROO010000013.1:0-65570 GCA_964425915.1 uncultured Polycyclovorans sp.
CTTGAAGTAATCGCCGAAGCTGAAGTTGCCCAGCATCTCGAAGAAGGTGTGGTGGCGGGCGGTATAGCCGACGTTTTCGAGATCGTTGTGCTTGCCACCGGCGCGCACGCACTTCTGGCTGGAGGCTGCCCGCGTGTAGGGGCGCTTGTCCTGGCCGGTGAACACATCCTTGAACGGCACCATGCCGGCGTTGGTGAACAGCAGGGTCGGGTCGTTGCCGGGCACCAGCGAGCTGGAGGGCACGACGGCGTGCGCCTTCTGTCGGAAAAACTCCAGAAAGCGGGCGCGAACCTCGTTACTGTTCATGGGAAAGGAATGCCGGACACAAAGGTCGCTATGGTAATCAACCCGCCCGCACCCGGCTACCGGCGCACGACGAATCACCGGGTTGCGGCACCCGTTTGATCGCGCTCAGTCGAGGTCGCCGGCGCCAGCCAGGGCCGCCCGGATCTGCTCCGCAGCAAAGCCACGCCCGGCCAGGAATCGGGATTGCTTCTGGCGGTCTGCGAAGTCGACCGGGGGGCCTTTGAACTTGCGCGCCTGCACCTCGACCGCCAAGGCACACCAGTCCACCTCGGCAGCTACCAGCACCGCCTCGACCCCTTCCCGATCAATCCCGGCCATGGCCAGCTCGCCGCGTATCCGCATCGGCCCGTGCCCCTGCGCCACCCGCTGTCGGACCAGCATCTCGGCGTAGCGGCGGTCGGACTGCAAATCCCGATCCGCCAACCCTTCGACCGCGGCCGCGGCCACCTCCAGCGAGGCGCCCCGTTGGCGCAGCTTGGTACTCAGCTCGCGCGCGGCATGCTCGCGACGCGCCAGCAGCCGCAGCGCACGCTCACGCGCGCTGGCGGCATCCAGCGGCTCACTTGGCCGTGGCGTCCTCTTCCTCACCGGCTCGCTTGCGCTTGGGAATGAGCAGATCGCGCAGCGTGGTTTCCAGCTCGCTGGCAATTTGCGGGTTGTCACGCAGGAAGCCGCGCGCGTTGTCCTTGCCCTGGCCGATCTTGTCACCGTTGTAGGCGTACCAGGCGCCCGACTTATCGACCAGCTTGTGGGCCACCCCGAGATCAATCAACTCGCCTTCTCGGGAGATGCCCTCGCCGTACATGATCTCGAACACCACCTGCTTGAAGGGGGGCGCCATCTTGTTTTTGACGACCTTGACGCGGGTTTCGTTGCCGATCACCTCGTCGCCCTTGCGAATCGCGCCGATACGACGGATATCGAGGCGCACCGAGGCATAGAACTTCAGCGCATTGCCACCGGTGGTGGTTTCCGGGCTCTGGCCCGGCATCATCACGCCGATCTTCATGCGCAGCTGGTTGATGAAGATGACCGTTGTCTTGGAACGGTTGATGGTCCCAGTCAGCTTGCGTAGCGCCTGACTCATCAGGCGTGCCTGCACACCGACGGCGGCATCACCCATGTCGCCTTCCAGCTCGGACTTCGGCACCAGGGCCGCCACCGAGTCAATGACGATCACGTCGATGGCATTGGAGCGCACCAGCATGTCGACGATTTCCAGTGCCTGCTCGCCGGTATCCGGCTGGGAGATCAGCAGGTCATCGACCTTGACGCCGAGCTTCTCGGCATAGCCGACGTCCAGCGCGTGCTCGGCATCAATGAAGGCGGCCACGCCGCCGGCCTTCTGCGCCTCTGCCGTCACGTGCAGCGCGAAGGTGGTCTTCCCGGAGGACTCCGGCCCATAGATTTCCACCACGCGCCCGCGCGGCACGCCGCCAATCCCCAAGGCGGCGTCCAGGGTGATCGAGCCGGTGGAGATGACTTCCACCTCCGGGCGGGTGTCCACGCCCATCCTCATCACCGTGCCCTTGCCGAACTGGCGCTCGATCTGAGAGAGGGCGGCTTCGAGGGCTTTCTTGCGGTTGTCGTCCATGGTCTGTCCTGACTTTAAGTAACTGTATTATTTCACAGTGCCAAGCATTCGTGCAGGCCCTGCAGCGCGCGGTCCACGGTCTGGTGCCGGATGGCGGCGCGATCGCCCTGCAACTGCAGACGTTCGCTGCGGCAGCCGGCCGGGCCTGCCCACGCCAGCCACACCGTGCCGACCGGCTTCTGCGGCGTGCCGCCGCCGGGCCCCGCGACACCGGTGACCGCGATGGTCCAGTCCACGCCCGCCTGCGCACGCAGGCCTTCGGCCATGGCGGCGGCCACCTCGGCGCTGACGGCGCCGTGAGCCGCGATCACGGCTTCGGGCACACCCAGCAGGGCCACCTTGGCGCGGTTGGCATAGGTGACCACACCGCGATCAAACCAGGCCGAGGCACCGGGAACGTCGGTGATGCGCGCGGCGAGCAGCCCCCCGGTACAGCTCTCAGCCACCGCCAGCCACTGGCCACGCGCCACCAAGGCCGCCCCCAGCGCCGACAAGCGTTCGGGGCTCATCGTCCGATCCTCTCACGCGCCATCGCCACCGCCACCGCGCCGGCCCCCCGCTGTTCGGCCTGCGCCCGTGCTAGCACCGCCTCCAGGGTGTCGCCAATGCGGTTCAGGTGCGCCCGTACGGCGGCCGAGTCATAGCCGATGCGCTGGTGATGAATGTCGATGATGCCGCCCGCATTGACGATGAAATCGGGGGCATACAGCACCCCGCGCGCCTGCAGGGCGATATCCAGAGACGGATCGGCCAGCGGGTTGTTGGCGGCGCCGACCACCGCCTGGGCGCCCAGGCTCAGCAGGTTGTCGGCATCGATCACGCCGCCGAGCGCACAGGGCGCGAAGACGTCCACCGGCACCGTGTGAATACGGTCCACCGGCACCGCCTGCGCACCCAAGGCCTGCACACAACGGGCAACCGCCGTGGCGTCGAGGTCCGCCACCCACAGCTGCACGCCCTCGGCATGCAGCAGGGCGGCCAGGCGATGCCCGACCGCTCCCAGCCCCTGAATCGCCACCCGCAGACCCTGCAAATCATCACGCCCCCACTGGCGTCGGGCCACCGCCCGGATCGCCACCAGGGTCCCGTAGGCGGTGGCCGGCGAGGGATCGCCGCTGCGCCCGGCGGCGCGGGTCGCGGGGTCGGTCAGGCCGCTGACATGCTGTGTCACCCCCGCCATCACCGCCATGTCGTCGACGCCGGTGCCGGAGTCCTCGGCCACGATGTAGGCACCGCCGAGCCGGTCGATGCCCCGCCCCATGGCGCGCATCAGTGCCGCCGTCTTGTCGCGACGGGGATCGCCGATGATCACACTCTTGCCCCCGCCCTGAGGCAGGTCCGCCAGCGCCGCCTTGTAGCTCATCGCCCGCGACAGCCGCAGCACATCGGTCAGCGCCGAGGCTTCTTCGGGATAAGCCCGCATACGACAACCGCCCAGACTGGGGCCAAGGCGCGTGCTGTGGATGGCGATGATGGCGCGCAGGCCCGTCTCGGCATCGTGGTGAAACACCACCTGCTCGTGGTGATCAAAGTCGGGGTGCTGGAACAGCATCATGGGCCGTGGGCAGGAGAGGCGGAGGCGCGGGACGCCCCACCATAGGACGGGGGACCGCGCATGAACCTGAGCGATACTAACGGCAAACCCGCTTTCAAGGAGTGTTCGTGAACAACAATGACGCCGTGGTGATTGTCGGCCTGGCACGCACGCCAATGGGCGCCCTGCAGGGCGCCTTCAGCAGCCTTTCGGCCAGTGATCTCGGGGCCGTCGCCATCCGTGCCGCAGTCGAACGCGCCGGCCTCAAGCCGGAACAGGTGGATGACGTCATCATGGGCAATGTCCTGGGCGCGGGCCAGGGACAGGCGCCCGCACGCCAAGCCAGCCGCAAGGCAGGACTACCGGACCAGGTGACCGCCCTCACCATCAACAAGATGTGCGGATCCGGCCTCAAGGCGGTCATGCTGGGGGCCGACATGATCCGCGCCGGCAGCGTCGACACCGTGGTGGCGGGCGGCATGGAAAGCATGACCAACGCCCCCCATCTGATCCAGATGCGCGGCGGGCTCAAGTATGGACATGGCGAAGTGCTGGACCACATGGCGGTGGACGGACTGGAAGATGCCTACCAGCGTCGCACCCCGATGGGCGCCTTCGCCGAGCAGACGGTGGAACGCTACGGCTTCACCCGCGAACAGCAGGATGCCTTCGCCATCGAATCGCTCACCCGTGCCCGCCGCGCCAATGAGGATGGCAGCTTCGACTTCGAAATCACCCCGGTCGAGGTGAGGACCCGCAAGGGGGTGGAATCGGTAATCCGTGACGAAGGGCCGTTCAAGGCCCTGCCGGAAAAGATTCCGGGTCTCAAACCGGCCTTCAAGAAGGACGGCACCATCACCGCCGCCAATGCCAGCTCCATCAATGATGGCGCCGCCGCGGTGGTGCTGATGTCGGCGGCGAGTGCCGCTCAGGCCGGCGCCGTCCCGCTGGCCCGCATCGTCGCCCACAGCAGCCATGCGCGTCTGCCCGGCGAGTTTACGGTGGCGCCGGTGGACGCCATTCGCAAGCTGTTGGACAAGACCGGCTGGGCCACCGCCGACGTCGACCTTTGGGAAATCAATGAGGCCTTCGCGGTGGTGACGATGGCGGCGATGCAGGAACATGGCCTGCCGCATGACCGAGTCAACGTTCATGGCGGCGCCTGCGCGCTGGGGCACCCGATTGGCGCCTCCGGCGCCCGCATCCTGGCCACCCTCATCGGCGCGCTGCGCGCCCGCGGCGGTCGGCGTGGCGTGGCCACCCTGTGCATCGGCGGCGGTGAAGCGGTGGCGGTGGCCATCGAACGGATATGAGCCCCCACAGGCCGTTGGGCATGGTGTTGGCACTGCTGCTGGGCGCCTGCAGCAACGGCGACCGCGCGCTGAGCCCGCCGCTACCGCTGGCCGAAAGCCTCTGCCTGAACCTGGGCTGCGGCACATTGAGGCCGCTGCTCGATATCCCCGATGCCGAGAATCTGATCTTCAGCGACGATGGACGCCTGTTCGTCTCGGGGGGCGAAAACGTCTATGAGGTCGTGGGCAGCGGCGATGCCTTCACCGCCACCCCACTGTCGGCCAGCACCTGCAACTTCACCGGCCTCGCCATTCGTGCCGACACCCTCTACGCCGGCTGCTTCGATGGTCGCCTGTACGCTGCCCCCTTGTCGGCGGTCGATACCCTGTCGGCCATTGCCGAGCTGGGCGTGGCGGCCCCCAACGGCATGGCGGTGGGGCCGGACGACGCGCTCTACGTGGTCAACGGGCCGGTGGCGACGACGGCGCTCCCCGATCCCAAGATTCTGCGGGTTGCACTGGATGTGAACGACCCGCTGCAGGTGGTCGAGATCTCGGTCTGGCTGGACCGGGGACTGTTGGCACCGAACGGCCTCCAGGCCGATGGCGAATACCTTTATCTGACCGACAGCGCCCTGCCAGAACTGGCGGTGGTGCGGCGCTTACAGTGGGGGCCAGAGGGACCCACTGCAGTTGACACTGTGGCCCGGTTCGCGGGCGTGCCCGATGATCTCAGCCTGCTGCCCGGCGCCGCGGGTACCGCCCTGCTGGTGCCGGACTTCGGTCTGGGTGGGCTGCGCCTGTTCGCCGCCGATGGCCGCCTGCTGGACAGCCTGCCGCCGCTCACCCTACGGTTTCCGTCACAGGCCCGCGCAGCACGCCCGCCACTGTTTGCGCCGGGCGACATCCTCATCACCGAAAAAGGCCTGCTGGGTGATACCGTCAGTCCGGTCGGGAATCGTCTGAGCCTGTTCCGGCCGAGCCCTGCGCAGTGAGTTCGGCCGCCAGCGCGTTGGCGCCATAGACCTGCTTCAGCGCTGCGACGATCGCACCGGCGTGCACCGCCACGCATCGGTTGCTGCGCGGGTCATAGCCGTAGGCACCGCCCAGCGAATGACGGTTGCCGTCGAAGGCAACCCCGACCAGCCGCCCATCACGATCGAGCACCGGGCTTCCGGAGTTGCCGCCGATGATGTCGTTGGTGGTCACGAAATTCAGCGGCGTGGCGGGCGGCAGCCGATCACGCGCGGCGCGCCAACGCGGCGCCAGGGCAAATGGCGCGCTGCCGGTGGCCCGGTCGAACAGACCCTCCATCGTGGTCATCGGTGCGACCACCTCGCCCGCCTCGGTCCACCCCCGCACCTCGCCGTAGGACAGGCGCAGGGTGAAGGTGGCATCGGGGTAGACCGAATCCCCGTAGACCTCGAAACGCAGTCCGGCGAGGGTTTCGGCCTCGCGGTTCTCGATCGCTTCCACCTCATGTTCGTAGCGCTGCCGCAACTGCCGCGACAGCGGGTCAACCGCGCGGGCCAGCTGAATAAACGGATCGTCAGAAGCCGCCACCGCCGCCTCGCCACCCGCCCACAACGCCGAACGGACCGCAACCTCACCCAGCCGGGTGCCGTCGATCAAGCGATCGGCCACCGCCGCCGGGCTGGCGGTCCCCAACACCAGCCGCACAAAGGGGTCGTCTGGCCCCAACTGCTCCCGCAACTTGCCCAGTGACCAGGCCAGGCGTGCCCGTTCAAGGCGGGCATCGATGGGCACCGTCGCCAGCAGCTGCTGCCGCAGCCGCGGCAGCTCCGCCTCGGTAAAGCCCCGCAACCGCCGCGCATCCGGTTTCTCGCGCTCGGCGGCGGCGCGCACCAAGTTGCGCGCGTGGCGAAAGTAAGCACTGTCCAATCCGCGTCCGCGCTCGATCATCTGATACGCGTCGTAGAGATTGCGGTAGATCGCCTGCACCTCGGCAATCCTTGCCTCGGCTGCGGTCAGTGCCTCCAGCGCCGGCGCGTTGTCACGCAGTGCCTTCCGCAGCGCGGCCGCCTGCTGCGCCTTGCGCTCGAAGAACAAGGGATCGTTGAGTGCCTGCAAACGGCCGGCGTAGACCTTGTAGGCGTTCTCCACCTGCATCAGGTCCTTGGCCGCCACGCGCGCAGCCTCATCATCGAGGCGACTGAACTGCAGCAAGACGCCGCGCAGCTCGGCCAGATGCAACAGGGTTTCGGTGACGTCGACATCGCGTTCGCGACGCAGCTGGGCGGCTGTGAGCAATCGCTTGGTCGACCCCGGGTGCCCGGTCACCAGGGTCAGCGCCCCCGGCGCCGCACCAGCCGGTTGCAGGCGGAAGTGCGTCGGGGTCGCCGCGGGGACACCCTGCTCGTAGGCGCGCAGCAGCGCAACGTCGAAGCTGTAGCGCGGAAAGTTGAAGTTGTCCGGGTCGCCGCCGAAGAAGCCCATGGCCGCCTCGGGCGAGAACACCAGCCGCACGTCATCGTAGCGACGATAGTCATAGAGGTGGTACTGCCCGCCGTCGTACAGCTCCACCACATCGCAACGGCGCGTGGCGGCATCGTCTCCGACGCACTCCGCCTCGATCTTGGCCTGCGCTGCATTGCGGGCCCGCGCAAACGCCTCGCCGCGGAGGCCCTGGGTGGCCTCGCGGATGCGGCGGGTCACGTCCTCGGTACGCTCCAGCCGGTTCAACTCCATTGCCGGACAGCGCAGCGCCGCCTCCGGCGCCTCGGCCACCCAGCCGTCGCGGGCCAGATCACGCGCGCCATCGGACAGCGCCTGCACGCAGTCAACCACGCAGTGCGCATTGGTCAACACCAGGCCCTGGGGCGAGACAAAGCTGCCGGAGCAGCCGCCCGCCAGACGCACCGAGGCCTGGCGGGCGAGATCGGTAAAGGCCTGCGTCGGCTCGAACTGGTACTGGGAGGCAAGCGCCTGACGCGGCAGGGCCTCCAGCAGCCACATCCCCTCCGCCGCCCGCAGGACGGGCGACAGCGACAACAGCAGCAGCGCCAACAACCGATACCGCATCCGTGTCTCCTGAACGCAAAGAGCCCGCCGGTGGCGGGCTCTTCACGAGATTGGCTGGGGGACTAGGACTCGAACCTAGACAACGGGAATCAGAATCCCGGGTCCTACCATTAGACGATCCCCCAAGTGGGATCTCACCGTTGGCGCAGTGTAGCCCCGAAAGCGTCCCGGGTGAACCCGGGACGCCCACGGCATTAACGCTTGCTGTACTGCGTGGCGCGGCGGGCCTTGTGCAGGCCGACCTTCTTACGCTCAACCTCACGGGCATCGCGGGTGACGAAGCCGGCCGCGCGCAGTGGACCGCGCAGCGTTTCGTCGTAGTCGATCAGGGCGCGGGTAATGCCGTGACGAATGGCGCCAGCCTGGCCCGAGGGACCGCCACCGTTGACCGTCACCTTGATGTCGAAGCGGGTCAGGCCGTCGATCAGTTCGAGCGGCTGGCGCACCATCATGCGGGAGGTCTCGCGACCGAAGTATTCCTCGACGGTCTTGCCGTTGACGGTGAGCGCGCCGGTACCCGGCTTGAGGAACACACGAGCGGCTGCCGTCTTGCGGCGGCCGGTGCCGTACTTCTGTTCGGCGGAAGCTTTCTTGATGACCATGATGCGGGCGCCTTAAAGCGTGAGAGTCTTGGGCTGCTGGGCGGTATGCGGATGCTCGGCACCGGCATACACCTTCAGCTTGCGGAACTGGGCGTAACCCAGGGGGCCACGCGGCAGCATGCCCTTGACGGCATTCTGGATCGCGCGCTCGGGGTGGGTTTCCAGCAGCTTGCCCAGCGAAACGGACTTGATGCCGCCCGGATACTGGGAGTGGCTGTAGTACATCTTGTCCCGCAGCTTGTTGCCAGTGGCCTTCACCTTCTCGGCGTTGATGACGACGATGTAATCGCCGTTATCCGCGTTGGGGGTGTATTCCGGCTTGTGTTTGCCGCGCAGGCGACGCGCCACTTCCGTGGCCAGGCGACCGAGGGTGACCCCGTCGGCGTCCAGAACGTACCAGTCGCGCTGGGCGTTCTCGTTGTTGATGAAGACCGTCTTCATGACTCACCGCAGATGGTTGTAATAATTCAGTCCGCCAGGGCGGACCTCGAAAGAGCGCGGGATTGTAGTGATGCCGCCGTCCCGGCGCAAGCGCTGCCGGTCCTGCGGGCCGATCAGCCGCCGAAATTGATGCGGGCTTCCAGGTTGGGGCGCGAATCAGCGTTGGCCAGGGCTTCCTCGACATCGATATCGCCCCGTTTCCACAGGTCGTAAAGGCTGTTATCGAAGCTCTGCATGCCCTTGTCAGAGGACTGCGCCATGGCCTCTCGGATCTCGTCGATCCGGCGGTTGAGGATGAGGTCCTGAATATACGGCGTGTTGATCATCACCTCGACCGCAGCACAGCGGCTGCCATCCTTGCGGCGCACCAGACGCTGGCTGATCACCGCCCGCAAGGTCATCGACAGGTCCATGTAGAGCTGATCCCGGTTCTCGTCCGGGTACAGGTTGATGATGCGCTGCAGCGCCTGATAGGCATTGTTGGCGTGCAGCGTCGACAGCGCCAAGTGACCGGTGTTGGCCAGGGTCAGAGTCGCCTCCATGGTGTCCCGGGTCCGGACCTCACCGATGAGAATGACGTCCGGCGCCTCGCGCAGGGCACTCTTCAAGGCGCGGGCATAGCTGTGGGTGTCGGTGCCCACCTCGCGCTGGTTGACGATGCTGCGCTGGTTGCTGTGAACGAACTCGATGGGATCCTCGATGGTGAGGATGTGGCCGGCGGCATTGAGGTTGCGGTGATGGACCATGGCCGCCAGCGAGGTGGACTTGCCTGAGCCGGTGGCGCCCACCATCAGGATCAGTCCCCGCTTCAGCAGCACCAGCTCCTTGAGGGTGGCCGGCAGCCCGAGGTCGTCGATCAGCGGGATGTCGCCGCGCACGTAGCGCAGCACCATGGCGATCTGGTTGCGCTGGGTGAAGATATTGACGCGAAAACGGCCCAGCCCACCGGCCTGGGTCGCCAGGTCAATCTCCTGATGCTCGCGCAGCTCCGCCTGCTGCTCCGGCGTCAGCAGATTCAGGGCCAGGTCGCGCACGAACTCGGCGGTGAGCACCGTCTTGCCGATGGCCAGGAACTCACCATCCACTTTGAGCATCGCGGGCGCGTTGGGGGTAAAGAAGATGTCGGAGGCGTTGCGCTCCACCGCCAACTTCAGGTACGGCAGGATTTTCAGCATCAGCGCAGCCCCCGGCGGCCTTCGTCCTCATCCTTCATCAACAGGTTGTTGACCACCTCATCGTCCAGCAGGTTCTGGGCGGCCCGCTTGGAGTCGAGCTTGATCTTCAGCCGCAGCTCGTTCTTGCTGTCGGCATTGCGCAGCGCCTCCTCATAGCTGATCTCGCCGGACTCGAACAGGCCGAACAGGAACTGGTCGAAGGTGATCATGCCCTGCTCGTTGGAGCGCGCCATGACCGCCTTCAACTCGTGGATTTCGCCCTTGAAGATCAAGTCGGCGATGAGCGGCGAGTTGAGCATGATCTCGATGGCGGCGACCCGCCCGCCCGCTTCGCGACGCACCAAACGCTGGGAAATGATCCCTTTGAGGTTGAACGACAGGTCCATCAGCAACTGGGCGCGGCGTTCCTCGGGGAAGAAGTTGATGATGCGATCCATCGCCTGGTTGGCGCTGTTGGCGTGCAGGGTGGACAGCACCAGGTGTCCGGTCTCCGCGAAGTTGATGGCGTATTCCATGGTTTCGCGGGTGCGAATTTCGCCAATCAGGATCACATCCGGCGCCTGCCGCAAGGTGTTCTTGAGCGCGTTGTCCCAGCTCTGGGTGTCGGCGCCGACCTCGCGCTGCGTGATGATGCAGCCTTGATGCGGATGCACATACTCCACCGGATCCTCGATGGTGATGATGTGGCCACGGCTGTTCTGGTTGCGGTAGCCCACCATCGCCGCCAGCGAGGTCGACTTGCCCGACCCGGTACCGCCCACCATCAGCACCAGCCCGCGCTTCTCCATGACGATGTCGCGCATCTGGTTCGGCAGCTTCAATTGCTCGAAGCTGGGGATTTCGGTCTGGATGGTGCGGAGCACGCCCCCGACCCGCCCCTGCTGGACGAAGGCATTGACCCGGAAACGCCCAAGATTGGGTGGCGAGATGGCGAAGTTGCACTCGTTGCTGGCCTCGAACTCGCGGGTTTGGCGGTCGTTCATCAAGGCGCGCATCATGATTGCCGCCGCCTCCGCCGGCAGCGCCTTATCGCCCACCGGCGTCATCTGGCCGTTGATCTTGATGGCGGGTGGAAAGCCAGAGGTGATGAACAGGTCGGAGCCGTTGCGCTCCTTCATCATCCCCAGCAACTGTTGCATCATCTTGATGGCCTGATCGCGTTCCATGGCGTGAGTCCCGGCTTGTCGGCGTCAGATATCGAGCGGCTTGTTGGCCTTTCGGCGGGCGTCGTCCGGCGTCACCAACCCCCGCTTGACCAGATCCTTCAGGCACTGCTCCAGGGTTTGCATGCCCTCGCGCTGACCGGTCTGGATGGACGAATACATCTGCGCCACCTTGTTCTCGCGAATCAGGTTCCGGATCGCCGGATTGCCCAGCATGATCTCGTGAGCGGCGATACGTCCGCCCCCCTTCTTCTTCAGCAGCGTCTGGGAGATCACCGCGCGCAGGGCCTCAGACAGCATGGCGCGCACCATTTCCTTCTCGGCCGCGGGAAACACATCCACGATACGGTCGACGGTCTTGGCCGCCGAACTGGTATGCAGGGTGCCGAACACCAGGTGTCCGGTCTCGGCGGCGGTCAACGCCAGGCGAATGGTTTCCAGGTCGCGCATTTCGCCCACCAGAATGGTGTCCGGATCCTCACGCAGGGCACTGCGCAGCGCCTCCGAAAAGCCCATGGTGTCCCGGTGCACCTCGCGCTGGTTGATCAGACACTTCTTCGACTGGTGCACGAACTCAATCGGGTCCTCGATGGTGAGGATGTGGCCGTACTCGCTCTCGTTCTTGTGGTTGATCATCGCTGCCAGCGTGGTCGATTTCCCCGACCCGGTCGGCCCGGTCACCAGAATCAGCCCGCGCGGGGTGTCCGCCAGCTCCTTGAAGATGGGGGGGCAGTGCAGGTCCTCGAGGCTCATGATCTTGGACGGAATGGTACGAAACACAGCGCCTGCGCCCCGGGCGTGGTTGAAGGCGTTGACACGAAAGCGCGCCAGGCCGGGAATTTCGAAAGAAAAGTCGGTTTCCAGAAACTCGTCGTAGGCCTTGCGCTGCTTGTCGTTCATGATGTCGTACACCATGTCGTGGACCTGCTTGTGCTCCAGCGGCGGCAGATTGATGCGCTTGACGTCGCCATCGACGCGGATCATCGGCTCGACACCCGCGGACAAATGAAGATCCGACGCCCCCTGCTTCACCCCAAACGTCAGCAGCTGCGCGATATCCATCTTGATTGTTCTCCCGGCAGTACACTGTGGCGGCCTTCAGAGCCGCTTCCCTCGTGGCCCGACGTTATAGCGCTTTCGCCCCCCCAGCAACATGACTGCCGACCTGCGTACCCGTCTGACCGATCTGCGACAGCAGCTCGCCGCCGCTGCGCGCCAGGCCGCGCGTGATCCCGATGCGGTGGGCCTTATCGCAGTCTCGAAAACCCGCAGTAGCGATGAGATTCGCGCCTTGGCGCAGGCCGGCCAAGTCGATTTCGGCGAGAACTACTTGCAGGAGGCCCTGCCCAAGCTCGACGCCTTGCGCGACCTGCCGCTGCGCTGGCACTTCATTGGTCCCCTGCAATCGAACAAGACCGCCGAGGTGGCCGCCCGCTTCGACTGGGTGCACAGCGTGGATCGCCTGCGGATTGCCGAGCGCCTGTCACGGCAGCGGCATGCCGATCAAGCCCCGCTTCAGGTCTGCGTGCAGGTGAACCTGTCGGGCGAGGCCAGCAAATCCGGCTGCACCCCCGCAGAACTGCCGGCCCTGTGCCAGGCCGTATCGAAGCTGCCCGGCCTGCGCCTGCGTGGCCTGATGAGCCTGCCGGCGCCGCTGCGACCTGGGGATGACCCCCGCCGCCCCTTCGCCGACCTGCGCGCACACTTCGACGCGCTGCGCGCCGGAGGCCTGCCGCTGGACACGCTGTCCGCCGGAATGTCGGATGATTTCCCTGCCGCGATTGCCGAAGGCGCCACCTGGGTGCGCATCGGCACTGCCCTGTTCGGCCCCCGCCCGCCCCCCACTGCACGAGCCTGATCATGAGCCCCCAAGACACCGCCAAACGCAACGCCGCACGCGCCGCCCTCGACTACCTGGAACCCGGCGAAGTGCTCGGCGTGGGCACCGGCTCCACCGTCAATTTCTTCATCGACCTGCTGGCCGAACGCAAGCAGGACATCCCCGGCGCCGTATCCTCCTCAGAGGCCAGCACCGCCCGGCTCAAGGCGATCGGCATCCCCGTGCTCGACCTCAACAGCACCGGCACGCTGTCGATCTATGTCGATGGCGCCGACGAGGCCGACCCGCACCTGCGGCTGATCAAGGGCGGTGGCGCAGCCCTCACCCGCGAGAAGATCGTCGCTGGCGCCTCGCGTCGTTTCATCTGCATCGCCGATGCCAGCAAGCGGGTCGAGGTGCTCGGCGAGTTCCCGCTGCCGGTGGAGGTGATCCCCATGGCCCGCAGCTTCGTCGCCCGCGAGCTGGTGAAGCTGGGCGGCGACCCGGTGTGGCGGGAGGGCGTGGTCACCGACAACGGCAACCTCATCCTCGACGTTCGCGGCCTGCGCATCCTCGACCCCAAAGGCCTGGAAACCACCATCAACCAGATTCCCGGCGTGGTCACCGTCGGCCTGTTCGCGCACCGGCCAGCGGACGTACTGATCGTGGGGACCGAAGCCGGCGTGGAGGCGGTGAAGGGATGACCTGACCTGTCGTCATTCCCGACTGACCGGGTATCCAGTGCCAACCGTGGAAAGTGGCCCCCGGATCGAGTCCGGGGTGACGGTGGATAAACTCCCAACGTCAGTGGCGGGTCCATCACGCGGTCAAGTCAACAACTGCGCGGTTGCCAGCTCATCCAAGACCCCACCGGGCTGGCGGAGTGGGAGTCGACGTCTCCGAACGGGTCTCGGACGCTACAAAATGTGTCATTGCAAGACCTGACCCCGAGCGCCCCGGATCAAGCCCGGGATGACGTGACCTACCGTCATGCCCGACTTGATCGGGCATCCAGTCTTCAGGGCCAGAGATGTCGCTGGGGCAAAAAACGGCAGCAGGGGTCACCTGCTGCCGTAGGACGTCCCGCTCGGAGCAGACCATCGGGAACTGGGTGATTCACCACATCAGCCGGAACCCTACCGAGCCTCCGAGGCTGTCGTAGCCACCGCCGCTGAGGCTTTCGACTTCCACAAAGCCCTCCATGTTGCCGGCGCGGTTGCGCAGGCCGACGCGGCCGTGGAGTTCGGTGAAGCTGCCGTCGAGCGTGTTGCTCACCCGCGGCACATCCGGTCCGAGGTTGACGATGTTGACCGCTGCCTCACCGTCTGCCCGCTGCATCACCTGAGCGAGTGGCTGATGGGGGTGGGTTGCCGTCGTCAATTGATGTCGTTGATTTCATATTGAAAACACCTGAGGTACGATCAATGGCGGTGCCTCAGCATGACGGAAAATCAGCATGGACATACAACTGACTGGACAACTGACCGAATTCATCCAGGACAAGGTGCGTAGCGGACGCTACGCCGATGCCAGCGATGTCGTACGGGAGGCCCTGCGCGTACTGGAGCGTCAGGAGGAGTATGAGTCACCCGCGCTCGAAGCAGCCTTGCTGGAAGGTGTGCGCGGCCCTCACCTCGACTATGGCAGCGACTCGCTGGCGCGCATTCGCCAGGAGGCTAGCGCATTGCAATGAGCTTGAAACCACGGATCTCGGCCCGCGCCGAAACCGACCTTGCCTTGCAATACCGCTGGTTTATCGACAATGCAGCACTGGACGTGGCGGAGCGCTATCTTGTTGCTTTTGACGCACGTGTAAAAGACCTCTCGGATCACCCTCTATTGGGACGGACGCGACGATTCCGTTCTGCCGACTTGGCCGGCATGCGCTCCCTTGCAGTGTCGCCGCCATTTGATCGCCATCTGATCTTTTACAAGGTTTCCGAAACCGAACTGTGCATTGAACGCGTGATGCACGGCGCCCGAGACTTGCCACGCCGTCTCTCGGAACCACCCGACAGATGAGCTTAAAGGGCTCTGCCCCCATCAATGCGCTCTTGGGTTACGCATTGCGCGGCACCCGCCCGAAGAAACCGTAATTTGCATAAGCGCAAGCCCCGCAAGCGGGGCTTCGTAGTCTGGAGCTTGTTGCCTCCGCACCGGACGGAACCACTTCGGTGGCAAGCGACGCTGACCCGGGGCCACCAGCTATTGCGTCTGGACAGACCCTCCCTCGCCAGCGTCTCGTTGTCAACCGTCTGCCTCGGTCCCGAATGCGCCTGCCATTACCCTGCCCTGCTCCGCAGCACGCCGCGCCCACCCAGCCAGACATGTCGCTCGGGCACACAAAAAAACGGCAGCAGGGGTCACCTGCTGCCGTAAGGCGTCCCGCTCGGAGGAGACCGTCGGGAATCAAGGCTTAGAACTGAAGCTTCACCCCCACACTCTTCGCCTCGAAATCGCTGCCGGATTTGTCGAGATAGACCATGTAGTCCGCGGTGAGCCGGAGCTTGCCGTCGAGCAGGCCGCTGAAGACCTTGAACTCGATGCCGCCGCCGTAGCTGTTGCCGCTTTCCGATTCGCTGAAACTGTCACGGTTGAGGGGCGTGCTGCCGGCGGTAAAGTTGGGATCACCCTCGAATTCGGCTTTGACGCGGGTGTAGCCCGCGAGGCCGTAGATGCTGACCATCTCGTTGAAGGGATAGCTGGCCCGCAAGTAGGCGCCGAGCAGTTGCTTCAGGCCGAGGTCGCCATTGACGGCGACCGGCGTCGGGTCGGTGGTCATGAGGGTGACGTTGTCGTCGCCGCCAATGCCGCCATGCAGTTCGATACTCAGGTACTCACTGACCTGCTGACCCAGCACCAGGCGAATGCCGCTGCCTTCTGCGAAGTCGCCTTCCAGTTGCCAGTTGAGGCTGCTGACGGCAGCGTAGCGTTGCGGGTCGGCGGGGCTGTCGGCCCAGGCGGGTGCGGCGGCCAGCAGTAGCCATGCCAGGTGTTTCATGGTGTCCCCCTTACCAGTGATAGCTCGCGCCGGCGGCGGCGGAGAGCGTGTCGTAGTCGTCGCCCTGGCTGGTGCCTACACGCAGGTAGCTGCTGAAGGCGCCCCCGGCGCTGCTCAGGCGGACCCCGGCGTTGAGCTCGGCGAAGCTGCCGTCGAAGCGGTCTTGCAGCGGGATCGGCGCGTCCTCCGGAAATGCCTCGTTGAAGATCTGCGCCTGGGCTTCGCCATCCAGCTCCTGCCACAGCCGGGCGGTCAGCTCCACGCCGGCGTTGAAGCGCCCCAGGCGCATTGCCGCGTCCAGCTTCATTCCGGCCGTTGCGCGGATGGCGTCGGTCGCGTCCCAGTCCACCCTTAGCCCCTTGCGCTTGCTGTCGTCGGGGAGAATGGTGAGGTCCTCCACGGTGGTGGTGACATAGGTCAGCCCGGCCATCGGGGTCAGGGTGATGGCATCGCTCAGCGCCCATTGCCAACCGCCGTCCACCCGCAGGCCCAGCGACTGCAGATCGTTAGAGGCCAGGGTGTCGGCGGGCTTGAAGTCAAAACCCGGCACCGCCTGTCGCAAGGTCAATGCGGTGACATTGGCTACAGCGCTCAGCCAGGCCCTGCCGTGGCGGCGGCCGGCGTACAGCCCATAGTGCCAGCCGTTGTACTCCTGCTGATTGGGCGAAGGGTCATAGGACTGTTTGGCCCGCAGATAGCCGGTCATGAACCCCAGGGTCCAGCGACGTTCGCCGCTGCCGCCACTGAGCAGATCCAGGCCAAAATTGGTGGCGAGGTCCTGGCGGCGGCCGTCATTGGCAAAGCTGAACGCTTGGCCTTCGGCCTGTTCCACGGTGGCGGTACTGCGATCGGCGGACTGGCGTGCCAGCACCACCCACAGTTGCCCCTCGTCCCGGGGTCCTGGCTGGGCGATTCCTGCCGCGCGGTCGGCCGCGCCATCGGTCGACAAACGCCAGAGGTCGGTCGCGGTCGCAGACACCTGCGCCTGCTGATGGGCGTTGTCGTTGATCATGCTGACCAGCGCATGGGTCTGATCGGCTTCGTCATAGACGATGGCGTACTGGAACAGGCCACGCGCCCAGGAGCCCCCAAACAAGGGGCTGTAGCCGGGCTGGCGCGGGCTGACCACAAAGTGGCCCTGGGCACTGTTGCCGCCCGCCACCTCAACCACCACCACCTTCTGGCCGGGTATGAACCGCCCCCGGTCAAACGGCAGGCGGTCGACAAACAGCATGGGCGTGACCCCTTCGGTGGCGCCGCCGGGCAGCGACAGGCAGTCGGCGGCGGGCAGTGCGCCACTGGCGGGGTCGCGGGCGCAGCTCAGCTGGCTGCGTCCGGCGCTGAGGTCGGTGTCCATCCACACCTCGCCGCCGACGCCCACCCAGGTGGTGCCGGGCATCACCAGCACATCGTCCGTGTAGCTATCGGTACGGTTCGAAACCACGCCGAAGTTGTTTCGGAGCCCGCTGCTCGCAGCCGAGCCTTGGCGCGATCCGCGATTGAGGCCTTGGTCAGATCCAATCGCGGTCAGCGGCTGCGCCAACAGATTGAAGCCATCACTGTGCGCACCCATCAGCATGCGGCCCTGGTGCTCAAATCGGGCCAGGCCCTCCACCCGGCCTTCGGTCTGGCTGTGGCCCTGGCCCACCACCACCAGGCCCTCGTTGACCAGGGTCGCCCCGGGTGCCTCATAGAAGACAGTGTTCGCCCCCTGAAGCGGGGTGACCACAAAGGTACTGTCGTTCACCGGCCCAAATACCAGCGCGCCACGGTCCCGTATGACCACGTCAAAATTGGCATCCGGCACCGTACTGTTGGCGTCCAAGCGCCAGATGGCGTCATTGGTGACGTTGACGGTGGCCCGCGCACTCATGCCGGTGAAGTCAAAGTCCATGCGGGAAAAATTGTGCCAGTTGGGTTGGGGAGAGGGTGGATTGGGCCGCACCGTCATATTCATCACCAGGGCGCCGCCGCCACTGGCGGTGTTGTCGCCCTGACCGCTATAGCGGTCGATGATGGTGGTGCCGCTTTCGCAGCGCACCACGCCATCGTCGGAGCCGGTGACCGTGACGCCGGCGCAGGCCTGGGCTCGTGCCGGAAGGTTGGCGCCCAAGGCCAGCAGGGCAAAGCCCAGGGCCAGTGCTCGGACCAGCATTACGTGAGGGAACAGGGGCATCATGTCGGGCTCCTCAGAACTGTTTGGTGATGGACAGGCCGACCAGGCGTGGGTCCAGCGTGAACACATTGGTGGTCAGGCCGCTGTCGTCGGAGTTGAGGAAGGCGCCGGTGATGGGCGTTTCGTTGAACAGGTTCTTGACATAGGCCTCCACCCGCAGGCCCCAGCCCGGGTTGTTGACCCAGACCGACACATTGGTGTTGTTCCAGGCGCGCAGCTGGTCGTATTCGGTGTTGTAGACCCGGGCGAAGGACTTGGCCTGCCAATACCAGTCAACACGGGTGGTGAGCAGCCAGTCCGGCGTCAGGCTGAGGTTGTACTGACTGCCCAAGGCCAGGGTGAACTCGGGCGCCTGCGGCAGTTCATTGCCGCTGAGGTCGGCAAAGAATCCGGCACCACGGTTGGGGCTGTCGCGGGACGGGTTGTAGCCATTGCCGACCGGGGTTTCCATGGGCTGGCCCGGCGCGGTGGTGTTGCCGGCAATCTGTCCGGTGGGGCACAGCGCCGCCATGTTGAGCTCGCCGCGGTTGACCAGCAGCGGCTCGATCAACTCCACCGGTGCAATGCAGTTGGAGGAGTAGGTCGGTGACGGCTTGATGATGGTCCACTGGTCAAAGGCGATGAAGGGCTGGTCCGATGGCAGCGGGCTGCCATCGGCCTGGGTCAGGCCAGCAACGAAGTCGGCTTCGGCCCGCGGTGTGCTGGCGGGGTCGAAGTCCGGATTGGGCATTTGGGTGATGAAAAACTGGTTGCCACCCTGGGTGCGGTCCATCAGGTCTATGGACTGTTCTCCGTTGGCGATGCGGGTTTGCAACCAGCCCACGGCGGCGTTGAACTGCCAGTCGGCCGAGGGTGCAAACACCGCTTCCAGCTCCAGGCCCCAGGTACGGGCATCGAAGTTCTCATTGGCCGCTGAGCGGTCGACGATCTTGCTGACCTGGTAGTCGGTGTAGTCATAGAAGAAGGCCGCGCCATTGAGCATGAGGGCGCCCCCAAACAAGGTGTTCTTGGTGCCCAGCTCCACCGCGTTGATGTATTCGGGATCGAAGGTGGGTGGCACGGCGTTGTAGCCGCGGGTGCGCTGGAACTCACCGGCCGGCGGCGCAATGATGGGCGGGTTGGCACCCCCACCCTTGTAGCCACGGGACAGTGAGGCGTACACCAGCGTTTCGTCGGTGAAGCCCAGTACCGGCTTCCAGTCCAGCACGATACGGCCGGTGGGTTCCCGCCATTGCTGGATGATGTCCGGGTTGGGCGGCGAGCCGCGCCCGTTGACCCCGGTGCCCCGAAGCTGACAGGGGTCTGGGGAGGTGCAGACATCCGGCCCGGCGCCTTCGGGCACATTGAGTCGGTAGTCCGCCAGCAGCAGCTGGCTGGGGATGGGCGTGAAGCGCTTCTCGTCCCAGGTCATGCGAAGGCCCAGCGTCAGCTTGAGGGCGTCGCTCAGGTTCCAGTACAACTCGCCAAACACTGCGGAGGACCGCAGCTCGTAGGGATTGGCACTGCGGAAGTAGTTGTGGCCCTCGCCGTTGTGTTGGCCCAGGGGGTTGGGGTCCACGTAAATGCACGGCGGCGCATCCGGGGTCGGCTGCCCGATGTTGTAGCACCCCAAGTGGGTGTTGAACGGGAAGAAGTGGGTGAGCAGACTGGCGCTGTTGATGAAGACGTAATAGTCGTTGTAGGTATCAAAGCGAGTGAGGTTGGCGCCGGCACTGAAGTTGAGCGGCCCATCGAAGCTCGACACCACGCGGAATTCCTGGTTGAACTGCCGGCTGCTGACCTCGCTCAAATCCTGGGCGACCAAGCTGTTGGAAGGGCCCAGCTGAGGATCGGTAAAGATGCCGCCCGGCGTGAGGTTGTAGTAGAAGCCCTCGGGGTGGTTGGGCGTGACGGCGTAGGGATCCGGACTGTTGCAGTTGGGGATTTCGCCAAAGCCTGGGATCAGCGTTTGGGCGCAGGCCAGGGTGGAGTCGTTGAAGATGGGGAACGTGCTGTAACGGTTGTAGTCCTGGGTGGCGAAGTATTCGTCGGTGACGTACACCGTTTGCGACGAGAACAGCATTTCATCCGACAGCTGGAAATCGATGCTCAGCTCGATGATGTCGGCGTCAGCCTGATATCGCGGCTCCAACTGTGAATAGATGGTGCGCAGGTCGCGCGACTGGGTCTGATTGCGGTAGGGGTCCGGGTCACAGAAATTGATGGGGAAGAAGATTGGTTCCAAGGTGACCAGCTGACATGGCGCGGCATCCGGATTGGTGCCGACGAAGTCGTTACCGCCGGGAAAGCCGAAGGCCGCTTCGAGGTCCCAGAACGGGTTGCCGCCCAGCCCCAGCTGGCCGGCGCCCACCAGGCCGACCGTGCCGAAGGCCGGGCCGATAAATAGCCCCGACACATAGGGCAGGCTGGCGCCATTGGGCGTGCCGAATGCCCCCGCGCTGTAGAGCGAGCCGGGTAGACAGCCCTGCGAGGTGCCGGCGCGGGGGAATGGCAGGTTCCATTCGTAGTTATTGAAGATCTCGTTACCAAGACCCGGATCGTGGTGGCAGAGCTGCTTGGAGGTGCGCACGCGATTGTCGTCTTCTTCGAAGCGCTCCCACATCAGATTGGCACGCACGCGATCGGTGGGCTCCCAACCGAGGGTGATGCGGCCGGTCCAGAGGTCCCGCCCATCCACGTCTTCACGGACGTCGTCACCAAACTGACGCGTGCTGTCGGTGGCGGCAAGATTGGTACCGTAGCCGTCGCGCACGGTGGAGGCGTAGGCCGCACGCAGGGCCAAGCGATCCCCCAGGGGCAGGTTGTAGTGGCCGCGCAAACGCTTGGCGTTGTAATTGCCGGTCTCCAGTTTGATCTCGCCGCTTTCTTCACCCAGCACCGGCTTGGCGGAGATGACATTGACCACGCCCGAGGTAGCATTGCGACCGAACAAGGTGCCCTGCGGACCGCGCAAGACTTCAACCCGTTCGATATCCACATACTCCTGTTCGAACAAGCGGTTGACGATCAGCGTGGTGTTGTTCATCGCGATAGCCACGCCGGGATCGGTGGTGGCCGAGATGGCTTGCGTGCCGATGCCACGAATCTGAAAGTTGTAGCCGCTGAAGTTGCTCTTGGAGAAGGTGACGTTGGGCACGCCTTTCAACAGATCGAAGCCGCCTTCGATTTTCTGGGCATCCAACTGCTCCATGCTGAAGGCACTGATGGCGATGGGCACGTCCTGCAAGCGCTCAGCCTTCTTCTGGCCGGTGACAATGATTTCTTCCACCCCGGCGCGGCGGGCACTGTCGATGTCGACGATGGCCGACTCGGGGGCAGCGCTGCCTTCCGGTGGCAGCGGCACCACCACGGCCATCGCGCCGGAGGGGTCGCGGGACAGTTCCAGGCCGGTGCCCTGGATGAGGTCGCTGAGGATGGCAGCATGGCTATCGCCGCCGTCGCTGCCTTCGCTTTGCAGCCCTTGCACCTGGTCCAGCCGGTAAATGACCTGAACGTCGGTTTGCTGAACGAACTGCTGCAGGGCATCGGCCAGCGGGCCGGCCTGGATACGAATGTCCTGCGGGGGTGTGGCGGCGGACTGTGCAAGCGCCCAGGGGACGGTCAGCAGCAGTAGACAGGCGGCCCATAGCCGACGTGTGAGGGTTCCGTATCGCACCGTGTGATCTCCATCGTTCTGTTGACGGGCCAGTCTTGGCGTTGCGCCGGCCCTTGCATATGAAGACAAGGCTGCTGTGGATTTAACGGACACGCCGCTCAGGCGGAGATGGCGAGACGGCCCCCCTGCACTTCCACCTTGAGCTGATAGCCCTGCCGTAGCAGGCGGATGAAGGCATCCAGATTGGTGGCCTCAAAACTGCCACTGATGCGGATGGCGGCGGCCAAACGGTCGTCCACCACCAACTGGCGGCGGTTGTAGCGATTGAACTCGGCGGCCACCTGGTTGAGCGGGATGTCATTGAACATCAGAAAGCCGCTGCGCCAGGCCAGTTCGCTGTCCAGCTGCGTCGCCGGCAGCTTGGTGACCAGGGCCGAGCGCTGGTCCACCCTTACCGAATCGCCCTGGGTGGCGATGACCGGCGGCGTGGGTCCGCTGTCCAACTGGCGCGGCAGGGGGTCGATGCGGACCTTGCCCTCGGTGACCACCACATGCAGGCCCTGGGCCTCACGGCGCACGGTGAAACGGGTGCCCAACACGACAATACGCTGGCCGTCGGCATGGACGATGAAGGGGCGTTGCAGATCCCGTTGCACGTCGAAATAGGCTTCGCCCCGTATCAGGTGAACCTGGCGGGTGCCGTCCTCAAAGAAGGCGCGGATGCGGGTGTTGGTGTTGAGTTCCACCCGCGAGCCGTCTTCCAGCATCACGGTGCGGCGGCTGCCCACTTCGGTGCTGAACTGGCCGCGGGGCTCCCAGCCGGGCAATACCCAGGCCAGGCTGCCGCCCACCATCACGACCGCCAGTACGGCAACGGCGGCCAGCCAGCGGCGCGCGCGGCGGCGGAGCGGGGTCTTGGTCTCGACTGCTGCGGATGGCGGTTGCCGCGGCGCGGCCAAGGGGACGGTGCGCTGGCGGCTGAGCCGGGCAATGGCCACCTCGGCCCGTCCGGCGGCGCGCTCCATGCGCAGGTACGCCACGGCATGCAGCGGTGAGGCCTTGCGCCAGGCCTGGAAGGCGGCCTCGTCCTCGGCGCGCCAGTCCGCCTGCTGACGCCGCTGGTGCCAGTCCAGGGCGGTGCGTTCCTGCGGGGTGAGCTGGGGGTCGGTCACTTGCCCGCCCTCGCCTCAGCCGAGCCGGAAACGCGCGCATCGGGCTCGGGCGGTTGGTCCACCATGGCCAGCACCAGCTGGCGCATGGCGCGGCGCAGTTGTTCTTCCACGGTACGCAGGCCAATGCCCAGGGCGGCGGCCACCTGCTTCTGACTGCGGCCTTCGATGCGGCGCATCCAGAACACTTCGCGACAGCGCGGCGACAGGCGATCGATGGCGTCCTGCAAGCGGCTGACATCCTCGCGGCTTTCGGCTTGGCGCTCGGGGGTGAGCAGGTCCATCACACCGGCCACGTCGAGCTCAGCGATGCCCGCCACGTTTTCGATGTGAATGACCCGCGAGCGCCGCATGTGGTTGATCAACAGGTTGCGGGCCGCCACGAACAGAAAGGCCCGCGCTTGCTGGGGCAGGCCGTTCTTGCCGGCGGCCTCGTAGATATTGGCGTATAGCTCCTGCCGAAAGTCCGGCAGGTCGCTCTCGTTGTGCCAGTTGCGGCGCAGGAACCGGGTCAGCGCTGCCTCCAGCGGCAGCACCTCCTCCTGAAACCATTGATCGAGGTCTGCTTGCTCGTCCACCGCGCCGGCCCGCCCCGGGTTTGTCTATCACCTTACTCCTCTAGTGAAGACACACCACTGGGGCGGAACCCGTACACGCGGCCGTGGACCTCAGTGCACCTTGCGCGACTTGCCCATCTGGTGCTCGGCGCTCTTGTGGCTCTTGGGCGCCGGGCCACCCCGGCCACCGCGACCGCGCGGGCCACGGCCACCGGGTGAACCGCCACCGGGACGTCCGCTGCCGCGACGCTGGCCCTGCGGCCGTGGCGGTCGGTCTTCATCGAGGCCGGCGGAGGGCGCGGCGTTGAGGGCATAGCCCTCGACCTCGAACACCGGGATGGTGCGGCGGATCAGGCGCTCGATGTCGCGCAGCAGCGGAAACTCCTCGCGTGACACCAGCGACAGCGCTTCGCCCACCTGGCCGGCGCGGCCGGTGCGGCCAATGCGGTGGACGTAGTCCTCCGGCACATTGGGCAGCTCGAAGTTGATGACATGCGGCAGCTCGTCGATGTCGATGCCGCGGGCGGCGATGTCGGTGGCCACCAGCACCCGCACTTCGCCGGTCTTGAAGCCGGCCAGCGCCTTGGTGCGGGCGTTCTGGCTCTTGTTGCCGTGCAGTGCAGCGGCCGGAAGGCCGTCCTTGATAAGACGTTCACACAGGCGATTGGCGCCGTGCTTGGTACGGGTGAACACCAGCACCTGGCGCCAGTTGCCACGTGAGATCATGAACGCCAGCAGGCCGGGCTTGTCGCCTTTCTCGGCATAGACGACACGCTGACCAACGGTGTCGGCGGCGGCGTTGCGCGGGGCAATGTCGATGCTGATGGGATTGTGCAGCAGGCCTTCGGCCAGCTTGCGGATGTCCGGCGAGAAGGTGGCCGAGAACAGGAGGTTCTGGCGCTTGGCGGGCAGCAGTTTCAGCACCCGCTTGATGTCCGGCATGAAGCCCATGTCGAGCATGCGATCGGCTTCGTCCAGCACCAGGGTCTGGATGCGACTGAGGTCAACGGCCCGCTGGCCAGCGAGGTCCAGCAGGCGGCCGGGCGTGGCCACCAGGATGTCGACCCCGCGGCGCAGCAGGTCGATCTGTGGGTTGATGTTGACACCGCCAAAGATGACCGCGTGCTTCAGCGTGAGGTCGCGACCGTAGGTGGCCACCGACTCGCCCACCTGGGCGGCCAGCTCACGGGTGGGCACCAGAATCAGTACGCGTGGCGCACGACGTCCCTGCTCGGCAGCCTGATCGGCCAGACGGTGCAGGATGGGCAGGGTGAAGGCTGCCGTCTTGCCGGTGCCGGTCTGCGCGGCAGCCAGCACATCGCCACCCTTGAGCAGCTGCGGGATGGCCTGCGCCTGGATCGGGGTGGGTTCGGTGTAGCCTTCGCGCGCCACGGCGCGCTGCAGGGCTTCATTGAGCCCCAGTTCAGAAAACAGCATGAGCTTGTGTTACTCCAGAGCGGGAGCGCGGTCGGCAGGATGCGGGATCATGCCAGCGGCTCCTCAAACGCCCGCGCCCGCAGAATGGGGCGCCGGTTCAGGCGATCGGTTCGATTGCGGGCGGCGCGAGCGCGCCGACAGGCCTGTGGGTGCTACCGGCGGCACCCTCGGACGGGGCGAGTATAGCGACATCCGGAACCATGCCCTAATCTGCCGGTCCGCATCGTGTGCCCTTCAGGAGAAATTTCATGCGCTTGATCCCCCTCACGCTCGCTTGTGCGCTGGCCCTGCCCGGCCTGGCCGCCGCCTCTGACTGGAAGGACAGCCTCAAACAGCAGGCCAGCAAGCAGGCCAACCAGAAGATGGAGTCTGAGCTGGGCCTGGCACAAGCCGCCCCCGCCGGGGCGGCGGTGTACTTCATCGAACCGGCCGATGGCGCCACCGTGAAGAGCCCGGTGAAGGTCGTCTTCGGCTTGCGCAACATGGGTGTTGCGCCGGCGGGTGTGAACCAGGCCAACACCGGCCACCACCACCTGCTGATCAATAGCCCAGACGTCGACTTCACGCGCCCGCTACCGGCCAGCGAGCAGGTGGTGCACTTTGGCGGAGGGCAGACCGAAACCGAGGTCAAGCTCAAGCCCGGCACCCACACCCTGCAGTTGCTGCTGGGCGACTGGAAGCACCAGCCGCATCAGCCGCCAGTGCTGTCAGACAAGATCACGATTACGGTTAAATAATCGACAACGATCAGTTTGTTATATTTTTTATCACACAACAGGCCCGCCGTGCGCGGGCCTGTCCCGTTTTAGGGCTGACAACGCGGGTGTCGCGGCCCGGCATTGAACTTGCCGGTGAGGCTTGCCACCCTGAACGGGCATTCACACACAAGAACCGAAAAGGACTCCTCCATGGATGAAATGATGACCCGCCTCACCGACACCGAGGCGTTGATCGCCAGTGGCACCCCGCTGTTGCTGAACGTGCTCGCCGCTCTGGCGACCTTCTTCATCGGCAAATGGGTGCTGAAGGGCATCATCAATCTGCTGCGACGGGTGATGATCCGTGCCAAGACCGACGACACCCTGGCCAGCTTCCTGGCCAACGTGCTGTATGGGGTGGGCCTGGCGATCATCATCATCTCGGCGCTCGGCCATCTCGGCGTCGACACCACCTCGGCGGCCGCGGTACTGGGCGGCGCCGCCCTCGCCATCGGCCTGTCGTTGCAGGGACAGCTTTCGAGCCTGGCGGCGGGCGTCATCCTGATCCTGTTCCGCCCGTTCAAGCGTGGCGACTTCGTGCAGGTCGGGGGCACCATGGGCATTGTCGATGAGGTGAAGATCATCCACACCACCTTGAAGACGCTGGACAACCAGGTGGTGATCGTGCCGAACTCCAATATCACCACCCAGACCATCACCAACTATTCGGCGCTGCCGACGCGGCGCATCGACCTCACGGTGGGGATCGGATACGGGTCGGACTTGCGCAAGGCCAAGCAGATCCTGGAGCAGCTGTTGAACGACGAGCCGCGCATCCTCAAGGACCCGGCCCCCAGCGTGGTGGTCACCGAGCTGGCCGACAATTCGGTCAACTTTGCCTTTCGCGGCTGGACCGTTTCCGGGGACTGGTGGGCCACGCGCTGTGACCTCACCGAGCGCATCAAACTGAGCTTCGACGAGGCTGGCATTGAGATTCCCTTCCCGCAGCGTTCGGTGCATGTGGAAGGGCTGGCGGATGCACTGAAGGCCGCCAAGGCCGGTTGACGACAACGCAGTAGCACCGGGGGCGGCGCCTGCTGCCCCCGGCTACACCTGCCCGTAACGTTCGAAATCACCCACCCAGCGCCGGATCAACAGCGCAGCGGTCTTGGGATGCTCCGCCAGGAGCCGGTCAGCCAGCGGTTGCAGCGCCGCCACCCGTTCGGCGTCCCGAACTGGGTCGGCAATCTTGAGCCCCACCACGCCGGTCTGCCGGCGGCCCAGCAACTCACCGGGGCCGCGCAACGCCAGATCGGTACGGGCGATGACAAAACCATCGTTGCTGCGACGCATCACATCGAGGCGCGCCTGTGCCATGTCCGACAGCGGCGGCTGATAGAGCAACAGGCACTGGCTCTCGACTGAACCCCGCCCCACCCGCCCGCGCAGCTGATGCAGCTGCGACAGGCCCAGGCGCTCGGCGTTCTCGATGATCATGATGGAGGCATTGGGCACATCCACGCCCACTTCGATCACCGTGGTGGCGACCAGCAACTGCGTGCGGCCGTCCTTGAAGGCCCGCATCTGGGCTTCCTTCTCGTCGGGCTTCAGGCGCCCGTGAACCAGCCCGACGGTAAGCTGCGGGAGGGCTTCCCGCAGGGCCAGCGCGGTGTCCTCGGCGGCCTGTGCCTCCAGCTGGTCGGACGCCTCCACCAGGGTGCAGACCCAGTAAGCCTGACGGCCCTGGGCGCAGGCCTCGCCAATCCGTGCCAGCACATCCTCACGGCGGGTATTGGCCAGCGCCACGGTGCGCACCGGCGTGCGCCCGGGCGGCAGCTCGTCGATGACACTGATGTCGAGATCGGCGTGAACGGTCTGCGCCAGGGTCCGCGGGATCGGCGTCGCACTCATGATCAGCTGGTGCGGTGTTTGCCCAGCCGGCCCCTTGTCGCGCAGCGACAGCCGCTGCTGCACCCCGAATCGGTGTTGTTCGTCGATCACCAGCAGGCCGAGTCGGGCCAGCACCACATCCTGCTGGAACAGGGCGTGGGTACCGATCAACACCGGTGCGCTGCCGTCGGCCAGCGCCGCCAGGGCGGCACTGCGGTCCTTCTTCTTCATCCGCCCGGTCAGCAAGGTGACGGGCACGCCGAGCGGCGTCAGCCACTGCGCCAGCGTGCGGGCATGCTGTTCGGCCAGCAGCTCGGTGGGTGCCATCAGCGCGGCCTGATAGCCGGCACGCACGGCCGCCAGCAGGGCAACGGCCGCCACCAGGGTCTTGCCAGCGCCGACATCACCCTGCACCAGTCGCAGCATCGGGCGTTCACCGGCGAGGTCGGCGCCGATCTCCCGCAGCACCCGCTGCTGGGCGCCGGTGAGGGCAAAAGGCAACCCTGCCGTAAGCGCCGCCTCGGCCTGGGCGATGGCACCGATCGGTGGCGCCGGCTGCTGCTGCAAGGTGCGCCGCAGCCAGCGCAAGCTGAGCTGATGCGCCAACAGCTCTTCATCAATCAGGCGCAACTGCGCGGGATGCCGCCCCTGGCTAAGCGCTGACAGGGACAGCTCTGCCCGCGGCCGGTGGACCTGAATGAGGGCACTGAGGGTGTCCACCTCGGCGAGCCCCGGAATCGGCTGTCGAAAGGCAGGATCGTCCGCCGCCACCACCAGCGCACGGTCGATCAGGGTCCTCAGGCGCGCCTGCGCCAGGCCCTGCGTGCTGGGGTAGACCGGGGTGAGCGTGCTGTCGAGCTGGAAGGCGGCCGGATCATCGGCCACCTCGAAACTGGGATGCACGAAGCCCAGGCCTTCGCGACTGCGGCGGCCACTGCCATAGCCCTGCACCCAACGCCCCGGCGCCAGGGTCGCCTGCTGATTCGGATGGAAGTGAAACAGCCGCAATACCGCCGTGCCGCTGTCATCTTCCACCAACACCCGCAGGCTGCGCCGCGGTGCGAACCGCACCTCGGCATGCAGAATGCGGGCGCGGAACACCGCCTCCGCGCCGTCGTCCCAGGCCGCAAACGCGGTGCAATGCCGCCGGTCCTCGTAGCGGCTCGGAAGATGCAGCAGCAGGTCCCCCACCGTCTCGATACCGAGCTGGGTGAGTCGCTGCGCAAGATAGGGCCCGCAGCCCTTGAGAAAGGTGACCGGCGTATCGAGCCGCAGCGGTGGTGCCGCCGTCCGGGACACTACAGCACGAGCACCGCGTCGGCCTCCACACGGGCGCCGCGCGGCAGCGCTGCGACACCCACCGCTGCGCGGGCCGGGAAGGGCTCGGGCACGTAGCCACGCATGATCTCGTTGACCTTGGCGAAATGCCCAAGATCGGTCAGAAACACGTTGAGCTTCACCAGATTGGCCAGGGTGCCGCCCGCGGCTTCGGCCACCGCGGCGAGGTTGCGAAACACTTGATGAATCTCGTCCTCAATGGAGGCGTTGACCATCTCCATGGTGGCCGGGTCGAGCGGAATCTGGCCACTCAGATACACCGTATCGCCCACCTTCACGGCCTGTGAATAGGTGCCGATGGCGGCCGGTGCACGGTCGGTCTGGATGATCTGCTTGTTCATGGTTACCAGGGTCGTGAAAGAAAAATCAGGCGCGGTAGACGCGCTCCACCGAGTCGATGCGGCGCAGTCGACGGATCACCCGCGCCAAGTGCACCCGGTCGCGCACCGCGAGTACGAAGCGGGTTTCGACGACGTCGCCGCCGATGTCCTCGGGCATCTGTACGTTCTCGATGCTGGCGTCCGCCTGCGCGATCTCACCGGTCACACTGGCCAGCAGCCCGCGCTTGTTGAGCGCCTTCATGCGAATCTCGGCGAGATAGTCACCCTGATAGTGATCCGCCCAGGTCAGCGGCACCCAGTCCTGCGGACGCCCCTTGGCATGGCGGCAGTCCATGCGGTGCACGACGATGCCGCGGCCCATGCTGACATGGCCGCGAATGTCGTCACCCGGGATCGGGCGGCAGCAGCGGGCGTAATCCAACACCAGGCCTTCGGTGCCCTCAATCGCCAGCGGCGCAGGTTGTCCCGCGGCTGCGCGGTCGGCATGGCCGTCGGGCAGATAGTGACGCGCCACCAGCGGCGCCAAGCGCGCGCCGGTGCCCAGTGAGGCGTACAGCTCTTCCATGTCCGCCAGCGAAAATGCCTGCAGCACGCCCTGGTTGCGGCTGTCGTCCTTGAGCACCGAGACCGGGACCTGCAGCTCCCGCAGCGCGATCTCCAGCAGACGCCGGCCGAGCCGGATCGACTCGTCCTCATGCTGGTTCTTGAGGAAGGTGCGAATCGCTGAACGCGCCTTAGCGGTCTTGACGAAGTTCAGCCAGGCGGCGTTGGGGCGGGCATGACGCGCGGTGATGACCTGCACGGTCTGACCATGCTTGAGCGGCGTGGACAGTGGTTCGAGGTGGCCATCCACCCGCGCCGCCACGCAGCGGTTGCCCAACTCGGAGTGCACCGAATAGGCGAAGTCCACCGGTGTCGCGCCTTTCGGCAGCCGTCGGATCTCGCCCTTGGGCGTGAACACGTAGACCTCGTCCGGAAACAGGTCCACCTTCACGTTCTCGACAAAATCGAGGGCACCGGCACCGCCATAGGTGTCGAACAGGCTGTTGAGCCACTCACGCGCCCTCAGCTGCGGCGCCGAGGGCCCGCCGCCGCCGCCCAGCTTGTACTGCCAGTGCGCGGCGATGCCGCTCTCCGCGATGTGATGCATGTCGCGGGTTCGGATCTGAACCTCCACCTTCTGCCCACCGGGACCGATGCAGGTGGTATGCAAGCTCTGGTAGCCATTGGCCTTGGAGTTGGCGATGTAGTCGTCAAACTCGCCGGGAACCGGCTTGTACACGTGGTGGATGACGCCGAGGGCGCGGTAACAGTCATCCACCCGCGACACCACCACGCGGAAGCCGAGCAGGTCCATCACCTTCAGCAGCTTCATCTTCTTCTTTCGCATCTTCTGATAGATGCTGTAGATGTTCTTCTCGCGACCGACCACCGAGGCACCGATACCCTCTTCGCGCAAGCTGATGGACAAGCGCGACTCGACCTCCTTGATCAACTTCTTGGTGTCGCCGAGCTGCGCCTGCACCGCGCGCGCCATCACGCCGTAGCGATTGGGGTAGAGGTTGGCGAACGCGAGGTCCTCCAGCTCGGTACGAACCGCCTGAATACCCAGTCGCTGGGCGATCGGCGCATAGATGTCCAGGGTCTCGCGGGCGATGCGCCGACGCTTGTCGGTGGCCATGGCACCCAAGGTGCGCATGTTGTGCATGCGGTCTGCGAGCTTTACCAGGATCACGCGCAGATCCTGGGTCATCGCCAGCAACAGCTTGCGGAAACTCTCGGCCTGCCGCTCGGTACGGCTCATCCCCTCGATCTTGTCGATCTTGGAGACCCCGTCCACCAGCTCCGCGACGTCCTTGCCGAATTCGAGCGCCAGCGACTCCTTGGAGATCCCGGTGTCCTCGATAACGTCATGGAGGATCGCCGCCATCAGGGTGGTGTGGTCCATCCGCATCTCGGCGAGGATGCGGGCCGCCGCCAAGGGGTGATAAATGTAGGGCTCGCCGGAGGATCGACTCTGCCCTGAATGCATGCGGCGGGCGAAGTCGGCGGCGCGGCGAACCTCGTCGATATGGTCGTCCGGCAGGTACTGTTCCAACAGCCGGCTGAGGTTCTCGATGCCGAACTCACGCTCCGCCCGCTGGGTGCGGAAGACGGTGCTGATGCGCTGAATGACAGGGAGTTCCATGGCCGCAGTATAGGCAGTTCGCAGCGCGCCAACCGGGCACAAAAAAGCCCGCCGATGGGCGGGCTTGGCGAAACCTCGTGGACCTCAGGCGTCGAACGACGGGTCCAGGGCTTCGAGTTCCATCTTGGGCTGCTGTACCGCCGGCAGATCCACCTCTTCCAGCACGCCACGGTCGGTCAGACCCTCAGCAATCTCGCGCAGCGCCAGCACGGTCGATTTGTGGTTGCCCCAGGGCATACGGGCATCGGCGCCGCGGGCCAGCTGGCGCGAACGCTTGGCGGCAACCAGGGTCAGATCGAACTGGTTGGGAATTTTGTCCAGGCAGTCTTCAACGGTGACGCGGGCCATGAAATCCTCGGGGAACGCTTTGGGGGAAGACGAAAGACCGCGGAGGATACCGGAACCCGCCGCTCATGTCAGCAGGCGGTCGATCAGGCTGCCATGCGCCCGCACCTGGGCGGCCCGTCGCTGCCGGCGCTCCAGAAAGATGGCGGCCAGCAATTCCAGCGAACGATCAAAATCGATGTTGACGATCAGATGATCATACTCATCGAAATGGGTGATCTCGGCGCGCGCCTCCTGCATGCGCCGGGCGATCACCGCCTCGCTGTCCTGTCCGCGACCGCGCAGGCGGCGCTCCAACTCAGCCAATGAGGGCGGCAGAATGAACACCGACGCCGCCTCCGGTGCCTGGGCACGCACCTGTCGTGCCCCCTGCCAATCGATGTCGAGAATGACATCGATCCCGTCCGCCAGCAGCGCCTCGGTACGGGCGCGTCCGGTGCCATAGAAACGGCCGAAAACTTCCGCATGCTCCAGAAACTCACCGTCCGCCACCATCTGTCCGAAGCGCACCTCGTCGATGAAATGGTAATGCTCCCCATCGACCTCGCCCGCCCGCATGGCCCGGGTGGTGTACGACACCGAGATCTGGGCACGGACCTCGCGTTGCGCAAGATGCGGTAACAGGGCGCGGGTAAGGCTGGTTTTGCCGCCGCCACTGGGTGCGGAGACGATGATCAGGGATCCAGGGGCGGGGGCCGCGTTCATGGCGGGATTATCCGCCAACGGCGCCCGGATCGTCAGGTCTCGTCGTCTGCGGTGTCGGCCTCAGGCGCGGCAAGCGGCCGGACGGCCGACGCCAGCAGTTCCGGCGCCGACAGGTCGTCGCCACCCGCCGGGCCGGCACCCAGGCTCTCGAACTTGCGCGCGGATACCAGCACCCGCGATTCCAGTGAGGCCACCGCGCTGTTGTAGTGCTTCACCGCGCTGCCCAGCGCGTTGCCGGTCTTGCCCAGGTGGCCGGCGAATGTGCCGAGCCGCTCAGCCAGCTCCTGGCCCAGGGCAGCGATGTCGCGGGCACTCCGTGCCACCGCCTCCTGGCGCCAGCCATAGGCCACGGCCTTGAGCAGGGCGATCAGGGTGGTGGGGCTGGCCAACATCACCCGACGGTCGGTGGCTTCGTCGAACAGGGCCGGATCCTCCGCAAGTGCCGCTGAGAAGAAGGCTTCTCCCGGCACGAACAGCACGACGAAATCAACACTGTCGTCGAACTGGCTGAAGTAGCGCTTGTCGCCCAGCGCCCGGATCTGCTGACGCAACTGCAGGGCATGGCGCTTGAGGTGTTCTCGGCGGGACGTTTCGTCCTCACTCTCCAGGGCACTCAAATAGGCATCGAGCGGCGCCTTGGCATCGATCACGATGCGCCTCGCCCCAGGCAGCCGCACGATCACATCGGGCCGCAGCCGCTGGGCATCGGCCTGCGTCGTACTGGTCTGCTCGGTGAAATCGCAGTGCTCCATCATGCCGGCCATCTCAATCACACGGCGCAGCTGCATCTCGCCCCAGCGTCCCCGCCCCTGCGGCTGGCGCAGCGCTTTTACCAAGGACTGGGTTTCACTCTGCAGGCGCGGCAGCTGATGCTCGCTGAGCTGCCGGAGCTGCTCGCGCAGGGCCTGATAGGCGCCCTCGCGCTGACGCTCCATCGCCGCCACCCGCTCATCGAACTTGCCGAGGCTTTCCTTGACCGGCTGCAACGCGGCCTCGATGGCCTTCTGGCGGGTACCAAGGTCCTGCTGCGCCCCCTGCTGGAACCGCTGCAGCGTTTCGTTGGCCAACTGCAGGAAGGCGGCGTTGTTCTGCTCCAGCGCCCGCGCTGACAGCGCACGGAAAGACTCGGCAAAACGCTGTTCGGTCGCCTGCAGAAGGCTCAACTTCTCCTCTGCGTTACGCTGCGCCGCCAACAGTTCCGCTTGCAGCCGCGCCTGCTCGCGCTCCGCCAGCGACTGCGCCTCGCGCTGCTGCTCAAGACGCTGCTCCAGGGCCGGGACACGGGCAGCAGCAGCCTCCGCCTGCAGGCGCGCGGACATTTCCGCGGCAATGCCGCGGCGGCGCGACTGGTCGCGCCAAACCAGCGCCAGCACCACCGCCAGCAACACGCCGCTCATCAATGCCCATGCCGGATGGGACCACAACGCTGTCATGCCGAACTCCGTACCCCAGGTGTCAGGAACGGCGGGGCCGCAGAAGCTCCAGTTCGACCCCCTGCCCGACCACCGCCGATATCCGCGCCGCCGGAACCGACGACGCGCATGTGGCGCACACCCTACCGTTCAATGCCGCCGGAAGGTAGCCAAGCTTGAACTCGCCCCAGTAGGCGGCCACCGCGCCGGGCTGAAAGGGATGGTCCGGCTCGGGTACCAGGCGGATGGGATCCCCGGGTTGGAGCACCGGTAACAGTGCCGCGCCAGGATGCGAGGCGACCTGCTCCAGCGCTGTCACCACACGGGTCGAAGGATCCGCCGCCAGGCAGCCGGCAAGCGGGGCGCCCAGCATCAGCGCGAGCGCCAGCTGCACCCAGAGGCGCTGGGGGAAAGGCGTTGTGAGTGGTCTCGTGACAGTCTTCATGATGGGGCTCCAGGTTCGAGGGACCCCATCCTCTGTGGCGGGTGTCTCAATCCGTGAGACGTTGGCGTGCGTGGGCGGCAAGCCCGGCGGCGTGGGCGTCCGCCACGGCGTTGCGCAGCGGCGCCGGCCCCAGCACCTCGACATCGCCGGCGTGGCGCAGCAGATCCCGCACCAATTCATCGGCCTGGCTGTACGGCAGCCACAGCCGGTAGCGTCCGTCGGCCTGCCAGGCACTGCGCTGTTGCGGGTGCCATTGCTCGGCGGCCACCCAGCGCGCCGCGCGGGCGCTGAACAGCAGCTCGGCCTCGGCCACCACTGCGCCGGCAAAGATCCCGTATCCGGCCGCCAGCTCGGCATCCAGCGCTTCATCGCTGCATTCCAGTGCTGCGGCCTCCTGCAGTGCCGCCTCACGGACACGGTCCACCGAGAAGGAACGCAGCCCCTCCCGCCAGTGACACCAGGCATCGAGATACCAGTTGTCGCGATACCGCGTCAGTCGCTGCGGCGACACCACCCGCTCGGTCTCCACATCGTCCTGACTGCGCGCGCGGTAGCGGATGGCCACCTGCTGACGCCGCGCCAAGGCCGTGGCGAGCGTGGCGAACGCGGGGCCTGCCGGGCGCGCCGCCTGGCTCAGCAATCGCAGGCGTCGGCTCCAGTCGGGCAGGCCGGCCGCCGGATTGCCAAGCAAGGCGCGCACCTTGTCACGCAGCGGCGCCAGCGCCTCGCCGACCATGCCCGGACCCGCGCCTTGCAATAGCTGCTCGAAGGTCAGCAGCGCGGTCAGCTCCTCGGCGGTGAACCACAAGCCCGGGAGGTCGAACTGCGGGGCTTCACCGTCGTAGTAATAGCCCCGCCCCTTGGCGTAGCACACCGGGGCGCCGAGTTCGTCGCGCAGCTTGTCGATCAACCGATAGAGCGTGGCTCGCGAGCATTCCAGACGCGACTGCAGCTCCTCGCGCGGCACCGGTAACCGGCGGTCGCGCAGGATGCCGTGGAGCTGCAGCACACGGTCGAAGAAATTCATGACCCAGGAGTCTGCCGTATCCGGATGGCAGTGCCAGCGCCGGCTCAGCCAGCCGGGCGCGAAACCGCCAGTACGGTTAGCAGGTGCTCTTCGTGCCCGCGCCATTGCCAGGCCAGAGACTGCCCCACGCGCAGCCCCAGCAGGGCGGCGCCCACCGGGGTCACGATGGACACCCGCTGGCGGCTGGCATCCGCCTGCTCCGGCCATACCAGTTCGATCTCGCGCTCCTTGCCGGTCGCGTTGTCACGGTAGGTGACGCGGGTCCCGATATCGACCACGTCCGGTGGCAACAGCGCCTCGGACGACACCTCAGCGCGATCAATCTCGGTGAGCAATCGGCGCGCCACTTCGGGCGCGGTGGTTTCGGCACGCTGTGCCAGTAGCGCCAGACGGTGGTAGTGGGCGGCGTTCAAGGTGATGGCAGGTAAATTCAATTGCGGGTTCATCGGTTGGCCTCCGGCCGGAATACAGGCAGGTCCGCACGCCGGCGACAGCGACGCGCGCGTTCTGTGAATGGGATCGGAATCGGTGGTGAGCGCCCCGGCAACACACCCGCCAGGGCTGGCGGTGCCGGGGCCTAGACGCCTGCGACGAGGCGTCCTGCGTGATGCAGGGGGCGGGCGAAGATCTTGGACCGGTTCATGCCGCCATGGTTGGACGGCCGGTGGCAATTGTCAACGGGTTGCCTGCGACGGTACACCCCCCATGGCAGACTTCGGGCCGCAATCCACGGCAACGCCACGGGGCGTGTCCCTTCACTGACGAGTACCAGAACATGACGACAACCGATAAACCCTGGAAATTCGAAACCCTTTCCGTCCATGCCGGCTACCGGCCGGACCCCGTGACGCGTGCGGTCGCGGTGCCGATCTATCAGACCGTCGCCTACGCCTTTGACGACACGCAGCACGGCGCCGACCTGTTCGACCTCAAGGTGCCCGGCAATATCTACACCCGCATCATGAACCCCACCAATGACGTGCTCGAACAGCGCGTCAGCGCGCTCGAAGGTGGCATCGGCGGCCTGGCCCTGGCCTCCGGTCAGGCTGCGGTGACCTACGCGATCCAGACCATCGCGCGCGCTGGCGACAACATCATCTCCACCAGTACCCTCTACGGTGGCACCTACAACCTGTTTGCCCACACCCTGCCGCAGTTCGGCATCGAGGTCCGCTTCGCCGACCCCAAGCGTCCGGAAAGCTTCGCCGAATTGGTCGACGCCAATACCAAGGCCGTGTTCGCCGAGTCCATCGGCAACCCATTGGGCAACATCACCGATATCGCGGCACTGGCCGAGGTCGCGCATGGCGCCGGCCTGCCGCTGATCATCGACAACACCGTGGCGACCCCCTATCTGCTGCGCCCCTTCGAGCATGGTGCCGATATCGTGGTGCACTCGCTCACCAAGTATCTGGGCGGGCATGGCACTTCGCTGGGCGGCATGATCGTCGATTCGGGCCGCTTCCCCTGGGCAGCGCACGCCGACCGCTTCCCGCAGCTGAACCAGCCGGACCCGAGCTATCACGGTGTGGTCTACACCGAGGCGCTGGGCGACGCCGCGTTCATCGGCCGCGCGCGCGTGGTGCCGCTGCGCAACACCGGTGCAGCGCTGTCGCCTTTCAATGCCTTCCAGATCCTGCAAGGCATCGAGACCCTGGCGCTGCGCATGGACCGCATCATCGACAACACGCTTGCGATTGCCCAGCACTTGAAGGCGCACCCGGCAGTCACCTGGGTCAACTACGCGGGACTCGCCGACCATGCCGACCACGCGCTGGCGCAGCGCTACCTTGGCGGCCGCGGCTCCGGCCTGCTGACGTTCGGCCTGAAAGGCGGACGCCAAGCCGGCGCACGCTTCCAGGACGCGCTCAAGCTGTTCACCCGCCTGGTCAACATCGGGGATGCCAAGTCACTGGCTACCCATCCGGCGTCCACCACGCACCGCCAGCTGTCGCCGGCCGAACTGGCCAGTGCCGGCGTCTCTGAAGACATGGTGCGCCTGTCCATCGGCATCGAGCACATCGACGACCTCATCGCCGATCTCGATCAGGCACTGGGCCAGGTTTGAGGGATCAGGGCGCCGCGCTGACCGGGTGAAAAAGCCCGGCCGGCGCGGTGCGCGTCTGCAGGTCGGCGGTGATGCACAGGTGCGGTAGCCCCAGCCCGACCAGCCACTGCGGACCTGCCTCAGCCCCCATCAACATGGCGCTGGTGGCGGCCGTGCCCGCGATCAGACACTGATCGGCGACGACGCTGACGCCGGCAAGGCCCTGCACCGGCCAGCCTGTGCGGGGATCCAGAATGTGACAGTAGCGACGCCCGTCGAGTACGAAGCCGCGCTCGTAGTCGCCGCTGGATGCGACCGCGCCGGCGGCCATGGACAAGGTGGCGATGGCGCCCCGCTGCCGAGGATGCTGCAGCCCGACCTGCCAAGGGCGTCCGTCGGGATGCGGCCCCAGGATGCAGAGATCGCCGGCCAGATCCACCAGCCCGCTGACGATGCCCTGGGCCCGCAGCAAGGCGGCGATTCGGTCCACCGCGTACTCCTTGCCGAAGCCGCCGAAGTCCAATTGCATGCCGACCTGCGGCAGGCTCAGTCGCGGACGCCGCCAGGCCACACGCGACCAGCCCACCAGTGGCAACAGTGCCGCCAGCGCCTCTGCTGACGGGACACGCGCCTCGCGAAAATCCCAGGCACGCCGGAGTACGCCAGAGGTGATGTCGAAGCGTCCCTCGCTCTCACGATAGGCCGCATCCGCGTAGTCCAGCAGCGCGGCGGTCTCGTCATCGACCACCACGCCGCGGCCATCACCGGCAGAGGCATTGATGCGACTGATGATGCTATCGGCGCGATAGCGGGAATAGCAGGCTTCAATCCGCAACAGCTCGGCATCCGCCGCCTGCAGCGCCTGCGCAGCCAGCCGCGCGTCGTTGGCGTAGACGTGGATCGCACAAGGCCCCCCCAGCCGATGGGCCCTGTGCATGTGAAGCCGACCGTATTGGGGATCGCCCGTCAAGCCGGACGTCTCCACAAAGGCGAGGTGCAGAAGCTGCGCATGCCGCTCGCTAGAACCGATAGCCCAGCCGCACCGTAACGTTGAGATAGTCCACCAGCCCCGGGTTCTCGACCTTCACCGAACCGATGGCGTAGTCCCCCGAGGCCTCATACCACTCCAGCCCGCCGCCCAGTATCCACGCGTCGATGATCTTGCGGACATCGAGCCGGAACGACAAGGCGCCGTAGGGTGACAGCCGATAGTCGGATGAGGCCAGACCGTCGGCCCGCAGGCTGCTGTAAAACGGCGCATAAAAATAGGCCTGCGACTGACTGTACCAACGCAACGAAGGGCTGATCCTCAAATCGTCACCGACCACCTGATGCCAAGCCAGCGCCAGTGTATGCGCCTCGATACGCCAGTCGTCGCGGAAGAAGCGGTAGTCGACATGGACCGCGCCCCCCACCGCTGGCACGAAATGCCGAAAGCGGGTGCTGACTGACCACTGCCGGCGGTTCTCGGGGCGGCTGTCGCGTACGGTACTGGCGACCTCGGTGAGAAACGCCCGTTTATAGGGATCGGACAGATAGCCGTCCTGCAGGCTGAAGCTGAGCGCGCCCTGGATCAGCGTCCGCGTGTTGAGCACCCAGGTGCTGCCGCCGTACAGGGTCAGACTGTCGCGATCCGCCTCATCGATGACGTCGGTACTGCTGGCCCCCACCGTCGGTTTGATACGGTCGTAGGAGTACCCCAGTCCCAGGCTGTAGGTCTGTTGTCCGGTTTCCGGGGTGAACTCCGCCTCGATGCCGCCGTTGACCGCCTCGTAGTCGTTCTCATGGGAGTAGCCGAGGCTGGCACCAACTTCCGCACCGCGAACCGGCGTGGTCACCGTCGCATCGAGGTCGACCCGCTCCTCGCGGATGCTGGCGCCACTCATCACTTGAACCGGTCGCCCATCAGTGCCCGGCTGCACCCACCAGGGTGAGGCACCACTCATGGTCTCGTAGAGCACTGTGGCGGTCAGTGACTGCTCGTCACGCTCACCGGCCACGCGGATCATGTGGGTATCGATTTCGTAGCGATCACTACGCTCACCGCTGGCGGCGCGAGCGGCCGGCAGCTCCCCCTCCCGGTACTGTGAGTACAGATAATCGGCCTGATAGTCGGTCTGCGCAGATGCCAGCCCGGGGAGCGCCAGGGCGGCTGCGGTCAGTGCCTGAAGCGAGGGCTTTCGTGATGCCATGGCGGATCTCAGTTACAGCCGCAGCCGCCGCCGCCCAGCGAGGCACCGCCACTGGCAGCCTCCTTGCTGAACTCGACATGCTGCCGATAGGTGGCCAGCAGCGGATCGGGATCCAGAGCCATTTCGGCGCGGGCAAGATCGCCGCGTTGCCACGGTTGTACCGTGCTGCATCCGCTCATCGTGACCAGCCATATGGCTGCACAGGTGACACGCCAGTACCGTTTCATGGTTGCGTCTCCAGCGCCTTGAGAATGTTGGATTCCAGTTGCGGGAAATCCTTGTTGCGATAGCCGGACTTGACCAGTACCACGGTGCCCTCGCGGTCCAGCAGATAACCGGACGGCATGCCCTTCACCGCGTACCGGGCCGGCCAGATGCCCTCCGGGTCGAACACCACGGGATAGGTCACGGGAATGCGCTTCAGCATCCGGTCGGCGGCCACCCGTTCGGTATCGACGTTGACTGCAAGTACCGTGAATCCCTGATCCCGGTACTGCCGGTACAGTTTTTCCAGTGCCGGCAGTGCCTGTCGGCACGGCGTACACCAGGACGCCCAGAAGTCGACGTAGACCACCTGCCCGCGCAGGCGAGCCAGTGACAGACGATCACCGTCGGCCAGCGGCGCCTCGATCACCGGCGCCGGATCACCCGGTGCCAGCGCCATCAACGGGGTCGGCGCGATCAGGGCCAGGATCAGATACCAGGACACTCGCAACAGGCGGCGGCGTGCATGGGCTTTCGCGGTATTCTGCGGGCCATGCGGGCTTCCACCGATTCCTTCGACACCGTCACGCGCCGTCCCACCCAGCAGCGCGCGCGCGCGCGTTTCGAACGGATTCTTGGCGAAGCTGAGGCGATCCTGCGAGCGGGAGGGCTGCAGGCCTTCTCGATCCCGGTACTGGCACAACGGCTCGGCTACACGCGCGGCAGTGTCTACGCCTATTTCCCCACGCCGCATGCCCTGCTCGGTGAGCTGGCCGCACGGCATCTGGCTGCACTGGAAGCCATGTTCGGTGAGCAGCGGGATGCGCTGCACCATGTCGGCTGGCGCGCCGGGATCGGCCTGGTGGCCGATCATGCCAGCCTGTTCTACAACGCCCACCCGGTTGCCAGCCTGCTGCTGCTCGGCGGCGGCGCCTCCGACACCAGCTTGCGGGCGCAGGAGGAGACCAACAAGCGGCTGGGGGATTTCATTCGCGGCATCTGGTCGCAGGCACGTGCCCTGCCGGCGGCGCCGCCAGACCTGACCACCCTGGCTGCGGATATCGGCACGGCCGTTTTTCGCCGATCCTGGTTCGAGCATGGCCGTATCACTGCGCCCTACCGCGACGCCGCGGTCACCGCCATGGTGGGCTTCCTCGAACCCTATGTTCAGGGCGCTGCGCGCAGCCCGTCGGGCGCCGACCGATGATCTCACGCTAGCGCCCTCGGAAAGTCGCAGGGCGCTTCTGCAGGAACGCCGATACACCTTCGGCGAAGTCCTGCGTGTGACCACAGGCCCGCTGCCGGATCACCTCATCCGCCAGCTGCGCATCGAGACTGTTATCCGCGGCGGCGGTCACGGCCGCCTTGATGTGACCCAGCGCCACGCCGGGGCCGCGTGCCAGCCGTACCGCCAGCGCCATGGCCTCGGTCTGCAGCATGTCGTCATCGACCACCGACCAGATCAGGCCCCAATCGCGGGCGGTTTCGGCGGGCAGACGGTCGCCGAGCAGGGCCATGCCCAGGGCCCGCTGGCGGCCAGCCAGGCGCGGCAGGATCCAGGTGCCACCGGCATCAGGAATCAAGCCAATATTGACAAAGGCTTGCAGGAAACTGGCGGAGCGCGCGGCCACCGTGAGATCGGCCATCAACGCGAGGCTTGCGCCCGCGCCGGCGGCAATGCCCTGCACCGCCGCCACGATCGGTTTGCGCAGCTGCTGCATCCGCAGCACCAGGGGGTTGTACCCCTGCTCCAGGGCAGCCCCAAGATCGGGCAAGCCGGTAGCATCGCGCGGCGGTTGCGCTTCGGCGTCGGCCAGATCGGCGCCGGCGCAGAAGGCGCGCCCCTCTGCCGCCAGCAGGATCGCGCCCACCTCGGGATCCGCTTCGGCACGCGCCATGGCCTCAGTGAGCGCCCGTAGCAAGTCGGGCGTCAAGGCATTCAATGCGGCCGGACGGTTCAGGCGCAGTATCGCCACCCGTGACATGACCTCCGACAGCAGCACCGGGGCGCTCATCGCGTCGCATCCAGCAGGCCGCGGGCAATGATCTCTTTCATGATCTCGGAGGTGCCTGCGAGAATCCGGTGAATCCGCTCGTCCTGGTAGAGACGGCAGATCGGATATTCATCCATGTAGCCCGCGCCGCCGTGCAGTTGCACGCCTTCGTCCACCATCCGCCCGTTCAGTTCACTGCTGAACAGCTTGGCGCGCGCTGCATCGACCGGATCCAGATGACCTGCGTTGAGCTGCTCCACGCAGCGGTCGACATAGACTTCTGCGATGTCGAGCTCGGCATCCAGCGCCGCCAGCTTGAAGCGGGTGTTCTGCATCGCTGACAGCGGCTTGCCAAACACCTTGCGATTGCGCACGAATTCACAGGTGACGCGCAGCGCGTGCCGCGCCGCCGCAACGTTGCCGCAGGCGGCAATCAGGCGCTCCTCGGCCAGCCCCTTCATCAGATGGTGGAAGCCACGATTGACCTGTCCGAGCACGTTGTCGGCGGGGATACGGACATCGCGAAAGAACAGCTCGGCGGTATCCTGCGACTTCATCCCCATCTTCTTGAGCATGCGCCCGCGCTCGAAGCCCGGCATGCCACGCTCGACCAGGAACAGAGTGACGCCATGCGGGTTGTCCGGATCGGTACGGGCCGCAACGATGACCACATCGGCGAGGATGCCATTGGAGATATAGGTCTTGGCGCCGTTGAGAATCCAGTCGTCGCCATCGCGCACGGCGCGAGACTTCATCCCCGCCAGGTCGGAACCCGCATCGGGTTCGGTCATGGCGATCGCCAGAATTTTTTCGCCCCTGATCAAGTCCGGCAGCAGCCGGGCCTTCTGCGCCTCAGTGCCGAACTGCCCGATGTAGGGCGCGACCAGACGACTGTGCAGGGTGATGAAGTAGCCCGGATCTCCGTGAAACGCATTCTCCTCGATCAGAATCTGCTCGAAACGGAAATCGGTAAGGCCAAGCCCGCCATAGGCCGGATCCGCCCACATGCACAGATAGCCGGCGGCGCCGGCCTTGAGATAAGCCTCCCGGTCGACGATGCCGGCCTCCCGCCAGCGCTCGCTATGCGGGCGAATCTCAGTCTGGAAAAACTTGCGGGCGGCGTCCTGAAACATCGCCATTTCCGCGTCCAAGGGCCTGCGCTGCATCGGTACTCCCGGGTAAAGACTCAGAGCGTCTTGAGGTATTCGAGTATGGCCTTGCGCTCCTGGTCGGTCAGCGCATCGGTGAAGTCGTGCCCGCCGTTGTCATTGCCCAACACACGCGTATCGAACACCAGGCGCCGGTCGAAGCCCTCAGGGTTGAGATCGGGCAACGGCAGGATGCCGGTGAGCGCCACGGTCTGGTTGAGAAAGTTGGTGACCAGCTGCGTCAAGGACGGACCGTCGGTATTGAGGGGGTTGCAGTTGTACAGGGCGGTACCCGGAATGTCGCTGCAATCCAGCGCGGTGTGCTTCCAGCCAAGGGCGTCGAAATCATAGGCCCGCGACAGGCTCTGATCGAAACCGGTGACCGGTCCCATGGTCTGCAGCTGGCGCTGCCAGATCGGAAACCGCTTGGATGAGTCCAGGACCGCCTCGATGGTGGGGACCGAGCCATTGTGGAAATACGGTGCCGTGGCCCAGGTGCCGTACAGCGGCGGCGCCTGATACCCGATCACGCTCTGCTCCCACTCGCACACCCCCACCACGCGCGCCAGCGGCGGTTGTAGTGCGCCGCCGGCGCGCGGCAGCAGATCGTCCAGCAGTTCGGTGATCGGGTCCTTCGCCTCCGGTGGCGTCCAGCCGTCGACATGGTCGGGATAGCCCCAGTAGGTCGTGGCCCAGCGCTGCCGCAAGGTTGGCGTCAGCATGTCGGAGCGGGCCCGGTCGGTGCCGATCACCGCCAGCGGCGAAATGTGTCCCGCGACGCCCTCCAGCGCCGGCGTCTCCAGATAGGCCGGATCGTTGACGTAGCGCGGCGAGTAGGCGCCGTGACAGGCGGCACAGGAGCCATTGCCGCCCAACGGTCTCGGCCGATCCGCGTTCTCCGGAAGCGCCCACAGATCCTTGCTGTGGAACAGCACGGCACCCTGCTCCGCCAATGTGCTGTCGATCTCGCCTGGGAATACTGGCGACTCCAGCGACAGCAGATAGTTGGCGACATCCAGATCGTAAGCCTTGATGCGCTCGCGGAAGGGTTCGCCGCTGAAGCTGAAAAGCGTCGACGCAGTGGCGGGTCCGGCCGCCATGATGATCCGCGTGCTGTCGCTGGATACCCCCGCATCGAAGAACTTGCGCGGGCGTGACCCGAAGTTCCACCACGGCGGCGTATCCTGCGTATGCGCCAGCGGATGCGACTGGTCGATGATGCCGGTCGGTCCCACCAAGGTCTTCAGCGGATCGGGGTTGACCGCCAGGGTGTCAAAGTCCAGGAGGGTGATGAGCAGCTCGAATGCGCCCACCGCGTTGTTCTGACCACGCTGCTTGATGCCGATGTTGAAGAGGGTCAGCGTATCCACCGGCGGCAGCACGGACGCCAGCGCTGTACCCGCGGTCGGCATGCCATCGGCCGCAAACATCAGAGTGTCGAAGTTGTTGTTGCCAAGCCCCACATTTTCGACGCCGAGTGCCATCTCGCCGTCCGAAGCATCGCCGATGCTGCCCCCGTGGCAGGCAAAACACGCCCCCAGGCCGATGGTCCCGGTCCACCGACCCTGCTCATCGCGTATCTGTCGCAGGCCGAGCGGCAGTTGACCGCTCCCGCCGTTGGTCTGGTTGGGGTCTTCGTCGGGCAGCGGATAGGGGTTGCGGAATGGCGCCGGATTGAGCCCGTAGCGCAGCGTGAACATCTCGTCGAAGTTGCCGGGGCGTTCGCTGAAGCCCCATTTCTGCCAGGTCGCGTTGTGCGCCTCGGCGGTGAATGCCCCGGTCAGTCCACCATCGGCCGACAGCTCATCCATCATGAAGTGCAGGCCGCGGTCGCGACGCTGACGGAACTCGCCACAGGTGGTGGGCTGGCGTTGATCCTCCGGCAAATTGACGTGGCAGTTTTCCCAGTAGGCATTGAAATAAACCGCACGGTCAGCATTGACACCCGGCCGCACCAGGGTGCGTGGATCCGTCGGCAGCCGCGTACTGTCGGGCTGTGGCGCCGAGCCTGCCTCGCCTTCGCAGAAGGACTGCCAGACATGGCGCGCACGCTTGGACCCGAGTAGCGGCAGGGTATTCAGGCCGTCGCCGATTCCGCCGGCGAGATACCCGGCACATCCGTCTGGATCCGCCAGACACTTGAGCAGAATGTCCATGTTGCGGTAGGCCGGGCTGCCCACGGGCCAAGGCGCACCGCCGCTGTGCGGCGTCTCCTGTCCGGACGCCATCAACAGGATGCGCGAGGTGGGATTGTTGCGACCCAGTCGTTCCCAACTGGCGACCAGATTGTCGAAATCCTGGCCTCGGTTGGGGGAGAGCATGAACGCGTCGCCGTCCTCGACGTCGGCGACGCGGCCGGGCACGTGGCAGGTTCGGCACAGGTCCAGCGAGGGTGCGACGCGCTCATCGAAATGCGCTTCGAGGCTCCGCGACTGGCCGCCTTCGCCGCCCAAACCACTGCCACCGACGCCATCATAGTCGCCCGCACAGGCCGCAAGGCCCGCCAGCACGAGCAACGCCGCCAACCGCCCAACGGTGGTTCTTGCCATGTGTCCCTCCTCATCGCGCGTTTGAGGACGACGCCCTCAATTGACAATTGTCATTTTTATGAGCGCGACAGTACACGAGGCGACCGGGCGGGACAAGCCCTGGCGGGAATGCGAAGCCGTCTCTGCAAAAGCTCGCTGTGCCGGCTATTCGATGTTCTGGACTTGCTCGCGCATCTGCTCGATCAACACTTTCATGTCGACCGCGCAGCGCGTCATCTCCGCATCCTGGCTCTTCGAGGACAAGGTGTTGGCTTCACGATTGAGCTCCTGCATGAGGAAATCCAGTCGACGCCCGACCGCCTCCTGCCGCGCCAGGATCTTGCGAATCTCGACAATGTGCGCTTGCAGCCGCGACAACTCCTCCTCGACATCGAGACGGGTGGCCGCAAGCGCCAACTCCTGTGCCAATCGCGCCGGCTCCACTTCCACGCCCAGTTCGACACAGCGTGCGCGCACCCGCGCCAGCCACTGATCACGAACCTCAGGATAGCGTTGCCGCACCCGGTCGACCTGCTCCAGCAAGCCATCACAGCGCTCGACCAGAAACGCCAGCAACTTAGCCCCTTCACGGGCACGGGTCTCGGTGAAATCGGTCAGGACCGCATCGAAGCTTTCCCGTGCGGTCGCCAGCAAGGGCGAAAAATCGGCTTGCTCGGCACGCACCACGCCCGGGTAGGCAAGCACGCGCAGCGGATCGGCGACCGCCATGGGCCCCAGGCTGGCGCCGACCGCATCCATGGCTTCGCGCAACTGGGCGAGACGCTCGGGGTCCAGCTCGATGCGGGTACCCGGTGCCACCTCCCGCTGGTATCGCAAGGCGATCTCCACCTTGCCACGCGAGACCCGCTCGGCCGCCGCGGCGCGCAACTCGCTCTCGAGAACGCGGAATTCCTCGGGCAGCTTGAAACTGAGATCAAGGTAACGGTGATTAACCGACCGCATCTCCCAACTGATGCGCCCATGGGGAGACGTCTGTTCGACCCGGGCAAAGCCGGTCATGCTGCGAATCATGAAACGCTCGTGCGGTAGCGGAGGACGGACGCCAGTGTAGTGGCGGCATGCGCGCACCGCACCCCCGGCTGGGCAGACGCCCGGCCGGGGGACGGTGAGACCTTACTTGGTCTTTTTCGCCTTGGCGGCGCTTTTGGCCTTCTTGACCACAGCCTTCACGGCCTTGCTTGCCTTGGCGGCCACCTTCTTGGCTGGCTTCTTGGCAACGGCCTTCGCCTTGGCGGCAACCTTCTTCACCGGCTTCTTGGTGACGGCCTTCGCCTTGGCGGCGGCTTTCTTCACCGGCTTCTTGGCAACTGCCTTCTTGGCGGCCGGCTTCTTGGCGGCGGCTTTCTTGGCGACGGGCTTCTTGGCGGCCGCCTTCTTCACTGGCTTCTTGGCAGCCGCTTTTTTCGCAGTCGGCTTCTTAGCAGCGGCCTTCTTGGCGGCCGGCTTCTTGACTGCGGCCTTCTTGGCTGCAGGCTTCTTCGCCGCCGCCTTCTTTGCTGCAGGCTTTTTCGCTGCTGCCTTCTTGGCGGCCGGCTTTTTCTTGGCGGCAGCCTTCTTTGCCGCAGGTTTCTTCACGGCAGCCTTTTTAGCGGCCGGTTTCTTGACAGCCTTCTTCTTGGGAGCGGCCTTTTTCTTGGTGGCCGCTGCAGGTGCTTCTGCCGCTACCGCGGCCGGGTTCTGATCGTTCAAATCAGGGGTACTCGCCATGTCACTCACCTCCGTGTACGTCGTTCGCGGAACGCCCGCGCATGCGATGGAAACGGCATCTAAAGTTCCATGGACTTGACGTTCTACTGATGCGCCTGAAAAAAAGCAACAGGACCTTACTGACATGATCACGATGCGCTTCCTCGCACCCCTCTTATTGCTGCTTCTGACACCCGGTTTTGCTGTCGGCGCAGAGGCGCCAACGGTACCCTTCTCGGTGATCGAGACACACCCTCACAGCACGCGTGATTTCACCCAGGGGCTGCTCGTGCACGATGGTGTTTTGATTGAGTCGACCGGGGGATACGGCACGTCACAGCTACATTTCCGAGATGTTACCGGCCGTACCGTCAAGCCCTCCGTCGATCTTCCCGATCGGTATTTCGGCGAGGGTATCGCAGTGGTCGGGAACGCACTTTGGCAGGTGACCTGGCGTAGTCGTAAAGGCTTCGTCTACGACCTTGGCGGGCGACTGAAAAAACAGTTCGCGATCGCGGGTGAAGGGTGGGGTCTGACCAGCGATCGCGCGCAACTTTTTCTGAGTGACGGCAGCGCATTTCTGACGCGTCTTGATCCGCGAGACGCGCGCGTGATCGACCGCATTCGCGTCCACGATGGCGATCGCGAAATCGATCGACTCAACGAACTCGAGTTCATCGAAGGATGGATCTTTGCCAACGTCTGGCAGACCGACCGCATCGCCATCATCCACCCTCAAACCGGCGCGGTCGCCGGCTGGCTTGATCTCGCCGAGCTGCGCCAGCAGTTCACGCCGCCGCCCGGTTTTCGACCGCGTGAGCATGTCCTCAACGGGATCGCCTGGGACCCTCAGCGGCGACAGCTGCTGGTCACCGGGAAGTGCTGGCCCAAGTTGTTCGCACTGACCGTTGACTGGCCACCTCTGTCACAGGAAGCCGATAACCGGTAATAACAGTTACAAGTACAACGTCACACCACATCATTGACGGCGCCTTATATCGAGCCCTATAAGGGGGCCAGGAATATTCTTTGATTTGGAGCTATTGGTAATGATTCTTACCGCTGAGCATACCGCGCTCTACGACACCGTTCGCAAGTTTGTTCAGGACGAGCTCAACCCCCACATTCCGGAATGGGAGGCTGCGGGTATCTGGCCGTCGCGCGAAGTGCTCAAGAAGATGGGGCAGCTCGGACTGCTCGGCATCAACAAGCCGGAAGCCTATGGCGGTCAGGGCCTGGACTACTCCTATGAGGTGATGTTCGCGCAGGCGCTGGGCAACTGCACCAACGGTTCACTGCCGATGGCTTTGGGTGTGATCACCGACATGGCCACACCCGCCCTGGCGCGTTTCGGTTCCGACAGCCTGCGCTCGGAGTATCTGTCGCCAGTGATCGCGGGCGACATGTGCTGCTCCATTGCAGTGTCCGAAGCCGGTGCCGGATCCGATGTCGCGAGCATCAAGACCACCGCCCGCAAGGACGGCGGTGACTACGTCATCAACGGATCGAAGATGTGGATCACCAATGGCACGCAAGCGGACTGGGCCTGCACCCTGGTCAACACCGGAGAGGGCAAGGCGCATCAGAACAAGAGCCTCATCGTGGTGCCGCTCGATGCCAAGGGGGTGGACCGCAAGACCAAGCTCGACAAGCTCGGCATGCGGGCATCCGACACCGCGATGATCTTCTTCGACGAGGTGCGAGTGCCGCAACGCAACCTCATCGGCCAGGAAGGCGCCGGCTTCATGTATCAGATGATGCAGTTTCAGGAGGAGCGCCTGTACGGCGCTGCGTCCACCATTGACGGCCTGTTCAACCTGATCGACGAGACCATCGACTACACCCGCCAGCGCAAGGCCTTCGGTCAGTCGCTGCTCGACAACCAGGTGGTGCACTTTCGACTGGCCGAGCTGCGTACCGAGGTCGAATGTCTCAAGGCGCTGGTCTACCAGGCCACCGAAGACTATGTGGCCGGGAAAGATGCCGCCATGCTGTGCTCCATGGCCAAGCTCAAGGCCGGCCGTGTCTCGCGTGAAGTCACGGACGGTGTGCTGCAGTACTGGGGCGGACAGGGCTTCATGTGGGATAGCACCATCACCCGCGCCTATCGCGACAGCCGCCTGATCTCGATCGGCGGTGGCGCCGACGAGATCATGTTGGGGATCATCTGCAAGTTGATGGGCACACTGCCGGGCAAGCGCCGCTGATCGCACCCACAAAAAAGGCCGCAGCCTTGCGGGCTGCGGCCTTCAATTCCGGCTCCGGTCAGAGCGGACGGATGGCGGCGGCCTGCAGACCCTTGGGCCCCTTGCGGATTTCAAACTGCACGCGCTGACCTTCTTTGAGGGTCTTGAAGCCCGTGCCCTGAATTTCGCGGAAATGCGCGAACAGGTCCTCGCCGCCGGCTTCCGGCGTGATGAACCCAAACCCCTTGGCATCGTTGAACCACTTCACCGTACCGGTGGCAACCTCGGTCGTCATGTGACTGTCCCTTCCCTACTTGAAAAACACCAGAAATGATGCGGTCGCAAGCCGCAACCCCATGCCGTGCGCCGCCTCCAACACCAAACGGGGCAACACGACTGCGAAATTGACTGTACACGGAATTTATCAACGCTCCAAGCAAGCGCGGAGCGCTCAGTTCGGCCGCAGCAAAGCCCCCAGCCCGACCTGATGAAAGCGTTCCGGATCAAAGCTGCCACGGGGAAAATCCGGGGCGATCCGGACGGCATCGAGGGTGATCACGGCAGTGCCGCCACTGGCGGTGGGCGCAATGTCAATTCGCCGCGGCAGCCAGTGCGGCCCGTAGGCCTGCAGACTGCGGCGATCTACGGTCATGCCCAGTCGCGGCACACCCTGGGGGTCCGTCAGTTGGCCCGCCACGATCACGCAGGTCCGCAGATCGAGATGCCCTTCAAAGCGTTCGAACGCTGCCGCGTCGCCCGCCCCCACCCGGCGGTTGGCGCGGATCGTCTGTACTGCGTGACCGCCCTCGGTGGCCACCGGCCCCATCGAGATGGCGGCGTCGCGCGGCCAGCGCCACAAGGATTCCAACTCGGCAAGACCGGGGACCCCTTCCACCACCGACAGTGAAGCGCTGCCGCCCTTCACCTCACGAACCCTGCCGATGGCCGGCAGAAAACTGAACTGTCGCCGCGTGTCCCCGCGCTGCACATACAGGTGCGCGACACCCCGCAAGTTGGTGGGTGACATCAGCTGCAGGGCGGTGTCGACCCGTTCGCGGCTGGGGTCACGCCGATCTGCGTAGATCAGGACCTGCTCAGTCCGTGTACCGTCCGGCTCGGTCGCTCGCACGGTCATGCGGGCCATCCACTGGGCCGGCAGGTTCTCTTCGATGCAGGCCATCTGCTCGGGGATGGTGGCGGCCATTAACCCGGTTGACAGCGCCCACAACCCCAGCACGCCCCACCGCAGCCAGCCGCTGGCGGCCGCCATCAGTCCTCCGGCGGCGCCGACGGTGGTCCGTCCGCCGGGCGGCGACCGTAGCGCTCCAGCAGCCGGGCCTCGACCGCCTCGGCGATCCGCTGCGCCACCAGCGCCCGCGCGCGGCGGCGTGCCTGCCAGACCCCGATCAGCGCCCCCACCAGCGCACTGATCACCAGGAGAACGATCGCGGTCAGGTTCATACGCCCAGGGTCTGCAACCAGGACAGCACCGCCCCACCGGCCTCCGGCGACTTGGCGAGAAGGCTGAACAGAATCAACTGACCGACACCCACCAGCAGCCCCAGGACGGCCCCAACGAGGATCAGGATCCACTCGTCCTCCTTGAACGCCGGGCGCAGCATGCCTTCGAACTCCGGCGGTGGCAGAACTTCGAGACGGCTGGCCAGGGTCTGGGCGATGTCCATCGCCTCCTTGGCATAGCGGTCAACGCTGCGGGTGGCGGCGGGCAGGTGCTGGACGATGCGGGTGGCGGCTGCCGACTTCATGTCGATGTAGCGACGGGTGCCCACGGTCCAGGCGACGAAGGGCCGCGCCAGACCGGACTGGTCGTCGATCACCTTTTTGACATGCTTGGCAATCATGTTGAATACGCGGTCGGCGTAGGGGCCCTTGAGCACCGACTCGATGATGTTGGACGGTGTCACGATCTCATCCGCGATCAGCCGCGCATAGTCGCGAGACACTTCTTTCTGGCGCTTGAAGAACAGGCCGTGGACCACCACAGCCCCGAAGCGCACCGGCGTTTGCGGGCGGAAGATCATGTGCAAGGCGATCACGTTGGTGGCATAGCCGACGATCAGGCCGAACAGCGGCAGCTGCCAGTCGGCCTTGTAGAAGGTCCAGCCGATCATCTGCAAGATGCCGAACAGAAAGCCGAAATAGAAGCCTGAGTTGGCGATGAAGCGGAACTCGCTCTTGCCGGTTTCGAGGAAGATGCGATTGATCAGGGCCTTGTCGCGGACCAGGGTGGAGACCACCATGTCCTTGAGATCGAAAATGTTCTCGACGTTGTCCTTGAGCTCACCCATGACCGCAGCCACCACTTCAGGTGCATCGTCCTTGACCCGCTTGGCGATCAAGGTCCGCGCGGCAACCGGCAGGGTCTCCCAGATGGTCGGCTCATACTCGATCATCAGTTCCTCGAGAATCTGGTCCACCAGCTGCACGATCGGACCTTCGATCTCCTCCGCGACCCGGTTGACATCGAGGCGGTCGAAGATCTCCCGCTCGCTCACCAGTCGCGGCACGATGGTGTCGCAGGCGATGCTCGCCATCTTGCCGGCCTTGCGCGGCACGATCCCCTGCCACCCGAGGTAGGGCGGCTTGATGCCAACGAACTCGATGGGATGGAACATCATCTTCAGCGCGATGACGTTGGTGACGTAGCCGACCACCCCACTGGTGATCGGCATCGACAGGTACAACCACATATTGAGCGTGAAGTCAGCCCAGGCGGCTTCAAACATGGTGATGCTCTCCCCTTGTCGCTATTTATGAAGTCCGATCATCTGCCAGGCGGAAACCCGCCGTGGGCGTTGCCCCCGGGCCCACACAGGCCTGCCACAGCTGATCGCCCAACGGTGAAATCCGCAGTGTGCGCCGCAGGATCCGCACCGACTGACGTGTGCCGCGGCGGGCCTGCTCCACTGCGTCACGCAGATCGCGCAGCCCTTCCAGGATCTGATACTTCACATCGAGCGCCGCGACCTCAGCATGCTCCTCGACCAGACGCAGCGCCTTCAGGTGCTCGATATAGAGCGGTAGATGTTCCAGCAGCTTGACCTGCGCCGCGCGGCCGAAGCCAGCAAAGTTTTCCGCCACCAGCCGTCGTACCGGACCGATCGGCGCGCCGATGCCGACATGCAGAATGGCCTGTGGCTCGCCATCGGACAACAGGGCCAGGATGCGCGCCTCGTCGGGCACCAACTCACTGAGCAAGACCGAATAGAAATCATCCAGCGCCTGCTCACGGGTCTGTGACTGCGACCGTTCCAGCAATTCCTCCAACACCCGACGCGGTGATTGCAACAACGGGATCACGAACGTGCGACTGACGCTGCCGGCCTCCGAGGCCGCGCCCGCTGTGGGGGCACCGCGATCCCCGTCGGCGTCGGCACCGGCGGCCTCCATGCGCTGCTTCAGTTCGCGCAGCAGACGCTGCTCGACCCGCCGCATCTGTGCTTCGGCAACATCGGCACCCGGCAGTTGGCGCGCCGCATCGGCCAGGCGCTCAGCGATGCCGCCGGCGCGCTGACCCAGCCGCTGTGCCGGCGCCGGCAGCGCCGACAGCATTCGCGACAGCCCGCCAGGCGTCGCGCTCTTTCCTCTTGCCATCCTCCCCTCTCCTTACGCTGGTGCGCAGGCATTATTCAGTATGCGTTTCTCACAACATCATGTACTGTTTCACTGAAGCATGACAACAAACGCGCCCCCGGCCTGCCGGGTGAGACGCCTGATGGGGAGAACGCAGCATGGCGACCGATCGCCCGATACCGACCGAACGCTGGGGCCTGGCCGCGGCCGTCGAGGCCCTGCGTGCCGTCTTCGATCCCAGCTTTGAACGCTACGCCACCACCCGGGTGGTGCCCATGCTCTTCGTGCTCGGCGTGGGACTGGCCGCGGTCAGTGCGCTCTACGCGACGCTGAGCGCCTTCGCCGAGGGTCCGGCCACGGGTCTACTTTGGTTGTTGTTGCAGGGACCGGCCCAGTTTGTCGGGCTCAGCCTGCTGGTTCGCATCCTGCTGGAGCTCTGTCTGGCGATCTTCCGGCTGGCGGCGGCGATCGAGGACATCATCGCCATTGCCAACCGGATCGAGGGCCAGGCCGGCGACATTGCCGCCGACCTGCCGCGCATTCAGTTCTGGAAGCCGCGTCGGAGGCCGGAATGATGCGGGTCACCTGGCTGATCGGTGCCTCGCTGCTGCTGAGCACACCGCTGGCATCGGCGGTGAAATGGGCCCCTGCCGGCAAGGACGGCCCGCAAGTGAACCTGCTCAATACCGTATCGATCGGCGCCGCCTGGCGACTGGAGGACCAGGACCCCAACCTGATCGGCAAGGCCAGCCTGCCGGGCAACCGTGATCTATGTGCCGCCGACAACTGCATCGGCCTGAGCGCCGGTGACACCGAACCCAACGAGCGCTTCCTGGCGGCGCCGGGCGCGCTGTCGTCGATCATCGACGACGGCAACCTCAACTACGAACAGGGCGACGTGGTGGCGGCCACCGCCAAGTGGTCGCCGCGGCTGTCGGTGGACTGGGGCGACTACAGCCTGGAGGCCTCCGCGCTGTACTTCTTCGACCCGGTGAATGACGGCTTCCGCGAAACCCACCCCAACCGGATCGTGCAGCCCGGCCCCGGGCCCGGCGAATTCGTTCGGGTGCCGCGATCACGGCAGGCGGAGCGCGATGTGGGGGAAGCCTTCGAACTCCGCAACCTCTACCTGCAGACCACCTTCGAACTCCCCGGCAAACGGTTGCTCGACGTCAAGCTCGGACGCCAGTTGCTGAACTGGGGGGTGTCGGCCTTCGGCATTGCCACCAGCATCAATGTGGTCAACCCGGCCGACCTCAACAATCTGGTACGGCCCGGGGCCGAGCTGTTCGAGCTCTACCTGCCGCAAAACATGCTGGTGCTCGCCGGCGACCTCATCGGCAGCACCACGTTCGAAGCCTTCTATCAGCTCGAGTGGCAGCCCTTCGGCTTTCCCGCAAAGGGCTCGTTCCTGTCCTTCTTCGATGCCGGCAACGAGGTGGAACCCAACGAGACGGTGGTACTGCCCTTCAGCAAGACGCCCGAAGACCCCATGCAGCAGGGCACGCCCGCCAACTCGCTGCTCGGCCTGGTGTCGGCGACCAGCTTTTCGGCCGCGCGCGCACCGAATCGCGAACCCTCCGACACCGGCCAGTACGGTCTGGCGGTCTACCACTACTTTGATGACAGCGGCATCGAGCTGGGCCTGTTTGCCGCCCGCTATCACAGCCGCCTGCCCTCGGTGAGCGCGTTTGCCGCCGATGCCAGTTGCACCCGGCGCGAAGGCAATGCCAACAACCGCGACACCACCAACCTGCTGCAGTTTCTCGACGATTGCGGCGTGCCCGGACTGGACACCCCCGGCGTCGACTTCGAAGCCCTGCCGCTGGACAGCGCGCGCTACTTCCTCGACTACGCCGAGGACATCCGCATGTTCGGCTTCAGCCTGATTGGCGACAGCTTCGGTGCGGCCTGGCAGATGGAGCTGTCGTATCGCCCCAACTTCCCGGTGCAGGTCGACCTCGAAGACCTGCTGTTCGCGGCCTTCCAGCCGGCCTTCCCGCGCAACACGCTGACCATCATTCCGGATAACCCGGTAGTGGATGTGGCCGGCAGCCTGCTGACCTTGCTGCCGGAACTGACCCTGCCTGGCGGCCCGCTGTCGCCGGGCGACGTTGGACCGGCCACCCTGGCGTCCTCGCGGGTGGCCATCCCCGACTTCCTCACCGCCTACCGCGGGGGCACACCCGGCGAGATCGTCCCCAATAGTTATCTGCAAGGCTATGAACGCATGGCGCTGTGGCAGGGTTCGGCCAGCTTCCTGCGCATCTGGTCGGGCGGACAGGTCCTCAATGCCGACCAGTTCGGGCTGCTGTTCGAGGTCGACGGCATTCTGCTGCCGGATCTGCCGTCCACCTCGGTGGTGCAGTTCGAGGCGCCCGGCACCAACACCCACGCCTCGCCCGGTATTGCCGAGACCGGCAACGGCCTGCTGATCAACCCGATTCAGGAAACCGGCCAGTACGTCACCGAGTTTTCCTGGGGCTACCGCGCCGGGCTGTTGCTGCTCTATAACAACGTGCTGCTGCCGGGGCTGTCGCTGCGACCACTGATCGTGATGGTCCACGACATTGAGGGCGTGGCCCCGGGTCTGGCCGAGAATCATCTGGAAGGCCGCACCATCATGCTCAACAACCTCGAAGCCAAGTACCGCGACTTCAGCTTCAACCTGCAGTACGCCCGCTTTGGCGGCGCCGGACGGCAGAACACCCTTCGTGACCGCGACCTCTTTGCCCTGGCGGTGTCCTATGACTTCTGATGCTCTGGCCGCGCGGCAGCGCGGTGTTGCCACCTGGACCCTGCTGGGCGTGTTGCTGATCGGCGCCATACTCGGGGGCGCCCTGGTCGCGCTGTGGATTTTCCGTCATGTGGATGCGCGGCTGTTGCTCACCGAGCAGCCCGCCAAGGTCACCCTGCCCGACGATCTGCCGATCACCGCCGAGATCCTCAAGAACCTGCAGATCCGGCTGGATGAGACCGTCAGCACCACGGTGCCGGTGGATCAGCAGGTCACGATTCCGGTGCGCGACACCCTCAACCTGATGGTGGAGCTGGACGACGACATCCCGCTCAAGCTCGATGTGCGGGTGCGCGACCAGATCACCATTGATCAGGTGCTCGACATCGATGCCGTGATCGATGCCAATTTCCTGGGTGACTGGCACAAGCTGCCGATCCGCGGCAAGGTGCCGGTGAAAGCGACCGTGCCGATCGATCTGCTGATTCCGGTGGACCAGAAGGTCAGGATCAAACTTCGGTCGCCGGTGCGCGCCAAGTTGCGGGACGACCTGGTGGTGCCGCTGAAGACCGACATCAAGGCCGATGTGCCCATCAGCGGCACCTTCAACGTGCCGGTGCTGACGCCGCTGGAGGCCAAGGTCACGTTGCCGGAGGAGCCGCTCGACATCGTCATCAACTATGCCGACCTGGTGCTGCCACTGCGCACGCTGCGCCTGGGCCTCAAGGACGACGAGGCGGCCGAGGCCACACCCACCGCAGCCGCGGAGGCGGAACAGCCATGAGCCGGCGCGGACGTCCGGGTGCCCCCCCGTTCCCCCCGATCCGCATGGACAGTGCGCCGCCACCGGCGCCGGAACCCGCACCCCATGGAAGTGCCCGCCGCTGGCCGTGGCTGCTGGCAGGCGGCGCGGGGGTCATCGTCATTGGCGCATTCCTTGGGCTTTGGCTGATCGAGCGGCTGGTGTTGGGCTTGCGCATCGAGAACATTCCCGGGGCCGTCACTCTGCCGCCGCAGGCCGAAGGCTTTGCCGAAGTCACCGACGACATCGACATCCTCCTTCAGGGCGAGATCGCCGCCGAAGTGCCGCTGCGCCAGACCCTCAACCTGCCGCTGCAGGGACGCTACACGGCGAACGTCGAAATCGATGCGCTTGCCCCGGTGGACTTCACCATCACCTATGACGGCACCATCCCGGTCGACACCATCGCCACCATCGAGGCGCAGGCCGACTTCAATTTTCAGGACGTGAAACGCTATCGGCAACTGCCGGTGGTGGCCAAACTGCCGATGAAGATGAATCTGCCGGTGTCGCTGCGTGTGCCGGTACAGGATCAGGTACGGATCCGGCATCAGGGTGTGGTGGCGATGGAGATCGACCAGACCGTGCGGGCGCCAGTCGACACGGTCATCCGCACCCGCCTGCCGGTGAATCAGGAAATCAATGCGCCGGTGACCGCGCGGCTGGCGCTGCGGGCGGACTTCCCGAGCACCCCGCAGCGGGCCATCATCAACGAGGCGCAGTTGGCGCTGCCCTTGGGCACCTTGCGACTGGGCACCACCGACGACCCGGACCAGCCGCAACGCATGGACGACCCGTTCGGCCCGGCAGCGCGGCCCTTAGCGCCCTGAAGCGGGCGTGCAGTGGTTGCCGCAGCGGCGCCGAAAGCGGCGTGCGGCGAAGCGTTCATAGAGCGCCTGCAAGGGTGTTTCCAGGCGCAGCAGCGTGACCACGCGCGCCAGCCAGCGGTAGCCGGGCAGGCAGGCCCACAGCGCCACGAAGCCGGGCACACCGATCTGCCATTGGCCCTGCGCCCAGACGTGGAACCGCCGCATGGCCGCGTCCGGCGCAAGCCCGAAAGGCTGCAGGCGGGCGGGCTCGGCGACAATGTCCACCCAGTCCACCCGCTCGGCACCGCGACAGCGGCGGTAGTGGGCGATCTCGCGCCGACACAGGGGGCAGCCGCCGTCGTAGAACACCACCAGCGGTGAGGGCTTCACGCGCGATCACCCTGAATAAACTCGATCCGGTAGCCGTCCGGATCCTCGACGAAGGCGATCACGGTGGTGCCATGCTGCATCGGGCCGGCCTCCCGCACCACCTTGCCGCCGCGCTGCCGCACGCGCTCGCAGGCGGCCGCGGCATCGTCCACCGATACGGCAATGTGACCGTAGGCATCACCCAGGGTGTAGGCCTGGCGATCCCAGTTGTGGGTCAGTTCCAGCTCGGTGGCATCGCCGGGCAGGCCCATGAAGGCCAGGGTGAAACGGCCGCCCGGGAAGTCCTGTCGGGTCCGCAGTTCCATCCCGAGCACATCGCGATAGAACGCGATGGAACGGTCGAGGTCGCCGACGCGAAGCATGGTGTGGAGGATGCGCATGAGAGCTCCTGAAAGCGGGAATCAGGCGGCCCAGGCCAGCGCCGCACGGTCAAAGAAATCGGCCACCGCCCGTCGCTGGACTTCGGCCTCGGTCAAGGTACAGACCTCGGCCCAGAATGCCTCGCGCCCAGGGCTTGCCTGGCAATACCACTGGATGTGCTTGCGCGCCACCCGGACACCGCGACCGGGGCCATAAAAGGCGTACAGGGCATCAAGATGGGCCAGCAGCAGGTCGCCGATCTCGGCGGCATTCGGCGGCGGCGGTACGGTGCCGGTGGCGAGGAACTCGGCGATCTCACGGAAGATCCAGGGACGCCCCTGTGCTGCCCGGGCCACCATCACCGCGTCAGCTCCGGTCCACTGCAACACCTGGCGCGCCTTCTGCGGACTGTCGATGTCGCCATTGGCAATGACCGGCACGGTGACGGCCTGCTTCACCGCCGCCAGCGTCTCGTACTCCGCTACGCCACGGTACTGATCCTCGCGGGTGCGCCCGTGCACGGTGATCGCGGCGACCCCGGCCTGCTCGGCGCGTCGGGCAATACTCACCGCATTGCGGTGGCGGGCGTCATAGCCGGTACGCATCTTCAGCGTCACCGGGACCGGCACCGCCGCCACCACCGCCTCGCAGATGCGCTGCACCAATGCCTCGTCACGCATCAGGGCGGATCCAGCATCGACCCGACAGACCTTCTTGGCCGGGCATCCCAGGTTGATATCGATGATCTGCGCGCCATGCGCGACATTGAAGCGGGCTGCGGCGGCCATCATCTGCGGGTCATAGCCTGCGATCTGCACCGCAATCGGCCCCGGCTCACCCGCGTGATCACGGCGCAAGCGGGACTTTTCGGTCTGCCACAGACTGGCATCGGCCGTGGTCATCTCGGAGACGCACAAGCCGGCGCCCTGTTGGCGACACAGGATGCGGAATGGGCGGTCGGTCACCCCCGCCATGGGGGCGAGGATCACCGGGGGATCGATCAGGTACGCACCAAGCTGCATGGCGCTATTTTCGTCGACATCGGGCATTTCTGCCGGGCACCCTGCACACTGTGCTTCGATTTTCTGCAGGAGCCCCGTCATGAAACGTTTCGTGCTGCTCACCCTCGCGCTCGGCCTGTTGACGCCGCTGGCCCACGCCAACTGCCCCGGCACCGTGCTCGACAGCAATCTGCGCCGCCTCACGGGCGCCGAGGAATCGCTGTGCCAATATCAGGGCAAGGTGCTGCTGGTGGTCAATACCGCCAGCCAGTGCGGATTCGCGCCCCAGTTCGAGGGCCTGGAAGCGCTCTACAAGCGCTACCGCGATCAGGGCCTGGTGGTCATGGGTGTGCCCAGCGATCAGTTTGGCGACCAGGAATTCGCCGATGCCGAGAAGACGGCTGAGTTCTGCAAGGTGAACTATGGCGTCAGTTTCCCGATGTTCACCAAGAGTCAGGTCAAGGGCGACGATGCGATCCCGCTCTACCAGGCGCTGATCGCGGAGACCGGCTCCAAGCCGAAATGGAACTTCCACAAGTATCTGGTGGGCCGCGACGGCCGTGCCATCGAGGCCTGGACCAGCCTGACCAAGCCGGAATCCGATGATCTTGTCGAGGCCATTGAAGCCGCGCTGGCGGCGCCGGGTTCAGCCCAGACGCCACGCTGACCAGGCCAGCAGCGCCCAGCCCAGGATCAGCAGCAGCCCCCCCAGCGGGGTGATGGCGCCCAGCCAGCGCTGCCCCGTCAGGACCAGCAGGTACAGACTGCCGGAGAAGACCACGATGCCGGCGCTGAAGCTGACGCCGGCAGCCTGGGCACCTGCGGCCGACGGCGCCCCGCGCAGCAGCAGTCCCACGGCGACCAGTGCCAGCGCGTGCACCAGGTGGTATTCGGTGGCGGTCTGCCAGACCGCCAGCCGCTCGGCTGGCACCCGTGCCCGCAGGGCATGGGCACCGAAGGCCCCCAACGCCACGCCGAGCCCGCCCAGCACACTGCCCACTGCCAGCCATGACGGCATCATCGTTGCCTCATCTTGTTGGAATGCTTGGCTCGCCATGATAGGCGAGCACGGAGACCGAGGCGCCGGCCCCCGATGTCGGTTCCATGAACATTCAGACAGCTGCGGGACAGTGGCCGGGGAACTCGGCGACACTTGCGGCGTCCCAGAGTCGGTCTCCGAACGATTACCATGATCCAGCGTCTTTCCGCCCTTGTGCTGCTGGGCTGCTCCAGCCTGTTTTCAACGTTTGCCATCGCCAATGAGGCGATGGTGGAGGCCCCGCATGTGCGGGCTGAACTGTTGGCCGAGGACACGGCGCTGCGGCCCGGTGACCGCCAATGGCTGGCGGTGCGGCTGAGCCCGGAGCGCGGCTGGCACGTGTACTGGCAGAATCCTGGCGACTCCGGGCTCGCCACCCGGATCCAATGGACCCTGCCAGACGGATTTTCGGCGGGTCCGATTGCATGGCCCTATCCCCACGCCGAGTCGCTCGGGGACCTCACCAACTACGGTTACAGCGATCCGACCCTGCATCTGGTGCCGTTGACGGTTCCGTCCGGCATCTCGGGGCCGCAACGGCTGGCAGCACACGTCAAATGGCTGGTCTGCGCGGATGTCTGTATTCCCGGCGAAGCCCGACTGGCCCTGACCCTGGCGGTAGACCCGGCGGCCGCACCCGACGGGCGTCATCAGTCAGCCTTCGCCTCGGCACGTGCACAACTGCCCAAACCCTGGCCCGGCGCCGCCCCGCAGTACGCCGTCGAGGACGGCGCGCTGCACCTGCAGTTGCCAGAGGCGATGCCGGCCGACGCCCGGCTGGCGTTTTTTCCGCTGGCCAACGACCTGGTCAACCATGCCGCGCCGCAGCGTTGGGCCCGGGATGCCGAGGGCCAGCGCATGAGCCAGGCCCTGAGCAGCTACTTCGTCGAAGCCATTGCACCGGTCGAGGGCGTCCTGGTGGTGGAGGGTTCCGGCCCGCCGCAGGCCTTCGCCTTGTCCGCCCAGCCCGGAGCGGTGGCGCCGGTGCTGGACGATGCGGTGACGCCCCCCGCAGATGCTGCCGACACCCTGGGTCTGGCGCCGGTGCTGCTGTTCGCCTTCCTCGGCGGACTGATCCTCAACCTGATGCCCTGCGTCTTCCCGGTGTTATCGCTGAAAGCGATGGCGATCCTCCGCGGGGGCGATCAGGGCGCCGGCCACCGTCGCGCGCATGCGCTGGTCTATACCGCTGGCGTGGTCGCCAGCTGTGTGGCAGTGGCCGCCGTCCTGCTCAGTCTGCGGGCGGGGGGCGAGGCGATCGGCTGGGGGTTCCAGCTGCAGTCGCCCCTGTTCGTCGGTTTGTTGACTTACCTGCTGTTCGCGCTGGGCCTGTCGATGATCGGGGCTCTGCATCTGGGGGGCGGTTGGATGGGGGTGGGCCAATCCCTCACCCAGTCTTCCGGCCTGTCGGGTTCGTTCTTCACCGGGGTTCTGGCGGTCGTGGTGGCCAGCCCGTGTACGGCACCGTTCATGGGCACCGCCCTGGGCTTCGCCCTGGTCCAGCCTCCGCTCACCGGGCTTGCCGTGTTCGTCGCCCTGGGGCTGGGGCTGGCGAGTCCTTTCCTGCTGCTGGGCTGGGTCCCGGGCGCTGCACGCCTGCTGCCACGGCCCGGCGCCTGGATGGACAGCTTCAAGCAGCTGATGGCGTTTCCGATGTTCCTCACCGCCGTGTGGCTGCTGTGGGTGGCGGGTCGCCAGACCGGACCCAGTGGCATGGCGGTGCTGCTGATCGGAATCACCCTGATCGCGCTGGCGGTCTGGCTGTGGCGCCCCACCGGCGCCGTCCGCCGTACGCTGGCGGTCGTCGCAGTGGTGGCGGCCCTGGCGCTGTTGGCCATGCCGGCGCTGACCCCCAATCTCGACCGGGCCGCGGCGGCGCAACAGCCGGGCATCGAGGCCTACTCGGATGCCCGCTTCGAGGCCTTGCGCGCCGAAGGCCGCACCGTCTTCGTCGACTTCACCGCCGATTGGTGCATCACCTGCAAGGTCAACGAGCGGGTTGCCATCAAGGTGGCGAAGACCCAGGCGGCCTTCGCGGAACATGAGGTCGTCATGCTGGTCGGAGACTGGACCAATGCGGATCCGGCCATCACCGCGGTGCTGGAACGCTATGGCCGTTCTGGCGTGCCCTTGTATCTGGTTTCTCGTCAGGGCGGCACCCCGGTCGTATTGCCCCAGATTCTTACCCCCGACCTCGTCATACAGGCCATTACCCCCAACGACTGATCCAGGAGTTGCTCATGTTCCGTCTCGCCTCATTGATCGCGCCGATGCTATTGGCGCTGCCCGCCTGGTCCGCCGTCCCCGGCCAGGCTGCCCCGGACTTTGCGATCACCGACAGTGCCGGCGACACCCGCACCCTCGCTGAATTCAAGGGCAAGGTGGTGGTGCTGGAGTGGACCAATGACGGCTGCCCCTTCGTGCAAAAACACTATCAGGGCAACATGCAGGCACTGCAGGCCGAGGCGGCCGAGGCCGGCACGGTCTGGCTGTCAGTGATTTCCTCGGCACCGGGCAAGCAGGGACATGTCAGCGGCGCCGAGGCCGACGCGCTCAACGCGGAGCGCGGTGCCGCCCCGACGGCCGTGCTGTTTGATCCGGACGGCACTGTGGGCCGCGCCTATGACGCCAAGACCACGCCGCACATGTATGTGATCGACCCTGCTGGCACGCTGGTGTACGCCGGTGGCATTGACAGCATCCCCAGCGCCGATCCGGCCGACATCGCTGAAGCCGACCCGTACTTCCGCACGGCGCTGCAAGAAACCCTGGCCGGCAAGCCGGTCAGCCAGCCCAGCACGCGTCCTTACGGCTGCTCGATCAAATACTGAGTCCGGACGCCGCGCCCAGAGGCCGCAGGATGGCCGCCCTGGCGGCGGCCTCAATGGCACTGAAACGCGACTGCAGTTCAGCGGCCGGCAGGCCGGCGCTGAACAGGAACCCCTGAACACCGAGTCGGGCGATGTCGACGGTCGGTTCGCGGCGCAGGAAATCGAGCTGCACCTCCGACTCAATACCCTCGGCCACCACCTGGATGTCGAGGTTGTTGGCCATCGCCAGAATCGCCTGCACCACCGCGGCATCCCGACGATTCCCCGGCGCCCGACTGACGAAGGCACGATCAATCTTGAGCGTATTGAGCGGCAGGCGCGCGATATAGGACAGGCTGGAATAACCGGTACCGAAATCGTCCACCGCCACCGACACCCCAAGCGCCCCCACTTCCGACAGGGTGCGCTCGGCCTCGCTCAAATTGCCCAGCAGCACGCCCTCGGTGACCTCCAACTCCAAGCGCTCCGGCGCCAGCGAGGTCGCCGCAAGCACTTCCCGCAACTGTGCCAGCAAGGTGCCCGGGACGAACTGACGCGGCGACAGATTGACGGCGACGCGCAGCGGCATGTCCAGGGCCGCGGACAGCGCTTGCACTTCCTCACAAGCCTGGCGCAATACCCAGGCGCCAATCGGCACGATGAGGCCAGTCTCTTCGGCAACCGGAATGAAATCGGCGGGTGATACCCAGCCGCGACGTGGATGCTGCCATCGAAGCAGCGCCTCGACGCCGGTGATGCGGCCGCTGGACAGGCTCAGCTGCGGCTGCAGGTGCAGGCAGAACTCCTGTCGGTCGAGCGCCCGTCGCAGGTCGCTCTCGATCTCCATGCGCTGGATCACACTCAACTCCAGCTCGCTGTCGAACTGCTGAACACAGCCGCGCCCCCGATCCTTCGCCTTGTAGAGCGCGGCATCGGCATTCTTCAACAAAATCCCGGCACTGGGACCGTCAAGGGGATAGCTGCAAACCCCAAGACTGGCGGTCACGTTGAGCTCGTGCGGCCCGACCATAACGGGCCGCGACAGCCGCCGCAGCACTTGTTCGGCGACCCGGTTAATGCTGGCGGGGTCGCGCATGTCGGGCATCAGGATGATGAACTCGTCGCCGCCCATTCGCGCCACGGTATCGGCCTCGCGGACACAACCGCGGAGTCGCTCGGCCACCACTTTCAGCAATTCGTCGCCGACATGATGACCGAGCGAGTCGTTGACCCGCTTGAAGTGATCGAGATCGAGCAGGATCAGACCCACCTTGTCACCATTACGTCGCGCTCGCGCCAGCGCCTGTTCGAGACGATCGTTCATCAACACCCGGTTGGGCAGCCCGGTAAGCGCATCATGGTGGGCGATGTGACGGGTGTATTCTTCACGCCGCTTGCGTTCGGTAATGTCGTAGGCGATGCCGAGGTAGCCCCGGACCTCACCTTCATGTCCGCCCAGCGGCGTCAGGCTGAGGTTGACCAGCAGGCGTGAACCATCCTTGCGCCGCCAAGTGCATTCGCGGGATTCCCCAACGGTGGCCGCGACCAAGGCCTGAAATGTCGCGACATCAGGACGCCCTTCAGCGGTATCCGAAGGCGATTCCAGGAACAGCGCCGGGGTATGGCGACCGACCAGTTCGGCACGGGTGTAGCCCAACATCTGCTCGGCCGCCGAATTGACGCTGTGCAAAGTGCCGTCGGCATCGGTGACCAGAATGGCCAGCGGCGCAGCTTCGACAATCGCCTCGCGCATGCGGTTGGCGTCGGCGAGCTGGCGCCGCGTCAAGCGGCGCTCAGTGATGTCCTGGACCGTTTCGTGGAGCCCGACCACACGCCCAGCGTCATCGCGCACCGGTTCGCCACGGATGGCCACCCAACGCGGCTTATCTCCGTTGCTGCGGACCTCAAGATCGAGATCGTAGGCCTCACCGTCGCGCAGCGCACGGCTGATGGCGGCATCCAGACGGGCCACGCTATCGGGCGTATACAGATCGTGCCGAAAACGGATCGGTGCCGCGTTGGACGACGAATCAAGACCGAACAGACGAAACGTTTGCTCGGAGCCCTTGATTTCTCCGGTACTGAGATCCCAGTGCCAGGTCCCCAAGCCGGCCAGCCGTTGTGCCCGTTTCAATTCGGTTTCGCGTTGAGACAGCCGCATGCGCAGCGAGGTCTCGGTTTGGCGGACCCGGTCTAGATCGAACACGGTGCCCTCCAGGGCAACCACGTCACCGTCCTGCCAGACCGGCTCGGCGGTGATCGCCAACATGGTCGAGGCGCCCGCTGCCGGAAGCGGCTGCAGTCCTTGGTCAAACGGCTCTCCCGTGACCAACGCGCGTTCCACCGAGGCGATCAAGCGCTCCCCTTCCGAAGGGAGCAATCTTCGCGACAGGGCCGACAGCGTCAGTGCTTCATCACCCTCTGGTATCGCCAGCAGGGCGCGCGCCGAAGGTGACAGGCTGAGCCGACGCCCCTCGCGGCGCAGGCGCCAGCTGCCCCCACGTAGAGGCCCAAGGGCGGCAGGCGGTGGGGCAGACTCAGTCGGAAGCGCGGAGGCAGAGAGCGACATGCGGAGGACAACGGGCCGGGGCGGACACCGCACTATCGGCCGCCCGGCTGCCAACTGCGCCTCGGCGAAGACCAGAGGCCCCCGCGCGCTGACCAATGGCACACCGCCGGTCGAGGGGCCCCGGCAACGCCGGGGATCGACCGCAAGGCGCGTCCGCGCGG
>CAYROO010000014.1:0-23290 GCA_964425915.1 uncultured Polycyclovorans sp.
CCATCATGCCGAAGGCCATCTGCGTCATCTCGTCGGCATGCGGGTGATACATGTGCGTGCCGTGTTGCTTGAGCGTGAACTCGTAGACGTAGGTTTCGCCGGGGCCGATCGCCGGCTGGTTGAGGCCGGCAACGCCGTCGTAGCCGACCGGCACGTCGATCCCATGCCAGTGGACGCTGGTGGGCTCGCCCAGGCGGTTGGTGACGTAGATCCGCACGCGATCGCCCTCGACGACCTCGATCGTCGGCCCCGGCGTGGTGCCGTTGTAGCCCCAGCATTTCGCACGCGAGCCGGGCGCGAACTCGTGTTCGATCTCCTCTGCGACCAGGTGGAACTCCTTGACGCCGTTCTTGATCTCGTAGGGCAAGGTCCAGCCGTTGAGGGTGCGAACCGGCAGATAGCCCTGCGCGTGACGCTTCTGCGCCCTGGGCGGCTCCAGGCCGGCAGGCACGGGAACTGTGCTGGACGCAGGCGTCGCGCTCATCCGCGACATGTCATGCCCTTCATGCTGGGCCAGCGCGCGGGACGAAGCGCCCGCGACGATGCCCGCGCCCATCATCTGCAGCAATTGTCGACGGCTGGTCATTAGTGCTCCCCGTGGTGGCTGGACGATGTGGACAGCTCGTCCGGCTCGGACTTCGTCTGCGCATCGGGGGATCCATGACCCTCGTGAGCTCCCCCGTCACCGTCCTGCATGCCGCACTTGGCCATCAGCGCGCGTGCCACCGGGTCGGCGGGATCCATCGCGCTGTGGTCCAGCGCGGAACAATCGGCGGGCTTGCCCGCTGCGGCAGCTTCCTTGGCGTGCTCGGCCGGATCGTGGGCAAGCGCCATGGAAGACGCTGCGAACAGCAGCGAAGCGAAGAACATGCGAGTTTGGTACGTCATGCTGTGTCTCCAGTGAATTGAGCGTTTGGCACCGCGCATCAGTGATGGGCGTGTGCGTCGGTCTCGCGCGGCGGCGCGGTCGGCTCGGATGAGGATTTGGCGGGCGGATGCATGTCGCGCTGCGCGTGTGCATCGCCTGTAGATTGGTGGCTCGCGCCGTGATGCATGCCGGTGTGCATGCTGTGACCGCCGCCAGCAGCAGCGTCCGGAAGGCGGATGGCGCCGATCCTTGCCGACCCGTCCTGTCCATTCGCCGGCAGGGCGGCACCAACGGCGTGCTGCAGCGCCACGCGCGCAAGCCAGTAATCACGCAGCGTGTCGAGATAGCCGGCGTAGGCCTCGTACTCCTCCTGCTTGGCGACCAGCAATTCGAACTGCCCAACGATCATGTAGTTCTGCAGTTCCTGCATGCGCGCGACAACGGCTTCGCTTTGCGGAATCAGCCCCTCCCGGAATCGCTGAACGCGGGCCTGCGCCGCTTGCATCCGCGTCAGGGCAGTGGCGACGCCGTTGGCGACTTCGGCACGAATCGCCTCGGCCTCGGCGATCGCCTGTTCGCGACGCGCCTGCATCCGCAGCACCTCGCTCTGGCTCTTGCCGAACAGCGGAATCTCGATCGCCACCGTAGGCCCGAGCAAGCGCGAGCCGTCACCTTCGCGTTCGCCTTCAAGACCGACCTCGACGAACGGAATCCAGCGCAGCGTCCGCGCCAGTCCCAGTGCGCCTTCGATGGCGTCGATCTCTCTTTGCTTGGCCAGCAGGTCGAGGCGTTGCTGCAAGGCGCTGGTGACCAGGCCATCGGTCGACAGTGTTTCATCTACCGGCAGCGCCAGTTGTGCGTCCAGCGTCCACACCAGCGGCGGTGACAGGCCCATGGCTTCATTGAGCGCCAGGGCTGCGCTGCTGGCTTCGGCCTCGGCGGATTCCTGCTCCAGCACCGCACGATGGGCTGCCGCTTTTTCGCGCGCCAGCTCCAGCGCATTGATGTTTCCGGCGTCCTTGAATCGCTGCGCCAGATCCGCCGACGACGTGGCGGCGTGGGCGATGACACGGCGCATCTGCGCAGTCTGAGCGGCGCCGACCGCCTCGTAATAGCGGCTCAGCACCTCGGCGGCGAGATCCTGGATGGCCGCAGCCGCCTCCGCCTCAACCTGGTCCCGACCGTAGCCCGCAATGCGGCTGCGGCTGCGCAGGAACAGTAGGTCGGTGAAGTTCTGGACCAAGCCGTAGCCCAGCCGCGTGCGCTCGCCGGACGCACTGGACTCCAGCGCCGAGAACGACAGGACCGGGTTGGACAAGCGGCTGGCGTCCAGCCAGTCGGCCTGCGCCAGACCGAGCTGCGCATAGCTGACACGCAGCCGGGGACTCTTGAGCAGGGCAACGCCCAAGGCGCGGTCCGCTGTCAGCGGAGCGGCCATCAGGGCGGCGATCTGGGTGTCGATCGATTCGGGGTCAGCCGAGAGGGCTGTGTGGGCAGACGCCAGAGTGGGGTCGCGGGCAGCTAGCAGGCCACGCACATCGCTCAGGCCGCGATCGGCCGGTGCGGTGGCGCAGCCCGTCAGGACGGCGGCGACGAAAACGCTGGCGAGCCGCCCACGGGGGACGGTGTAACGCACGATGGGACTCTCCGTTGAACGCTGGACAGCAGGCAGACGCGCGCGCAGCGGGCGCCCGCCTGCGCGAGGCAGGCGTCAGACGAAGATCGGTGGTCGCAGCGGGGCGGACAGCGGCGGTGAAGCCAGGTCCGTCGGCATGCCCGCCGGCTGCAGGCGCGGTACAGGCCAGTCCGCCGGGAGGACGGGAAACGTGGCGGTCAGAGCAGACGCGCAGTGCGTCAGACAGCTGCTCGCGCAGGCGCAACCACAATCGCAAAGGCCCGCGACTGTGGCATCCACGGCCGGCGTCACGGCAGCTGAGGCCTCTGCGTCGGCGGAGGCGTGCATCCGATGATGTGCGTGCGGGTCCGGCGCGACGTCAGCAGCCGCTTCGACCACCGTCGCAACCGCATTCGCCGCATGCGCGCAGGCCACGCCGCTGGCGAAAGCCCCACCCTGCAGGGCGAGGCTCAGCGCCAGCAACCAGGCGAACAGCCGGCTTGCACGCATCAACATAGCTGGATTGAACACCCGTAGCGCAAATAGTTCAACGGCCGAACCGCCTTTCCCGAGCTGACAGACCAGCCGTCACGACGCGCGTGCCGGGTACCCTGCCTTGGCCAATGCCGTGCGCAAATCCGCTTCCGCCGCGGTGGACTTCACGCCCACCCGCTTGGTCGCGAGATCGACGTTGACGTCTGCGTTGATGTCGCAGCCGCGCACCGCCTGCGTCACGGTCTTGATGCAGTGCCCGCAGCTCATCTTCTCGACAGTGAATTCGTACATCTCAATCTCCAGTGCTTGCCGATATGGCGAGACGAGCATCCGGCTTGCCACGGTGGGAAGGTCAAGCGATTGCTGACAGCGGGGCTGGCGGCTTGACCTTCCCACAATGGGAACGCCCAGCCTGTCACCACCGCTTCCAGCCGAGACCAGTAATGAACGCTGCAACGACCGCCGTCACCGACCTTCAGATCGAAGGCATGACCTGCGCTTCCTGCGTCTTCCGCGTCGAGAAGGCGCTCGCGGGCCTTCCCGGTGTCGCCAATGCCCAGGTCAATCTGGCCACCGAACGCGCCAAGGTGCGCCACGCTGCAGATGTCGACCTGGAGTCCCTGGTCGCAGCGGTGCGCGACGCGGGGTACAGCGTCGGTGGCTCGATCGGCGGTCTCCCTACTGTGGCGACACCGCGCAGGACGTCAGATGGCTGGCGCGTCGTAGCTGCCGCCGTCTTGTCGTTACCGCTGGTGCTGCCGATGTTGTTGATGCCGGCGGGCATCCACGTCGGGCTTCCCGGCTGGCTGCAATGGCTGCTGGCAACGCCCGTGCAGTTCTGGCTCGGTGCCCGGTTCTACAAGGCCGGGTGGAAGTCGGCGATCGCGGGCACCGGCAGCATGGATCTGCTGGTCGCCATCGGGACCAGTGCGGCATACGGGCTGTCGGCCTACCTAGTTCTGGCTGCTGGCGCACACGCCCATGCCCTGTACTTCGAGGCGTCCGCCGCAGTGATCACGCTGGTGCTGCTGGGCAAGTGGCTGGAAGCGCGCGCCAAGCGCCAGACCACCGCGGCGATCCGCGCCCTGCAGGCACTCCGACCCAACGTGGCGCGCGTCAGCCGCAACGGCGTCGATACCGATATCCCACTGGATGAGGTACAGCTGGGCGACATGGTGGTCGTTCGCGCCGGTGAGCGCATCGCGGTCGACGGCGAGATCATCGATGGATACAGCCATGTCGACGAATCGATGATCACCGGTGAAAGCCTGCCCGTGGCCAAGGCGCCGGCGGACAAGGTGACTGGCGGCGCGGTCAATGGCGAAGGTGTCCTGCGAATCCGCACGACGGCGGTTGGCGCGGAATCGACCCTGGCAAGAATCATCCGGCTTGTTGAAGACGCCCAAGGCAACAAGGCACCGATCCAGAAGCTCGTCGATCGCGTGACAGCCGTCTTCATCCCTGCCGTGCTCGCGATTGCCGCTTTGACTTTCTTCGGCTGGGGGTTGGTGAGTGGCGATTGGACACAGGCCGTATTGCATGCCGTGGCCGTGCTGGTGATCGCCTGCCCCTGTGCGCTGGGGCTGGCCACGCCCGCCGCGATCATGGCCGGTACCGGCGTCGCTGCACGTCACGGCATTCTGATTGCCGACGCCGAGGCGCTTGAGCGCGCACGCCAGATCGATACGGTCGCGTTCGACAAGACCGGCACGCTGACGCAGGGACGCCCGGTGCTCGAAGCGGTCGTTCCGGCCGACCAGGATGCCGACACGCTGATTCGTCTCGTCGCCGGTATCCAGACCAACAGCGAGCATCCACTGGCACGTGCGGTCGTCAGCTACGCTGCCGATCACGAACTGGAGCCGACCTCCGCAACCGCCGTTGAAGTGCTGCCCGGGCGCGGAATCTCGGCAATCGTCGAGCGCCGTCCGATTCTCATCGGCAGCGAGCGCCTGATGCAGGAACAGCAGATTGATCTTGCGATGCTGCAGACGGCAGCGCGCGACCTTGCCTCCGATGGGCGAACGCTCTCCTGGGTGGCGCAAGTCGGCGAGCAACCCCGCCTGCTGGGCTTGCTGGCCTTCAGCGACGCTCCCAAGTCCACGGCAAGATCGGCGGTGCATCGCCTGCAGCAGCGCGGCCTGCAGACCGTGATGCTGACCGGCGACCAGGAGGCTGCGGCGCGCAAGATCGCTGCGGCGATCGGCATCGATTCGGTACGCGCGAACGTCCTGCCTGCCGACAAGGCGCGCGAGGTCGAAGCCCTCCAGCGCCTTGGCAAACGGGTCGCTATGGTCGGCGACGGCATCAACGATGCGCCGGCGCTGGCGCAATCGGACGTCGGCATTGCCATGGCGACGGGCACCGACGTGGCGATGCACGCGGCCGGCATCACCCTGATGCGTGGCGACCCGGATCTGGTGGCCGATGCGCTGGAGATTTCCGATCGGACCTACCGCAAGATCCGCCAAAACCTGTTCTGGGCCTTTGCTTACAACGCCGCTGGCATTCCACTCGCTGCGCTGGGCATGCTGTCGCCGGTGGTGGCGGGGGCGGCGATGGCCTTGAGCAGCGTCAGTGTGCTGCTCAATGCGCTGACCCTGATGCGCTGGCGGCCGGCCAGCGCCAACCTGCATCGTGAAGGCGAATTGACAGGAGCAGACGCATGAACGCAGCAGCAACGCGTCACCGATACCGGGGCCCGCGGATCGAAGCGTCCGAGGCCCGGCAGTCGGGCTACTTCAACATCGGCGACGCTGCCCAAGCCACCGGCGTGTCCGCCAAGATGATCCGCCACTACGAATCGATCGGCCTGATTCAAGCAGCGGATCGCACCTTTGCGAACTATCGCATCTACAGCGAGAATGACCTGCACACCCTGAGGTTCGTCAAGCGCGGCCGCTCCCTGGGATTCTCGATCAAGCAGATCGAGGCCCTGCTGGAACTCTGGAGCAAGCGCGGCCGCAGCAGTGCGCAGGTCAAGAAGCTCGCGCTGCAGCACGTCGACGATCTGAATGCCCGTATTGCGGAGATGCAGGCGATGCGCGACACCCTGCAGCATCTGGCGGAGCAATGCCATGGGGACGACCGTCCGGAGTGCCCGATTCTTGAGGATTTGGCTTGCGCCAAAGGACACGATCAGAAGCATCGCTGACGTGTTCATTCGCCGCTCAGCGCAGATTCACGCCACCCTGGGATTATCGACACCGACCCTCAACGGTTGGGAGGCAAGAATCGTGAAGATGTCGTACGCACGCTTCGCCGCGATGATCGGCACGTCCACCGTCGTGATGTACGCGGCGATGTATCTCAACACCTATGCCATCGACCACGTGCTCTGGAGTGAAACAAGGGCCTGGATGGCGCTCCTGATGGGCGCAGTCATGGCGACAGTGATGCTGGGTTTCATGGCAAGCATGTATCCCAGCCAAAGAGTTAATGCAGTGATCTTTGGACTCAGCGCGGCGGTATTTGCAGGGTCGCTATGGCTGGTGAGAAGCCAAGCCACGGTCGATGACGTTGACTACATGAGTGCGATGGTGCCGCATCATTCCATCGCTATCATGACCAGCGAGCGCGCTCACATTTCCGATCCGCGCGTCCGCGAATTGGCGGATGAGATCATCGAAGCGCAGCGGCGTGAGATCGCTGAGATGAAGCTCCTTCTGAAAGACCTTCGGGACATGGATTAAGTGGCCGTGGCTCCGGAGTCAGCTCCAACACCGAAACTCATGCTTCGCCTGCATGAGGGTGCTTGCCATGTCAGTTTCTAAAGGGGAGTTCCGGAGCATCAATTACAGCGCTTTTGATGGACAGACGCTGTTCGCGGTCACCGCAGGCGATCCGAAGCTTTCATCCCTAGTCCTCATGCATGGAGGCGGGCCGGACCATCAGAGCTTATTGCCGCTCGGTCGTCAGCTATTGAATTGTTGCCGGGTCATCCTCCCGGACATCCGCGGCTATGGAAGGTCCATCTGCAGGGACGCGGGCCGCCACACCTGGGCCCAATACGCTGATGACGTCGCCGCACTGCTGGATCACCTCGGTCTCGATCGAGCATTTGTGGGAGGCGCGGGCCTCGGGTCAACGGTTGCGCTTCGTTTGAGGGTCGGCAGGGATTCGTGTAAAAACGGGCCGAAAGTGAGCTAACTGCCTGTCGCAGCTGGCTTTCTTGGCCGCTCCAGAAAATCGAGGGTTGGGCAGCACTCTCCCGCCGGCACTTGGGCGCACCGCGCTATTTTCTGTTCGAGATCCCTCTCCAGCTGTCGCAGCTCGCGGATTCGTAGACGGACATCGACGAGCTTTCGCTCGGTCAGCTGACGGGTCTGCTCGCAAGAACGTTCGCCTGTGATCTCTAGCAGGCCAGCGATCTCGTCGAGGCTGAATCCCATCATCTGAGCGCGCCGGATGAACTGAAGCCGATTGACATCGTTTTCGTCGTAACGACGCACGCCTCCTATGGGTCGCTCGGGTTGACGCAGCAGCCTACGTCGCTGGTAGTAGCGCACGGTTTCGACGTGCACATCGGCAGCCGCTGCCAGCCGGCTGATCGTAAACGTGTTCGGACGCACGGCTTGACTCCGTACCTAGGTACAGAGGCTAGTATGCTCTGATGCAAACAACCCCGACCAAATCGTCTGTTCCAGCCATCGTTGGCGCGAGCATCGCCGCCATTGGCGCATCGGTCTGCTGCGTCGTGCCGCTGGTGCTGGTACTGCTGGGCATCAGTGGCGCCTGGATCAGCACCCTGACAGCTCTCGATCCCTTGAGGCCCTGGTTCAGCGCCGCCGCCCTACTGTTCTTGGCCGTGGCGTTTTGGATGCTGTATCGACCGGCGGCACGGTGCGGTGTGGATGGCAGTTGCATCGCCCCGGACGCTCTGCGACGCAGGCGACGTTGGCTCTGGTTGGCGACAGGCCTCATCGTCCTGTTGCTGCTGTTTCCCTATTACATCATCTGGATTTTGTAGGAGGCACGATGCACAAGTGGATACTGGCCCTGGTGGCTGCTCTGTCGGTCGGTGCCGCTCTTGCGACGCCCGCAACCGTAGTAATGCTCGATGCTGAGAACATGACCTGTCCCGCCTGCGGCATCACCATCAGGAAGGCGCTGGAGAAGGTGCCGGGCGTGGCCGATGTGAAGGTGGACACCCGGGCTGAAACAGTCACGGTGACGTTCGAATCGAGTCAGACGGATGCAGCCGGAATCGCGCGTGCAGTCACGGAGGCAGGCTTCCCGGCCAAGGTGCGGACTGGCGGTGAGTGACATCAAGCTGGAAAGCATCTTGACCTGCCCGGAGTGCGGCCATCGGGCGACCGAGACAATGCCCATCACAGCGTGTCAATTCTTCTATGAGTGCACGGGCTGTGGAGCGGTTTTGCGTCCGCATCAAGGCGACTGCTGTGTGTTCTGCTCGTTCGGAACAGTGCCATGTCCACCGATCCAACAGAACAATCCCTGTTGTGGTTGAACCGCGGACTCCGGTAATAGTTGGACAGACAGGCTGCGAGATCGACTGTGCCACCCTGGAAAGCGCGCCGCTCAACCAGCGGTGTGCATGCGAAGTGATCGACATCCTCCGTCTGCACGAGTCGATCCGGGGGTGCCTTTCCGGAGTTCGCGACTGATCCCGCCGTGCACGCGCACCTCTTTTCACCCTATGCCCGTTTGTTGACCGGGCTGCGTTGGACGCCATGGGGCGTGTCGCAGCGGCGGGCGGTCTTCGTAGTTTGCAGGAAACCCGCGATATCGCCATTACATCCTGTAATGGGCTCTCGACATCGCAACCCATGATCCGGGCTCGACGGGCGGCGTCCTGGGTTAGGACTTTCACTTGACCGTCGACGGCCCGCGGTTGATCGAGGTCAACATCAATCCCGGCGGGCTGCTCCTCAATGCAGTGATGCTCGATGCCGTGCGCTCCTGCGCGCCGGCTGCGTGGAGCAGCTGGACCACGGCGGCGAAGGCCCGCAACGCGGCTGTCGCCGCCTGGCTCGACGATGCCCGGCAGCAGTCCGGCCGCACGCCTGCGAGTCTGGCCATCGTGGACAGCGCCCCGCGGGAGCAGTTCCTTTATCCAGAGTTCGAGCTGTACGCGGCCGTCGTCGGTCCCGCCGGGACCGACGCGGACTTCGCCAGGCGAAGGGCATTGGCCACCACCGATACCGAGCTCAGGCTCATGGCGAGCGCCGCAACCATCGGGCTCAGCAGAATCCCGAACGCGGGGTAGAGCACCCCGGCCGCGATTGGAACCCCCAGCGCGTTGTAGACGAAGGCGAAGGTGAGGTTCTGCTTCATGTTGGCCACGGTGGCCTGAGAGATCTTCCGGGCGCGCAGGATGCCGCGCAGGTCGCCCTTGACCAGGGTGATCTGCGCGCTCGACATCGCGACGTCGGTGCCCGTGCCCATGGCAATGCCGACGTCGGCCGCGGCCAGCGCGGGCGCATCGTTGATGCCGTCGCCCGCCATCGCCACCCGCCGGCCCTCGCGCTTGAGGCGCTGCACCAGCTCGGCCTTGTCCTCGGGGCGGACCTCGCCATGCACTTCGTCCAGGCCCAGTTCGGTGGCCACGGCCCGTGCGGTGGTGAGCCCGTCGCCGGTGGCCATGATGATGCGCAGCCCGGCGGCGTGCAGCTCATTGATGGCGGTCGCGGCCGACGCCTTGATCGGGTCTGCGACCGCGATCAGACCCGCCAAGCGACCGTCCACGGCGAGGAACATGGCGCTAGCACCCTCGCGGCGCAGACGCTCGGCGACGTCGAGATGCGCACCGGGATCGGCGCCCATATCATCCATGAGTGCGGTATTGCCCAACGCAAGCGCGTGACCCGCTACGGTTCCGCGCACACCCATGCCGGTCACCGAGTCGAAGTCCTCCACGCGGTCGAACTCGAAGTTCCGGCGTCGGGCCTCGGCCACGATGGCATCGGCCAGCGGATGCTCGCTGCCCTGGTCCAGGCTGGCCGCCAGGTGCAGCACCTGGTCGGCGTCGAAGCCCTCGAAGGCCACGACTTCCTTGAAGGCCGGGCGCCCTTCGGTGAGCGTGCCGGTCTTGTCGACGATCAGGGTGTCGATGCGGCGCATATGCTCGATGGCTTCGGCATCGCGGAACAGCACGCCCACCTGTGCCGCCTTGCCCGTGGCAACCATGATCGACATCGGCGTCGCCAGGCCCAGTGCGCAGGGGCAGGCGATGATCAGCACCGAAACCGCGTTCAGCACGGCGTAGGTCCAAGCGGGCTCCGGGCCGAAGATGCCCCAGATGAAGAAGGTGGCCACCGCGATCGCCAGCACCGCGAGCACGAACCAGTAGGCGACGGTGTCGGCCATACGCTGCATCGGCGCGCGGGAACGCTGCGCCTGCGCGACCAGCTGCACGATCTGCGAGAGCACGGTGTCGGAACCCACCTTGGCGGCGCGGATCACCAGCGCACCGGTGCCGTTCTGGGTCGCGCCGATGACCTGGTCGCCGGCGGTCTTCTCGACCGGAATCGGTTCGCCCGTGAGCATCGACTCGTCGACGCTGGAGCGGCCTTCCACCACTTCGCCATCCACCGGCACCTTTTCGCCGGGTCGCACGCGCAGGTGGTCGCCGACATGCACGTGGGTCAGCGGGATGTCTTCCTCGGTGCCGTCGGCATTGACCCGCCGGGCTTCCTTGGGCGCCAGACCAAGCAGGCCCTTGATCGCCGCGGACGTTTTCGAACGCGCCCGCAGTTCCAGCATCTGGCCGAGCAGCGTCAGCGACACAATCACTGCAGCCGCCTCGTAATACACGCCGACGCGCCCATGCTCGGTAAACGACGGCGGGAACAAGCCGGGTGCCAGCGTGGCGACCAGGCTGTAGCCAAAGGCGGCCGCAACGCCAATCCCGATGAGGGTGAACATGTTCGGGCTGCGGTTGCGGATCGACTGCACGCAGCGCTCGAAGAACGGCCAGCCGGCCCACAGCACGACCGGTGTGGTCAGGACCAGCTCGACCCAGGTTTGCAGGTCGATCGACAGCGGCAGGATCTGCACGCCGCCCAGCACGATACGCGGGAGGTACTGGCCGAACATGGCCAGCACGAGCGTCACCACCGTCAGCGGAAGCGTCCACCAGAACCGGCGCGAGAAGTCGCGAAGTTCCGGATTGTCGTCGTCCTCCAGGCTGGGCATTTCCGGCTCCAGCGCCATGCCGCAGAAGGGACAGTTGCCTGGACCCTGTTGCCGAACTTCCGGGTGCATCGGGCAGGTGTAGATGGCGCCGGGCCGTGCCACCTCGGGTTCGTCCCGGGACGTCAGGTAGCGCTCGGGATCAGCCACGAACTTCGAGCGGCATCGCTCCGAGCAGAAGTGAAAATGGGCGCCGGCGTGGTCCGCATGATGCGGCGTGGTGGCGGGATCTACCTGCATGCCACAGACCGGGTCGGTTACCCGTCCATCTGCAGTCTCGACAGGGACAGCGCCTGCGGAGTGATGGTCATGGGACGACGGTGAGTTCATGCCGATGCTCGCTTTTGTGGGGATGGACTGCCAAGGCAGTGTGCCATTGGGGGTTACACAGCTATTCGGGGCTGAGCGTCCCGAGCACTGAAACAACAACCAGGATCAAGATGGCCAGCGCGGCCTCAGCCGTAACACTCTGCCGCAAAGCCCGCACCTCCTGCGCGGGATCTCCGCTGGTCAGCGCCCGTCCCAGGCGCGGCACCAGCGTCCATCGGTGCAGCGCTCCCAAACCCAGCATTCCAGCGAACAGGGCCAGTTTGAACAGCAGCAACTTACCGTAGGTGCTCTGAAACAGGGCCGACAACGACCACGCAGTGAGATCCCCGTAGTGCGCGATGCCGGACACGACGAGCGCAGCAACGAAAATCGTTCCCAGCGTCGAAAATCCATGCAGAAAGTCATGCGTTGATCGCAGACGCCCGCTGCCGGAGGCCTCCTTGCCGCGCAGGAGCATCCCCAGGAACATCAGGACCGCTGCGATCCAGCCGCCTGCCGCAAGAAGATGGACAAGGCCCGCAGCAAGCCGGACCGCGCCTGCCACGCCCTCACCAGCGGCCGCGTGGCCGTTCCATGCCAGAGAAGCGAGTGCGCCGCCCGCCAGCGTCGCCGCCAGCGGGAAGGCGGTCTCCACCTTCCCGCGGCGACGATGCCATCCGAGCACGAACATCAGGGCGACCAGCAGCGCGCCTCTCGCCATGGCTGCCCGGCCCGCGGACGTCTCGAGCAGATACCAGCCAAGCGATGCGCGATCAACGTCGGCAACCGGCATTCCCATGATGCCCGCGGTTTTGAAAACGATATCGGCCCCGGTGAGCACAGTACCGACGGCGGCACTCACCAATAGAACGCCCATGAGTGGCCACCCGGCCAAGGCGTCGGCGAGTGTCGATCGACGCGAACCGTACCAACCGAACAGTGGAACCCCGAAAAGCACCATGAGAACAAGGTATTCCAGGAATCTCAGTGCATAAGCCGACAGGTCGAACATTTGTGGCTCCTCAGCGCACCGTGAAGCTGAAATTGCCCGTCATGGGGTGGTTGTCGCCTCCCACGGCGCGGTATTCCACGGTATAGACGCCCGGAGCCAGCGGCCGGGGCAACTTGGCACGCAGGGTCTTGCCGTTGTTGACGATCTCGGTCGTGAAATTCTCGATCGGCATGGTGGAACTGCCGTGCTTCATGAGCAACTCGAGACGCGACGCCCGCGGCAGCAAGGTTTCGTTGAAGACGAGATCGATCTGGGCTGGCGAGGCCACCACCGCATTTGCCGCCGGTGTGGACTGCTGCAGCGCGGCGTGGGCGTGCGCGATCTGCAGCGAAAACTGCCCCGCCGCAATGGCGAGGACGAGCGCGAAGGAGCGAATGACGTTTGACGATTTCATACGGATGTTCCTCATTGCAAATGTGATGCAACGCCCCGTTTGTGGGCGTTGCCGTGACAGTCAGTGCTGCGCGAACGGTTCGGTGGTTCCGTCGTGATGGACCAACTCGACGGTGTACGGCGGCTGGCGTCCATCCGGGACCCCCATGCCCGGCGAACCAAGCGGCATTCCCGGCAGGACCAGGCCGCGTGCGTCCGGCTTTTTTTCGAGGAGGCGCTTGACGTCCGCGGCCGGCACATGGCCTTCGATGAGGTATCCGCCGACCTCGGCCGTGTGGCAGGAGCCCTTTGCGTACGGAACACCCAAGCGCTCCTTGACCGGACCCAGGTCATCCATGTCGTGCACATCCACCGCGAACCCGACGTCGCGCACGTGGTCAATCCACGCACTGCAGCACCCGCAGGTCGGGGTCTTGTGGACGGTCATGCGGGGTAGGGCTGCTGGAGTCGCGTCGGCGGTTCCCGGGGCGACCTGTGCGGCGGGCGCTATGGTGGGTTGCGCGGGTGTAGCGGCCTGGGTGCAAGCACCCAGACCGGCCACGGCAAGAGCCACCCACGTCAGCCGGTTCAATCTGTAAGTGGTCATTTCGAGTTCTCCGCTCAGCGCTTGGTCCGCGAGGACCAGTGGATGTGGACGATCCGCCAGCCGTCCGTGGTCTGCTTCAGCACCATCGTCTCGGTGCTCTGGACGGTCAGTGGCTTGCCGTCCTTCTGGGTGTGCAGCTCGCTTTCGGTTCCGACCCATGCGAACTCGCCAGCGGCTCGTGCGCGCTGACGTAGCAGCTGGCGATGGGCGCCCTTGAGGAACGCCGCATCGCTGACTGCGTGATGGCCCAGATATTCCTCGCGGCTGCGTTCGGCGCCTCCGGACTCCAGAATGAGGACGTCGGCAGCGAGCAGAGCTTCGACCTTGGACAGGTCGCCGCTGGACAGGGCGCTGTTAAAGCGCTCCGCTACGGCGACCGCGGCCTCTGCGGCGGCTGGGACGTCCACGTCCGCGGATGCCGCGGTGGCGTGATGTGCATGCGACTGTGTTGCCTGTGCCATCGCGGGCGACGCGACGGCCAGTGCAAAGGCGAGGGTGAAGGAGGTTGCTGTTGCTTTCATGCATGGACTCCAGGAAATCAGTGATGGTGTGCTTGATCCGCGGAAGCGCCGATCAGTCAGGCGCGCTTCGGGTGTGTCGGGTTTCAATGTCATGGTGGCTGTCAGAACCAGATTCGAACGCCGGCGACGATCCGGGTGTCGTCGATGTCACCGGACTGCGCGCGACGTTGGTCCGCCGTGCCCCCGTAGGCACGCTCCCACACCACCCCGACATAGGGAGCGAATTGACGATGGAACTCGTAGCGCAGGCGGAACCCGGCCTCGACCGTGCTCAGCCCACTGCCAATTCCGACCTCGGGATCGTCCTTGCTCCAGGCATCACCTTCGACCAGCCACTGGCCGATCAGTCGATTGGTGAACAACATTTCGTACTCGGCTTCCGCCCCGATCCCGACCTGACCGGACTCGCCCAGGTACGCCGTGGCTGAGACTTCGAACATGTACGGTGCCAGACCGATCACGCCGAGCGCCGCATAGGTGCGGGACGGGCCGCCACCAAAGCCAAAGTCATGGCGGACACCGGCGACCGCATCCCACCAGCGGGCGATGGCGCGGCCGTACAGGACCTCCACGTCGGCGGACTCGGTGGATCCACCAACGCGCTCGCCCTCGCTGCGCAGCCAGAGCCGGTTCAAGTCGGAGCCGACCCAGCCCATCGCTTCCCAAGCCACACCGGTGCCGTCTTCATCCGCGTCCCACACCTCAAGCCGATCAAGCGCCCAATAGGAGTGGATCGACTCGCCGTGCATCAGGTGCTCGTCGAGGTCCTGGAACGCCGCGACGCGATCAGCCGGCGTGACGACAGGAATAGGCTCGTGTGGTTCTGCCGTGGCCGGGAGATCCTGGCTGGCACCTGCCTGGTGGCCCATGGAAGCGTGGTCCATGCCCGAGTGGTCCATGTTCGATCCATCCATTCCGGAGTGGTCCATTCCGGAATGGTCCATCGTGGAGTGATCGCTGCCGGCAGGCTCCGCCGCACCCTGTTTCATGGCGCCGTGGTCCATGTTTCCGTGGTCCATGGATCCGTGATCCTGCGTTCCATGTTCCATCGGTGCCACCGGCGGCTGTGACGGGGTTGCGTGATGCGCATGGTCGCTGGGGCGTGGGTCAATCGGCTTGGCCGGCGACTGTGCGGCAGTCGGCTTCGCTGCCGGATGGTGCGAGGCGTGATCTGTCTCCTGGCCCCGCGCCGGCGCGAGACCAGCAGTGAGGAGTAGTGCGGTGGCCAAGCCGAGGGTGAGCGGGTTGCGGCGGAATAGGGTCATGGCGTTCATTCCTCCACCCGCACTTCGCGGAACATGCCGGCTTCCATGTGGTAGAGCAGGTGGCAGTGGTAGGCCCAGCGGCCGAGCGCATCGGCGCGCACCCGGTAGCTGCGCTTGGTGCCTGGCGGCATGTCGATGGTGTGCTTGCGCACCATGAAGTTGCCGGACTCGTCCTCGAGGTCGCTCCACAGGCCGTGGAGGTGGATCGGGTGCGACATCATCGTGTCGTTGACCAGCACGATCCGCATGCGCTCGCCATAGTTCAGCCGCAGGGGCTCTGCGTCGGCGAACTTCAGTCCGTCGAACGACCAGGCGAAGCGCTCCATGTGGCCGGTCAGGTGCAGCTCGACCGTGCGGCCGGGTTCGCGGCCGTCCGGGTCGCGGAACGTGCTGCGCAGATCGGCGTAGGTCAGCACGCGTCGGCCGTTGTCGCGCAGGCCAATGCCCGGATCGTCCAGCTTGGGCGCGGGTGTCATTGTCTGCATGTCGACGAGCGGGTTGCCGGTCTCGGTGGCCGGGTGCTGCTGCATTCCGCCGGCGCCGTGATCCATGCCTGCCATGCTTCCGCCGGCCATTGCGCTTCCAGCCATCGACGACATGTCGTGGCCGCTGTGGTCCATGCCAGCCATTGCGCTATTGGACATCGAGGACATGTCGTGACCGCCGCCGCCCATTCCGCCGTGGCCCATGTCGTCCATGGTAAGGAGCGGCTTGGGACCGACGTCGGGCACAGGCGCACGCAAGCCGTCCCGGACGGCGAGGGTGCCGCTGATGTAGCCGCTGCGCCCCAGGTCCTGCGCGAAGATGGTGAACGCATCCTGCCCGGTGGGTTCGACGATGACGTCGAAGGTCTCGGCGGTGGCAATGCGGAACTCGTCGACCGTGACCGGATGCACGTACTGGCCGTCGGCCGCGACCACCGTCATCTTCAGACCCGGGATGCGCACGTCGAAGTGCGTCATCGCGGATCCGTTGATGAAGCGAAGGCGGACCTTCTCACCAGACCGGAAGAGGCCGGTCCAGTTGCCGAGCGAGGTCGTGCCGTTCATGAGGAATGTGTAGGTGTTGCCATTGACGTCCGACAGGTCGGTCGGCGTCATCCGCATCGCGCCCGCCCACATCTTGCGGTCTTCGACCGTGGGGGCCCAGCCGCGCTGCTTCACGTCGTCGAAGAAGTCGCCGACCGTCTGCTTGGCGTAGTTGTCGAAATCCGACCGCTTCTTGAGCCTGGCGAACAGGTGGCGCGGATCTAGATCGGTCCAGTCCGACAGCATGACCACGTAGTCGCGGTCATAGGCGAAGGGTTCGGGCTCGAGCGGCTCGATCACCAGCGGCCCATACAGGCCGGCCTGCTCCTGGAATCCGGAGTGGCTGTGGTACCAGTAGGTTCCGCCCTGCACGACGTTGAAGCGGTACTGGTAGGTGTCGCCGCGGTTGATGCCGTCGAAGCTCAGCCCGGGCACGCCGTCCATGTTGGCCGGCAGCAGGATGCCGTGCCAGTGGATCGATGTCTGGTTGCCATGGATCGAGCCGGGGGGCAGGGCATTGCGGACCCGCAGGTTGACGGTGGTGCCTTCGCGCCAGCGCAGCAGCGGCGCTGGAATCGAGCCGTTGACCGTGATCGCCGGACGCGTGGCACCGGTGAAGTTCATCGGGGTCTCGCCGATGGTCAGGTCGAAGTCGGTGCCCGAGAGCACATTGGGGACGCCTTCGGCCTTGACGGCCCAGCTGGAGCGGGGCCACAGGCCGAGGGCTGCAACGGCGCCTCCGGCGGCAAGGCCTTGGACAAAGAGGCGGCGCGACGGGGCGGACAGCCCCTCGGCGCGGCCGAAAAGATCGGATGACATGGGAACTCCGGGAGAGTGACGAGGGCTCGCGAGGCGAGCGTTTCCCTGTCGGTGCGGAGCAGCGAACAGGGTCCATCAGCGCCTTAAAAGGCGCGCGGCGACACTTAGCCGATCGGAGGTCGGAAGAGATTGGTCAGTGCAGCGGACGCGTGCACCGACAGGAACGATTCGGCAGTTTGCCGGTACCGGACGGTGAAGTCGGCGAGTGCCGACCCGGCAAGTGCCGCGGAGCAATGGTGCATGCACGCATCGCAATCGCCTGACTGACAGCAGTCGTCCAACGGCGGTGCTGTCCCGGTCTGGTCAGCGGCCTGCGGGTGATGGTCGTCGTCGGTCACCGGAGCGATCGCTCCGGCCCCGTGGCAGGCGGCCGTAGCCTCGGACACTGTCTGCGACGCCGTCACAAGGTCGGCGTCGCCCGTCGAGTCGCGCAGGTGCTCCATGTGCATGGACGCACCAGCGATGCCCGGACCGTTGGCCAGCAGGGCAACGATCAGGAACAACCGCATCAGGAGTGCGCGGAGAGGCATGCACTCAACTATACAGGCAAATGTAAACTGCAGATGAATACACTCGGCAACGCGTGCGTATAGATAGCGGGTCGGCAGTATTCGTGGGATGCCGTGTTTGATAACTAAGCCGCTGGCGGCGACGTTTATTTCGCCGTCGTGCGCGGTGGCTTGCGGCGCTGCGGCTCGGCCGCCGGGCTGAAGCGCTCGAGCAGCTCTTGCGTCGCTTCCAAGCGTGCGCTGACTCGCGCGGCCTCGGCCTGGACCTGCTGCCGATGGGTGCGTTCCTGCTCCAATGCGTCGCGTGCGCCGGTTAATTCGCCCCGCAGCGTGTCCAGGCGGTGTGTGTCGTCGGCCCAGCGGGTCTGCAGCGCGGTGTGTTCGGCGGCCAGCAGCTTCAGGCCGTCCAGCGCCTGCTGCTGCCCTGTAGCGTCTTCGCGGGCTTGGCGCAGGTCCTGTTCCAGCCGCCCGTTGAGCTCGAGCAGGCGCCCGGCGTCGCGGTTGAGCTGCAGCAGCTCGTGGTTCTTTGCGGTCAGTGTCTCGTTGGCCTGGCGCAACGCGACCTGCAGTTCCTGCACCTGCTGCTCGTGCCGACGCTGCTCCTGCTCGCGCTGCTCCCGCACCGAGGTGCGGTAGTGCTCCAGCGCCTCACGTGCGTGCTGGTGCTTCTCCTCCAGCGAGCGGGCGTGCGCCTCGTGCTCGGCCACCCGGGTGGTCAGCCCGGCGACGCGTTCCTCCAACTGCCGCACCGTGGTGTTCGCCTCGGCGAGGGTCTCCCGTGCCTGCGCGTGCGCCTCGGTCTCGGCCTGCAACGCAGTTTCGGTGCGTTGCAATTGCGTGCTCAACGCGACCGCCTCCTGCCGCGAGGCTTCCAAGGCGGTCTCGCGCTCCTGTAGCTGCGCCTGGAAGCGTTCCTGGGCGGCGGCGATGGCGGCTTCGGCCTCCTCGTGCAGGCGCGCCGCAAGCCGGCCGACCAGATCCTGCAGCGCCTCGCTGACCGCGACCTTGGCGCCCACGCCTTGGCCGTCCTCTTCCTCTAGCTCCTTGAGGTATCGGTGAATCGTGGTCTTGGAGCCGGTGTTGCCCAGCGCCACCCGCACTGCATCGACGGAGGGGTGCTTGCCCTGCGCAACCAAGGCATCACGGGCCCGCTGCACATCGGATTTGTAGAGCCCACTTCGCGCCATGATCGTCTCCCGGTTATTTCGTAATGTATTACATACCATGTAATTACATACTTTGTTGTACTCGGCGACAAGGGTCAACAAGCGCGCTTCTAAGGCGGGATAATGTGGAATTATCCCGCCTTAGCCCCGAAACTGGGGTACAGTCGGGAGCAGGCGGTACGAAATGGCGCTTTCGAGCGATTTCAAACGACAGCGCCAAGCAAGCTGTCAGCGCGAATCCGACTGGGGAACCCATGCGATGAGCACGGTCGAGCAGTACCTGGACGCGGCCACCCGCGCCAACACCGAGCGCGCGTACGCCGGCGCGACCCGTCACTTCGAGGTCGACTGGGGCGGTCATCTGCCCGCGACCGCCGATCAGGTGGCCCGCTACTTGGCCGCCTACGCCGGGCAACTCGCACTCAACACGCTCAAGCACCGGCTCGCAGCCTTGGCCCAGTGGCACCACGCAAACGGCTTTGCCGACCCGACGCGGGCCCCGGTCGTGCGCAAGGTGCTCAAGGGCATCCAGACCTTGCACCCGAGCCAGGAGAAGCGCGCCACACCGCTGCAGCTCACGCAACTGGGTCAGGCGGTGGATTGGCTCGACGGCGCCGCGGCCGCGGCCGGCACGCGCGGCGATCCGGCCGGCCGGCTCCGGCACCTGCGCGATCGCGCCCTGGTGCTGCTGGGCTTCTGGCGCGGCTTCCGCGGCGACGAACTGGTTCGCCTGCAGGTGCAGGACCTGCGCCTGGTACCCGGCGAAGGCATGACCTGCTTCCTGCCGCACAGCAAGGGCGACCGCCAGCACACCGGGCGCACCTACAAGGTGCCGGCGCTGTCGCGCTGGTGCCCGGTGGCGGCGACCTCGGCGTGGGTGGACGCGGCCGACCTGCACGAAGGGCCGCTGTTCCGCGCGGTCGACCAGTGGGCCGGAATCGCCACCACGCCGCTGCACCCCAACAGCCTGGTACGCCTGCTGCGGCGGATCTTCCGCGAGGCCGGCCTGGCCTCGCCGGACGACTACAGCAGCCACTCGCTGCGCCGGGGTTTCGCCGGCTGGGCCAACGCCAACGGCTGGGACGTGAAGGCGCTGATGGAGTACGTCGGCTGGCGCGACGTCAATTCGGTGATGCGCTACCTCGACGGCGCCGATCCGTTCGCCCGTCAGCGCATCGAAGCCAGTCTGCCGCCGATCGCGCCCCTGCGCCTGGGGCTGCCGGCGCCGACAGTCGCGCCGGTGCCGACCACGACGGTGGAGGCGACCATTACGCTGACCCGCTTCACCCCGCGCGTGCGCGGCCTGGCCAAGGCCCATCGGTTGATCGAGCAGATTTGCCTGCACCCCCACCAGGCGCAGCGGCTCGACGCCGATGGCACCCGCTACCGCCTGGCGATCGCCGCACCTGACGACGCGACGCTGGAAGAAACCATCGCGATGCTGCTCGACGAGATGCACCGGATCGCCGACAACCACCAGTGCTTCCTCGCCGTCGCGTTGCGCGACGAAGCGGGCGGCCGCCATTGGGATTGAGCTGCGCATGACGACGCTGCACGAAACCGCCTATCCGCGCCTCAAGCCCGATCCCACCGCCAAAGAACTCCAGGAGATCTACACGCCCACTGAGGCGGAGCGGCTGTGCGTGGCCGCCATTGCCACCGGCTCGGCCACGCGGTTGGCGCTGCTGCTGCACCTGAAGCTGTTCCAGCGCCTGGGGTACTTCACGCCGTTGGCCGAGGTGCCCGAACGCATCGTGCAGCACATCGCTCAGGCGGTGGGCATGCGCCGCGTGCCGGCCGACCGATTGGCGAGCTACGACGCTTCCGGTAGCCAGCGCAAGCACCTGGCCCAGCTGCGCGCGTTCCTCAATGTCCGCCCGCTTGATGCCGGCGGGCGCGACTGGCTCACTACCGTGGCCGAAACGGCGGCGCAGACCAAACACATCGTGCCTGACATCGTGAACGTAATGCTCGAAGAGCTGGTGCATCACCGCTACGAGCTGCCGGCATTCAGCACGCTCGAACGCCTCGCGATCGCCGCCCGCGAACAGGTTCACGACACGCACTATCGTCAGATCGCCGATGCGCTGACGCCGGCGATGCGGGCACTGATCGACGAACTGCTGCTGACGCCGCCGGGCAGCCACCACAGCGGCTGGCACGCGCTCAAGCGCGAGCCCAAGCGGCCGACCAACAAGGAAGTGCGCCATTACCTGCAGCACATCCAGCGCCTACGCACCTTGGCCGAGCAACTGCCGCCGATCGATGTCTCGGTGCCCAAGCTCAAGCAGTTCCGCGCGATGGCCCGCGTGCTCGATGCCAGCGAGCTGGCGGAACTGGTCCCGGTCAAACGCTACGCACTGGCCGCGATCTTCATCCGTTCGCAGTACCGCAAGACGCTCGACGATGCCGCCGACCTGTTCATCCGCCTGATCCAGAACCTGGAGAACACCGCGCAGCAGAGGCTGATCGCCTACCAGCTCGAACACAGCAAGCGCGCCGATGCCCTGATCGGCCAACTCCGGGAGATCCTGCAGGCCTACCAGGTAGAGGGCACCGACACCCAGCGCGTGGACGCGATCGAGGGCGTGCTGGTCGCCGACATCGGCCTGCTGATGGCCGAGTGCGATGAGCACATGGCCTACGCCGGTCGCAACTACCTGCCGTTCCTACTGGCGCCGTACGGGACATTGCGCCCGCTGCTGTTCAACTGCCTGGAGATCATGGGCCTGCGGGCTGCCAGCCAGGACCCGAGCATGGAGCGCATGATCAGCGCAGTACTCGCGCTGCGCAGCCAGCGTCGCGAGGCGGTCGAGGCGGCCGGGCTGGGGCTGGACGTGACCACCGACCTGACCTGGCTGTCGGCCGCCTGGCGCAAGCACGTGCTGCCCAAGGCCTTGGCTGCTGCCAGCCCCGGCTGGATCCACCGCAAGCACTTCGAGCTGGCGGTGCTGGCGCAGGTCAAGGACGAACTCAAATCCGGCGACCTGTACATTCCGCACGGCGAGCGCTACGACGACTATCGCGAGCAGCTGGTCGACGAGGCGACGTTCGCGCAGGAACTGGGCGCCTACGGCGAGGTATCGGGGATCGCCACCGACGCGACGGACTTTGTGCAGGGCCTGCGCACGGAGCTGACGACGTTGGCCGATGCCGTCGATGCCCGGTTCCCGGACAACCTGCACGCCAGTGTGGTCGACGGGCGGCTGGTACTCAGGCGCCTGCAGGGCGCCCAGGTAACGCAGGCAATCGCCGCGGTGGACAGCGCGATCACCCAACGGCTGTCGCCGACCAGTATCGTCGATGTGCTGGTCGACACCACCCGCTGGCTCGACCTGCACGTGCACTTCCGTCCGATCGCCGGCACCGACGCGCGCGTCGACGATCTGCTGCGGCGGGTGATCACCACGCTGTTCTGCTACGGCTGCAATCTGGGGCCGACCCAGACCGCGCGCTCGGTCAAGGGTTTCAGCCGGCGTCAGATCTCCTGGTTGAACCTGAAATACGTCACCGACGAGACGCTCGACAAGGCGATCGTTGAGGTGATCAACCTGTACAACAAGTTCGAGCTGCCCGGCTATTGGGGCAGCGGCAAGAGCGCCTCGGCCGACGGCACCAAGTGGAGCGTCTACGAGCAGAACCTGCTGTCGGAGTACCACATTCGTTACGGCGGCTATGGCGGCATCGGCTACTACCACGTGTCGGACAAGTACATCGCGTTGTTCAGCCACTTCATCCCGTGCGGCGTGCACGAGGCGGTCTACATCCTCGACGGACTGCAGGCCAATCGTTCCGACATTCAGCCCGATACCGTGCACGGCGACACGCAAGCGCAGAGCTTCCCGGTGTTCGGGCTGGCGCATCTGCTGGGCATCAACCTCATGCCGCGCATTCGCAACATCAAGGACCTGGTGTTCTCCCGGCCCGAGCCGGGGCGGACGTACGAGAACATCCAGGCGCTGTTCGGCGACAGCATCGACTGGAAGCTGATCGAAACCCATCTGCACGACATGCTGCGCGTGGCGATCTCGATCAAGGTGGGCAAGATCACCGCCTCCACGATCCTGCGCCGGCTCGGTACCTACAGCCGCAAGAACAAGCTGTACTGGGCGTTTCGCGAGCTGGGCAAAGCGGTCCGCACGCTTTTCCTGCTGCGCTACATCGATGATGTCGAAGTCCGTAAAACCATCCACGCGGCAACCAACAAGAGCGAGGAGTTCAACGGCTTCGTCAAGTGGGCCTTCTTCGGCGGCGAAGGCATCATCGCCGAGAACGTCCAGCATGAGCAGCGCAAGATCGTGCGTTACAACCAGCTAGTGGCCAACCTGGTCATCCTGCATAACGTGGAGCAGATGACCCGCGTGCTGGCGGAGCTGCGGCAAGATGGCGCCAACATCAGCCCGGAAGTGCTGGCCGGTCTGTCGCCGTACCGGACCAGCCATATCAACCGGTTCGGCGACTACACGCTGGACCTCAAGCGCGAGGTCGCGCCGATGGGTTCTACCCCGATAGCACGGACACTTTCGAGAAGGCCGATACTGGCCCAAAGG
>CAYROO010000015.1:0-22829 GCA_964425915.1 uncultured Polycyclovorans sp.
GTCGGTGTCGGTGTCGGTGTCGGTGTCGGTGTCGGTGTCGGTGTCGGCGTCGGTGTCGGCGTCGGTGTCGGTGTCGCCCCCAGATCCGTTGTCTGCACACCCTGGTCCTGCAGTGCCGCCAGGTTGGTCACCTCGCCGTTGGTGAGGAAATAGGCTTCCGTGGTGCCGGCGTCGGCCACCCCGGTATCGGGTCCGGGCGCCGCGTCGATATTGCCGTTGTAGTCGGTGCCGCCCAATGCCAGCAGCAAGTTGGTAGGACGCGCGGCCTTGGGTTCGATGGCGAACGTCTGTGTTGGCGTGCTCAGCGGTGCACCGATCAGCGAGGAGAGTCCGAGGTTGGCCAAGGCGATGTGGGTGTTGTCCTCAATCGTCCGGTACATCAACAGCAGCGTGTTCTGTGCGAACAGGTCCTCGATATCGGCATCGGCGCCGCGTAAGAACAGGTATTCCTCGGCGCTGCTGGTGACGTCGACGGTGCCCAGCAAAATGCCGCCTTGTGCATCGTTGGCAACGAAGCGGCCGGTCGGATCCTGCGGCAGCAGGTGATCGCCAGCCGCGTTGATAAGGTCCACAAAGGCGCCATCACCGCCCCCGCTAATACCTTCGCCGCGCAGCACGACGACGCTGTCGGCCAGCAGGATATTGCCCGCCTCGATGGTGAGACTGCCGGTGTCGATCTGTAGGGGTGGCAGCGGCAGATCCTGGGCATCGCTGATCGGCAATGGCGTTTCGGTTACGCCGTCACCCTCGCTCTCCGGGTTGTCGAACAGCGCGGGCAGCTCGGCGAATGCCACGGTTGCCGGTAACAGGCTGTCCACTTGACCATCCGCCATGATCCGGGTTGCACCCTGCACCCGCAGGTTGCCGCTGAGTTGAACCTGGTCGCCGCTGTTGACCTGCAGGTCGCCGCCGACCACGGCGGGGTTGGCCAGCGTGGTGAAACCATCGTCGGCCACCTCGACGAACAGCAAGGCGTTGGATACCGGACCGCTGGGGAGCAGGCCGCCGGCTTCGGCATTCAGCACCACGTCGCTGGCCGTGCTGAAGCCCTCACTGCGGATGGCGATGGTGGACAGGGGGTTGCCGCTGACTTCGAGTCGATCAAGCGAGACGCTGCCCTGGAAGGCGCTGCCACCGGGTAACAGGTCCTCGGGGCTGCCGAGGCCAATGCTGAACAGGCTGCGACCACCGAGGTACTGCAGGGCACCATTGCTGCCCAGCTCGAAGTAGTCGAGCGGTGCGATGTCCGGGGTGCGCCCGACGAAGACGTCGTCGAGCGTCAGCGTGCCACCACCCTCGATGCCGAACTCGGCGCCAGGCCCACGCACGTCAATGCCGCCCAGCATGCCGGTGCCGCCACCGAGGAACAGGCTGAAGCCGGCCAGGCCGGAGGTGGCGGGGATGCCGTCATTGCCGACGAAGATGGCGGGATCGCCATAACTGCCCGACAGTTCACCGTTCACGGCCTCGACTAGAATGTTGGGTGCCGACCCGCCGCCGCTGCTGCCGATACGGTTACCGGCCATTTCGAGCAGGGCGGTGCCGACGCCGCTCAGGTACAGACCCAGCCCGCCCTGCGGATCGGCGCCGAGCAGCACCTCATTGCCATGGAGTTCGAGGTGGGCTGAACCCCAGTTGAGGAGGCCGGTATCGGGGCCTTCGAAGCGGTTGCGATGGAAGGCGATATCGCCTTCGGGTGAGAGCCGCGCCATGGAGGCGGAGTTCAACAGCGCGCGGGCGCCGGTGATGCTGTATCCCGACCCGACCGCCGTGGTGGGCATCATCAGGGTGATCGTGCCGCCGGCCAGCAGGCTGACATCAGCAGACGGCGCAGTCACTGACAGGCTGCCGAGGGTGATGTTGCCGGTGCCGTTCTCGCTTCCGGTGCCGACAAACACGGCGGCGTGGCCGCCCATCGATTCGATTGCGTCGTCGTCACTTTCCAGGCGCCATTCGCGGGCCATTCCGGTGTCGACGTCATAGGCGTCGACATCCACCGCGCCACCCACGCTGACATCGCTGCCGTAGAGGTCCAGCAGGACATCGGCGCCAGAGGCCAGAATGTCGCCGGTCACCGTGAGGCTGCCCGGACCGCTGCCTTCACTGCCCTGTGACCCAATCAGCAACTGGGTGCTGCCCAGACGTCCGCTGAGCCGGTCTCCCGTTTGGGTATCGGTGTGCATGAAGTCGCCGCCGCTGGCGGAAACCACCACGTCGCCGTCGATCAGGGTGGGCGCGCCAGAGCCAAACAGCACGGCGTCACTGGCGTCGACCCCGCGCACCTGCACGGCTGCACCAGGGGCGAGGCTGACAGGTTCTTCACTGCCCGCGACCAGCGACCCGATCTCGATACCGCCTCCGTTGCCGTAAATGAATGCGCTGGCACGGCCGCCCGTGCCTTCGGCGCTGATGCCATCGACGTCGTAGGCGTATGCGGTGGCGCCGCGCTCGACCAGAACCCCATCGGTCACCGCCACCGAGCCGCCAGCGGACAGGTAGACCTGCGCGCCCGCGGGCGGGAACGCGGTGCTCTGGCCGCCCGCCAGGCTCACGGCCTGGGCGCGACCGTTGATCACGATGTCGCCCTGGGCTTCGACGAACAGCGAGGCCCCGAAATTGTCCTCGTCGAAGGTCAGCAGGCTGTCGGTACGAATGTCGCCTTCGGTGGCGATCAGGTCGAGGTATCCGGACTGCAGGCTGCCCATGCCGGAAATCGCCGTCCCGCGCAGGAAGAGGTCCTGCATCGTGGGCGCCGACACCCGGAACTCGCCGGCGGGTTCATTGTTCTGCAGCACCCGCAGCGACCAGCCGTCGCGGGTGTCGTAGGCCAGGGCCTGGGTGCCGGTGGCAATCTGCAGCCCGCCTTCGGTGAGGGTCAGCGGGATGGCACCGCCAGGTAGTGATAGCGCATCGACGTCGAGCAACAGGGTGCGCAGCGCCCAGCTGTCGACGCTGTCGACGAACAGGGTGCCGTTGCCCCAGAGTTGCAGATGGGTACCGGGTAGCGACAGGCCGCCGTCGAGAATGCGGAGGTTGTCGCCTGCAATGGTCAAGGCCCCGAAGCCTTCGCTGCTGGTGGGTTGACCAGGCAGGTTGAAGGTGCTGCTGAGGGTGCTGCCCTCGTACACTTCGACAAATAGCGGCCCGTTGTCGGGTGCGTGGCCGAGGTGGAAATTGTTGCCCATGAAATCCAGGGTGACGATGGGTGCGTCGAGGTCGGGCGCGCCACCTTCGCCGGCGCTGCCGTCCAGCCGCCAGCCGGACAGGGTGATCTCGTCAGCGAACAGGCCGGGGGTGAACAGGCCAACCGTTTGCGGAGCCGTCAACGACACCCGGCTGAACTGCCCGCTTTCGCCGGGTCCGGCAAACACAGTGAAGGGCAAGGACAGGTCGATGGCGCCGACAGTGGTCTTGAGCACCAGCTCGCGAGCCAGGCGATTGTCTTCCCCGAGGAAGACGCCGCCGTGGCCGATGTAGACGCCAGGGCTGAATTCGCTGTCGCCGCCACCGCTGCCGTCAATATCCACGAACAGACGATCAAACCCGACACCGTCGATGCTCGCAATGGCGACACGGCCGGAATTGACCCCGTCGGCGGTCGCGGTGAAGTACGCGTCGGCATCACCGAAGCCCGAGTTTCCGAGACGCTCCACGTCGATCACGCGGGTGACGGCAGCGGGATCAAGCCGATCGAGCAGGAACGCCAGGGCTTCCGCGGTTTCGCTGCCCGTGTCCCCCAGGCCGTCGTCGTTGAACAGGTCGAGCAGCGCGCCGCCGCCCACGAACAGGTCGCTGTCCTGCCCCCGCAGCTCGCCGATGCGGACATCACCATCGCGGGCACTGAGCAAGGTCCTTCCGCGGAGGTTGAGCGAGGGGTTGAAGCCTGACGTGCCATTCTGAATGGCGACCGGCTGCAGATTGAGCTCGGCACCCTGGATATCGATCACGCCACCGCTTCCGTCGTGTCTGATGAACGTCGACACGCTGGTGGAGGACAGGGTGGATTCCGCGACCGGGCCATCGAAGGTGGAATCGAATACCGAGCCCTCGGAAAAGACGTTGCCGCCAGCGCGCAGACGGAACTCGCCATTCTCGCCCAGCAGATTGAAGTTCCCCTGCAGCTGAACATCGCCGGTGCTGTCGATGAAGATGCCGCCGCCACTGCGGCTCAGGACGGACGTCTCATAGCTGCCGACGGTGGTGTTGGGGTAGTCGAAACCGCTACCGAAGGCGATGTCGCCGCCCTCGGCGGTCAGGTAGATCTCGCCGTTGGGGCCGGACTCGATGCCGCGCGCCTCGACCGTACCGCGCTGGTTGATGGCCAGTCCGCCCAGGGTTTCGCCCCGCTGCGCAGCCATCACAATGCGGCGGGTAGCCTGGGCGAAGCCACTGTGTGCGATGCCACTGTTTTCATCGGTGGTGGCTTCGTCCAGCACGTAGCCGATCATGCCGCTGCTGCCGGCCGGCAGCAGCTGCAGCTGGTTGGCTGACAGCATCAGCAGGTCGTTTCCGGCGTCGATGTTGCCGTCGGTGCGGATGGACGGGCCAATCAACACGACGTCACCGGTGGCGGTGATCTGGCTGCCAAAGTCGGTGTAGATCTCGCCGTTCAGCAACGGGGTGCTGCCGTCGAGGAACGGCGTGAACGCGAGGTTGCCGCCGCTGCTGGCAAAGTTCTCGAACGCAGCATCGTCAACGTTCAGGGTGGAGAGCGTGAGACTGCCGACATCAAGGTTGGCGCTGTTCCCCAGCATGATGCCGCGGGGGTTGAGGAACACCACATGGCCGCCAGCGGTGATGGTGCCGTCGATCTGCGATGCGCCGCCAAAGCCGGCGGCATTGATGCGATTCAGCAGCCATTGGTTGGGGCTCTGAATGAAATCGACCGTCTCACTGGCGCCGACATCGAAGCTGGACCAGTTGACGATGGCGGCTTGGCCGCTCCCTTGTGTGACCGTGGTGATGTTGCCGCTCTGGTTGACCACGGCATTGGTTGCCGGCACGCCGGTGGGCAGCACCGGACCCGCCAATGCCATCGCCGGAACCGCGCCGAGCAAGGAGGCACACGCCCATTGGCGGGCGGCAACCGTCAGGGGGGAAAGCGTGAAGCTGCGCATGGCCGGTTCCTCAGAAGTTGAGCGACACGGTGCCGTAGACCCGGCTGCCGGTTTCACCATCACTGATGACACGATCCTGCAGCGGTTCGGCCCAGTCCAAAGTCATGCTGAGGGCGCGGAACTGCAGGTCCAGACCAAGACCGACGCTGCTGGCATCGTCCTGGTCGTCTCCCAGGGCGAGGGGCTGGTCGACCCGACGCACGAAGCCGCCATCGATGAATACGCGCGGCATCAGCGACCCGCCGCGGAACGGCCAGCGATAGCCAACGTCGAGCGCTGCGCTCAGCCCCTGATCACCGCGATACTCGCTGGCGGGGTAGCCCCGCACGCTGCCCGGGCCGCCGAGCCCGAAGGCCTGTGTGTCGAGCAGCGGATCAGGTGAATAAACACCGTTGGCGCGCATCAGCAATTGCCAGTGGGCCGTCAATGAATGCTGATGCAGTACACCCAGTTGCAGGCGCAGACGTTGGTGGCCCTCGATGACGCCATTGGCCGGGGTCAGGTCCGCCCGCTGCAACTGCTGGAAGTCGGTACTGGCCTGCAGCTGCCATTGGGTGCTGCCATGACGGTGACGGTTCAGCGCCTGCAAGCCGATATCGAACAGCTTGATCTCGGTATCGCTGAGCTGTGCAGTGACGAAGTCAACACCGGAACGAATGTCGGAGAACCCGACACTGACGTCCACATTCCAGCGGGCACTGCGGGTCAGTGCCTGACGGATGCCGACGCGCGCCTCCTCGCTGCTGCCGCTGATGGGGGCGACGTCGTCCGCTTCGTACTCAGCCCGTCCGTAATAGGCCTCCGCACGGGTACCGGCGGCATTCAGCGGCAGGCTGTAGCCGACGGCGCCATAGGTGAGCAGGCCGTCCTCGCTACCCAGCACGGTGAGCGTGAGGGCATCGCCGAGTGTGAGGGGATTGTTGAGCTGCAGACGACCGGTGGCGCGGAACTCGCCAATGCTGTCTCGGCCGTGGTTGTCGACGCTGATACCGCCTTCCACCAAGCGTTCGCGCAACCGCACCACGACGTCACTGCTGCCGAACTCGGCGCCCGGTCGGATCACCGCCCGAGCCTGCAGACCCGGCAGGTCATTGAGCCGGTACAGTCCGCGCTCCAGGGGCGCTTCGCGATAGACCTGGCCTTGCAGGGCCGGCAGTTGCGACCGCAGCAGGGCCATCCGGTAGCGCTGCTGTCCTTCAAAGCGCAGCTCGCCAACACGACCTTCCACCACCTGCAGTTGCAGCGTGCCCAAGGTGATCTTTTGCGGTGGGAGGATGACCGAGATCAGCGGGTAGCCCTCGGCGGCGTAGAACCGCTCAACCACATCCGCCGCTTCGTACAACTCCGCGAGTCCCAGTGCGCGGTTGCGATAGGGCGCCAGCAGTTCGGCCAGAACCACCGAGGAGAACAGCGTATTGCCGCTGAAGTCGAACTGTTGGATCGACACCTGAACTGGCCGCTGGCGATCCGCTGCAGGGGGCGTGCGGTCAGCCTGTGGCGCCAGGGTTGGCGTCGGCACCGCCGCTGCAGGGGACGGTGTGGGCACCGGCAGGCTGTCGCGCACCTGGCCCGGGCTGGTCTGCGCGTACAGCGGAGTTGCCGTTGCGAGGAGCGTCGCCGCAATCCCCATCAGCACCGGCCCGCGATTGATCCCCATCCCCATGGCACTGCGCTCCCCTGACCCCTCGTGCCCCGACTATACCCAACCGGACCTGACGCGCCCACACGCGTATGGGGGGCTGCGTGCGGTGGCGCACACTTGCACGCAGGACGCAAAGATGAGATTTGGCCGCGGCTTGCCTAGACTCCTGGCCGACTCGAAGCCCGACGTACGATGACCGACATCCTGATTCTCTATTACTCCCGCCACGGCGCAACCGCGGCGATGGCGCGTGCCATCGGCCGCGGTGTTGCTGCGGCGGGCGGGGAGGCACGTCTGCGCACGGTGCCGCCGGTCAGCGCGGTGGTGGAGACCGCTGCCGCGGCGGTGCCCGATGATGGACCGCCTTATGCGACGCTGGACGACCTTCGGGCGTGTGACGGCCTGATCCTCGGCTCGCCCACCCGTTTCGGCAATATGGCCGCGCCGCTCAAACACTTTCTCGATGGCACCAGCAGCCTCTGGCTGGACGGTGCCTTGTCCGGCAAGCCGGGCGCGGCCTTCACCAGTACCGGCTCCCTGCATGGCGGGCAGGAGACCACGCTGCTGACCATGCTGCTGCCGCTGATGCACCACGGCATGGTGGTGGTGGGACTGCCCTACAGCGAGGTGGGGCTTTCGGCGACCACGGCGGGGGGCACGCCCTACGGCGCCTCGCACTGGGCCGGTACCGCCGCCCGGCGCCGGCCGATGGATGCCACTGAGCGCCAGCTCTGCGAGGCGCTGGGACAACGGGTCACGCGTGTCGCGGAGAAGCTGCGATGAGGCGCTGGTCGCCGTGGTTTCGGCACGCCGCTGTGGTTCTACACAGCCTGTTGATTGCCGGTATGGCCTGGCGCGCCGAAAGCGTTCTCGACGGTGTGGTGACCGCCTTGCTGCTGCCGGCGCTGCCGGGTCTGGTGCGGGGCCATCTGCGGACCTATGGGTGGGCCTCCATGCTGGTGGCGTTCTATGCCGCGCTGTGGCTGGCAAATGCCTACGGGGCCGGGCCGCAGCGGCCGATGGCCTTGCTGCTCGCCACGCTGGCGGCGCTGGATTTCAGCGCCATTGCGCTGTTCGCCCGGTTCCGTCGGCGCGAGCCCTAGCGCGGTACCTCAGGGACGGCCGAGCACGGACTGAACGAAGGGCAGGGTGGGGCGCCGCTGTTCGCGCAGCGCGGCGCGGTCGAGCTGGCTGAGGGCGCTCTGAAGGCTGGCGGCATCGCGTGGCAGATGCCGTAGCCACCAGCTGATGACCTCGTCCGACAGCGTCAGGCCGCGGCGCATCGCGGCCTGTGCCAGCAGCCGCCGCTGCCCGGATTCGTCCAGCGGCATCAGGCCGAAGCGCGGCCATAGCGCCAGGCGCGTCCGCAAGTCGGGCGGCGCGGCGTGCAATTGGTCCGGCGGCAACCGCGCGGCCAGCCAGGTGACGTCGCCCGCTTGCCGGCGACGGTCCAGCAAGCGCAGCAGGGTTTGCCAGACGACGGGGTCGGCCGGCAGGCTCTCAAGCTCGTCCAGGGCCAGCGCCCCGGTTGCGCCGAGGCCGTCCAGGCGTTCAGGTCCATGCTGCCCGAGCTCCGACAGCGGTAGATAAGCCCCGCCATGGCATCGCACTGCCGCCATCAGCAGATGAGTCTTGCCGGCAGCTGGCGGCCCCACCAGGTAGGCCGCTTCGCCAGCCCGCAGGGTGGCCACGGCCGGATCGTCGCCGCGGTAGATGAAGCTGTCGAAATCGGCGGTCTGCGGCAGCTGCACCGCCAGCGTCAGTTGCTGGCCGATCACGTCGTCTCGTCGCTGTAGCCCTGGTAGACGCGGCTGCCGAGCCAGTGGCGCTTGGCATGCCGGAACATCACCGCCAGCACCGCCGCCACCGGCAGCGCCACCAGAATGCCGATAAATCCGAACAGTTGCCCGCCCGCCATCAGGGCAAAGATAACGGTCACCGGATGAAGACCGATCTTGTCGCCCACCAATATCGGGGTCAGGACACCACCTTCCAGCATCTGGCCGACGCCAAACACCAGTGCCACCCACAGCAGGGGCAGCCATTCGCCGGTCTGCAGAAACATGGCCATCAGCGCCGCGGCGATGCCAAGTATCGTCCCCAGATAGGGGACGAAGCTCACCAGGCCGGCGCCGACACCGATCACCAGGGCCAGGTCGAGCCCCACCAGCATTAAGCCGATGCTGTAAAAGGTGCCCAGCGCAACCATGACGTAGAGCTGTCCACGAATGAACGACCCCAGCACCTCATCGGTTTCACGGGCCAGGCCGCTGACGCCGGGCAGCATGCGCGGGGGGATCACATCGCGAATCCACGCCACCAGATCGTCCCAGTCGCGTAGCAGATAGAAGCTGACGATGGGCACCATGATGAGATTGGCAACCGTGGTGATCAGCGCCGTGCTGTTGCGTGACACCTGGTCCCAGACGCCGGCGGCGACGTCGCCCGCCTTTGACCAATTCTTGGCGACGATCTCCTTGAGGCCTTCGGCGTTGAGGGCCACGCCTTCCGGCAGCGTGATACCCAGTGTCGGCAGGGCAGTGTTCTGCAGCCACAGCAGCGCCTCCGGTATCCGCGACAGCAGGGACGCCAGCTGCGTGTACAGCACGGGCAAGACCAGCAGCAGGATCAACAGACCGGCGAGGCTGAGGACCACGAACACCACGCAGACGCCGCCCGTCCGGCTCAACCCCAGACGCTGCAGGCGATCCACCAGCGGGTCACCCAGGTAGGCCAGTCCGGCCCCGATGACGAAGGGGGTGAGGATCGGGGCCAGCAGCCACAACATCACCAGCGCGCCGATGCCGGCGGCGGCCCACGGCCAGAGATCACGCCAGGGGGAGGCTTCGCGGCGCATGATCATCGCATCTGGTAGCGCAGCACACCGTCGCTGCCGCGGTCGAGCAGCCGTACCGCGCCGGCTTGTGCCAGCGCCTGCTCCAGCATCATGACGCCGCTGCTGGTGGTGATGCGCAGCGACACTGACTGGCCTTTCAGGGCCTCCACCTGAAGATCTTCCGCGCTTGGCAGCTGTAGCGCTGAATAGAGTTTTGCCAGGTCGGCAGGGGCGTCGATGCCCTCAATGTGCAGTCGCCAGGACTGCCGATCCCCGGCAAAGGCGCCCCATACCGGATAACCACGATCGCGCAGCGCCTGGTCGATGGACCCTGGATCGAAGCCGGCGCGCAGCAGCCGTTCGCCCTCGGCGCCACGCGCCACACCGAAGTGTTGGACCCATCGGTCGGCCGCATCCAGGGTGATATCGGGGACCGGCTGTCCCGCCACCCGGGTCAACACCTGGGCCAGGGCTTCGCGCAGCGCCGCGGTGCGCGCTTCGGCGCTATCGGTCTCCAGGACGACCTCGGCGGTGTAGTCCCGCTGCGGTGGCTGCGCCGAAACGGCGAAGCTCCATAGCAGCGGTAGCAACAGACAGAGGTGCATCGGCAGGGTGGTGCGCAATCTCATGGGCGAATTATCCCGTGGCACCCGGTAAAATGACAGTTCACCATCACCATCGTCCCTTCCTATGAGCAGCTCTTCCGGCCTGACCTACCGCGACGCCGGCGTGGACATTGAAGCGGGCGACGCCCTGGTTGACGATATTTCGCGCATCGTGCGCAGCACCCGACGGCCTGAGGTGCTGGCCGGCGTCGGCGGATTCGGTGCCCTGGTGGGCCTGCCCAAGAAATACAAGCAGCCGGTGCTGGTCAGTGGCACCGACGGTGTCGGCACCAAGTTGCGCCTGGGGATCGACAGTGGCCGTGTCGAGGGCCTTGGCCAGGACCTGGTGGCGATGTGCGTCAATGACGTGTTGGTGTCCGGTGCCGAGCCGCTGTTCTTTCTGGATTATTACGCCACCGGCAAGCTGGATCGGAATGTTGCAGCGCAAGTGATCAAGGGCATCGCCCGTGGATGCCGCCTCGCCGGCTGTGCGCTGGTGGGCGGTGAGACCGCTGAAATGCCCGGGATGTACCGCGATGGCGACTTTGACCTGGCCGGGTTCTGCGTGGCGGTGGCCGAGAAGAAAAAGCTGATCGACGGCAAGGGTATCCGCGCCGGGGATGTGGTCATTGCGCTGCCATCGACCGGTCCGCATTCGAACGGCTATTCGCTGGTGCGCCGCATCCTCAAGCACAAGCGGGCGCGGCTGGACCAGCGCTTGGGCAAGGGCACGCTGGGCGACGCGCTGCTGGCGCCCACGGCCATTTATGTGAAGCCGGTGCTGACACTGCTCGATGCGGGGTTGCCGATTCGCGGGATGGCGCACATCACCGGCGGGGGCGTGGTCGGCAATCTGCCGCGCTGCTTCCCCAAGGGTGTGGGCGCGGTAATCGATACCGCCAGCTGGAAGCGCCCTGAGGTATTCGACTGGCTGCAGGCCGCCGGCAAGGTGGCCCAGGACGAGATGTGGCGGGTGTTCAACTGTGGCGTCGGCTTCATGATGGTGGTGCCGCGCACGCGCGCAGACGAGGCCCTGGCCCTGCTCAAGCGTCAGCGCCAACGTGCCTGGATCGCCGGCGAGATCACCAAGGGCGCGGCGGACGTCCGCTTCGCGTGAACCGCGTTGCGGTCCTGATCTCCGGGACAGGGCGCAATCTTCAGGCGCTGCTGGATGCTGCCGCTGCGGGGCGGCTGCCGGTGACCTGGGCCGGGGTGCTGTCGAATCGTGCGGATGCACCCGGGTTGGCGCGCGCGCGCGCCGCCGGGGTGCCGACCGCCGTGATCGATCATCGACGGTATTCGACGCGGGAGGCGTTTGACGCGGCGGTGATGGCGCAACTGGCAACCTGGGCGGTTGACTGGGTGGTGCTGGCCGGCTTCATGCGCATCCTCACGCCATCGTTTACACGACACTATGCGGGGCGACTGCTCAATATCCATCCGTCGCTGTTGCCACGCCATCCGGGTCTGAACACGCACCAGCGGGTGCTTGACGCGGGCGATGCCGAGCATGGCGCCACCGTGCATTTCGTGACCGCGGATCTGGACGGCGGGCCGCTCATCATTCAGGGCAAGTTCACGGTGACTGCCGAAGATGATGCGAGGTCACTGGCACAGCGGGTGATGGAGACCATCGAGGTGCGTATCTACCCGCAGGCGGTGGCCTGGTGCGTCAGTGGCGAGCTGCGACTGACGCCGGAAGGAAAGACCTGGTTCCGGGGTGGCGTGCTCGAGGCCCCGCTGGGACTGGATGCCCTGACACCCGCGTTCCGGGAGTGCCCATGAAACGTTTTGCCGCGACCCTGATGACCCTACTGATCGTCCCGGCGGCCTTCGCCCTGCCGATGCCGAACGTGGATGCGCGCTATGACCTCAACAAGGGCATTCTGGGTTTGGGTACGGCGCACTTCAGCCTGACGCCAATGACCGATCGGGGCGACGAGTGCTATCGCTATGCCTATGTCGCCAAGCCGACCGGCATGGCCAAGCTGTTCATTGGCACCATTCGCGAAACCAGCGAGTTCTGTGTGGTCAACGAGCAGATTCGCGTGCGTCGCTATGCCTTTTCCCGCGCCGACCGGGCCAAGGACGATTACACGCTGGAGTTCGACCTCGACCGGGGAGAGGCCCGCACCGACAAGGGGGTCGTTCAGACTTTCGAAGGGGCGGCCACCGACCGCCTTTCACTGCAGTTGGTAGTGCAGCGTTGGGTGATCTCGCGGAACGGCATTCCCGGCGAGGCTGAACTCTCGGTTCAACAGGTAGAGGATGACCGCGTGCGCACCTACCGCTTCGCCATCACCGGTCGGGAGACGGTGAAGGCGGGCGGCAGGAAGGTGGAGACGGTGCGTGTCGAGCGGGTCGACAGCCCCGACAAGTCGGTGCGCTTCTGGATGGACCCGCGCGACGGCTGGCGGGTGGTACAGGTCGAACACATCGAGGACGGCAGTAGCCAGTTCACCATGACGCTCAAGGCGCCATAAGGCGCCGTGATTCGCGACCGCTAAGTCGTCGACGGCAACCGCGGCGGAGCATACGCCTCAAGCAGTTTCACCAAACAGTTCGCGGCCAATCAGCATGCGTCGAATCTCCGAGGTGCCGGCGCCGATTTCGTAGAGCTTGGCATCGCGCCACAGACGACCGGTGGGGTAGTCGTTGATATAGCCGTTGCCGCCCAGCGCCTGGATCGCCTGTCCCGCCATCCAGGTGGCCTTTTCCGCCGAATAGAGGATGGCGCCCGCGGCGTCCTTGCGGGTGGTCTCGCCACGGTCACAGGCCCGTGCGACCGCGTAGACGTAGGCGCGGCAGACGCTGAGTCCGACGTACATGTCGGCCAGCTTGCCCTGCATCAACTGGAACTCGCCGATGGACTGGCCGAACTGCTTGCGTTCGTGGACGTAGGGCGCCACCACGTCCAGGCAGGCCTGCATGATGCCGAGGGGGCCGCCGGACAGCACCACCCGCTCGAAATCGAGCCCAGACATCAGCACATTGACACCGCGGCCGACCGCGCCCAGCACGTTTTCTTCGGGGACTTCACAGTCCTCGAACACCAGCTCGCAGGTGTTGGAGCCGCGCATGCCCAGCTTGTCGAGCTTCTGGGCGGTGGAAAAGCCCTTGAAGCCTTTTTCGATGAGAAACGCGGTGATGCCGCGTGGGCCGGCGGTGGGATCGGTCTTGGCGTAGACGATGAGGACATCGGCGTCCGGACCGTTGGTGATCCACATCTTGTTGCCATTGAGGACGTAACGGTCGCCCCGCTTGTCGGCGCGCAGCTTCATACTGACCACGTCGGATCCTGCGCCTGGCTCTGACATCGCCAGTGCCCCGATGTATTCGCCGCTCACCAGCTTGGGCAGATAGCGGCGTTTTTGATCCTCATTGCCGTTCTTGGCGAGCTGATTGACGCAGAGATTGGAATGGGCGCCATACGACAGTCCAATCGACGCCGAGGCGCGCGAAATTTCTTCCATGGCCACCACGTGCGCCAGGTAGCCCATATCGGAGCCGCCCCAGGCCTCGTCCACCGTGAGCCCGAGCACGCCGAGCGCCCCGAGCTTGGGCCATAGGGGCAGCGGAAACTGGTTGTCTCGATCGGTGGCCTCGGCCAGCGGCGCGATCTCGCGGCGGGCAAATTCGGCAACGGCATCGCGGAGGGCATCGATGTCGGCGCCCAGATCAAAGTTGAGGGTATTCATCGGGGATCAAAACCGGAAATGGAAAGGGGGGTGTCAGGCCGCGAGCCGGCCTTCCTGGGCCAGCTTGCGAAGATGCATCCGGATGTTCTGCCGGGCCAGCGGCCACAGTTTTTCATCGACACCGGCATAGACCTTGGGGAGCATGGCGTCGACGGCCAGCCCCTGTTGATGGAGGGCGAGGATCTGCGCTTCCCGCAGTTGCCGATGCTTGAGCGTTTCCGCCAAGCGATAGGTCTCGCCCAGCGCGTTGCCGTGGGAGGGGAGCAGCACGCGCGGGTTGAGATCGATGATGCGTTGCAGGGAGTCAAAGTAGGCGCGCATGTCGCCTTCCTCCTCGGGGATGACGACGGTACCGATGCCCTGGATCAGGTCGCCCACCAGGCACCAGGCGCGGCTCTCGGGCATCAGCGCCAGCTGCCCGGCATCATGGCCCGGGACCTCCAGCACACGCACCGGCTGGCCCAGCCAACGGCACACCACGTCGCCTTCCTGGTACAGGTGGATCTCGATGTCGTTGAAGAAGGACGGTTTGGTACGCATCAGTCTGTGACGCGTGTCAGCGCTCATCCCGATGGTGAGATTGAGCCGCTCGGCGATGCGCTCGGCGCGTTCCGAGTGGTCGGGGTGATGGTGGGTGATGAACACCTCGTGGACGCCGATGGGCGTCACCGCCTCGATCAGGCGCTCCATTTCCTCATCGGAGGCCGGTGAGGGATCAACCAGAATACGGTGAGAGGCCATGTCGCCCAGCAGAAAGCAATTGGTGTGCTGTGCCGGCGGCAGCGTGTGGGAGCGGACCGGGAGCTGGCGCACCCCCACCAGTGGCTCCAGGATGGGCATGCCGTGACCCCGGCTGGTGGCGTCGAGGTTGGCAATATGGGTGGCCTGCGGGTCCTCCGCCAAGGCCTGCACGGTGATTCGCGTCGGCGGGGCCATCAGCAGCTCGCCAGCGCGGTAGCGGGCCACCAGCTCGGCGGGTGTGGCCCAGAACACCTCAGCGGTTTCGCGGGCGTCCACAGCCAACTCAGGACGCCGTGCGAGGTCAATTCTCAGAAAATAGGTGTTGAACCGCAGCGGTTGGTGCGCCGGGGTCAGAGCGGTGCCGATGAGGTGGACGGCCTCGATCTCGCCGCTGTCCGCAAGTGCCGCGAGGTCGATGCCGAGCTCCTCCTGCAGCTCGCGCGCGAGCGCGCACAGCACGGCGGCCTCGACCGCATCGCCGGCCAGCTGCCGTAGGGCAGGATGACAGGGTGCGATCCGATCGTCGGCGTCGACCTTGCCGCCCGGGAACGCATGGAAGCCGCCGAAGGCAGGCATGGCAGGTTGCCGGCGGGTCATCAGCAGTTCGCCCTGGTGGAACAGGGTGGCGGTCACGGCATCAACGATTTTCATGGGCGCGACGATACCAGCCGACGGCTGAACACGGCAGCGTGGAAGATTGGTTACCATCGCCGCCCCCCTGTCTGGGCCCCGTGCCGATGTGGTTCAAGAATCTCTGTGTATTCCAACTTGAGCAGCCCTGGACCTTGCCGCCCGGCGCGCTGGAAACGCTGTTGGCCCAGCGCCCGCTGATGCCCTGTCCGGCGATGAGCGCAGAAAGCACCGGCTGGCTGCCGCCGGGCCCGGATGGCGCGCTGGTGGCATCGGTGGAGAAACATCTGGTGATCTCGCTCGGCTGGGAGACGCGGTTGCTGCCCGGCGCGGTGGTCAATGATGCTGCGGCCGAGCGCGCGGTGGCGTTCGAACAGCAACGTGGCTTCAAGCCTGGACGCAAGCTGATGCGCGAGATCAAGGAGCAGGTCGCCGCCGAGTTGTTGCCGAAGGCCTTTACGCGACGCAGCCAGCTGATGGCCTGGATCGATCCGGAGGCGGGCCGCATCGTCATCGACACCGGCACCGTCGCCAAGGCTGAAGTGCTGATCCAGCATCTGCGCGATGCGCTGGGTAGCCTTTCGGTGGTGCCCTGGACCACCGATGTCTCAGCGGCCGCCACCATGACCACTTGGCTGATGGCGGCGGATGCGCCGGCCCCGTTCGATCTTGGAGACGCCTGCGAGCTGTCCGGCAACGACGACAGCAAATCGGTGGTCCGATACGTGCGTCATCCGCTGGAAACGCCGCAGGTCAAGCGGCATCTCGACGAAGGGATGCGTGCCACCCAGCTGGCCCTGCACTGGGACGGTCAGCTGACGCTGACCCTGACCGAGCCCCTGATCATCCGCCGGGTCAAGTTTCTCGAGGCGGAGACCGAGGACACCGACCGTATCGACGATCCGCACCTCGCCTTCGAAGCCGACCTGACATTGATGACCGGCATCTTCGGTCGCCTCCTGGCGGATCTCGATCGGGTCCTGGCACCTGCCGCGGGCTGAGCCCTCAAACCGCCATCAGGACGTAGATCAGCCCAGTGGAGACGGTCAACAAGGCACCGAGGCCGACGAAGTCACTGAAGCGATAGCCGCCAGGGCCGAGCACCATGAGATTGGTCTGGTAGCCGATCGGCGTCATGTAGCAAGCCGAGGCGCCGAAGATGACCCCCAGTGCCACCGCGGTGGGCGCCAGGCCGGTCTCGTTGCCGAGCTGCAGGGCGATCGGAAACATCAGTGCGGCGGCGGCATTGTTGGTCATGAAGGCGCTGAGCAGGGCGGTCGCCACGAAGATGGCCGCCATCACGCCGACGCTGGACTGGCCAGCGACCGTCGCAATTTGATGGGCAATGAGGCTGGCAAGGCCGGTCTTGTCGAGGGCGGCGCTGAGCCCGAAGGCACTGGCGATGACCAGGATCACCGACCAGTCGATGCTGGCCCGTGCCGCATGGGTGCTGATGCATCCTGTGGCGACCAGTGCGGCAGCGGCCAGCAGGGCGGCCTCCAGCATCGGCAGCACGCCGGTGCCGGCGGCCAGCACCATGCCCGCCATGATGCCCAGCGCCAGCCGGGCCTTGTCGTGGCGGGGCACCGACGAGCCCTCGATATGGCGCGTCAGGAAGAAATCGCGCGAGTGGCGTTGGGCCTTGAGGAAGCTATCGCCAGCCTCGATCAGCAAGGTGTCGCCCGCCTGCAGGCGAATGCCGCCGAGCTTGCCCTCGATGCGCTCGCCGCGCCGCGCCACTGCCAGCACCACGGCGTCGTAGCGGGTTCGGAACTCACCTTCCTTGATGGTCTTGCCATTCATCGGTGAGGTATCGGATACCACCGCTTCGATCAGGGTGCGCTGCGAACGTTGGCCAGACAGCTTGAACACTTGGTCGGTGGCCGGATTGAGCCCGCGAATTTTCTGCAGGTCCACCACCGAGTCGACGCGGCCGACGAAGATGAGGCGGTCGCCAGCCTCAAGCCGCTGCTGTGGCGAAACGCCGGTCATCAACTCACCTTCGCGATCAATCTCCACCAGGTAGCACCCCGGTAGGTGGCGCAGGCCGGCTTGCTCGACGGTCTTCCCCGGCAGCGGGCCCTGGCTGTCCACCAGCATTTCGATGGTGTATTCGCGAACGTTCTCCAGCTGCGTGGTCAGCGCCTCTCGATCCGGCAGCAGGAAGCGGCTGCCGACCACGATAAGCACCAGACCGATCACTGCAATGGGCAGCCCGATTGGGGCGAGTGAGAACAGGCTGAAGCCACTGCCGGTGGCTTCGATCAGCATGCCGTTGACCACCAGATTGGTGCTGGTGCCGATCAGGGTGCAGGTACCGCCAAGAATCGCGGCATAGCTCAGCGGGATAAACAGTTTCGACACCGGTAGATGGAAGCGCTGGGCCCACTCTGATACCGCAGGGATCAGCATCGCCACCACGGGTGTATTGTTGAGAAAGGCGCTGAAGGCGGTGACCGGCAGCATCAGCCGCAATTGGGCGTGCATCACCGAGCGCGGCTTCCCCAGCACGGTTTGCACGATCCACTGGACGCCGCCGGTCTCCTTGATGGCGGCCGCCACCACGTACAGCACCGCCACCGTCAGGACCCCGGCGTTGGAGAGGCCACTGAAGGCCTCGGCAGGCGTCAGCACGCCGCTGATCAACAGCACGGTCACCGCCACCAGGAACAGCATGTCCGGTGCGATGCGGGTGCGGAATAGCGCGATGAACAGCGCCAGCAGCACGGCGGCGGTCAACAACAGCGGCACGGAAGCGTCGGACATCGTCGGTCAGGGCGGGAGCGGCCGCGCACGATAGCGCAGGCCGACGCCGTGAGGGGCGCCGGGACCCGGGAAGATCATGCCTTTTCTAAGCTTAGCTGCGGCGGTTATAGGCGCCGTGGCGGTTCAGCTCAGCAACGTCTCGATATCGGCGGCGATGCTTTCGGGCTTGTCGACCGAACCGTAGCGCTTCACGACTTTGCCATTGGCATCCACCAGAAACTTGGTGAAATTCCACTTGATGCCTTCGGAGCCGAGAATCCCCGGCGCTTCCGACTTCAGCTTCTGGTAAAGCGGATGGGCGCCGCTGCCATTGACCTCGATCTTGGCGAACATCGGGAAGCTGACGTCGTAGTTCATCGAGCAGAAGCTGGCAATCTCCTCCTCGTTGCCGGGTTCCTGATGGCCGAACTGGTCGCAGGGGAAGCCGAGAATGACCAGGCCCCGGTCCTTGTATTGGCGATACAGGGCTTCCAGTCCTTTGTACTGCGGAGTAAAGCCGCATTTGCTGGCGACGTTGACGATCAGCAGCACCTTGCCGCGATAGTCTGCCAGGGTCTGCGGCTGCCGCTGGATGGTGTTCACTTCGATGTCATACAGCGAGGTCATGTCGATGCTCCTGTGTGAACCGCGGGAATCAGAAGTGGGTGGCGTCGAGTGCCATCAGCGTCGCAGCGGGCTGCCGCACGTTGTCGAGCAGAGCGGGCACCTGACTCAGCATACGCGTGGCGAAGAACTCTGCGGTGGCGAGCTTGCTGGCACGGTACACCTCATCCGGCTGCTGGCGGGCGGCGCGCGCCATCCGCAACCAGTTGTAACCAAGGTAGGTCAGCGAGAAGGCGCGCAGGTAGTCGACGCAGCCGAAGGCGCCATCATCTGGAGTTTCCTTGAACGACTGCTGTAGCCAGGTGGTGGTGGATTCCAAGCTGTCGAGGGCCGTCCCCAGGGCCTTCTCCAGCGTCGTATCGGTGGCATCGCCCGACAGCGATTCGCGCACCCGCTGGAAGAACCGTCCGGGCAGCCGACCGCCGTGCAGCATCAGCTTGCGGCGCACCAGGTCCATGGCCTGAATACCGTTGGTGCCTTCGTACAGGCAGAGGATCTTGGCATCCCGTGCGATCTGCTCAACGCCGTGCTCACGGATGAAGCCGTGCCCGCCGTAGACCTGGATCGCTTCGGACGCCAGCTCAAAGGCGCTGTCGGTGCAATAGCCCTTTACCAACGGCGTGTTGAGGTCGACCCAATCCTGGGCCTCCTCGCGTACCGTGGGGTCCGGATGATGATGGGCAATGTCGACGTACATGGCGGTTTCGTAGGCCAGCACGCGCGCACCCTCGGTGGTGGCTTTCATGCGCAGCAGCATGCGACGCACGTCAGGGTGATGGAGGATCTCCGGCTGACCGTTGAAGGCCTTACCCTGTTTGCGATCCTTGGCATAGGCAATTGCATTCTGGGTGGCCAGTTCGCATTGCCCGAGGCCCTGGAAACCGACCATGATGCGGGCCAGGTTCATCATCACGAACATGTTCTGAATGCCGGTATTGGGCGCGCCGACCATCCAGCCACGCGCCCCCTCGAACTGCATCGAGCAGGTGCAGGAGGCGTTGATGCCCATCTTGTGTTCGATCGAGGCGCAGTACACCTGATTGCGCTCGCCGAGTGAGCCATCGGCGTTGACCAGGAACTTCGGGACCACGAAGGTCGATAGACCCTTCACCCCCGGCGGTGAATCGGGCAGGCGTGCCAACACGAAATGAATGATGTTGTCGGCCATCCGGTGCTCACCGGAGGTGATGAAGATTTTGCCGCCATCGAGCAGAAAACTACCGTCGTCCTGTGGCACAGCGCGGGTCTTGACGGCCGCGAGGTCCGAACCGGCCTGCGGCTCCGTCAGGCACATGGTGCCGGTCCATTCGCCGGTGGCCAGCTTCGGCAGGTAAGTCTGCTTCTGGTCGTCACTGCCATTGGCCAAGATGGCCTCGAAGCAGCCGGTGGTCAGCCCTGGATACAGCGCAAACGCGACGTTCGCCGAGCACAGCATTTCCTCGACCACTTTCGACAGCGTGTAGGGCAGGCCCTGGCCGCCGAACTCGGTCGGGTTGGACAGGCCCACCCAGCCGGACTCCCAGTACAACTTGTAAGCTTCTGCCATCCCCTTGGGGACGGTGACCTCGCGGTTGTCGAGGTGGCAGCCCTCGGCATCGCCGGCATGATTGAGCGGCGCAATCTGGTCCTCAATGAGCTTGGCGGCCTCGTCGGCCAGGCCCACCAGCACGTCGGGGGTGGCCTCCGCGTATGGCGCCATCTGGCTGAGCCGGCCGACGTCCAGGACGTTTTCGAGCACGAAACCGATTTCACGAAGGGGGGCCTTGTACGTCGCCATCTGCTGCCTCGTTAGTTGCTATGCGTTTAGAAGGGGCGGAAGGCTAGCATGGCCGGGCTTTCCGGCTCACGCCGTCCTGCTTCAGCGCGGTCACGCACTGTCCCTTTCGTGCGGGACAAGCTACTGATCAATATCGAGAAAACAGCACATCAGCCGCTTGACGACCGCGCCCGCTTCGCCACCATGCAGAGGCGGCCAGCCCTGGCCGGCGATGATCAGTCCAAGGAGGAAGTGATGAAGCGAGTAAGCGGCATACTGGGTGTCGGCGCGCTGTTGATGTCCGCCCTGACGTGGGCGGCCGTCAACGTCAACTCGGCAAGCGCGGAGGAGATGGCGGCTGCGCTGAATGGTGTCGGCGAGGCGATCGCCGAGCGCATCGTGGCCGAACGCGAAGCCAACGGCGCCTTCAAAGACGCTGAAGACTTGCAGGAGCGCGTCAAAGGGATCGGGCCAACCTTGGTCGACAAGAACGAGGAGGCCCTGCGCTTCTGAGGGGGTTCAGGGGTGAGACCCGGGGCGGCGGTGGTCGCCACCGGGTCTTTTTCAGGGCGCCGCTCAGACGGCCTCGGATCCATGCAGGCGCTGGAACAGCGGCTCAATGAGGCGATTGCCGGCCGCCAGGATGTGACCATCCTGCATGACATCGCCGCTCGCGCGCAGTGATCGCACCACACCGGTGGCTTCCTGTACCAGCACGATCCCGGCAGCGATATCCCAGGGCTTGAGATTGAACTCGAAGAAACCGTCGAGGCGTCCGGCTGCCACGTAGGCGAGGTCCAAGGCGGCGGAACCGGCGCGGCGCACGCCGGCGGTCGATGTCGCAACCCGCTCCAGCATGGGCAGGTATTCCGGCAGGAAGCCCTCCTGCAACGGCACGCCAGTGCCGATCAAGGCAACATCCAGCTCGCGGGTGCCGCTGGTGCGAAGACGGCGGTTGTTCAGCATCGCGCCGGAGCCACGGGAGGCCACATAGAGATCATTGGAGCAGGGTGCAAAGATCACCCCATGTTCGAGCCGTCCGCGGACCTCGATGCCAATCGACACCGCATAGTGCGGAATGCGATGCAGGAAATTGGTGGTGCCATCCAGCGGGTCAATGATCCAGCGGACCTCATTGGAGGTGCCGGAGTCGCCGGACTCTTCCGCGAGAATGGCGTGGTCCGGGTAGGCCTTGCGGATCAGCCTGACGATCTCCTGCTCGGCGCCGCGGTCGACCTGACTGACGAAGTCGTTGTGGCTCTTGCGGTCCACCTGCAGGGTTTCAACCCGCTCGGCGTGACGAAGAATGAAGTTGCCGCCCGCCCGGGCGGCGGACACGGCGATATTGACCAGCGGATGCATGGGCAGGGCCTTGGAAAGGAACGCGCAGGTGATGCGGCGGAGACGCCTAGAATATCACGCATGAATCCCACAACCGACGCGCCGGGACCCGGCATCCGCATCGTGCTGGTGCACACCCAGCATCCCGGCAATATTGGCGCCACCGCGCGCGCCATGCTCACCATGGGGCTCACCGAACTGGTGTTGGTGGCGCCCGAACGATTCCCGCATCCCCAGGCCAGAGCGATGGCATCGAACGCCTTGGAGATTGTCGAACGGGCGAGGGTGGTGCCGACGCTGGAGGCAGCCATTGCCGACTGCGGCTGGGTGGTGGCCACCTCGGCGCGCCCGCGGCATCTCGGCGACGAACCGATGACGCCGTGGGATTTCGCTGAGGAAGCGCATCGGCGGTCGCGCGAAGTGCCCGTGGCGGTGGTGTTCGGGCCGGAGCGTACCGGGCTGAGTAATGCCGACCTGGACCGGTGTCAGACCATCGTGATGGTGCCCACCAACCCCGCGTATCCGTCACTGAACCTAGCCCAAGCCGTCCAGCTGATGAGCTGGGAGCTACGCAAGGCAGGCTTGCCCGAAGTGCCTCGTGTGGCGGCCAAGAAGGACATTCCGATCTACGCGCCACCCTCAGCCGAAGAGATGGAACATTTCTTCGGTCATCTCGAACGGGTGTTGCTGAAGACCGGATTCCTGGACCCCGAGAACCCGCGCCTGTTGATGCGTCGGCTTCGCAACTTCTATCACCGCGCGGCGCCGGACCGGAATGAGTTGAACATCCTCCGCGGCATCCTCACGACCACCGAAACGCCCAAGGTCCGAACCCGCCGTGGGCGCCGCGAAAGACCTGACGAAAGCAGTAGCTGAAGCTGCGCAAAAGCTCACCAGCGTTGGCGCTGCGGGCTGTCGGAAGGGCCGTCACACAGCGGCAACATTCATCGTCCCGGCAATGACTTAGCCTCGGCGATGCAAGGCCCAGTTGACGGCCTTCGGAAAGCCAGTAAGATTCGCCGCCCTTGCAGCGGCAAATGCGGATCTGGCGGTACGGGATCGGGTTTGGCGGCTGATGATCTTTAACAGCACGA
>CAYROO010000016.1:0-22384 GCA_964425915.1 uncultured Polycyclovorans sp.
GGGTCTGGATGCCCGATCAAGTCGGGCATGACGGTGGGGAACGTCACCCCGGACCCGATCCGGGGTCCATCGTCAACGGTTGGTGCCTGGGTGCCCGATCAAGTCGGGCATGACGGTAGGAAACGTCCTCCCGACCCGTCAACTCACCCGCTGCCGCAACACACTCTCATCCAGGTCCTTCGCCCGTAGGCGTTTCTGTACGCTGCGAAGGACGCCCGCCGCATCGAGGCCGCATTGGGACATCAGTTCTTCGCGGGTGCCGTGTTCGACGAACTGGTCGGGAAGGCCGAGGTGGAGCACGGGGACCTGTTGGTGGTGGGCGGCCAGCACTTCGCTGACGGCGGAGCCGGCGCCACCGCTGCGGACGTTGTCCTCAAGCGTGACCAGCAGGTCATTTTCCTGGGCGAGGTCCAGCACCAGCTCGGTGTCGACCGGCTTGACGAAGCGCATGTCGGCCACCACGGCGTCGAGGATCTCGGCCGCTTCCAGCGCTGGGGAAACTATGCAGCCAAAGGCGAGCAGGGCCACGCGTGGGCGGCGGCGGCCGAGGGCTTCGCGGACGATGTGGCCCTTGCCGATGGGCAGGGGGCGAGGGTCCGTCTCCAGCGGCAGGCCGGGGCCGGTGCCGCGGGGGTAGCGCACGGCGCTGGGGCCGTTGTGGTGCAGGCCGGTCTGCAGCATGCGCTGGCACTCGACCTCGTTGCTGGGCGCCATCACCACCATGTTGGGGATGCAGCGCAGGTAGGACAGGTCGAAAGCACCGTGGTGGGTGGCGCCATCGGCACCGACCAGGCCGCCACGGTCGATGGCAAACAGCACCGGCAGGTTCTGCAGGGCGACATCGTGGATCAGCTGGTCGTAGCCGCGCTGCAGAAAGGTGGAATAGATCGCGCACACCGGCTTGAGGCCCTCGCAGGCAAGGCCCGCGGCGAGGGTCACGGCATGTTGCTCGGCGATGCCGACATCGAAGTAGCGGTCGGGAAAGCGCTCGGCGTAGCCCACCAGGCCGGAGCCTTCCCGCATGGCGGGGGTGATGGCCACCAGTGCTGGATCGCGCTCGGCCTGCTGGCACAGCCAATCCCCGAAGACCTGGGTGTAGGCGGGCTTGGCAGCGCCACTCTTCTTGCGCGGAAACTCGCCGGTGACGGGGTCGAACTGGGTGACGCCGTGGTACTTGATGGGGTCCAGCTCGGCCGGGTCAAAGCCCTTCCCCTTGACGGTGATGACGTGCAGCAGCTGTGGGCCGCGCAGGGTCTTGAGGCGTTCGAAGGCGCCGGTGAGCTGGCCGAGATCGTGGCCGTCGATGGGGCCGTGATACTGCAGGCCAAAGGTGCGGAACAGCGCGCCGGGGTCGTCGAGATGGGCAACGTTGTCCTCGGCATCCTGCGGTAGCCGCTTCAGGTGCGGGCTCACCAGGCCCAGCTTCTGCACCAGGCGTGCAGTCTGATTGCGCAGACCGCCGACATTCTCGGAGATGGACATGTCGTTGTCGTTGTAGACGACGATCAGGTCCAGACCGAGATGGCCGGCGTGATTAAGGGCCTCGAAGGCCATGCCGGCGGTCATGCCGCCGTCGCCGATGATGGCGACAGCGCGACGATCCTCACCCTTGATGCGGGCGGCGGCGGCCATGCCGACGGCGGCGGAGATGCTGGTGGAGGAGTGGCCGACGCCAAAGGTGTCGTACTCGCTCTCTTCGCGGTGGCAGAAGGGCGCCAGGCCCTCGAAGCGGCGGATGGTTTCCAGCCGCGCACGACGGCCGGTGAGCATCTTGTGCGGGTAGGCCTGGTGGCCGACGTCCCAGACCAGCCGGTCTTCCGGGGTGTTGAAGCACCGATGCAGGGCGATGGTGAGTTCCACCGTGCCGAGGTTGGCGGCAAAGTGCCCGCCGATGCGGCCCAGCGTCTCGATCAGGTGGCGGCGCAGCTCAGTGGCCAGCGCAGGCAGATCGTCCTGACGCAGGGCGCGCAGGTCCGCTGGCGTATTGACGCGCCCGAGGAGGGCGTAACCGGGAATATCACTCATGTCGGCATTATGACGGATGCATCCGCCCTTCGGGCTTGGTGAACCGTGGGTGGGGAATCGGGAATCGGGAATCGTCAGAACGTGGGCGCGGGGTGCGGCGATTTGGGACCGTCGCTGGACAGGACGTCCAGCGCCGAGCGCTCCATGGGCGGACTTGAGCCTGTCCCGAATGGCCGTGCCGCGTGGCCACAGCGCTGACGGTGGTTAGTGTTCGCGGGCGGCCATGAGGTTGATGATGGCCGTGAGGGGGGCGGCGTTGGGCACCTCGGCCAATGCGTTTCGGGCCTGCGCAAAGGTTTTGTCGGCGGCAGCGCGGGCACCGGCCAGCCCCAGCAGACTGAAATAGGTGGTCTTGCCGCTGCGCTGGTCCTTGCCCGCGGTCTTGCCCAGGGTCTCGCTGCTGGCTTCGACATCGAGGATGTCGTCCTGGATCTGATAGGCGAGCCCCAGCGCTTCGCCGCAGCGGCGCAGCGCTTCGGCAATCGGGGCGGGCGGGGCGGCAATCGCCACCGGCAAGGCCACGCTGGCGGCAATCAGGGCGCCGGTCTTGCGCTGGTGCAGGTCCTGCAGGGCGGCCAGGTCGATGCTGCCAGGTGTAACGCCTTCGGCGGCGAGGTCCAGTGCCTGGCCGCCGACCATGCCGACCGACCCGGAGGCGCGGGTGAGGCGCAGGACCAGCGCGGCGCGGGTGGCAGCGGGCACCGTGTCATCGGCGGCCAACACTTCAAAGGCCAGCGTGCCGAGGGCATCTCCGACCAGGATGGCGGTGGCCTCGTCATATTGCCGATGCACGGTGGGACGGCCGCGTCGCAGGTCGTCGTCGTCCATGGCGGGCAGATCGTCATGGACCAGCGAGTAGGCATGGATCAGCTCCACCGCGCAGGCGCTGGCATCGGCCTGATCGAGTGGCAGGCCCAGCGTTCGCGCGGTGGCATACACCAGCAGAGCGCGCAGGCGCTTGCCGCCCTCGCAGGCGTAACGCATGGCTTCATGCAGCCGCGCAGGATGCGCGGTGGCGGGCGGCAGGACCGCATCCAGCCGCGCCGCCAAGCGGGCGCGGTCAGCCTCCAGCGGCGGGCTCATTCTTCTGCGGTCTGGCGTGCCAGCACGGTTTCAACCCGCTGGGTGGCCGTCTCCAGGGCGTGCTTGCATTGTGTCGACAAGGCCATGCCGCGTTCGAAGACCTCGATAGCTCTCTCCAGCGGCAGATCACCCTGCTCCAGCTGCTGGACCAGGGTTTCCAGCGCCTTCATGGCGTCCTCGAACTGGCTGACGGGATCGGGGCTGACGACTTCGGTCTTGGGCATGGGGTCTCAGGGGGCGGATTTGCCGCGCCATTGCACGGCATAGAGTTCGTGGCGACGATCCTTGAGATTCTGCACGGTGCCGTGGGCGCGTGCGGTGGCCAGGGCGGCCAGATCAAGGTCGGCGAAGGCAATCATCTCGACATTGGGGGTGGTGTCCGCGGCCACGCCATCCCGGCCAAAGGGAAAGTCGCAGGGCGTGATGATCGCGCTCTGGGCGTAGTGGATGTCCATGTTGTGGTGCCGCGGCAGGTTGCCCGTATTGCCAGAGGTGACCACGTAGATCTGGTTTTCCACCGCGCGGGCGTGGGCGCAGTAGCGCACCCGCAGGTGGCCATTGCGCTCCTCGGTGGAGTACGGCACGAACAGGATGTCGGCGCCCTGGTCCACCAGGTGCCGGGTGAGCTCGGGGAACTCGCTGTCGTAGCAGACCAGCACGCCGATGGTGCCGCAGTCGGTCTGGATGGCACGCACATAGTCGCCACCCTCCACCTGCCACCAATAGCGCTCGGACGGGGTGGGGTGAATCTTCGGCTGCTCGTAGACCGAGCCATCGCGCAAGAACACATGGGCCAGGTTGAGCAGACGCCCGTCGGCCTGCACCGCGGGATGCGACCCGCCGATGATGTTGACGTTGTAGCGCAGCGCCATGTCGTGGAACAGCGTTTCCAGGCGGTCGTTGTACTCGGCCAGCTTGAGGGCCGCATCCCGCGGTTTCAGCGGGGTGTTCTCGATCGAGAGCAGCTGCAGCGCGAAGTACTCGGGAAACACCACGAAGTCGCACTTGTAGTCGGCAACGGTGTCGACGAAGTAGCGGACGATGTCGGCGAACTCGTCGAAGGAGCTGATGGCCCGCTGCAGATACTGGACCGTGGCCACACGCACCGTGGAGGGGCCGCGATCCGGCGCCGAGTGGGCGCGCGCGACATCCCGGCGCTCCTGCGGATTGCGCCAGCGCATGTGGGAGGCGGTAAAGCCGGAGTCCACATCCGACGTGAGATAGCCCGGCAGCAGGCCGATGAACTCGAACCCTTGGCGCAGCTGGAAGTTCATCACCGGATCGCGCAGCCGGCCGGCCATTACCTCGCGGCAGTAAGCGCTGTGGTCGCCGATCTTCTTGGCACGGCGGGCATAGCCCGGCAAGCGACCGCCGAACACGATGCCCTCCAGCCCCAGGTCGACGCAGAGCTTGCGACGGGCGGCGTAGAGGCGCTCTGCGAGGCGTCGCTGGCGGTAGTCGGGGTCCACCGCCACTTCGTAGCCATAGAGGTAGTCGCCGTCCGGGTCGTGGGTGGAGCCGAAGCCGTTGCCGGTGATCTCACTCCAGGTGTGTGGACGCAGCGCCTCGTCGGCAGTGACGATGATGGAGGCGCAGTAGCCGGCGACATGACCATCCATTTCCGCCACCAGATGGCCTTCGGGAAAGTGGTTGAGTTGGCCGCGCAACTGGTCACGGCTGTAGCCCCCCATGGTGGGGTAGGTCTTTTTCATCAGACGGCGGATCGCCGGGATATCCGCATGGGTCGCCATGCGAATGGACAGCGAGCGGTTACGCGCCATCAGAATCTCGGGCTCGGGTGAGCCCATAGTGTAGCGGCAGGGCCTCAGACCATCGGGCGTCGATAGCCACCGCGGACACCCTGAGGCGACAGCACCAGCTGCCACAGCTGCAGGGTGCGGGCGCGGAAGGCCCCGGCGCAGGACAACAGGTAGTAGCGCCACATCCGGTAGAAGCGGTCCCCGTACTGGCCGGCGAAGCGCGGCCAGGCGCGGTGAAAGTTGCGGCACCACGCCACCAGGGTGCGGTCATAGTCGGCACCAAAATTGTGGACGTCCTCGATGACGAAGTCGGGATCAGCGACATCGCTGATCTGTCCCAGCAGTGGTAGCTGCCCGTTGCGGAAGATATAGCGATCAATCCAGGGGTCGGTGGTATTGCGGTGATGGGTCTTGCCGATGGTGTGCAGCAGCATCAAGCCGTCAGCCTTCAGACTGCGCGCCGCCAGCGCGAAGAAGGCCGGATAGTTCTTGCTGCCAACGTGTTCGAACATGCCGATGGAGGCGACGCGGTCGAAGCGCTGGGCGCCATCGGCATTGAAACCGCGGTAGTCGGCCAGCACAAAGCGCACCGGGAGACGGTTACAGCGTTCAGCGCCAAAGGCGGCCTGTTCGCGCGATACGGTAAGCCCAACGCATTCGACGCCGTAGTGGGTGGCGGCGTGGTGCATGAGGCTGCCCCAACCGCAGCCGATGTCCAGTAGCCGCATGCCGGGCTGCAGGCCCAACTTGCGACACACCAGGTCCAGCTTGGCGAACTGGGCCTCGGCGAGCGTGTTGGCCTGGGCCCAGTAGCCACAGGAATAGGCCATGGCCGGGTCCAGCATGGCGGCGAAGAAGTCATTGCCAAGGTCGTAGTGCTGCTGGCCCACCATCCAGGCGCGGGTGGCGTTTTGCAGGTTGAACAGCCGCGCCCGCAGGCCCGCCCAGACCAGGGCGGGGGTCTTCACCACCTGATCGAGTCGGGCCGCCAGGATGCGGTGGATCAGCTCGTCCAGCGCTTCGGCGTCCCAGCCGCGGTCCATGTAGCTTTCGCCCAGGCCCAGGCTGCCCTGCGCGAGGATGCGGCGAGCGGTATCGTGGCGTCGCAGCTGCAGGTCGTACGGGCGAGGCCCGTTGAGGCGGACATCGGCCTGTGCCAACAGGCGCGCGAGCGTGGATTCGGCTGGATCAGGCCGCCGCGCGCGCGCCGAGCGGCGGGCGGGGTCAAGCGCGGTGGCGCGATGAGGCTGGGCCATGATGGGCACTCCTGTGCATCGGGGCCGTGATCGCAGTGGCGATGCCGGCCAGAAACCGTGTCATCGGGCAGCAGCGCGCCCGATGGCGCTGTACACCAGGCACCCTAGCCCTCTCCGGCGGCGGCGGCAAGGCGGTGCTTGCCCGGCGCGAGCCGATCCCGTAGCCTCCGCCGGCTCTCACCCAGCCCCACGCGCATGACCGACGCCTCCCAATACAGCGCGCAAGCGATTGAAGTTCTTCAAGGTTTGGACCCTGTCCGCAAGCGGCCGGGGATGTACACCGATACCCAACGGCCCAATCATCTGGCCCAGGAAGTGATCGACAACGCCGTCGACGAGGCGCTGGCCGGCCACTGCAAGGCCATCACCGTCACGGTGCACGAAGACGGCTCGCTGGAGGTGGCGGATGACGGTCGCGGCATGCCGGTGGACATTCATCCCGAGCATCAGGTGAGTGGCGTGGAGCTGATCCTCACCAAGCTGCACTCGGGGGCCAAGTTCTCCAACAAGATGTACAACTTCTCCGGCGGTCTGCACGGGGTCGGCGTGTCGGTGGTGAATGCGCTGTCCACCCGCACCTCGGTGACCGTTTACCGCGGCGGTAAGCAGTGGGCCATCGACTTTGCCAACGGCAACAAGTCGGAGGAGCTGCGCGAGGTCGGTACCGTCGGTCAACGTCGTACCGGTACCACCCTGCGGTTCTGGCCCGACCCGCAGTACTTCGACAGCCCCAAGTTCAGCCTGCCGCGGCTGAAGCAGGTGCTGCGCGCCAAGGCGGTGCTGTGCCCCAATCTCAAGGTCACCCTGGACGACCGCAGCCATAACGAGCAGATCGTGTGGCAGTACGAAAACGGACTGGTCGACTATCTCCAGGACGCCCTGCAGGGCGCCGAGACACTGCCCGCCGACCCCTTCACCGGCAGTCTCAAGGCCGCGCGCGAGGAATGCGAGTGGGCGCTGGTGTGGACCCCCGGCGGTGGCGAGGCGGTGGCCGAGAGCTACGTCAACCTGATTCCCACCGCGCAGGGCGGCACCCATGTCAACGGCCTGCGGACTGGGCTGACCGAGGCACTGCGTGAGTTCTGCGAGTTTCGCAACCTGCTGCCGCGCGGCTTGAAGCTGACGCCGGAGGATGTGTGGGCGGGCTGCCAGTACGTGCTGTCCACCAAGATGCACGACCCCCAGTTTGCCGGCCAGACCAAGGAGCGGCTGTCCTCCCGCGAGACCGCAGCTTTCGTTTCGGGCGTGATCCACGATGCCTTCGGCCTGTGGCTGAACCAGCATCCCAATGAGGGCGAGCAGATCGCCCAGTGGGTCATCTCCAACGCCGCCGCCCGTCTCAAGCAGAGCCGTCAGGTGGTGCGCAAGAAGGTCACCAGCGGGCCGGCGCTGCCCGGCAAGCTGGCGGACTGTGTCTCCACCGACCTCAACCAGACCGAACTGTTCCTGGTGGAGGGCGACTCTGCCGGCGGCTCGGCCAAACAGGCGCGAGACCGCGACACCCAGGCGGTGATGCCGCTGCGCGGGAAGATTCTCAATACCTGGGAATGTGATGCCGGTGAGGCGCTGGGTAGCCAGGAGATTCACGACATTTCGGTGGCCATCGGCGTCGATCCCGGCAGTGCCGACCTGTCGCAGCTGCGCTACGGCAAGATCTGTGTGCTGGCCGATGCCGACTCCGACGGCCTGCACATCGCCACCCTGCTGTGCGCCCTGTTCCTGCGGCACTACCGGCCGCTGGTCGAGGCTGGACACATCTACATCGCCATGCCGCCGCTGTACCGCATCGACGCTGGCAAGCAGGTGTTCTATGCGCTGGACAACGGCGAGCGCGACGGCATTCTCGACCGCCTGCAGGCGGAGCAGCCGCGTACCAAGCTGAGCGTCACCCGATTCAAGGGCCTGGGCGAAATGAATCCCCTGCAGCTGCGCGAGACCACCATGTCGCGCGATACCCGTCGCCTTCTGCAGCTGACCCTCGACGAGGGCCACGCCGAGCAGGTGATGGACATGCTGCTGAATAAGAAGCGTGCGGGTGACCGCAAGGATTGGCTGGAACGCGAAGGCAACCGGGCTGAAATCTGATGACCGACTTGATTGAAACCGAACGTCTGCCGCTGAGCGTTTTTGCCGAGAAGGCATACCTCGACTATTCGATGTATGTGGTGCTGGACCGCGCGCTGCCGCATCTTGCCGACGGGCTCAAGCCGGTGCAGCGGCGCATCGTCTATGCCATGAGCGAACTGGGGTTGGCGGCGGGGGCCAAGTACAAGAAGTCGGCCCGCACCGTCGGCGACGTGCTCGGCAAGTTCCATCCGCACGGCGATACCGCCTGCTACGAGGCCATGGTGACCATGGCGCAGCCCTTTGCCTACCGCTATCCGCTGGTGGACGGGCAGGGCAACTGGGGCTCGCCGGACGACCCCAAGAGCTTCGCCGCGATGCGCTACACCGAGTCGCGCCTGACGCCGTACGCGGCGACCCTGCTGACCGAACTCGGCAGCGGCACCGCGGATTGGGTGCCCAACTTCGACGGCACGCTGGACGAGCCCAAGCTGTTGCCGGCGCGCCTGCCCAATATCCTGGTCAATGGCACCACCGGTATCGCGGTGGGCATGGCCACCGATATCCCGCCGCACAATCTGCGCGAGCTGGCCAAGGCTTGTATCCACCTGTTGAAGCATCCGGGGGCCGAGATCGAAACCCTGATGGGCTTCGTGCCGGCGCCGGACTATCCCACCGGCTGCGAGATCGTGTCGGAGTCGGCCGACCTGCTGAAGCTGTACCGCACCGGCAATGGCCAGGTGCGGGCCCGCGCGGTGTGGGAACGCGAGGCCGACACCGGCAACATCATCGTCACCGCCCTGCCGCATCAGGTCTCCGGCGCCAAGGTGCAAGAACAGATCGCCGACCAGATGCGGGCGAAGAAGCTGCCGCTGGTGGAAGATCTGCGTGATGAGTCCGACCATGAGAGCCCGGTGCGGATCGTCATCGTGCCGCGCTCCAACCGTGTCGATGCCCAGCAGCTGATGGCGCACCTGTTTGCCACCACCGACCTGGAGAAGAGCTACCGGGTCAACCTCAATATGATCGGCCTGGATGGCCGCCCCAAGGTCAAGAATCTTCGGGACATCCTGGTCGAGTGGCTGGATTACCGGTTCGCCACCGTCACGCGCCGCCTCAATCATCGCCTGGCCAAGGTCAACGACCGCCTGCACCTGTTGGAAGGTTTGCTGATCGCCTTCCTCAACCTCGATGAGGTGATTCGCATCATCCGTCAGGAGGACGAGCCCAAGGCGGTGCTGATGCGCACCTTCGCGCTGTCGGAGCGGCAGGCGGACTACATCCTCGATACCAAGTTGCGTCAGTTGGCGCGACTGGAAGAGATGAAGATCAAGGGTGAGCAGGACGCGCTGGAAACCGAACGTGCCGAACTGGAGCGTCTGCTGGGCGACGATGCCGCCCTGAAGAAGTTGATTGCCCAGGAAATCCGAGAGGATGCCGAGAAGTACGGTGATGACCGTCGCTGCGCGCTGAATGCCGCGCCGCCGGCCCAGGCCATGTCCGCCGAGGCGATCCTGCCGGCCGAGCCCATCACGGTGGTGCTGTCCAAGGCGGGTTGGATCCGCGCCGGCAAGGGCCACGATCTCGACCCCGAGGCCCTCAGCTACAAGGCGGGTGATGCCTACAGCCTGCATTGCACCGGCAAGACCAACCAGCTATTGATCTTGTTGGACGACAACGGCCGCGCCTACACCCTCAACCCGCGTGAGCTGCCCTCCGCCCGCAGTCAGGGGGAGCCGGTCACCACCCGCATCGATCTGCAGGACGGCGGCAAGATCGTGGCGATGATGCTGGGTGATGCCAGCGACCGCTATGTGGTGGGCTCCACCGAGGGCTACGGCTTTGTGGTGAGTCTGGAGAACCTGCAGGGCCGCAACCGGGCCGGCAAGGCTGCCATCACGGTGGCCAAGGGGACCGGATTGCTGCGACCGATCCGGGTGGCCGGCGAAGGGCTGCAGCTTGCCCTGACGACCGCGGAAGGGCGCCTGCTGTTGTTCCCGGTGGCGGACCTGCCGGAGCTGCCCAAGGGCAAGGGCAACAAGCTGATCGGCCTGAAGGGCGAGGATCGTATTCTCGCCAGCTGCCTGCTGGCCGAGGGTGCTGCATTGGTGCTGACCTGCGGCAAGCGCACGTTGACGCTCAAGCCAGCCGATCTGGCCGGCTACCGGGGCGCTCGTGCCAGCCGGGGTAGCCATCTGCCGCGCGGGTTCCAGCGGGTGGATCAGATGAGTGCTGAGGGCTGAGGGCTGAGTGCTGAGTGTTGAGTGTTGAGGGCTGAGGGCTGAGTTCGGAGTGCTGTGTGGGTTGTAGAACTCGGGCTTGAGTTTTCGGTCTGATGGCCCAATATCTTCCCCGTCCATCCGGACGTGCTCGTTTGAACGCTCTATGAAACGCATTGCCCTGTTTCTGCTGACCAACATCGCAGTCATTCTGGTGTTGTCGGTGGTGGCCCGTCTGCTCGGTGTGGACCGCTTTCTGGAAGCGGACGGCTCGCTCAATCTCAACCAATTGCTGGTGTTCTGTGCCCTGTTCGGCTTTGGTGGCTCGTTCATCTCACTGGCGATGTCGAAGTGGATCGCCCTCAAGACGACCGGGGCGCAGGTGATCGAACAGCCGCGCAACAGCATGGAAATGTGGCTGGTCAATACCGTGCGGCGCCAGGCGCAGGCGGCCGGTATCGGCATGCCGGACGTGGCGGTGTACGAAGCGCCAGAACCCAACGCCTTTGCCACCGGCGCCAACAAGAACAAGGCGTTGGTGGCGGTGTCCACCGGTCTGCTCCGCAACATGAGCCAGGACGAGGTCGAGGCGGTACTCGGCCACGAGGTGGCGCATGTCGCCAACGGCGACATGGTCACCCTGACCCTGGTGCAGGGGGTGGTCAACACGTTCGTCATGTTCCTGTCGCGGGTGATCGGCCATGTGCTCGATCGCGCCGTGTTCAAGACCGAGCGCGGATACGGCCCCGGCTACTTCATCTCGGTGCTGGTGCTGCAGGTGGTGTTCGGCATTCTCGCCTCGGCGATCGTTGCCTGGTTCTCACGCCAGCGTGAGTTCCGTGCCGATGCCGGAGGCGCCCATCTGGCCGGTCGACGCAAGATGATCGCGGCACTGGAACGGCTGAAGAGCGCCCATGGCCAGTCCACCCTGCCGGAGCAGATGTCAGCCTTCGGGATCTCCGGCGGCGTGCGCAAGCTGTTCTCCACGCACCCGCCCCTGGAAGAACGCATCGCCGCCCTGCAGAAGGCTGAAACCACCCGCCTCTGAGGGCGCCGGCTGATCGACGGGCCATCCCCGGATAGGGGGTGGCCCGTTTTTCGTGGGGGCGTCATGCTGACAGGCGATGATCGGTGTCGGCATTCGGGGAGGCGGGCATGCGCAGAGCGATGTTGGGGGCAATGCTGTGGGGGCTGCTATGCAGCTGTGCGCTGACCCCGTCGCGCCCCGTCGGCGTGGTGGTGCGCAGTGAGCCCGACCACGCGATGATCTTCGAGTTGGGCACCGAGCGGGCGCTGCATCGGGCACCTGCCGCCATCTACTACGCGGCGGATGAGCTGCCGGAGGACTACGGCGAGCGCAACTGTTTTCGGGTGGCCGGCTTTGCGGCGGTCTGGGCGAGCGGTCCGGCGGCACGGACGCCGGCCTTGGTGGATATCTGCCGAGACGGGGATGCGCCGGCCGAGCTGGTGCTGCGGCAGCCGCCATTCCCGGCGCCAGCGGAACGCACGGAGCCGGATCTGGAGGCGGCCTCCACGCGTTACCGCGAGGGTGCCGAGGCCACGCCGCTGCGGTGCCTGAGGGTGTCAGTGGCAGAAGGCTTTGCGCTGGTCTGCAGCTAGGCTCTCAACTACCCGGCGCGGTCGGCCAGTAGCCGGGTAGGGCCCGATCGCGGTCCAGCAGATGGCGCCGCAGGTCGTAGCGCAGTCGCGGTTCGCTGAGGAAGTTGGGCCGCAGTTCGTTCTTGCCGTTGGGGGGATTGATGGTGGTGAACAGGCGGTAGGCAAAGGCCGGGTTGCCGCCGGCCCGTACCGGCCCCATCACAAACTGTTTGCGGGTGGTGAAGGGGAAGCTGATGCCAAATCCACCGATCTGCTCATCCGCCGAGGCCCGACGGTAAAACGCGGTGAACGAGACATTGCCCATGAATCGTTCGATGTAGAGCGAATTGCCGCAATCGTCGAACAGGTAACAGCCGCGCTGGACGGTGATGGACAGGTCCTGACTGAACCAGAAGTAGCGGTAACCGACCTGGTGGTAGTCGCGGGTGATGAAGGCGGTCCCGGGGTCACGTGAGGTGAACTCGCCGACGGCGCCGTGCAGCTGATGGGCGCCACCCGGGCTGTGTACCGCGACCTCGCCCAGGCTGACATCGTTGTCTTCGTTGTTGATGCGCATGCGCCCGCCGGCGGCCATCAGGAACACGCCGGGCAGCGGGTGGGCGAACCACTGGCCGATCACCTCCTGGGTTTCCGAACGGAAGCGGCTGCGCGCGTAGACGCGACCGTCGCGATAGTCCTCGGATTCGGTCAGCGGATCGGTATGGGTCACGTAGAGCGCGAGGCCCGCCGGCAGCTGCAGGCGCGCCGAGGATTGCAGGGCGAGCGAGTAGTCGAACACGCCGAATTCGGTGGCCACAGCGGTATTGAGGGCGGGATCCACCCGCAACTGCAGCCCGGCGTTGTGCCAGTTGCGCGCTGACAGCGGGTTGAAGTCTCTGAGCTGTTGCGGCTGCCAGCGTGCACTGGCCGGGCGCTGCTCGCCACAGTCGATCCGCGCCTGGCGCACCGGAATGCCATATCGCCGTTCCTCGACGTCCACCCCGGCGCGTCCATCGATACAGGGCTCCAGGAAGGCTTCGTGCGATGACCAGCTATACAGGCTGCTGTCCACCGACACCGATGGCAGGTCGGTCGGGAGTGTGGCAGGTCGCTGCGTGGGGGGTGGCGGTGCGGGTCGCGCCGTGTGCGGGGTGCCGAAGGTAAAGCGAATGCCGCCCGCGAGCATCACGTCGTCGGCCTGGTCGGGCCCGATATCGGGCTGGCTGCCGGCGATCACGTAAGCCTGCATGCCCCGATAGGGGGGCGCCAGCAGGCGAATGCCGCCGTTGACGTTTTCGCCGTCATAGTCGCCCAGCAGATGCAGCCACGACAGCGGGGTCCACTCGATGCCGCCAAAGGGGCCATCGAGGCGGTCGCCGGCACCGGCGCCGACGGTGATACGGAGCTGCTTCAGGGGCGCCCAGTCGGCTACGGCATACTGGGCTACAAAGTTTTGCGCCTCGCCTCCAAAATCAGTAGCCCCAACAGCTAAACTGAACCCGTTCCAATTTTTTACCAATTGGACCTTCGCGTTGCCGGACAAATCTCCTCTTACTCTGCGTCTAACCACGCTGTTTGCCGTGGCTATGCGTCCGCTCAGCTCGAGGCGAGGAAGAAATCCAACTGTGAACGAGATGTTTTGAACTTCAGTAAAGTTGGCGGGCGCTTCAGATTCGGTATGGTTGTTAATCTGCGTATCGACAGCATACGGACTCTCAACCTGCGCATTTGGGACCAATAGAAGCCCCGAGTAACCTTGAGTGGCCTGGAAAGAAGAAGCAGGGTAAGCCGACGTGAGTAGAATCGTCGCAACGCAGCCGGCGCGGTAAGGCATCCACATTATCGACGGGCCTTTCTGTACGAGGAAGGCCGCAGAGCGGCCTTCCTCGTACTCGTTCGTATCGAAGCGGTACCGTCAGCCAGAACCGCCGACACTGCCAGTCGGTTCCTGTAGGTTACCGCGGTCGCCGGCAGCACCCGCCGCCTGCTGCTGTGCGGCGGCGTTGGCTTTGATCGTGCCGGAGATGGCCGGATCGGTAATGTCGGCATCGTTGGCTGCGGTGATCTTGCCGGCATCAATCGCGTTGACCGTGCTCGCCGGGACATTGCTGCCACCGCCCACCAGGACCGACAGCTGGTTGGTCAGATCGAGCGCGTTGTTGGCACCGGTTGTCTGAGCGGCAACTGCGAAGCCGGCCAGCGCCAGCGCGTAGAGGTCAGCAGAGCCAGCACCGTTGATGGTGCCCAGTGCAGTACCGTTGACGGTCGTCGGCGGGCTCAGCAAGTCGACGCCCGGAATACCGGCGAGGATGGACACCTGGGTCAGCGCATCGGCGATGTCGCTGGCCGACGGGTTGGAGGGATTGCGGTTGAACGCCAGCGCGGTCGCAATTTCGGTAAAGCTGGTGACCGCCACCGCCAGCTGGTCGCCATCGCCGAGGCTGTTGATTCGTGTGCTCGGCACCAGGACGCGCACCACGCTGCTGCCCACCGACTGAGAAGACTTGGTGCCTTCGTCGAAATAGGAGCCACTGGTGCAGCTCACCAGGATATTGGGCGCAGGGCTGCCGAAGTTGATGTCGCCAAATAGGACGACCCCAGAGGCGTTGGTGATGGCAGTGCCCAGCGGCGCGCCACCGGGCACGGTCTCGACATCACAGGTGGCGTTGGAAATGGCGCCCAGTGCCGCTTTCGCGCCGAAGGTCACGACCTTGGGGCTGGTGCCGCGGTTGTCGTTGTCGGAGCAGCCGGCCAGAGCCAGCAGGGTGGCGCCGGCAACGGCGGCAAGGAGACCCGTGTGATTCATGCGTGAAAACCCCCAGTGATGATGCGGACGCAGCGAAAGTTCAGCTGCATGTGACGCTAAGTCGCCGTTTTACCGTATTTCGTCGGCAATTGGTATGCCAGCTTTGGGATTCAGGGTATCGGACCAGGCGGTCGTCGCTCGCGGATCGCCCAAACGCACATGCCAGCGTGCTTGTAGGCGCCCTGACTGATGCTGCCAGTTGATCTCGCCCGACAGTGCCGCCACCCGTCGCTTCAAGTTATTGAGCCCCAAACCAGCGCGCCATTGGTCCGGCGGTGCACCATCATGGGTATGACTGACGGTGACGTTCAGCTGATCGCCCTCTACCACGAGATCAACATCGATCTGTTCAAGGCCCGAACAGTGCTTGAGGCTGTTGGTCACCACTTCGCGCAGGATGCGCGACAGGGCCAGCGCGCTGCCGCCATCAAGCACGGGCCCGGCGAGCTCGCCACGCACTGACCAGCGCAGCGCCACCCCGGCCAGCTCGCAGCGCTCGGCGACCTCGGCGCGCCACTCCCCGAGCAACGCATCCAGGGTGGTGACGGGTGCCTGCATGCTGTAGACCACCGCCCGCAATTCTTCGAGGGCGCGCCGCGCCTGCTCGGCATCGGCTTCCGGAAGCCGGTGTGTGAGGGTCAGCAGGCGGGCGCCGACGTCGTCGTGCAGGTCCTGGGCAACGCGTTCGCGCTCGCGCTGAACGCCCGCTTCGAGCAGGCCGCGGTAGGCGAGGATCTCGGCGAAAAGTCGCCGCAGCTCCGACAACAAGGCCAGATCATCCGGGTGGAACAGCCGTCGCCCGCGCTCCGCATAGTGCAGGCGTAGTGATGGCAGGCCGCCTTCGTCGCCTGTGTGCAGCATCAGCCCGCTATCCTCCAGCTGATCGCGGCGGACCGCCTCCGCGCTTTCCAGGTGCAGCGGTGAGAACACGCCCTGCAGCGCGTCCCGCCACGCCTGTTCCACGGACTGTTCGCGGCGGGACAGCACATCGGTGACGAGGCCGACCAGTGCCGGGGCCCGGTTCTCGGAGCGGCGCCGCATGACGCGCTCCCACAGCCACTGGCGGAGGGGGAAATAGACCCAGCCGGCAATGGCCAACGAGGCCAGCAGCGAGGTGCGGGCATCGAGGCGCAGCAGATAGACCAGCAACAGGTCCAGGGCGATCACGCCAAGCCCGCCGAAGAACAGGCCCCAAGCGGTAAACCACCAGCGATCCAGGCGGAACAGCTGATACCGCAGCACGCCGACGGCGATGCCCGCGTAGATCAGCAGGAAGAAGCCAAAGGCATAGCCCTGGATGGCGCCGTTGTCGATGCCCATCATGGCGGGCAGCACCATGACCGCGACGAAAGCGCCGCTGCCGAACAGCCAGGCCAACAGAAAGGCTCGCAGTGCGGCGCGGGCGTAGGCATCGCCGCGGGTGCGCCACCACTGCCAGGCGGCCAGTGCGTAGGTTGAGAAGTAGCCGAGGGTGATGGGCAGATGCGCCAGCGCCTCCACCGAATCATGCAGGCGCAAGGGAATGGCCAATCCGAACCCCAGGTACAGCACCATCACGGCCGGCCCCATGGATACGCGCATCAGGCGCGTCGGGTAATACAGCAGGACCGCAATCAAACCGCCGCAAAACAACAGCGCGCCAAACTGATTGACGGCGGACAGGGCCATGAACAGACGCCCATCCAGTGCCAATTCGCGGGTGCTGTAGACCGCCGCGGCGCCGGCAAACATCAACATGCCGATGCCGGTCAGCGCGTAATAGAGGGTGGCCGGATCGCGCCAGCGGAAGGCCAGCACGCTGGCGCCCGCGAGTAGGCCGCCGGCCGCACAGAACAGTTGAAACCAGAAGATGAAGGGCAGGTCACCCAGCGGCCGGGTGCGATCCGTGGGCAATGTCAGCGCGCCACCGTTCGCCAGTTGCAGCGATGCTGCGCCCTGACTGAGCAAGGCGTGGCGTGCTTGCTGGCGCGCGAAGAAGGCATCCATGTCGCTGTAGCGGGTGAAGGCCATATCCGGTTCCGGCACCAGGTCGACCGGTTCCAGCGGCAGGAACTGATCACCCTTGCGCAATCCGGTGACCACGGTCCCCGGCACCACCGTCTGGTGAGGTCCCGCATCGCCGACCACCACCTGCTGGTCGACCACGCGCAGCTCGACCCCGATATGCGGTTGACCAGTCGCGAGGGTGATCAAGGTGGCCAGTGCCACGGCCAGGACCACCATGGCCACCGCCAGAATGCGTTGCGGCGACAGAACGCTCAGATGCGGCATCGGTTGGCTGTGATCAGTGGCGAAGGTCGGCAGCCAGCAGCACCACTTCCGGCTCCTGTACGGAATAGCCCTGGACGAAATTGACGCCCAACTGCCATAGCCGTGCCATCGTCTGTGCATGCTCGACGTGGCTGACGATAGTCTTGATATTGCGCTGTTTGGCGACATCGAGCAGTTCGGCGAGGCGGGCCTGCCGCTCGCGGTTGTCGAACTCCTGGGTGAATAGCGGGTGGAACTTCAGATAGCGGATCGGCAGGTGTTCCACCAACTGTGCTGAATGCGCGCCGATGCCAAAGTGCTCCACCGCCACTTCGGCACCCGCAGCCTTGATCGCTTCCGCCAGCTGACGCGCCTTGCGGATATGGCTCTGCACGTTGAGTTCCTGAAACTCAAAGATGAGTTCATGGGCGTGCAGCGGCCGCTGAGCCACCACCCCGTTGAGCCAGGTGATGAAGCTGTCGGCTTCCTTCAGGGTCTGCTCCGACAGCTTCACGAACAGGCTGGACTGCACATCCGCCTGCTTGCGCTTACTCTGCATGTGCAGGGCGCGTTCGACCACCCATCGATCAATGGCGGCCATGAGATTGAATTGGCGCGCGGCATCGATGAATGACGAGGCATGCAGTTCCTCGCCCTCGGGTGACACCATCCGCAGCAGCACATCGAAGTGCTGACGGGCATCGCCCTCAAGACTGGCGATGGACTGGTAGGCCAGCTTCATCCGGTTGTCAGCCAGGGCGGCGCGCACCGCTTCGGCCTGTTGTCTCAGTTCCTCCACCTGCCGCGCGGCCAGCGCCTTGGGGCCGAGCACCACGGCTTTGCGGCCGCCTTTGCCGGACACCTCGCGGACTTCGTCAATGACGCGGCCCAGCACGCTGTCCGCCGCCTCATTGACGGCCAGGGGATAGCCCACCAGGCTGAGGCTGAGCTGTGCCTCGTGGCTCGCGGTGCTGAAGACTTGGCGCTGCACCGCCCGCGCGGTGCCTTCCAAGGCGCGGACCACCTCGGCGGTGTCCGCGCGCGTGACCAGCGCCACCCATTCCTGAGTGGCGATACGGAACAGGCGATCGGGCGACGGCAACGCGTCGAGCAGCCACTCGTGTACCCGATTGGCGGCCTCTCCGGCATCCAGGTGGCCCAATCGGCGTTCGATGCCACGGAAGTCGTCGATAATCAAGGCCACCAATGCGGTCAGCCCCTGCGGAATCGGCGCGGCCAGGGCGCTACGCAGCTCGCGGAACCCGTCGAGCGCACCGGGCGCCGCCGTCACCGGCGCGGCGACCACCGCCGGCGCACGAATGCAGACCGTGACGATGGGCTCGCCTTGTTCCTCGCTTTCATCCAGCTCCGCCTCAATGGCCAGGGCGGCGTCACCATTGATCGGCTGTAACTGGCACTGCAGCAGGCGGTCCTCGTCGTTCAGCGCGCCGCGATGTTTCTGCAGGCGCTTGAAGTGGGCCTTGGCCGCGCGCTGATCCTCGGCTGCCACCAGGTCCATAAACGGTAGGCCGACCAGTGCATCCTCGGATTCGGCGCCCACTCGCTTGGCCATCGCTGGGTTGGCATGGACGATGATGCCGTCCTGCAAATGGACGATGGCGTCCTGGCTGTCGCTCAACAGCTGCTGATGACGCACCTCGAAGTTCTGCATGCGGCGTCGCAGCCCGCGCAGCTCACGCAAGTGGTGGTGATGGGTGAACTCGCGCAGGCACAGCAGCTGCAGGTGCCGCAGGATGTTTTCGTCATCGTCAGCGCAGACCACGTCCTGGGCGCCAAGCGCCAGCGCGGCCGTGGTCATCTCCAGGCTCAGTTGCTCCACCAACAGCAGGATGGGGAGGTCCGGTGCCCAGCGCTGCCCGAGGGCGGTGACCCGAGCGAATTCGTCCTGCACCAGCGATCGCTCCACCAGCAGCAGATTGGGCGCACCACGGCGGAGACTCTCCTCCAAATCCTCGAAGTCGGTGATCCACGCCACACGCACCGGGTGCCCGCCGTTGCGCAGATAGCTCTCGATGCGACGAGCGGTGTTTTCAGCCTCCGTCATCACCAGGATGACGGCGCCATTACCGGGGTTCATGGGGAGGCGAGTGTCGATGGCAGGGTGTGCGTCCATGCAAGGGTGGTCTTGGCGGGTTGTCCGGCGTCCTCGCGAGCGAGCCGGGGCACGAGGTACCCGGGGAGTCGGGCACTGAGATCGCGCATCAGCGCCAGCGCTTGGTCCTCGGCGACTTCGAAATGGGCGGTTCCGGTGACGCGGTCCAGGAGATGAAGATAGTACGGCAGGACGCCGGAGGCGAATAGCCGTTCCGACAGGCGCTGCAGGATTCCGGCCGAATCGTTGATCTGGCGCAGGAGTACGGCCTGATTCAGCAGGGTGGCGCCGGTCTGGCGAAGTCGATGGATTGCCGCCTGGAGCGCGGCATCGATTTCTTGCGGATGGTTGATGTGCAGCACCACCACCTTCTGCAGGCGGCCGTGCGAAAGCCATTCGATGAGGCCGTCATCCACCCGCTCCGGCAGCACCACCGGTTGGCGGGTGTGCAGTCGCAACCGCCGCAGATGCGGGATCGCTTCGAGTCCTGCGACCAGGCGTACCAGTTTGTCATCACTCAGCGACAGTGGATCGCCGCCTGAGAGGATGATCTCTTCTAGGCTGGGATCGGCCGCGATGGCGTCCAGCGCGGCCTGCCACTGGTCGCGCCCGGCGTGCTGTTCGCCGTAGGGAAAGTGCTGGCGAAAGCAGTAGCGGCAATGGATGCCGCAGGCGCCGGTCGCCACCAGCAAGGCGCGTCCCCGGTACTTGTGAATGAGCCCGGGACCCGCCAGGCGTTCGAGATCGCCGACTGCATCGACGCTGAACCCAGGGGCGGGCAGTGATTCTTCTTCGCGGGGCCAGACCTGCAGGAACAGTGGGTCCAGCGGATCGCCCGGCCGCATGCGATCGGCAAACGGGCGCGGCACGCGGAAGGCGAACTGGCGCAGTCGCAGCGCCGGGGGCAGCGGTATGCGGTCGCTGAGCTGCAGGTGATCGAGCAGGGCCTCAGGCCGGGTAAAGCTGTCCTGCAGCGTCCGCTGCCAGCCTGGGACCTGCCGGGCCGTGAGTGGTTTCGGTATCATGCCGGCCGCATTGTGTTGGGGCTCTGATGTCCCGGCAAGCCCATTCCGGCGAATTCACGTTCAATTTTTCAACACGACAGAGCGACACCATGGCAACGGTCAGCACCAACGAAATGAAAGCGGGCACCAAGGTTCTGATCGACGGCGATCCCTACGCCGTGATCGACAACGAGTACCGCAAGCCAGGCAAGGGCCAGGCCACCAACACCCTGAAAGTCCGCAATCTGAAGACCGGCCGCGTGCTGGAGAAGACCCTCAAGTCCGGCGACAGCTGGGAAGTGGCGGACATCGAGGAAACCGACATGCAGTACCTCTACAACGACGGCGAGTTCTGGCATTTCATGAACCCCTCGTCGTACGAGCAGATCCAGGCTTCGCAAGCCGCGGTGGAAGACGCCGCCAAGTGGATCAAGGGTGAGGAAACCTGCCGTGTAATGCTTTGGAATGGCGTCCCGCTGTACATCAGTGCGCCCAATACGGTGGAGCTGCAGATCACCGAGACCGATCCCGGTGTGCGCGGTGACACCTCGGGCGGCGGCGGCAAGCCGGCCACCCTGGAAACCGGCGCCGTGGTGCGCGTGCCGCTGTTCGTGCAGCAGGGCGAAGTCATCAAGTGCGATACGCGGACCGGCGAATACATGGGCCGCGTCGGCAAGTGATGGCCTTGCGGCCGGGAATCGGGAATCGGGAATCGGGAATCGACTCCACCTGGGCACCCACGGCCACGATGGATCGCCTCAAGGCGCGGGCGGATCTTTATCGATCCATCCGCGCCTTTTTTGATGCGCGCGGGGTGATGGAGGTGGAAACGCCCATCCTTTCCGCCCACGCCACTGTCGACCGCCACATCGATAGCTTCGCCGCGGTGCCTCTCGCCGCAAGCCTCACTCATCCGGTCGTTGAAGCGGTTCCTCACCGCTCACCCCTCACCCCTCAAGGCTTCCTCCAGACCTCCCCCGAGTTCGCCATGAAGCGGCTGCTCTGTGCCGGCAGTGGACCCATCTGGCAGATCGCCAAGGTGTTCCGGGCCGAGGAGTCGGGGCGTTACCACAACCCTGAATTCACCCTGCTGGAATGGTACCGGCCGGGCTTTGATCATCATGCCCTGATGGATGAGGTGGCCGCACTGCTGACCGCACTCGGCGTATCCGGCCCGTTCGAGCGGCTGACCTATACCGAGGCCTTTCAGCGCCACGCCGGCTTTGATCCGATGACCGCGCCACTGACCCACCTGCGCACCCTGCCGCAGGCGGAGGCCTTCGCCAACTGCGATGACCGCGATGTGCTGCTGGATCTGTGGATGAGTCACCGTGTCGGCCCTGCGCTGGGTCGCGAGCGTCCATGCTTTCTGCATGCCTTCCCCGCCAGCCAGGCGGCGTTGGCGCGGGTGGTCAATGGCAGGGCTGAGCGCTTCGAGCTGTTCTGGGAGGGGCTGGAGCTGGCCAATGGATTTCATGAGTTGACCGATCCCGCCGAGCAAGCGCGCCGCTTCGTCTCGGAGCAGGCGCAGCGCGCCGCCGAGGGTCGGCCGGTGCCCCCCTATGACCGGCACCTGATTGCCGCCCTAGAGACCGGCTTGCCGGATTGTGCAGGGGTGGCACTGGGGCTGGATCGGTTGCTGATGCGGTTGACGGGCGCTGCCAGCCTGTCGGAGGTGCTGGCGTTTGATGGCGCGCGCGCCTGAGACGCCCCACAGCGCAGCGCGAACCCGGGGCTGGTCTCGAGGCGGGACGGTGGGCTCTGGATGCCCGATCGAGTCGGGCATGACGGTCGGAAACGTCATCCCGGGCTTGACCCGGGATCCAGCTGCGGCGGTGGATGCCTGGATGCCCAACCAAGTCGGGCACGACGTGACGTAAGCGCGCCTGTAGGAGCGGCGCTTGCCCGCGACCAAACGGTTGGAGACCCGAGTCGTTGCAGGTCGCGCGCAAGCTGCGCTCCTACGATGTCGCTCCGTACGTCATCCCGGGCCTGACCCGGGATCCACCTTCGACGGTTGGTGTCTGGATGCCCGATCGAGTCGGGCATGACGGTCGGAAACGTCATCCCGGACTTGATCCGGGATCCACCTGCAACGGTGGATGCCTGGATGTCCGATCAAGTCGGGCATGACGTGCGGTGTCGTGTGACCTGTAGGAGCGGTGCTTGCCCGCGACCGAACGGTTGGAGACCCGAGTCGTTGCA
>CAYROO010000017.1:0-20279 GCA_964425915.1 uncultured Polycyclovorans sp.
ATTCCCGATTCCCGATTCCCGATTCCCGATTCCCGATTCCCGATTCCCGATTCCCCAAGGACCCGCATGAGCAAGAAGATTCTGATTCTCCCCGGCGACTACATCGGCGCCGAGATCATGGCCGAAGCGGTCAAGGTGTTGGCGCTGTTCAAGGCGGAGGGTGAAGACCTCGAATGGTCCTTCGGCCATCTCGGGGGCGCCGCCTATGATGCTGAAGGCCATCCGTATCCACCTTCGACCCAGGCTGCAGCGCGCGCCGCGGACGCCATTCTCATGGGCGCGGTCGGCGGGCCGAAGTACGACAGCCTGCCGCGCGCCGTGCGTCCCGAGCAGGGCATTCTCGGCATCCGCAAGGATCTGGGCCTGTTCGCCAACCTGCGGCCGGCACTGGCCTACGAGGAACTGGCGGCGGCCTCCTCATTCAAGCCGGAAGTGATCGCCGGACTCGACCTGCTGATCCTGCGGGAGCTGACCGGCGACATCTACTTCGGCCAGCCGCGTGGTCGGCGACAGAACGAGGACGGTGCCGAGGAAGGCTTCGACACCATGCACTACAGCGTGCCGGAGGTGGAGCGTATTGCGCATGTCGCCTTCCAGGCGGCGCAGAAGCGCAACAAGCGTCTGTGTTCGGTGGACAAGGAAAACGTGCTGGAAACCTCGCGCCTGTGGCGCGAAGTGGTGACGCGCATCGGCCAGCAGTACCCCGACGTGGCGCTGTCGCACATGTATGTCGACAACGCGGCGATGCAGCTGGTGAAGCATCCCAAGCAGTTCGACGTGATCGTCACCGGGAACATCTTCGGCGATATTTTGTCCGATGAAGCCTCAATGCTGGCGGGCTCCATCGGCATGTTGCCGTCGGCCTCGCTGGACGCCAACAACAAGGGGCTCTACGAGCCGATTCATGGCAGCGCGCCGGACATTGCGGGGCAGGGCAAGGCCAATCCGCTGGCGACGATCCTGTCGGTGGGCATGATGTTCAAGTACAGCTTTGACCGTGCCGACCTGTCGGATCGTATCGACGCGGCCGTCAAACAGGTGCTGCGCAGCGGTCTGCGCACCGGCGATATCGCGCAGCCCGGAGAGCCGGTGATTGGAACCGTGGAAATGGGCGATGCCGTGGTGGCCGCCCTCCGCAAGTAACCGTATTCGAGACGTTCTATGAAGAAGCTGGGAATGGTGGGTTGGCGCGGCATGGTGGGCTCGGTCCTCATGCAGCGCATGGCCGAGGAAAACGACTTTGCCCTGGTGGCGCCGCATTTCTTCAGTACCTCCAATGCCGGCGGCGCCGGCCCAGAGGTGGCGGGCCGTGCCACGCCGCCGCTGCAGGATGCCAACAGCATCGAGGCGCTCAAGGCGATGGACGTCATCATCACCTGCCAGGGGGGTGACTACACCAACGCGATCTACCCGCAACTGCGGGCCAGCGGTTGGGACGGCTACTGGATTGATGCTGCCAGCGCCCTGCGCATGAAGGACGACGCCGTCATCATCCTCGACCCCGTCAACCGCCAGGTGATTGATGCGGCGCTGGGGCGCGGCGTCAAGAACTTCATTGGCGGCAACTGCACCAACTCCATCCTGCTGATGGGGGTGGGCGGGCTGTTCCGGGAAGGTTTGGTGGAGTGGGTCAGCTCCATGACCTATCAGGCCGCCTCCGGCGGTGGTGCCAACCATATGCGCGAGTTGCTGCAGGGCATGGGGGTCGTCCATGCAGCGGTCGCCGACCAACTCGCGACGCCGGCATCGGCCATCCTCGACATCGATCGCAAGGTGGCCCAAACCATCCGCAAGGACGTGCCCACCGAGTTCTTCGGCGCACCGCTGGCGGGCGGGCTGATCCCCTGGATCGATGCCCAGCTCGACAACGGTCAGTCCAAGGAGGAGTGGAAGGGGCAGGCCGAGGTCAACAAGATCCTGGGTCACAGCGCCGACGCCACCATCCCGGTGGATGGCCTGTGTGTTCGTATTGGCGCGATGCGCTGCCACAGCCTGGCGCTCACCCTCAAGCTCAACCGCGACCTGCCCTTGGCCGACATCGAGGCCATCATCAAGTCCGGCAACGATTGGGTGAAGTGGGTGCCCAATGACAAGGCGGACACCGTGCGCGAGCTGACGCCGGCTGCCATCACCGGCGGGCTGGAGATTGGCGTGGGACGGGTGCGCAAGCTCAACCTGGGCGCGCAGTATGTCTCCGCATTCGTGATCGGTGACCAGCTGCTGTGGGGGGCCGCTGAGCCCCTGCGGCGCATGCTGCGCATCCTGCTGCAGGGTTGATCCGGTGACCGCAGCCGCCGTCAACATCGCTGTGGTGGGGGCCAGCGGCATGCTTGGGGCGGCGGTGCTGGAGGCGCTGGCGGAACGGCCGTTCGCCTTTGCGCAGGTACTCGCCCTGGGCGGGCCGTCGTCGGCGGGCGGCGAAGTGGATTTCGGCCACCGGCAGTTACCGGTGGCCCTGGCGTCTGGCTTTGACTACCGGCAGGTGCAGCTGGTGCTGATGACAGCGCCAGCCGCGACGGTCGCCGCGCTGCTGCCGGCGGTGCTGCAGGCCGGCTGTGCCGTGGTCGACGCCAGTGGTGCCCTGGCGAGCGATCCGGCGGCCCTACTGTGGGGGCGGACGGGGGCGCGTCCCGATACGCCCCGCGTGGTACTGCCGCAGCCAGGGGTCAGCCAGGCCATGGCGGTACTGGCGCCCCTTGCAAAGGCAGGCGCCCTGCGCGCGGCATCGATTGTGGAGCTGCGTGCGGTGTCTGGCCGTGGTGCCGCTGCTGTAGGCGAGCTGGGCCGGCAGACCGCCGATGTCCTCAATTTCCGGTCCTGGTCGCCGCAGGCCTACCCGCAGCAGATCGCTTTCAATCTGTTGGCAGGCATGGGGAGCGCTGGCGAAGAGCACCAGGCCATCGCCCAGCTGCAGGCCCTGTTGCCGAACCTGGTGATCGAACTCACCCAGATCGAAGTGCCCGTGTTCTACGGATTTGGCCAGGTGTTGCGGCTGCAATTTGCCGAGGCGATCACGGTCGATCAGGTTCGCAGCCTCCTGCAGTCTGTGCCCGGCCTGCAGTGGGGTGACGATGATGGCGACGATGCGCCCACTCCGGTGACCCATGCCTCCGGGCGTGATGGCATCTTTCTCAGCCGTCTAAGGTCGTCGCCCACCGGCGATGCGGTTCAGCTGTGGTCGGTCGCAGACAATGTGCGGAGCGGTGGCACACGGCCGATGATCGACGCTGCGCGGTTGTTGGTTGAAGAATATTTATAAGGTATAAAGCCAGTTACCCGCGCAAGTTCACGCGCTCTGTCAATTCGTTCCGGGATGAAGCGGGCATGCCGGATCTGAGGGAGAGGGGTATGCGCCGCCGAATTATCGCCACCATGGGGTTGGGGGCGGCTTGCTGGTCGTCACTGACGCTGGCTCTGGGGCTGGGCGACATTGACGTTCGCTCCGGGCTCAATCAACCCTTCAGTGCCACGATTCCCGTGTTGGCGGTGACTGCCGAGGAGCTCGACGCCCTGCAGGTGTCCCTGGCGGACAACCGCGAATTCGACCGCCTCGGCATTGAGCGTGCGGACTACCTCTCACACCTGCGCTTTGAAGTGCGTGCTGGCACCACACCGACGGTCGTGGTGCAGGGGGTGCGGCCGGCACAGGAGCCGTTTCTGACCTTCCTGCTGGATGTCCGTTCGGGCGCCAGCCGCATTCTTCGCGAATACACGGTCCTGCTCGACCCGCCGAACTTCGATGCGCCGGCAGCAGTGGCCGCCGCGCCCGCCGCGGTTGCTGAACCCGCCACCGAAGTCCCGGCGACCGCTGCGACGCCGGCGCCACGTGCCACGTTCGTACCTTTGCCCGCTGGCACCGTGGTTGCCACGCCGGAGCCGACGGTGGCGCCCACCCCGACTGCGACCCCGGTACAGACCGTTGCCGCTGACGTCGTCGGCGACGGTCGGTACGGGCCGATCAGTCCGAAGGAGACGCTCTGGAGCATCGCCGAGGCCATTAGCCGTCAGATCGATGGGGTGACACCCAATCAGGTGCAACTTGGGCTGTACCGTGCCAACCCGGATGCCTTTGATCGCGGACGGATCGATGGCCTGATGAAGGGCCGCACCCTGGAAATCCCGTCTCGCGAGTCATTGCTGTCGGTATCGTCGCTGGAGGCCACCATCGCACTGCGTGCGCTGCGGCAGCAGGGTGGCGCTGCCTCTGTGGCCACGCCTGCGCCGGTCGCCACCCCGCGGCCCACGGCAACCCCAACGCCCACGCCAATACCGACACCGACACCGACACCGACACCGCTTCCGACGCCTGCTGAAGTGGTCGAAGAAGCCGTCACCGAAGACGATGTGCTGTCAGCTGAGGCCGCTATTGATGGCCCCGATGTGACACTTGAGGAAGGCGGCGAGCCAGCTCCGGCGTCCGAAACTGACCGCGCCGAGCGGGTGGCGGAGATCATGTCCACGCCCGCACCGACGCCGGTCCCGACGGCCGTCCCGACGCCGACGCCGGTGACCCCCGCCGCCGCGCCCAGCCTGCTGGAAACCCTGAAGTGGCCGTTGCTGGGGCTGGTGCTGCTGGTTCTGGTGGTGGTCGCCCTGATCATCCGGCGGCGCCAGCAGCAGACGCCGGAGCGCCGCGCGCCGTCGGTGCCGGCCGCCAGGGCCAGCGCCGCGGCGGCAGCGACCGCCGCTACAGCGCCGATGCGGACCGAAGCTGCCGCGGCAGCCGATGAGGCCGAGGCTGCGGTCATGGCGGCCTATGCCAGTCAGGCCGGCGCCCAGGGCAGCGCCGATGGGGCCAAGGACCGTGTCCCGGACTTTGATGCCACGCAGGTCTTCGAAGCGCCGCCGTCCAGCGGTGGCGGCAAGCCGATTCCCGATACGTCGGACTTTGAAGCCACTGCGCAGTTCGATGTCGATACCGTTCAGATCGACCTCAACACGCAGGATCCGGTGGCAGAGGCCGATATTCACCTGGCCTACGGCCTCTACGACGAGGCGGCATTGACGCTGCGCGCGGCCATCGAGAAATCGCCGGATGACGGCGCCTTGCATGCCAAGCTGGCCGAGGTGTTCTTCACTGCGGGGCGTCCGCTGGAGTTCGTCGAGGCCGCCGAGGCAGCGCGCCCCCATGTCTCGGAAGCCGACTGGCAGAAGCTGGCGCTGTTCGGTCAGCAGATTGCGCCGGAGTCGCCCCTGTTCGCCGATGCCGGCAACGCAGCCGAGGCGCTCGATACCGATTTCGACCTCAGTTTTGGCGACGACGCAGACCTGCCTGCCGCACCGGTCACCGAGCCCGGTGGCAACGACGCCGTCGATCTTGATCTGTCCCTGCCCGAAGAGGCGGCTGTTGCGCCCGCCCCGGGCGATGGCGAACCGGCCCCGTCTTCGCCGGGCGACAACGTGCTGGACTTCCAGCTGGACGAAGTCGATGCAGCATCGCTCGATGGGACGGCACCTGGGCCCTCGCCGGAAGCCCAGTCGGAGCCGGCCGCGGATGGCAGTCCCAACGCCACCTTGGAGTTCAACCTCGAGGACTTCGACCTGGGCCCGGCGACCCCCGCCGCAGCACCGACCGAGCCGCGCATGGACGAGGGCAACACGCTCGACTTTTCGCTGCCGGATGTGAGCGAGCCGCCGACGGCGGCAATCGAGCCGGCCGAGACGACGCTTGAGTCGACGAATATTGCCGAGCCGGCTGCGGCGGACGCCACCACTGCCACCGAGGATCCGGCGCGGGCAACCCCGGATCCAGGCGCACCGTTGGAGCTTGATCTGGCGGAGTTCGACTTGGGGCTGGATTCGGTGACGCCGCAAGGGGATGCCGCGGCCGCACCGGAGGCGGATGCCACCATCGAGGAATTCCAGCTCGATGACTTTGAACTCGAACCGGACAGCGACGCCATCTCGGCGGGCGACGAGGCCGGGACCAAGCTCGACCTGGCCCGCGCCTATGTCGACATGGGCGATAACGAGATGGCCCGGGTGCTGCTCGAAGAAGTGCTGGGGCAGGGCAATGAGGCGCAGCAGACCGAGGCGCGGACCCTGATCGACCGCCTTGGCTGATCCGGGTACGGATGCCGCAGCCGGACCGCTGCGGCCGCTGACCCGGCTGCTGCTGTTGCTGGTGGTGGCGCCTGCGCTCGGGCAGCTGCCAGCCGTGGATCTGCTGGTGGCTACTGCGCTGCTGCTGCTCGGTTACCGCCTCAGCTCCCCGGCCGCCCTGCAGCGACTGCGCTTCGGAATTGCACGACTGCGCTGGTTGCTGCTGTCGATCCTGGTGCTGTACCTGGGCTTCACGCCCGGCACGCCGCTTCATCCGGCATTGCCGGGTTTGAGCTGGGAGGGCCTGGCCGAGGGCGGTCGACGGGTGATGGTGCTGCTGTGTCTGATCACCGCGGTCTACTGGCTGCTGGTCACCACGCCGGTGCCGATGCTGGTCGGCGCGTTCGCGCAGCTGCTCAGGCCACTGGAACGCCTGGGTCTCCCCACGGCGCCCTTTACCCGCCGTCTGGCCCTGACCCTGGCGGCGGTGGATGAGATCGAGGCGCGCTACCGGCAGCTGCGAGCCGAGGGGCAGCGGGGGCTCGCGCTGGCGGCCCGCTGGATCGACACGCTGGAACAGTCACCCCCTGCCGTTGACGCGCTGCCGGTCGCAGTGCCTTGGCCACGGCTGTGGGAGTGGGGATTGGTGGTGGCGATGCTGGCGGCGGTGCTGCTATGGCCGCGGTGACGCGCTGGGCTGCCGGCGTCGAGTATGTCGGTACCGCGTATTCCGGCTGGCAGCGACTGCCTGGGTGTCACACCGTGCAGGCGGTGCTGGAGCAAGCGCTGTCGACCGTGGCCGATCACCCCGTCACGGTGGTGACGGCGGGCCGCACCGATGCCGGCGTCCACGCGCTGCAGCAGGTCATTCATTTCGACAGCCATGCCGAGCGCCGCCCGGAAAGCTGGGTGTTCGGCGGCAACAGCCTGCTGCCCGCGGACATCAGCCTGCGCTGGGTGCAGCGGGTGCCGGCGGACTTCAGCGCGCGCTTCCTCGCGGTGCGGCGCGACTATCGCTATGTGATCCACAACCATCCGGCGCGCAGCGCGTTGCTGGCCGGGCGCGCCACCTGGTGGCCACGTCCGCTGCAGGCCGAGGCCATGCAGCGGGCGGCGCAGGTGCTGATCGGCGAGCATGATTTCAGCAGCTTCCGCGACTCGCAGTGCCAGTCGAATACGCCGATGCGTCGGCTCGACGCCATTCAGGTCCGCCGCAGTGCCGATTTCGTGGTGGTGGATGTCCAGGGCAATGCCTTTTTGCATCACATGGTGCGCAACATCGTTGGCACCCTGGCCGAGGTGGGACATGGCCGTCAGCCCCCTGATTGGGTGGCGTCGGTGCTGACGGCACGCGATCGCACCCGTGCCGGCATGACCGCACCGGCCGACGGCTTATACTTCGTCGGGCCCACTTATCCGCCCGCGCTCGCACTGCCGGGCCCGCCCATTCCCTGGTTTCCCTTGGCATGAACGTCTTCACGGTGTCGGGTCGCACCCGCATCAAGTTTTGTGGCATCACCCGCGCCGAGGATGCCGAGGCTGCGGTGGCGCTGGGCGTCGATCTTCTGGGATTCGTGTTGGTACCCGGCAGCCCGCGCGCCATCGATCCGGCCGAGGCCGAGCGCATCCGCCGGCGTCTGCCGCCGGGGGTGGCCAGTGTGGCGCTGTTCAAGGACGCAACGGCGCAAGCGCTGCAGGATGCGCTGGCCGTGTTCGCGCCGGATTGGCTGCAGTTTCACGGAAGCGAAGACGCCGCGCAGTGTGATGCCGCCGGGCGCCCCTACCTCAAAGCCTTGGCGATGGGGCAGTCGCTGGACCTGCTGGCTGCGGCGGCGACGTTCCCCTCAGCGCATGCGCTGCTGCTGGACGGACATGCGCCGGGTGCCATGGGTGGCAGTGGCCAGACCTTCGACTGGCAGCGCGCGCAGACCGCGCTGGGACGGCCGGTATTTGTCGCCGGTGGCCTGCATCCAGCCAACGTTGCCGCCGCCATCGCCCAGGCGCAGCCCTACGGTGTGGATGTCTCCAGCGGAATCGAGACTGCGCCGGGAATCAAGGATTACGGCAAAATGGCGGACTTCGTCACCGCTGTGCGAGAGGCCGATGCCCGTCGCACGGCCTTCGCATCCAACAGGCCCTGACATGTCCTACGACTACCCCGACGCCCGCGGCCATTTCGGCCCCTACGGCGGCCAGTTCGTTGCCGAAACCCTGATGGAGCCGCTGGCCCGGCTCAGCGAGGCCTACGCCGCGCTGAAAGACGATCCCGACTTTCGCGCCGAACTGGACCGCGACCTCAAGTACTACGTGGGCCGGCCCAGCCCGCTGTACCACGCCGAGCGCCTGACCCGGAAGTGGGGCGGGGCGCAGATCTGGCTGAAGCGCGAGGACCTGAACCACACGGGCGCCCACAAGATCAACAACACCGTGGGCCAGGCGCTGCTCGCCAAGCATCTGGGCAAGACCCGCATCATTGCCGAGACCGGCGCCGGCCAGCACGGCGTGGCCTCGGCCACCATTGCCGCGCGTCTGGGGCTGAAGTGTGTGGTGTACATGGGCGCCGAGGATGTGCAGCGGCAGTCGCCCAACGTCTATCGCATGAAGCTGCTGGGGGCGGAGGTGGTGCCGGTGCAGTCCGGGACCCGCACCCTCAAAGACGCGCTCAACGAGGCCCTGCGTGACTGGGTCACCAACGTCGACGACACCTTCTATGTCATCGGCACCGTGGCCGGGCCGCACCCGTATCCGATGCTGGTCCGCGACTTCAATGCAGTGGTGGGCCGCGAGCTGCTGCAGCAGTGTCCCGAACAGATCGGCCGCCTGCCGGACGTGATGGTGGCCTGTGTTGGTGGCGGTTCCAACGCGATTGGCATGTTCCATCCCTTCATTCCGCACACCGAGGTCCGTCTGGTGGGGGTGGAGGCCGGTGGCCGCGGGATCGATACGCCCGACCACGCGGCGCCGCTGTCAGCCGGGCTGCGCGGTGTGCTGCACGGCAATCGGACCTACGTCATGTCCGACGAGGACGGCCAGATCCTGCCCACGCATTCGGTCTCCGCCGGGCTCGACTATCCGGGCGTCGGGCCGGAACACGCCTGGCTCAAGGACAGCGGCCGGGTGCAGTACACCGCCATCAACGATGACGCCGCATTGGCGGCGTTTCACGAGGTGACGCGGGTGGAAGGCATCATCCCGGCATTGGAGTCGTCCCATGCGGTGGCCGAAGCCAAGCGCATGGCGGCGGACATGACGTCGGATCAGCACATCGTGATCAATCTCTCCGGCCGCGGTGATAAGGACATCTTCACCGTTGCCCGCATGGAAGGCATCGAGCTCACCTGATGCCTCACGCTCCCGCTTTCACGAGGCCTGCATGAGCCGTCTAGCCCGTCGTTTCGAATCTCTCGCCAAGGCCGGTCGCAAGGCGCTGGTGCCCTTCATCACGGCCGGCGATCCGCATCCCGATGTGACACCGTCGTTGATGCACGCGCTGGTCGCCGGCGGGGCCGATGTGGTCGAGCTGGGCGTGCCGTTTTCCGATCCCATGGCCGATGGTCCTGTGATCCAGCTGGCCTGCGAGCGGGCGCTCAAGGCCGGCACCAGCCTGCGCAAGGTGCTGGGCTGCGTGCAGCAGTTCCGTCAGCGCGATACCGAGACGCCCGTGGTGCTGATGGGCTACCTCAACCCCATCGAGCGGTTCGGTCTGGACGCCTTCGCCGAAGCGGCACGTGATGCCGGCGTTGATGGTGTGTTGATTGTCGACCTGGCGGTCGAGGAAGCGGACGTCTATCTGCCGCCGTTCCGTGCGGCCGGGCTCGACACCGTCTTCCTGCTGTCGCCGACCACACCGGAGAGCCGCATCGCCAAGGTGGCCGAGCATGCCAGTGGCTACCTCTACTACGTGTCACTGAAGGGCGTGACGGGTGCCGCCAGCCTCAATGTTGCCGAAGTCGAGGCACGCACCGCCATCATTCGCCGACACACGCAGTTGCCGGTGGCAGTGGGCTTCGGCATCCGCGACGCGGCTTCCGCCCGCGCCGTCGGAGCGGTGTCGGATGGTGTGGTGGTCGGCAGCGCTCTGGTCACCCTGATTCAGCAGCACGGCGATTCGCCCGAGGCGCTGCCGGCGCGATTGCAGTCGGCACTGGCTGACATGCGTCAGGCGCTGGATTCCCTATGATGGGGCGCTGAGACCGAAAGTCTCAGCTTGCCCACGTACCGAACGGAACGTCCCTCATGAGCTGGCTCGACAAACTCACGTCCTCCAAGCTGAACTCTCCGGCCAGCCGCAAGCGCAATGTGCCGGAAGGGCTGTGGACCAAGTGCAACAGCTGCCAGTCGGTGCTGTACCGGGCCGAGCTTGAGCGCACCCTGGAGGTCTGTCCGAAATGCGGCGCCCACCGGCCGATCACGGCACGGCTGCGCTTGGATCACTTTCTCGATACCGAGCCTCGTGAGGAGATCGGACAGAAAGTGGTGCCCACCGATCCGCTGCGGTTCAAGGACAGCCGCAAGTACCGCGAGCGACTCAAGGAAGCGCAGACCCAGACCGGTGAGCACGATGCGCTGATTGTGATGCGCGGCCAGCTGATCGGTCTGCCACTGGTGGCCGCGGCCTTCGAGTTCGAGTTCATGGGCGGCTCGATGGGCTCGGTGGTCGGCGAAAAATTCGTCCGCGGCGTACAGGCGGCGATCGAACACGGCGTACCGATGGTGTGCTTCTCCGCCACCGGCGGTGCGCGCATGCAGGAGTCGCTGTTTTCGCTGATGCAGATGGCGAAGACCTCGGCCGCGCTGGCGCAGTTGGCTGATCGCGGCCTGCCGTTCATTTCAGTGCTGACGCACCCGACCATGGGCGGGGTGTCTGCCAGTCTGGCGATGCTGGGGGACGTCAATGTGGCGGAGCCCAAGGCACTGATCGGTTTCGCCGGCCCGCGGGTCATCGAGCAGACCGTGCGGCAGAAGCTGCCGGAAGGCTTCCAGCGCGCCGAGTTCCTGCTGGAGCACGGCCACATCGACCTCATCATCGACCGCCGTGAAATGCGCGAGCGGCTGTATCGCCTGCTGGCGATGCTGACGCACTTCTCCCCCAACGTCGCCTGATGACCGCGGCTGGCGCGGGGCCGGCCCCAGGGGCTGCGGCCCCGCTGGCGGACTGGCTCGACTGGCAGATGCGCCTGCATACACAGGCCATCGACATGGGCCTGCCGCGCGTCACCACCGTGGCCGACCGCCTCGGCCTGCGCCAGACGCCGCCGCTTACCCTCACCATCGCCGGCACCAACGGCAAGGGCGCCTCCACGGTGCTCGCCGCCGACGCCCTGCGGCGCGCAGGCCATCGGGTGGGGCGCTACACCTCGCCGCACCTGCGGCGCTACAACGAACGGGTGGCGATTGATGGCGTCGATGTTGAGGATGCGGCACTGGTGCGCGCGTTTGCGGCCATCGAGGCGGTGCGCGAGACGGTTCCGCTGACCTACTTCGAATTCGGCACCCTGGCCGCCTTGTGGCTGTTCCGCGAACACGCCTGCCAGGTGCAGGTGCTGGAAGTGGGCTTGGGCGGGCGCCTCGATGCGGTCAATCTGCTGGACGCCGACGCCGCCCTGGTCACCAGTATCGGGCTCGATCATGGCGATTGGCTGGGCCACACCCTGGCGTCAGTGGCGCGCGAGAAGGTCGGCGTGTTCCGCCCTGGCCGGCCGGCGGTGTGGGCGGATGCCGCCGTCCCGGAAGGCATCGAAAGCGCGTTGTCAGTGTCGGGCGTCGCCCTGCAGCGACTGGGGCGCGACTACTACCTCGACCACGATGCCCAGGGCTGGCGTCTGCGGGACGGCACGCATCTGCGCCACTATCCCGCACCGGCACTGCCGGGCGCCCATGCGCTCCGCAACGCCGCCGGCGTCCGTATCCTGCTCGACGGCGTGGCGGCGAAGCGATCGGTGGACGATGCCGCCTTCGCCGATGCGCTTCGCGCCTGGCAGTTGCCTGGCCGCTGCCAATGGCGCGGGCGGTTCCTGCTGGATGTCGCGCATAACGTGGAAGCGGCGCAGTCACTGGTGCCACTGCTGCGGTCGGCGCCGCAGCCGGTGACACTGGTGCTGGGCATGCTCGACGACAAGCCGGTGGAGGGCGTGGCCGCAGCGCTGGCGCCGGTGGTGCAGTCGGTTCATGTCATCGACCTGCCGCCGCCGCGCGGCCTGTCGGCGGCGGATCTGGCGCAGCGTGTGGCTGCGCACCTGCCGGTTGCCGGCCAGCATGCGACCATAGCGTCCGCGCTGGCTGCCACCGGCACCGACGGCACGGTGCTGGTGTGCGGCTCGTTTCTCACGGTAACCGCCGCCCTGGAGGCGCTGGATGGATGAACGGCTGAAACGCCGCCTGGTCGGGGGCGTGTTGCTGATCGCGGTGGCCTGGGTGGTGGCGGCCTTGCTGCCGCCGCCAGCGCCGCCCGGTGCCCGTCAGGATGAAACCGTGGTGTTTGACCTGCGTCAGCCGGATGCGCCGGCCGTGGTGCCAGGAGCGCCAACGCCGGAATCGGCGGCCGAAGGCGCCACCGCCGAGCCTGCCACCGATGCCGCGGACAACACCGGATCCGAGACCGTACCGGATGCCGGTGAATGGCCGGAGCCGGCGATGCCCGCGGCAACGCCCAGGCCGACCTCGGCGCCGACCCCGCCACCCCAGCGCGCGGTCCCGACGCCGACCCCGGCGCGTCCAACACCGCCGCCGCCGGTCGCAGCGCCGGCACCGGCCGGCAGCTGGTGGGTGCAGGTGGGGGCCTACAGCGCGCGCGAGGGCGCCGAGCAGGTGCGCGAGACCCTGCGCGTCGCCGACCTGCCGGCGCGGGTGGAGAGCGCCGCGGTCAACGGCCGCACCATCCATCGGGTTCGCATCGGGCCGTACGGCAACCAGGCCCAGGCCGAGTCGGCGCAGGCGCGTTCGGTATTGCTGGGCTATGCCAATGCCACCGTGCTGGCGCCCTGAGCGGCGGCCCCAGGTGATAAACTTGCGCGCTCTTTCGGCAGTTTCGGGCGCATGAACTGGGTCGACTACGTCATCCTCGCCACCTTGGTGCTTTCGACACTGGCGGGCGTGATCCGGGGCATCACCCGCGAGGTGCTCGGCCTGGCCACCTGGGTGCTGGCCTTCATCATCGCGTTTCTGGTGGCACCGCCGGTGGCGGGCTGGCTGGAACGCTGGGTCAGCGACCCCGCATTGCGGCTGTTGCTGGGCTACGGCGGCGTGTTCCTGCTGACCCTGGCGCTGGGTGCGATCGTCACCTCCATCCTCGCCAGCTGGATTCGCGGTTCGCACCTGTCCGGCGCGGATCGCAGTCTCGGTGCCGGATTCGGTTTGTTGCGCGCGGTGTTGTTGATCGGTGCGGCGGCTTTGCTCAGTGACCTGGCGGGCGCGCGTGAGGCCCCGTGGTGGACCGAGTCGCAACTGATCGACAAGTTTGATGCCGTCGGCGATGCCCTCGGGGCACTGCTGCCGGAAAGCTGGCTAGATGCTCTGCGTCCGGAACCCCTGTCCGACGCCCAGACGGTTAACTGACGAGGCCCTCGCATGTGTGGAATTGCCGGAATCGTGTCCCAGTCCTCCGCCGTCAACCAAGAGCTATTTGACGCGCTGACCATGCTGCAGCATCGCGGCCAGGATGCCGCCGGCATCATCACCAACGACAGCAACCGCCTCTACCTGCGCAAGGAAAACGGCCTGGTGCGCGATGTGTTCAACAAGGACGAACACATGCGCAGCCTGCTGGGGCAGATGGGCGTCGCGCATGTGCGCTATCCCACCGCCGGCTGCTCCACCAGTGCCGAGGCGCAGCCGTTCTACACCAACACGCCATTCGGCATCTCGCTGTCGCACAACGGCAACCTCACCAACTCCGACGATCTCAAGCAGGAGCTGTTTGCCGAAGACCGCCGCCACCTCAATACCGATTCCGACTCCGAGGTGCTGCTCAACGTTTTCGCCCACGAACTGATGATGCGCAACACCTTGCGGCTGACGGCCGATGATGTGTTTGCCGCGGTATCGGGCGTGCATCGGCGCTGCCGCGGCGCCTATGCGGCCGTGGCGATGATCACCGGCTACGGCCTGGTCGGTTTCCGCGACCCCTACGGCATTCGTCCGGTGGTGTACGGCAAGCGCGAGACCGCACTGGGGGTGGATTATCTGATCGCCTCAGAATCGGTGGCGCTGGATGCCCTCGGTTACGAGCTGTTGGGTGACATCGCCCCCGGCGAGGCCGTCTACATCACTCAGGAAGGTGCCATCAGCCGCCGCCAGTGCGCGATGAACCCGGTGTACTCGCCCTGCATCTTCGAGCATGTGTATCTGGCGCGGCCCGACTCGGTGATGGATGACGTCTACGTCTACAAAGCGCGGCTGCGCATGGGCATCAAGCTGGCCGAGAAGATCCTGCGCACCTGGCCCGACCACGACATCGACGTGGTCATCCCCATCCCCGACACCTCGCGCGTGGCCGGTGCCGAGCTGGCCGCCCGGCTGGGCGTCAACTACCGCGAAGGCTTCATCAAGAACCGTTACATCGGCCGCACCTTCATCATGCCGGGGCAGGCCCAGCGCAAGAAGAGCGTGCGGCAGAAACTGAACCCGGTGGACATCGAGTTCAGGGGCAAGAACGTCCTGTTGGTGGATGACTCCATCGTGCGCGGCACCACCAGCCAGGAAATCATCCAGATGGCGCGCGATGCCGGTGCTCGCAAGGTGTACTTCGCCTCCGCCGCGCCGCCGGTGCGCTTCCCCAATGTGTATGGCATCGACATGCCCAGCGCCTCGGAGCTGGTGGCGCACGGTCGCACCGAAGCCGAGTTGGAAACCCTTTTGGGCGCCGACCGCCTGATCTTTCAGGATCTGGTGGATCTGATCGAGGCGGTGAAGCACAAGAGCTCCAAGATCGAGCGCTTCGACACCTCGGTGTTCACCGGCGAGTACATCACCCAGGACATCACCAGCGAGTACCTCAGCCAGCTGGAGCTGTTCCGCTCCGATGCCGCCAAGCACAAGCGCACCAAGGCTGCGACCTCGGTGATCGAGATACAAAACGCTTGAGCCGGGCGGGCATTTCAGCGTAATGTTTTCGCTTGCGCCGATTTGAGCCAGCTTGCGGGCGCGTTATAAATGCCGCTAAACGTGTGATGAAAAGCCCGTTTGAGCACGCAGCTGCTGGCGGGCTTTTCTCGTTGTGGAGTGTGATCTCATGACCCTGCCGTTCGACCCTGATTGGTCCCCCGCGACGCTGGGCGTGCGCGCGGCCGAACCGCGCGCCGCCAGCCGCGAGCATTCGGCCGCCATCCAGCTCACATCCAGCTACACCTTCGACAGCGCCGCGCAGGCCGCCAAGGTGTTTGCCGGCGAGGAGCCCGGCTGCGTTTATTCCCGATTCACCAATGCCACCGTGCAGGCTTTCGAGCAGCGGTTGGCGGCCATGGAGGGCGGCGAGCGCTGCGTGGCCACCGCCAGCGGCATGTCCGCCATTCTCACGCTGTGCCTGGCGCTACTGAAAACCGGTGACCACCTGCTCACCTCGCGCGGGCTGTTCGGCTCCACCATCCAGGTGTTCGACAACTGGCTGAGCCGCTACGGCATCCAGGTGAGCTATGTCGACATGACCGACCTGGCCGACTGGGAAGCCGGCTTCCGCGATAACACCCGGCTGGTGTTTGTCGAAACCCCCTCGAACCCACTGGTGGAGCTGGTGGACATCGCCGGCCTGGCCTCGCTGTGCCGCGCCCGAGGCGTGCCGCTGGCGGTGGACAACTGCTTTCTCACCCCGGTACTGCAGCGCCCGCTGGATCTGGGCGCGGACTTCATCATCCACTCCGCCACCAAGTACATCGACGGCCAGGGGCGGGTGCTGGGCGGCGCCATCATTGGCGATGAAGCGCGGGTGGGGAAGGAGGTCTTTTCCTTCATGCGCAACTGCGGCCCCTGCCTGAGCCCCTTCAACGCCTGGGTGTTTCTCAAGGGCCTGGAGACGCTCAAGGTCCGCATGGAAGCGCATTGCCGCCACGCCCAGCAGCTGGCGGAATGGCTGAGCGCGCAACCGCAGATTGAGCAGGTGTACTTCCCGGGCCTGCCCAGTCATCCGCAGTACGCGCTGGCCTGCGAACAGCAGCGCGGCCCGGGCGGCATTGTCAGTTTCGATGTGCGCGGCGGTCGCGAGGCGGCCTGGAAAGTGGTGGACGGCACCCGCCTGTGTTCCATCACCGCCAACCTCGGTGACACCCGCACCACCATCACCCATCCGGCCTCCACCACGCACGGGCGCATCACACCCGAGGCGCGGGCGGCGGCCGGCATTGGCGAAGGCCTGTTGCGGCTGTCGGTGGGGCTGGAAGAGCCGGCCGATCTGATCGCCGACCTGCAGCAGGCGCTGCAAGCGTGAACGCGGCGGTTTGGGCGGCCCTGGTCGCCCGCGATCCCGACGACAAGTGCGATCGGGTGGCGGCGCTGCCCCTGCCGCCGGCCGACTTCGATCCGGCGCCGTCGACGTATGACTGGTCCCAGGTGCCCGGCCGCCCGGCCGCGCCCGCGCTGGTGCATCCGCGCGACGTCCCGCGGCGCGGGCTCGGCAGCCGCGAGGGGCGGGGCGCGCTGGTGCACGCGGTGGCCCACATCGAGTTCAACGCCATCAACCTGGCGCTGGATGCCCTGCTGCGCTTTGCCGGGATGCCGACGGACTACTACCGCGACTGGCTCAGCGTGGCCCAGGACGAGGCGCGCCACTTCCGCCTGCTGCAACGACGAATGGATCAGCTCGGCTACCGCTACGGCGATTTCCCCGCCCACAACGGCCTGTGGGAGGCCGCCGAGAAAACCGCACATGATCCGCTGGTGCGCATGGCCTGCGTGCCGCGGGTACTGGAAGCCCGCGGCCTGGACGTGACGCCCGGCATGATCGAGCGCCTGCAGCAGGCCGGGGACACCGACACCATCGCCTGCCTGGAGATCATCCTGCGCGAGGAAGTGCGCCATGTGGCCATCGGCAGCCGCTGGTACCGCTGGCTGTGCGATCAACGCGGCCTGGATGCCGATGCCCTGTTCCCGCAGCTGCTGGCCGAGCAGGGCATGCAGCTGCATCCGCCCTTCAACCTGGGTGCGCGGGCGCAGGCGGGTTTCAGTGCGGTGGAGCTGTCGCGGCTGGGCTGAGCGCGCGCTCAGGCCACATCCCGCTGCGGCGGGGTTTCGGCGGGCGTACCCACCACCCGCGTCACCTGCTCGCGCTCGTTGCGGATGGGCACCAACTGCGCCAGCCGCGGGAAGTGGCGCAACAGGTGATACGCCAGCCAGCGCCACAGATGCCAGACCACGCCACGTCGCTTCACCTCGTCACGGGTGACGCGGCGGCAGTGATGTTCAAGCAGGTGCTCGAGCCGCCCGCGCAGTTCGCTGGCAAAGGCCGCGTCCCGCACGAACACGTTGGCCTCCAGGTTGAGCGACAGACTGAAGGGGTCGAGATTGCTGGAGCCCACCGTGGCCCATTCGTCGTCCATCACCGCCACCTTGGCGTGGGCGGGGCGCTCCATGTATTCCCACACCTCCACGCCGGCCTTGAGCAGGGAGTCGTAGAGGGTGGAGCCGGCGAATTTCACGTAGTCCTTGTCCGGCTCGCCCTGCAGAATCAGCCGCACGCGGGCGCCGCGGTCCACCGCCTGGCGCAGGGCCCGCAGAAACCGGTAGCCAGGGAAGAAGTAGGCGTTCATCAGGATGATGTCGCGCCGCGCATTGCGCAGGCCCAGGCGATACATGGCCTCGATGGCGCTGCGGTGGTTGTGGTCGTCGCGCGCCACGAACAGCACCTGGGCGCCGTCTTCCGGGCGTTTCCAGCCGCGGGGCAGGCGCCGAAACCAGCCGCGCCAGCTGCGGCGACCCTTGGGGGCATCGCCAATGGCCGCACAACAAAAGGCATCAATGTCGGCCACCGCCGGCCCGCGGATCTTCACCGCATAGTCCTGCTTGGACTTTGGGCCAAAGCTGCGCAGGTGCTCGTGCGAGTAGTTGATGCCGCCGACAAAGGCCACCTCGCCATCCACCACCACCAGCTTGCGGTGCAGGCGGCGGAACAGGTTGATCTGGTAGCCCAGCATGGGCGGCAGCGGCGCAAACACATGCAGGCGCACCCCGGCCTCGGTAAGGCCGTCCACGAAGGGGCGCCCGAGATCGGCCGAGCCATAGCCGTCCACCGTGACATCCACCTTCACCCCGCGCCGGGCGGCGTCGATCAGCACCTTGCGCAGCGCCTGGCCGACCTCGTCGTCAAACCAGATGAAGGTTTCCAGCATCACGTATTCGTTGGCCGCCTCGATGGCCTCGAACACGGCGGGGAAGAAGGACTCGCCGTTTTCCAGCAGGGTGAGTTCGTTGCCCTGCGTCCACTGACGCTCACTCATCGTTCGATCTCCAGCCGCAGCGGGGCATGGTCCGACAGGCGGGTCCAGGGTGCCGCGTTGAGCACCGTGGGTGTGCTGGCGCTGAGGTTGCGGACGTACAGGCGGTCCAGCCGCAGCAGCGGGAAGCGCACCGGGAAGGTCCGTGCGGCGCGCCCGTAGGCGGTGATGAACACCTCCTCCAGTCCAGCGCCGTCGGCCAGCAGGCTGTGCGCGTTCTCGCGCCAGTCGTTGAAATCACCGCCCACCAGCAATGGCGCATCGGCCGGCACCTCGCGGGCGATCAGCTCACACAGCATCTTCAGCTGCAGGCGACGGTGGCGTTCGAACAGGCCCAGATGCACACAAATGATGTGCAGCGGCTGCGGCCATTGCGGCACCGCCAGTACGGAGTGCAGCAGCCCCCGCTTCTCCTGGGTGTGGGTGGAGACATCGTGATTGCGGTGCTGCGTGATGGGGTACTTGGAGAGCAGGGCATTGCCGTGATGCCCCGCCGGATACACCGCATTGCGCCCATAGGCGTAGGCCGACCACAGCGTGTCGGCAAGAAACTCGTACTGGCTGTGCGTGGGCCAGTGCTCCCAGCGGGTGCAATGCTCCCGGTGTTCGCCCAGCACCTCCTGCAGCAGCACCACATCCGCCGCCTCGTTGCGGATGGCTTCGCGCAGCTCATGCAGGATGAAGCGCCGGTTGAAGGCCGAAAACCCCTTGTGCATGTTCAGCGTGAGAATGCGGATGATCAGTCTCCTTGTGTAGGGGTTGAAAGGGCGGCGGACAGACGCCGCTTGAGCCACCAGGCCAGCACCGCGTAGAGCGCCACAATGCCCACCAGCACCAGCACGCCCTGCACATCCGGGTTGGCCCAGACGTCCTTCAGCTGTACGCCGATCAGCCCCATCGCCACCAGGCTGGGCAGCACACCCAGCACCGTACCGACCGCGAACACGATGACGCCAATCCCGCTGGCACCGACCGCAAAGTTCACCACCGGGTAGGGCGCCACCGGCACCATGCGCAGCAGGATCATGCCCGGCAGCCCGCTGTCCCGGACCACGCCGAGCACCCGCTTGAGCCGCGGATTGGACTGCCGCCGCAACCAGCCTTTGCCAATACCGCGTCCCAGCAGCAAGGCCGCCACGCCCGCCACCAGCAAGCCATACAGCGACGTTGCGATGCCGATGAGCGGCCCCAGCAATAAAATCAGCGCCAGGTTCAGCGCTATGGCCGGAAACAAAGTGGCCGAAGCCGCCAAATACGCCAGCGCAATGCTCAGCGGTGCCCAGGGCGACTCCACCAGGGACTCAAGAAAGCCCGCCAGCTTCTCCGGCTCGGTCCACGCCCCCAGCGGCGAGAACCGCCACAGGCTGACCAGTGCGACAAGCACCAGCAGTGCGAGCGCCCACGGCAACCACCGGCGGTAGGCAGGGGCGGCGTTGTTCACGTCCGGTCACTCCTGTCATGAAACCCCGGCATCGGTGAGCTGGCGGGGTGAAATGAGTTGGTTTTGTTCTAACGATGATCGGCGATGAGGGGTTAATCCTGCCTGAACTCTGCAGGAAGGGGGCTCGGTAAGCGCTTGCCCGCAAGCGCGCGATGGGGCATAAAACGAGTATCACAAAACGAAGGACCGCTAGGATGCAGGTCTTAATACGGCAAAAGGATGTGGAGGGCGCGCCCAATCGACGCGGCGCCCTGCGTGTTGCCCGCACGATGACCTCAATACGATTTGACCTGCCGACGTCCGGTGGGTGGGGAGTGCTGTGGGGTTCTACCCCGATAGCACGGACACTTTCGAGAAGGCCGATACTGGCCCAAAGG
>CAYROO010000018.1:0-12266 GCA_964425915.1 uncultured Polycyclovorans sp.
ATCAAGTCCGGGATGACGTTTCCGACCGTCATGCCCGACTCGATCGGGCATCCAGGCGCCCACCGCCGAAGGTGGATCCCGGATCAGGCCCGGGATGACGTACGGAGCGACACCGTAGGAGCGCAGCTTGCGCGCGACCTGCAACGACTCGGGTCTCCAACCGTTCGGTCGCGGGCAAGCACCGCTCCTACAGTCGCGCTTACGTCACGTCATGCCCGACTCGATCGGGCATCTAGACGCCCACCGTTGAAGCTGGATCCCGGGTCAGGCCCGGGATGACGTTTGCTACCGTCATGCCCGACTCGATCGGGCATCCAGGCGTCCATCGTTGCAGATGGATCCCGGGTCAAGCCCGGGATGACGTTTCCGACCGTCATGCCCGACTTGATCGGGCATCCAGGCACCGAGCAACCCTAGATCCGCAGGCGCTCCACCACCTCACCGGCCACCAGGTGGCGATCGATGATTTCGTCGACGTCTTCTTCGTCGACATAGCGGTACCACACCGCATCTGGGTACACGACGATGCATGGGCCTTCCTCGCAGCGTTCCAGGCAGCCGGCCTGGTTGATGCGCACCTGGCCGGGGCCGGCCAGGCCCAGGGCCTTGATGCGCTGTTTGGCGTGGTCGCGAACTCGGTTGGCGCCGGCGTCGGCGCAGCAGACGCGTTCGCCGGGCTTGCGCTGGTTGCCGCAGAAGAAGACGTGGTGACGGTAGTGGCTATCCATACGGCTTACTTGCCGAACTCGTAGGTCACGTTAACGGCGGTGAAGGTATCGGTTTCCTCGGTACCGGCGGGCACCTCGCTGTTGTTGCGGATGGTGTAGGACAGCGAGCCGAACACGTTGCCGACGATGTTGAGCTTGAGCTCCGAGATGGACTCGGTGAAGGTGTTCTCCTCACCGCTCTCGATCTTCAGTGTCTGCAGAAAGGTGCTGGTGTCAGTAATGATCCACTCGTAGCGGCCGGACAGACGCCCGATGGCATCGTTCTCGCGCTGGTTGCTGCCCTGCGGCAAGGTCTGCCGGGCACCGGCGCCGATTTCGGCATCCAGCTTGTGGGTGGGGCCGGTGAGGATACGGCGACCGTAACCCACCGTTTCCGTCGTGCGTTCACGCACACCGCCAAACAGGTCCTTCTCGCCATCCAGTGCCAGGAAGGCGTAGTTGTTGTCGTCGAAGTTGTAGTCGAGCTGGTTGCCCACGGTGTAGCGCTCGGCCGTGCGCACCTGCTCCTGCTCGCCGTTGATGGCGGAGGCACGGAAGGTGTTCTTGATCTGTTTCACCGAATAGATCACTTCGGTGGCGGCGTTGAGCGTGGTGGAGCTGGAGTTGCCGGAGGTGGACAGAAAACCGACGGAGACCTTGCCGGTCCAGGGCCCTTCGGCGAGGGCGGCGGTGGGGAGGCAGCACAGAAGGACGATCAACCGCTTGCGCATGGCGCTGTATTCCTTTTGTTGGGGCGGGTGGTCACGGCATGGGGCCGCGAAAGGACCCTTATTATAGGAAGCATGTCTTCTCTGCCGCCCTTCCCCACCGCTGCTGCGGACCAGTGCGTGAAATGCGGCCTGTGCCTGCCGCATTGTCCCAGCTATGCCGTGACAGGCCATGAGGGCGACTCCCCGCGTGGACGGATTGCGCTGATGCAGGGGTTGTCCACCGGCCTGATCCCGGCGGGCGAACGCCTGCAACACCACCTGGATGGTTGCCTCGGGTGTCGCGCCTGCGAGCCGGTATGCCCGGCGCGGGTGCCTTATGGGCAAATCCTGGATGCCGGACGCGCGCAGCTGGCGAACGCCCGCCCCGCCCCAGGACGTCGCTGGCGGTTGCGCTTCACCGTGAGCGCCCCCGGGCAGGCGCTGCTGCGACTGACCCGCGCCCTGTGGCAGGGCCTGCACTTGCATCGGCTGGCACGGGCGCTTGGGGGCTATCGCGCGGGGCGACTGGGGCGCTGGCTGTCGCTGCTGCCCCGGCGCGCCCTTGATGTGCCTGCGCTGCCGGCCGCGACAGCCGACCGCGGTGAGGTGGTGCTGTTCGCCGGCTGCACCGGACGCAGCCTGGATGGCGAGGCGCTGGACGCCACCCGCAAGGTCTTGCAGGCGCTGGGCTTCCGGCCACGTCTGGTGGACGGCTGCTGCGGCGCCCTGCTGACCCACGCCGGGGATGCCGCGGGCGGTGCCGCTAAAGCGCGGGCGGCGGGGCAAGCGCTGGCGGGGTCGGCGCCCATCATCAGCATCGCCACGGGCTGCGGTGCACAGCTGGCGGAACACCCGGATGCGGACGTTCGCGGGCGGGTGGTCGATGCGCTGCAGTTCGTGCGGCAGCACTGGCCGGCGGGGCTGCAGTTGCAGGCGCTGCCGGGGACGGTGTCACTGCACCTGGCCTGCAGCCAGCGCAATGTGCTGAAGCGGCGGGATGACCTGGGCTGGCTCGCCCAGGTACTGCCGGGCGCGCAATGGCGGGATCTGGACCCCTCGCAGCAATGCTGCGGCGCCGCCGGCCATCATCTGCTGGAGCATCCCAGGGTGGCGGACCGCCACCTGGCACCCAAGCTGGAGGCGCTACAGGCGCAGCGGCCGGACTGGGTGGTGAGTAGCAATATCGGCTGCAGCCTGCATTTGGCCGGTGGCCTGCGGCGGGCGGGCCTCAGTAGCCCGACAGTGGTCCACCCGCTGGTGCTATTGGCGCGCCACTGGCGGTGCTGAGCCGCGCTTCCAACCGCAGCAGGATCAGCTCGGCCATTTCGGTCTGGATGTAACGACGCAGGCGCTCCTCCTCGGCTTCCTTGGCCAGCACCTGCTGGGCATTGAAGCTGAAGTCGCGCACCACTTCGAGATGGTCCGGCGCCACCAGCACTTGCCCATCCCGGCGCACCTCGTAGTCCACACCCGTGACCAGCGCGAACTCCAGCGCCTTGCCGTCCGTGCCCACTGACAGGGTCTCGCGGACGGTGGTGAGGTTGGAGAGGCGGATCTCGGTGATGCCCTCGCCGCGACGATCCTTGACCACCGATCCGCGCCGCGCCAGCAGGGCCCGCAGGGAGGTTTCCAGCGGCGGCTCGCTCACCCGATAGGGGGCGATCAGGTCGATGTGCACGCGCTCCAGCAGGGGGGGCAGCTCGCGCGCCCCGACCAGCCGGAAGCCGCAGCCGGCCAACAAGGCGGCCAGCAACAGCGGCAGCAGGGCGCGCGGATAGCTCATACCACCAGATTAACCAATTTGCCCGGCACCACAATTTGCTTGCGCAGCGGGCCGGTCAGAAACTTGGCGACCGCCGCGTCAGCCACCGCGGTGGCAATGATCTGTTCCTGGCTGGCATCCGGCGCCACCTCAATATGGCCGCGCAGCTTGCCGTTGACCTGCACCACCAGCTTCACCACGTCGGCGGTCATCGCCGCCGGATCGGCCTGGGGCCAGGGCGCGTCGAGAATGGCGCCCTGCCCGCCCAGCGCCTGCCACAGCGCATGGCTGATGTGCGGCACGATGGGCGCCAGGCCCCGCACCAGCGCATCGGCGCCTTCGCGCAGCACGGCTGCGGTTTGCGGATGACCATCGTCGGCGTGGCGCGTGAGGCTGTTGAGCAGCTCCATGCAGGCGGCGACGGCGGTGTTGTAGGTCTGACGACGGCCATAGTCGTCGTCCAGCTTGGCCAGGGTTTCATGCACCTTGCGGCGCAGGTCCTTGAGGGCGGGCGTGAGTGCTCCGATATCGAGCGCGGCGCCCTGCGGCAGCGTGGTCACGAAGGTCCACAGGCGTTTGAGGAAGCGGGCGGCGCCTTCAATGCCGGCATCGTTCCACTCCAGGCTCTGTTCCGGCGGCGCGGTGAACATCATGAACAGGCGCACCGCATCGGCGCCATGGCGGGCGACCATGGTTTCCGGATCAACACCGTTGTTCTTGGACTTGCTCATCTTCTCGCGGCCGCCGATCTGCACCGGCTGGCCGTCGCTGCGCAGCACCGCGCTGGCGGGCGCGCCCCGCTCATCGAACTGCACATCGACATCGGCCGGGTTGAACCAGGTCTTGCGGCCCTCGGCATCTTCACGGAAGTAGGTGCCGGCGATCACCATGCCCTGGCACAGCAGGCGGGTGAAGGGCTCGTCACCGGCCACCGGCAGCCCGGCATCCCGCATCAGCTTGTGGAAGAAGCGCGCATATAGCAGGTGCAGCACGGCGTGCTCGATACCGCCGATGTACTGATCCACCGGCAGCCAGTGCCGGGCCCGCTCGTCGAGCATGGCCTGGTCGTTGTCGGGGCAGGCAAAGCGGGCGTAATACCAACTGGACTCGAAGAAGGTATCGAAGGTGTCGGTCTCGCGCCGCGCCGGCTTGCCGCAGCGCGGGCAGGCGCATTCGTAGAACGACGGCGTACGGGTGAGCGGGCTGGCGGCCCCATCCGGTTTGAGGTCCTCCGGCAGCACCACCGGCAGCTGGTCTTCCGGTACCGGTACGTCGCCGCAGCCGTCGCAGTAGACGATGGGAATCGGGCAGCCCCAGTAGCGCTGGCGGCTGACACCCCAGTCGCGCAGGCGGTAGTTGATCCGCTCGCGGCCCTGCCCCTGGGCCGACAGCGCTTCCAGGATGGAAGCGAAGGCGCCGTCGAAATCGAGGCCGTCAAATCGGCCGGAGTTGATCAGGACGCCGCGCTCGGTGAAGGCTTCGGTGGTGATGTCCGGCGCCTGCGCGCCATCCGCACCCGACTTAGCGATCACCACCTTCTTCGGCAATCCATGCGCCTCGGCGAACGCCCAGTCACGCTCGTCATGCGCCGGCACCGCCATCACGCCGCCGGTGCCGTAACCCATCAGCACAAAGTTGGCGGCCCATACCGGCACCGTCTCGCCGGTCAGGGGGTGTACCACCGACACGCCCAAGGGCACGCCCTTCTTTTCCTGAGTGGCGAGCACCGCTTCCGAGGTGCCGGTGTTGCGGCATTCCTCGACAAACGTCGCGACGCGGGGATCCCGCTCGGCAGCGGCCAGTGCCAGCGGGTGCTGGGCGGCCACCGAGAGGAAGGTGACGCCCATCAGGGTGTCGGGACGCGTGGTGTAGACGGTGAGCGCGCCCTCGCCTTCGGCCAGCGGGAAGTCGATTTCCAACCCGCGCGAACGGCCGATCCAGTTGGCCTGTTGCGTTTTCACCGCCTCCGGCCAGCCCGGCAGCTGATCGAGACAGTCGGTGAGTTCGTCGGCGTAATCCGTGATGCGCAGGAACCACTGCGGGATTTCGCGCTGCTCCACCAGGGCTCCGGATCGCCAGCCGCGGCCGTCGACCACCTGTTCGTTGGCCAGCACCGTGTGATCCACCGGGTCCCAGTTGACCACCGCATTCTTGCGGTACACCAGCCCCTTCTTGAACAGTTGCACGAACAGCCACTGCTCCCAGCGGTAATACGCCGGATCACAGGTGGCGAAGCTGCGCGACCAGTCGAACGCCAGCCCCAGCGCATCCAGCTGTTTGCGCATGTAGGCCATGTTGTCGTAGGTCCAGGCGGCCGGCGCCACACCCGACTTGATGGCTGCGTTCTCCGCCGGCAGGCCGAAGGCGTCGAAGCCCATGGGCTGCAGCACGTTGCGCCCCTTCATCCGCTGGTAGCGGGTGAGCACATCGCCAATGGTGTAGTTGCGCACATGCCCCATGTGCAGCCGCCCCGAGGGGTACGGGAACATCGACAGGCAGTAGAACTTCTCGCGGCTGTCGTCCTCACGAACGCGGAAGCTGTCGTGCTCCGCCCAATAGGCCTGGGCAGCGCGTTCGATCTCGGCGGGGGTGTAGGCGGCGGTCATGCGGGGCCCAAAAAGCCGAGATTATACGGGCGCCGGCATCGGCCTCGTGAGGCTGGAGGCGATATTGCGTTGTGGTGCCGAGAGTTGCAGGTGGATCCCGGATCGAGTCCGGGGTGACGTTTCCGACCGTCATGCCCGACTTGATCGGGCATCCAGGCATCCACCGTGCAGGTGGATCCCGGGTCAGGCCCGGGATGACGTACGGAGCGACACCGTAGGAGCGCAGCTTGCGCGCGACCTGCAACGACTCGGGTCTCCAACCGTTCGGTCGCGGGCAAGCACCGCTCCTACAGGCGCGCTTACGTGACGTCATGCCCGACTTGATCGGGCATCCAGGCGCCCACCGCCGAAGGTGGATCCCGGGTCAAGCCCGGGATGACCTACGGAGCGACACCGTAGGAGCGCAGCTTGCGCGCGACCTGCAACGACTCGGGTCTCCAACCGTTTGGTCGCGGGCAAGCACCGCTCCTACAGGCGCGCTTACGTCACGTCATGCCCGACTTGATCGGGCATCCAGATCCGTCCGCCGCAGCTGGATCCCGGATCAAGTCCGGGATGACGTTTCCGACCGTCATGCCCGACTCGATCGGGCATCCAGGCATCCACCCAGACAAGGCGACGAAACCGGAGTTGCGGAAGGGCGCTCAGATCAGGCTGCGCTGCTGGGCGGCGAAGCGGATGAGGTCGTTGTTGTGGCGCAGCGAGAGGGACTTCATCAGACGGGTGCGGTGGGTTTCCACGGTCTTGACGCTGATGCCGAGCAGGTCGGCCATCTCGCGGGTGGAGTGGCCCTGGCCGATCAGGCCCAGCAGCTGGCGCTGCCGCGGGGGTAGTCGCTCGATGCGGCCGTCGCCACTCTCGCGCTGCGGGCGGAAGCCGGCCAGCGCGGGCACCAGGGCGGGCGACACATAGTGCTCACCGCGCAGCACCTGCCGCAGCGCGGAACGCAGCTCGTCCGGCGGCGCTTCCTTGGGCAGATAGCCGCGGGCGCCACGCTGCAGGGCCTCGCGCACGTATTCCACATCGGCGTGCATGCTCACCACCACGGTCTTGAGCGCCGGGAAACGGTTGCGCAGGATGGGCAGCAGATCAAGGCCGCCGAGCCGCGGCATCGACAGGTCGATGATGGCGAGCTCGATGTTCTCGGAGGCCACCAGGTCGGGCACGGGCGTGCCGTCGTCGGCTTCGGCGACGATCTTCACCAGGCCGGTCTGTTCCAGCAGCTGACGCAGTCCGGCACGCACCATGGCGTGGTCATCGGCCAACAGGGTTCGGGCGGTTCGCTGGGAGAGGCTCACGGAGCAGCAGGGGTCTCAGGGTTGGCGGAGGGTAACGATAGCGAATCGACGCCGTGTTCACGACGGCTGCGTGCCACCGCACGGCGGTGTAGGCGAAACACCAGTTGGTCGATGGCGCCGGCCAGCACGTCGTCGGGCGGCGACAGCAGGAACCGTCCCTGGCCATCTGATGTGACCGGCAGCCACACTGGCTGGGGCATGCGGCCATCCAACCAGAGCGCCAGCCAGCCGGGCCCTGCCGGGATGGCCGCGAGATCCGGTACCCCAATCGACTCGGGTGTCACCTCTACCGCATGCGCTTCGGGCAGCGGACGCAGCTGGGTCTGCACTTCGCGCAAGGCATCCAGGACCAGGTCCAGCTGCGCCTGCAGGCGCGACTCCGGCGTCAGGTCATGGCCATCGGCGCGTGAGGGCCGTTCGGTTTGTAGGGCTTCGAGGCCGATCAGGCGACTCATGGCCATCTGCGCACGATCAAGGGGGCCCTGCCCGGGCTCGAAACTGACGGGGACCACCAACTGACAGCGGACGCCGTTCATCCGACCGCCGCCAGATAGGCGCGCTCAGCGCGATTGGGCGGCGGCAGGCCAGGCCGCAAGGACGCCAGGCGGGCGCGCTCGCGGGCACTGCCGAGTTCCGTGGTGAGGCGGTGATAGCGGTCGAGGATGTCGTTGAGCCCGGCGCGGGTCTCCGCTGCCAGCGCCACACAGTGCGGCAGCCAGCTCTCAAGGAAGCGGTACTGCCGGGTGAGCTCATCGCCAACCGTTGCCCAATCCTCACGGGCGGCAGCGGCTTCGAGCGCGGCAACTGCCGTCTGTAGGGTGGCGAGTGCGTGGGGCGCGTCCATGCTCAGGCCGCCGCCACCCGCTGCGGGGCAATGGCGTCCCAGGCGGTCTTGATCTCGGTGATGAGATTCACCACCTCCACCACCGCATCTTCGTCGTTGGCTTGGCAGGCTTCCAGCAGACGCGCCTCGCAGTAGCGATAGAGGTCCCGCAGGGAGCCCACCAGCCGCGGATCGGCGGCGGGATCGAGAATGGTCCGCAGGTAGGCCAGGATATCGAGGGACCGGTTGGCAGCCTCGGTGCGCTGGGGCAGATGTCCCGCGCGAATGGCGGCCCGCACGCGGGCCAGCCGTGTCAGCAAGCCGCCGAGCAGCAATTCAATCTGTTGGTGCGGACTGGCTTGTTCGATCCCGGCAAGGGGGCCGGCACCCTGGAATGCGGCGACGGAAGCGGCGGCGTACATGCGAGTTCTCCTTCGGGCATGCCGCAGTATCGGCTGGCCTTTTCGGAACTTAAGCCAGCGAGGCCAGTTGTGAACTGAGATAGCTGCTCAAAGAGTTCATTTGGCCGACCAACGTGTCGAGGGCTGTGAACTGCGACTGATAACGCGCCTGCACCAGCTCCATCCGGCGGTTCACCGCCTCTTGCTGTTGCTGGGCAAACTTGAGGCGGGCGTTGAGGCTGTCGGTCTTGGCCTGCAGGCGCCCGTCGCTGCCCAGATAGTCATCAAGCACGGTATCGATCCGTGACGTCAGCCCTTGCGACCCGGTGAGCAGCCGCGACACCTTTTCCGGGTCGGCCGCCAGTGAGGCGCGCAAGGCCGCTGCATCCACGGTGAGCGTGCCATCGGTGGCGGTCTTGAAGCCGAGGTCGGTCAGCGTGTCGCTGCCATCGCCGGCATTGCTGACGGCGCCACGCAAGGCCGAGGCGGCACCGCGGAGGACGGCGTCGCCCTGCAGTGCACCGGCCGTCCGGGTGACGGCATCGTAGCGCGTGGCCTGTCGCGCAGTGGCCAGGGTGGCGTTGTAGCTCGCCACCAGATTGTTGATCTTACTGAGGGTGGCATCGACATCCGCGTTGACATTGAGGGTGAACGCCTCGCCAGGCTTCTGAGCGCTGACATTGATGGTCACGCCGGGAATCACGTCGCTGATGCTGTTGCTACCGCGGGTGACGGTCAGGCCGTCGACATCCAGCCGGGCATCGAGCGCCTCCTGGGTTTCCAGCAGGGCGACACTGTTGCCGGGATCGTAGTCGAGCGCTGCCAGGCCACCGTCGCCACCACTGCTGACGATGCGAAGGGCACTGTCGGATCCGGCATTGCGGCTGCTCAGCACCAGGTGGGCACCGCTGTCGGCCACCACCACGCGGGCATTCACCCCGGCGTTGTCGGGGGCTGCGTTGATGGCGGCGGCAATGCCGGCCAGGCTGCGGTCACCACTACTGATGCTCACATTGAATTCGGTGTCGCCGACAAAGATCTGCAGGTCGCCCTCGCCCACCTCGGTGTCGGCGCTGGCCATGCCGGCACTGCGCAGCACATGGGATTGGGCCTGCTGCTCGACGGTGACGCGGTAGCTACCGGACTGGGCGCCGGTCCCGGACGCCGTGGCGGTGAACGGGGCCCCTTCGCCGACGCTGGCCTTCCAGGCGGTGAGTTGCCCGCCTTCCAGCGCAGTGGCCTGGCGACGCAGCGCGTCGGCGGCGGCGCGAAAGCTGCCGAGCGCGGAGAGTTGGGCATTGGTGCTGCTGGTGGTACGGGCGATGCGGCTGTCAGCGCCGGCGCGCTCGGCCGCCACCAACTGGTTGACGATCCCGGCGATATCGAGACCGCTGCCGATGCCACCGATGGAGAATGAAGGCATGGGACGCTCCTAGGCTTTGCCGTTGACCAGCAGACCGGTCAGGGCGCGGGCGAGGCGCACGGCGTCCTCGCTGGGAATCTGACGCAGCACGTCACCGGTGGCCTCGTCGACCAGCTGCATGATGTGGCGACCGAGGTCCTTGTCGGGGACGAAGCGCAGGCCGATATGGCGCTCGCGCAGCGTGTCGTTGGCCGCCTCGAAGGCCCAGCGTGCTTCGGTGGCGTCGGTCTCGGGATCGGGAGGCGGCGCCTCCGTCGCGGGTAACGCACGAGCGCTTTCGGCCGGCAACGCAGAAGCCGCCCGCGGGCGGCTGCCCTCGGGCGGGGGAAACAGATGATTGAGCCAGAGCGATAGCTCGGGGATGGGGTCCATGTGACGCCTCCCGGGACGGTCGGGGTGGCGGCGAACCGCCACCCCGGCCTAGGCCCCTTAGCGGAGCAGGGACAACACGGCCTGCGGCGCCGAGTTGGCCTGGGACAACATCGCCGTGCCGGCCTGCTGCAGGATCTGCGCGCGGGTCAGGTTGGCGGTTTCCTTGGCGAAGTCGGCGTCCATGATGCGGCTGCGTGAGGCCGACAGGTTTTCGCTGGTCGTCTGCAGGCTGCTCACCACTGAGGAGAAGCGGTTCTGCAGCGCGCCCAGGTCAGCGCGGGCGGAGGTGATCTCCGACAGCGCTGCATCCATCGCCTGGATCGCGGTGTCTGCACCGGCCACCGAGGAGATGTCGACGGTGGAGATGCCGGTGGTGGTGGCACGCGCGGTGGTGGCGGCGGTGAGGCCGGTGTCCGCGGTGTACGCCACATGGGTGCCTGCCAGCACGATGTCATCGGTGGTCGACACCAGCGTGATGGTGCTGGCCGTGTCCTTGATGGCATAGACGCCGGAGTCACCGGACACCTTGTTGATCGCCGACATCATCTGCTCAGCGCGGTCGCTGGCCGAGGTGGCAGCGCCGATGGCGCCGATATCCACCCCATTCACCGTGACACCGCCAGCGGCAATGGCGTTGGCGAAGCCGGTGGCAGCCACCGAGGTGACCGAGGCGCGGCCGTAGGTGCCCAGGTTGGCGGTGGTGGCGTCGACAATGCTGGTGACATCGATCGTCTGACCGACATCGGCACCCACCTGGAAGCTCTGGTTGGAGAAGCTGCCATCGAGCAGTTTCACGCCGTTGAAGCTGGTCTGTTCGGCAACGCGGTTGATTTCCGACAGCAGCTGCGCCGCTTCCGCATTCAGGGCGGCACGGTCCGTGGAGCTGTTGGTGGCATTGCGCGACTGCACGGCCAGTTCACGGACGCGCTGCAGGTTGTTGGTGACTTCCACCAGGGCGCCTTCAGCGGTCTGCGTCAGGCTGATGGCGTCGTTGGCATTGCGGGCCGCCTGGTCCATGCCGCGGATCTGCGTGGTGAAGCGCTGCGAAATCGCAAGGCCTGCCGCGTCGTCCTTGGCACTGTTGATGCGCAGGCCCGAGGACAGGCGCTGCAGGGAGGTTGAAAGGGTCTCGCTGGACTTCGACAGGTTGCGCTGTGAGTTCAGGGACATGACATTGGTGTTGATGACTTGCATGGTCCATCTCCGGGTTGTCCCCGGCACGACCGGGGGTGAAGGTCCACCGCAGCCGAATTCGATTGCGGTCAAGCTCTGTTTCGGCCGGGTGCCCCGCTTCTTGTGGCGGCCGACCTACCGCTCGTCGGTCGCCGCCCACCGTTTGGCGGCATTCGGCAATATCGGACACTGCAACGGCCACTCACGGCCCTAGAGAGTGCTTGTGAATCGCCGCCTTTTCTGTTGCCTGGCCCTGTGCCTGACCGCCTGCCAAACGCCCGCGCCAGCCCCTGCGCCATCGTCGGAGCCGGTCGCGGCGACGGTGGCCCTCCCGGCGCCCCCCGCGGATCGCACCGTGCTGACGGTCGACCCGGATGCCTCGGACGTGCAGATCTATGTGTTCCGCGGCGGCGCCGCGGCGCGTATGGGCCACAACCATGTGTTGACGGTCCGCAAGCTGCGCGGCTGGGTGGATGCCGCAGATACCGGCGGCAGCTTCGCGCTGTCGTTCGCGCTGGCCGATCTGGCAGTGGACCCACCGGCGCTACTGGCCGCCCAGGGCCCCGCCTTCAATGATCGTCCGCGCGGCGACGACGACCGCGCCGGCACCTTGCGAAACCTGTTGCGCAGCACCGACGCCGAACGCTGGCCCGAGGTGCAGCTGCTGTCGACGTCGGTGATCGGCGAAGGTCCGCTGCGGGTGGCCGAGGTGGCGATACGCCTGCACGGGATTACGCGGACGGAGACCGTTGCCCTCTCAGTCGTGCGGGAGGGGACGCAGATCGCCGCCAGCGGCCAGTTCGCGATCCGACAGAGTGATTACGGCATCACGCCCTTCTCGGTCATGGGCGGATTGCTGGCCGTGCAAGACCCACTGCTGATCCGGTTCCAGGTGGTGGCCCGGTAGCGGTACCGCGGGGATGCCCGATCAGGTCGGGCATGACGGTGGGAAACGTCATCCCGGGCTTGACCCGGGATCCCGCTGCAACGG
>CAYROO010000019.1:0-6907 GCA_964425915.1 uncultured Polycyclovorans sp.
TACGTGCTGGTGCAGATGGAAATGAACGAGGACACCTGGCACCTCGTGAAATCCACGCCCAAGGTGCTGGGCTTCATTGGTGGCACGCCGGACAAGCCGGCGCCGATCACCGACAAGGAAGCCGAGAAGATTCTCAACCGTGTCACCGAGTCGGTAGAGAAGCCGCGGCCCAAGACCCTGTTCGAGCCCGGCGAGTCGGTTCGTGTCAAGGAAGGCCCGTTCGCCGACTTCAGCGGCGTGGTGGAAGAGGTCAATTACGACAAGTCCCGCCTGCGGGTGGCGGTACTGATTTTCGGGCGTTCCACGCCCGTCGAGCTGGAATTCTCCCAGGTGGAGAAAGGCTGACAGGCGGGAATCGGGAATCGGGAATCGGGAATCGTCCGGAGCCTCGCGCTTTTGACCATTCCCGATTCCCGTCTCCCGATTCCCGGTATTTCACGGGGAGCCGCAAGGCGTTCGCACCCACTCAGGAGTTGTCATGGCAAAGAAAGTATCGGCCTACATCAAACTGCAGATTCCTGCAGGCAAGGCCAACCCGGCGCCGCCGGTCGGTCCGGCGCTGGGTCAGAACGGCGTCAACATCATGGAATTCTGCAAGCAGTTCAATGCTGCCACGCAGAAGCTTGAGCCCGGTCTGCCCACCCCGGTGGTGATCACGGTCTATTCGGACCGCTCGTTCACCTTCATCACCAAGACCCCGCCGGCCACCACCTTGATCAAGAAGGCCGCCGGCATCGAGTCGGGCAGCCCCACGCCGAACACCAAGAAGGTCGGCAAGATCACGATGGCCCAGGTTGAAGACATCGCCAAGCAGAAGATGCCGGATCTCAACGCCGGCAGCATGGAAGCGGCGTGCCGCATGATCGCCGGCTCCGCCCGCGCGATGGGTATCGAGGTGGAGGGCTAAGTCATGGCAAAGATCACCAAACGTCAGAAGTCCCTGGCCGGCAAGGTCGAGCAGGGCAAGCTGTACCCGATCGACCAGGCGGTCGAGCTGATCAAGGCCTGCGCCACCGCCAAGTTCTCTGAATCGGTTGACCTGTCGGTCAACCTCGGCATCGACGCCAAGAAATCGGATCAGAACGTCCGTGGGTCGACCGTGCTGCCGCACGGCAACGGCAAGACCGTCCGCGTGGCGGTGTTCACCCAGGGCGCCAAGGCGGAAGAAGCCAAGGCCGCGGGTGCCGATGAAGTGGGCATGGAAGACCTCGCCCAGAAGATGAAGGACGGCGACCTGAACTTCGGCGTGGTCATTGCCTCGCCGGATGCCATGCGGGTGGTCGGTAGCCTCGGCCAGGTGCTCGGTCCGCGTGGCCTGATGCCCAACCCCAAGACCGGCACCGTGACGCCGGACGTGGTGACGGCGGTCAAGAATGCCAAGTCCGGTCAGGCGCGGTTCCGCACCGACAAGGCGGGCATCGTTCACTGCGCCATCGGTGCGGCGGCGTTCGATAGCACCAAGATCATCGAGAACCTGGCTGCGGTTATTCGCGATATCAAGCGTGCCAAGCCGGCCACCTCGAAGGGTCAGTACATCAAGAAGGTCACCCTGTCGACGACGATGGGGCCCGGCATTCGCGTGGACGTGTCCAGCCTGCCGGAATGAGTTGAGGCGCCGGTTGTGCGTTCAGGCGCACAGCCGGTGCAGAAGGAACTTTGCAGTGTGGCCGCAAGGCCATGCCGTCAAAGACCGTCAGTGGCCCGCAAGGGCATTAAAGGCCGAAAGGCCGCTGTCGTTAGACGGCGAAACCGGAAGCATCGCTTGACGGACGCCGTGGGGGTGTTTCGGTTGCAGGCCACAGGGCTGAGACCGGCGCACCGTGTTTACGCATTACCAGGAGATTGTTCTTCATGGCATTGAGGCTGCAAGACAAAAAAGCCCTGGTTGCGGAAGTGAACGACGTCGCGCAGCGCGCGCACTCGGCTGTTGCGGCCGAGTACCGTGGTCTGTCGGCGGGCAAGTTTGACGAACTGCGTGCAAAGGCCCGTACCCAGGGCATCTACCTGCACGTGGTGAAGAACACGCTCGCCGCTCGGGCCGTGGCAGGAACTCCCTTCGAGTGCCTGACGCCCGCGCTGGTGGGTCCGCTGGTACTTGGGTTCTCCATGGAGGATCCCGGTGCTGTGGGCCGCGTCATCAAGGACTTTGCCAAGGAAAACGACAAGCTGGTCGTCAAGGCGATCGCGGTGGGCGGCACCCTCTACGGGGCGGCCGACATCGAGCGTCTGGCGTCGCTGCCCACCAAGGAGCAGGCCATCGGCATGCTCATGGGCATGCTCAACGCCCCGATCAGCACGTTCGTCCGCACCCTGGCCGAGCCCGCCGCCAAGGTCACGCGCGCCGTTAAGGCCGTGGCCGACAGCCGCGCTTGAGCGTTCACATCCGTACCGACGCTTTCCGGTTTTTAAGACTTTAGGAGTTTATTGAGATGGCAACGAAAGAAGAGATCCTTGACGCAATCGCCAACATGTCCGTGATGGACGTGGTCGATCTGGTCAAGATGATGGAAGACAAGTTCGGCGTGTCCGCCGCTGCGCCGGTGGCCGTTGCGGCCGCTCCGGGCGCTGGCGCGGGTGCTGCCGCTGCCGCCGAAGAGCAGACCGAGTTCACGGTCGTGCTCGCCGGCATCGACCCGGCCAAGAAGGTCGGCGTCATCAAGGTGGTGCGCGAGCTCACCGGCCTGGGTCTGAAGGAAGCCAAGGACCTGGTCGAAGGCGCGCCGCAGACCGTCAAGGAAGGCGTCGACAAGGCAGCTGCCGAAGAGATGAAGAAGAAGCTGGAAGAAGGTGGCGGCAAGGTCGAACTCAAGTAAGACCCTTGTTGTCGCATTTCATTGCGGCATGGCACCTGGCCGGGGCTTTCCCGGCCAGGGCTTTGCCGTTGTTGCATCCCGAACATGGGGAATGCGGATCCGCTTAGGCGGGGTCCGAATTCCCGATGTCCGGTTCCAAGGACCGGAATGAATTCCGCTGTTTGACGAGGTTGACATGGCCTACTCGTTTACCGAGAAAAAGCGTATCCGCAAGGACTTCAGCAAGCTCAAGGAGACGCTGGAGATTCCCTTCCTGCTGGCGACCCAGATTGATTCTTATCGGTCGTTCCTGCAGGCCGAGCTGACGCCCGCCAAGCGGCGTGACATTGGCCTGCAAGCCTCGTTCAAGTCAGTGTTTCCGATGGTCTCGTACAACGGCGCTGCGGCACTCGAGTTCGTCAAGTACCGCCTTGATGAGCCGGTGTTCGAGGAAAAGGAATGCCGCGTGCGCGGGCTGACCTACGCCGCGCCGCTGAAGGTGACCGTGCGTCTGGTGATCTTCGACCGCGAGTCGAAGGAGAAGCGGGTCAAGGACGTCCGTGAGCAGGAGGTCTATCTCGGCGAAATTCCGCTGATGACCGACCACGGCACCTTCATCACCAACGGCACCGAGCGCGTCATCGTCAGTCAGCTGCACCGCTCGCCCGGCGTGTTCTTCGACCACGACAAAGGCAAGACCCACAGTTCCGGCAAGCTGCTCTACAGCGCGCGGATCATCCCCTACCGTGGTTCCTGGCTGGACTTCGAGTTCGATCCCAAGGACAACCTCTTCGCCCGTATCGACCGTCGCCGCAAGCTGCCGGTGACGGTGGTCCTGCGTGCCCTCGGCTACTCCAACGAAGAGATGCTGGCGCTGTTCCACGAACAGAACCAGTTTGTGCTGGAAGCCGATGGCGCCAGCTTTGAGGTCATCCCGGATCGTCTCAAGGGCGAGAAGGCCCAGTTCGACATCATCGCCGGTGACAAGGTGCTGGTGGAGCAGGGCAAGCTGATCACCGCGCGCCATATCAAGCTCATCGAGCAGGCCGGACTGAAGCGTCTGAACGTGCCGGACAGCTACCTGCTGGGCAAAATCGTCGCCCGTGATTTGGTGGATACCGACTCCGGTGAAGTGGTGGCGGCTGCCAACACCGAAATCACCGAGGATCTGCTGCCGAAGCTGCGCAAGGCGGGCATCAGTGATCTGCCGGTGCTCTACGTCAATGACGTCGACAAGGGGCCGTACATCAGCACCACGCTGAACATCGACCCGACCAAGACCAAGCTGGAAGCGCTGGTCGAGATCTACCGCATGATGCGTCCCGGCGAGCCGCCGACCAAGGATGCCGCGGAGACGCTGTTCAACACCCTGTTCGCCAGCCCCGACAAGTACGACCTGTCGGCCGTCGGCCGCATGAAGTTCAACCGCCGCCTGCGCCGCGACACCGTTGAAGGTCCTTCGGTGATCTACGACGGCAAGCTGTTTGCCGGGTTCAACGACGACTTCAGCAAGGACCTGGTCAAGCAGTTCGGGCCGGACCACAGCGACATCATTGAGGTGGTGCGCGAGATCATCGCCATCCGCAACGGTGAGCAGCAGACCGACGATATCGACCATCTGGGCAACCGTCGTATCCGCGCCGTTGGCGAGATGACCGAGAACGTGTTCCGCACCGGCCTGGTGCGCGTGGAACGGGCGGTGCGCGAGCGTCTGGCGCTGGCCGAAGCCGACAACCTGTTCCCGCAGGATCTGATCAACGCCAAGCCGGTGGCGGCCGCGATCAAGGAATTCTTCGGGTCCAGCCAGCTGTCGCAGTTCATGGACCAGAACAACCCGCTGTCCGAAGTGACGCACAAGCGCCGCGTGTCGGCGCTCGGGCCCGGTGGTCTCACCCGCGAGCGCGCCGGCTTTGAAGTGCGCGACGTGCACCCGACGCACTACGGCCGTGTCTGCCCGATCGAGACGCCGGAAGGGCCGAACATCGGCCTCATCAACTCGCTGGCCTGCTACGCGCGGACCAACGACTACGGCTTCCTGGAAACCGCCTACCGCAAGGTGACGGATGGCAAGGTGAGCGATCAGGTTGAATACCTGTCGGCCATCGAGGAAGGGCGCTACGTGATCGCCCAGGCCAACGCCGAGCTGGACGACAAGGGTCGGTTCATCAACGAACTGGTGTCGGTGCGGTTCCAGAATGAATTCACCATGATGGCGCCGGACAAGATCCAGTACATGGACGTGTCGCCGCGCCAGATCGTGTCGGTGGCCGCCGCGCTGATCCCGTTCCTGGAACACGATGACGCCAACCGCGCCCTGATGGGCTCGAACATGCAGCGTCAGGCGGTGCCGACGCTGAAGACCGAGAAGCCGCTGGTCGGCACCGGCATGGAACGTCGCGTCGCGGTGGACTCGGGCAACGCCCTGACGGCCAAGCGCGGTGGTGTCGTGGACAAGGTGGATGCCTCCCGTATCGTAATCCGCGTGCATGATGAGGAAACCGTCGCCGGTGAAGCCGGTGTCGACATCTACAACCTCGTCAAGTACACCCGCTCCAACCAGAACACCTGCATCAACCAGAAGCCGGTGGTGAAGCCGGGCGACGTGGTGGCGCGCGGCGACGTGGTCGCCGACGGCCCGTCCACCGACCTCGGCGAGCTGGCCCTGGGCCAGAACATGCTGGTCGCGTTCATGCCCTGGAACGGCTACAACTTTGAAGACTCCATCCTCATTTCCGAGCGCGTGGTGGAGGAGGATCGCTTCACTACGATCCATATCGAAGAGCTGACCTGTGTGGCCCGCGAAACCAAGCTGGGCTCAGAAGACATCAGCGCCGACATCCCCAACGTCAACGAAGCCGCACTGCGCAAGCTGGATGAATCCGGCATCGTCTACATCGGCGCCGAGGTGAAGGCGGGTGACATCCTGGTGGGCAAGGTCACGCCCAAGGGCGAGACCCAGCTGACGCCGGAAGAGAAGCTGCTGCGGGCCATCTTTGGTGAGAAGGCCTCCGACGTGAAAGACACCTCGCTGCGCGTGCCCGCCGGCATGGACGGCACGGTGATTGACGTCCGCGTGTTCACCCGTGATGGCGTCAAGAAGGACAAGCGTGCCCTGGCAATCGAAGAGGCCGAACTGGCCTCGGTGCGTAAGGACCTCAACGACCAGCAGCGCATCTTCGAAGACGACATCTATGACCGTCTCGGCAAGCTGCTGGAAGGCAAGACCGCTGATGGTGGTCCGTCGAAGCTGAAGAAGGGTACGCAGATCGATGCCGACTACCTGGCCTCGGTGGAGCGCGATAAGTGGTTCGAGATCCGTCTGCAGGACGAGGACGCGCAGAGCCAGCTGGAAGCCGCTGCCAAGCAGTTGAAGGAACAGCGCGCCTTCTTCGACAAGCGTTATGAGGACAAGAAGCGCAAGATCACCGCCGGTGACGAGCTGTCCCCGGGCGTGCTGAAGATGGTCAAGGTCTATCTGGCGGTGCGTCGTCGCATCCAGCCGGGTGACAAGATGGCCGGCCGTCACGGTAACAAGGGCGTGATTTCGCAGATTGTGCCGGTGGAAGATATGCCGCACATGCCGGACGGCACCCCGGTGGACATCGTGCTCAACCCGCTGGGCGTGCCTTCACGCATGAACATCGGCCAGCTCCTCGAAGTGCACCTGGGATGGGCTGCCAAAGGCATCGGTCGCAAGATCGACGAGATGCTGGAACAGCAGCGCGCCGTCTCCGAGCTGCGCAAGTTCCTCACCCAGGTGTACCAGGGCGAGGGCAAGAACCAGGCTGACCTGTCGCAGCTGAATGACGTCGAAATCGTCGCCCTGGCGCAGAATCTGGTCAACGGTCTGCCCATCGCGACGCCGGTGTTTGACGGTGCCAACGAGGCCGAGATCAAGCGCCTGCTGGAACTGGCGGGGCTGCCCATCAACGGTCAGGCACAGCTCACCGATGGCCGTACCGGCGAGCTATTCAGCCGCCCGGTCACCGTCGGCTACATGTACATGCTGAAGCTGAACCACCTGGTCGACGACAAGATGCATGCCCGCTCGACCGGTCCGTACTCGCTGGTCACGCAGCAGCCGCTGGGCGGCAAGGCCCAGTTCGGCGGTCAGC
>CAYROO010000020.1:0-6848 GCA_964425915.1 uncultured Polycyclovorans sp.
CCCTTGTCGATGACAAGGGAGGCCTATCATGCAATCCCGGATCAAGTCCGGGATGGCGTGGCCCACCGAACCTACCGTCATGCCCGACTTGATCGGGCATCCAGACACCACCCGCTGAAGCTGGATCCCGGATCAAGTCCGGGATGACGTGGCCTACCGAACCTACCGTCATGCCCAGAATGCGCGCCTGGAGCCCCTGTAGGAGCGCTGCTTGCGCGCGATCTACTGCATCATAGATCAGCCCCAACCCCGTCGCGGGCAAGCACCGCTCCTACAGGCGCCACTGCCGCGTCATGCCCGACTTGATCGGGCATCCAGACACCAACCCTTGAAGATGGACCTCGGATCAGGTCCGGGGTGACGGAATCTATCGTCGTGCCCGACCTGATCGGGCATCCAGACACCAATCGCTGAAGCTGGATCCCGGATCAAGTCCGGGATGACGTAGCCCGCCGAACCTTCCGTCATGCCCGACTTGATCGGGCATCCAGACACCACCCGCTGAAGCTGGATCCCGGATCAAGTCCGGGATGACGTGGCCTACCGAACCTTCCGTCATGCCCGACTTGATCGGGCATCCAGACACCAACCGTTGAAGATGGACCCCGGATCAGGTCCGGGGTGACGGAGTCTATCATCATGCCCGACTTGATCGGGCATCCAGACACCAACCGTTGAAGATGGCCCCCGGATCAGGTCCGGGGTGACGGAATGTATCGTCATGCCCGACTTGATCGGGCATCCACGCGCGCCGAACGTTGGGGCGCCTACATCACCCCTACCGCAGCGGCTCCCAGGCATTGCCACCATCACGACTGACATAGGTGGATTTGGCGGAGACAGCGATATAGATGCCGTTCCAATACCCTTGCGTCATGCCCTGCGTATTGGCGGCGGTGTGCACCTCGCGCACATGCGCGGCGCAAGACTCCAGGGTGAACTGGTTGCTGCTATGCCAGCCCTTTGCATCCCGGTACTGACAACGCACCACCGTGCCGTCGGGGTTGGTGGGCACCGCGCGGGGATCGACGTAGGTCACGGTGCGTTCGCCGGATTCATCGCGGCTGACCACCGGCGCCTTGGCATCCACCTGTGTCACCGGGGTGTCCACCGTGGCACGGCGCTGTGCGCCAAACGAAACGGCAGTATCGGTGGCGGCGGTTGCGGTTACTGCTGCCGCGCCAGCGGCGCTCGGTGCCGCGGCAGCCACGGCTGGCTGCACCGGCGCCGGGGCAGCGGGCGCTGCTGCAGGGGCCTGAACCGCCGGCGCCGACTCCGGCGCTGATGCAGCCTCGGGGGCCGCTGCTGCAACCTCAACAGCTCTCGGTACCGTGCGCCGCGCCTGCCGCGGCGTTTCCGCTGCCTCAGGCTCAGCGGGGGCTTCCGGCGCAGGGGCGCCTGCGACCTTGCCCGGCGGGTCGAGATCCCGCATCAGCACCGGCTTCCAGCCCGGCGCGCCGGCAAACTGTGCCCAGGTTTGGCCGTCGTCGTAATAGCGGTAACTACCGGCGGCATCCACTGCCAGATCCACATTGCCATAGCGGGCATACACCCGACCGTAGCCGTCAGGCTCACCGTCATAGCGCCGCAGCCGTTCCAGGCAGTGCCCAAGCGAGTTCTCCACCGTCGACATACCGTCGCTGGGCGGCCCCAGGGTGCAGATCTTGGCGGCCATCGCCGTGGGTGACATCAAGGCCACCAACAGCGCGCCCATCGCCACCCGCCCCCGGGGCGCGATCAAGGTATTGCTCATCACCGGCATGAAACGCTCTCCGCTCAGGGCATCAATGCGCCCGTTAGTCGTGACCGCATGGTAACGCGCCACCGGAACGATGGCACCTGCCGTGAACGTCTGGATGCCCGATCAAGTCGGGCGTGACGATGGGAACCGTCACCCCGGACCCGATCCGGGGTCCACCGCCGACCGCTATTGCCTGGATGCCCGATCAAGCCAGGCATGACGTGACCTATGGGCGCCTGCAGGAGCGGTGCTTGCCCGCGACCTGCACGGCCGGCGATGTGACGTGGAAGGTCGCGCGCAAGCTGCGCTCCTACCGTCATCTGCAACGGTGGACGCCTGGATGCCCGATCAAGTCGGGCATGACGGTCGGAACCGTCAGCCCGGACTCGATCCGGGGTCCACAACCGACGGCTATTGCCCGGATGCCCGATCAAGTCGGGCATGGCGTGACCTATGGGCGCCTGTAGGAGCGGTGCTTGCCCGCGACATGGGCGGCTGGCGATGTGACGTGGAAGGGCGCCCGCAAGCGGCGCGCCTACCGGGGGAAATACCCCGTCCGTTCATCGTTCAAACGCGTTCACGATGCTAGTATCCAAAAACAACGCTGCGACATAGGGATAGGGAAGCATGATCGTCGTCAATCCGCGCCTGGCCCTGGCGGCCATGGCCGCCGCTGCTGGGCTGTTGCTGACCGGCTGTGCCGGCATGGGCGCCAGCTACGAAACCCCGGCAGAAGCCAACCAGATTCCCTTCACGGTGGAACCCGTCACCCCCGAGCTGGTCGCCCGCCTGGCGGTGCGCCCGCCGGATGTGGCAGCCCCGCCTCCCGGCAGCCTCACCCTGCAGAACTACGCCTACCGCATTGGGCCGGGCGACGTGATGTCCATCTTCGTCAACCAGAGCCTGTACGGCGACCAGGGCATTGCCGGCACGGTGGACCGCCAGGCCGAGTCGCTGTACGTCGTCAGCGAAGACGGCTACATCTTCCTGCCACTGTTTGGTGCCCTGCGTGTGGCCGGCCTCACGGTGGGCCAGGCGTACTCCGAGATCCAGAGCGCACTGGCCAAGTACATCACCCGCCCGCAGATTAATGTGCGTGTGTCCGAATACCGCAGCCAGCGCGTGGCCGTGGCCGGTGCCGTGGAAGAACCGGGCTACCTGCCGGTGACCGACCGCCCGATGACCATCCCCGAGGCCATCATCGCGGCCAAGCAGAATGAGCAAGCCGATCTGCGCAAGGTGGTGCTCAAACGTGGCGGCGTGGAATACCCGGTGGACGTGTTCGCCCTGATCCAAAGCCCGAGCTTTGGCCAGAACTGGGTGCTGCAGGACGGCGACGTGGTGTTTGTACCCCGCAACGAAAACCGCGTGTACGTGCTGGGCGAAGCCCCCAACCGTACTGAGTTCATTGACCCCTACAACACCTCGCTTGCGGAAGTGCTGGTGGAGAGCAGCCAAGGGGGCGGCCGCAATGCTGGCAACTATTTGCAGGTGGGCACCGCCAAGCCGGGCAGCATCTTCGTGATTCGTGGCGATGTGGACGCCGCCCGTGTCTTCCACATGAACGGCACCTCGCCCGAGTCCTTCATCCTGGCCGACCAGTTCCAGCTGGCCAGTGGCGACATCGTGTACGTCTCCACCCGCCCGGTGACGCGCTTCAACCGCTTCATCTCGCAGATTCTGCCCAGCCTGCAATCCATTCTGATTCCAGTACTGCTGGTGGACCGCATCGACAGCATCGCCGAATAACCTGATCTTCTGATACGCGGCGCACAACGCGCCGCGTGATTCTTGGGCAATCTGCACCCTGCCCCCCGCTGCCGAGCCGCTCCCATAGCACTCAGCACTCACCACTCAGCACTCTCTTTATGTCCGACCGCCTGCCGACCGCCCCGGCCCCCCACCCCGACGACCTGGACGACGGCATCGACCTGCGCGAGCTGTTCGGCATTCTGTTGTCCGGCTGGCCGTACATCGTGGCGGCCACGGTGCTGGGCCTGGTCGGGGCGATCTGGTACCTGTTTGTCACCCCCCCCACCTATGCCACCGACGCACTGGTGCAGGTGGAGGAAAACTCCAACAGCGCCCGTATCGCCTTCACACAAACGGCGGACTCCATCGGCAATGACATCCCGGTGGCGGCCGAGATTGAGATCCTGCGCAGCCGTATGGTGCTGGGCCGGGTGGTGGAGCGCCTGGGGCTCGACATTCAAGCGCAACCATTGCGCATGCCGTGGCTGGGCGGCGCCTTTGCGCGGGATCACCGTGGCGAAGGCTTTGGCCGGCCGCCCGCGTGGCTGCGCCCCTTGAATCGCCCCGAGTACGGCTGGGGCGGCGAACAGATCACCGTCACTTCCCTGGAGGTGCCGCCTTCGATGGTGGGCGTCACCCTCTACGTGCTCAAGCAAGAGCGCAACGCCTTCGCCCTGGTGGACGCCAACTACCAGCCGCTGGTATCCGGTCGTGTGGGCGAGCGCCTGGTCACGCAGATCAATGGCGACACCCTCAGCATCTTTGTCCAGGAACTGGTGGGCGAGCCCGGCCGCGTGTTCGAGGTGCGCAAACTGCGCCGCGAGAGCGCCATCGGCGCCGTGCAGGCCAATCTCGCCGCGACGGCCAATCGCAACGCGGAAGGCATCGTCACGCTCCGGTACCAGGGTGGCGATCCGGAACGCATCACCCGCATCCTCACCGAAGTGCTCAATGTGTACCAGCGGCAGAATATCGATCGCCGCTCCGCCGAAGCCGAACAAACGCTGGACTTCCTCAGCCAGCAACTGCCCGAGTTGCGCAAGGAAGTGGAAACCGCCGAAGCGCGGCTGAACCAGTTCAAGGTGCAGCAAGGCACCGCTGACCTCACCCAGGAAACCGCGGCCGTGCTCACCCGCAGCGTGGAGCTGGAGCAGGCCAAGGCCGCCTTGGTGCAAGAGCGCACCGAGGCCCTGCAGCGCTACACCGTGAACCACCCGGTGGTGGAATCCATTGACTCGCAAATTGCCCAGGTCAACAGCCAGCTTGGACGCGTTGCAGAGCGCGTCCGCAAGCTGCCGGACATCGAACAGAAAGCCCTGCAACTGTCCCGCGACCTGGAAGTGAGCACCGCGCTGTACATCAGCCTGCTGAACCGCACCCAGGAACTGGAAGTGGTGAAAAGCGGCACCATTGGCAGCATCCGCATCATTGACCTGCCGGTGAAGCCGGTGAGCCCGGTGGCCCCGAGCAAGCCCAAATCGCTCATCATCGGCCTGCTGGCCGGCCTGGTGCTGGGCACGGGCATCGCCTTCCTGGTGCACTTACTGCGAAACGGCGTGGAAGACCCCGCCGAGGTGGAGAAGAAGCTGGGCCTGCCCACCTATGGCGCCATCCCCTACAGCAACGAGCAGGGCAAGCTGGCCAAGCTGCTGGACAAGAACAAGATCGCACCGCTGATGCTGGCCATTGCCGAACCCAAGGGCCCGGCCATGGAGGCGATCCGCAGCGTGCGTACCGCACTGCACTTTGCCGCCATGGATGCGCCCAACAACATCATCATGCTCACCGGCCCCGAGCCGGAGCTGGGCAAATCCTTCGTCAGCATCAACCTCGGTGCGGCCCTGGCCGATGCTGGCCGACGGGTGGTGGTGATCGACGCCGACATGCGCCGTGGCTATCTGCACAAGATGGTCAACAAGACCCGCGAACCGGGCCTGTCCGACATGATCAGCGGCACGTCCAAGCCCGAGGACTGCATCAAGGGCACGCCCTTCCCCAACCTGTGGATCATCCCCACCGGCACGCTGCCGCCCAACCCCAGCGAAATGCTGGTGAATGAGCGCTTCGTGGAGCTGATCAATGGCCTGTCGCGCAGCTTCGACCACGTCATCATCGACACTCCGCCGGTGCTGGCGGTGACCGACGCCGCCATCATCGGCCGCCACGCCGGCATCAGCCTGATTGTGCTGAAGGCCGGCCAACACCCGATGCGCATGATCGAAGAAACCGCCAGCCGCCTGCACCGCGCCGGCGTGCAGGTACGCGGCACCCTGTTCAACCAGGTGGGCCGCGGCCGCCACGGCCGCTATGGCTACAAGTACGGCTACTACTACGGCGGCTACAAGTACAACTACGGCACCGCCAAGAAGTAACTGCCGCAGAAACAACAAAGCCCGCAAAAGCGGGCTTTGTTTGATCAAGCTCACGCGGCACGGTACCTCACGTCATGCCCGACTTAATCGGGCATCCAGACACCAACCGCCGAAGCTGGACCCCGGATCAGGTCCGGGGGACGTTGCCTACCGTCATGCCCGACTCGATCGGGCATCCAGACGCCAACCGCCGAAGCTAGACCCCGGATCAGGTCTGGGGTGACGTTGCCTACCGTCATGCCCGTCTGATCGGGCATCCAGACGCCAACCGCCGAAGCCAGACCCCGGTTCAGGTCCAGGGTGACGCTCCCTACCGTCATGCCCGACGTGATCGGGCATCCAGACACCGACCGCTGAAGCCAGACCCCGGATCAAGTCCAGGGTGACGTTACCTACCGTCATGCCCGACTCGATCGGGCATCCAGACACCGACCGCCGAAGCTAGACCCCGGATCAGGTCCGGGGTGACGTTGCCTACCGTCATGCCCGACTTGATCAGGCATCCAGACGCCAACCGCCGAAGCCAGACCCCGGTTCAGGTCCAGGGTGACGCTCCCTACCGTCATGCCGGACGTGATCGGGCATCCAGACACCGACCGCCGAAGCCAGACCCCGGATCAGGTCCGGGGTGACGTTACCTACCGTCATGCCCGACGTGATCGGGCATCCAGACACCAACCGCCGAAGCTAGACCCCGGATCAGGTCCGGGGTGACGTGACCTACCGTCATGCCCGACGTGATCGGGCATCCAGACACCCACCGCCGAAGCTGGACCCCGGATCAGGTCCGGGGTGACGTTGCCTACCGCCATCTCCCTAGCAAATGCCGGATCCCTCAGTAGGAGCGCAGCTTGCGCGCGACGACTAGGCCGCGACACAGCGCCCCCTTGGTCGCGGGCAAGCACCGCTCCTACAAGCACCAAACAACACCTACCGTCATGCCCGACGTGATCGGGCATCCAGACACCAACCGCCGAAGCTAG
>CAYROO010000021.1:0-5361 GCA_964425915.1 uncultured Polycyclovorans sp.
TCGTTCCAACGTTCACGTGCGGCTTCGTACGCTCAAACTTTTCCTTTGCCATTGCTGATGATCCTGATTTCGTTATCGATACGGGATGGAGAAGCCTCAGGCCGCCTGCTTGGCGAGACCCGCGGCAATGTTGGAGGGCGCTTCCTGGTACTTCTTGAATTCCATGCTGTAGGTGGCGCGACCCTGGCTCATCGAGCGCAGCGAGGTCGAGTACCCAAACATCTCGGACAGCGGGACTTCGGCGCGCAACACTTTCACGCCCATGTTGTCGTCCATGCCGAGGATGATGCCGCGACGACGGTTGAGGTCGCCCATGACATCGCCCATGTAGTCTTCCGGCGTTTCCACTTCAACCGCCATGATCGGCTCCAGGAGCACCGGCTTGGCCTTGGCCGCGCCTTCCTTGAAGCCCATGGAACCGGCGATCTTGAACGCCATTTCGTTGGAGTCGACGTCGTGGTACGAGCCGTCGAAACAGGTGACCTTGATGTCCACCATCGGGTAGCCGCAGAGCACGCCGGTCTTCAGCGCTTCTTCCACGCCCTTGCCCACGGCCGGAACGTATTCCTTGGGAATCACACCGCCGACGATGGCATTGACGAACTCGAAGCCGGCGCCGGCTTCCTGCGGCTCGATGCGCAGCCAGCAGTGACCGTACTGACCGCGACCGCCGGACTGACGAACGAACTTGCCTTCCTGCTCCACGGTGGCGCGGATGGTTTCGCGGTAGGCCACCTGCGGCGCGCCGATGTTGGCTTCAACCTTGAATTCGCGCTTCATGCGGTCGACCAGAATCTCGAGGTGCAGCTCACCCATACCGGCAATGATGGTCTGACCAGATTCCTCGTCGGTGTACACGCGGAAGGAAGGATCTTCCTGTGCCAGCTTGTTGAGGGCGATGCCCATCTTTTCCTGGTCGACCTTGGTCTTCGGCTCCACCGCCTGGGAGATCACCGGCTCCGGGAACTCCATGCGCTCGAGGATGACCGGCTTGTCCGGGTCTGCCAGCGTGGTGCCGGTGTAGACTTCCTTGAGGCCGACGCAGCAGGCGATGTCGCCCGCACGGACTTCCTTGATCTCTTCGCGGTTGTTGGCGTGCATCTGCAACAGACGACCAATACGCTCGGCTTTGCCGGTACGCGAATTGAACACGCTGTCGCCCGACTTCAGCACACCGGAATACACGCGGATGAAGGTCAGCTGTCCGACGAAGGGGTCGGTCATGATCTTGAAGCCCAGCGCCGAGAACGGCTCGTTATCGTCCGCATGGCGCTCGATCGGCTCACCGGACTCTGCGTCCTCGCCCTTGATGGCGGGCACTTCGGTCGGCGCCGGCAGATACTCGATCACCGCATCGAGCATGGCCTGAACACCCTTGTTCTTAAAGGCAGAGCCACACAGCATCGGCACGATTTCGAGTCCGATGGTACGGCGACGCAGCGCGCCCTTGATTTCTTCCTCGGTCAGCGCCTCGCCTTCGAGGTACTTGTTCATCAGCTCTTCGTCGGCTTCTGCAGCCGCTTCGACCATGTTTTCGCGCCACTTGTTGGCGAGCTCCATCAGGTCGGCCGGAATGTCACCGTAATCAAAGGTGATGCCCTTGTCGGCTTCATTCCAGAGGATCTGCTTCATCTTCACCAGATCGATCACGCCGCGGAAGCCGTCTTCGGCGCCAACCGGGATCTGGATCGGCACCGGGTTGGCCTTGAGGCGCGCCCGCATCTGCTCGTATACCTTGAAGAAGTTGGCGCCGGCACGGTCCATCTTGTTGACGAAGGCCAGGCGCGGCACCTTGTACTTGGTCGCCTGCCGCCACACCGTCTCAGACTGCGGCTGCACACCGCCGACCGCACAATAGATCATGCAGGCGCCGTCGAGCACACGCATGGAACGCTCCACCTCAATGGTGAAGTCCACGTGCCCCGGGGTGTCAATGATGTTGACGCGGTGCTGCTCGAACTGCTGCGCCATGCCCGACCAGAAGCAGGTGGTGGCTGCGGAGGTGATGGTGATACCGCGCTCCTGCTCCTGCTCCATCCAGTCCATGGTGGCGGCGCCATCATGCACTTCACCGATCTTGTGATTCACACCGGTGTAGAACAGCACGCGCTCGGTAGTCGTGGTCTTTCCAGCGTCGATATGAGCAGAGATACCGATGTTGCGGTAGCGCTCAATTGGCGTGTTGCGGGCCACAGGACAATCCTCTTGGGTTTGGATGCGTAGGGAAACAGCAGTACGGCGAACGGCTTACCAGCGGAAGTGCGAAAACGCCTTGTTGGCTTCAGCCATCTTGTGCGTGTCTTCGCGCTTCTTGACGGCGGCGCCGCGGTGCTCGGAGGCGTCCAGCAGCTCGCCGGCCAGTCGGCTGGTCATGCCCTGCTCGCCGCGGGCGCGGGAAGCATCGATGATCCAGCGCATGGCCAGGGTGGACTTGCGCGAGGCGCGCACTTCGACCGGCACCTGGTAGGTCGCACCACCGACGCGGCGCGACTTCACCTCGACCGCCGGAGCGACATTCTCGAAGGCGGTCTTGAGCACTTCGAGCGGCTCGTCGGTGCTCTTCTTGGAGGCGATCTGGTCCAGCGCGCCGTAGACGATCTTTTCGGCCACGGCTTTCTTGCCATCGACCATGATCATGTTCATGAACTTGGTCAGCAGCTCACTCTTGAACTTAGGATCGGGAAGGATGGTGCGCTTTTCGGGCGTGCGACGACGGGACATGCGGATGCTCCTGGATTACTTCTTGGCGGCCTGGGCGCCCGGCTTCGGACGCTTGGCGCCGTACTTGGAGCGGCCCTGACGGCGCTTGTCGATGCCGGCGCAGTCGAGCGCGCCGCGGACGGTGTGGTAGCGCACACCGGGAAGGTCTTTTACACGGCCGCCACGAATCATGACCACCGAGTGCTCCTGCAGGTTGTGGCCTTCACCACCGATGTAGGAGATCACCTCGAAACCGTTGGTGAGACGGACCTTGCAGACCTTACGAAGGGCCGAGTTCGGCTTCTTCGGGGTGGTGGTGTACACGCGCGTGCAGACACCGCGCTTCTGCGGCGAACCGCCGAGGGCGGGCACCTTGCTCTTCTCGACCATGCGAACACGGCCATGGCGCACGAGTTGGTTGATAGTTGGCACGTCTGGAACTTCCCGGCTTGACAAAGAAAAGACGGGCCCTAGCAGTCGAGGCCCGTCGGGAAAGGGCGCGCATCATAAATGCGGCACCTTGGCAAGTCAATCACTGAGGCCTGCCCAAAACCCCCTCCCGGCACGGGATTAGGGGCCATCGGGGCCGAGGCCCCGATACTGGGCCCTCAGGCCTCAATCTTCGCTGTCACCACCTCCGTCCTCACCCGCGTCGGTGTCGGCTTCGACATCGGCAGCGGGTTCGGCGGTCTGGCGCACCACGCGCTCTCCGGCCACGGGATCAAAACTGCCCGAGCTGGTGAGGGCGCTGGCTTGCAGGTCGGCCAGCAGGCTGCCGCCACGCGCGCGGCGGCGCTGCTCGTGGTACGCCAGACCGGTCCCGGCGGGAATCAGTCGGCCCACGATGACGTTTTCCTTGAGGCCACGCAGCTCGTCTCGGGAGCCGCGCACCGAGGCTTCGGTGAGCACGCGGGTGGTCTCCTGGAACGAGGCCGCGGAGATGAAGGACTCGGTCGACAGGCTGGCCTTGGTGATGCCCAGCAGCTGCCGCTCGAAGCGGCACGGACGACCACCGGTGGACTGGACCTTCTTGTTCTCGGCCAGTACCTGGAACACCTCCACCTGCTCACCCTGCAGGAAGCGGGTATCGCCAGTCTCGGCGATCTCCACCTTGCGCAGCATCTGGCGGATGATGGTCTCGATGTGCTTGTCGTTGATCTTCACGCCCTGCAGGCGGTAGACGTCCTGAATCTCCTTGACCAGGTAGTTGGCCAGCGCCGTCACACCCTGCAGCCGCAGGATGTCGTGCGGGCTGGGCTCGCCGTCGCTGATCTGCTCGCCCTTCTCGACCGATTCACCCTCGAATACCCGGATATCGACCCACTTGGGCACCAGGATTTCGACTTCCTCGCCGTCGCCCTGAACGATCTTGATGCGCTGCTTGCCCTTGGTACCGGCACCAAACTTGATGGTGCCGGAGGCTTCCGCCAACACTGCGGGTTCCTTGGGCTTGCGCGCTTCGAACAGGTCAGCCACGCGCGGCAGACCCCCGGTGATGTCGCGGCTCTTGGAGGCCTCTTGCGGGATACGGGCAACGATCGCGCCCACCAGGATCTCGTCCTCGTTCTCAACGGTGACCACCGCCTTGGGCGGCAGCGCGTAGGTCGCGGGGATGTCGGTGCCGGGGAAGCTCAGCTGCTTGCCCTTGGCGTCGACCAGGCGAATCATCGGACGCAGGTCCTTGCCGGCGGCACCGCGGCTCTTCGGGTCGGTCACCACCAGGGTGGTCACGCCGGTCAGCGGGTCAGATTCCCGCAGCACGGTCAGGCCTTCCTCGAAGTCCTCGAACTTCACGAAGCCGGCAATTTCGGACACGATCGGGTGGGTGTGCGGGTCCCACTTGGCCAGACGCTGGCCGGCCGCCACCTCTTCGCCATCCTTGACCAGGATGGTGGCGCCGTAGGGGATCTTGTAGCGCTCGCGCTCGCGGCCATTGGCGTCAATAACGCCAATTTCACCGGACCGCGACACCGCCACCAGCAGGTTGTCCTTGTTGGTCACCGTCTTCAGGTTGTGGACACGTGCCGTACCGGCGGCACGCGCATCCACACCATCTGCGGAAGCGGCACGAGAAGCGGCACCGCCGACGTGGAAGGTCCGCATGGTCAGCTGGGTGCCAGGCTCGCCAATCGACTGGGCCGCGATGACGCCGACGGCTTCACCGATATTGACGCGGTGGCCGCGGGCCAGGTCGCGGCCATAGCACTTGGCGCAGATGCCGAACGGCAGCTCGCAGGTGATCGAGGAACGCACCCAGATCTCGTCGACGCTGTTTTGCTCCAACACGTCCACCCAGGCTTCATCGAGCAGGGTGCCGGCCTCGATGATCAACTCTTCGGTACCGGGCTTGTAGACATCGCGCAGCACGGTGCGGCCGAGCACGCGATCGCGCAGCGGTTCGAGCACGTCGCCGCCTTCCACGATCGGCATCATCAGCAGACCCTGGTCGGTGCCGCAGTCCTCGGCGGTCACCACCACGTCCTGCGCCACGTCCACCAGACGGCGGGTGAGATAACCCGAGTTGGCCGTCTTCAGCGCGGTGTCGGCCAGACCCTTACGGGCGCCGTGGGTGGAAATGAAGTACTGAAGGACATTCAGGCCTTCACGGAAGTTGGCGGTGATCGGCGTTTCGATGATCGAGCCGTCCGGCTTGGCCATCAG
>CAYROO010000022.1:0-4734 GCA_964425915.1 uncultured Polycyclovorans sp.
GATCAAGTCCGGGATGACGTTTCCGACCGTCATGCCCGACTCGATCGGGCATCCATCCTCCGCGTTGCGTCTGGGTCCTGGATCAAGCCGGGAGGACGGACGGTCTCACTCGGCAGGCGCGCAGCCTGCGCGCGAGTCGCGGCGGCACATCAACAACCCCACGGTCGCGGTCAGGCACCGCGTGCCGATGGGCGCCTCCGGCCTACGGTGCTTCCTGCTGCCCCTCCATCCTGCGAGGGTGCTGTACGAACATACTCGGCACACGGAAGGTCACCACGGCCCGGTAGCTCAGGCCGTAGGTCACAACAAACACGAGGCTGGCGGCCAGCGCCCAGCCGCTGTGGTTCCAGAACACCACCGCGGGGATGGCAGAAAGGCCAGACAGCAACCAGAGATAGGGGCTGGTGCCGGCATTGCGTTTCATCTTGTGCCGCCCCTTGGGGTTGGCGCCGTAGCGGCGCACCACTCGGCGCATCAGCAATTGGTGCAGATGCAATGCATCCGGCTGGGAGATGCTGGACAGCTTGTGACGCCCGCGGCGGAACATGCTGAACAAGGTTTCCCACACCGGGTAGATCAGCACCAGCAGCAGCGACCAGGGGGACACTTCGGGGTTTCGCACCACCAACATCAGGGCCAAGATGGCCATCAGGCAGCCCAGCATGTAGGCCCCGGCATCGCCCAGGAAGATGCGCCCCTTGGGAAAATTCCAGCCGAGAAAGCCCAGCACCGCACCGGCCACAATGGCGGCTGTTGAGCCGACGAAGGCGTCGCCGGCCTGGGCGGCGATGGCACCAATGGCACTCAGGGCGATCACACAAACACCGCCCGCGAGCCCGTTACAGCCATCAATGATGTTGGTGGCGTGGGCAACACCACCCACCGCCACCATGGTCACCAGCAGGCTCAGCAAGGTGTAGCGGTTCAGCAGCAGGTCCAGTAGCGGGATGTCGGTCCGCAGCATCCGCGCATCCAGGAGCCAGAACGCCAGGGCCGCCGAAAAGAAGGCCACCCACAGGCGCAGCCCCGGGCTGACCCGTCGGGTAAGGTCTTCCAGCAGGCCCGCGCAAAAAATCGGCAAGGCACACACGATGAGGCTGGTGGCCAGCAAGGTGAAGGCCGGGTGCGTGTACCAGGCCCAGCACATGGTGCCGACGAAGGCCGCCACGGCAATCGGCAAGCCGCCCAGGCGCGGCACCCAATGGTCGTGAATCTTCTGGGCACCATGGGATTCGTCGGCGCCAAGGCGCAGTTCTCGCGCGGCATAGAGCGTCAGCGCACATGCGCCAAACGACAGCGCGACGGTCGCCAGGGTGATGATCAACAACATGATCATGAGATGGTCAGTGTCCCTGCAAGAACGCGGCCTTCAGGCACGCTCCCGCCCTCCGAATGAGAATCGGTTTCATTTAAATGAGGCGGCGCCCCGGGGCGCCCACCCATGTTCAGGCCAGGTAGAGGTTGTCTACCGTGGTTTCCAGCTCACGGCCGAGCATCTGGACCAGCAATACACTGCGGCGCTCTCCATCGGGTTCGAGGAAGATCGCCTCGACATCGACAAAGCCCCCGCCATTCAATCTCACACGCTCGCCCCGCGAAAAACGTGCCACCGGCATGGCGGGCGTCTCAGGCGCGGCCACGGCGCGGGCCTGCAGGCCCTGCACCACCAGCGGCGGCACCTGCAACAGTTGACCGGCGCGGCGCACGAAGCCGCTCACACCCTGCAGGTACTGCAGGTAGTTGAAGGGGGTGGTGTTGAAGTCGACCTGGGCGAACACATAGCGCGGGAACAGCCACTCCTCGCGCAATACCCGTTTGCCGGCCACCCAGCGCTCCACCGGCATGGTGGGCGCAAGCCAGCCCAAGCCGAGCCGGTCCAGATGGGCGACAACGCGCGCCTCCATCCTCGGACGGCTGGTCAGCAGATACCAATTCAACCCTTCCCTACCCATCGATCGGGCGTACCCTTTCGCATTGGCAACCGCATGCGCGCGGGCGCCTGATGAAACCGCCGAGCGCGCTCTGTGGCGCGTTACTCGATGTAACTACCTGGATAGTGCACCCATACGGTGCAAAAGGCACTACCCCATCTGGGGGATCAATGCCCCACCCAAACCAGTAGGGCGGCCCCCGACACTGCAAGGCTACGCCCCTATCGCCGCAAAGATAACCCCCCAAATCGACATCCCGGTGACAGCAGGGCAGGTAAATGTGCCTCCGGTCACAGATCCTTGCGCAGCCGCTCGGGGAAGTACTGAGCCAGCTTCTCCACCTTGGGCAGCGCGGCAAACTGCACATAAGCTTGCCCGGGATTTCGCGCCGCGTAGTTCTGGTGATAGGCCTCGGCGGGGTAAAAGGTGGTGAGCGGCTCCAATGTGGTGACCAACGGCGCCGGATAGGCCCCTGCGGCGTTGAGGGTGGCGATGTAATCCGCCGCCAACGCGCGCTGGGCCTCGTCGGCATAGAACACCGCCGACCGGTACTGGCGGCCGCGGTCGTTGCCTTGGCGGTTGAGCTGGGTGGGGTCATGGGCCACCGAGAAAAACACCCGCAGCAGCTCACCGGCCGTGATGCGCCGCGCATCGAATGCGATGCGTACCACCTCGGCATGGTCGGTCAGCCCGGTGCACACCGCCTCGTAGTTGGCGGTGGATGCGGTGCCGCCGGCATAGCCGGACTCAACGGACAAAACGCCCTCCATCGCCAGGTACACCGCTTCAGTGCACCAAAAGCAGCCGCCCGCCAGCACCAGGGCTTGGGTATCGCCGGCCTCGGGGCCGATGTCGTGCGGGGGGTGGGGGAAGTTGTCTGGGGTGAGGGCGTGGGCCATGCGGGGCTCCGGGTTACATCAGGGGCGGGTTGATATCCAGCGGGTTCAGCTCCGGCCGCGGCGTTGGTGTGGGGGCCAGGTCCGGGGTGTCGGGGACCGCTTCGCTGCTGTCGGGCTCCGCAGCTGGCGCCGCGCGGCCCTCGGTGATCCACACCAACATGTCGTAGAAGGTGCGGACGTTGGACACATAGTGCAAGGCCTCGAAACCGCGTGCGTAGCCGTACTTGGTTTGCTTGTGCCAGCGCGGCTGGGTCAGCAGCGGCAGGCTGTCGCGCACGTCCAACCAGCGGTTGGGATCCGCACCGCGCTTTTCGGTCAGCGCCCGGGCGTCGATGAGGTGCCCCAGGCCCATGTTGTAGCCGGCAAGCGCCAGCCAGTAGCGATCCGGCAGCGGCACCTCGGGAATCTGGTCCAGCAGGCGGCGGAAGTAGCGCGCCCCACCCTCGATGCTCTGCTGCGGGTCTTCGCGATCTGACACGCCGAGAAAATCGGCCGTGGCCAGGGTCAGCATCATGATCCCGCGCACCCCGGTGGGGCTGACGGCGGCGGGGTCCCAGTGGCTTTCCTGGTATCCCATCGCGGCCAGCAGGCGCCAGTCGATGTCATGGGCGCGCCCCGCCGCCTCGAAGTACCGCCGATAGCGCGGTAGCCGGCTCTCGGCGTGCTTGGCCAGGGCCACACTGCTGACGTAGTCCAGCTCTTCGACATGGCCGAAATGGCGGTCGTGCAAGATCGCCACCTGGGTTTCGTCCAGCCCTTCAATAAATGCCTTGGCTTGGTCGAACAGACTGGTGTCGCCGAGACGGGTGAAGGCCCAAGCCAGGGGGGTTTCGTCCTCCAGCGCAAACGCCACCCGCAGCTGCGGGTAATAGCGCTGGTTGATGGCGACGATATCGGAGTAGGCGATGGTGTAATCGAGCTCACCCTGCGCGACCGCATGTAACAGGGCCTCGGATTCCTGCTCGTCGGTCTCCTCCCAGCGCAGTTGCGGAAACGCGCCCTGGAGCTCCTGCAGCAGCTCTGCGGGGAGTGAGCCCCGCACCACCACCAGCCGCCCATCAAGGTCCGCCAGCGTCTTGGGCCGCCGCCGCCCCATGCGGTAAATCAGCTGCGGCTTTACCGTCAGCAATGGTGGCGTGAAGTGATACAAGGCCCGGCGCAGTGCGCTCACCCCCAGCCCGGCGGCGGCAAAGTCGGCCTCGCCACGGTTGATCATCTTGAGGGTTTCCGGCGGCGTGGCCGCCACCACCACCTCCAGATGCACACCCAGTTGCGCGGCAAACTGCGCAGCCAGATCGTATTCAAACCCGGTGGGCCCGTCGCGCCCTTCGTAGAACGTGGTGGGGCTGTTGACCGTTGCCAAACGCAACACGCCACGCGCCTTGACCTGTTCTAGCTGAGAGGCGGTGGGTGAGCAGGTCCCCAGGATGCCCACCAACATGAGCAGGATGCCCACGAGCAGAATCCGGCGCGCATGCGCCCGGGCGAAGCGCGCTGTTCGCAGGACTGCCGACATGATCCTCCGCTGTTGTCACCGGGCCCGGTGCTTTGATGATGAACGCTAGCATAGGCACCGCCCGCAACGAATGCGCTACCCCCCTGTATAGGGCGCCTCGCCGCACACAAACATTGGCGCGCCTGAGGGCCGACGATTACAATGGCGGCCCGCAGCGCACGACGCGCGCGCCCGCCAAGGCGCCAGGATGGCTGAGGCAGGCAGGATCGAGTTTCAGGAGAGGTACCGAAGTGGGTGAGCGGGCCTCTCGTGAAATGTCCGGTGGACATTTCAGCCCACGAACGCCCGTGCAGGACGCACGGGCTGGCCAAGGTGCCAGGATGGCTGAGGCACGCAGGATCGAGTTTCAGGAGAGGTACCGAAGTGGGTGAGCGGGCCTCTCGTGAAA
>CAYROO010000022.1:4834-5341 GCA_964425915.1 uncultured Polycyclovorans sp.
TGTCCGATGGACATTTCAGCCCGCGAACGCCCGTGCAGGACGCACGGGCTGGCCAAGGCGCCAGGATGGCTGAGGCACGCAGGATCGAGTTTCAGGAGAGGTACCGAAGTGGTCATAACGGCGCCGACTCGAAATCGGATGGTCTCCGAAAGGAGGCACAAGGGTTCGAATCCCTTCCTCTCCGCCAAAAAGCGAACCCCCGCAATGCGGGGGTTTTTTAGTTCTGAGTGGTGAGTGGTGAGTGGTGAGTGGTGAGTGCTGAGACGAGGCCGGCTTCGTAGGAGCGCAGCTTGCGCGCGACCTGCAACGACTCGGGTCTCCAACCGTTTGGTCGCGGGCAAGCACCGCTCCTACAGGCGCACTTACGTCACGTCATGCCCGACTTGATCGGGCATCCAGACGCCCACCGCCGAAGGTGGATCCCGGGTCAAGCCCGGGATGACGTTTCCGACCGTCATGCCCGACTTGATCGGGCATCCAGACGCCCACCGCCGAAGGTGGATCCCG
>CAYROO010000023.1:0-4688 GCA_964425915.1 uncultured Polycyclovorans sp.
ACCAGTCTACTTGGAGGTCCAATCCGGCTTGACGTAGATCACGGTAGATCCAGCTTCAGCGATTGGTGTCTGGATGCCCGATCGCGCCGGGCATGGCGAAACATCGCCGACCCAGATGTGCCGCTGACGGCTCACGACCCCAAACAATAACCCCGCGCTGATGGCGCGGGGTTATTGATTTGCAACGCTACCGCTTACGCTTCGTCGGTCACGGGCAGCAAGGTGAGGTTGCCGTCGGCATCCACCACAATGTTCACCACCACCGGGCCGTTGGCGGTGTTGATGGTGACGTTGTTGAGGGTGAAGCCACCATTAGCGGTCGCGACCGCACCGGCGCTGGCCTTCAGCGTCGCAATAGTGGCGGCGGGCGGGGCCTGGATGGTGACGGGCTGGGCCACGGTGACCACGGCGCTACCGCCGGAGGTGCCGCCGGCGGCAGCCACAGCGTTGGAGACGCCCGGGAGCGCCACCACTGTGGCGGCGGGGCTGGAAACCGGGCCGGGGGCCACAACGGAGCCGGCCAGGGCGGTGCCGGCGCTGAGGGCGGCGGCAAGGGCGATGAGTACAGGGGTTTTCATGATGGATTCCTCGTAATGCGGGGCGTTCAGAACTGCCAGCTGTAGCCGATGCCGCCGGCGAATTCGCTGTCGCTGTTGTTGCGCTCGGTGACGTTCACCATACCGACGCTGATCGACAGCGGCAGGGTGCGGACCGGGACGGCGGACACGCCCAGGTTGAGGCCGGTGCCGGCCCAGTCGGCGATCAGCGACCACTGCGGGTGCGGCATCAGCGCCACGCCACCGAAGGGGGTGACGTCGTCTTCACCCGGGTCGTCAAAGCGGCCGTTGCCGAGGCCGAAGTTAACAGCCAGCGGCAGGCTGCTGCCGTCGGCGCCCAGGTCGAACACTTTGGTGCCGACGACGTACACGCTTTCATCAGCGTCATCGGCGTCACCCCAGCCGGTGACGTTTTCTACGCCGACGGCGATGGCGGTGGTGGCGTCCAGGTTGCGGTGCAGCTTGAGGTTGAGGTTGCCGTCATCGCCAAAGCTCTCGCGCAGGCTGATGATGTTGAGCGTGGCTTCCAGACCCACGGCGTTGGTGGAGTCACCAAAGCCGGCGACGAAGCCCATGGAGCCGTCGTAGTCGTCGGACGAGGTCTTCGGCAGGGTGGCGCCGCCAATGCCCACACCCACCGTGCCCCAGTTGGCGCCGAAGGCTACGGCTGAACCGAAGGCGATGCCGGGCGCGCCGGCCGGTGCGCCGCCGCCCTGGATGAGCGACTGCAGCTGTGCGGACGTCAGTCCGAGGTCCTGCGCGGTCAGTGTGGGGCCCTGTGCCTGCGCCAGGGTTGCAGTGGCCAGGCCGCCCGCGATGAGCGCGCTGCGGATGAGAGACGGACGAAACGCCATGTGTGACTCCTGATGCGATGTTCGGATTATCTTCTTAACCATACCACCTTCATCTGACGCATCGCCCAACGAGGGCCCGCGCCTCAGCGCACGTTCAGCACCTGAACGGGCGTCTTTGAATCAAGGTGAATCGTCACTTTGTGCCACCGGCAGCAACACGATGCGACCACTGGTATCAAGGTTGACGTTCACCAGCAGGGGGCCCTGCGCCGTGGTGAGCGTTACCGCCCGCACCATCAAGCGGCCATCGGCGCTGCGTTGAGTGCCCGCAAGGCCGCGCAGTAGGCGCAAGGTGGGGGCCGGCGCGCGGCTGAGGGTGAGGGGGCGCGCCAAGGTGGCAAACCGGCTGCCGTTGGTGCCGCGCAGTTCCACACGGTTGGCACGACCGGCGCTGGCCTCTTGCAGGCTGGGCAGGGGGGTCAGCGTGCTGACGCTCTGGACGGGACCGGGTGCGGGAGCAGTACCCGCGTGGACGCTGCCGGAAGCGGCGCATAGGGCAAGGCTGAACAGGACGACGATCCGCATGGTGATCCCCTCCCGGGCCGGGCCCGGACCGGCAGCAACAGGCTGCAGCTAGGACATTAACCTGACGTGTGCGTCACTGCCAACGGGCGATCAGATGCAGCCGGTGCGCGCCAGCGGGCGATAGCCGCGGGCGGGATCGGCGTCCGGCAGCGGCTGGTCGGCGTAATCGAAGCGTTGCAGGGCGGCGCGGGCCGCAGCCTCATCGGGCAGTACGAAGGCATCGATGCCCATGGCGCGCATCGGCACCAGGCGGTCCAGGGTGACGCCGACGCCGGTGGCGATAAGCCGGCCGGTGTAGCCCGCATCGCGCAGTTGTCGCGCCTGGGAATACGGGCGGCCTTCGGCCACGGTGTCAAAGGCCAGGGCGATGGCCGGCAGCGCCTTGAGAGCCTCGGCGTGCGGCCGCACCGGAAGGTTGACCGGCAGCAGGGCCACGGTGCCGTTGGGGGGCTGCAGGGCCTCGGCGCTCACCGGCGCCAGCCGCAGGCCTTCGCCCGGGTCCGGAGTGTCGGCGTCCAGCCGGGTGATGCGGGTGGCCTGCCACTGGCCATCGGCGTTCAGCAGCACGGTGCTCATGCGTAAATCCGGGCTTTGAAGGGGGCCATGCCGACACGGCGGTAGCAGGCCAGAAAGCTTTCTTCCTCGCTGTCGCGCTCGGCGAGGTAGGTCTGGATGATGCGTTCCACCGCCTCAGCCACGCCGGCACGTTCCACCGAGGGGCCGGTGCGATCGCCCAGGCTGGCGTCGTTCTCGGCGCTGCCGCCAAGGGTGATCTGGTACCACTCCTCGCCCTTCTTATCGACCCCGAGAATGCCGATGTGACCCACCGTGTGGTGGCCGCAGCCGTTCATGCAGCCGCTCATCTTCAGCTTGATGTCGCCGACGTCATATTGGTAGTCGAGGCGGTCGAAGCGCTCGAAGATGTCCTGCGCCACCGAGATCGAGCTGGCATTGGCCAGCGAGCAGAAATCCAGGCCGGGGCAGGCGATGAGGTCGGTCAGCAGGCCGATGTTGGGCGTGGCGAGCTGGTGTGCGCGCAGCTGCTGCCACACGGCGTAGACGTCTTCCTGGGCGACGTCCGCCAGCACCAGATTCTGGTCATGGGTGCTGCGGGCTTCGCCAAAGCTGTAGCGTTCAGCAAGATCGGCCACCACGTCGAGCTGGTCGGCGGTGATGTCACCCGGGGCCACACCGGGCGCCTTCAGCGACACGAACACCACCTTGTAGCCGTCCACCCGATGTTCGCGCACGTTGCGCTTGCAGAAGGTGGCGAAGTCGCTGTCCTCGGCCTGTTGCCGGGTAAACGTGGTGTCTGCAGCGGCGTCGTCGCGGTAGGCCGGGGCGGGGAAGTGGCCCTTGAACCAGTCGATCTGCTCGCGCGACAGGGTCAGCTCACCGCCGCGCAGGGTGGCCCACTCGGCTTCCACGGCTTCGCGGAAGGCGTCGATGCCCATGTCCTTGACCAGCACCTTGATGCGGGCACGGTGGATGTTGTCGCGGCGGCCATTGAGGTTGTAGACCCGCAGGATGGCTTCGCAGTAGCTCAGTAGGTCCACTTCCGGCAGGAAGTCGCGGATGCGCTGGCCCAGCATCGGCATGCGACCCAGGCCGCCGCCCACATACAGGGTGTAACCCAGCTCACCGGCGTCATTGCGCACGATGTGCACGCCGATGTCATGGACCGTGGTGGCGGCGCGGTCAGTGGTGCTGGCCGAGAAGGCAAACTTGAACTTACGCGGCAGCCAGTTGAATTCCGGGTGGAAGGTGGCCCACTGGCGGGTGAGCTCGCAGTAGGGGCGAGGGTCCACCAGCTCGTCGCGCGCCACCCCGGCGAGGTGGTCGGTGGTGATGTTGCGAATGCAGTTGCCGCTGGTCTGGATGGCGTGCATCTGCACCGTGGCCAGTTCGGCGAGGATGTCCGGCACTTCTTCCAGCTTGGGCCAGTTGTACTGGATGTTCTGGCGGGTGGTGAAGTGGCCGTAGCCCTTGTCGTAGCGCCGCGCGATATGCCCCAGCTTGCGCAGCTGGGCGCCGGACAACAGGCCGTAGGGCACGGACACCCGCAGCATCGGTGCAAAACGCTGGACATACAGCCCGTTGCGCAGCCGCAGCATGCGGAACTCGTCTTCCGGCAACTCGCCCGCCAGGTAGCGCCGGGTCTGGTCGCGGAACTGCGCAACCCGTTGATCCACCAGGGCCTGGTCGTAAGCGTCGTACTGATACATGCGTGGCTCGTCGGTCCCGAACTTGGGTGAGGGCGCGCAGTGTATCGGCCGCAATGGGTCTTAGAAAGGTGTTATATCGGAAAGATTAGTTATAAAAAGACGGCCGAGGGACGGGATTAGGTTTCCTGCCGTCATGCCCAACCTGATCGGGCATCTAGACATCCACCGTCGCAGATGGATCCCGGGTCAAGCCCGGGATGACGTTTCTTGCCGTCATGCCCGACTTGATCGGGCATCCAGACCTCCACCGTAGCAACTGGATCCCGGCTCAAGGCCGGGATGACGTTTCCTACCGTCATGCCCGACTTGATCGGGCATCCAGACCTCCACCGCAGCAACTGGATCCCGGCTCAAGGCCGGGATGACGTCTCCTACCGTCATGCCCGACTTGATCGGGCATCCAGACATCCACCGTTGCAGCTGGATCCCGGCTCAAGTCCGGGATGACGTTTCCCACTGTCATGCCCGACTCGATCGGGCATCCAGACCTCCACCGTAGCAACTGGATCCCGGCTCAAGGCCGGGAT
>CAYROO010000024.1:0-3908 GCA_964425915.1 uncultured Polycyclovorans sp.
GAAGAGTTGGTGGAATTTCAGGAAACAGAGGAAGGTGCGCGATGAGTGATTGCGGCTGCGAATTCGAGGCGAAAAACCAGGCCGAGCGGCGCGTGCTGATCGCTTTGCTGGCGATCAATGGCGTGATGTTTGTAGTGGAGTTTTTGCTCGGCTGGATTGGGCAATCCACCGGCCTGATTGCCGATTCCTTGGACATGCTCGCAGACGCGCTGGTCTATGCCACCAGCCTGTATGCCGTAGGGCGTGCCGCCAGTATCAAACGGACAGCCGCGAGGCTGTCCGGCTGGTTGCAGATTGCGCTGGCCGGGATGGTGCTGCTGGATGTCGCCAGGCGCGGCGTACTGGGCAGCGAGCCTTTAGGCGACTGGATGATTGCGGTGGCCATTGTGGCGTTGGTGGCCAATGTCACCTGCCTGTGGCTGATCCGAAAACACCGTGATGGCGAGGTTCATATGCGGGCCGCCTGGATCTTTTCCGCGAACGATGTGATTGCCAACAGCGGCGTCATCCTGGCCGGGATTCTGGTGGTGGCCACCGGCTCACGCTGGCCGGACCTTGTGATCGGTTCGGTTGTGGCGCTGATCGTGCTTCGCGGAGGTATCCGTATTCTTCGTGAAGCCCAAAAGGAAGATGAATGCAGGACGGATGATGAGTGCTCACCGGCTGGTGATTCACCATCATGACAGCCAAGGCCTTTTCCAAGTTGTCCTCACAGGCTTTTGCCCGCATGGCTGAATCAGGCTCGGCCCTGGTACTTGATGCGCGGCGTAAAGCTGCCTTCGCTCGCGAACCGCGAGGGATTCGTGGCGCCGTGCCCCTATATCTGGACGCTCATGCCATTCAGATTCCGGATTGCGATCGATCAAGGCCCATCGCGGTGTACTGCGTCTGCGATGGGGATGCTTCCAGTGTGCGTGTCGCGCTTTGGCTTGTAGCTGCGGGCTATGAACATGTCACTGTGCTGGAGGGCGGCCTGCCAACTTGGCGCGAGGCCGGCTTTGCAGTCGAGCTTATCGACACAAACGCAGGTGCCAAACTGCCCTGGCAGATGGCACCACGACTGACCGCCGATGCGGAGCGGCCAATTGCCGAGCAATCATGGCTGGCGGGGGAATCCTTGCCTGTCCGTCGCAAGCTCGCGGTACTTTTTGTCGATATTGTCGATTCCACCAGCCTGATTGAATCGCAGGATCCCAAAGCGGCATTCGAAGCGATTCAGGAATTCATGACGGTAGTCGTCGAGGAAGGCGTCGCCCATTGCGGTGATGTCCGTGACTTCGAAGGCGACGGCGCCTTGTTGTACTTCGCAGGAGTCGGTGAAGCACTGCCGGCCGCGTTCGCGATTCGGGACCGTCTCAATGCCGAACGGGCAAATGGCAATGCTATCCCGGAAGCCCGATTCGGTTTGGCCTTCGGGGAACTGCTGGCGGGCTACGTTGGCAATCATGTCCGCCGCTCGTTGCTACTTGTGGGGCCGGCAGTCCATGCTGCGGCACGACTTCAGAAAATCGCCAAACCCGGCCAGATTGCAACGGCCTGTGAAGTCCTGGATCTGGCGGCGGGTAGTGATCCGGATTTGGTCGCAGGCTTTGAGATGCAAAGAGAAAAGGTCAGTTTGAAGGGCTTCAAGCAAACGGTGTCAGTGTGGACCTGCTGATTTCGATGCTCTGACGTTTTAAGTGGTCCGTGCACCAAACATAATGATGCCCATGCCAACTAGGCAGACACCGACACCAACGATGTCGGTCATCGTGGGGCGAACAGAATCTACAGCCCAGAGCCACGCGAGCGCCACGCTCACGTAGACGCCACCATAGGCGGCGTAAACGCGCCCGGCTGCGTGTGGATGCAAGGTGAGAAGCCAGGCGAACAGGGCAAAGCTGCATGCCGCCGGAACCAGCAGCCAGATGCTATGGCCATGCTTGAGCCAGAGATAGGGCAAATAGCAGCCAACAATCTCGGCAATTGCGGTCAGGACAAAAAGCCCGAATGTTTTGAAAATTTCCATAACTAATAGGGGCTGATAAAGAAGCCGGTATTGTATTTGCGATGCCCAGTTCATTGAGCTTGATGTCCATAAAGTGAGGCGGCGCTGGCTGCTACAGCCTATCTCACTAAGTTGCGCTAGAAGATATAGAAGCTCAAGGGCATCGAGGCTGTTGGTACATCACGGTGGTTATAACTAGTCGTCCCTGAATATTTCGGTTTTCACCGGCCCGCCGCCACTTGATAGGCAACGCTTGGCAAGAGAACAGCCTGTATAGCCGCAAATACTTGGGCCCAAAAAGTCGCGATCCACCGCATCAGCCAGCGAATGTTGAATCCCGCCGCTGCCAAGACAGGGTTCAGGGCATCACCGAACGCCCCTTTGAGGAAATTGCGGCGCATCCGGTGCTCGTCTTTGAGGTGGCCAATCGTGGGCTCAACGGCCTGACGTCGTTTCAGCAGACGTTTCTGGACTCGTGTCAGGCTGCGCGATTTTCCTCGGTGGAGAATGGTGACGCCTTCAACATCACGGCCGCGATACCCCAGATCGACAAGAGCGGTCTTGACCTGCGTGTCCAACAAAATGCCGGCCTGTTCAATCTGGTCAGCCAGCGTATCGCCATCGTAGGGATTGCCGGGAAACGAACGGGCTGCCAGCACCAGGCCGCGCGTGGCGCTGACGGCAATGCCGACTTTCACGCCAAACTCATAGGGCTGCCGGGCTTTGCCCTTGCTGATGCACTCCACCTCTGGCGCATGCAAGGCGTAGAGCTTGTTCTTGTCTTTGGGCTTTTGATCATGGAGGCGTTTGACGCGCATCAGCAGCGGAGCCAAGGATTGAAACTGCTCCGCCGAGGCCTTGCGGGATACATCCCGCATCACGCGCCCCAGAATCGTCGTCTGTTTCTTGATGACTTGGCGCATGCGTTTGTACTGCTTTGCGTGGGCGTAGCGGCCGGCCTGAAAGCTCAAGCGGGGACCGACGCGAGCATAGCTTTGACGCAAGGAAATGCCTTCTCTGACCGCGGCATCCACCAGCTGAGTCCGTGCCACTTCCAGAAGGCGACTGTCTGTGGGGTACGCCACGTTCTTTTCCTGCACCGTCGTGTCGATCGCCACAAGCTGAAGGTCTTGCTTACGGATCGCCCGCATCGCCTTGGCGGCCTCAATGGTCTGGGCAAGCAGCTCTTCCACCCCTTCTTCCCCCAAACGCTTCCGCCAGCGCGTCATCGATGAAGGATCACACGGCAGCTCCGTCTGAAAGTACACCTCCCCGCAAAAATACTGCCAGTACGGGTTTTCCAGCCAGCGAACCACCAACTGCTCATCCGATACGTTGTACGCATGCTTCAGATACAGCAGCCCCACCATCAAACGCACCGGCAATGAGGCTCGGCCGGCTCCCGTCGGCGTCGGTGGCAACACCTTGGCGACACGTTCCGTGATGGCATCCCAAGGCATCTTGTCGCTGAGCTTCACCAACGGGTGCGACAGGGCAATCAATCATCCCATCCAGCCGCGACCGGAATAGCTCCTGGCTCTGCTGCTTGCCTTCCTCGGCTGGTGTACGGCGGTGACGCATCGAAAACTCGTCAGATATTGCAAGAAATCGAATGCCATTATCGCCGTTTCTGGCAATCCATACCGCGCCATGCAGGTCGTTACTTTCGTTATTTCAACGCGTTACGAAATATTCAGGGACGACTAACTATAGGCCGCGAGGTTTGTCACCGGCTTTTCACAAACATGGGCCTGTCAGATCGATTGCCCCCTATCGTTCATAGACCTTGCATTCGTGCGGTCACCAGGGCTGAATGTCTGTTCTCATCCATCAGCTCGGCGTCGAATTGATGCTGAGAAATGCCAGCAAGTGGCCAAGACCAGCAAACTCGCTTTGACTTGCCTACGCCCGCTTTAGGCAC
>CAYROO010000025.1:0-3831 GCA_964425915.1 uncultured Polycyclovorans sp.
GCAGGCTTACCAAGCATTCCGGCAATGGCATGACGATAACAGGCGTGACACAACAGCGGAACGAGTGACGGCGGCGTGAGCGGTGCCAAGCGTAAAACACTGAAACCCTCCGAGGGGGCGGCGGCCCTGGTCACGGGGGCGGGCAGCGGCATCGGCCGCAGCTTCGCCTATGAGATCGTGCGCCGTGGCGGATCAGTGATCTGCGCGGATATAGACCGCCAGCGCGCCGAGCAAACCGCCAGCATACTCTCGGAATTGGGCGAAGGTCGGGCTGTCGCCTACCGCTGCGACGTAGGTAGTGAAAAGCAGATGGCCACGCTCGCCGACAAGGCCGAATCGCTGCTCGGACGGCCAATGACGTTGGTGGTCAATAACGCCGGGGTGGGCGTAGGCGGCCGCATCGGAGAAGTGCCGCTTGGCGATTGGCGCTGGTGCCTCAAAGTCAATCTTTGGGGCGTCATTCATGGTTGTCACTTCTTCGCACCCAAGCTGCGCGCACTGGGCTACGGCGGCATTGTCAACGTGGCTTCGGCCGCCGGTTTCGGCGCGGCGCCGGAGATGAGTGCGTATAACGTGACCAAGTCCGCGGTCCTTTCACTCTCCGAAACTCTGGCGGCCGAGCTGACCGGCACCGGCGTGCATGTTTCGGCCCTGTGTCCCACCGTGGTACCCACCAACATTCTGGACAAGGCGCGACTGCCCGAGCACCGCGGCGATTTCGCCCATGCCGCCATGCGCAAGTGGACCTTCGCCACCAGCGACCAGGTGGCACGCCGGACCCTGGACGCCCTCGATCGAAAGCAACTTTATGTGGTGCCGCAGTTCGACGGGCGTTTCATGTGGCGGTTCAAGCGCTACGCGCCGCGGCTATACGCTCGCGCGCTGGGCGAGGCGTATCGCTTGGCCGGGGGCTGATATCCGGCAGGAGGCAAATCATGACATCATTCTCGGCAAGAGTTGCCGACCGTGGTTTTCGGCTACTGATGAAACGCGAGCCGGCTAGTCCCGACGAGTTGGTGATGCGGTTACGGCGCATCGCCGCGATGGCCCGCCTGCCGGGCGGGCTGCCGTCCGGAGTCACCGCGCGCAAGACCACCATTGGCAATGAACCGGCCGTACCACCCGGCGTGCCGGCGGTGCGTGTCAGTCCCAGTCAGCCCACGGCCACCGTGCTGTATCTCCACGGTGGCGCCTTTATCAGTGGCCGTTTCCCTACTTATGCTGAGCTTTGCGGGCAGCTGGCCAAGAGACTGAACGCACGCGTGTTCTGGATCGACTACCGCCTAGCGCCGGAGGCGGCCTACCCGGCCGCCCTCGACGATGCCCACCATGCCTACAGGGCGCTGGCCGAGGACTATCCTGACGAGCCGCTGGCCCTGATCGGAGATTCCGCGGGTGGCAACCTCACTCTGGCCACGCTGCTGAGGCTGCGCGATGCGCAGGCCGCCTCGCCCGATTCCTCCCCCCGCATGCCAGCCTGCGCCGTGTCGATCTCACCCGGCGCCGATGCGGTTGGCGATACACCGTCGCGCCAGGCCAACGCGGCCAGCGATGCCATGCTGACTCCACGCATGATCAAGATGGCCACCGATCTGTATCTGGCCGGCCATGATCCCCGGGATCCCTATGTCTCACCGATATACGGCGATTTCCGTCGCCTGCCGCCTCTTATGCTCACTGTGAGCGAATCCGAGGCCCTCCGTGATGATGCCTATCGGGTAGCGCATCGTGCGCGCCAGGCCGGCATGGCCGTGACCCTGCGCGCCCGATGGAATATGCCACATGTGTGGCCGGTGTTTCATTCCATGTTGCCGGAGGCGCGCCAGGACGTTACCGAAATAGTCGGCTTTATGCGCCGGCATTTGTCGGCGCCCGTAGCATGCACCCGGGCCGTGGCACGGACGAAACTGCGCCTCGCGCATAGCGGCTAAGCGGCCTGCTAAAAACTGGAAGGAGGACCACTATGAATGTCGCGGAGGACCGGATTCAACAAAGCCGTCGTGGCCAGCGGGCGCCGCGCCACGGGAGCGCTGAACCCGACCACGAGATTTTGATCATCGGCGCCGGCTTCGCCGGAATGGGCGCGGCCATCGAGCTTCTCAGCCGCGGCATGAAATCCTTATCGATCATCGAGCGTGCCGCCGATGTCGGCGGCACCTGGCGCGACAACCGCTACCCCGGCGTGGCGGTGGACATCACTTCTTTCGTCTACTCTTTTTCCTTCGAGCAGAATCCGAACTGGTCGCGGGTCTTCGCGCCGGGTGACGAGCTGCAGAACTACGCCCGCCGTGTGGCCAGCAAATACGGCCTCTATCCCTACATACGTTTCGGCGTCAGCGTGAAGCGTGCCGAGTTCGATGAAGGCGAGCACTTGTGGCGGGTGACAACCGACAAGGGATGTGTCACCGCACGCCACCTAGTGTCCGCCACCGGCGGGTTGATCTCGCCGAAGATGCCGGATATCGAAGGGGTCGAGGATTTTCAGGGCGAGCGCATGCACACCGCGCGCTGGGACCACGAAGTGGATCTCACCGGCAAGCGGGTGGCGGTGATCGGTACCGGCGCCACCGCGGTGCAGCTGATTCCCGAAATCGCCCCGCGGGTGGCGCATCTGGATGTCTATCAGCGCACGCCCATCTGGGTACTCAAGAAACCGGATGTCCGTATGCCCGGCTGGATGCGCACCGTCTTTCGTTGGTCGAGCCTGGCCCAGCAGGGAGTACGTACCACCACCGATGCGCTGACCGAATCGTTGATGATCATCGCGGCGGTTTACTATCGGCGCTTTCCTTGGCTGGTGCAATGGGCCCAGCGCGCCGGCGTCAACAACATGCGCGAGCAATTGCCCGATAACCCGGAGTTATGGGGCAAATTAACCCCGCGATATGGCTTCGGCTGTAAGCGGCCGACATTTTCCAACAACTACTTTTCCACCTTCAGCCGTAGCAACGTCGATCTGATCACCACCCCTATCCAACGCATCACTCCCAAGGGCATCGAGACCATCGACGGCATTGAGCACGAGATCGATGTGCTGATCCTGGCGACCGGCTACAAGGTTTTCGAAAAGGGCAATCTGCCCTCCTATGAAGTCGTGGGACGCGGCGGTGTGGATCTGGGCGAATTCTGGGAGCGGAACCGTTACCAGGCCTATGAGGGCCTGACAGTACCCGGCTACCCCAATCTCTACATCATGCTGGGTCCATACGCGCTGATTGGTTCATCCTATTTCAAAATGGTCGAGGGTAACGCCATTCACGTGGCGCGCTGCATCCAGGCCGCCCGAAAGCGGGACGCGACTTGCGTGGAGATTCGTCAAGACGTGCACGATCGCTACTTCCGGAATATCCAACGACGCCAACAAGGGACGGTGTTCCTTAACCACAATTGCGCGGCCTCTAACAGCTATTACTTCGATCATCATGGCGACGCGCCCATGCTTCGACCTTCTACCTCTTTCGAGATGCTTTGGCGAGCGAAACACCTGCCCATGGCTCATTACCATTTCAAAAAGGCCTATCCGGCAGGATGGCTATCAGATGACTCAAGGCTGACGTCCAACAGCAGGCCTTTTCCCGGAGATGATACCGTTGCGGAGGTTATTCGCCGATGACGACTCATGAGGAAACAACACCGGTGCTGGTCGGCGCCGGCCAGATCAGCGCGCGCGAACCGGATACCGAGCGCACCCCCATAGGCCTGGTCGCCGAGGCTGCCCGAGCCGCGGCGGCGGACTGCGGTGTGGCCGGGGTTCTGGGTCAGATCCAGTCGTTAACGTGTCTCAACATATTGGCGCCGTCTTATTCCGATGCCCCGTCCACCCTGGCGCGG
>CAYROO010000026.1:0-3492 GCA_964425915.1 uncultured Polycyclovorans sp.
GATCGGGCATCCAGACCTCCACCGTAGCAACTGGATCCCGGCTCAAGGCCGGGATGACGTTTCCTACCGTCATGCCCGACTTGATCGGGCATCCATCCCGCCTATGCCTTCACATCTCGCGGCAACAACTTGGCTGCCGCCGCCGCCCGTGTCTCGGCGTCGGCGATGCTGGCGACCGACTCCACGGTCTCGCGTGACAGGTGTGGCGCGAAGGTGGTGATGAAATCCAGCATGTAGCCACGCAGGAAAAGGCTGCGGCGAAAGCCGATATGGGTGACGCTAGGCTCGAACAGGTGGTCGGCCGGCAGGCACACCAGGTCCTTGTCGGTTTCGGGGTCGTAGGCCATCTCGGCGACGATGCCCACGCCCAGACCCAGCCGCACGTAGGTCTTGATGACGTCGGCGTCTACGGCGGTCAGCACCACATCGTGACGCAGCCCATGGGCGGCGAAGGCCTGGTCCAGTTTGGAGCGGCCGGTGAAGCCGAAGGTGTAGGTGATCAGCGGGTGCTCGGCCAGCCGCGCCAGGGTGAGTCGGGTTTCGCGTGCGAGGCGATGGTCCGGGCGCACCAGTACGCAGCGGTTCCAGCGGTAGCAGGGCAGCATCACCAGCTGCTCGAAGTGCTCCAGGGCCTCGGTGGCGATGGCGAAATCGGTTTCGCCCTCGGCGGCCATCTTGGCGATCTGCGGCGGCGAACCCTGGTGCAGATGCAGCGCCACCCGCGGATAGCGATGGCGAAACGCGGTGATCACCTTGGGCAGGGCATAGCGGGCCTGGGTATGGGTGGTGGCGACGGTGAGGTCGCCGCGGTCAGTGTCCTTGAACTCGTGGGCCACATTCTTGATGTTCTCGACTTCGTGCAGCACCCGGGCGGCATATTCCAGAATGCGCGCGCCTGCAGGCGTCACTTCCGACAGGTGCTTGCCGTTGCGGACGAAGATCTCCACGCCCAGTTCGTCCTCTAACAGACGGATTTGCTTGGAAACACCGGGCTGTGAGGTGAACAGGGCCTCGGCGGCGGCGGTGATATTGAGCCCGCGTCGGGCCACTTCATGGATGTAGTGAAGCTGCCGAATCTTCATGCGCCCCTCTCGTCTTATTCCCTTGCGTTCTCAGAGTATAGGCGGGCGGCGGGGCCGCGGTGGGGTAGCATCGCGGCTTCATTGCAAGGGGACCGTCCATGGCCGATTGGCCCTACTTTCCGGTGTTCGCGAGGCTCGACAAGGAGCCGGTCCTGCTGGTGGGCGGCGGCGAGGTGGCGTTGCGCAAGGCGCGCCTGCTGGTGAAGGCCGGCGCCCGCTTGCGGGTGGCCGCGCGCGAGGTGCTGCCGGAACTCGCTGCGCTGCCCGACGTCACCGTGGTGGGATCCGAATTTGCGCCGGAGCAACTGGTCGGGATGCGCCTGTGTGTGGCGGCCACCGACGATGCCGCGCTCAACCGCCGCGTGGCTGCGGCCGCCGAGGCGGCGGGCATCTGGGTGAATGTGGTCGACGACCCCGCCCACAGTCGGTTCATCACGCCGGCAATCATCGATCGCAGTCCTTTATTGCTGGCGATCAGCTCCGCGGGTGCCGCACCGGTGCTGGCGCGGCGACTGCGCGAACAGCTGGAAACCCGACTGCCGGCCACACTCGGTGCCGTGGCGCGGTTCATGGGCGCCGCCCGGCAGCGACTGAAGGATCAGCTGCCGATGATGCGTCGCCGTGCCATCTGGGAGCAGTTTCTGGACCGTGGTGGCGACGAGGCCGTGCACCGAGGCGATGAGGCTGCCGCCGAGGCCATCCTGAACGCGCTGGTGGCTGAAAACCCGGCGGCAGTGGGTGAGGTCTATCTGGTGGGGGCCGGCCCCGGCGATCCCGACTTGCTCACCTTCCGTGCCCTGCGGCTGATGCAGCAGGCCGATGTGGTGTTGTACGACCGTCTGGTCGCGCCCGCCATTCTTGACCTGGTGCGCCGCGACGCCGAACGGGTGTTTGTGGGCAAGCGCCGCAACCAGCACACCGTGCCGCAGGACGAGATCAACGCTGAACTGGTGCGCCTGGCGCGCGAGGGACGTCGCGTGCTGCGGCTGAAGGGCGGCGACCCCTTCATCTTCGGACGCGGTGGCGAGGAAATCGAGCAGCTGGCGGCGCAGGGCATACCGTTTCAGGTGGTGCCCGGCATCACCGCCGCCAGCGGCTGCGCGGCCTATGCCGGGATACCGCTGACCCATCGCGCGCATGCCCAGACCTGTCTGTTGGTGACTGGCCATGCCAAGGCCGACGGACAGCTCAGCCTGCCCTGGGACACCCTGGCGCGGCGGGGGCAGACCGTGGTGGTCTACATGGGCCTGTCGACCTTGCCCACCCTGTGCGCGCAGTTCATCGCCCACGGGCTTCCTGAAGACTGGCCCTGCGCGCTGGTGGTGGAGGGCACTTTGCCGAGCCAGCAGGTGCTGACCGGGACGCTCACCAGCCTGCCTGCCAAGGTGGCGGCGGCGGACATCAACGCCCCCAGCCTGCTCATTGTGGGCACGGTGGTGCAGCTGCGGGATCGGCTCAACTGGCGAGGAGACGCGGTATGAAGGTTGTACTGGCGCTGCTGGCCTGCTGGCCGGCGTCGGTGCTCGCCTTGTGCTTCCAGCAGTGTCCGACACCGACACCGGCGCCGGCGCGCTGGCTCATGCAAACCCTGGAGAATCCTGGCTTCACTGTCGGCTATTCGCAGTGGCAGCGCGGTGCCCTATGGGTGTCGTACCGGTTGGACCGTGACGCCGATCGGGGCCGTCCCGATCCCCGTCCCGAGGGCTACACCCGCGATCCGCGCACCCTGTTCCCGGTGGCCAGCGAGGATTTTCGCGGTAGCGGCTACGACCGTGGGCACCTCGCCCCCAACGCCGCGATCTCGCGCTTCTGGGGCCCCGAGGCCCAGGCCGCCGCCATGCACATGAGCAATCTGCTGCCGCAGGCGCCGCGCCTCAACCGCGGAGTCTGGCAGCGCCTGGAAATGGCCGAGATCGATGTCTGGCTGGCCGGCGCCGACCGTCTGTGGGTGCTGGCCGGCCCGGTCTACCAGGCCGGGCAACGTCTGCCCGGCGGAGTGCGGGTGCCGTCGGCCTACTTCCGGATCTGGGTGCGCGAAGCCGGAGATCGCCAGGATGTGTTGGCCTTTCTCGTGCCGCAGTCCGTGTGTGGCGATGAGGCCCCCAGCACCTTTGCGCGCCCGCTGGCCGACATCGAGACCGCCACCGGCCTCGATTTCGGCCCGCTGTCCGACCTCCCCGAAGTGACCCTCTCCCGCGCCGACCGCCGAAGGCTCGACAACACGCCGCTGCTTTACGCCAAGGATTTCAGAAAGACACCGCGGCCGGAGGGGTGTTTGCGGTAGGGGTGTCAAAGGCGTGCAGGATGCCGTCACCGCCAAGGCGACGTTGTCGATGGATAACCTTGGATCGGTCGGCACCTGGATGCCCGATCAAGTCGGGCATGACGGTGGGGAACGTCACCCCGGACC
>CAYROO010000027.1:0-2821 GCA_964425915.1 uncultured Polycyclovorans sp.
ACATCGGAGAACATGTCCTTGGCTTACCCAAATCCTACTGAGACGCGTGACGTGATCGAGCGTGACGGATTCACTGCCCCGGACGGGCGGCAAATCGCGCTGTGGCGCTGGCCCGGATCGCGCGAACGCCCCACCCTGCATTGGGCCCATGCGACGGGCTTCCATAGCCAGGTTTACCGCTCGCTGCTCGACGAATTGGCTGACGATTGCAACGTGCTGGCCTGGGATATGCGGGGCCACGGGGCCAGCGCCGAGGCGGCCGATATTAAAACATTCCGCGGTTGGGAAACGTACTACGAAGACCTTGTCGCTTGGCTGGAAAGTCTGGATGAGCCTGTCTGGCTTGCGGGTCATTCGATCGGTGCCACGACCAGTATCATGGCCGCGGCCCGACGACCGGACAAGGTGCGGGGCTTGATCCTGGCGGAACCGGTGATCATGGATCCCTGGCAGGGCTGGCGATTGTGGTCGGCCAAGCTGCTACGCCAGTCACAGCGGTTTTCACTGGCCGCCGGAGCCGCACGTCGCCGCAGGGTGTTTGACTCGCGCGCCGCCGCACTGGAGAACTTTCGTGGCCGTGGTGGCTTCAGAACCTGGCCGGAAGCATGGCTGGAAAACTATGTTGAGCACGGCCTCGTGGCCCATGATGATCGTTTTCGCTTGGCCTGTACGCCGGAATGGGAAAGCACCACCTTTGCCCATACCGAACACAACCCCTGGCCCGCCGTCCGACGATTGCGGTGTCCGATGGTCGTACTGGCCGCGGAACGCGCCTCAACCTTCTCGCCAAGGGCGCGCCGGCGCCTACATGCCTTGCTACCCTCCGCCGAGTTGAACGTTCTGGCTGGAACAACCCATTTTCTGCCCATGGAGCGACCGGAAGTGGTGCGGGATGCAGTGCGACAAGCAATGCACGGTGATACCTAGAGGGTAAGGAGAAAAGCATGAAACACACAGCGGTGATCAGCGGCGTCGGCATGGTGCCGTTCGCGAAACCCGGCGCCAGCGCGCCCTACTACCAGATGGGTGCCGAGGCGGCGCGTCAGGCCCTGGCCGATGCCGGGCTGGACTACGCCAAGGTGGAGCAAGCCTACGTGGGCTATGTCTATGGCGATTCCACCTGCGGCCAGCGAGCGCTCTATCCAATCGGCATGACCGGCATTCCCGTGATCAACGTCAACAACAATTGTTCCACCGGCTCGACCGCCCTGTTCCTGGCGCGCCAGGCGGTGGAGTCCGGCGCCGCCGACTGCGTGATCGCCCTGGGCTTCGAGCAAATGAAGCCGGGAGCGCTGGGCAGCTACTACAACGACCGGCCGACCCCCTTCGAACCCTTTGACCGGATCTGCGAGGACCTGGTGGGACAGCCCGAGGTGCCGCTGGCGATCCGCTATTTTGGCGGCGCGGGCATGGCGCACATGGACAAGTACGGCACCAAGGCGGAGACCTTCGCCAAAATACGCGCTAAGGCGAGCCGGCATGCCGCGCGCAACCCGGTGGCGCTGTTCCGCAAGGAAGTGACAGTGGAGGAAGTGATGGACTCCCCGGTGTTGATCGGCCCAATGACCCGCCTGATGGCCTGCCCGCCGACCTGCGGCGCGGCGGCGGCCATCGTCTGCTCCGAAGCCTTCGCCAGGGCCAACGCTCTCGATCACCGAGTGCGCATCCTGGCGCAGGCGATGACCACCGACACACCGAGCACGTTCGAGGCGCGCAACATGATGCAACTGGTCGGCTATGACATGACGCGCACCGCCGCCGATCAGGTTTACGAGACCGCTGGCATCGGTCCGGAGGAGCTCGACGCCGTGGAACTGCACGACTGCTTCGCCACCAACGAGCTGCTGACTTATGAAGCACTACGGCTGGCGCCGGAAGGTGGCGGCGAGCAGATGGTCGAGGACGGCGACAACACCCACGGTGGGCGCGTGGTTACCAACCCCTCGGGCGGGCTGCTTTCCAAGGGTCATCCATTGGGCGCCACCGGGTTGGCGCAATGCACCGAGCTGGTCCAACAGCTGCGAGGACAGGCCGCGGACCGCCAGGTCGAAGGCGCGCGCATTGCGCTCCAACACAATCTCGGCCTGGGCGGCGCCTGCGTGGTGACGATGTACCAGGCCACCTGAAGAGGACGAACTATGATCGACACTAAACACATCGGGCTGCGCCTGCCGACCGTCAGCTTCGAGGTCGAGAAGGGGCGGTTACGTTTTTTCGCCAAAGCCACCGGCGAAACGCGGCCCGAGTACCTCGACGAGTCTGCGGCCCGGGCAGCCGGCTACCGTAGCCTGCCGGCACCACCAACCTTTCTGATGGGCGCCGACCTCGATGCCGGAACCATGACCACGTTGCTCGAAACGCTGAACGTGCCGATCGGACGCATCCTGCACGGCGAGCAAAGCTTCACCTATCACGCGCCGGTATGTGCCGGCGACGTGCTCAGCGTCGAGTCAAAGATTAGCGACATCTACGGCAAGAAGAGCGGTGCGCTCGAATTCATCGTCAAGGATTCGCTGATCAAGGACGCGACTGGCGAGACCGTGCTCGAGGCACGCAGCGTGATCGTCGTCCGCAACCCGCAGGAGAACGCAGCATGAACGCCCCCACTCGTGACCAGGTCAAGGTCGGCCAGGCGCTTCCGCCACTCGAGCTTCCGCCCATCACGCGCGCGACGCTGGCACTGTTCGCCGGCGCCTCGGGTGACCACAACCCGATCCACACCGACATCGCCTTTGCCAAGGCCTCTGGCATGCCGGACGTGTTCGCGCACGGCATGCTGCCGATGGCCTATTTGGGCCGCTTTCTGACCCAGTGGGCACCG
>CAYROO010000028.1:0-2601 GCA_964425915.1 uncultured Polycyclovorans sp.
GGAAGTTGGCGGTGATCGGCGTTTCGATGATCGAGCCGTCCGGCTTGGCCATCAGACCGCGCATGCCGGCCAGCTGACGGATCTGGGCGGCGCTACCACGGGCGCCGGAGTCCGCCATCATGAACACGCTGTTGAACGAGGGCTGGCGCACTTCCTTGCCTTCGCGGTCGATGACCGGCTCGGAGCCGATCTTCGCCATCATCGCCTTGGAGATGTCGTCATTGGCGCGTGACCAGATGTCAACCACGCGGTTGTAGCGTTCGCCCTGGGTGGTCAGACCGGCGCTGTACTCGTCGTCGATTTCCTTGACCTTGGCCTGGGCGGCCGCCAGCAGGGCCGGCTTTTCTTCCGGCACCATGATGTCGTCAAGGCAGAAGCTGATGCCGGCCCGGGTGGACATGCGGAAACCGGTGTACATCAGCTGGTCGGCGAACACCACGGTGTCCTTGGTCCCGGCCTTGCGGTACACGTAGTTGATGACGCGCGACACTTCCTTCTTGGTCAGCGTCTTGTTGATCACGGCGAACGGAATACCGTCCGGCAGGATCTCGGACAGCAGCGCACGGCCGACCGTGGTGTCGGTCAGGCGGAACACCTCTTCGCCGCTTTCCTCTTCGAAGTCCCGCAGCCGCACCTTGATGCGCGCGTGCAGGTGGGCAATGCCATTTTCATAGGCACGGTGCACTTCGGCGACATCGGCGAAGGTCATCCCTTCACCGGGGGCGTTGACGCGCTCACGCGACATCCAATAGAGCCCGAGCACCACGTCCTGCGACGGCACGATGATGGGGTCACCAGAGGCCGGCGACAGGATGTTGTTGGAGGCCATCATCAGCACGCGCGCTTCCAGCTGGGCTTCCAGGCTCAGCGGCACGTGCACGGCCATCTGGTCGCCGTCGAAGTCGGCGTTGAAGGCGGTGCACACCAAGGGGTGCAGGTTGATGGCCTTGCCTTCGATCAGGGTCGGTTCGAAGGCCTGGATGCCGAGACGGTGCAGGGTCGGGGCGCGATTGAGCAGCACCGGGTGTTCCTTGATGCACTCTTCCAGGCAATCCCAGACTTCGGCTTCCTCACGCTCGACCAGCTTCTTGGCCGCCTTGATGGTGGTGGCCAGGCCCTTGCGCTGCAGCAGCGAAAACACGAAGGGCTTGAACAGCTCCAGCGCCATCTTCTTGGGCAGACCGCACTGATGCAGCTTCAGCGTCGGGCCGACCACGATGACCGAGCGGCCGGAGTAGTCGACACGCTTGCCGAGCAGGTTCTGACGGAACCGGCCCTGCTTACCCTTGATCATGTCGGACAGCGACTTCAGCGGCCGCTTGTTGGTGCCGGTGATGGCACGGCCGCGACGGCCGTTATCGATCAGCGCGTCCACCGACTCCTGCAGCATGCGCTTTTCATTGCGCACGATGATGTCCGGGGCGGTCAGTTCCAGCAGCCGCTTGAGGCGGTTGTTGCGGTTGATCACCCGGCGGTACAGGTCGTTCAGGTCGGAGGTGGCGAAGCGGCCGCCGTCCAGCGGCACCAGCGGGCGCAGGTCCGGCGGCAGCACCGGCAACACCGTCATCACCATCCACTCGGGACGGTTGTTGGAGGCGATGAAGTACTCGATCAGCTTGAGGCGCTTGCCGAGCTTCTTGATCTTGGTTTCGGAGGTGGTGCCGGCCAGCTCTTCGCGCAGCCGGTTGGCTTCCGACTGCAGGTCGATGCTTTTCAGCAGGTCATGCACCGCCTCGGCGCCCATGCGGGCGTCGAACTCGTCGCCGTACTGCTCGACCGCATTGAGGTAGTCCTCTTCGGTCAGCAGCATGCCGCGTTCCAGCGGGGTCATGCCGGGGTCGACGACGATGTGGGCTTCGAAGTACAGCACCCGCTCGATGGCGCGCAGCGGCATGTCCAGCAGCAGACCGATACGGCTCGGCAGTGACTTCAGGAACCAGATGTGGGCGACCGGGCTGGCCAGATCGATGTGGCCCATGCGCTCGCGACGCACCTTGGCGACGGTGACCTCGACGCCGCACTTCTCGCAAACCACACCGCGGTGCTTGAGGCGCTTGTACTTGCCGCAGAGGCACTCGTAGTCCTTGATCGGGCCGAAGATCTTGGCGCAGAACAGGCCGTCACGCTCAGGCTTGAAGGTGCGGTAGTTGATGGTCTCCGGTTTCTTGACCTCGCCGAAGGACCAGGACCGCACCGTCTCCGGGGAGGACAGGCCGATCTTGATGGCGTCAAAGTCTTCCGCCTCATCGGCGGGACCACGCAGCAGATTGAACAGTTCTTTCATGCTTCAGACTCCAGAATTCGTCGTGCGGTCGTGGTTCAGTCGTTCTGTTCCAGCTCGATGTTGAGACCGATCGAGCGGATTTCCTTGACCAAAACGTTGAACGACTCGGGCATGCCGGCGTGCATGCGGTGATCGCCATCGACGATGGACTTGTACATGCGGGTACGGCCGGTGGTGTCGTCGGACTTCACCGTCAGCATTTCCTGCAGCGTGTAGGCCGCGCCGTAGGCTTCCAACGCCCACACTTCCATCTCCCCGAAACGCTGACCGCCGAACTGGGCCTTGCCGCCCAGCGGCTGCTGCGTGACCAGCGAGTA
>CAYROO010000029.1:0-1714 GCA_964425915.1 uncultured Polycyclovorans sp.
CACCCAGCGGGCGCACCACGATGGGCTGCATCACGCCCTGGGCACGGATTGATTCGGCCAGCTCTTCCAGGGCGTCGGCGGACATGTCCTTGCGCGGCTGGTAGCGGCCGCGCTGCATCAGCTCCACCGGCAGGTGGCGCAAGTCGCCGTCGCGGGGCGGGCGCTGGGCCTGCTGCTCGGTCGCTTCGCCGTCACCGTCGACGCTGACTTCCTCGGGCTGGCGCTGATACGCCTCGTTGCTGCTGAGCAGGGCGTCGAGCCCCTTGCTGAGACCGCGTTTACGCTTTGCCGCCATAGTCGGTGCCTCTACCTCATGCCTGGGATTGCGGAGTTTGCGGAGAGGCCTTGGCGTTTTGCATGGCCTGTTCGCGCCGCAGGATTTCGCCCGCCAGCGCCAGGTAGCTGACCGCGCCCCGGGACTTGGGGTCGTAGGTGATCACCGGCGCGCCGTGGCTGGGCGCTTCCGCCAGCCGTACGTTGCGCGGAATAATGGTGCGGTAGACCTTGTCGCCGAAGTGGCTGATCAGCTGGTTGGAAACGTCGTTGGACAGGCTGTTGCGCGGGTCGTACATGGTGCGCAGCAGGCCGCCGATGTGCAGCTTGGGATTGAGCACCGTGCGGATCTTCTCGATGGTGTTCATCAGCGAGGTCAGCCCTTCCAGCGCGTAGTACTCGCATTGGATCGGCACGATCACCGAATCCGCCGCGGTGAGGGCGTTGACGGTAAGCATATTCAGCGACGGCGGGCAGTCGACAATGATGTAGTCATAATTGGCACGGATGCGGGCCAGCGCGTTGCGCAGGCGGAATTCACGCATCTTCATGTCCAGCAGCTGCACTTCCGCGGCGGTCAGGTCGCCGTTGGCGGCGATCAGGTCGAAGCCGGAATCCTTGGGGGTGTCGACCACCGCCTCTTCCACGTTCACTTCGCCCATCAGCACGTCGTGGATGGTGTACTCCGGCTCGTACTTATCCACACCGGCGCCGCTGGTGGCATTACCCTGTGGATCAATGTCCACCAGCAACACCTTCTTGCGCGTCGCCGCCAGGGAAGCGGCCAGATTGACGCTGCTGGTGGTCTTGCCCACTCCACCTTTCTGGTTGGCAATGGCAAAAACGGTGGTCACTGCGGTCTCCTTATTCCGGCACGTGCGATCCGGCCCGGCTGGCGATCACCAGCACGCGGGCCTCCGCCAGTCCGGGGACCGACAGAGGCGCCACCCGGGCCCGCCAGCCGGCGGGCAGGCCGGCCAGTTCCTGGTCGGCGGCGGCCGCTTTCATGGCGAGAACGCGGCTGCCGTCGGTGATCAGGGGGGCCAGGGCCTGCAGCATGTCCGGCAGGGCGGCGAACGCCCGGCTGATGATCTGCGATGGAGCATTACGGTACTGTTCCACGCGGGTGTTCACAACCTCCACGTTGGAAAGCCCCAATTCCCGGCGGGCGTGGCGCACGAAGCGGGTTTTCTTGCCGTTGCTGTCGAGCAGCACGAACCGCAGATCCGGTCGGGCGATGGCCAGCGGGATGCCGGGCAGGCCGGCGCCGGTGCCCACGTCCAGGGTGTCGCGGTCGTCCAGGTGCGCCAGCACCGACAGCGAGTCCAGCAGATGGCGCTGGATCATCTCGCCCGGGTCGCGCACCGCGGTGAGGTTATAGGCGCGGTTCCATTTCACCAGCAGGTCGCGGTAGGTGAGCAGCGCCGTGACCTGGTCCGCG
>CAYROO010000030.1:0-1247 GCA_964425915.1 uncultured Polycyclovorans sp.
TGGACCGGCCAGGCTTTTGTAGACAACTCAGGGGCCATAATTGATGGCAATGACCGAGGTGTTTATGAGCGTCAATCGACAGTACACGGATGAGTTCAAGAGTCAGGCGGTGAAGCAGGTGGTGGATCGGGGGTTCACGGTGGTGGACGTGGCTGCCCGGATCGGGATTCCCAAGCACACGCTGTACGGGTGGGTGCAGTCCGCGAGGAAGGCGGCTCTATCAAGTGGGGAAGCGGCACCGGCCGCAACCAGTGACTCAGCGGAGCTGCGACGACTGCGGGCCGAGCTCAAGCGGGTGACCGAAGAGCGTGACATCCTAAAAAAAGCCGCCGCGTACTTTGCCAAGGGGTGAAGGCGAAGTACGCGTTCATGCGGGCGCACATCCGAGAATTTCGGTTGTGCGCGATGTGTCGGGTGCTGGGCGTGCATCGAAGCGGGTACTACGCCTGGCTGCGAGCACCGGTGAGCGACCGAGCCCATGAGGACCAGCGCCTGCTGGGCCTGGCCAAACACCATTGGCTGGCCAGTGGCGGCGTGTATGGCTACCGCAAGGTGGCGCTCGACCTGCGCGAAGCCGGCGAGACCTGCAGCCGGCATCGAGTCTTTCGGTTGATGAAGGCCGAGGGCCTGCGCGCCCAGGTCGGCTACGGCAGCAAGCCACGCTATCGAGGCGGCCCCATTGGCGTGGTCGGCAACGTCCTGAATCGCGAGTTTGCACCGCAGGCCCCAAACGCGGTCTGGGTTACAGACATCACCTACATCCGCACCTACGAGGGCTGGCTGTTCCTTGCGGCAGTCATGGACCTGTACTCGCGACAGATCGTCGGCTGGGCGACACAGTCGACCATGACCAGTGACCTGGTCCTGCAAGCCCTGTTGGCGGCGGTCTGGCGACGCAAGCCAGGGCCCGGTTTGCTCGTTCACTCCGACCAGGGATGCCAGTTCACGAGCAGCGACTGGCAGTCTTTCCTCAAGGCCCACCGCATGCAAACGAGTATGAGCCGACGTGGAAACTGTCACGACAACGCAGTCGCCGAGAGCTTCTTCAGCGCCCTCAAGAAGGAACGGATCAAGCGTCGGATCTATCCATCCCGGGCGGCAGCGGCCTCCGACGTCTTCGACTACATCGAGATGTTCTACAACCCGGTACGCCGCCATGGTTCCGCTGGCGGCCTCTCACCGGTAGAGTTTGAAAAGCGCTACGCGCTAAGCGGCAACTGATTGTCTACAGAACTCTGGCCGGTCCA
>CAYROO010000031.1:0-1198 GCA_964425915.1 uncultured Polycyclovorans sp.
GCAATGGCAAAGGAAAAGTTTGAGCGTACGAAGCCGCACGTGAACGTTGGAACGATTGGCCACGTTGACCACGGCAAGACGACGACGACGGCGGCGCTGACGAAGGTGAGCGCTGACAAGTACGGCAACACCAAGTATGTGGCGTACGACGAAGTGGCGAAGGCGTCTGAATCGCAGGGTCGTCGTGACTCGACCAAGATTCTGACGATTGCGACCTCGCACGTTGAGTATGAAACGGAAGCGCGTCACTACGCGCACGTGGATTGCCCGGGGCACGCGGACTATGTCAAGAACATGATCACCGGTGCGGCGCAGATGGACGGCGCGATTCTGGTGGTGTCGGCGTCTGACGGTCCGATGCCGCAGACCCGTGAGCACGTGCTGCTGGCCAAGCAGGTGAACGTGCCCAAGATTGTGGTGTGGCTGAACAAGTGCGACCTGGTGGACGACGCTGAGCTTCTCGACCTGGTTGAGATGGAAGTGCGTGACCTGCTGGGCAAGTACGGCTTTGATGCGGACAACACCCCGGTGATCCGTGGTTCCGCGATGAAGGCCATCCAGGGCGATGCCGAGTGGATTGGCAAGCTGGAAGAGCTGTACAACGCGCTGGACACCTGGATTCCCGAGCCGCAGCGTGAAACGGACAAGCCGTTCCTGCTGCCGGTGGAAGACGTGTTCTCCATCTCGGGCCGCGGCACGGTGGCGACTGGCCGTATCGAGCGTGGCGTGGTGAAGGTGGGCGAGGAAGTCGAGATTGTCGGCATTCGCGACACCGCCAAGACCATCGTGACGGGCGTTGAAATGTTCCGCAAGCTGCTGGATCAGGGGCAGGCGGGCGACAACGTGGGTCTTCTGCTTCGTGGTACCAAGAAGGAAGACATCGAGCGTGGTCAGGTGCTGTGCAAGCCGGGCTCGATCAAGCCGCACGCCAAGTTTGAAGGCGAGGTGTACATCCTGACGAAGGAAGAGGGTGGTCGTCACACCCCGTTCTTCAAGGGCTACCGCCCGCAGTTTTACTTCCGTACGACGGACGTGACGGGCGCGGTGGAGATTGAAGCCGAGATGGTGATGCCTGGCGACAACGTTCAGATGAAGGTTGAGCTGATCAACCCGATCGCGATGGAAGAAGGCGTTCGCTTTGCGATCCGTGAAGGTGGCCGCACGGTCGGCGCCGGCGTGGTGACGAAGATCGTCGACT
>CAYROO010000032.1:0-1185 GCA_964425915.1 uncultured Polycyclovorans sp.
TTCCTCGCCCGAGGCCGGTTCGGGCGTCAGCGGCAGGGCGGCCCGGCCCTGGCGGTGCAGCTCGGCGCTGGCGTTTTTCGTCAGGAGCAGGCGTTTTGGCGTCCGGGCCGGATTTTCCAGCGCGGCCAGAACGGCGTGGAAGCCATAGAGCCAGTTTTCCTCCTGGGAGGGGCCCTGAGACCCGCCTCTCTGGCGCCTTTTCGGGGGCCCAGGGCGGTCCGGGCGATGAGAATCGCCCTCGCGCGGCCTCCGGGAGGTCGAATCGTGCCGATTTTGCTTCGGGGATTGCTTGCGCCTGCTCATAGGCGCGCTTATATTGCGCCACTCAGGCTCATGCAATCGCCTCTCGCATCAGTGCCTTCGGTTGGCTGAAAAGCTGGACAGAAGACGCTGCGGGGGCGTTTCAGCATTTGCCAAGCGGGATAACTCAACGGTCAAGCCAGCTTTTCTGCGGGATTTCTGTTGACACAGGCCCGGCAAAGCTCAATAAAGCCGCCCGGGCGCAAGCTGGCGGTGCTCGAAAGAAACGCGCGAACTCATTGGGATTTCAAGAGAATTAGCATCGGACATATCTCGTCGGAGAACGGAGGGGTGCCCGAGTGGCTAAAGGGGGCGGACTGTAAATCCGCTGGCTATGCCTACGTTGGTTCGAATCCAACCCCCTCCACCACCGACGATATATAGATGTGGCGCGGCTCGCGCGCCGGCTCTGAGGGTAGAGCGCCGTGACAGGCAGACCCCGAAGCGCCTCAAGCGGGACAGGAGCGGCCTTGAAAAGGGCATCAGGAATTCGGGCGGGTGTAGCTCAATGGTAGAGCAGAAGCCTTCCAAGCTTACGACGAGGGTTCGATTCCCTTCACCCGCTCCAGAGTTTTCGGCGCCGATGTCGTGGCGGCGAAGAAAAGTGGAAGAGTTCGACGGGCCGGGTCTCCCGGCGGCTATGGACTGATCGATCAACTGAAGGTGACGTGAGCCGATGGCTAAAGAGAAATTTGCGCGCAACAAGCCGCACTGCAATATCGGAACGATTGGTCATGTTGACCACGGAAAGACGACGCTGACGGCGGCGATCACGAAGGTGCTTGCCGAGACGGGCGGCGCGACGTTTTCGGCGTATGACGCGATCGACAAGGCGCCTGAAGAGAAGGCGCGCGGCATCACGATTTCGACGTCGCATGTTGAGTA
>CAYROO010000033.1:0-1169 GCA_964425915.1 uncultured Polycyclovorans sp.
TTTCAGGAGCGAATCGAGCACCCACAACATCTTGCCTGGCCCGGCATCGAGGGCAAGATCGATCATGGGTTCGTTTGCCGACTCCTTCATTCGCAGATGCTGGGCTTCGAGCACTGCAGCGTCCTCCTTGAAGGCCACATCCAGCGTATCGCGCAGCATCTCGCTGAGCCCGGGCACGTACTGATCCTTCCGGACACCCCAGGAATAGTAGTAGTCCACCGAGTCCTCATCACAAGGGGTAACGGACTGGCAGGTCCAGGTATCGAGCACCGGCTGACCGTTGGAAAAGTCGTTCATCTCCGTTCCGGCCAGATGCAACCTGAAGTTCATGATCCAGTTGCATGGCACCGTATGCTGGATCTCCATGTCGATGTCGAAGAGCGTGCCATCGGGGAACAGGTGCGAGGCGGCCGCCGTCACCGGTACCGACCGGACCCAGGTCGTGGTGTTCAAGCCCCGCGGCGTGAGCGTGAACCGGGGCTTCATCTCACTGAACTTGATGCTGCCGCCAACCGTCTTGTCATGCACCCAGGCGACGTGGCTCAGATCGGCCAGATTGGCGATCTCGAGCCGGTAATTGGTCTGGATGTGCATCTGGGAAGTCTTGATGATCCAGTCCGGATTTCCGGGGCCGACCGCCGAACAGACCAGACCGGGGTCGGCCTTCTCCGGATCACCCATCCAGACCCAGATCCAATTGTCCTTCTCGATCACGGGATAAGTTCGCACACAGGCGCGGTCCGGGATCGTGGACTGTCCGGGCACCTCCACGCAGGTCCCATCCGGAGCGAACTTCATGCCGTGGTACATGCAACGCAGGAAATCCCCTTCCTTGCGGCCGAGCGAGAGTGCCGCGCGGCGGTGTGGGCATCGATCGGCCAAGGCGATCAGCCTGCCACTCGGGATTCTGTAGAGCACCAGCCTCTGGCCGGCAATTTTTCGAGTGACGAGAGCATCTTTGCCCTGTGTCACATCCTCGTCCCACCCTGCGCAGTACCAAGCGTTCCTCAGGAACATGCGTTCATCCCCTCCGATGAGCATTTGCCGATGGCGAATCGCTGCGTTTGCACGCCGATCCATCCGTGAGGACTGTAGGAATTTCCTTGAACCTGATCACCCTCCTCAAAGTACAGAGATGAGTGGGGAGCAATGCCGCCAGCCAGCCGTCG
>CAYROO010000034.1:0-1151 GCA_964425915.1 uncultured Polycyclovorans sp.
GGAAACTCTGCACAGGTTCTCTTCTCTGAGTCATAGTGCCGGCGGAGGGAAGCGATGAAACAGATGAGTCTGGCGGAAGGTGGATTTGCGCGTTCGAGCAAGGTGACGCGCAAGCAAGCGTTTCTGGCCGAGATGGAGCAGGTGGTGCCGTGGGAGCGGTTGATGGCGCGGATCGCGCCGCACTACCCGGTGGCCGGCAACGGCACGCAGCCGTATCCGCTGGCGACGATGCTGCGGATTCACCTGATGCAGCAGTGGTTTGGCTATTCCGACCCGGCGATGGAAGAAGCGCTGCACGACGTGCCGCTGCTGCGCGGCTTTGCCGGGCTGGACGCGGGGGAATCGCGACTGCCGGACGAAAGCACCATTCTGCGGTTCCGGCATCTGCTGGAGGCGCATCATCTGGCGCAAAGCCTGTTTGATGAAGTGACCGCCCTGCTGGCGGAGAAGGGCCTGCTGCTGCGTTCCGGCACCATCGTGGACGCCACCCTGATCGCGGCGGCGCCTTCGACCAAGAACCGAGACCGCAAGCGCGATCCGGACATGAGCCAGACGAAGAAAGGCCAGCAGTGGTACTTCGGCATGAAGGCCCACATCGGCGCTGACGCCGATTCCGGGCTGGTGCACACCGTGGTGGGGAGCACCGCCAAGCTGGGCGACGCCAAGGCCCTGGATCAGTTGCTGCACGGCGACGAGCAGATCGTGCTGGGTGATCGCGGCTACACCAGCAAGACCCGGAGCCTGGACGCCCCGCGCGAGGAAGGCCAGCCGCTGTACGCCATGCCCTTCGTGCGCAAGCCCCAGCAGGACCTGCCACACGATCAGGCGCAGGCTAACCGCCTGCTGGCGAGCCTGCGTGCCAAGGTTGAGCACCCGTTCCGGGTGCTCAAACGGCAATTCGGCTACACCCGGGTTCGCTACCGTGGTTTGGAGAAGAACACGGCCCACCTGCACACGCTCTTTGCCTGCGTGAATCTCTGGATGGCGCGACATCGCCTGCTCGCCACAGGATAGGTGTCGGCATCGTCCGGAATTCGACTCCGGATCGCACCAATAACGATCAAAACAAGACAGCAACCACCGGCTGCGCGGACGCGCCTCGCACCAAACTCAGCTTCGGATAGCTCAGGTGGAACCTGTGCAGAGTTTCC
>CAYROO010000035.1:0-1057 GCA_964425915.1 uncultured Polycyclovorans sp.
GGTTCTTCACCCAATTCCGGGGAAGGCAGCCCGGATTTTGAGGAAGAAGTAGTGGTCGTCACGGAAGCCGTAGGCCATGCGTTTGATCACCTTGATTTTGTTGTTGATTCCTTCGATGAGGTTGGTTCCGAGGGGATAACGACAGTGGGCCAGGATGCCAGCGATGTAGGGTTTCAATCGTCGGGCGAAGCGTTTGAGGGGATCGATGCGCGATCGCACGGCGCGGTGATACCACTGGCGCCAGAGCTTCTCGGCGGAGGCGACGTAGCGGTAGTGCCAGAGCGCCTTGAGTTCGTCGCGCATCAGATAGACGACGGACAAGGGACGGTTGGCCTGCAGCAGTTCCTTGAGCGCCACCCGACCTTCGGGCTGCAGGGACTGCGCGTTTCGCAGCAGCAGCCAGCGTGAGTTCTTGATCACCCGGCGGTGAGGCTTGTCGTGGCGCAGCGCGTTGGCCTGATCGACCCGAACCCGGTCGATGACCTCGCGCCCGTACTTGGCGACCACGTGAAACAGATCGTAGACGACTTCGGCCTGCGGGCAGCGTGCACGGACTTCCTCGGCATAGCCGGCGTTCATATCCATCACCACGGCCTTGATCCGGGCGCAGCCCTCGGGGCCGAGCAGATCGAAGAAAGGACGGATGACCTCGCGGCCCCGTCCGCGACCGACCCACAGCACGCGCTTGCAGCTGGGCTCGACGATGACTGTGGCGTAGCGATGCCCCTTCTGGATTGCAAACTCGTCCATGCCCAAGATCTCGACGCCGGACAGGTCCACTGGGCCCAGCTTGCGCTCCAGGGCCGCACAGTCGATCGCCTTGACGGTCTTCCAGTCCAGGCCGAAGTAGCGGGCCACATGGAGGATCGACGCCACCGAGCAGAGTCGCGCCACCGCTTCGGCCAGACGCTGGGTCACCCGGGCATACGGGGGCAGCCAGTCCAGCTGCTCCAGCTTCGGGCCGCATTCAGGGCAGGCCAACCGTAGGCGCGGCACGACGACCTCGACCGATACCTCAAAGATCGGCAGGTCACGAATTCGCCGCGGGCTCACCTCA